>NZ_CP157350.1:0-1518528 GCF_051045985.1 Scardovia wiggsiae | reverse complement strand
AGTCCCTCCAATAATGAATCTTTCCGGTTCCAAATAAGTTCTCTGATGTGTACCAACATTTATAATCGCACCCACAGAAGTTATCCACAATTGGGCGTGTTGTAAATACATGAATGTGAATAACACGCGTGTAATTTGTGGATAAATTAAAATCAAGATCCTTGAGATATCCACATATTCACAGCGTTGATGTTGATAAGTTACATCAGTGTAGTTTTACTGTTGCTTACTGATACCCATTTTCAAATTGATCACAAAGAGGGGAAGAATGTGAAGAAGTTTGATTACGGTGTGATTCGTGGTATAAAGTAGAGAATCTCCATAAACATAGTCATACGATTATGTAGAGTGGTAATAGTAACTTAATAGAGATTGACTCATGAGGAGCCACGTTTAAGCGTGGCAGGAAACGGGAGCGTTTTACTATGAAGAGGACTTTCCAGCCGAACAATCGCCGCCGCCATATGAAGCACGGTTTTCGTCAGCGTATGCGTACACGCACAGGGCGTGCGCTGATCAACCGCCGCCGTGCAAAGGGGCGTAAGGTACTCTCCGCTTAAGGGTATAGTCTCAGGAGAGTGTGGACAGCAATATAGCCAAGGCTGCAGGCAGAGGTAAACTGCGGCTTTGGCTGTTTTACTGTACCTGCAAGTGCAAAGGTACACAGGCTTACAGGAAATACAGATAATGCAGCATAGTAACATAGCTCTATAAACAGGCACTGCACAGCAGCGCTTTGTTCATAATAGCCGTTTACTATTATCCATTTATTATTTGGGCGGTACTGGACCGGAGGCAACAGCGAATGGACAGACTTAAGGGCCATAAAGATTTTGTTGCTGTTCTGAAAAAGCACCAGAAGTTTTCCTCCCGGGATATTGTGCTCCATTACAGTATCTATCGTCAGCCGGAGCCTGGCAGTCCCCGGAAAGGTATAAAAAGCAGCCCTGTTACTGGATGCCGGGATATTGATATCAGGTTAGGGCTTGCCGTTTCCAAATCTGTTGGGAATGCAGTGATGCGTAATACAGTTAAACGGAGGCTCCGCGTACTGGCGAAGAAATATGAAGGCTATCTTACTGACCTTCCTTCGGCAGGAACGCTCTGTATTGATATAGTTGTACGGGCAAAGCCTTCAGCAGCTTATGCGCGTTTCGATGCGCTGGATTCCCAGATGGAAAAAATATATGCAGGGTTAAGGGAAAAATCCGCCGAATATCCTGCAGACAAGCCCGCCGCGTAATACGGTTTAGCAACTGGCTTGTAGAGGATCAGCACATGGCATCACAAGTACCGCAGGTATCACAAGGCCCCAGCAACGACGTACCTGAGGGAAATCCGCGCAGCAGCACAATGCTTCTTTCCAAGCATAAGGGTAATACCAATGCTGCGGATGCTGGCAGAAATACTGACGGAATACATAGGATACAGGTAATGCGCAAAGATCCATCTTGGGCACAGAAGGCCGTTATACGATGTATCAGTTTTTATCGCCGCCGTATTTCCCCCAACACTCCCCCATCATGCAAATATTATCCAACATGTTCCACGTATGCACTGACCGCGGTAAAACGGTTCGGGGCTTTCCGGGGATCGGTTCTGGCACTGCTGCGGCTGGCCAGATGCCGGCCATGGAGTAACGGCGGCATTGATGACGTGCCTCAGAAATTCTCGGTTTTTTACCGGTTCACGTGGTCGAAGGCGCATGAAGAACCCCGTGTTGTTCCGTTGGCAGGAACAGATAGCAGTGACGATAATAGTTCGCCACACGTTCATGTATAATTTAGGCAGTACGAAATACGGAAAATAGCGAAATAGCAAGGAATACTGAACTTTTATTCAGATCTGCGGTATTAAGGGGAACCTATGTTATTAGATAGAGGCTTTTTCGGCTGGTTCTATACGATCCTGCGCCCGATCGAAGCAGCAATGGCGTACGTGATCAAGTTTTTCCACGATGTCCTTACAGCAATCGGATTGAGCGGGGCCCAGGGGCTCGCATGGTCCATTGCAGTTATGCTCCTGGTGGTGCTGGTCAAACTGATCATCCTTCCGCTGTTTGTACGGCAGATGCTGTCCATGAGGAAAATGCAGGCACTCCAGCCTCAGCTGCAGAAAATACAGAAAAAATATAAAGGCAAAACGGACAGGGCAAGCCGCGAGGCAATGAGCCGCGAAACAATGAAGGTGTATCAGGATAATCATGCGAACCCTATGGGTTCCTGTGTACCGTCTCTGATACAGGGACCTATATTTATGGCGATGTTCTACACACTGTCTGCGGTGACATATATTGCCGATGGCAGGCGCGGGCCTTTAGGGGCGTTCGATAAGACGGCTGCCCAGGGATTCTCCAATGCGCAGCTGTTTAATATCAAACTGTCATCAACATTTGCAACAGCTGATTCGGGCGGTAAAGTCACTATCGGTATTTTCGTTGCATTGATGTGCCTGACTATGTTTTATTCACAATGGCATAATGTCCGCCGCAATATGCCGAAAGCGTCTATGCAGGGAACGGCTTACCGGACGCAGATGCTTATGTCGTTCATCTTCCCTGTTATGTATATCTTTTCTGGTATCACATTCCCGTTCGCGGTACTGGTCTACTGGCTGACCAATAATATCTGGACTCTGGGCCAGACCCTCTGGCAGGTTTATAATATGCCGACCCCCGGCTCCCCAGCTGCTGAAGCTAAAGAGAAACGCGATTACAGGAAAGAACAGGCCCGCCGTGAGCGTGCCGGGGAGATCTCCCTTGAAGAAGAAGAGCTCCTCAAAGCGAAAGAAGCCGAGGAACGCCTTTCCGTTGAGGGTCACCAGCGCAAGCAGCCTTCACGGAAAAAGAAGAAAAAGTAGGTCCGGCAGGTATCTGCTTATGTATAGAAATGTGCGTATTGTACAGAAAAGGTGCAAATATGATACATTACAAGTAGCAGTTAAAATTGACGGCGGTCCGTAAAAGGCCCGGAGAAAAATATTAACGGAAAATAGTAAAGAAATATAGTTATTTATAAGAAGTACAGGATCCTGGATCATAAAGGAGCATATTATGGCAGACGAGGACGTAAAGACAGTAGACCAGCTCAATGAGGAAGCTGATATCGCTGCTGATTATCTTGAAGAGCTGCTTGATATCATTGATTATGATGGGGATATTGAGCTTGCTGTGCGTAATAACAGGCCGACAGTACAGATCGTGGCTGACGACGATGAGGATATCAAAAACCTTATAGGCAGGCATGGCGAGGTCGTTAACGCGCTGCAGCAGCTTTCCCGCCTTGCTGTTCAGCAGAAAACAGGTGACCGCTCACATCTGATCCTCGACGTTGACGGTTATCTGACACGCAGGCGGAAGCATGTAGAGGATATTGCCCTGGATGCTGTTGATGAGGTACGCGAAACAGGTGAGCCGGTTTCACTGCGGTCAATGAACTCTTTTGAGCGCAAGATCGTCCATGATATTGTCCGCGAAGAGGGATTGAAATCGCGGTCCCATGGTGTTGAGCCGGACAGGTACGTCACTGTTTACCTGAGAGCGCAGGACAGCAGCGTTGATGATGGCTATGATGGTGAACTTGATAATGGCGGACCTGATGATCCGGAGTTTGATGAAGCTGAAGATTTCGTCAGTGGATCCCAGGACGGTTCCAGCACTGATGGTTTCGCAAACCGGTATGCCCATAATGCTGCAGATACGGGCAGTGTTTCCGTTTCGCGTGATTATGCTGATGAAGATAACGATGATGAGACTGAAACTGATGCTGATGAGATTGATACTGCCAGAGATGGCGATGCCAGTGACGCAGGTTACGTTTATCATGCAGGTGATGCCGGTATTGCAGGGAACAGTAATGTTTCAGAATAACGGCAACTGAAATACCGGCAGAAGTATGGGTATCCTCACTATAAAATAAGGCTTGCGTCACATAAGGTCGTTGCAGTATATGGCTGATCAATTTGATAACTCCCCTCTTATTAAGAGTATTTTCAGGGATTCTTCAGAAAGGATGGAGTTTTTCCATAAAAAGCTGGAAAGCGAGGGGGTATTACGGGGGATTATTGGACCGCGCGACGTTGATATCCTGTGGGAAAGGCATATCTTTAATTCGGCTGCCCTTCTCCCCTATATCAAAACTGCTGCGGAGCAGGTCAGTAAAAAAAGAGGATCTGGAAGTAAAGCTGTTGTAGGTGATATCGGCAGCGGCGGCGGGTTTCCTGGTATCGTGCTTGCATCCACCCTTCCTGATATTAGTTTTTTCCTTATTGAACCCATGGAACGGCGTTGTGAGTGGCTTTCTGGAGTAATCGATGAATTAGATCTTGTTAACGCACAGGTCGTACGTGCCCGTACTGAAGAACTTATTTCTTATAAGAAGGCTGTTAACGGTGTATCTGGAGCACAATACCGCGGTGATCGGAAACAGAAGAGAAATCCGGGGCGTCGTTTGAAACGAAACGGCAAAAACAGCTATAACCGGAACCAGGATTTTGTTGGGAATCTGAAGCCTGTCCACAGTCACGAGGCTGTTTTTAAGCAGGAGCTGGCTTGGGGCCAAGAACCGGTCTGGGATCGGAAACCTGCTCCAGACCGTGAGCTTGCCTGGAACCAGGGCCCAGCCCGGATCCAGAAGCCTGATCGAAGCCGGGAAGCGGCCTCTGAACAGGATAATGGCAGTTCTTTTGATTCATTCAAAAGGGAAAATCCTCATTTTATGGGATTTGATATTGTTACGTGCCGCGCTGTTGCACCAATGTCTAAATTATCTGGAATGGCTTTGCCGCTATTGAAAAGGCATGGTGAACTGATTGCCCTTAAAGGCAAATCTGCACAGAGTGAGCTTAATAAGGCTGAAAAAGAGCTGAAAAAGAATTATGCCGTATCGTGGAAAGTGGAGGAAGCACCTGTGGCTGAGGGGCTTGAGCCCACACATGTAGTTACAGTAGTAGTGCGTTGATTGTTGGTCATCGATTCTGTGTGTATCCCATTATTATGTTTTCTTATTGAGTTGTATGCGCCTGGAGCAGGGATTTCTGTGGAAAACCGTAAATAGGGTTCCATTACGTAAAGTGGTATCTTGGATTAGCGGCATCTTCGGAGAATACTGTAAATAGTCGAATACCATAAACTGTATCGTATTGTGTAAATTATGTAAGATACTTTTTTCCATATACCTTTTGTACTCTTCCTGCATATCCTCTTAATACTTCTTATATTCCTATATTTCCTATGCTTTCTATATTCCAACTCTCCATATACCTGCTTATATACTTTTTTACTTTATATCTGAGACCTTTTCTACTCAGTTTTCCACAGGCCTTATCCACATCAGCTTTTGAAAGTTGCGTGTGTCGAGGAAGTATAGAAGAATAGAAAAGACGACCAAGGAGGTATTATGTCCGATGTTTCACGTGAAACATTTTCAGACGAAAACGTCAGAGACGGTTCTGAGGAGCCAGTTTTTGAGTCTGCTCAGGACATACTGAAGCGTATTTTTGGCAATTCCTCCAGCGGTTTTGGTTCGGAACTGGCGGATGAGAAAGACAGGCTCCGTAAGCTGGACGAAATTGAATTCCAGCATCCCAGCGAGACCCGATACATTGCTATATCCAATCAAAAAGGCGGAGTTGGGAAAACAACTTCGGCTGTTAATCTTGCAGGAGCATTTGCTGACAGCGGATTGAATGTCCTTGTTATTGATATGGACCCTCAAGGGAATGCTTCCACTGCTTTAGGTATCCCCCATGGTTCCGATGATATCACAGTTTACGATGTGATCGAAGGCCGAAGCAGCATACAGGATGCTGTAAAAGCGTGTCCGGAGTTTGATACTTTGGATGTAGTGCCATCAAGTATTGACCTAAGCGGCGCTGAGCTGGAAATTGTTGATATGGATAACCGTACGGGGCTCCTTAAACAGCAGCTTGATAACTATATCAATAACAGCGATAAGCATTATGATTATGTCATCATTGATTGTGCACCGAGTTTGGGGCTGCTGGTTCTTAATGCTTTATGTGCAGTACATGAAGTACTGATTCCTATCCAGGCTGAATACTATGCACTTGAAGGCCTTGGGCAGTTACTCAATACTATCCAGCTTGTCCAGAATTCATTAAATCATAATCTGGTCATCTCAACTATGCTTGTAACGATGTTTGATAAACGTACACTTTTGAGCAGAGAGGTTTATGGTGAGATTAAGGAACATTACAAAGATATTGTCCTTGATGCCACAATTCCACGGTCAGTGAGGATCTCTGAGGCTCCTAGTTTTAATCAGACTATTATTACGTATGACCCTAAAGGGAACGGATCGATTGCATATCGTGAAGCGGCGTTAGAAATCAATAACAGAGCAGAGGGAATTATTGCAAGGCTAACAGAGAAAGGAAATAAATAATGGCGAAAAAATCACGCCTTGGTAAAGGTGTTGGAGCGTTGTTTCCCACGCTCCCAACGTTTGAGGAAAATGCAGGCGATGTTTCGTTCAACGAAGGACAGAAACATGGATTCGAAGGCAAGGATGCATCAGATAGCTCGAAGAGGCTGCATGGGAAGGATACTTCGTATTCTAACGGACAAAATGTTTCACGTGAAACATTCCACGGTGATGATGCTTCAGCTGAAGCAGACAGCAGTGATGTCCTGAGCAGGATCCGCGTCGGGAAGCGCCGTATGCCTTCGCTTGCTGAATCCATTCATCCAAGTAATTTCTTTTTCGAAGCAAGCGGTGTCCGGGAAAGCGATGTTGCAGCAGACAGCGAACAGTTAAGTGATACTGAGAACCATAAAGCTAAATCGGATACCATTGATCTTGAGGATACTGCAGCTGATAAACATAAGGATAACAGGGCAAAAGCAGCGGTTTCGGAGAGCGTGCAGCAACCGGCGTGGAATAATGGTACAGAAGATGGCAGCGGAGTAAAAACTTCTGCTGTAAAGCAGCAGAAAAATACCAATACAGCGGGGAACCATACAGAAGACCTGGTTCAGGATTCGTCTGAAAATGTTTCACGTGAAACATCTGCTGCGAAAATTGCAGAAAAGGGCAAGGATTCTCATAAACAAGGTACATCTGAAAGGAATGTGCATAATAAAGGCAGTAAAGCAAAGCAGGGATCAAAAGTATCTATCTCCCAAAATGGTAATGTTTCGCGTGAAACATTAAAGCGCAAATCTTCTGCGCATGGAATTGAACCTTCTGTGAACAATGATGAAGAGCGGACTCAGCATAATAGAGAGGGACAGGCTCAGCATAATAGTATTCACGGTGCCGGCGAAAGTTCTCAGGAGATAAAACAGGAGTCGGCGAATCCTAAAAATAAGGGAAAGGTCACCGGGGCTAGGCTCAGCTGCAGTGCAACCAGGAAAGTTAAAGCAGAAAAGGATAAGCAGCTGACGGATAACGGCAGGGATAAAACAAACGACGGGAATAAAACAAATAAGGATAAACAGGATAAGCCCTTAGGCTCAGCAGATAAGGAGTCTAAGAACAGTAAGACTCCGGTTAACCGCAGCGGACAGGGTAACCCCGATCAGCTTTTGCCAGTTCAGGGCGGGTACCTTGCTGAAATCCCGATATCGGAAATATCACCAAATGAAAAACAGCCCAGGACAGTATTTGATGATGGTGAACTCAGGGAATTGGCTGATTCAATCAAAGAAGTCGGTGTTCTTCAGCCGGTAGTCGTCCGCCGTCGCGGCACGGAACATGATGATAACCGTGATTTGGGTAGGAACAAGCGTACCGTGCAGCAGCCTGATGGCGATGCACGGAAACAGGATCAGGAACGTAGCCGGAAATATATGCGCCAGAAGCAGGATCGCAGCAGCCCTGCACCTCAGTATGAGCTTATTATGGGTGAACGCCGTCTCCGGGCAAGCATTTTAGCGGGGCTTAAGACGATCCCAGCTATAGTAAAAACTGCTACAGACGATAGTATGCTGCGCGATGCTTTGCTGGAGAACCTCCATCGGGTTGCATTGAATCCGCTTGAGGAAGCGGCAGCATATCAGCAGATGATGGAAGATTTTGGCCTGACCCAGGAGCAGCTGTCGAAATCTGTTTCCAAATCGCGCCCGCAGATCGCGAACACACTGCGTTTGCTGCAGTTGCCGGCCTCCGTCCAGAAGAAAGTAGCTTCCGGCGTCCTTTCTGCAGGGCATGCCCGCGCCTTGCTGTCCCTCTCGTCTTCTGAATCGATGGAAAAGCTTGCTAACCGGATCGTTGCTGAAGGATTGTCAGTCCGAAGTACGGAAGAACTTGTTGTGATGCAGTCGCACAGAGCAAGCCAGAAGAAGCATAAGCCTTCTCAGAATGTCTGGGCATCGGCACCGGAGATTGAGCAGTTAAGCAACTATTTTGATACAAAGGTAGATATTAAAGGTACGTCCAGGAAAGGGCGTATAGAAATAACATTCACATCCCAGGAGGACCTTCACAGGATCATCAGCGTCATCCAGCAGGGGAGCGGGCAGCCGGGCGGCAGCCAGGGACAAAGCTCATCACAGGGTACTGCAGACGGCTGGTTTTGATCTGATTGCAACAGGTCAGTCGTCTTTACCTATCTTGTCTGGTGTCCTGTCCGGCTGGGTACTGCCTGTATTATACTTTTAGTGAAATTGCAATCACGCGCATATAAATACATCAAGCTGCGTCTGTAAAATGGATGCAGCTTCCTTGGAAAACCGTTAAACTGCTGGCCGGAGGCTGCCTGTCATCCCGATATTTTCCAGATATCCCTGTGCGTCAAGTGCCGCTCGGCTGCCCATACCGGCTGCTGAAATTGCCTGCCTATATACACTGTCAACAACATCACCGGCAGCAAATACACCGCTCAATGATGTCTGCGCAGTCGCCCCGGAGGTCCTGATGTATCCGCCATCATCCAGGTCAAGCTGCCCTGAGAGAAAACCGGTGCGCGGTGTGTGCCCAATTGCAATAAATATACCGTTAGCCGGCAGTACGGTGTCAGTGCCGTTTTTAAGATTGTGGACATTAACAGACTGGGCTGAAGTACCGTCCCCATTGATTTTGGAAACAGTACTGTCAAGAACAAAAGTAATATTTGGATCCTGTTCAGCACGGTCAACGAGGATCCGGGAAGCCCGGAAAGTATCCCTGCGGTGGATAACAGTAACAGATGAGCCGAAACGTGAAAGGAACAGGGCATCTGACATGGCAGTATCCCCACCGCCAATTACTGCAATAGGTTTGCCCCTGAAGAAATAGCCGTCGCAGGTTGCGCAATAGGAGACCCCTTTGCCGCTGTACTCTTTTTCACCGGGGACTTCCAGCTTCCGGTAGTCTGATCCTGTTGTAATGATAGCCGTCCGCGAGCGGAAAATCCCGCTGTTGTCTGTCTGAAGGGATTTGATGCCCCCTCTCAGATCTGCTGAAACAACATCATCATTAATGACCTGCGCCCCGAACCGTTCAGCCTGTTTGCGCATGTTATCCATAAGCTCAGGGCCCGCTATGCCATCGGGGAAACCGGGGAAGTTTTCAATTTCTGTAGTGTTGACCAGCTGGCCTCCGGGGGACAGCGCGCCTGCCAGGACAATAGGGGAATAGCCGGCCCGTCCCAGGTAGATTGCTGCAGTATAGCCCGCAGGCCCGGACCCTACGATAACTGCATTGGCAACTGCAGGACCTGTTTCAGCTGCCTGGGCAGCAGATGCGGCAATTTCTGCCGAATTTTTCCGGCCAGCCGGGTCTGCCGGATCATTAGCCTTCCGTGATGGACTCAGCGATATAAGGTTTTCCATGGTTCCTCCAATGCCTCTGCCGTCAGGACGGCTCATTGCTGAGGATAGTCCACAGTATCATCCGCTATTACCGGTACTGTAACTTTCCTGATGCCGCCTTTATAAATCTATCTACAGGTAAGAACCGCCTGAATGCTGTATTATTCCTTCCTATGCTCTGGGCAAGGCCTGCAGGATTAGTTAGTAAACTATGCGGGCGCTGTGCAGGAATGGAAGGCAGCCACATTAAAACAAGATACAGCCGGTACAGTTGCACGGGGAAAAGTGTATATTCGGCGTGAACCCAGCTCTGTATATAGCGTGAGCTGGACTGTGCCGGCTTACCGGTCAGGACACAGAGATGCGGTTGAAATATACCCTGTTGTTTGAGGGCATTGATTCAGATGGGACCCATAGCACCAGCCGATCCGTGGAAACAGGACGGCTGAGTGTAATCACCGTATCCCCGGATCCTGAGAAGCTGAACTGCCCGACCGGATACCCGTTATTCGGGTTTGAAGAATCGGAATCCGCATACACATATCCTGTGCCGCCGGAAGAACGCGAGCTGAGGCGTATCTTTGTAATGGTCTGGGTACCGCGGAAAGTCAGTGCCATCCCGTACCCCTTGAGCCCGTTAGGCTTATTCAGGAAACGTGTGCTGGCAAGCCGGATAGTGGCCGTGCCTGAAGGCATATTCGGATCAGGGACACCCTGTGCGGCCTTGGTCTGAGGGAAAGCTGCAGCGCTCTGGCCTCCCTGTGCGGCAGGCCCTGAATTAGCTGGCTGCGATGATGGGGAAGAGGAAGATGTCGTAGACGGAGATGTGCTCTGCGAATTGCCTCCAGATGACGAGGCATCCCCGGAACTTGACGGTCCGGAACTGGAAGAAGAACCTGATGATGATGGTGCGGAGGGACCTGAAGACGATGTATCCCCATTAACACTTTCATTCGCCTGCAGGCTTGGCCACGGGGAGTTCCCGTTACTTATTGGGGAACGGAAGCGGAACAGCCCCATAGTATAGGATGCGGCAACCAGCGCGACAATGAGTATGACGCCGACGATCATAACTGTTACAGTCCTGTGGCGTACAACAGAATCCCTCTGTTCCCTGGCAGCACGTTTTTGCTGCCTATCATATGATCTTTCGAGCTCAGGATCATTGGCAGCGCTTTCATTTAGCCTTCTGTCCCCAACAGAGCGGCCTGGCAGGCCGGATACAGAAGGTCTGGTATGTGATAGCTGGGAAGCATATCCGTGGGAAGCGTCAGACTGTGCATGGGAAGAGCCAGCCTGTGCTTCAGCCTGACGCGGGCCGGAGGAAAGCGGATTCTGGGGCTGCTGTGCTGCAAGACGGGCGAGCCTTTCTGAAGTTGATGCAGCAGTACCATACTGGTTATCATTGGCTGGCGTAGATCCTGGACCTTCCGTCCCGGAAAGCGGTCCGCTGGTATTTGTATACGTATCCTGCACAGATCCGATGTTGATTGCATGGGTACTGCTGTTAGCTTCTTCCGGATACGCTGCCGGGACTATTTTCGGCGAGTTCCCTGTAAGAGGGGAAACATCAGCGCCTCTGCCGGAATCATCGAATGCGCCGAAAAGGTCATCTCCCTGAGGGCTGAGTTTTACTTCATTATCTTTCTGGAAAAGCTGGTCACGGTTCCATGACGATGAGTGGATGACACGCGCACTCCTGCGGGCAGATGGAGCCGCTGAGCTATGGAACAGATAGCCGGGGACTGTGAGTTTATCATTGATGCCGGCAATCTGCAGGCTTATCTGTGATATTGAAGCCCGGGAATCAGGGAAAGGCCCATGGACGTCAGAGAATGACAGCCCTTTCCATGGGGTATAGGAACCAAGGAGTACTGACAGCTCAAGCAGTGTAAAGATGGGGGTAGGCACTGTCCCGCCTGATGTTTCCTGGGATACTCCCTGGGACTGGGATGGATCAGGGGAGCCGGCATCCCTCAGTCCGAGTGCGCGCTCGCAGATCAGGAAGAATTCCGGCGGGATCTGTTCACCCTGGCCGAGAAGTGAAGAATACTGTATACCTGCTGTCTCCGGTACAGGATTTGCCTTTCCTGAAGCTGCAGGCGTACCTGCTTTTGCTGAAGCCCCCGCTGCAGTATCTGAAACAGCAGGCTTGGCGGTAGGGCCAGAAGCAGGATCATTCCCGGATCCGGAAGCAGCCTGTGCGGAAGATGGCTTCAGGGTGAGTGCCGCCGAAGTCGTATCTGCTGAAGGGTCAAATTCCCTTCCTGTAATGAGCTGGAACAGGACTGCCGCTATCTGCCTTACAGTAGCCAGTTCTGGATCTGTGACGGTATCCTGGATGCTTTCATTGGCGTACGTGCTGACCATGCGTGAAACCGCTGTATCGGCGATCATAAGCTGCGTACCGGTCAGGCGTATTGTTTGCGCAGTGATAGCGTGATGTGCGATACCATGGTCTTTGAAGGTCTGCCCGATCTGTACCAGTTCGCCTATAATGCTGCGGACTCCGGCCACACTGACAGTATGCTGCCGGGCATCCGGGCCATGTGCAGCCTGCCCGTGTGCAGCTGCTGTCTGCGTGGCTGATGAAGCCGGCTGGGGCAGATTACGCCGGCCAGGCTGCTGCCCTGTGCTTTCCGGGCTATCGAGCCGCGTATAATCAGCAAGGCTTATGCCTTTATCACGCGGAATCGCAACTATATAAGCCTCGGTATCACGGTACGACTGGAGGATCTGCTCACTGAAAGTAAATTTTGCCAGAGTCAGCTCTGAAGTGATGTTGCCTATTTCATCGAACAGATGCTTATTAGTGGTTATGAAAATCTGGCATTCCTGCGAAGAAGAGATGTCAAAAGCCCTGAATGCAGCGATCCCGGTCCCCTCGTTAAGAAGTTCCAGCAGTTCATAACGGTTGAGGATGATATCTCCCGGATGGATATTCATAGTATGGCTGTCCCCGTGCACAGTGCCGGACTGGTGCAGGATGCCAGATGCAGTATTACCCCTGCCCGTTTCTGCCCCTGTTCCCGCCGAGGCAAGAAGAGATGCCGCAGAAGCTGCTGCGGCAGGGGAAGAGGTATCCTGTCCGGCAGAGCGTACAACAGCAGAGGGGATGCGTGTGGCTGCAGGTGATACGGTATCAGATGAAACAGCCGTCTTTCCGATACCGTCAGTACCCGCAGCACCCTGCCGGCCCTCATCCGGTACGGCCCGGGGGACAATATCGGATACCGGAAGATCAGACGCACCAGCAGCTGCTGTACCTGCACTGTTTCCAGTACCTCCTGCAGTATGGGTCTCCGGACCGGCCTTGCCGGCAAGGCCGGCGTTTTCTGGACGGCCCGTACGTCCTGCATCGCCCTTGCCCTTTCCGGCTTTCCGGTCAAGGCCTATAAAAGCTGCGTTGCGTGAGGCCACCGTGCGTACCGGCCGTGGATCAAGGTTATATGATGCATCTGTTGACTGGAAAGTATCCATCTGGGGGAGTGCCTGAGGCTCGGCTATGATGCCGTCGTTGAGGTCAGCAGCATACTCGGAAACAATAATACGCTTCTTGGTCTGTCGCTTTTCAAGCTGGGCAAGGAGCTGCGCGCCCAGGGGGAACCGTTCAAGATGGAGGCGCTTTACGGCAGAAATCCCGATATCGACAAGATCGTTCATCCTCAGCAGTACAAGGATACCCGTGTAGAGCGCGAGCGCAATTATCCCGATGATTATGCAGATGACAAGCGACTGGATCCATGACATATGGCCATGTACGCCTGAAAGCTGTATATGCATAATCCGGATAAGGATAGCGTACAGGGAATAGCTCAGCAGAGCGGTTATGACGGCGGCAATAACGGTTTTCCCGAAGGACAGCACGATCCGTGCAATATTGAGCGTACCGTTGAAGAGCTTTTTCTGGCTGAGATAGAACAGTACAGGAAGGCTGACGGCATAGCTGACAGTAACGGAAATTGCTACGCCAAGTGTCCAGTACCGGGGTGCAAAGCTGAACTGTGCGATCATGATCCCTATGATCTGGACAGCGTTCTGGATAACAGTGAAAATAAAAGGGTATTTGCCGTTTTCAAAGGCATAGAAAGTGCGCTGGAGGAAAAGGAATGCCGATGCGGCCCAGGAATTGATCCCAAGGGCAATAAGCAGCGGCGCAATAAGGTTAATTTCTGACAGCGGTACTGACGGCAGGAGGGCTTTGATGATCGGTACGGGTATTGCGACGAACATGGCGGTGATGAACAGCATAATAATACCGCATCGCCGCAGTGAATAGCTCAGAGTATCGCGGACGTCGTCAATACGGTTTTCGGTGACGTATAGCGACAGGCGTGGGAAGATAGCAGTAGCGATGGAAACAGCTACAAGTGCGTAAGGCAGCATATAAAGGGTGAATGCATTCTGATATGAAGCGTTTCCGGCGATACCATACAGATCGTTCCCCTGGATGGGTGCGCCGTTGGTAACGCGGGTGGTCAGGATGCCTACAACCTGGTTGATAACAACTATGCTCAGGCTCCACATAGCAACATTCCCCATGGACCGCAGGCCGATACCGCGGATACCCATACGCGGGCGGTACTTGTACCCTGTTTGAAAGAGAGGGATGAACAGCACGATTGCCTGGAAGGCAACCCCTAAAGTCCACATGCCTGCAGTCAGGAAGATCTTGTTCTGATCCCACCATCCCATAGGCTGGCGGGATGCGTTGCCAAACATGGCAATGAAAATCCCGAAGCCGGCGCATGCAATAATATTTGCCCCAACAGAGCTCCATGCGTATGCTGCGAACCGTTCATGGGCAGCCAGTATCTGCCCGAGGATCGTGTACAGGCCGTAAAAGAATATCTGCGGCATGCACCATAACGTAAAAGCATCTACAAGCGCATGCTGCTGCGCGTTCCAGTTTGAATTCAGGTATAAAGACGTGATAAGGTACGTCCCGGCCGCCATAATAGCGGCAACTCCGAAAAGGAGGATGATAGACAGGGTAATAAGCTTATCGAGCCGCTCGTTCGCGTCTTTTTCCTTAAGGGATTTGACTATCTGCGGGACAAGGACAGCATTGAAAACGCCTCCCGAAAGGATAGTGAACAGTACCTGCGGGATCATCGTGCCTGTCTGGTATGCATTAGCCGCAATACCTGTTGTCCCAACGGCTGCAGCGAGCAGAATAGTTCGTAACTGCCCCGTGATACGGGACACAAAAGTGCCCGATGCCATAATCAGCGAATTGCGTCCAACTGATGATGCTTGAGAGCTCATATGTTTCCTCTGTATTCTGCTTTATTGCCTGTTGCGTACCGTCCAGTTGCGCCTACTGTACCTATTGTAATTTACTGCCTTGAAAGATTAGTGCTTTTCAGCTACTTCATCGCCTTTATTCACAGCACCTGTACGAATACGCCTGATCTGGCGGTACAGGCCGAGGGCACCCAGGATCACAGCGATCGCGATTATGGCATATCCGGTAATATCATTAACGGCAAGTGCGCTGGTGATCTGCGTAGTGACTGCCCTGCCGAATTCCTTCCCCTGCGAATCGGTAAGGGACAGTTTTGCTGAGGCCCGTCTGCCTCCCTGGGCAGTTATTGTAAGCGTTGTCTGTTTACTGCTGTGTGCGTGGACGGTGATGTCTTTAACAGACGATATCTCAATACCTGTATTCTGTGCTGTTTCTTTCAGCACTGTCCCTTTTATGCCGACTTTTACGCTGAAGGGAAGGGAATTGGTAATGGTAAGGGGAAGGTTGGCTTTATCGGAAACTGTACTGACCGAACCGGGATGTATAAGCGAAACTGAGCTGTACAGTGTATCAACGATGCTTTTTGCAGGATCTGCAGCCTCAGCGGCAGCATCCGCATTTTTCTGTGTTGTAGTATCCTGAGCTGCAGTATTCTGTGCTGTCTGTCCGGTATCTGCTGTGCCAGTACTGCCGTCGTCAATAGTGAATGACCGCAGGGAACAGGTGTCGAAGGCTGTGTAAAGGGCGCCCATCCATGTTGCAGAATTCTCCAGGGTATAACCGCGGTTTGCGGCCAACCTGTTATTTTGGGCATCCCCTCTGGAAAGCCCCTGTGCCCCTGCAGATGATGTGCGCCCGCCTGCAGATGAGTGGACGAGGATGGTACGGTCGAAAACAGCCAGTTTTTCCCGGAGGCCGGCAAGGGTTTTCAGGGCGGAAGCGTAAAAGTGCTGCCCTGCAGCAGCTTTGCCGGCACTGCCTGCCTGGGCAAGATCTGCTGCCTGCCTGGATGTATAGGGGCTGTCTGCTGTGAGCAGGGAGTTGAGCGTATCTGTCTGAAGCCAGGGGGACTGGCTGACCAGTTTGAGCAGGGAACCGGTATACTGCCGCTGCTGTGTATCTGCAAGGCTTCCCAAAGTGATAAGGAAGGTCCGGGACTCATAGGGCGCCTGGGTCTCATAGAAAGCTGTTTCAGCTATAAACCTGTTGAGCCTTCCGGCTTGCGACTGCTCTGCGGCCGAAGAGGAGGAAGTTGCCCTGTTCTGTGCCAGTGCGCTGAGTTTGCTGTGTGCACTGAGTACGGTGATATCCCCGGACTGCGTGGGGACCGTGAGTTTCCCCGTGTGTGCTGCAGTGCTGCCTGTACCGGTAAACCCGCTTGTCGCAATAACGGCAGTATATCCCTGCTGCCTGGCCCTGGCGAGGGCATCCGCTGTCCAGGAAGAATGCGGGCCCTGCCATGCTATGGAAGGCGCCTGCGCGAACGGGTAGCCGCTGCTGTTCCCCTGGTCCGGGGAGCTGCCTGTGCCCTGTGTTTTAAGCAGTTTCTGGATAGCTGCCGCATCCCACAGGTGGTCATGTATCCCGGCTGAGTCCCACTGCAGGGACGGGTACTGCGATACTGCGCTTACGTTAGTGCCGTAAGGCTGCATGACTGCGGCGGCAGGGTAATCCTTGTACTGCCCTGCGACTGCGGGATCAATAATGTTCTGGATAAAGGGATAAGTATCATTGAGTTTTTTAATATATTCAGCCTGCCGGGCACAGTCGGGGGTTTCCGAATAAATGGAATTTGCTGCAGAATCGGTGCGCACAGCACCAGCGCCATGTATCAGACTGGACGCGGAAACGGTCGTGCGGGACAGCTTCGGGGAAGTGACAGGCAGTGCAAAAACAACGTTAAGCTTTGGCAGCGAGCTTTCGGGGAGATCGGAGTTCGTCCTGGTGACAAAAGTCCTCAGTTCCACCTGTCCCGGCCTTGGACCGCTTGAGTTGCTGATATTGCCGGTTCGGCGTGCACTTGTGCTGCTGCGGCCTGTATAACTGCCGGTGCGCTCGGAACCGGCCGATGCAGCTTCTTTATGGGTATACCGTATGAGGACAGGTTTTGCCCCCCACGTAGTTATCCGCGAGATTGCACGTGCATCAGGCTTCACGGAAATAGTTACGTCGGCAGACTTCCCCGGCTGTATTGCCGGCGTATCGCCTGATCCCAGGACACTCATTGCATCCAGGCGGAAATCAGCCTGTGCCCAGCGCTGCACAGTGTCACTGTCCCGGAACACGAAATCGGGGCGTGTATAGGCTGTCAGTTTGCCGGTATCAAGCGTACGGAAAGTATTATTTGTGATAGTGACTGTTGCACTGTAACCGGATGTAGCACTGATGACCGAAGTTGATTTTTTCAGGGCCAGAGTGACCCCGGAAGTATTTTTCTGTGTTCCTGCGGCCGTCAGCTGGCGGGAATCTGCAGAGGCTGACGGCGCAGCAGGGCTGATAAGGGCAAGGACCGCAAAAACAAGTACAGCCAGTACAGCACAGCAGCTGCGGAAGCAGAGATGTGCAGAAGATCGGGAGGTGTTTTTGGCGCCGGTGTCACTCATCAGTTTCGTGAGCCTTTTTGCTTTTCCGGGAATACAGCCATACGATCCGCCGTTCGTTGGGGTAGCTGAGGATATCAGCGAGGTCGTCAAAATTTACCCATATAGCATCTTCTGCTTCGTGGTCAGGATCCCCCTCGACGCTGAGCTCCCCGCCAGTCTGACGCAGCACATAGTGATGTACGAGCTTATGCACACGCTGTGTAGTCCCGGTAAACCAGTAGTCGATCGTCGCTATGGAATCAACGACTTCCCCAAGGATCCCAGTCTCTTCATGCACTTCACGCACAGCAGTCTGTTCGGGGGTTTCCCCCTTCTCAATATGCCCTTTCGGCAGGCACCACTCAAGATGCCCGGAGCGTGAGTGGCGGGCGATAATAGCAACATGGTTATTGCCGTCAAAAATAAGCCCTCCGGCAGAATATTCGCGCGCTATGGGCAGATTACGGTTGTCAAGCGATGGGAAAGTCGCTGAATTTTCGCGCCTGCCGGCCATTACAGCAGGGGTAGCAGGGCTTCGGCCGTCTGAAGATATCTGTTCGGTACCATTCTCAGGGCCCAGGCTGTCATCGTCAATATCCGTATCCGCTTCCTCTTTCAGCAGTTCTTCATATACGGCAGTAAGCAGGGAATGCGGATCATCGCTGCCGTATGAGTACTCGCCGTGCGGACGTATCTCAACTGATGAATGAGGGGTTTGCGAACTGTATACCGGCGTGTCGTCATCGTCTTCCAGCAATGCCTCATAAGAAGTATCCGGGTCTGTATATCTGAAATAAGCAAGTTTATGGTGATGCCGGCCGTCTGCGGTATCTGCTGCGTCAGCCGGTTTTTCGTTCTGAGACGACGTTTTCAGGGTATGCTTCGGGTCGCGCATGGCGCGTTTTACCATGCGTGCAATATCGCCCGGAGTAATTTCCATACTTACTAGTTTACGTGCAGTTTGTGCGAATGGAGTAATGGAAGGGTAGAATTCTTGGAGAGCGCATGAAATTTTGACATTTCCTTCCCGTCCCCGGTTGATGTGCCGGGAATACGGAGGGTGTATATTTACGCATATTATAAAACGTAGAATACAATAGCAGATAACAGCGGAATATTGCTGCTGCATCGGGCAGCAGCCGGAGGTACAAAGTGTCTGACCATAACGAAAACGACCGCAGAGTGCGTGCAGCACAGGGGATGCAGCATAAAGCACAGGGAGTGCATGCTCAGGAGGCAGGACAGATAGATATGTCCGCTATCCCTCCGGCTGCCGTGGAATTAGGACATATTTTTGCAGATGCAGGGTACGAGCTTGCCCTTGTGGGGGGATCTGTACGGGATATACTTTTGGGCCGTCCGGCGCATGACCTGGATTTCTGCACATCTGCAAAGCCTGAAGAGTTCGAACCCCTGCTGCGGCAGTGGGGCGACGGTTTCTGGGATATGGGGCGCAAATTCGGTACCCTGGGTGCGCTTAAGCATATGCAGGACGGGGCAGATGTATCCATTGAAGTCACTACGTATCGCAGTGATGTTTATGAGCCGGAATCCAGGAAGCCTGATGTCAATTATGGAACTTCGCTTGAAGGGGATCTTTCGCGGCGTGATTTTACAGTGAATTCCATGGCGGTCAGGGTACCGCAGATGGAATTTGAAGACCCTTTCAATGGCCGGGATGATCTGGAACGCAGGCTTTTAAGGACCCCTGCTGAACCTGAACAGTCTTTCAGTGACGATCCGCTGCGTATGATGCGTGCAGTGCGGTTCGTTGCCCAGCTTGATTTCCGTATTGCCCTTGATACGGCGGAAGCGCTCAATGCCATGGCCGGGCGTATTGAGATTGTGTCTGCAGAACGGGTACGCGACGAACTGGTGAAACTGGTCTTAAGCGGGCATCCCCGCAAGGGGCTTGAAGCCTTTGTTGAATCGGGGCTGGCTGATTATGTGCTTCCTGAGCTTCCTGCGCTGCAGATGGATACGGACCCTTCCCATCATCATAAAGATGTCTTCGACCATACGATGAAAGTACTTGAGCGTGCTATTGCTTTGGAAACGGATGATAATGGCCCGGTCCCGGCACCGGACCTTGAGCTGAGGCTTGCCGCGCTTATGCATGATATCGGGAAGCCGCGCACTCGCAGGTTTGAGGCCGGCGGGAAAGTCAGCTTCCACCATCATGATGCTGTTGGCGCGAAAATGACGCGGAAGCGCTTGAGGCAGCTGCATTTTGACAACCGCATCACTGACGATGTTTCTAAGCTGGTGCAGCTCCATCTCAGGTTCCACGGTTATGTTGATGAGCCATGGTCTGATGCTGCAGTACGGCGGTATGTAAAAGATGCGGGTACCCTGTATTACAGGCTCAACCGTCTGACGCGGGCTGATGCGACTACTCAGAACAGGCAGAAAGCGCTGATGTTTGAGCAGGCGATGGATGAGCTTGAAGAACGCGTGGAGCAGCTTAAGGAGAAAGAAGATTTTGACGCGATCAGACCTGATCTCAACGGCAGCCAGATTATGGATATCCTGGGCCTCCGGCCGGGGCCTGATGTGGGCAGGGCATACAGGCATATGCTGGAGTACCGGCTTGATAACGGTCCGGTGGATGAACAGACAGCAGCTGCGGAACTTAAAAATTGGTGGAACAGCCAGCGCTGACTTCACGAGCAGACTCTAAACCCCGTAATCCCCTTAAAAAAGGATGCCTTAAAAGCCGGCAATCCCTAATCAGAACTGCTGGCCAGCTTTATGAAGCCTGATTGTCGCCCGGCCATACTTCAGTATGTTCCTGCGCTTGAGGGACCTTGGTGAGCTTGTCGGGAGCAACACAGCCTTCTGTGGAAGTAAGCCTTTTCTTCGTTTTTTCTGTAACCTTCTGCGTGGTCTCAAGGTTCCGGAAATCATCCCCGATAACTATGTCCAGAAGGTAATCCTTGCGGTCATCCATACGCAGGATAACATTATTGGGGAATTCAGCCCGCAGCGTGTAGGCTTCAGCAACTGTATTCCTGCCAAAGTAGATAATAGATTTTTTAGAGACTGTTTTGGAATTCCAGTTTCCGGTGCCCTGTACAACGAATCCGCGGTTTGTGAATTCCTGGCCGACAGCTGTGGCAAACCCTGCATGCTTTGTGCCGTTCAGGACCCGAAGCGTAATATGGTTCGCCGCGACTGCGGTATCCTTATCGCTGGCCAGGCAGGCAGTCCGTTCCCCATAGTTATTGGCCTGCGAACCCGAATCGTCCTTTTTGGGGGCGCCGATCCAGCCAAGGGCAAGCGGTACAGCAATAAGTGCTGCCACAATAATGCCGATAACCGCTGTAGTGATAACAAGCCGATGCCGGTCACGCAGATACCGTACACGGGCTTCGCGCTCTTCGCGGGTGGTGGAACTTGGCATTATTGGTCCTCCTGGTTTCTTGTAATACCTATCATAATCACCACTAAGCACAGATGTGCAGGCAGGGATGTGGGGAGCCGCAGGGTACAGGTTCTGTCTGCATATCCCTGCCGGGAATGGTTATAGTGTATTATGGCGTGCCTGTAGATATTTCTGCCCGGGCGAGCGCCTCGAATTCTTCAATCGTCAGTGTTTCACCGCGGCGGGAAGCATCAATACCGGCTTGCCTGTAAGCGTTATCCCCGACGATCCCTTTCAGGGCTGAGCGCAGGGTTTTCCGGCGCTGCCCGAATGCTTTGTCAATAAGCAGGAAAGTGCGGTTTTTAAGGGTATGGTTTTTGCTGCGCTTCGCGGCCTGCGGATCTGTGTGCCGATGGAATTCCACCAGGGCAGAATCAATATGCGGGGCCGGCCAGAAAACATTGCGGTCAATAACTCCTGCAAATTGTGCGGTGCCATACCAGGCCAGTTTTACCGACGGGACGCCGTATACCTTTGAGCCCGGCTGCGCTGCCAGCCTTTCAGCCACTTCTTTCTGTACCATGACTACAAAAGAACTAAGCCCGGGGAACCGCTCAAGGAGCGTGAGGATAATGGGTGTCGCAGCATTGTACGGGAGATTTGAAACGAGCATAAGGGAAGCAGGAGCAGCGCTGATCTGTGACGGTTCAAGTTCCAGCGCGTCCGTCCGGATCACGTGCAGCCTGCCGGCAGCCTGCGGCATATAGGTTTCCACGGTATTTGGGAGCAGCCCGGCAAGCTTAGGGTCTATCTCTACTGCGAATACAGCTGCGCCGGTTTCCAGGAGTGCCAGCGTAAGGGATCCGAGGCCGGGGCCTACTTCTATAACGGTGCTTGAAGGTCCGGGGCCGGCCAGGGCAGTGATCTTCCTCACCGTGCCGGGATCTATAACAAAATTCTGCCCGTATTTTTTGGCAGGTGAGATCCCCGCGCGTGAAGCTATGCTGCGGATATCTGAAGCGCCTAAAAGGGATGAAGCCCCGGATACTGTTCCAGGTGCTGTCCCGCTTGCTGTTTCGGTCATTTTAATACCAGTTGTGTGTCAGATGGAAAGCTTTTGCCTTTGATGGCGTCCCATAGCGGTTTTTGATATAGTTCAGCCCCCAGTTGATCTGGGTTGCCGCATTATCATGCCAGTCTGCACCGGAAGTTGCCATTTTGCTGCCGGGAAGCGCCTGAGGGATCCCATATGCCCCGGAAGACCGGTTACTTGCATCCCAGCGCCAGCCGGACTCTTTATTGAACAGCCATGCGACTGCCTGCCATTCATTCCCGGTCCATCCATACTGTGCTGCCGCAGCCTGCCCGTAGATCCGGGCCTGTGCCGGCGTAGCATGCCATGTTGATCCTGCCTGCTGCTGTGCCTGCTTTTTCTGGGCTTCGGCCGCATCTCTGCGGGCTTTCTCTACAGCTTCCTTTTTCTGCTTTTCTTCCGCAGCCTTCCGCTGTTCTTCAGCTTTTTTCGCAGCTTCAGCCTTCCTGTCAGCTTCGGCTTTTTTAGCTGCGTCCTGGCCTTTCCCGTCAGCAGGCTTGTCAGGTTTACCGGATTGTGAAGGCTGGCTGGGGCCGGAGGAACCGGATGGAGGGGAAGAAGGCTGCGGGCTCTGTGAAGGCCCGGCCGAAGGGGCTGGCTGTGCCCCGGTATTTTTACTGGTACCGTCAGTTTTTGGAGCGGCAGCCCGGGGCTCCTGCTTCTTTTTAGTCCCGATGGTGATAACTTCATTGACTGCGTATGACGTAACTGTCTGTTTTACCATAACGGAGCTTTCCACAACGCCGTCAACAACGACATTACGGAATGTCTGTGTTTCTGAGCCTTCCTTGCCGGCCTGTGATACTGTACGCACCCCCTCATCCAGTGAAGGGTCTTCAACGTACTGTGTAGCGTAAGGGAGGGGGACCTGTTTCGTTGACGTAGTGTAGGAAACGCGCTGCACCCGAAGGATGGTTTCGCCGCTGCTCTGTATCACGTTCACACGGTCGTCTTTGCCGAGCTGGATGCTGTGCGCGTCAAGGACAGCTGCAGCAGTCGTATTCCCATCATCAATTTTGATTTTCTGCCCATCTACCTGCAGATACGCGGATCCGCGGGAGCTGATAGTGAAGCCTCCGGTCAGCGTGTTGTAGATATTATTGATATCAACGGAAACTTTAACGGCATTTTCCTCATTCTGCTTGAAAAAGCTGAGTATCTGTGATGCATCTGTTGCGTATGTCCAGAAATTGACCACCTGGCCGTCAATGGTGATCGTAGACTGATAGGCAGTCCGTACTGTTACCGTAGATCCGTTTGACAGGATATCCCCGCTGTCCGAAGTAATAAAATCATGGGTCTTTGTCCTGATACCCTGTTCCCTGAGCATGCCTTGTGCGGTGACTGCTGCAGTGTGCACGGTAGATACTTTGCCGTTATAGGAAAGCTTCACGGTTTTAACCGAGACGGTGCAGAACGCGATAATGGCTGCAAGCACAGTGACAGAAGCACACACCATAATGCGCAGCCGGCGGTTCCGGATGAACCGCTGCGGTGTCCATCGACGTGCCATATTTCCCCTTATCCGCTGTAAATACTTGCCTTTGCCGGGATCCGAACAATTGTGTGCATACCCCGCATCCCTTCCAGTCTACAGTTTTTCCGCATGTTATAACGGATTTGCAGGGAATAATAACGATTTCATCATATTTTACGGGCGCATCCTGTTATTATGCAGCGTGCTTCTATATGCGCATTGTTTCGGTACTCGTTGTGGTATTAAAGTGGTATGACAACAATGAAGCAGATCGCACAGGAGACCGGGGTGTCGGTATCTACGGTATCGCTGGTGCTGAATAGTGGTTGACCGGCAGGCAGCCGCTGAAGGCGGACGGGGATACCGTGCGGCTCCGCTGAGCAGCGAAAGCCTTTCCAGCGGGAGAGTTGCCCTGCGGATCTTTATTGATCGGGGCTGTGTTGAAGCCTATATCAATAACGGGGAACAGGTAATGAGTTCCTTCAGCTATCCTGTGGAAGGTCCGGGGAAATCCATCCTGCTGGCAGAACGCGGGACAATGGAAATTGAATCCCTTACGGTCCACCGCCTGAGGGGGATAGGCCTCAGCTAACGGTACTGTTTATTTTACCCGCGGAAGGTATGCCCCTGCCAAGCGCCCGAAGGCCTGATATCCGCCGTGTGTAGTCCTCCTGGGCTGCTTTGCTGAATGCCCCTTTGAGGCTGTTTTCCATGCTGTTCACATATGATGTGGAATCAGCCGCTGCACTGTTAAGGAGGCTCTTTATCCCATTCCGGTATTCAGTAAGATATTTCTTCATAGCGGATTCTGAAACTGATGGGCCGATATCGCTCACCATACCGTACTGGATTCCTTTAGCGTAACTTTGAGTATTCCCTTCAACAGCAGATGTCCCCTGTGTCATACTTATACTCATAGTGATCCTTTATGTTTTACTATCCTATCAGGTTGATTCAGTTTATTACAGTGTTAACTTTTTATTGCCGATCCTCACGGCTGTATTTTTTCTCTTCCTCGATATGCTCCTCCATTTTCCTTATCTCAGTGATAATCTCGTCCCGCTGCCTTTCTGCAAGCGCCGTCTCCCTCAGATTTTCATCACGCAGCCACTGTAGACGGGGAATTGCCCGTGCTTTGATATCAGAAGCTGATTCAGGGTATCGTAGGGCAAGCTCATGGATCCCCTCTTCCCACTTATCAATAATCTTGTTCTTGCGGTATATGAGCTCTCCAAGCCGTGTGTAACTGTTCTGCACATCATACAGTGTATGCTCCAGATGTTCATCAGGCGAAGAACAATCCGGACAGGCCCTGTAGTCAACAATATCCTCGATCGGGGAATGCATAAAGTCATCCATTATTTCCTGTTAGCCTTCCACGAGAGAATGTCGCTGTCAATACCGCCGGAATTGTAATTGTTGAACTGCCGCGCAAGGTCTTCATCTTCATCAACCAGCCTGGTGATGCCGGATTCCACCTGGCTGCCGATGTTATATATCTCCTGGCACTCATGTTCCATGGACTCTTCCAGCTTTTCAATTTCTGCCCTGATCCCTCCTATAAGGGATTCTTTAGTGCACCCGGCAGAGGCCAGTCCCTGCTCAATTTCATCATGCGACAGGTATCCTCCTAAGGTTTCGCTCAAAGATTTTATGACGTTATCCCATTCACGGTCCATCTCGGCCAGCACCTTTTTCTTCAGAGCCTGTGCCTTGAACTCCAGCGAATCCATTCGGGAGTCAATCGCCCGGACGACTGCGCTAGCCTGCATGCTGTCTACATATATGGACTGGCTTTCAGAAAGTGCCTTCCGTGTTTTTATCCAATGGGAAGCATCCTGTTTCAGCATGTCCAGGATATTTTCTTCACCTTCTTTGATTGACAGGGTAGTTAGTATGAGTTTGCCGTCTTTCGTGAACTGGTATCCGCCCCACATGTGCTGATTAACAATACGGTCTTTAGTGTTCTTTCCGCCTGTCCTGATACTGTCGACCCAAAACACGCTGCCAACGGCATACTGCCGTGTGGAGTAGCCGAATGATGCAAGGTCTCTGGGGTCAAGATAGTTATTGATTTTATTTCTGCACATATTCACTTGCTCTTTTTCTGCCCGGTTCAATATCCGGTACATGTTTGGCCCTTCGTACAGCCATGCACCTTTTAAACGTGTAGTCTGTTCTGCATCCAAAGAGGCTATGGCATACTGCCCATCCATAGACCCTAAGGAATGGCCGTAAATCTCTATGCTGTATCCTTTATTCTCGTCAAATACCTTTTTTGTAAAACCGGCAGCAGCTCTCAACTGGCCTGTAGGGCCTTTAATTTTTGCAGCAGCTTTGAGAACTAACAATATATCATTATCTCTCCAGTCCTTCCGGCCCTTCGAGCCCTGAAAAATTATTCGGATAGTCTTCGTTTTCTCATCTTTGATGGCAACAGCATCCAGGCCATTAGGGTCATCGCCCTTGACATCGTCGCGTCCGCGGACAACCTTGGCGACTGTGCCTACATAAGTCTTGCGATTGTCAATTTTGACTAGATTCCCCTTCTTCCAAATATCAGAAGCATAGCCTTTATCAGCGATTTGTTTACGTTGATAGTCAGTGAATTCCTGTGTTTCCATAACATATATCCCTTCAATAGTGCAATAAAAAAATTAAATTACGTTCTTATCTTTCTAGGTACCCTTTTCCATATCGTTTTTCTAGCAGAGTGACGAGCTCTTTACTTGTGACACCACCCTCATCTGTAAGTTTTCCATCCGGGTGCTCCTCATCGAAAGTAAAAGATGGTTTATTTACGCTATAGCTGGTTGTTAGTTTCTCATTGCCGTTAATTACAACGCGAAATTCAATCCCTCCCATAGGATTATGCTTGATTGACGACTCATCAATCTTATACGTTTTAATAACACCTTTGTCAGTTAATGCATCGGGGTCAAACGTTTTTAAACCGTCCTCAATCAGTTTTCTACATTCAGAAGAATGCACGATGTTTACCATCTCCTGCTGGAATGCATCCTGCTCCTGCTGCTGAAGTTTGTTACGGATCATGATAAAACCTCCAATACCAGTGACTGCTAGAACAGACACAACAATAATGGCCACATGCCACCATCTCAAACGCGGACGCCCTGCATCAGCTGCAGCTGCCGAGGGGCTGTCGGATACCCAAGAGGCGTCGGCACTTGACGAAGAGTTCGTATTATTCGTATTATCTGTATTATTAATGCCAGTCATAAACTGTGCCCTCCATTACCCCATAGCTTAGCACTGTCTTTGACAGCGATGCAGGGAAGGCATAAAAATGGGGGCGGGGATCAAGGGGAATAGAGGAACCCGCCCCCACCGCGAGAGCTTTTACTATCTGCCTACACTCCCGCGTATAGCCCAGAGTTCAACCGGAACTCAATGGGCTTATCCTAGATACGTTTATACTTCTATAGTACACCACAATACGCAATTTTGCGAGGGATCGCCAAAATTAATTCAGGCGCAGATTCTGCAGAGGTATAAGCGGAAATGGGCAGGAAAGGGTAATGCGGTGTAGGGTGGATCATGAGTGATATTTGTTGTATATGAAAGTCGGGTATGGGCAAGGAAACAAAGCACAGTGGTACCGCGCACGGAAAGATCATCCTTATAGGGGAGCATTCCGTTGTACATTTCAAGCCGGCTATTGCGCTGCCTCTGATGAGTACTGAGATCCGTGCCGAAGTAAGCGGAAATGGTTCGTCTGCTGATGATCCCAGGTTCGCCGTTGACTGCGAGTATTTTACAGGCAGTCTTGTGGATGCGCCCGGAAACTTGGGCAACCTCCAGAAACTCGTGACGACGCTGTTTAACAGCCTGTGCGTCCCGCAGGGATGCGGGGGGTTTGATATAAAGATCATTTCTTCGATCCCGCGCGAACGGGGGATGGGGTCCTCTGCGGCGGTGGCTATTGCCGTTATCCGCGCAGTAGCAGATTATGCGGGTGTGGTCCTTGGCAGCCAGGAAGTTTTCGACTACGCGCAGATCAGCGAAAATATAGCTCATGAAAATGCTTCAGGCCTTGATACTATTGCAACCGCAAGCAATCAGGCAGTATGGTTTGAGAGAGGGGAAACGGCGGAGGCCTTTGACTGCGAGTGCCCGGGCACGCTTATTGTCGCAGATTCAGGTGTGAAAGGCGGTACACGGGAAGCTGTCGCGGCGGTCCGGTCTATGCTGTACAGCAGGGAACGGGGGAAGGCACGCGAGGCAGCACAGCAGATAGACAGGCTGGGCGAGCTGGCTTATGCGTGTCTGCAGGCATTGCGCAAAGGTGATACTGCCAGCCTGGGATTCATTATGGATGAGGCGCATGAGATCCTTACAAGCCTTACGGTGTCAGACAGGAAACTGGATACACTTGTAGCCGCTGCCCGTAAAGCCGGCGCAATAGGGGCAAAGCTGACCGGCGGCGGCCGTGGAGGCTGCATGATTGCTCTGGTCGCCGATGACCTTCGCAGCGGTGCTCCTGCAGCCATAAAATCTGTAGAATCAGCATTAAAGGCTGCAGGGGCAGTGAATACATGGCGTCTCCCTCTGCACACAGACCCGGGTACGGATGCGGGGCGGGCAGTAACGGTAAAACAGGAGAGGGTAGAATAAGAGTGTATCAACGGAAAAGTGATCGGGGCTGAAATGACAGATTTTGCTGCTGCGCGCGCCCATGCCAATATTGCGCTTATCAAGTACTGGGGCAAGCGCGATACTTCGCTTATCCTTCCTACAAGCGAAAGCCTGTCGCTGACGCTTGATCCGTTATATACAGACACGGCGGTTTCTTTTATTGACGGCACTGAAGACCAGTTTATCCTTGACGGTGCTGAGCAGGGAGGCACCCCGCTTGAACGTGTCCGCGCATTTATTGGCCTGTTCCGGCAATACATGAGCAAGCATGGTAAAGCGGGCAGCACTACTGGCAGTGAAGTATCCGGTAGGGATTGCACCAGTTTATATACCAGGACTGTGCGCGTAGAAAGCCATAACCATGTACCAACAGCGGCAGGTATGGCAAGCTCAGCGTCAGCTTTCGCCGCGCTTGCGTGGGCTTTGCGTGACCTGTACGGCCTGTACGGCATAAGCGATTGTCAGTTATCTACTTTTGCACGGCGCGGTTCCGGTTCAGCATTGCGCAGTATATTTGGCGGGTTCGTCAAGTGGAGGTATGGTACCGGGGATGATGATTCGTATGCGGTCCAGGTAGATGATGCCCAGTGGGATGTTGGTGCTGTTATTATTGCGCTCAGCACTAAACAGAAAAAAACAGGGAGCCGTTCAGGTATGGCGCATACGATGAATACTTCAGCTTTTTATCCCTTGTGGCGTGAGGCTTCCGAGGCTGACCTTAAACTGGTCGAAGAAGGCATCCGTGAGCGGGATATCGACAAAATCGGCAAGGCTATGGAGGCCAATGTAATGAAATTCCATGCTGTGATGTTTGCTGCCGATCCCCCTCTGACATATATGACTGCTGAGAGCTGGAAAGTGATCGAACATATCTGGTCTCTTCGTGAGCAGGGGATACCCTGTTATTTCACAATGGATGCCGGACCTAATGTGACTGTCCTCTGCCCCAGGAGCCATATGGACCAGGTAGCTGCAGATATGCGCAGCGCTTTCCCGCAGGCAGCAGTCATCCCCGCAGCGAGCGGGCCTGCGCCGGAGGGCATCCCGGCACATGAGTGGAGACGGCTTTATGGAAAATAATAAGGCTGGGATCGGCGGTGTGCCCGCCACTGCTCCTATTGGTGCCGGCCCTTATACTTCCTGCTCGGTTTCAGATACGGCCTCTTATACGACCCATACCCGGACAGTAAAAGTTCCCGGCAAACTGTACATCCTTGGGGAGTATGCGGTAGTTGACGGGTATCCTGCCATTATTGCCCCCGTGGACCGGTACCTTACAGTTACTGTAAGAGGCTGTACTGTAACCAGCTACGGCAGGGAGGATAGCCGTGACGATGCTATGGCTGATGCTTCTGTTCGCGGGGGCAGCGAGGCTTTTGCCCGCGGAAGTGACACCCTTTCTGCATCTGCCAACGCATCCGCCGAGGCTGTTATTTCGTCGTCATTATTTCCCGATGAGGAATGCCGGATCCCGCTAAACAGGTTTATCCAAGGCGCTTCATTTTACGGAGAGGTCTCCAGCAGTATCCGCACCCATACCGACCGGGGGCATATGGCGAAAGTAGGAACTGCAGCCTGTGTCGCGCTGGAGTACCTCAGCGAGAAAAGTATCCCTCTGCAGCCGTGCACTATTGCTGTTGATTCCCAGCTTGACGATAAAAACAGCGGGCGGAAATACGGCCTCGGCTCGTCAGGGGCAGCTGTTGTTGGCGTTATTAAAGGTATCCTTGAGTTTTATGCAGATCTGTATCCCGCTGTTTCACGTGAAACATTTGTGAACGGATTAGTGGTCTATAAGTTGGCTGCGCTGGCCCTTCTTGCTTTGGGGGACAACGGGTCTTACGGCGATGTTGCCTGCTGCTCATACTGTAGGCCGGTTTATTATGTCAGGCCCGATATGCAGTGGCTGGAGGACCACGCGAATCTTCCGGTTGCAGCCGTACTCAATTCAGAGTGGTCGAAGCTTCAGATCCGGCCTCTGACAATTTCACAAAATATCACTTTTATTATTGGCTGGACGGGGGATCCTGCATCTTCGGCAGAGCTTGTAGAGGCAGTGGGGTCATATAAGCGGGTGTGCCCCGATGACTTTGAGAAGTACTGCAGGGGTGTTGCCCAGTGTGCAGATATTTTTGCGCGCTGCTGCACCGGCCTCCGTACTGCCGATGTACAGCATGCCCTGGCAGCAATTTCTGATGCTTCGCAGCTGATGCATGGCCTGTCAGATGCGGTGGAAAAATATTACTATAGCAGTGATGGCAGCGCAGGGCTTTCCAGCACTCAGGAAACCAGCATAAAAATCGAGACAGATACCCTGAAAGAACTTATTGATATAGCGGAACGTTACGGTTTAGCCGGCAAAGTTTCGGGCGCCGGGGGTGGTGATTGCGGTATCGCAGCGGGGGCAGATCTTACACGGGATATTATTGAGGACGTGCAGGAAAGCTGGGAAGCTGCAGAGATAACCCCTGCTGATTTTACTGTGATGCGCGGCTGATCAGGACAGGGGAAACGTGCAGTAAGTACTGCCGGGATCTGCCTTCCCCGTACTGCAGGAAGCTCCCAGCCCGCTGGACTTTTCGGTTTGCGTAGCCTATAGGGCCACGAGATCCTGCGAGGTTGTGTATTTTGTGGTGCTGCAGGTCCCTCTTAATAAATATAGATTTGAGCGGGCATATGTACATCAAAAAATGTGGGGAGGCTGGCGAGAGGAGTAGAATTGATATCCTCGCATATGGTATGTGCATAATTTATCATAAGATTTTTTACGGTTCCTTTTGTAGCAAGGGGTTAGCTCCTATGTGTAAATTTTTATTGCTTTAATTTACCTTATTGTTAAAAATTATCAAAGGCATCAGCAATTTCTTTTGTTGGGTTGGAAATAAGTGAGAGTGCACATTTATTGTAGTATTTATGGAGCTATACCCTAAACGCTTCATCAGTGTAAAGAAAATATAATCTCTTCCCTTGCCATTCCTTAAACCTGTGTACATGAGTAGACGGTACGGTAGCTGATATTGATATTCTTCCCTAGTAAACGGTGCATCAAATTGCTTGAACTGCTCAGATGTGTAATATGACATTTCCTTATGTTGTTGCGGTAAGCGACGTAAGCCATTACAAGGGTTATCCTGTCTAAGTTCATTTGTGATTGCACCCTCAAATAGCTTATGAACAAATATCATTTGCTGGTTGGCTTCATTACTTGATCTTCTTCATTTATGAGTTGGTTTCGATTCTTGGTAAGTTATTAGTAGAGAATAACTCCTGAATATTCTTTTGTTTTAAAATAACAGATACTGAAAATCAATGAGCTAATTTAGCAGGTTTTATGATGGGCAAAAACGTTGAGTTCATAGATTTTTTTGAGTGCAGGAACAATCACGATGTGAAACAAGTCACTTACAACTTCTTAACATCTTTCATAAAACTTCTATGGACTGTGCCATAGTTTTTGCAGATTTCGTGGTAGAGAGCAATGCCTCCTGAAATGAATTTTGCCTCTTCTTTTACTAAACCTGCGTAGCTTTTTAATTGTTGCTTAACAATAAATTGATCAGCACCACAGTAAATACAGATTTAAGTTTTCACCACTTATACCTCCTCGTTTAGTGGATAAACTGTCTGTTTTAACGAGTGTAATGGTGGGTGATCATTGGGGTTTGAAAAAATGGTACAAACGTTTAATAGTCTACTTGATATTTTTGAACCAATTTCTTATAACTAACAATCATATAGACAGCATAGCTGATTGTTGCAATTGAACCACCAATACCTGAAATGGCGTAAAGAGTTTGCCAGTTTAAGTCTGAGGTGAAAGCCAGCCAAATAGAGATAAAAGCAAAGGTAATGGGAATCGGTGCGATAAAATAGTCAATTTTTCGACTCATAATACTTGCCTGAGGAAGAAAATGAATACCGATAATCAAAGTGACGATTGGCATTATGAATTTTACCTTGCCTAGTAGTGCCAAAATGATGACAGCCAACCATAGACTAGAATAACTGATAATTGAAAGTATCTTCATCTTTTTCTCTATCGCTCGTGAATCATCTGTTGAGACAGCATGAAACTTTTTAGAATGCTGAATATTGTCTATGCTCATTTTGACAATGAACATGCAGAATATCGCAAGCATGATAAATATCAGCCAGCCAGCTAATCCCCAAGCAAAACCAAACCAGATGGCATAAATTAAGGTAAAGAATGACATGACAATGCCAATCGGTGCAATACTTTGAGCCTTTGTACCAAACTCTTCTAGTTTAATAAAATCTCTCACGATGATACCTCCTCATTTAAGCGAAAAATATCTTCAACGGGCATGTCAAGGACACGAACGATTTTGAGTACTATTTTAATCGATGGGTTATATCGATTATTCTCCAAGTGGAGAACGGTCTCTTGTCGGGCACTAATCTTATCTGCCAACTCTTGCTGAATCAACGTATAAGACTATGGAACGCAGATACCGTAAGGCTGAAAAACAATGTGCCCGGGCGTGGGCAGCTGAAGGCAGGGACAGCATGGGGCGGGACAGCCTTTCGCGTACAGGTACCGGGGCAATTGCTGTTATCCAAACCTCAGCCCTTCTTGCCGTTTTTGCTGTACTGGGGTTTGCTGTTAAGCGGTTCAGTAGGTATCACAACAGATAGTGTGTGGACGGGTAGCAAGGGGCTGCTGATATTTGCAGCCACCTGAGACCCTCCAGCTTCATGGGTATTGCTGTTGTATGTGTACAATAGGTGCAGCGGCAATACATGTAATGGCGTGCGGATAGCATGGGCAGGAAGGCGAAAGGCTTTATGGCAATGGATGATCTTGAAGAGGCTGATACTGAGGCGGGCGGTATCGTGGATGACCGGGCAACTATCTCAAGCCGTAAAGATGACCATATCCGCCTTGCACAGAAATTTGCGCGGGAATACCCTGCCGGGTACCAGAAGGAAGTCTACAGGGAACTTGATGGATGCGAATTCATCCATCGCGCGCTTCCTGAAACATCTATTGACGAGGTTGACATCAATACCTGTGTTGCCGGCATTGCACAGCCGTCCCCGTTTTTTATCAATGCCATGACCGGCGGTACGGAGGCAACGAATAAAATCAATATGGCACTGGCTCAGGCTGCTTCCAGGACAGGGATAGCTATGGCACTGGGGTCAATGAGCATCCTGGTCAAGAAGCCTGAAGTCCGCGATTACTATAGTGAACTGCGCGAGGCGAATCCCCGGGCAAAGTTTATTGCTAATCTGGGTGCTGAGCATACAGCTGAGTCAGCCCAGCTTGTTGTAGATGCTGTTGGCGCACAGGCGCTGCAAATACATGTGAACGCTGCGCAGGAGATAGTGATGCCCGAGGGGTCGCGCGATTTCCGGGGCTGGCTGGGCAATATCCGTGAGATCACGGCGGCAATGGACGAGCGAAAGGTCCCCGTCCCTGTGATCGTTAAGGAAGTCGGTTTCGGTATGGGCAGGGAAACTGTTGCTGCCCTGCATGAAGCGGGCGTCCGGTACGTTGATGTCGCAGGCAAGGGCGGGACTAATTTTATCAGGATAGAGGATGCCCGTATCCGTGAGGCGGCAAAAGGAAGCCTTGCGGATGCAGCCGGTAAAAGTTGTGAAAATACAGATGATAGCGGCTGCGCAGGTACTTACTGTTTCGGTCAGGGTTTCTCATACCTTCAGGGATGGGGGATATCCGCATTGCGCTCGCTTGTAGAGGCACGGAGCGTTGACGGTATGGATATTATTGCTTCCGGCGGTGTGCGGAATCCGCTTGACGCAGTGAAGTACCTGGCTTTAGGCGCTCAGACGGTTGGGCTGTCGGGGGCTTTCCTGAGTACGGTACAAGGTGGCGGTACGCTCTCCGGTTCCAGCGGGGATAGCGGAATCGGAATATCAGTCAGCGATGATGCTGTGGCCCGGCTTACACAGTTTATTGAAGTCTGGAATTCCCATATTTCCCGTATCTTTACCCTCTTGGGAGCCCGCAGTATTGCCGAGCTGCAGGCTACCGCGCGTATGGTGTATCCTCAGTCGCTTGTGGAGTACTGCCGGCAGCGGGATATTGCCCTGCCTTAGGGCTCCTAACGAGCAGCAAGCCGCTCTTGTTTAGCGGTATTGCCTATGTGTTTGCGCGGTACAATATAGAAAATGACGGAACCTAAGATATCGTACAAGGCTTTTGCAGGGCGGATCCTGCGTTTTTGCGATGAATTAGCTCGCACTTCCCTTTCTGTACCTGCCGGTTTCGTCTTTTTTATAATAAATTACGAATTTTTTCTTTTATAAATGGGTTAAGAGAATAGTGTTTATCCAGATATTCTAGGAGCGCTTGAGCAGACTCAGAAATGCGTTCGTAACCTTGCAAAAAGTGAGGCAATTGCTTGGCTTCCTTTGGATAACCTTCTTCAAATCGTCTGTTGGTATTAAAGATATCTATAAAATTAGATTTAGAAGTTGTTTCCAAACTGATTAGTTCAGTCCAAAGCTTGACGGATCTGTTTTGGATCAAATCATAAGCAGCTAATTTTTCGCCTCGCTGATAGCGACCTAGCCCTAAATATAGATTACATGAAATTTCTCCCAACAGCCATTCACGGTCTCTATTTTCTTTTGATGGCAGTCTTTGTGGCTGACAGATTGTTTCATCAAAACCGACCTCCTTCCAGATAATCTTGCCTTCAGAGAAGGGAATGTTTACTAGTTCATGAGCTTCAAAGACAGCAAATTCACAAAAAACATCATCTTCAAATAGAACTTTATGTCCGTCCACTGTATTTTGGTAGTGAAATGCAATTGGTTCTAGCTTACTTAACCAGGTTAGGTCTTGGATATAGGTCTGCTTGTAGCCATCTTTTACAATAACAAAGAAGTCTAAATCTGAGTACTGATCCAATCGTTCTCTTTCTGTTCCGCAAGAACCAAGTGCCAGCAAAGCTAGTGCTTGGTTCGAATCTTTTAGAGACTGACCAATCTCATCTAGTCTTTGTAACAGTAATTCTGTTTTATTCATATCGTTACCTCATTCTTTCTTGTTTAACAAAAACAATACATTGATATGGATTGTTTTTTGTTCATGCTGTTATTGTTAGTTTACTTGTTTTTTGTTTTTGGTAGGATTCTTGCTTGACTTGGGCTGGTGTTTTATATCCCAGTGCCTTGTGCAAGCGTTTCGTATTCGGCCATGAAACCCATTGTAGTGTTGCTTGTTCCAATGCTTTTACTGTCTGGAACGGGCTGTGTATACGGATAAGCTCGGCTTTATACGCGCTATGAACACTTTCTGTCATGGTATTATCATAATACGACGAGACAACACGTGTGTAACAAACACGTCTATACGCGAAAACCCCAGATGTGAGTCTGACATACGTGAATTTCCGTCACGTGCAGCCGGTGAGGTGCATACGCCGTGAAATCACGGTTCACAAGATCAGGCCTGCCTCCTGTTCCTTTCACACTTGTCGTGGGTGATAGGGTGTTTACCCCCACGCACACCCTGGATACCAAGGTCGCGCATCACGCGAGCTACCTGGTCTGTACCCACTATCCACCCCTGGTTGACTAGTTCATGAAATACTGTCCGTGTGCCCCTCAAGCGCGCATATACTCATCAGCATCACATCTCTCAAATATCTCGTGCACGCGCTTCATGGCGTCCTCGCATCAGTGACACGCTACGCTTCTTGGCTTGATAGTAAGCGCGGGCAGTGATAAACCCACCAGGAAGACTCGCAGATAATACTGTGCAGATAGGCTCGATACCAAACCGTGACGCGTACGCGTCTATGAACTGTATTTTTAACGCCCGTTCTGGTCGAGCCTAGAGAACGCAGAAAAGCTGACGCCGTCTGCACAATCTCATTCGCACGCTTCAACTCTCGATTCTGTCTACGCAAGCCTTTTAACCTCGTCCTGGGCTTGCCGGGCAGACACAGACGGTACAGCAAGCCCGTCCTGGCTTTTACTCCACCGGCGTAGTGTCTCCTGAACTATTGCTAACCAAGAGGCTACTATCTTTACTGCTTCTGACTCAGACCCGGCGTTATGGCCTGCCTCTTCAAGAAACTCTACCACACGTACCTTGAACTCTTCAGAAATACCATATTCCGTGACTCATGGTCCTCATATATCCTTTCACCCACATAAAGCAAGAATTCACTAAAAACAAAAACCAAACCACATCAGTATTGTTGCGCTGAATGACCAGCTGGCTATCGGCGCGCTGTCTGTTTTGCGCGCTTCTGGTCTGCGCGTCCCTGATGACGTCCAGGTGATCGGTTTTGACAACATCGAGGAATCGGCATACCTTCAGATCCCTCTCACTACAATGGATTCACGCCTTGACTGGACCGCCCCCACGGCGGTTGGCTGCATTCTGGGACGCATCCAGGGTGATGCCGCTGAACCGAAGCTCCTCACCACGCCTTCCTCGGTTATCGTCCGCAGCAGTACGCGGTAAACTGCCCGGCACCATGAAACAGCATAAAACAGCATAAATCTTGATCCGGGTTGCTTTCGGACAATATATATTGTACAATATCCGGTACAAAAAAGAAAGGATAGCATTTTATGGTCCAGGCAGTGGCTTACAGCAATTTTCGGAAAGAGTTAAAATCGTATATGCGCAAAGTTAACGATGATGCTGATACGATTTTAGTGACTAATCAGGATCCGGATGAGAATATAATCGTTATGGGGGCAGATGATTATGACTCATTGATGGAAACTTTGCGCATTTATCAAAACAAGTACTTGTATTCTAAGATTTCCCGTGGTTTGGACAGTGTACGCCAAGGGAAAACCGAACACCATAGTTTGATGGGTGAATAGGGTGGTCCATAGCAAGTGCAGCAGCGTGAGTGTGCGTTGTGAATATTGAGTGGACTGAAGATGCATGGCAGGACTATCTGTACTGGCAAACGCAGGATAAGAAAACCGTAAAACGCATTAATATGCTTGTCAAAGATATAGTAAGACAGCCTTTTGGCGGGATTGGCAAGCCGGAACCTTTGAGAGGCGATCTGCAGGGGACGTGGTCTCGCCGGATCGATTTCGCCAACCGTATTATCTACATGATAGTGGATCACAGATTATGTATCCTATCTGTTAAAGACCACTACTAAGATTGCCGCCAGTTCGGAGAGGCCTCTCAGTCTGGCTTTTAGCTGTTTTACATATTTATTGTTGTATTGCCAAGCTCCGGCTATTTCGCCTGATCCCGACCGTTGCGTTTATGCGCCCGGGCGGGCCTGGTTTTTAGCTATGCCCACTCGAAATTGCCTTTTCCGGCGCCCAGCTCGAAATGATACCTGACCAGGCCCAGGTTCGCGCCCGAATAGGGGGTGTTGGCAGCCTTGATATGTACCGTATTGCCTTCCCCTGTGATGAAGAAATCCTGCCTGTTAAGTGCAGTCGGTGCGAGCAGCGCCATCTCAACGCCTTTCGTGAACCATTCCGGCGCAGCGGTCTGGCTGCCTTTACCACTCGCAGAGCCTTCGTACTTCGAGATCTCGGATGCGCTCTTGGACTTATGCGGGACTCCTGCTGTCTGCCCGTAGCCCACGACGACTATGCCGATGGCCTTCTTCCCATTAACATACCGCGATACACCGTGATTGTACGTGGCGCCTATGTACCAGGAATTCAGCCCCAAAGTCTGTGCATACAGCATAAGATCAGCAGCGGAGTACCCCAGGCGCTCGCCGAGGTCGGGCGCGTCATCGCCGGCAAGGATAAAGTAGTTTTTCACCCCTTGTGCACGGAAGATCTTGACGACAGCGGGGATCCCATGCCCGTCATTGGCCATCAGCTTGATAGCCAGGCTATATGCCGCGTTATTCGCATCTGCCCGGGCGCTCAGTTTGCTGATAATGTCATCAGGCAGTGCGGCATCTGTGTATTTGCGGACCAGGTGCCGGTCCCTTGCCGCCTGTGCAAAGCCTTCTGTATCCATATTTCCTCCTTTAGCAGCTGCATTGTCGGTTGGCTGTTAAGCTACTCTGCTCAGCCTATTATGGTCAAACCTAACAAAACGGAGTGACTGTAGCGGTAAATATCAATATCAGCTGCTGTCAATTGAAGGGTTTTTAACTGCTTATCTGAGCACAATCCCTTTAGAATCAGCCTTTTGAGCTCAACTCGCTTGACCGTATCCCGTTTAAGTGTGGCTCGGATATCTGGGGCGGATTTAATAGGGTGGTTCAGCAGGGGGGTGATGTAGCAGGGTGATACGGGGGTGGTAGATCTAACCAGGGAAGGCAGCCCCCAGGCCTCTCTTATAGATAAAATAATTGTAGGAATCATAATGACCTATCTGGAATGATCTGTCCGGCTAAACACGGATGATCCCCTTTATCCGCCGTTAAGAGCACAATCAGTAGTAGCTGCCTGCTGATGCTGAGTATGATTACTGAGTACAAATAGCGGTGGCTACAATAAAACTCATAGAAGTATTGGGAAAGGCAGACCCAGGTGGAGAGCGAAATAGAATTTGAAAATGAATTGATCAATCATCTTGAAATGATTGGCGGGAAGAAACAGTGGCAGTATAAACCGGAAATCAAAACAGAAGAAAAACTTTGGGAAAATTTTAGGACAATTCTTGAACGCAATAATTCGGAAGTGCTTAAAGGCACCCCGCTTACCGACAGCGAATTTGATCAGGTCAAGCGGGTAATAACAGATCTTAAATCTCCATATGATGCCGGTCATTGGCTTTACGGTATGAATGGCGTGACGCAGGTTGAGGTTAAGCGCGATCCTGAAAAGGGTGAAACTCCTCGGACAAGCGATAACCACATATATCTTACTGTATTCGATCAGGATCAGATCGGTTCTGGGAATACAACGTATCAAATTGTCAACCAGGTAAAACGAGATCATGTTAAAGCAGGGCATCTTGACCGTCGATTCGATACAACGCTTCTTATTAATGGCCTCCCCATTATCCATATTGAAGAAAAAGCTTTTCTCCATGAAGCCAACGAGGCCTTAAACCAGATACATCAGTATGTTGATGAAGGGCTGTTTGGAGGAATCTATGCTACAACGCAGATATTTGTGGGCATTACCCCTTATGAAGCGAAATATATGGCGAATGCTGACTCAGGTTCGTTCAGTACAGATTTTGCTTTTCGCTGGCAGCGGGAAGCTGACAGTAAGCCTGTATGGGACTGGCGCGAGTTTTGTGATCTGGTCCTTTCTATCCCCATGGCACATCAGATGTCCACGAATTTTATGATTCTTGACGGATCTATTGATCATAAAAAACTCATAGTTATGCGACCTTACCAGGTGTATGCCACCAGACGTGTGCTTGAAAAACTCAGCAGGCATATTTTTGGTAACGGAGGAAGCCAGAATATAGGATATATCTGGCACACAACAGGGTCAGGCAAGACTATCAGCAGTTTTAAGACCGCATGGCTTGCATCCCGGCTGCCTAATGTGGATAAGGTTGTTTTTGTTGTGGACCGTGTTGCCTTGACACGCCAGACCTACGCAAATTATAGTGCGTACGATCCAGACACAGATAGTAATAATAATGGCGGTATCGTTACTGATACGCAAAATACGAGCGTGCTTGCGAGCAAGCTCAAAAGTAGAAAAGGCCGTAATTCAATTATCGTGACTTCAATCCAGAAGTTGGCGCAATTGTCCAAGCAGGACAGTTTTACCGCTCCGGATCAGAATATTGTGTTTATTGTTGACGAGGCGCATCGTTCTACTAACGGGGATATGTTCGGGCGGATCAAGGATAAATTCTCTAAATCCGCATGGGTCGGGTATACGGGAACCCCAGCTTTCGATAATGACTTAACGTATAAGGCTTTCGGTGATTTACTGCACGCCTACACTATCCGGGAAGCAATATCTGATCACAACGTGCTTGGTTTCAAGGTAGATTTTGAGAATACGCTGAGCAGCGATGTTATTAATGAGAAATTATTGCCTGAACTGCTGAAGGGGAAGTATCCGAAGTGGAATGATGACGAGATCACAGGGTATATCGCTAAAATACCGCCTGAAGAGGTGGATGATCTTATTGACTCCGGTGTATACGATGATAATCCTGAACATGTTAAAGCTGTAGTTGATAATATCGTTTCATTATGGCGAAACCGTTCAAAAGACGGCAAGTACAGTGCGATCCTGACTACACATGTTGGGGGAGGGAAGGCGTCAGCCCCCATGGCACTTATGTATTTTGATGAATTCCAGAGGGCAAACCGAGAGCTTGCGGAGGAAGGTAAGAGACCTCTCAATATTGCTGTTACTTTTTCGTGGGCATCAGATAATTCCGATGGCCAGCTGATGAAGAACAAAGGCCTTCGCCGGGCAATGGAGGTTTATAATGCGGCATTCCAGACAAGTTTTACGGATGAAACGATCGAAGAGTATTTTGAGGATGTGACGGAACGGATCAAAGGTTCCGCACAGGGAGAAAAACTTGATATAGTAATCGTTATTGACCAGCTCCTTACAGGATTCGATGCCCCTATGGTCAATACGTTGTATGTAGACCGTATCCTTTCCGGAGCAAGCCTTATCCAGGCATATTCCCGCACTAACAGGATCGAGAATAATCAGGATAAGCCATTCGGGAAGATAGTCAACTTCCGATATCCGCAGACTTCAAAAAATCTTATGGATAAAGCCTTGAGGGTGTACGCAAACCGAGATTCCGCAGCTATACAGTGTCATTTGGGTGAGAAAGATGATTTGGGTAATGTCGTTGCGCCACCATTCAGCGATGCAGTCCACAAAACTAAAGACGTCATTTCCCAGCTGAGTGAATTAAGCGATAACTTTTCAGGGATCCCTGGGAGCGAGGCGGCAAAGCAGCAGATGATCCATGTGATGCGGGAGTTTAACATGGACCTTTCCAAACTTAAACAGTACGACGAGTTTGATTATGATAATCCCGAGCAGCTTTTTGATGTGTTGGGAGTGACACAGCGCGAAGTGAACTGGCTGCAAGGTCCGGCATACAATGAGCTGCAACGGTGGACAGCTATACATAGGGAGGATGGTGAAGGTTTGATATCTGGCCTTGATTTTGCGGTTGAGCATATCAATGAGGTCAAGATCAATTACGATTATCTTAATGAGCTTCTTGCTAAAGTCTTTAATGATGCATATGAAGGCAAGGAAACGCTTGATAAATCGTATGAGACCTTTATCCATGAAACTGATAAACTTGAGGACCGGCATTATGCTGAGCAGCTGAAAAATACTGCTTCTGCGGCTAAAGATGGTCTTATCCCCGTCAGTTATCCTGTTGAGCCGAGAGATATTGGTAATATTGTGCATAAGCACGTTGCCCAAACGCGGCGTGAAAAAATACTTGAGTTTAGGCAGAAGTGGGGGTTAGTTGATGTTATTTCTGCTGCGGAAATTATTAATTCGATTATCGACAGGCATACTCCGGACCGAGACGATATCAACGATGGCGAGTATCTGTCAGATTTGCTGAGAGCCGCCACAATAGACCGGTTCTATCAGCATGATGCTACTGATCCTGAGATCAGGCAACTTCCTAAGATCCGTTATAGACGGTATCTGAGAGAAGCGATCCGCAAGCTTGCTGATGAGATAGCGCTGTACTTTTAGAGCATTCCAATGGGATGGCGTATTTTTGCCGGACTTGCCGGTATTGCAATTTTCGAATATTTCGAATATGATAATACTGGTTTGAAATCGGAGGTAGTTATGGTGTCTCAAACTTTGCTGAGCGAATCTACGACTGTCTTTCCTAAAGACACAAATCGGGGCGATCTTCGTGATCTGGCAGCCGTGCTTGAGAATTCGCAGAAAAGTATTGATAAAGAATTCGAGGGTATTGCAGGACAAAAGGATTTCCCAGTTTCCACGATTCGGACTCCTGACGGCCGAATACGCCCGCTGACCCCTGAGCTTGCCGATGTCCTTATTAAAGTTGCAGATCAGCTGTCACAGGGGCGGGCGGTGCTTGTAGCTCCGTGCGATACAAAGCTGACAACTCAGGACGCAGCGGATATGATTGGTGTTTCCCGTCCGACTTTAATCAATCTGTTAGAGAACGGTGATATCCCGTTTGAAAAGGTTGGGCGCCACCGCCGGGTCCTCTTATCGGATTTGCAGAAATATGCTGTTAATAAGCATAAAGAAGTTATATCGCGTTTTAACGATTTGGCAAGGGACGCGGATCCTAGTGTTATGTATGATGAAACAGAACCACTTGAACGGATAAGCGCAGCTAAAAAGAGGTAGAGTATTATGAGCTTTCCAGTTTTCTTCGATACCTGCGCGCTTTATGGTGAGCTTATGTGTGATCTGTTTCTTCGTCTGGCCGAGAAAAGGATATATGAACCGTATTAGTCTCAGAAATTTTAATCATGCGCATGGCACGGGGAAGCTGGAAAAGTATTTCATACTGATTAAACTGAAGCTGTAGCACGATAAGGCATATAAGAAAATGTACTTCAATCCTGGCGAAGCAGAGTATCTCATTTTTCTTAAATGATCCGCTTAGCTACTTATTAGGGTAATAAAGGAATATGAGTAATGACAAGTAAAGATGAAAAGGCGAGACAATTAACCTCGCAGTTGTGGAGTATGGCCAACAATCTGCGTGGCAAGATGGATGCGAGTGAGTACCGCGATTACATTCTTGGATTCATTTTCTACAGATACCTTTCGTACCACCAGGAAAGATATTTGGAAGGAGCGGGTGTCCTTACGCCGAATCCAGGGGAATCAGTCAATGATACGTATGTGCGTCAGGCTAAAGAAGAAGGCCTTGAAGACTGGCGTGAGGAGATCGCCCAGGAACTTGGTTATGCTATTGATCCGGACTATACGTGGGAATCGTTGGTGCACAAGGTCAATGAGAATACTATCCGTCCGGAAGATTTCAACAATATGCTTGAACGGTTCAAGGCTAATTCTCGATTAAACGATAAGGCTTCCGCAGATTTCCAGGGAGTATTTGATAATATCAATCTTGGGAATTCTAGCCTGGGAAATTCTACCGCAGATCGGGCCAGAAGCCTTGCAGAGCTTATAAGGAAAATAGATGAAATCGATTTTATGGATGAATCTGGGCGGGATATTCTTGGTAATGTCTACGAATACCTTATTGCGCAATTCGCTGGAAACAGCGGTAAGAAGGCTGGTGAATTCTATACCCCTCATACTGTGTCGAGGATACTGGCAAAACTTGTGACGTATGTAGATCCTGCTACTTCGAAAGAAGATTCCCGGGCAATCACTGACGAGCAAACACAGTTCTCGGCGTATGATCCGACAATGGGATCCGGGTCTTTACTTCTTACTGTAAGCAACGAATTGCCAGGAGCGCGGAACCATCCTGACCGCGTGCATTTCTATGGGCAAGAGCTGAATCGTATCACGTATAATTTAGCGCGTATGAACCTTATGATGCATGGCGTCGGGTATAAGTATATGAATCTGCGTAATGCGGATACTTTGGAATCCGATTGGCCGGATGGTACAGATGCTAATGGGGTGGATCATCCGCTTTTCTTTGATGCTGTTGTGGCGAATCCGCCTTATTCTCAGCAGTGGGAAAATAAGCCCAGTAAAATGAAGGATCCGCGGTTCAAGGACTACGGTAAGCTTGCTCCAAAATCTAAAGCTGATTTTGCTTTTGTGGAGCATAGTTTATATCACTTAAAACCGACTGGCCGGATGGCTATTGTCCTTCCTCATGGTGTACTTTTCCGTGGTGCGGCCGAAGGGACTATACGCAAGGCTATCCTTGAAAAGAACTGGCTTGACGCAGTGATTGGTTTGCCTGCGAATCTGTTTTACTCAACTGGTATCCCAACAACGATCCTGGTATTTACGAAGAATAAGAAAAACAACGATATTCTTTTCATTGATGCTTCACAGCATTTTGAGAAAGGGAAAAATCAGAACAATCTGCGTGATGAAGATATTGATCTGATTTTTAAGACCTATGCCGACAGGAAAGATGTTGACCGCCTTGCGCACGTTGCGACAATAGATGAGATAAGGGAAAACGATTACAATCTCAATATCCCTCGATATGTTGATACATTCGAGGAAGAAGAACCCATTGATCTGGATGAAGTCAATCGTGAACTCTCTGAGGTTGACGCTGAAATTGCGCGTCTCCAGGCTGAGTTTGATGATATGGCTAAGGATCTTGTGGAAACGGAGACGGACAATGACTGATATAACTGATAAAAATAGCGGAAATGACAAGAACGGAAAAAGTAATGAGGGCGGTAAAAGCGGTAAGCTGCAGCCGAAATTGCGTTTCAAAGGTTTCACTGACGCTTGGGAACAGCGAGCGCTTGGGGGACTTTATAAATTGAATACTGAGCGGAATGGGAATCAATTTAAGGCTAATAAAACTATTTCAATTTCAACCATGACTTTTAAACCTAAGGGGAATGGTGCGGATAATAATTCGCTCAAAACATATAAAGTTCTGCGATTAGGCGATGTTGCCTATGAGGGGCATACAAATAACGAGTTTGCATATGGAAGATTCGTGCTTAACGATATTGGCGACGGTATTATGTCCCCGCGCTTTAGTTGTCTACGGCCGTTAAAAGTTCAGAATATCCTTTTCTGGAAAGAATATATACACTCAGAATTAGTTATGCGAAATATTCTAGTTCGTTCAACTAAAAAAGGAACGATGATGAACGAACTAGTACCTGAGGATTTTTTAAGGAATAAAATTAAGGTACCTTCCTCTCGTGAGCAGGAGTGTATTGGTTCTTTGTTTCGGTGTTTTGACTCGCTTATTGCTGCGGCTGAGCGTAAAGTACTCCTACTAAAGAAGAAAAAACACGCCTACCTCAACCACATCTTCACCCAACACCTCAGATTCACCGGACACACCACCCCATGGCAAACCAAAAAAGCATCCACACTCTTTAGCTCGCGAAATCAAAGAGGCCATGCTGATCTTCCGGTACTCTCTGCAACTCAAGATTCTGGAATAATTTATCGTGATAACCTAAATATTGATATTAAGTTTGACTTATCTTCTTTAGAAAGCTATAAGCTTGTGTGCCCCGGAGACTTTATCATTAGCCTTCGCTCTTTTCAAGGAGGTTTTGAATATTCTAATAAACTTGGGATTTGTAGTCCTGCTTATACGATTTTTTACTTTATAAATCAGAAGGAACAAGACGCTAATTATTGGAGACATCTATTTAAAAGTCACAGATTCATTGAATCATTAAAAACAATTACTTTTGGCATCCGGGACGGTAAAACAATTAGTTTTAGTGAATTCCAGACTCTAAAAGTATCATATCCAGAAAAAACAGAGCAAGTAGCAATCAGCTCTTTACTTAATTCGCTTGACTCCCTTATCGCAGCTGCAGAACATAAGGTAAGCCTTCTGAAGAAAAAGAAGCAGGCCTACCTGCAGAAAATGTTTGTATAGTTTTCAAACCTACATGCTGTAATCTTCTTTCTACCCGACTAATAACTTGGGTAGAAAGAAGAAATCATGTATAAAAACCAGAAGTTCCATATCTATTTTAATGAGTGGATGCACGTATATAAGCTCGGCGCTGTTTCCGACGTTACCTATGCAAAATATGTTATCACTCAGAAGCAGATACAAAGGCTTGCTCCGGATCTGACATTAAATAATCTCAATCGTTTACGATATCAGGAGCTTCTTAATAAGTATGCGGAGAGCCACGAGAAACAAACGACTCTTGATTTCCATCATCAGTTAAAGGCTGCTCTCACCGACGCGGTCGATGAAGGTCTCATACGTTGTGATCCCTCTCACCGAGTCGTCATAAAAGGTACAACACAGCGTAAACATAAGTCGAAGTTTCTCAGCCAAACTGAGCTGCGAGAGCTTCTAAATCAGTTAGATCTTTCTCAGGGAAGACCTATGGACTATCTGATCTTACTGATTGCAAAAACCGGTTTGCGCTTTGCGGAGGCGCTCGGTCTTACGAAAGAGGATATTGATTTTCAGAAACATCTGCTTAACATTGACAAAACATGGAATTATAAGACCGATGAAGGAGGGTTCGCTCCCACTAAGAACGTGTCTTCAAAGCGGAAGATCCAGATTGACTGGCAAACGTGCATGTACTTGAGAGACCTAGTGGCAGACCTTAAGAATGATGACCTAGTTTTCATACGCGGGAAACGGCTTCATAATGCAACACTTAACGACTACCTGGAACGGCTGTGTAATCAAGCCGGTATCCCGGTGATCTCAATGCATGGCTTAAGGCATACCCATGCTTCAATGCTTTTATATGCGGGAGTGTCAGTAGCATCTGTCGCAAGGCGGCTGGGACACTCTAGCATAACAACGACTCAGAGAACGTACCTTCATATCATCAAAGAGCTGGAAAACCAGGATAATGATCGGATAATGCAGTTCCTCGGGGCGCTTTGAATACTTTAATGGTTGCGTGGCAGGATTTAAGCTTCTGTCACGCAACCCCTCAAATAAACATCCTTTGCAAGTAGGCCTGCTTCTTTTTCTTCAGAAGGCTTACCTTGCGTTCTGCAGCTGCGATAAGGAAGTCAAGTGTTTGGAAGAAACGGGCGATCTGTTTTTGTTCGTTGCATTCTGGGATTTGAATAACAAGGTTTTGAATCTTGCCTGCATTCAAATTTCGTTGAGTTCCTGTTGATACTAAGCCTTCCCATTTTCTTTGTAAATCCATTTCCTCTAAGTAAGTAAAAATAAAATTGCGTGTACTATCGTTTGTAAAGACCATATTGTAAAAAGCCTGACTCGTCGCCATGGGTCTTGAAAGGATTCCTACTTTTCCTACGCTAGCATACATCGCTAGTGCAATTGATCCTTGTGGAACAATCCATGTAGCGCTATGGAGCAATCCGTCTTCTGTAATCATTTTCTGCGTTGTTTTAATCAATCTTCCATGCAGGTCTGCAATACTTAAAAAGGGGATATTCCCATTGTAATATTTAGCGATACTAGTACTTGGAGTTCCTCCAGAACCTGCTTTAGTATAGATGTCTCCTAGTTTTTTGGTTTGCCATGGGGTGGTGTGTCCGGTGAATCTGAGGTGTTGGGTGAAGATGTGGTTGAGGTAGGCGTGTTTTTTCTTCTTTAGTAGGAGTACTTTACGCTCAGCCGCAGCAATAAGCGAGTCAAAACACCGAAACAAAGAACCAATACACTCCTGCTCACGAGAACCTAATGAAATACTGACATTAGTTTTTTTCAATATACCTAAATGCCTTTTGTATCCTTCGCTCTGTGGTTTATATCGTTCAAGGACAAAATACAGATAAGTACTTCTGAAATTTGCTTTTGCACCGATAATCTTCATTCCGTCTGTAGCTATAAAAAATGGACCCTGTGGTCTATAAAGTGAAACAGTATGATCGCCGAAAAGTATGACCTCTGTGTACCTTTTAAACGGCTCACCGTTTGCATAACCAGCAACAGGATTATTCCCTTGCTGTATTACTTCATATTCGCCAACACGATCAGGATCTTTAATATAGTCTTTCGATGAGTGAATAACTAATATATCCCCAAGCGCTCGCTGTTCCCAATTTACAGTGTTTCCTGAAAAGCTTGAAAATATTAGAATTGAGAGAGGTAAAAGATAGAGAAAATTACATGAATTGGAAAATGAGAGGCAGGAATTTAATCAATTCACCCGGCTAACCGGCAGTATCTCGCTGGCAGCCTATCCTTGGTGGTAAAACACGCAGATACAAAAATAAGAAATGCGGGAAACCGCCAAAACAGATTTGTATCTGCGTGTTTTACCACTAGAGGTTTGTTATAGGAACAAAAACATTTATGGAATAGGGGAAAAAAGAGAAATACAAAAATACAAGAAGATCAGGCTATTGTTTCTGCCATTATCTGCGATGAGCTGTCTTTTATATCGCTTGTGTCATTGCCGCAGCCTTTATCAAAACTAAATCTTGCCCCCGCTGTTGCGATTATATTGCAAGTATAAAACAGTCCCTCCGCAGTGTGATACTGCAGAGGGACTGTCCATCAGTGCTACAGAGTAGCGCTGATCATTCGTTGACTGAACCCAGTAGTCAAACGAAGCGTCTTCTACCTCAACCTATTTCGTTACACGGCGACGCAGTACAAGAGCACCGCCCGCAAGAAGAAGAACAATGCCGCCGGCCACGATTGCCCATACGCCGGCACCGGTCTTTGCCAGATGCTTCTGTGGAGCTGGCGCAGGAGCAGCCTCAGGGGTCTGCGGTGGGGCTGATGGGGTAACGGGAGGCGTCGGAGGTACAACAGTCTTAGTATTGACCATTGTTACGTTTACCGGGTCGGAAGCCTTATGGAAATGTGTTGTCAGCAGGTTCTGGATCGTTTCATCTTTTGAACGGTACAGATCCAGTGTCATATTTGCCGGTGCTGGGGTCTCCGAGTTAATAAGCGCTTCAATAGCGTCAAGATGCCCGCGCGTAAAATCGCCGACATTCTTGTCGTGCAAATCAAAGGAATCAGTGTAATACCAGAGTGCCCGCTGGGTTGCCTTGTAGAAGTCCTCGTTGCTCAGGCTGAATTTCTCTTTGATCTTTGAAGCGTTATTCGGATATCCGTTGTTAATAACACGCAGAACGTTGGAATACAGATCTACACCTGTGCGCTTCTCCTGTGCCATCTTCTCGAAAAGGTCCTTGGTGCCTTCGGACTTCGTGTATGAATTCCCCTCGCGAGGCTGATGTTTACCATAGTTGAAGCAGTACCAGGGGCCTACAGTTTCTGAACCGTTGTCAGCTATCAGCGATGAATCTATCCGCATCGAATGCTCGCCTACAGTATAAGATCCGCCGTTATTGGTGACTTCAGGAGCAACTGCTTTGACCTCAAAAGTCTGATCAGGAGCCTTATTGTAACCTGCAGGAGCCTGGACTTCAGTAAGTGTGTATGTTCCGGCTGCAAGGCTCAGGGTATGGGCTGATGTTTCGCTGGTCCACTCAGCGTCGGTAACAACGGTTCCGTCAGCTGCTTTGTGGGTGACTTTCAGCTGTGCGCCTGCAAGTGCTTTCCCGGTATTATCGGTCTTTGAGATGTTTACTACACGTGTCGCTTCTTCTGCGTGGCTCATTGTTGGGGTCGCAAGAGCAAAAGCGACAAGTCCGAACAATGCGGCTACAGCTGTAATAGCAGCAAGGGTGCGGCGTTTTAATATACGCATATTATCCTTAATCCTTACTTTATAAATACTATTTATTACTATCTGCGTAGAAAGATTCAAATCAATCATGGAATAGAGAAACTTATCCCAAAACTAAATAAGTACATGAAAGATCTGACCCCAACTCGCGGTTTTTAGTCTACCGCAAGGGGTGACAAAGCTGTGAGCATAAAGGTGGCAGCGAATGCGGCTTCGCTTGCGGCACAACGAATCCCTCGGCGCGTCACGTCGGAGGCATTGATACAGAAGGAGTCTAGCAGTTTTGGAGACGGTATTAAGATTGTGCCAAGAAATAAATGAGTTCGCGATTAGAAGGTAATAAGCATTCTATAAAAATACAGTAAGTATGTAATTCCGGCGTATTAAAATTACATAAACTGGTTAAGTAAGGTACAGCAGCATGCCGGTACCTTGAGCGTATATGTTCAGATCTGCACGGATTCGCTACAACCATCGGTGCGGGTTTGCCGCGGTCCGGGCTGTGTACGCAGGGGAGAGGTGAATACCAGGTCTGAGGGGAAGGGCGAGGGGTCGGAGCTGTGGATTAGGAAATTAGAAACGGGGCAACGTGAGCGTCAGGCTTGCCGGTATCCGTGCTGTCCACGAGGCCGCATCCTCGCCTGCTTGGAACGCGGCTATGAGATAATACAGGGTATGCATACAGACCCGGATTTTTACGCCGTCATACCCGCGGGAGGGGCAGGGTCGCGCCTGTGGCCGCTGAGCCGTGCAGCAAAGCCCAAGTTCCTTCTTGACCTTATATCAGACGGCCGCACCCTGATCCAAAGTACGTGGGACAGGCTTCTGGGCGTATGCCGGAGCAGCCATATTGCAGTGAGCACTGGAGTGCGTTATGCAGACGCAGTCCTCAGCCAGCTGCCCGGGCTTGCGGAAAATAATATATTCGCTGAGCCTGTTGGGCGGGACTCTATGGCGGCGATCGCACTCGCAGCTGCTGTGCTGGCGAAGCGGCACGGGCGCTCCATTATTGTAGGGTCTTTCGCCGCTGACCATGTGATAACAGATAACGGCAGGTTCAGTTCGGCAGTCAGCCAGGCGATTGCTGCCGCACGCGCAGGCTTTATAACGACTATCGGCATAACCCCCAACAGCCCTTCTACAGCGTTCGGGTATATCCGCGGAGGGGAGCCCCTCCCTGATATCGGCAGACCTGGGGATCCCGAGGATCCTGAAGATCCTGAAAATTCTGAAGATACGGAGCGCGCGTGGGCGGCTTCAGCAGCTGCCGGCATCGCAGCGGACCGCCCCAAAGTTTTTAAGGTGGAGAGCTTCGTTGAAAAGCCAGATCATGATACGGCCAAAGCTTACGTAGCTTCCGGAAAATACCGATGGAATGCCGGGATATTCATCATGCAGGCCGGCATCCTCCTGGATGCCCTTGAGAGGCTCCACCCGCACATGTACTCGCAGATCATGGAAATAGCAGGCGCATGGGATACACCGGAGCAGGAAAGCACGATGCTTAAGGTGTGGCCGGAAATCGAAAAGACTGCATTCGATTATGCTATCGCCGAACCCGTTGCTCAAAAAGGCGGGGTTGCTATGGTCCCGGGGGATTTTGGGTGGGAAGACATTGGCGATTTTGCGTCGTTGTCATCTTTCGCTCCTGTAGCAGACAGCCACGGGAACAGGGTACTTCTGGCGTCTGCGGATAACGATAACACTGCAGATAACAGCAGTATGGCGAACAGCAATGGTATGGCAGACGGCAGCAGGCCGGCAGACGGCCCGCGGCTGGTTTCTGTCGGTTCGTCCGGCAATCTTGTGGTATCGACCCAAGCCCCTTCAGGTAAAGTCGTTGCCCTTGTAGGCCTTGAAGATACAGTCGTGGTAGACACGCCCGATGCGCTTCTTGTTATGCCCAAATCCAGGGCGCAGGATGTCAGGGCAGTATCAAAAATTCTTGAAAATAAGCCCGAAAACTAGAATACGGGGGAGCCCGGGTGTCCTTCAAATCTTATAGAATACTGTAAGTAAATTGCAGTCCATATCGCGTAATTAACGTAACAGAAAACAGGAAAGGGGAAGCCAGATGGCTATCAATCCTCCAGTAGACGCAACACGCACCCAGGCATGGGCGCAGCTCCAGCAGCATTTCAACCAGCTCCAGCAGCAGGGGATCAGCCTGCGGCAGTGGTTTGCGCAGGATCCTCAGCGGGTACAGCGGATGAGTTTTGATGCAGGCGACCTGCATTTTGATCTTTCCAAAAACCTGATCACTCCGGAGACCCTTCAGCTGCTGGCAAACCTTGGACGCCAGGTAGGCCTTGAACAGCGTATCCAGGACCAGTATCACGGTGTGCACATCAACAACACAGAGGACCGTGCTGTGCTCCACACTGCCCTGCGCCGTCCGGAATCAGACGAAGGTAAGTTCGTAGTAGACGGCCAGGATACCGTTAAAGATGTCCGCGAAGTGCTGAACAGGATCTACGATTTCGCGCGCAAAGTGCGTTCAGGCGAGTGGACAGGAATTACCGGCCGGCGTATCACCACTGTTGTCAACATTGGCATCGGCGGGTCAGACCTGGGCCCCAGTATGGCGTACGAGGCGCTGAAGCCCTATGCGGACGCGGGCATCACAGCACGGTACGTCTCTAATATTGACCCTAACGACCTGGCAGAAAAAACCAGGGACCTTGATCCTGAAACAACGCTTTTCATTATTGTCTCCAAGACTTTCACTACTCTGGAGACCCTGACGAATGCACGCTGCGCCCGTACATGGTTGCTCGATTCGCTGCGCGCGAAAGGTGCGATTTTTGGTGACGGACAGGATGCTGATGCTGTCCGCAGGCATTTCGTTGCAGTCTCTACTGCGCTGGATAAGGTCGAAGCTTTCGGCATTGACCCGGCGAATGCTTTCGGCTTCTGGAACTGGGTCGGCGGGCGATACTCAGTCGATTCTGCGGTAGGTACCTCGCTTGCTGTAGTCCTTGGCCCTGATAATTTTGAGAACTTCCTCCAGGGGTTCCATGCAATCGACGAATATTTCGCCAGCACCCCTCTGGAACAGAACGTTGTAGCGCTTCTCGGCCTCATGAATGTATGGTATGTGAACTTCTTCGGTGCAGCATCGCATGCAGTACTTCCGTATGACCAGTATCTGCACCGTTTCCCTGCATACCTGCAGCAGCTGACCATGGAGTCGAACGGTAAGTCGGTACGCTGGGACGGTACCCCGGTCACATATCAGACCGGTGAAATTTTCTGGGGCGAACCGGGCACGAATGGCCAGCATGCTTTCTATCAGCTGATCCATCAGGGTACCCGGCTGATCCCGGCTGATTTTATAGCATTTGCAAACACGCCTCATCCGGTGAAGGACAGCGGGCAGGATGTCCACGAGCTGTTCCTCGCTAATTATCTGGCACAGACCCGCGCGCTTGCCTTTGGCAAGACGGCGGACGAAGTGCGTGCAGAGGGGACTCCGGAAGCCATAGTCCCGGCCCGTATCTTCTCCGGTAACCGCCCGACTACATCTATTTTCGGCGATACCCTCACCCCGTATGCGCTTGGTGAGCTGATTGCCCTTTACGAGCACATCACCCTTGTGGAAGGCACCGTATGGGGCCTCGACTCCTATGATCAGTGGGGTGTCGAGCTTGGCAAGGTACTCGCGAAGGAGATCACTCCGGCAATCTCCCAGGATGACAGCGCGCTGGCACAGCAGGATGCTTCGACCCAGTCGCTTATCCAGTTCTACCGCGCACACAGGCGGTAGCAGCTATGCGCATGTAGGTATATCATATAACGCGCGTTAGCACGCAGAGCGAGCTATTGCAAGGCTGATTAGAGTGCCCCGGATGTCTGGATCCGGGGCATTTCTATTATCGGCAATAAAGATATGCCGCGGAACACGCCGTGCGTTTGAGCCCGATTTAGTCCCAGGGCAGTTTTATAGTTTAAGTATTCAGCCAAGTTCGGCATGGATTCATCAGATTACCTTCAATGATGAGTCTCCCATACGAAAAGTCCGATGTGCGCTAAGCGCTGCATTAGTATGGTTGTATATATCAGAACAAAGAAAGGTTGGTCCAGTGGCAGAGAGCCAGGATCTTTCTAAGATGAAGCTCCCGGAGCTTCGTGAACTCGCAAAAAAAGTAGGATTGAAGAGTATAACGGCATTGCGCAAACCGCAGCTTATAGCAGCAATCGAAAATGTGCGCAGCGAGGCTGTTGCGTCTATCCAGGCTGAGAATGAACACCAGTCTGACCAGCAGCGTGTACCAGGACAGGGGCCTCAGGCTCCGCGGAACACGCGCCAGACACGCGGCCATAAACGTAAGAATGCTAATGAAAACATTCCTCGCGTCCGTGTATCCCACCCCGTACCTGAAGAGGGGCCTGCGGATCTGCTTGAAGATCTGGGTATTGAGCTCCCGGATTCACGGTCCCGCAGCCTTGAAGATGAGGGTACCGACAAGCTCGCACAGCTTAATGCTGATCTCAATAACCTCCTTGCAGCTATCCCGGACCGTTCGGGGCAGAACGGAGGTGATACCGCCCGCACAGCTTCGCCGCAAAGCGCAGAACATGCAGATCGCCGCGGCCGCGGAGAAGACCGTCAGGCGGTACGCCGTGACCGCACCGACCAGCAAGAATACCGCGGGGGTAAAGCCTACGATGGCAGCCGTGATGATTCTGCTGCTGATACGCGCGGCAGCCGCGACAACCGGACTCCACGCGCAGCCCGGCGCGAGGCAGACAACCAGCAGCCTTCTGAATCTATGGTCCCTGTTGCCGGGATCGTTGATATCCTGGATTCCTATGCTTTCGTCCGTACAAGCGGATACCTTCCAGGGCCGAGCGATGTGTATGTGTCAATGGGGCAGGTCAAGAAATATGGCCTGCGCAAGGGTGATGCGGTGCGCGGATTCATCAGGCCCCAGCGCGAAGGCGAAAAGCCGAACAAGCGCCAGAAGTTTGTACCGCTGCAGGTCCTTGATTCCATCAACGGTATGACGGTAGAAGAGGCTTCCCGCCGCCCGCAGTTTTCAAAGCTGACTCCGTTGTATCCTCAGGAACGCCTGAAGATGGAAACCGCACAGAACAAGCTTACCGGGCGCGTTATGGATATTTTCGCGCCGATCGGCAAAGGCCAGCGCGGCCTTATCGTATCCCCTCCTAAAGCAGGCAAGACTATTACCCTTCAGGATATTGCGAATGCGATTTCGGCGAATAACCCTGAAGTGCATCTCATGGTCGTGCTTGTTGATGAGCGTCCGGAAGAAGTCACCGACATGCAGCGTACGGTCCAGGGCGAAGTGATCTCCTCGACTTTCGACCGTCCTGCTACTGACCATACGACAGTTGCCGAGCTTGCTATCGAACGTGCTAAGCGTCTGGTAGAGCTTGGCCAGGATGTAGTTGTTCTGCTTGATTCCATGACGCGCCTTGCACGTGCATACAATATTGCCCAGCCGGCTTCCGGCCGTATCCTTTCCGGCGGCGTGGACGCCCAGGCGCTGTATCCGCCGAAGAAGTTCTTCGGTGCTGCCCGCAATATCGAAGACGGCGGCTCGCTGACGATCATCTCCTCGGCCCTTGTGGAAACAGGCTCCAAGATGGATGAAGTCATCTTTGAGGAATTCAAGGGAACCGGCAACATGGAGCTGCGGCTGTCCCGCGAACTGTCCGAGAAACGCATGTTCCCGGCTATCGATATCAATGCATCGGGTACCCGCCGCGAGGAGCTTATCACCCCTCCGCAGGAGCTTGCGATCGTATACCGCCTGCGCCGCGCATTGGGCGGCCTTGAGCCGGAAGCCGCTTATCAGCAAGTGGTCACGCGCCTGAAGCAGACTAAGTCTAATCATGATTTCCTTGCCCTGATGGCTCAGGGTACTGCTTCAAACTGATGTGTCAGGCTGCGATGGCTTATAATGCCAGCTTGAAGCTGTGCCAGCTGCATTGACAGCTGTACAGTGTTACTACAGTACATTGCAGCACACGAATATTGCAGTATATGAATGCCCCCGTATTTTACGCGGGGGCATTCTGCTATTTTATTTTTTGTTTAAGAATGTTGGCTGAAGCTGCCTCCGTAATCGTCAAAAGTACGGGCCAGATCGGCATCGGCATCAACCATTTTCTGGATGCCTTCTCTGGTCTGCTGTCCTGTTTCTTCAATCCCTTTATGTATATCCATAACTGAATCTTCTATAGGCTTTATTTCGGCCTCAATCATTTCAATGAACTTCTGCCGTGTAAATCCGGTACTTGCCAGGGCCTGCTCCAGCTCTTCCTGTGACATCCCCATCCCGATAGTCTCATTCAGCGACTTCACGATATCATCCCAACCTTTTTTGGCTTTGGCTATCGTCTTTTTATGGAGGGCTTCCATATCGAACTCAAGCAGATCCATCCGTTCTTCTACTGCCTGGGTAACGGCTACTGCCTGTTCTGCATCTAAAAATATATTCTGCGAAGGGGAGAGGGAAAAATTGGAATCTGTAAGCATCCGGGGGATGACCGTGTCCTTCAGATATTTCATAGTCTGGTTCTTGGCATTTGAGATCCATGTTTTACCAAGCACGATACTGCCATCTTCCGTAAACTGGTATCCGCCCCACATGTGCTGGTTTATAAAATGGTTATTATCGGTATTATTGCCGTCGTCCGGCGGCATCGCCGGATTTACTCCGGGCATGGCCCATTTGGATTGTATATGGTATACCTTGCCGACGTGTTCGCCGAGCACCCCATATCCCTGGGCAATGGGATCCTTGTCATCAACGTAGTTTGATACCCTGCTCCCGTACGAACGGGCACGGCTGCGCATACTGTCAGGCAAGACCCAATAAATGTTCGGGCCTTCATACAGCCACGCGCCTTTGATGCGGGCTGACTGTTCTTTATTAAGGGAGGCAAGGGCGTACTGTCCATCTATTGACCCGAGGGATGCCCATAGAGTTCTATGCCATAGCCAGCATACTCCTTATTATTTATTACCTGTTTCACGAAGCTGGCAGATTCTTTAAGCTGAGGAGGGATTTGAGATGTATCTTTAGGCGCATTTTTGCTTGCCATACCTTTGGCAAGCTCGCCGAGAAGGGGAAGGTTGTTTTTGCCCCAATCGTTGCTGTCCTTTGACCCCTGGAATAATATGCAGACGGTTTTTGTCCTTTCATCTTTGACAACAAGTGCATCCAGCCCCGAATCCCTATCCCCGTTAACGCCGGTCCTGCCGCGGACAAAACTGTCAACCGTGCCGACGTAAGTTTTACTGGCCCCTTCGCCAATTGTGGCATCGCGATTGACCATATAATTCATGCCGTTGAATTCTTTCCGCGCAAGTTGCATACGTTGTTTGTCGGTAAACATTCCTTCATATATAATACTTATGCCCCTTATCAATATGTTGTGTTACTTGCTTAAATAATCGTTGCCATACTTTGCCTTCAGTAATGCGCTAAGTTCGCCGGATACAGAACTCGATGATTCTTCGAGTCGTCCTGCTGAAGGGTCGGCAGATGATGATGTATCTTTATCAATGGTAAAACTCACATCCAGTTTTTTGTCTTTATTGATGATGGTATCAAAGCTAATCCCACCCATAGGATTTGATTTGATTGAAGTGTCATCAATTTCGTAAGAATTGATGACACCCTGGCCGCTCAAGGCTTGTGGATCTAACCATTTCAGTCCGGCTTCAATAATTTTCCGGCATTCCTCAGAGTGTACGATCCGCTTCATTTCCTGATAGAGCTCCAGCTCGCGCTGGGCATGCATCTGCTCCTGATAGTGTATCTCATTTTTGACCACTATGGCGCCTCCTGTTCCTACTATGAGTATTGCAGCAATAAAAGCAATGACTGCCTGCCACCACGTAATGTTTATACGGCGATGGTTTCTGGCAGCACTTTCACTTTCGGTGAGCCTTGAGGAAAAGGGCAGATAGCGGAGACTGATCGGAAGCATCAGATGCTGTATCGAATGCTGTATCAGGAACTGCGGCTGAAGAAGGATCCCCCTTCCCAGGCAGGGATGCAGTGCCTGATAATGTACCGTTTCCGTCAGAATTATAAGAATTATCTTCTGAAGAGCCTGGCATAAACTGACCTCCTAAAGTTTCTTCATCACTATAGTATCACCAGTTATTACTGGCTACCATTAACTATGCGCAGACCGGGTACAGCAGCGTGGCCGTCTGCGCGCAGAAGCACAGGTTCACGGAATAGGTCCCTTGATTGCAGACGCCTACGTAGCCTTTATAACTTCTATAACTTCGCCGGCAAAACAGCAGAAGAAAACGGCCGGGGGCGAGGTAAGCACTTACTTTTACTGCTTACCTCTCGCCGGAGCTTCCCCGAGGGTGCTTGCGGTAACAACTACCGCGTCTGTATCCTGGGCTTCTTCCGAAGGGCTTGCCGGTGCTGCTGTGGCTGTTGCAAGAGTAATAGGCCCCGTAACGCGGCCTGCTTCCGCAATATCAGTCAGTGCCTCGCGTATAAAAGCTGCCCCGGCTTCAGCAAGCTCAAGAGTAGCATCCAAAATCGGGGTCTTCATGGAGACTTTGTTCTCAGATTTGATCTTGCGAAGGGCAGCGAGCGCATTTCCGCTCCATTCCAGCATTGCAGAGTCAACCCCATGCGCGGCATTGCGGAACATACCGGCATCCGGCCATGGCGCGCGGTGTACCGAACCGCTGTCCTCATGCATCCAGCTCCATACTTCCTCGGAAGCGTAAGGCAGATAGGGGGCGAACAGGCGCGCGAATGTATCCAGCGCTATACCCAGCGTAGTGCGAGCTGACAGGATCCCGGCCTCATCGGGTATGCGGCCTGTTGCGTTAGCCGTACCGTATGCGCGGTTCTTGGCAAGTTCAATGTAGTCATCGCAGAATTGCCAGAAGAAGGCCTCTACAGTTTCCAACGCACGCGCATGGTCATAACTGTCCAGTGCCTGCGTGGCAGTATCAATCACGTTTGCCAGTGCGGCCATAACCGACCGGTCCAGAGGCACGGTAATATTAGAGAATTTCCACTCAGCCTGTGCGGAATCGGCAACATGGTGGCTGTCGTCTTCGCGCCCAATGGATAACGCAAATTTTGTGGCGTTCAGCAGTTTGATCGCGAGACGGCGGCCGATTTTCATCTGCCCGATCTCATAAGCCGCATCGGTCCCGAGCCTTGCGCATGCCGCCCAGTAGCGGACTGCATCGGCGCCGAACTTTTCTATCGGCTCGCTGGGGACAACAACATTGCCTTTGGATTTGCTCATCTTTTTATGGTCAGGGTCAAGGATCCAGCCTGACAGTGCAGTATGTTTCCAGGGGAGGCAGCCATTTTCAAGGTGTGCGCGATCAACGGAGCTGAAAAGCCAGGTGCGGATAATATCCTGTCCCTGCGGGCGCAGATCCATAGGGAATGTAGCATTGAACAGCGCCAGGTCCCCTTCGCCCTGCTCGCCCCAGTGTGTCACTATCTGCGGAGTCAGGGAGCTGGTTGCCCAGGTGTCCATAATATCCTTTTCAGCGGTGAAGCCGCCCGGCTGGTCGCGCTGGCTTTCGGTGTATCCGTCCGGCACATCTGATGCCGGATCTACAGGAAGCCTTGATTCATCTGGAGTCAGCGGATGGCTGTAGTCTGCAGTGCCGTCTTCCCTGACCGGGTACCATAGCGGGAAGGGGACCCCGAAGAACCTCTGGCGCGAGATCAGCCAGTCCCCATTCAGGCCATTGACCCAGTTCTCATAGCGCACGCGCATGAAGTCCGGATGGAAATCAAGCTCTGTGCCGCGTCCGATAAGTTCGCTGCGGAGCACTTCGTCGGTACCGCCGTTCTTCAGGTACCACTGGCGTGATGTGACGATTTCCAGCGGCTTATCGCCTTTCTCATAGAAATTGGCCATACGCCGTGTAGGCGTCGGCTCGCCTTCCATATCTCCGGACTCCCGCAGGGCTTCGACAATTTCCTTACGCGCTGAGAATGCTGTTTTCCCCGCAAGCCGTGCAAAGGTCCCGCGCCCGGCTTTATCGGTTATCCAGTCCGGGGTATCCATAATAATACGCCCATTGCGCTGGATAATAGAGCGTAGAGGCAGTTTGAGGTCACGCCACCACTGCACATCGGTCACATCGCCGAAGGTGCAGCACATGGCTATACCCGCGCCTTTGTCCATTTCAGCAGCCGGATGGGCGACAACAGGGACTTTAACGTGGAAAAGTGGGGAATATACATGCTGTCCAAAGTATCCCTGGTAGCGCGGATCGTCTGGATGGGCAATAAGCGCTACGCACGCCGGGAGCAGTTCGGGGCGGGTGGTCTCAATATAGAGCGGTGCCCCGTCTTCAAAGCGGAAAGCTATCTTATGATAAAAACCGTCGTATTCGCGGCTTTCCAGCTCCGCCTGGGCAACTGCAGTCTGGAATGTGACATCCCACAGACCGGGGGCCTCCTGCTGATACGCTTCCCCACGTGCCAGATTGTGCAGGAAAGCGCGCTGGGCCACGCGCCGCGGATGTTCGCCAATCGTGTGGTATGTCTGCGACCAGTCAACAGATAGGCCAAGGGTCCTCCACAGGTTCTCGAACAGCTTTTCGTCTTTTGCGGTGAGTTTCTCGCATAACTCAATAAAATTTCGGCGGGAAACAGGGACCTGGTCTTTGGCCTGGATCTTTTTGCCTTCAGTGCCTTCAAAAGGGGGCTTGAAATCGGGATCGTACTTGAGGGAAGCATCTACGCGCACACCGTAATAGTTCTGGACACGCCGTTCTGTAGGGAGGCCGTTGTCATCCCATCCCATCGGATAATATACGTCGAATCCGCGCATGCGTTTGTAACGCGCAATAATATCGGTGTGCGTATATGAGAATACATGCCCGACATGCAGGGAACCCGAAACGGTAGGCGGTGGGGTATCAATAGAGTAAACACTGCTGCGGTCGCTGGAATAGCCGAATTTATAAGTCTGGTCGGAATCCCAGCGTGAAGCCCATTTGCTTTCCAGCCCCTCCACGCCTGCACGGTCAGGAAGGGGGCTCAGTGCGGCGCTGATAACATCCTGCCCTGCAGCCGCAGACTTCCCTGCACCGGTGCGGTCAGTGCTGCCGGCAATATTACCGGAATCTTCAGTATTTTCAAAGTATTCACTCATGTCAGCCATAATGTGAATTTTACGGTTTTGGCCTGACATGGGGACGTACGCGGGAAGTATGTAAAAGCATACAAGGGTGTACGCGGGGGCCGCATAGGGAAAGGGGTAAGGGAGTACGCAGGAAGGGAGCGGGGTACAGGGAGGGAAGGATCTAAAGTTATATGGGTACGTGCAGTGCTGAGGGAAGCGCACGGACGGGCGCCGCGGCGGTCGGCGAAGCGAATGGCTGCCCTGCTTTCGGGATCCTGCTTGCTCCCCTATTTTTTCTTTTGCAATCCGGCAGATAGGGGCAGATAGGACGCGGGGGATGTCGTCTTAACCGCACTGATCGTGTTGCGCCGGATAACAGCCGCATTCTCCTGATACAGCCATGCAAGCGCAGCCTTGTCTGTGATCCGTTCGGCAGTTTTTGTAATGTTCGCGTAGTACTGGCTCAAAGTCCGCGAGGATTGTGCCGCTGCCCAGTCCGCCTCAGTCTGTGCGTCGGTAAAGCCAATGAAATAGTTAGGATCGACTATCGTCCCCAGATCCTGGCCTGAGGTATACCGCACAAGGGTTATATCGAATTTCTTTTTGACTTCGACCTGGGTATGGTATTCTGCATCGTCCAGCATTTTAACGGTGATTTTCTGCCCTGCTGCGGCAAACTGCGCTTTAAGCAGCTCGCCAATCTTCGGCCCCATGCTCCTGGGGTAGACGAGCGTGCTTGAGGTAAAATTGAAATACCGGAGTTTCTGGCGTGCACTGCTGATATCTTGTGGATACCTGATACTGAGGTCTTCGTATCCCGGATCAACAGTCGGTATAGGGCCGGTTATCGGGGAAGCGGAGTATCCCAGGCCATTAATGAGCGTAGGTTTGCTGACGATATCCCTGTAGGCCTCGCGAGCGTGCTGCTCAGAGAATTTGGAATCCGCGCTCCCGTTGAATGCCAGCGCTACCCGCGTGCTGGTATCGGAAGTATCTGCTACGAGGCTGCTATCTTTCTGGGCCTGCGATACTGCTGACGCGGCTACTGGCTGCGGGGGGATGTACACATCAATTTTCCCGCTCCTGATATCTTTCAGCGCAGCATCAGCATCTGAATAGTAGGCGAAATTGACATCATTCGTGTTCGCTGCGCGGTACTGATGGTCTATCCGGGCTTTCAGCTGCAGTTTCCTGCCCTGCTCAAAAGATTTGACGGTGTAAGGGCCGGTTCCGACGGCACTGGAATCCTTGGCCCCTCCTTCTGCCCTGCTGTATACGGCCCCTACGCGCCCGGTAAGGAGCCATGCCAGATGCGGCTTGGGGGAGCTGAGCGTGATCTTGACGGTGTTATCCCCCGAAACAGAGATGGACTGCGCATCTTTCAGCTCATCGTATCCAGGGTACTTTTTCCGGATCCCGTTGCGGAGCGACCATACTACATCGTTCGCATCCATCTTCCTCTCGTTGGAGAAATATACATTGTCTTTAAGGGTGAAAGTATATTCGAGGCCGTTGCTGCTTATTGACCATGATTTCAGCAGGGGGGATGTCTGCGCAGGGATATTTTTAGTCTGCTCACGTTGCAGGAGAGGCTGATATACGTTCCCGAGAAGCGCCTGGCTCGTTGGATCACTGGAAGAAGCAGCAAGATTAAGATTTTTGGGTGCCACGCCTACTCCGACAGTTACTGTTGGAGTGTTGTCCTGCCAGGGGAGCAGGACTTTCCCGTAAATAATGAATCCGTAAGCAATATAGGCAATAAGGCTGAATACAACAGTGAGGGCCACGAAGATAAGCCACTGGCGGGGCGTTGTGGGAGAAAGCGCAGCAGATGCAGAGGAAGCTGCGCTGGAATTGGGGACTGCGTTTGAAGCTGTATCGGAAGCCGGACCGCCCGTAAACTGCTGGTTTTCTGCAGGCCTTGCGTGGGCTGCGCGAACGGCCCCTTTGGCCCTGCGATCGCGCCTTAGGGTTGCGGTGCCTTGGGACGGGCGCCTGTGCGAATCATCCGGATCAATAGTTCCCACAGGTTCAATGGTACTCTGGGGAGCGGGAGAAGAGGTTACTGTATCCTCAATATTTTCTGAATGTTCTAATATTGTTTTCTCGGCATCTGCCGGTTTATTAATATTCCCTGGGTTGTGAGACTTTCTTCCCATAGTAAGTCTTTCCGCGTCTTCAGCCTTTATACCGTGGCTGTGGCGCGTCGGCTCACCGAAATCAAATCTCATAATGTATAAGTTTACTGATACATGCCGAAACATATCAAACGTAACGGGATTTTACGCGGTCGGCGTGCCGGCCTGCTGCCGCGGGCTGATTCCTCGGAGAGTATAAGAATCCTGAAAATATGCGGTTTTTATGCATCAAACAGCCTGCGCTCCGGCCAAATATGATTAAATATACAATCCAAAACTCGGGCATGTCTCACGTAGGGGGCATATCAGGCACTCCGGTTTGCGTGCGTGACAGGTATCGCGTCCGAAATTGATGAGGCGATGGCTCAGATCTTTCCACTCTTGCGGCGGGAATGCTGCTGTGACTTCCTTTTCGATCTTGACGGGATCGCTCTTTGCAGAACGCCAGTCGCTGCGCCAGTGCAGGCGTTTAGTCACGCGAATAACATGCGTATCGACCGGGAACCCGGGAAGGTTAAAAGCATTGCCGAGCACGACATTTGCGGTTTTGCGGCCTACCCCAGGTAGCGTCGTAAGCTCTTCCATGGTGTGAGGTACTTCACTATTGAAACGCTGAACAAGCTCGTTTGCGATGATGATTGCCCGCTGCGCTTTGGTGTGGTAGAAGCCGATAGTCCGTATGATCTGTTCGACATCCTGGACAGGGGCGTCTGCAAGGCTTTCAGGTGTGGGGTAGCGGCTGAAAAGTTCCGGCGTTACTTTATTGACCTGTACGTCGGTAGTCTGTGCGCTCATCATAGTGGCGATAAGGAGCTCGAATGGGTTGCGGAAGGTTAGTGCCGAGGCGGGGTTTTTATAGATTGAGCACAGGATGCTGTATTCGCCGTGCATGCGCCTGTATCGTTCCGCTTTGGATTCCCTCGACATAGTGCAATGGTATCGCAGAATCGATGGCAGCACAATGTGATATAGCCCAATACGATGAGCGGAGGGTGAACACGAGCGAGGATAAGCAAGGGTTTTATAATGGTGGGGCGAACGTGAGCGAAGGCGCGACGTGAACCGAAGCTCTGGAGCCACATGCGGGATCGGGCGCATATGCGCTCGCCCAACATGCAGGTACATGGGAGATGTCCCGGCTGATCCCGTACGGTGTCTCCGCGTGGGGGGATACCTGCTGTCCGGCCTGTCCATGTACTCAACGTTCCCATTCGATGGGCTCACCCAACTCAAAGAAACGCAGTCCTGTATCAGTTGTCCGCATGGAACGTACGGGCCGTATCCGCATGCCGGATGAGCTTCGTAAGTTATCTGACGGCAGTACGATATGCATGTTGGGTGAGCCTGACGGGACAGATAGTATCGCTGAGTTGGGTGAGCCTGGAGAATGCGCGCTTCGGCTATGCAATGCATTAAACTTACGGATAGGTACGTGAAAACTGCAAAAGCTCAGGGCATGAGCAGGGAGGCATACACTCTATGGCTGCCAATACTTCTCAGGGATCTCCGTTTGACGGGCCTTCCTCCAGCAGGCCTTCTCCCGATGGGCCCCTTTCCGGTGCTGAAACGCCTGGAGTTCCGCAACAGAAGCCAAATGCGCGCAAAAGTATCGGGCGTACCCACAGCATAGCATCTGCGATAATGCTGTGCATGGTTATCCTGAGGTACCTTACCCCGGGACGCGGGCCTTTCAGCATCTATACCGCTGCAGCAGCGTGCTTTATAGTTATCGTTTATGCATATTTTTATCCGTTCGGGCGCGTGTCGCCCACTATGCTGGTCCCGAGGATAGCTGCTATATGGGAAGCCTGCGCGGGACTATGCATGGCAATCATTGCTGCAGATATTAAAACATGGCTCACTGGGATAGGCACCGCAACAGCTGTTATGGTCGTGGGTGCATTCCTCGTTGAACTTCTCCGCAGGGAACGCAGGCATCTGATTGCATCGCTGTCATCGACACTTGCAGCAGGTGCAATGGGGCTGTTTGCTGCAGGGTGGGGTGTTTTCCCCTCGCCGAGAGGCCTGGGCGGCATTTTTTCCGCACATCCCGCTTTTGCCTGGGCTGTGACAGCTGTAGTAGCGCTGTCTGTGATCATCCTTATGGGAGTCAGCGCGCTCTGGGTCAAAAATGAGATAGAGGCCGGCAGCGGGGAAAGCATCCGGGATACTGCCGGGGGCAATGCCAATGGTAATCTGCGCAATAATAATGATCTGCACGATCACGATAATGGCCCGGACAATTCAGCAGCATACTCCTATGCAAACAGATATACATGGTCGGGCATTGCCATGATCCCCGTAATGGCCACGGGCATTTTCCCGCTGCTTATCAGTGCCGCTCAGGTGCTGTTCCTGAAGTGATAAGGCAGCTGATGATGACCGGGTATGCCCGTATGATAAAGGCAGTACTTGCAGTGCTGGTCTGGCTATGGTGCCGGTACCCGCACAATGGCAGCTGTGGAGGCGCAGCATATTGCAGCCCGCATAGCCGCCAGCCGTTCAGCTGGCAATGGGCGGCAGATTAACAGTTAACAGTCCGCAAGGGGGAGCTATGGACCAGGCACATGCAACTTATCGGCATGGCGTTTCTCTTTCCGGGGATACCGCAAATAGTGGCTCCGGCAGAGTTTCGGGTGTACAGGCGCGTACCGCGGGGCAGGTTTCACAGGCTTTCGGCAAAAAGCCCGGCCGTTTTGCGGTCAGGAATGCCCGTAAAATTGATGCGCGTGGTATCCAGGAAAACTTCTGGCTTATTTCGGAGGACGGTGTTATAGCTGCTGCCGGTACGCGCAACGGCGATTTCGAGGCTGCTCTCCGCAGGTTTTCAGCTGAAAATGCAGATGGGGACGATTCCGGTATGGCTGTTATTGATGCCGCAGGAAGCACGCTTACCCCCGGATATATAGATATCCATGCGCATGGAGCGTGGGCACACGCATATGATGATGGTGCTGAAGCGATTTCGCTGGCAAGAGCGGGACATATGGTGCATGGGACTACCCGCCAGGTACTTTCGCTGATCACAAACCCGATAGATGTGATGTGCAGGAATGTGGCGGCAGTCAGGCGGGTAATGGCGGACCGCCCTGATGTCCTGGGTGCGCATCTTGAGGGTCCGTTCCTTGCGCTTGCACGCAAGGGCGCCCATGATCCGCAGTGCCTTAAAGACCCTGTGCCGCAGCTTGTTGACCGTCTGCTGGAAAGTGCCGGCGGCTGTATGCGCCAGATCACCATAGCTCCCGAACTCCCTCACGGCATCAGCGCTGTCAGGCAGTTTGCCGGGGCCGGTGTGATCCCGGCTGTAGGACACTGTGATGCCGATTATGAAACAGCTCAACGGGCATTCGATGCTGGTGCAGGCATTATGACCCATATCTTTAATGCCATGAATGGCATCCATCACCGCGATCCCGGGCCCATCCCGGCGGCTGTTGAAGACCCGCGCATCACGATTGAGATGATCAACGACGGGTTCCATGTGCAGGATCCGGTCATTAAGCTCGCTTTTGCAATGGCTCCGCATCGCATTGCGCTCATAACTGATGCCATGGCTGCAACAGGATGCCTGGATGGGGCGTATAAGCTTGGATCGCTTGATGTCAATGTTGTTGACGGGCATGCGCGTTTAGTGAGTAACGGGGCGATAGCAGGCTCCACCCTGCTCCTGGAAACTGCGGTGCAGCGTGCCGTTATTGAGCAGGGTATCGCACCGGCTGATGCCGTGGAAGCTGCAACCCTTACTCCAGCAAAAGCTTTCGGTTTTGACCGGCCAAATGATGTTACAGGAGCTCCTCTTGGCCTGGCCGCTCCGGGGTATGCGGCAGATATACTTCTCAGCAACCGTGATACATGGGAAGTCCAGTCTGTATGGTGTGCAGGCCGTCCGATGCCCGCTTCCCGATTTTAGTTTCGCGGCTTAAGCAGCTTCCCCGTTTTGCGTGGACGGGCAGTTGAATTTCTTATGATCAGCTGCGTAGGGAATATCCCATGCAGGTCTTCGACAGGCTGTTTCTCAATAAGTGACAGTGTTTTGTGCGCAGCGCTGGCAGCCATTTCGCGCGGAAGCTGCCTTATTGTCGTCAGGCCGATATCCCTGGCAAATGTGCTGTCGTCGAATCCGATAATGGAAATATCCTCAGGGACTGATATCCCTGTTTCCCTGAGCCTGAAAAAGAAGGGGACCGCTATCGAATCCTGATGGAAGCATATAGCAGTAGGAGGGTTTTTCTCTCCAAGGATCCCTGATATAGCTGTGTCGAAGGCTGTATCTGCCGGCGACACAGGGATGAGTTTCCCTTTCATGCCTGCAATCTCTGCGCAGGCATGGGTGAAACCAGTTATGCGTTTACCTGAGCTGAACTTCAGTCCCGGTGAAAACTCTTTGTAAACGTATGCGATATTACGATGCCCGAGAGCAGCAAGATGCCGTACCGCTAATCGGATACCGTATGCATCGTCAATGCCGACAGACGCTGATAAAACCCGGGAAGTCGCACAGTTTATCCCGATTATGGGAACATGGGCAGTACCCAGCCTTTCGGCCTCTGCCTGGCTGATGTCAAAAGATGAAACGATCACAGCATCAGCATTCCCCCGGACTGGCAAATCGTCAAAGAATTCAGCCCGCGCAGCGACCCCTGCAATAGGATAGATGACCAGATCGTACCCTGCCTCCCGGAATATAGCGTTCAGCCCCTCAATGATTGACGCGGTGAACCATTCTATCCGGCTGTTCCCCACAAGCAGGGCTATCCGGTATGACTTCCCTGATTTCAGGACCCCTGCGCTGCGTGAGATGGAAAAATCAAGCTGTTCAGCGGCTTTAAGCACTTTATCCCGTGTCTTTGGCGAGACTTTTTCAGGGTGGGAAAATGCGCGGGAGACTGTTGCAGTAGATACTCCGGCTTTAGCGGCTACATCGTCAATGCTTGCTTTCATCCTTAACCTTCCGTTGCTGCCTGCTTCCCTGTGTGTAGCGCAGGGTACCGGCGCATGCCTGTATGCTATATTCAACCATAGCGGCAGTATCTTCCGGGTATCCGGAGGAAGTGCAAAGGTTTCCCTATAACGACACGCCGGTAATAAAAATATTTCTTACCCGGATACATTGAATGTAAAGGGTTTCAAATGTAACCCTTTACATTATTGATTTGAAAAATAGGACATACTCTCAGCAAAGAGGTATCATAGTAGTGCAACCTAATACTTACAAAGTAGTAAGGAGGATCTATGAAGATCAGAAAGATAGTATCATCGGTTATTGCAACCGTTGGCATTTTTGCGTGTGTTGCAGCGTGCGGAAGCGGGAACGGGTCTTCCGGCACCACTGATACGAAAAAAGACAAAGGCCTGCCAACCATGGGGCAAGCGATCAGGTATAACCCGAACCATCTGGTCAACGGCGGCAAACCGATCTCCCTTGAGTACTGGAGCTGGGGCGACAACGGCACAGACCCTGTATACGACATGGTCAAGGATTATCAGCGCATATATCCCAATGTAAAGATCAAAACTGTCAAAGTATCGTGGACTGACTACTGGACCAAGCTCCCGCTGGCGCTTAAAGGTTCCCGCGGGCCTGCGATCTTTAATATCCATAATTCGTACGATTCGCTGATCCGCCCCTATGCGGCAAACTATGATATAGACAAGTCAGCGCTGGAATCTGATTATGCGACTGCATCAGTGCACGAAGATAAGGATGGGAAGGTCAAGTATATTGATTCCGTTATCAATACAGGCAATATCTACTACAACAGGAAGCTGTGGAAAGAAGCGGGGCTTACCGACGCTGATATACCAACGACCTGGGATGAGCTCCGTGCAGTTGCAAAGAAGCTCGCTAAATGGAACGGCAGCAAAATGACCCAGGCCGGATTCAATTTCAACGGGGATGCGTACAGTGCCATTTACCAGGGCCTGAATTATCAGAAAGGGCAGCTTCTGTTTGACCCCAGCGGGAAGAAAGCCAACTATGATAACCCTGCGACCAGGGAAAACCTGCAGTTCCTGAAAGACCTGTACGACAAAGATAAAGTCGGTTCTATCAATTTTGGCAACGATTACATCCAGAGCTTCGGCAACGGCCAGTCGGCAATGGTGTATGCCTGGGGCCACATGGAGGGGACGCTGAAAGAAAAATACCCTAAGATAGAGTATGGCATTTTCCCCACCCCAACCTTCAGCAAAGGGACGCCGTTCGCTTATGACCGGTACAACGGGGAGTCCACACCCGGCATCAATGCCCGTCAGAGCAAGGAACAGCAGGCGGTCGCCCAGGACTTCATCAAGTTCATACTTGCTAATGACGCCTATATCCGCAGCGCTGTTAAAGTCCTGAACTCATTCCCCGCCAAGAAAAGCCTGCAGAATGATGCAGAGATACTCAAGCAGCCGGTGATGGCAGCTATCAAACCTCGGGTAGACCGCCTTATCTGGCCGGGGCCCGCACCTGCAACGGTTGAAACAAGCGGTAAGGAGGCTTTCCAGAATGTGTTCCAGAATGGAAGGCCGATTGGTGAGGCTGTTAAAGATGCCCAGAAAACGATGGACAAAGATATGAAGAATTCAGGTTTCATGTCGATGGAATCCAAGTACGGGTTCTACAGCGAACACAAGTAAACGGAGTATCACATTATAGGCAGGTAATATCAGGTAATATGAGGCCATAGGGCAGGGGTGTACAGGACGGGGCTAACCCCCTCATCCGGCATCCCTGCAGCCTCCCGGCCCCTGTGATCACCGGGCCCCTATGCCTCTGAAATGCCTGCTGCGGCACTCCTGTTCTATACGTGCATATTTTTCCGATTGGGAATATCCCATATACCTCCTTAAACCCGCGTAACACCCTTATATCCGCTTATTATCTGTAAAAGGAGCAGCGCAATGAAACGCAGCGATACCAGGCCTGCCGGCAGTCCGGCCCGCCGGAAGCGTTCCGCAGGCCCGGTACTGTCCCGGATCATTACCTTCCGGACGATGGCCGTCACTTTCCTTATCGTATATTTTGCAATATTCCTTGTATATCCAATCTATAAAGCATTCGCAGGGAGCCTCCATGACTGGAACCCGCTGTCGGGCACATATACATGGGCAGGCCTGGATAATTTCAGGCAGATCCTGACGGACGGGCTGTTCTGGAACGCTATGTGGAATACGGCAGTTTTCACATCAATAAGCACAGTCTGCAGGATCGTCCTCGGCCTGGGGCTTGCGCTGCTTCTGAGCTCACGGCTGGTGCGATGCAAGGATACCCTTCGCGGGCTTTTCTATATGCCAACGATTACACCGCTGGTAGCAGTGAGCTTTGTATGGATGTGGATGTTCGACCCGCAGTTTGGGATGATAGATAAGGTCACAGGGCTCAACGTCAACTGGCTGCATGATGCTGCCTGGGCGATGCCGGCTATTATCATCATGACGGTCTGGAAAGATTTCGGGTATGCCACGGTGCTGTATCTGGCCGGGCTTATGAACCTTCCCCGTGATGTGTATGAAGCCGCGGCAATCGACGGGGCCGGTCCGGTGCAGATATTCTTCAGGATCACCCTGCCGCTGCTCAAGCCCACAACGCTGTTTATCGTCATCACTTCAATGATCAGCTATCTGCAGGCATATGTGCAGATACTGGTTATGACAGAGGGAGGCCCGGGGACATCGACCTATACCATCAGCTACCTGATATTCGACCAGGCCTTCCAGAAATACAATTTCGGCGTTGCTTCGGCCATGAGCGTTGTCCTGTTTGTTTTTACGGGGGCGCTTACTCTGCTTATGTTCAAGGTTTCGGGGGAGTCAGACCTGTCATGAAACGTCAGCATATTATTACGCAGATCATCTTAACGTCCGTGCTGTTTATACTGGCGCTGGTTACGGTCATCCCGTTCATCTGGATGTTTGTTTCCTCGTTCGCCCCTAACAGCGATATCGTCAGTGTGAACGGCGGCCTTTTCCCCGCACCCAGCACACTGGGCAACTATACAGGGATACAGGAGAAGTTTGATTTCTTCCGCCTGTTTGCCAATTCGCTGTTCATTGCCGGCATCAAAACTGCTATTGCCATATACACCAGTGCTGCGCTGGGGTTCGTTTTTGCAAAGATGCGCTTCAGGGGCAGGAACCTGCTGTTTGCAGTTGTGATGGGGACTATGATGGTCCCATGGGCCGTTACTATTATCCCGCAGTACGACATGATGGTACGGTTCGGCTGGCAGGATACGTATCGGGCGCTTATCGTGCCCGGGCTTATCAGCGCTTTCGGCATTTTCCTTTTCCGCCAGTCGATTTCCGGGATCCCCGATGAGCTTATTGAGGCGGCAAAGATCGACGGCGCATCCGATACCCGGATCTTCCACAGGATCATTCTGCCGATGAGCCGCAATACCGTGGCAGCCCTGGCGATCTTTACGTTCCTGTGGAACTGGGAAGATTACCTGTGGCCGTTCCTTATGATCACTGATGATAAAAAACAGCTGCTTGCGGTTGGGCTCAAAGCGTTCAACGGGCAGTACGGTACGGACTACGGCGGCCTTTTCGCTGCGACTTCCCTGGCTATTGTCCCAGTGATCGTTGTGTATGTGATTTTCCAGAAACAGTTTATTGCCGGTATCGCTTCAGGGAGCGGAAAGTAGCTGCTGCCGCTGCTGCTCCGTACGGCATTAGCTCCGTACGGTATTATCCAGCTTTCCGCGGCAGTCTGCCTCTCCCGCCGCTTACCGGGATGGCATGAAACCTGAAAGTACAGTAACATATTGATAAAAGGATACTGATAAAAAGTTCCCTAACTGGGTAAAGATTAAGGAGTAATGGAGCTCATGACGCAGTCTGCGGTTTTCTTTTCCTATGCGCATCAGGAGCATCTTTCTGTGCCTCCTGAAAGGGTAATCCAGGGTGACCGATGGCGCATCAGCGTCCTCGGCGAAGCGCTGATAAGGCTTGAATGGTCAGACGATAACATATTTGAAGATGCTGCCACCCAGACGGCAGTGTGCCGTGATTTCGGTGAAGAAGTACAGTTTGATGCGTCTGAGCAGGACGGGCGGCTGGTCATTGATACCCCGAGCCTTCATCTGGTGTATGACCGCCAGCCGTTCAGTAAAGAGGGGCTGAGCATTGTTGTTAAAGGGGTCCCGGGTTCCCAGTTCAATACATGGCATTATGGCGATGCGCAGAGGGGGAACCTTGGCGGGACTGCCCGCACGCTGGATTTTGCCGACGGCCCGGTCAGGCTGGATATGGGGGTGGCGTCGCGCGACGGCTGGGCTGTGATTGATGATTCGGCGTCGAATATTGTTGTTGATGCCGATACGGTGAATGGCATCACGAACCCTTATAAAGCATGGGTCATGCCGCGCAGCCACAGGGAAACTGACATATATTTCTTCGGATACGGGCATCGTTATATTGAAGCTGTACAGGATTTCTGCCGGCTGGCCGGCCCGATTCCCCTGCTGCCGCGGTATGCGCTCGGCAACTGGTGGAGCCGTTTTTACAGGTATACCCAGAACAGCTATCTTGAGCTGATGGACCGTTTCGAAGAGGAAGGCGTGCCGTTTACAGCGGCAGTCATCGATATGGACTGGCATCTTGTGGATATCGATCCTGTGTACGGTTCCGGCTGGACGGGCTATACGTGGAATACCGGCCTGTTCCCTGACCATAAAGGGTTCCTGCGGGAGCTTCACCGCCGCGGCCTGGCGGCGACGCTTAACCTCCATCCCAGGGATGGGATCAGGGCTTTTGAGAAGGAATATGTGAGGGTGGCGCAGGAAGCAGGGCAGGATCCCCGGAAGGGGAAGGCTGTTGAGTTTGATCTGACAGACCCCAGATTCGTCCGTGCGTATCTGGATATGCATCACCGTATGGAAGATGATGGCGTTGATTTCTGGTGGATAGACTGGCAGCAGGGAGGCGTTACGCGGCAGCGGGGGCTGGATCCTCTATGGATGCTGAACCATATCCATTATTATGATTCAGGGCGTGACGGGAAACGTCCGCTGATTTTTTCACGCTATGCCGGTCCGGGTTCGCACAGGTATTCCATAGGGTTTTCAGGCGATACGATAGTTTCGTGGAAATCACTGGAATTCCAGCCATACTTCACCTCAACGGCATCAAATATCGGATATGGGTGGTGGAGCCATGATATCGGCGGGCATATGCTGGGGTCATGCGATGATGAGCTTGAAGCCCGATGGTACCAGTTCGGGGTTTTCAGCCCTGTAAACAGGCTGCATTCAAGCAATTCACCGTTTTCCGGCAAAGAACCGTGGAATTTCAGGGCTGAAGTCCGCGAGTCAATGGACAGTTCGCTGCGCCTGCGTCACGCATTGATCCCTTATCTGTATACGATGTGCTGCCGTGCGGCTGACACTGCGCGGCCTCTGATAGAGCCGATGTACTGGCAGTCGCCTGAAAACCTTGAGGCCTATTCAGTCCCGCATGAATACCGGTTCGGCACGGAACTGATTGCTGCGCCCATCGTTTCCCCAAATGACCCGCAGGCACAGCGCGGGCATACAGATGTCTGGTTCCCGCAGGGGCAATGGTTCGATTTCTTTGACGGCAGGCGGTACAGTGCTGCTCCGGAAACCGGGCGCTGTATGGAAGTTTGGAGAGGGATCGGCAGGATCCCTGTATTCGCAAGGGCTGGAGGCATTGTCCCGATGCAGGATATGGACGCCGGCAGCGCGCACCATGGGGCAGGGAACCCCCGCAGTATGGAAGTCCTTGTTTTCCCGGGTTCTGACGGTTCTTTCACAATGCGCGAGGATTCCGGGCGGGCCGGCAGCGTGCCTGCCGATACGGCTTTGAGGCTGGTATGGCGCAGCAGTGAAGGAGGGGATGGCGGGCAGAATGGCGGGACTGCTGACGGGAGTAACGGCGCTGTCGAGAGCGGCGGCGGCAATGAAGATACGGTATTTACGATAGGCCTCGTTGCCGGCAGTACGCAGGGTATCCCGCGGCAGCGTGACTGGAGGGTCATTTTCAGAGGCGTGTCTGATGTGCCGGGCAGGGCTGCCGGCTGCAGGCCGGCTGGCAGTGATGCTGCTGGCCATAGGCCAGTTGACAGCGATACTGCTGCTTCGTCAATGGCCGGCGGGGACGCAGGGAGCCGGGCTGATGCGGATACGGCCGCTGCTGATAATAAGAACGCGGGTAACGGCAGTGATATCTGCGTGTTTGTTGGTGGCAGGCAGGCCGACGCAGAAATATCGTATGATAAGCAGACGCTTAGCCTGGAAATCAAGATACTGAACGTCAGCATCGCTGATCAGGTCCATGTGGTGGTGCGAGGCGGGCTGCATATTGCCGATGACCCGGTTGACAGGGATGTATTTGAGCTGCTGCTCCGCGCGCAGATCCCCTACATCGCCAAAGACAAGGCTTTTGATGCCGTGCGTACCCATGGGATCGGCGCTGTGGGTACTCTCAGTTCGCTCAGTTATGACCATAGCGGGCGGAACGGTGTATGGCAGGATATCCCGGTGTCGGATACAGCCATGCCTGCTGCTGTTATTCAGGCGGTCGAAGAGATTCTGTCCCGCGGCGTGTAACGCCAGTGCTGACGTGGGCAGTGAGAGTCCTATGTTGTCAGATATCTGTTATGTTATATATAATATAGTGTGTACAGCCAATGAGGATACAGGCAAAAGTGTGCTCCCCAGTCTGCACTGACCCATCAGGCTGCCTGATCGGTACGTGTACGGGGGAGTACTTCGGGGACATCCCCGCAGAAGCACAATCGTCGAAGATGACGAAAGGAGTTATGATGTCTGGAATGCCATTCGTAGTTGGCGCTTATGCGTCTATGCCGCCGGACGCTCAGGAACAGGAAGAATATTACAGGCTTTTAGGGGAGCAGGATTGGATATCCGGGGCAGAACTGCCGTTCCCGGGAGACCTCGCCGATCTGGCGATGCTGAAAAAGCTGTCGTATATGCTTCCGGACCATTGGACGCATAATACAGTCACAGCGATACCGGGTACTATGAAACGGGTGTGGGTAGACCCGGCTGTGGGGCTTGCCAGCCGCGACGCCGGCGGACGTGCTGCTGCACTGGAATTTATCCGAAGCATACGTGACGCTGTTGACCGGCTTGCGCAGCTCAAAGGGGAAAATACAGTTTCGTATATTGAGCTCCATTCCGCACCTACAGCAGGTGCCTGCGCTGATTCGATGAGAGCATCGCTGGAAGAGGTCCTCCAGTGGCAGTGGAACGGATCGCGGCTGGCCATAGAACACTGCGACCGCTATATTGAGGGGCAGAAGCCGGAAAAGGGTTTCCTGCCCGTAGAAGATGAGATAACTGCTGCAAAGGAACTTGGCATTGGTATTATTATTAACTGGGGCCGCAGTGCTGTTGAAGGCCGCGATGCCGTCACTCCGTACAGCCATATAACGCAGGCCGGGGATTCCGGCATGCTTGCAGGAGTTATGTTTTCCGGCGCCGGCCCGGCTGAGACGCAATATGGGTACAGCTGGATTGACGGGCATCTGCCCATGGCCCCTGATGAACCTGCATCGCTGATGGATGCTGAACAGATACGCCGGTGTGCTGACCGTGCGCGTAAAGCGGGCACAGTGAAGTATCTCGGGGCGAAAGTATGCGTCCCCTCCGGCAGCAGCTTGCTTGAGCGTCTTTTGTTCCTCAGGCATATTTATGAAGCCGCGTGCGGAGCCGGTGCCGGTGATGCGGGCAGCGATGAGGCCGGCGCCGGCGGTTATGCTGGAACCGGCAGCAACACCGGAGCCGGGCTCGGGGCATCGGGTGATGCCGGGGCTGCAGCACCGCCGAAGCTGCATGCTGCACAGACAGCAGGAAGTATGGATGAGTAAAGGGGGCGCACATGGATGCACGGCAGCTGAGTTCGCCAGTCGAGTCATACCTGGCATTCGATATTGGCGGCACCAAAATTGCTTCAGGGCTGGTTACTTTCAGGCAGAATGATACCCCTCTCGTTGAAGGGGCTGCGCGCATCGATACTGATGCGATGCAGGGCGGCGATGATGTCCTCAGGCGGTTAACGGGATTCGTGCGGGAACGGCTTGAGTTCTGGCAGTCGCAGGGAAGGGCTGTCCGCGGCATTGGCATCGGTTCTGCCGGGGTAGTAGACAGCGGTGAAGGGGTGATAGTAACTGCGACCAGTACCATGCCGGGATGGGGAGGCCAGCGTATTTATGCTGCGCTCAGTACTGTGACTGGTCTCCCCGTATATATGATCGGGGATGTAGGCGCGCACGGCCTTGGCGAAGCCCTGTATGGTGCAGGCCGGGGAAGTGGTACTGTACTGTCCCTGGGCATAGGCACCGGCATCGGCGGGGCGTATATAGACCACGGCCGGCTGCAGACCGGGGCCCATGGCGTTGCCGGCCACGCCGGACATGTTGCCCACGGGCTTGGCGAAGGTTTTTTGTGCTCCTGCGGCACTGTGAGCGGGCATATTGAACCGGTAGCTTCGGGCACCGGCCTGGCTTCCCTGTATAACCGCAGGCTGGCTGAAGCAGCCGAGGGCACTTTCCCCGGCGATAATACCGGTGCATCATCACAGTTCGCAGATACCTCCCCGGTGGCTTCCGGCCGTGAGGTAGCCCTACGTGCAGAGTCCGGTGAAGCTTTTGCCCGGAATATACTGGGCCTGAGTGCCCGTGCGCTCGGGCAATGCATCGCCGGTATGGGCAATCTGCTTGACCCCTCAATTATTATCTGCTCGGGATCAGTGGCCAACGCAGGCGACCTGTGGTGGCAGCCTTTGGAACAGGGGTTCCGGGAAGCTGCGCTGCCTTTAGTGGAAGCTACGCCGCTCGTCAAAGGCGCGCTTGGGGATAACGCCCCTCTGATCGGTGCCGCATCAGCAGCCAGGCAGGCTTTTGAAAGTTAAGGAATAAAAGACTATAGAAAAATATCAGGAAAGGACACAGTATGGATCCTCTTATCAGGCAGATCAAAGGCGGGCTTATCGTCAGCTGCCAGGCATACCCGGGCGAACCGCTCCGCCATCCGGAAACTATGGCCCAGATGGCGCTTGCCGCACAGGCAGGCGGGGCACGGGCTATCCGCTGCCAGGGGCTTGCCGATATTTCAGCGATCAAAGGCCAGGTCGATATCCCTGTTATAGGCATCTGGAAAGAAGGCCATGAAGGGGTATTCATTACACCGACGTTAAGGCATGCACGCTGCTGTATTGCAGCCGGTGCAGATATTGTAGCGATCGATGCTACACGCCGTCCCCGTCCGGACGGGCTGACTTATGCGCAGACAGTTAAAGCGCTGCATGAGGAAGGTGCTCTTGTTATGGCGGACTGCGGCAGCTTTAAGGACGCCCGGCAGGCTGCTGATGCCGGTACGGATATCCTTTCTACAACGCTTGCAGGCTACACCGGTGAACGTGAAAAGACTGACGGCCCTGATTTCGAGCTCCTGCACAGTATGGCCAGTGCTTTCCCTGATACCCCTGTTATCTGTGAAGGGCGTATCCACACACCGGCGCAGCTTGCTGAGGTTATGGAAACAGGTGCGTGGGCTGCTGTGGTCGGGACGGCGATCACGCATCCGACAACGATAACATCATGGTTTGCCGCGGCATTGCCTGCCGGCAGCAGATAGCTATCAGGGTACAGGAATCAAAACAGCCTATGGCCCCCTGTCCAGGCCGCGCCGGGCAGGGACAGGGGAAAAGCAATTTCTCGTTGGGAAATCAACGAAAACCATCAATTATTCTGGTTGACGGCATGCTCAACTTGCGTCTGATGTCAGATGTCATATAATTGAAAATGATGAGATGCTAAAAGCAGTCGAATCTGGATACTCAATGATAAAAGGAGACCATCGATGAAGATATCATCCAAAGCGTCCAAAGTGCTCGCGGCAGTATTGTCGGGCGCACTGCTGATGGGCCTGAGCGCGTGTGGCGGCGGCGCGAAAAAGTCTGCTACTGCTGCAAAAAGCACATCGGTAGCAAATACCATTACAGCTCAGGTAGCATATTCAGGGCGTGACTTCTCACCGGCAACTACATCAGGCGCGCTTCCGCTATCTGCCAACTGGCATGTTATAGAGCCTCTCTACGCCCTTGACTATTCGATTTACAAAGTGTTCAATGCCCTTGCAAAAGGCGATCCGGAGAAAGTATCGGATACCGAATATACCGTTACTCTGCGTGACGGTGCTAAGTTCTCCGACGGCAAAGATGTGACGGCTGATGATGTCGTCAAATCTTACCAGCGCACTACTGCTGAAGGAAGCCTTTACATTTCAATGCTTGATTTCATTGATTCCGTAACGGCCAGCGGAAACAATAAAGTGACCTTCAAGCTTAAGAAGGCCTTCCCTATGCTCAAGCAGCGCCTTGCTCTGATCCAGATCACGCCTGCCTCGGCAACAGACGAAGACCTGAAAAAACAGCCTGTAGGTTCAGGTCCATGGAAATATACGTCGATCACTGACCAGCAGATCAAGTTTGAAAAGAATGACAAGTATAACGGCCAGTTCCCGGCGCAGACCAAAAATATGGTATGGAATATCAGCGTCGATGATACTGCCCGTACCACAGCTATGCAGGGCGGCAAAACAGATGCCATGGAGCTTGTGCCTCCAACAGCATTCAAGACCCTTGAACGTTCCGGATCGGAAATGAAGACCACACAGGGATTCAACCAGGCATTCGTTATGTTCAACACCAGGAAGAAGCCGTTTGATGACAAGCGTGTACGCCAGGCAATCCTCAATGCCATTGATGTCAACAAGCTTATCAGCAACCAGCTGCAGGGCCAGGCCGAAGCCGCAACAAGCTATCTGCCAAAGTCCTTCCCCTACTACCATAAGGCGAAGAATGTCTATACCAAGAATATTTCCAAGGCGAAGCAGCTGCTCAGCGAAGCAGGTGTGTCAGGACAGACATTCACCCTGTACACTACCGACCATTCATGGATCACATCCCTTGCCCCGCAGGTCAAGAATGATCTCGAAGAGCTTGGGTTCAAGGTGGATATCCAGTCCATGTCCTCATCTGCCCTTTATCCGAATATCGTAGATACCGGCAATTTCTCCATGGTCCTTGCGCCGGGAGACCCGTCAGTATTCGGCAACGACCCTGACCTCCTCCTGAACTGGTGGTATGGCGACAATGCATGGATGCAGAAGCGTGCCGGCTGGAAGGGGAGTGAAGGCTATACGAAGCTTCACGAACTCATGGACCAGGCTATTGCCGCAAAAGATGATGCAAGCCGTCAGACCTACTGGAACCAGTGCTATGATCTCGTTTCCGAAGAGGTGCCGATCTACCCGCTGCTCCATCGCAAAACTACAACTGCAGTCAAGAAGGGCGTATTCTCGCAATTCTCCCCGATTGGCTCTACCGGCCTGAACTTCATCCATGCTAAATTAAGCAAGCAGTGATGCCGGGAGCAGAATAACCGAAAACTGAACAGGATGGGGATAGTGCTGTAACGGGTGAAGCTATGCAGTATCCCCCAGATGTGAGGAGGGGTATGGAACCCGCCTTGATCAGGGTTTCTCCCCTCCTTTATGTCTGTTTCCCTGAAGCATATTTGCAGCAATATTGATTCCTCAGTTTTTGGGCGAAGCAGGTTTAACCGCAACTTCCTGCAAAGGAGCAGAAAATATATGTCGAACCTATTACGATTACTGGGCAGACGTCTGGTGGCTCTGCCATTCATGGCTTTTGGAGTGACATTCCTGGTTTTCTTCCTCATGTCATTCTCAAAATACGATCCCGCGACTGCGGCATTGGGCAGCGATGCTACGCCGCAGGCTTTGCAGGCGTACCGTCAGCAGATGGGGCTTGACCGCCCGTGGTATGAGCAGTTCTTCCGCTATATAGGAGGCCTGTTCCGTGGCGACCTTGGCACATATGGTGTGAACAGGGATTCCGTTGCCAAAAGGATCGGCGATGCATTCCCCATCACACTGCAGCTGACATTCATCAGCCTTTTCATAGGTGCTGTTGTAGCTATTATTTTTGGCGTTCTTGCAGCGCTGTACCGTGATACCTGGGTCGATCAGGTGATCCGGGTCCTGTCTATTATCGGCATCGCCACCCCGTCATTCTGGCTTGGCGTGCTGCTGATCTTCCTTCTGCAGATCCAGCTCGGATGGCTTCCTGCTTCAGGCGATCTCGTGCCGTTTACAGCAGACCCCGGCGAGTATATGGCGCGCATGGCTATGCCGTGTTTTGCTATGGCGCTGCCGCTTGCGGGGCAGATGACCCGTATCATCCGCACGTCAATGGTTGAAGAGCTTGATAAAGATTATGTGCGTACAGCTATCGGCGCCGGCGTACCTCGGCGTGTAGTCATCGCCCGAAACGTATTCCGCAACGCACTGATAACGCCTGTTACCGTACTTGGTATGAAGATTGGTTATCTGATGGGCGGCGCTATCGTTATCGAAATTATTTTTGCCCTTCCCGGAATGGGCACGGCGCTGTTTGACGGCATCAATAATAACCAGCCGCAGCTCGTACAGGGTGTGGTGCTTGTTGTGGCACTGTCATTCATCATCATCAACATTATTGTTGACATGCTGTACGTGCTTATCAACCCGAGAATCAGGACGGTGTAACAATGCTGTTTGGTAAAAGAAAAATTGCTGACGCCGCTGCCAGGCCTGGTGTCAAAGTGCGCCGCTGGTCACGGATGTCGATCGGTTCGCGTATATCGCTTATTTTCCTTGCTCTTCTGGCTGCATGCGCTGTCCTCGCTCCGGTTATTTCCCCGCGCAATCCGCTGGAAATCACCACAAAATTGCTGTCTCCGAGCGCCGAACACTGGTTTGGTACGGACAACCTTGGCCGGGATGTGTTTTCCCGAGTGATGTACGGTGCACGGTACTCTCTGGTCATTGGCCTGTCGTCCGTACTTTTTGCGCTGATAGTCGGTGCGCTTATCGGTGCAGCGGCAGCTGTAACCCGGCCGTGGATATCTGAGCTGATCATGAGGGTCATTGATATCTTTATGTCAGTCCCCGGTATTGCACTTGCAACAGTGTTCGTTACGATTCTCGGGCAGTCTATGGCCGGTATCGCCATATCGATCGGCGTTATCTATGTTCCGCAGATCGCCAGGGTAGTGAGGGCAAATATCATCAGCGAATACGGCAAAGATTATGTCCGCGCTGTTATTGTTTCCGGTGCCCGCGCACCATGGATACTCATTAAACATGTGACCCGCAATATCGCGGCGCCGGTAATGGTATTCACTACCCTTTCCGTTGCTGATGCCATTGTATTCGAGGCATCGCTGTCATTCATCAATATGGGTATCCCTGAACCGACGCCGACATGGGGCAATATCCTTTCTACCGCTAAGGAAGGCGTTATCTTCGGATACTGGTGGCAGGCGCTCTTCCCGGGCCTTGCTATTATGCTCACGGTGCTGTGCCTCAATATCCTGTCGGAAGGCATCACTGATGCTATGGTTGCAGCCCCAACGGCTCCGATCAGCAAAGATCCTGCGAGCGCGGAATCTGCACGCAAAGAAGACAGGATCCTTACAGATCCGGTTGCTGCTTACCGTGAACAGGAAGCAAGCCTTTCCGCATCCCTTGCAGCACTCCGTGAAGCTGAACTCAAGCGTACAGACCGCTTCAGGCCGACGTCTACAGAACCTCCGGTCATATCAGTCAATGACCTGTGCATCAGGTTCCCGCGCCATGGCGATGTGGATGTAGTTGACCACGTATCATTCTCGGTGCGCCCAGGTGAGACTATGGGCCTTGTGGGCGAATCCGGATGCGGCAAGTCAATCACTTCGCTGGCTATAATGGGCCTTCTCGACCCTAAAGCTGAGATCAGCGGTGAGATCATGTTCGAGGGGAAGAACCTTGTGGGCATGGATCCCAAGGCGCATAATGCCCTTCGCGGCCATGAGATCGCTATGGTCTATCAGGACGCTTTGTCATCATTGAACCCGTCGATGCTTATCAAAGCCCAGATGAAGCAGCTGACGAAGCGCGGAGGCACACGCAGTGCTGAAGAGCTTCTGGAGCTTGTAGGCCTCGAACCTAAGCGGACTCTCGAATCATATCCGCATGAGCTGTCCGGCGGCCAGCGCCAGCGCGTGCTTATCGCTATGGCACTGACCCGCGACCCGAAGCTGATCATTGCTGACGAGCCTACAACGGCTTTGGATGTAACTGTCCAGAAACAGGTTATTGACCTTCTGAACCAGCTGCGTGAAAAGCTCGGGTTCGCTATGATCTTCGTTTCCCATGACCTTGCACTGGTAGCTAAAGTTGCGCATTCCGTAACAGTTATGTATGCGGGGCAGGTAGTCGAGCAGGGTTCGATCACAGAGATACTTACCGATCCGCGGCATGAATACACCCGCGGGCTGCTTGGTTCTGTTACATCGATTGAAGCCGGTGCCGGCCGCCTCCATCAGGTGCCTGGCACGGTCCCAAGCCCTGCGGACTTCCCGAAGGGCGACCGTTTCGCGCCGCGTTCTTCGCATCCTGACCGCGGCCTGGATACCCGTCCGGTTATGAAGCGCATAGGAGATACTTATCATTATTATGCTGTGCTGCCTGACGGTCCTGAGCCCGACCCGCCCTACAGCCCGCCTGCAGAGCGTAAAGCTGACCAGGTATATGCCGTAACGGTGGAAGCTGACGAATCTGGAATAGCCAGGTATTCCGAAGGAACAGAAGGAGCTGCACGATGAGTGGATATCAGACACCAGATCCTGCGCCAGGCCAGGGCAAAGCCCCGGCGCCGGCTGCTTCTGCTGCCCGAGCGGCAGCAGTATCAGGGCAGGTACCGATCATTGAACTGCGCGATGTTGATGTTGTTTTCACTACACGTGCAGGGAAGCTGTTCCATCCGAATAAGATCAAGGCCGTCAACAAGGTGAACATCCAGCTGCTTGCCGGGCAGACTATCGGGATCGTAGGCGAGTCCGGCTGCGGCAAGTCCACAACTGCCAATGTGATGTGCGGCCTGCAGCAGGCGACTTCCGGCCAGGTGCTGTTCAAGGGCGTGGATGTGACGCATCGCTCTGCGAAGGACCGCAAGGAGATTGGCCGCGTGGTTTCGGTGGTATTCCAGGATCCTGCTACAGCGCTTAACGCCCGCATGACTGTTGAAGACCAGCTGATTGATCCGCTTGTGGTCCATAAGCTGGGGGACAGGAAAAGCCGGGCTGCACGTGCGCGTGAGCTGCTCACCATGGTTGGCCTGCCGAAGTCAGCACTCGGGGCATTGCCCGGGCAGCTTTCCGGCGGCCAGCGCCAGCGCGTGGCTATTGCCCGTGCACTGTCCCTGAAACCTGATGCGATTATTGCTGATGAGCCGACGTCGGCACTTGATGTGTCAGTCCGTGCGCAGATCCTCAACCTGCTCACAGATCTGAAAAAGTCTCTCGGCCTGGGGATGGTTTTCATCAGCCATGATATCCAGACGGTCCGTTATGTTTCGGACCGCATCGTGGTGATGAACCATGGCACGATCGTTGAAAAGGGTGACGCTAAGGACGTCCTGAATAATCCGCAGGATGACTATACAAAACTGCTGCTTGGTGCTGCGCCTTCGCTGCTCCATCCAACGGCGGCTGAATGCGCGTAATAACAGCTGGTATAAGGAAAAATATTATGACAACTACATTCAGGGGCGTTATCCCGCCCGTTGTGACCCCTCTTACTGCTGACAGGGAACTGGACAGGGCAAGCCTTGCGCGTTCTGTTGACCGTATGATCAATGCGGGCGTTGATGGCCTGTTCTTCCTGGGATCTTCCGGTGAGGTCGTATTCAGTACGGATGAGCGCCGGCGGCAGATTGTCTCTGCAGGTGTGGAAGCAGTTGCAGGGCGTGTCCCCGTGCTCGTCGGATGTATCGATACGGAGACGAACCGTGTTATTGAGCACGCAAAAGAAGCCAGAGCACTCGGGGCAGATGCCATTGTGGCAACAGCGCCGTTTTATGCGCTTGGAGGGATCGCTGAGATTGAAAGGCATTTCCGGCTGATCCATGAAGCAGTCGATCTGCCGCTGTTTGCCTACGATATCCCTGTATGCGTCCACGTCAAGCTTCCGGGGGATCTTCTGGTGCGCCTCGGCAAAGACGGGGTCCTTACAGGTGTCAAGGATTCCTCCAATGATGACGTATCTTTCCGCTTCCTTGTTGATGACAATAACAGGGCCGGCCATCCTTTAACTCTCCTGACCGGCCAGGAAGTTGTTGTTGACGGTGCATATATGGCCGGTGCGGATGGCAGTGTGCCCGGCCTGGGCAATGTTGAACCGTCCGGGTATGTGCGCATGTGGAAAGCGTATGAATCAGGCGACTGGGAAACCGTCCGCAAAGAACAGGATGCCCTTTCTGCCCTGATGCGCATTGTTACAGCGGCTTCGGGGGTATCGGGCTTCGGTGCCGGTGTGGGCGCATTCAAAACTGCCCTGGCATTGCTGGGTGTATTCGATACGAACCAGATGCCGGATCCCGTGCTTCCCCTCGGCAGGGACAATATTGCCGCAGTCGTTGCCGTTCTCCGTGAAAACGGTCTGGAGCCGGTGAAAACAGCCGATGAGGTTGCGTCCTCAGCCCGCTGATCCGGAGAGCATACTCTGCTGATCAATAGTGACACGTGATGCCCATAGCGGCAACTATGGGCATCACACATAATTATACGGATCCGGACCGCAGGGGCAACGGAAATTACAGAAACTATGGAAATCAAACAGGAGAAGACTTATGGCAGAAATCATTATCGTTAGGGACCAGGATGAAGCGGGGGAGCTGTATGCGCACTGTGTAGCCGATCTGATAGCAGTCAACCCTTTTGCTGTACTCGGCCTGGCTACAGGGTCTACCCCTCTGACGGCATATCAGCATTTAGCCTGGCAGATCAGGGACCGGGGTATAGATGTATCCCATGTCCGCGGGTTTGCCCTTGATGAGTATGCGGGCCTGCCTGTGGAGCACCCGGAATCATACCGCAGCGTTATAACGCGTACTGTTGTTGAACCTCTTGGCCTTGACCCGCGTCACATCCATGTGCCCGATGGCGCTCTGGAGACGCTTCCCACTGCTGGCGAAGAGTATGACAGGGCCATTGCCGCAGCCGGCGGGATCGATGTCCAGATACTGGGCATTGGTACTGACGGGCATATTGGCTTTAACGAGCCGGGGTCATCCCTGGCCTCAGGCACCAGGGTAAAAACGCTGACCGAACAGACGCGGCAGGATAATGCGCGGTTCTTTGGCGGTAATCTGGATCAGGTCCCTACCCACTGTATTACACAGGGTATCGGCACTATCCTCAAAGCCCGCCATGTGATCCTTCTGGCATTTGGTGAGAATAAAGCCCAGGCGGTTGCAGACAGTATTGAAGGCGGAATATCGTCATTCTGCCCGGCTTCAGCACTGCAGCTGCATCCGCATGCCACGTTCATTATCGATGAAGCTGCAGCGGGCAGCCTTAAACGTGCTGACTACTATCGCTGGGTATACGCGAATAAGCCGGAATGGCAGGGTATCTGAGTTAAGTTCGCGCAGCATCAGTTTATCTGGCCCGTATCGCAACGTAGCAATGGCTTGTATCGTGCTATCGTACCGTTGTGAAGCGGGCCGTAGCTGCTCTGCTCACCCCAGATAGGAATTCAGTATCCCTTCAATAGGCTTGTAGTGTTCCACGACCGCATCCCTGTAGGCATCAACATCCCCGGCGATTGCTGCTTGAAGCATGTTGTTATGGGAAGCAGCGGCAGTCCCAAGATTCTCACTGACAGTCAGGCCAAGCTGGGGGAGGACCGCCATATGCACCAGCCACAGGCTGTGGGCCAGTTGCTTAAGGACTTCGTTATGGGTCTCATCAAACAGGCGGGAGTGGAATTCGATATCCTGTTCAAGGAAAGTTGTATGCTTTTTTGCCTGTTTTTCCATATGTCTGACAAGCTTCTCCAGGTCAGGCCGGGGAGTACCTTTCATGGCGTCAACGACTTGTTGTGCTACACCCAGGTCGAGGATCCGGCGGACCTGGATCACGTCGCGCAGCTTGGTCAGATTGGCGTCCTGGTTAACTATGGTCCGGAAGCTGAGTGTTTCAACGAGGGGTTCCAGAGAAAGGTCCCCAACGAATATCCCTTTGCCGTGTATAACTTTGACTATATGGAGGGCCTCAAGTTTGCGGACGGCCTCGCGTACTGAGGACCGGGAGACGCTCAGCTCTTCACATAAGGTTGCTTCATTGGGCAGCGGATCCCCGGGTGAGAGTTTTTTCTGAATAATATATGATTTTATGGCGTCAATAGCGATATCGTACCGGTTCCGCAATGATGCGGGGGCAGTTTCAGCAGTATCTAGGGGAAGCACGGCCAGTGAAGATAATTGTGATTGTATGCGCTGTCCTGCTGATTCAGTTTCACTTGCCATATTGTATCCATTTCCCCAAGAAGCAGTTTATGTAAATCGTACTTCGCCGTATGAATATATATATGATATCAGATGACCGCGGGCAAAACGCAAGCGCGGTATGAAAACCGATGATTGGAATAACAGATGGGATATCGGGGCAGCGGTACGGTTCACTACAATGCTGCAGGGATAATAGTAATCACATTATTGTCTGCCCGGTATCTTCGGCCTGGTTTTATTACGGCCGGTAGCATCTTTTGGGCGGCTTTCCCCCGGACAGTACCCTCTCTTCTTCCCCTTTTCCTTACTTATTACTTGTTTCCGGTGCTTTTAGTCCGCAAATGTAACGGGGGGGGGGTATCATGATTATATGATATTATATACTTGGAGGAGACAGTAAGGTCATAGGAGAAAGGAATTACGATCTTATGCGTAACCATACTAGTTTTGCTATGGCTCAAAAGCCAGGGTGGCTCAGATGGCTGACTGCATACGTTGCTGCGCTCGCCATCCTTTTGGGCAGTTTAGGGATCAATTCCTTGCTTCTGTCCCAGGCGTCAGCAGCTGAGCTAACTGAGAATATCATCACCGATGCGAGTGTGACAAAGAAGGAGTTGAATCCTAACGATTACGTAACGCAGCTGAATATGGGTTTCAAACTGCCGAATAGTATCCATAAAGGCGATACTTCGACCATAACCCTTCCCAGTGATTTCACGTTCAATGCGAACTTTGATTTTGATGTGATGAGCAGTGATGGGAACGTGGTGGCTAAAGCCCATGTTGATGCTGCAACAGGGAAGATGACCCTGACCTATACAGATTATGTAGAGTCGCACTCGGATATCACGGGTAAGATCACTGCTGCTATCAGGATAAAGACCGATAAGGTTACTGACTACGGCAAGAAGACTATCAATCTGGATGTCAATGGGAAGCTCGTTCCGGCTGGGGAGATCAATTACGGACCGTGGGGTGGGGATAACCCCGATGAAATCATTTCAAAAATAACAAGTGCGGATTATAATACGGGGACGCTTTCTTACACTATCCGCGTGAACGCTAAAGGCGAGGATATGAAACAGGTCACGGTTGCGGATATCCTCCGTTCTGTGGGTATGTCTTATGACCAGTCCAGCTTTAAAATCACAAAAGGCAAGTGGGCCATCAATTCTGCGACCAAGCGCTGGGAGCTGCAGAACGGTACTGACGTTACCGCTTCGACCACTGTGAACTATACCAATGAAGGCAATGGCGGTTTCACTATCAATCTCGGTGATATTGGTACCAACGGGTACAAGATCGAGTATAAAGTGAAACTCAATCATGCCCCGCTTAATGGTGAGCAGTTCAAAAACCGTGTTGCGCTTAATTACAATGGCAAAACAACTAGTTATGGTAACACTGCTACATGGGAATCCGGTTCCGGCGAAGCTAACGGATACAACTATTCGATCAAGCTCAAGAAAACGGACGTAAACGGCAGGGCCCTCAAAGGTGCTGTTTTCAGTGTTGTCCGTGACAGTTCCGGCGAAACGGTAGGGACGATCACAACAGGTGAGGATGGTACCGGTTCGCTCGGCGGACTACTTCGCGATAACTATACTGTCATGGAAACTACAGCCCCCGATGGGTACGAGAAGGCCGATCCTGTAAGAATTACTGCCGAACAGCTTAAGAATGATGCTAAGACGGCAGAAATAACGGTCGTCGATAAACTGGAGGAAAAAACTTCAGTGAAGGTGACGAAAGCCTGGGATGATTCAGATAACACTGACGGTGTACGCCCGGACTCCGTCCAGGTGCAGCTTCGTGCTGACGGCGAGAAAAGCGGGGATCTGGTGACCCTCAATGAGGCAAACCACTGGACTTATACGTGGACAGGCCTTAAGGCTAAGAATAACGGGCAGGATATCAAGTACACCGTATCTGAAGTACTTCCTGCTAACGGCAAGTATACATTCAAAGTCACCGGCGACGCCGCTTCCGGATACACTATCACAAATACCCATAAAGTAGAGAAGACTTCTGTCTCCATTTCCAAGGTATGGGATGATCAGAATGACCAGGATGGTGTGCGCCCGGATTCTGTTAAGATGCAGCTATATGCCGACGGTGTAGCTTCCGGTGATCCGGTGACGCTGGATGCTGCTAACGGCTGGAAGCACACCTGGAGCGATCTGGATAAGAATGCTTCGGGCAAGGCCATTATTTATACAGTTAAGGAAGTCAGCATCCCTGAAGGGTATACTTCCGAAACTGCAGGCGATGCTGCTTCCGGATACACCATCACTAATAAGCACACGCCGGGAGTGACTTCTGTTTCCGGTGCGAAGACTTGGGATGATAATGATGATCAGGATGGTGTGCGCCCGAAGTCCATTACAGTGAACCTTCTGGCCGATGGCGAGGTTATTAAAACAGCTGCCGTCACAGCTGCCAATGGCTGGAAGTATTCGTTTGAAGGCCTTCCGCAGTTTAAGGATGGCAGGAAGATAACCTATACGGTTTCTGAGCAGCCTGTTGATGGATATAAGACCACGATTGACGGTACGGCTATCACTAATACCCACGAGACAGAGAAGACTTCTGTTTCCGTGGAGAAAAAGTGGAAGGATCAGGACAATAAGGATGGGTCGCGTCCGTCTTCTGTGTCTGTGCAGCTGTACGCTAACGGTGTTGCTTCGGGCAGTACTGTCACATTGGATGCTGCTAACAGTTGGAAGCACACCTGGAGTAATCTGGATAAGAATGCTTCCGGTAAAGCTATTACTTATACGGTGAAGGAAACCAGCGTTCCGCAGGGGTATACTTCGACGGTTTCCGGTGACGCGGCCTCAGGGTTTACGATAACGAATTCCCATACTCCTGTGGTGCCTCCAGCGCCGCCGGTTATTCCTCCAACAGTGCCTCCGGCCCCGAAGAAGCCGCATAAGCAGCTTGCTAAGACAGGCGTGGGCCTGTGGTCTGTAGCGGCTGCGGGTGTTGCCCTTCTCCTTTCAGGTGCAGCATTTATCCTGCGCCGGAAGGATAGGGGACAGCGGAACACTGCAGCGGATAAGTAAAAATAAATAAAAGACGTGTGTGGAGTGTCCCATTCAAGTACTCCACACATGAGGGCAATTTCTTACTTTGTTGTCCTTCTCCCTAGAAGACAAGAAGCAGCCTCCTATACCGGCAGATTATCAGCTGTCCAGGAGGCCGCTTCATCTATTAAGATGTTAGAGAATAAGTTAAAAAGTTATAATTATTTTACTTAAGTATCAAACGGGTATATATCTCGAATAATGTCAGTAAAAACAAATCTTCCATCGACACAGCATCTTTGTTACATTCTGTATAGTCATAAGGAGCTCCGTATTCTTTATTAGGATTGGGATCCTTAGTGTATATCGCGAGTTCTTTTGCAAGCGTTGTTACGAATTGGCAAGCTTCAACCTCCCGGGTATTACGGGTATTACTAAACTTATACATGCATTGAAGACAATCAATGGCACTATCAGTATTGTCTGTACTCTCGAATGCTATTTTAAGGATATCGTCAATAGGAGTATTATACAGGCAATAAGTATCTTTGCTTGTAGTATCTCTAATGAATTGTGCTAACCGGCCTGTTCTGTGTTCTGCCTCACGTACATAGCTGGGTGTGTACGGGAATGGAGTATCTTTGAGTGGGACTAGTTCAGCTGCATACTTTGTCAAGCTGTATAAGAGGTACTTACCATTATCATAAAATAATACATCCTGATCCTTTGGGAAATACGTTTTCATAATACATCTCAGCTCAGCAACGCACTTATCAAAAAAGTTTGGTATATCAGCAACCCGCAGATCTAACTCCTGGTATTCAAGGATACGGTTTTGTACTTCAGCCGTACAGCAGCAATATTCGCGATACATCTCTCGGGAATAGTAAAAAAGTTCATTATGCATAGCTGCTATGGCGCATAATGGTATTAAAGCCCTGTCCGAATAATGTTTTGAAATAAAACTTACAGCACGGGACTTTACTTCCTCAGCATGACGTTTTTCGTCGCGTTTATCCTGACGCTTCTCAAATTCTTCCATACGCTGGCCTTGGCGAAACTGCAATTCAGCAATAATAATTGTTGTGATTAAAGTAACTACAGCGCAGATAATATTGATTCCATCAGAGACTGACATGGTTTTCTTTCCTCTCCACATTAGACACCATTATAGTTAGATATATTTAGATAGCCAAAGTATCATCCTCTTTTATATCCTATAACTTAGTGGAGCTGAGGAGAGTCGAACTCCCGACCTCTTCGATGCGAACGAAGCGCGCTACCAACTGCGCTACAGCCCCATTGGATCCGCCGGTACCAGCATGCCGCTGGCCAGTGCCGTGCTGCCATATGCTGCGGTTACGCTGCACGGGCAACATTCCATACTATACTCGGTGCTCTGGTCCCAGATATAGGGCGAGTGTTATTCACCGGTGCCTGTACTGGCAGAAAGCCCCTCCGTACCAAATTCCGCTGCCGCTTCCTTTTTGGCTTTGTTCTTGTTCAGTTTTACTTTGATGAGCCCAACGAAAGTCGGGATAAGGGAGATGAGCAGGATGCCTACTATCACAAGCTCAAAGTGTTTCTGCACTGCGGGGATGCCGCCGAAGAAGTATCCGAGCAGGGTGAACAGCGAGCCCCAGACCAGCCCGCCAAGTACGCTGAACGGCGCGAACCGGTGCCATTTCATGCCCGTAATGCCGGCGAAGAACGGCATAAAAGTACGGATAAAGGGGAAGAAACGCCCGAGGAATACCGCAAGCGGACCCCACTTGTCTATCATCCCCTCGGTTTTGGCGATCCTTTCCGGTGTCAGCGACTTGACTTTGCCGGATTCGACGATCCGCCGGCCAAAGAAATGGCCGATAAAGTAGTTGCACTGATCTCCCAGGATTGGCGCAGCCAGCAGGATGGGCAGCAGTACAGGAAGGGTAATGGGATATTTCGGATCAGCGGCAAAATACCCTGCGGCAAACAGCAAGGAATCCCCCGGGAGGAAGGGCATGAACACCACGCCGGTCTCAATGAAGATTATCAGAAAAATAATGGCATAAGTAGGCCCGAGGCCAAGCGTCGTGATCCATCCGGCGATTGCGGTACGCGGATCCCTGAGAAGCCGCACAAAAAAGTTAATAACGTCCACTGGAACTCCCTTATTGGTATCCGTGCCCTGGCTCCTGTAAGGAGCCTGTACGATCAGAAACTATATAAGCATACACGATACATCTGTAACGCCGTCTTTCAGGGCTAGATCTAAACCAGATACTAACAATTACGGATATTAGCAGTGCTGTTACGAAAACTGGCAATTGGCAGTAACCTGGTTCCTGAACTTAGATCCAGCTGTACAGCCACATATGTGCCGCCCACAGTCCGCGGGGGAGCGGTATCCCGGTCCAGAGAGGGAAGAAGAAAACTGATGCCAGCACTATGGCGGCCACGCCTATGCCTACGATTACATGGTATGCCCGCTTTTTAAGCTGGGCTTTGAGCCAGCTCGCCATATATATCACAGACAGGATCACCCAGGGAAGAAGTACTATCGCGTAAAAATTGAATGTTGTGCGGTTCAGGTACTGCAGCCACGGAAGCCAGCCGCCGAGCCAGCCCGCAAGTACAGCCCATATCCGCCAGTCTCCGCGCCGGTTTGCAAAATCAACAACGGTTATGATAATGACCAGGAGCGCGCACAGCGTCCCGATCCACCACAGCAGGGGGTTTCCTAAAGCGAGAACATTGCTGTAACAGGGCGATCCGGGGGATATCGCGCACAGCCCGGTCCCTTTTGCTGATTCTGACAGCCAGAAGTTCGTCGGGCGGATCTGTAGCGGCCACATCCATGCGTTCGCCATATATGGATGCGGTTCGCTCAGGTTAACATGGAACTGCCACATTTGGCGGTGGTATTCAACGAACGACCGCAGTGTTTCAGGGAGCCATGTGATCCCTTCCCCGGGATGCGCCGCCGCCCAGTTGTGCATATAGGAATCCGGATGAATGAACCAGCCGGCCCATGTCGCACAGTATGACAGCGTTGCCGTGGGCACCATATACAGTGCAGCAGGCAGGCCGTCATGGACAACCGCGCTTGCGAACCAGAAGCGGTACCCGAGCGTATGCCTGTTATATGCATCCCATAGCACGGAGATAAGGGCGAAAACAGCAAAGAAATATATCCCGGACCATTTGATCCCGCAGCTCAGCCCAAGCAATACGGCAGCTATGAGGCGCCACCATGAGAAGAATACGGATGGTCCGGCGAGGTTTCTTGAGTTTTGAGGCGTCTGTGGCGAGACATGATGGGCATCGGCATACGCGGTGAGTTTTGCGAGTGCCCATTCGCGGTGATTGAGCAGGCAGAGGAAGGCTCCAAGTACCAGGCTCATAATGAAGATATCAAGGATTCCGGTGCGGCTCATAACTATTCCGAGGCCGTCAATGCTCATGAGTATCCCGGCAAGCGCTGCCAGCGGAAGGTTACGGAACAGTTTAAGCGCTATGCGGCACATGAGGAGGATGCCTATAGTGCCTGCTGCCGCGGCGGCTACCCTCCAAGCGGCAATATTTCCTGCACCCCCCAAAAGTTTGAGCCCCAGGGCTATGAACCATTTCCCCAGGGGAGGGTGGACCACGTTCTCAGCCTGGGGCAGCCAGTTGTCGGTCTGTCCTGCTGCGAACAAAGCATTAACAGCTGTCCCGTGTATGGTTTTCGGCCAGTCCCGCGCTTCTCCCGTCATAAGCATGGTCCAGGCGTCCTTAACGTAATATGTTTCGTCAAAAACCAGGCCTTTAGGGCTGCCGAGCCGTATGAACCGCAGAAGACCACCAAAAATAGTGACTGCAAGCGTGACTATCCAACCCATCGCCCGCCGCCCGTGGTCAGTATGCGTGTAAGCCTGCAGCTGGCTCCATCCGGGCAGCAGTTTCCGATGATGGCTGGGGATCAGAGCTATACGGGAACCTCCGGTACTGCTGCCGTGCAGCACGCGCATGCGGGATTTTGTGCGTATGCCGGGCTGCTGCCGACCGCATGTACCGGCTGCGGGCCCTGCGCTGCCAGCCCCGTCAATAATGTTGCTGCTACTCTCGTCTGGTTCCATAGTTTAAGATACCGTGTCTGGCTTGTGATGTGTACTCAGCCCTATTATATCTGCCGTGTCCAACACGCAGCATGCTTTTCGATCCGCAGTACGGTGTGTCCCGGCTGATTTTATCCACGGGTTTTGCAAAACAGTTTTTAGTGTTAATGATATTCATTCTCAATATATAATTATTGAGGATGAATTGTGCAGGAATTTGTGCGGAAAGGCAGATAGGTACCGGTAAATACCGGCAGATATCAGCGAAGGCTGAAAGGCGGCAGCTGATATCAGCAGGCAGCGGAACGGATGCCGGAAAGCATCAAAAGCAATATCAGAAAAGGATATAGGATGGCGTCAGAACAGACGGAAGGGAAGAGTCCTTCCTTCTGCTTCGCCCGGTACTGAAGGGCAGGAAGGCAGCGATGTCGGCAGCTCCGGACGTGTAAACAGCAGCGGCAAAGGTACCGGCAGCGATGCCGGCGGCGATAACAGTATCGAGGATTTCCCCGGCACGGATGTATACAAGCCGTATATCCCTTCAAACAGTCCCCGCGCGCCGAAGGATGCTGAACGCGGGCAGGGTGCCGGCAGTAATCGTGATCCCCGCGGTAACAGCGGCAAGGATAACAGCAATATCGCTGATAAGAGCAATGGCAGCAGGCCTGATAACGGGGCTGCAGGCAGCGGCAGGCAAAAAGCCCCGGTACGGCAGCTACGTCAAACTGACCTTTGTTGATGAAGCTGAGCGGAACGGAAAAACCCTGCCAAAGGTCGTTAACGGCGAACTTACGGTCAGCAAGGACGATGTCCCGAATGCATACGGTATCAACACAGAGATCTTCGTGAACCGTAACGGATTCCGCAACACAGAGATCCGGGTAAAAGTGCCTTTCTATGCTGAGGCAAGCCATGTCCATGTTTCGGCACAGGATTATTTGAGCAACACTGCCGCGCAGGTAGCTCAAACCGGCGCTGCAAGCGATATCCATCAGATCACTTTCGCCGACTACCTGAGCCAGCTCAAGCCCCATGGTGCGCAGATATCAGTCAACGGGACAGAGATAAATAGCCCTGTTACCGCTGTCGATACTAAAAAAGCTGAGGTAACGGTAAAGCTGCCCGGGAACAGGCATATTTCGGATCTGTATATGCAGGTGCGCGGCGCGAAAGAATATATCCTGCGCAACAGTACCTTGGATGACAGCAATGCGCAAAAATATAAGTTTGCTTACGACAGCGGCACAAATACACTGAGATTCTCCGTTGACCCTCTTGACCGTGATTGCGACATACATACGGCTGTCAAAGATGGTGCTATGCCTGACCTGAAGAAAGCAGATATCTCTGTAGGGTTTGGCAGGGATCATCATGCCAGGTTCGGAGAGCTGCGGGTCGATAATACGAAGCAGGCGTTGGGTGCCGGGAATTCAGTGAAGCTGAAACCCGGAAAACACGTGTTTACTTTGTATTTCCGTGAACCTTTCCGCGGGAAGATCAAGGAAGTTGTCGTTACTGACCGTGAGCATCGTACAAACCTTATCCGCAGAGGGGCGCTGTTTGATGTCGAGGAACAGAAAAACGGATATTACTACTATCCTGGTGCGCTCCTGATAGGGGCTGAGCTTCAGTCTGATTCCACGATTGATGTTGTGTATGAAGACGGGCCGGATTCTCCGGCGCAGGGCCGCAGTCAGGACGGGCTGCAGGGGGATCAGGATACTTCCGGCCGCGATAAACGGGAGGAGAGGCCCAGTCCCGGCCCCAACTCTTCAGATACCGGCTCCGCTGACCCTGACGCTATGAAGGAAACTAATAACCCTAAGGATAAATATCCGGCAGTATTCCTCGAAAGCCCGGGCCTTCTGACGGTCAACTCCGGTATGACGACTGAGGGCGACATGCTTGATGTGAGCGGATTCATCGGGTATGTCAAAGATGATGACGAGATCAAAGATATCAATGTCTATCTTGTGGATAACCGGGGAAACAGGGTCTCAGACCCGATCCATCTGACAAAAAATGATGTGACGAAGAAAGCCATCAGCCGAAGGGCCGGCAGCGCGGCTTACTCGGGCAATGCTTACCTGTTCAGTACCAGGCTGAAAATGGCAGATTTCAATATCAATGTCAAAGTTGAAGTTACGACCAGGAAAGGTGAAACTGCAAGCATCGTCCGGCGTACGTTCTTCGACAAACTGGCTCCGGAAGTGGAATATGAAGTCCATGACCGCGCCCCTGATTCTGATTCCGTGCGCCTGACTGTCAGATCAACTGACAACTCCCTGAGACTGGGTCTGTACCAGGACGATTCCCTGATCGTAGATGAGGATAAGACCGTTATTTCGTTTGCGGACGGCGGGGTAGAAGTGGTGAAGGAAATCGTAGTGCCGCTGAAGGCGGGGCAGAATACCATCACCCTTAAAGCAACCGACCTGGCGAATAATCAGACGGTTAAACGGCTTCATGTCTATCGCACAGGCGAGTAGCTGATTCAGCGGCTCCGCTTCTTTGTTGCGGATAATGCAGGGGATACTCTGCAGGTTTGCCTGCAGCCAGGCAGAGTGATAGGTTACTTGTATGACCGAAACAGATGGGCCAAGCATGGATAATAATGCCGAGGCGGCAGGTAGCCCTGTTGCCGGCGGGCATAGCCCCGGCAGCGTATTCGGCAGGGCTGGCAGTCCCGGCAAAGTGTTTGAAAAGATGCGCGGTAAAGTAGTGCTTGCTGCTACGCCTATAGGAAACACTGCCGACGCCTCGCACCGGCTTGCAGCCCTTATAGAGAATGCGGATATTATTGCGGCGGAGGACACCCGCAGGCTGTATGATCTGGCTAACCGTATGGGTGTGCGCGTTGGCGGGCAGGTTGTTGCATACCATGACCATAACGAGCGCGGCAAGGCAGATCCGCTTCTGGACCGTGTGCAGGAAGGCGCAACTGTACTTGTGGTTTCTGATGCCGGGATGCCCACGATCAACGATCCGGGGCTTGCTATTGTCCGGCGTGCGATAGCCCGCGGCCTTTCTGTTACCTGCGCCCCCGGCCCTTCGGCGGTGCTCGATGCGCTGGCGCTGTCGGGGCTGGCCACTGACCGTTTCTGCTATGAGGGGTTTCTGCCCCGCAGGCATAACGAACGGCTGAAAGCACTCCGCGCGCTTAGGGCAGAAACGCGGACGATCGTATTCTATGAGGCTCCGCACCGCATCCGTGAGTCGATGGACGACTTTTTCAGCGTGTTCGGTCCGGGGCGCTCAATGGCTCTGGCCCGTGAACTGACGAAAGATTATGAGGAAGTCCGCCGCGGTACGATCGCACAGATCCGTCAGACTGTAACGGATGATCCGCCTCGTGGGGAGATAGTCCTGGTCATCGCCGGGGCGAGTGCTGAGGAGGCGGCGGAGGCTGCCGGGCAGGTTTCGCCGGCTGTGAGTGCTGAGGGCCTCGCACGGGAAGCTGTCCGTTATTCCGAAATGTATAATGTGAAAGTCAAGGATGCTATCGTCCGTATTGTTCAGGAGCATCCCCTCCCGGACGGTTCATTGCCTAACCGGAAAAAAGTGTATGCCGCAGTACTTGCCCTTAAGGATGTGGGAGCAGAAGATACAGGACCAGAGGGCATAAAGGGCGCGTGAGACAAGACAGTCAGGGCTGATCAAGGGAATCAAAGAGGACAGTAAAGCATTCCTTAACATGGGGTCCTCCGCTTTGTGAAATATATTCCAGCAGCTCCGGGGTAGAATTCGGGTTTGCTATAAGCCAGCAGCGCAGCTTGGGGATATTGCGCGCTATATACCACAGGATCTCAGTGTCGTTATGTGATGCCGCGACATACGGAGTCAGCTTCAGCGGCGGCGGGGGAGGTGTCGGCATCATACTACTGGTTTTGTATTTTCGCATCATAAGGGATGCTTTCCCCGCTCTTCCGGCCGCGCTGGTCTGTGCGGCCGCCGATCTGTATGGTGCTGCCCGATGGGAGATAGCGTTTGCGCTGTGCATCAAGTATTGCCCTGAGCTGCGGATTGCTGAAACAGACGACCCCCTCGTCATGGCCAGGCCATCGGGGGTGGTCCCACAGCATTTTGAGACAGTCAGTATACGTGAAATTGAATATCCCCGCGAGTCTACCGATTGACAGGTATGCTTTTTCCTCGGCTTTTTCACTGATGCTCAGGCAGGCAAGGTCGCACGCGGTCCTCACAGGTGAGGTCAGGCGCTGTGTGCCAAGGTATGACAGATGCTCCTGCGGGATATCCCGGTTGGTGACGCGGATAGCCCGGCCGTATATAGGTGTACGGAAATGCGACCGCGAGATGATATCAATAGTACGCGGGAAATCACCGCCGACCCATATCCAGGAGGCGACTAACCCGCAGGCAACAGCATTGTAGGGCAGAAGGCTCTGTATGATAGCAGCCCTCCCCTGGGTGCTTGCTGCCTGGACATTGACGAAAAATGAGTGGTTATCCAGCATTGTGATAGCCCCGGTATTGATAAGGCGTCTCAGACCTATGCTTCCGCTTATCTGGTTCGCCCTGAAAATCGGTGTCCTGGAGTGGCTGATTTTTCCGCGGAGTACGTAAAGGGCAGAGTTTTTAGGTTCGCTGAGGCTGCGTGTTATTTCATAGATGTTCTCGGCGAGCGTGAGATCGTCATGGCCGGTGCTGCCTGCAGCCCGGGCCTGCTGTGCAGGGACCCTGCGATTATGCGTATGTCCGCCGGCTGCATGGTGCTGTATTCCTGCAGCGGCCAGTCCTGTTCCCATAACGGCTCCTTTATTTTGACAGTACGGTTGCCGGCATTTGCACTATCCGTATCTGTATTGCCGACTTTGGCACCAGGGCTGTTCTCCCGGTACAGTGTCTCAGTTTATGCACTTTTTACGGTTATGGGCCGGAGCTTGAGGAAAATGTGGATAATGCGGATAAGTCTGTAAGATTGCAAAATTTTTGTGGACAGAGTGCAGCGGATAAACAGGAGGATATTGGTTATCCTCCTTAACCCACAGTGGATAATATATGATCCGCAGGTATCCATATGGATAACCCGCGGGATAACTTTATATATATTTTTGTCTGCGTTGATAGGGATAATCAGCCTTATGAGTCATGTATTAGTAGCAGTTGCCTGGCCTTATGCGAACGGACCGCGCCATATCGGGCACGTTGCGGGGTTTGGTGTACCGTCAGATGTTTATGCACGGTATGAACGCATGAAGGGCAATGACGTACTGATGGTCTCCGGGACAGATGAGCACGGTACCCCTATTCTGGTGCAGGCTGAGGCTGAAGGCGTATCGCCGCAGGAGCTCGCTGACCGGTATAACCGTGTGATTGCGCAGGACCTGTGCGACCTTGGCTTGAGTTATGACCTTTTCACGAGGACTACTACGAAAAACCATGAAAAAGTGGTCCAGTCCATGTTCACCCAGTGCCTTAAAAACGGATACATATATAAAGGCACACAAATGGTCGCTATTTCGCCGTCCAGCGGGCGCACGCTCCCTGACCGTTATATTGAAGGGACCTGCCCTATCTGCGGTTATGACGGTGCACGCGGGGACCAGTGCGATAACTGCGGTAATGAGCTTGACCCTGTTGATCTTATTGACCCGCGTTCTAAAATTAATGGGGAGATACCGCGGTTTGAAGAAACTGAGCACTATTTCCTTGACCTTCCGGCATTAGCTGAAGCGAACCTGGCCTGGCTGAAAACCCGCAAAGGCTGGCGCACTAATGTGATCAATTTTTCTATTGGCCTGTTTGATGAGGTCAAGCCCCGTGCAATCACACGTGATATTGACTGGGGTATCCCGGTGCCGGTTGACGGATGGATAGACAATCCCAATAAAAAGCTTTATGTGTGGTTCGATGCTGTTATCGGTTATCTGTCTGCTTCTATTGAATGGGCGCGGCGTAAAGGCGATCCCGGCTTATGGAGCGAATGGTGGAATAATGCCGATTCCCCGGCTTATTACTTCTTAGGCAAGGATAATATTACTTTCCATTCCCAGATATGGCCTTCGGAGATACTCGGGTATAACGGCGAAGGCAGTAAAGGCGGAAGCCGCGGTGATATGGGGAAGCTCAATATGCCCTCCGAAGTCGTGGCGTCTGAGTTCCTGTCCATGGAGGGCAAGAAGTTCAGTTCTTCGCGCGGTATCGTTATTTATGTCAGGGATATCCTTTCGCGGTATCAGGTGGATGCTCTGCGGTACTACATTTCAATAGCCGGGCCGGAGTCGTCTGATTCCGATTTCACATGGGCCGAATTCGTCCGCCATAACAATGAAGAGCTTGTGTCCGGCTGGGGCAATCTGGTCAACCGCGTTGCAGTTTTGCTTTATAAGAATTTTGGAAGGATCCCCCATATCGATCCATTGGATCTGCGCGATATTGATACCGGGATATTGCAGGCTGCTGCAGACGGTTTTGAAACAGTCGGCAGGCTGCTGGATAACCAGCATCAGAAAGCAGCGCTCTCCGAAGCCATGCGTATCGTTGGAGAGATCAACAGATATATCTCAGCAACAGAGCCATGGAAAGTCAAGGATGACGAGGTGCGCCTCGCAATTATCCTACATACTGCTGCGCAGGCTGTTATGGATGCCAATACCCTTCTTGCACCGTTCCTCCCGCATTCTGCGCAGAAAGTCTATGAGGCTTTGGGCGGATCAGGCACGTTCTCTGCCCTGCCGCACCTTGAAGAGGTGTCTGACCTGGATGATCCCGGTTTCACTTATCCTATAATTACAGGCGATTATAAGCTGGGTGTCAATGTACATCCCTGGGGCAGGGAAGCAATCGTTGACGGAACTGAAATACATAAGCCTGAACCTGTTTTCCAGAAGATACCGGAGGAAGCTGTTGATGAAGAGCTCAGCCGCTTCAACCAGGGCCTTGCTGAACGCCAGGAAAAGGAATCCGCGCGGCTTGAAGCTGAAAAACGGAAACTGAAAACTGCTGAATAATTAGCGGATGAACAGGTTGTGGTTGAATGGCCGGTTGGGCAAACAGCTAAATAGCCGGGCATAAATAGCTGGGCAGCGAGCGGCCAGGCTGCACGGCATTCACGCGGCATCCGTCCAGTTATTATACCCCGCAGCTCAAAATTCACAGGCTGTTTTAAGGGAAATCAGGGATAAGCATTAAGGTTAGTGCCGTTTAATAATAACTAACAACGTAAAAGTTGGGTAAGAGAATCCTCTCTTAATAATTGAACCTTTCTTCTCTCCTTCTCTCTGATAGCCCGGTTTCACCGGGCTTTTTAATTTTCTGCGATCCTGCCCATCCCACCCCAATTCCGCAGACTCCTGCCTGCTTGAAGCCAGTCCTGTAAGGCCGAGCCTGCGAGCCTGTGTTGAAGCCCGAATCCTCACAGTTCAGGATTCATACGTTTTATGTGGTACTGGTATTTATGTATCAGCGGATCAAACCCATGCTCGCTGAGCACACTGTGCAGCCGGTCAACATCCCAAGGCTTTACAGTAAGCGTATGGGGTTTCGGCAGCAGATGGAGCGTCGTAGTAAAATGCCGCAGGACTGTGTCGGGCCGGGTCTTCAGCTGTTCGTTATAACGGCGGGGGAGGACCGCCCTGCTGCGTGCAAGCCGGTTGATCGCCGTCTGATCGCATAAGAACATCCGTTTTTCAGCGCACAGTTCGCGGCATCCTGCGAATAAACCTGTACTTCGGATTTCGGGCATATTCAGCAGGAGCACACCTGAATTGAGATAGTCCCCGGGGATTGTGATCCCGGCTGTCGGCATCAGCCTGCCATAGTGGTCAGGGACCCCTGCAATCTGGACGTTGGAAATATCTGCAGCGTAAAGTTCGCCAGGGTCTTTCCGGCATACTACGTCAGTGTCTAAATACAGTATGCGGTCCGGGAGCTTAATGAGATCAGCGTACAGCCGCAGCATACAATACGGAGAAAAGCGCGTATCCATATTTGCGTATGGCAGGTGGGTGTTGAACTGTACGCTTATATCAATAAGTTTCGCGCTGCCCCCGCATGCAGAATCCTTTATGAGGCTGTCTATATACGATATATCCCTGCTGTCTATGGGCTTCCATACATGGCCGGGGGTGGCCAGCGACGCTGTAAGCACGTAAACGTTAACCGGCTCGCTGGAATGGTCCAGCAGCGACAGGACCGAGATGAGCAGCCCATCCCGCATGTTACTGTCGCCGCAGTACAGGATATTCATGATGCAGGATGCACCTTTCTGTAAGCGGCATACTCGTAAGTTGACTCACTGCTCCTGTCAACCATCGCAGCATATATCTGGTCCCTGAGCTTTTCCGACTTGGCATCCTTCTCTCCGTCCATTTCAGGGAAGAAAGGGCCGTCAATATAGACAGTAACCTTCGGACGCCTGAAAAACCGCCTGCGTTGATATGTTACTGTCGAGCAGAAAACCGGTACCCCATACCTGACCGGGTATGCAAAGGATTTGGCGGAAAAAGGCCTGATATGCGTGTAGAAAGGCCAGACATGGGCCTCAGGGTAGATCGCAATGGCAGTCCCCTCGTCAATCAGGCTGTCCATACCCTTGTGGAAATCTTCGTGCTGGTCTTGAGTTGTCGGGACGGGGAGCATATTGGCCCATTCAAGTACCTTGCCGATTACGGGGATGCCGAAATTAGCGGGGCTCATCATAGCGGATACTTTGTTCGGATAATTCAGCGTGATAGTCAGCGCTACATCACCGAAAGGGAGGGTATGGTTGCCGTATATAAAAAGGGATTTTCCGGCCCAGGGGCTTAATGCTTCTTTATTGACGAACCGGACACCCAGCCAGATGTACGTGTAAAACCATGACACGGCAAAAAAAATCGAGTAGGCACACTGGTACATGAAGCGGAACTTCCCGCCTTCCCTGTGCCATACATGGGAATCTTTGATCTTATACTGCTGGTTGGCGGTCTCGACCATATCGTCGGTAATGCTTGTATAAAGGTATTTTTTACGGGGCATTCTATCCCTCGGTTTGCGATGGGGATTGCGGCTGTCGTGGCTGCGGTTCCTGAGGGCTGGATGCATCCTCCTTCTGCCGCGCATTCTCGGGGTGCCATCCGGCAATATCGGAGACATCAAAGGGGGCATCAGCGGGTTTGCCGTAAATACGTTCGTATGCTGCCTTCCTTTGGGCATCGTCGGCCTGGCGCAGGGCTTTGCTCCTTTCATCAGCCGGCAGGCTGGGATCCGGGTACAAAGTATCAAGGACATGCACTACATAGCGGTTCTTGTTGAATTCAGGGTCAGAAGGCTCCGGTTTCCCTGTATCGATGATCTCTGTGAAAAGCGACACGATAGGGATATTCAGCTGCGCCGCATAGTCGTATACCCCGTGACGTCCCGGACGCGGCCTGCGGTAGTTGAACCACATCTGCTCTTCAGGATAGATGAGGACAGCCCCTCCGCCGCGGAAGACGCGCATCAGTGCTTCCGGGAAAAGGTTCGACAGATAGTCATGGTCTTTGGCGATGGGGATAGTATCAAAGTATTTGAGGATAAACCCGACCCAGCCCGTCATCCTCAGGTTCAGGGCCTGGCTGACTACAAAAGTGCGTTTCCATCCGGCGCGGCGCATTGCCTCGCGGATCGCCAGATTCTCAAGAGGATTGAAGTGGTTGGCTGTTACAAGTACGCCTTCATGTCTGGCGGCAAGCTCAGACAACTTTTCCAGCCCGTCGTATTCTGCAGAGGAGTTGATAATGCGTTCTGCTACCCGCATCGAGGCCCGGGCGAGGCAGTTATTGACCCTGAACCTGAAAGTACGCATGGAATGAAGCTGTCTGACTGACAGATCAAGTTTTTCCTGACGGGTAGCTGTCGGATCTTCGGTTTCTACGGGTTTATAAGGGGTATTGTTTTCGATTGCGTGGCGAATATTTTCTGCGACAGCATGCTTGCTTCCACCAATGATCATGGTCGTACCTCTGTCCCTTAAATCGTGCTATCCCCTGGACAGCTTACTTGTAGGCTACGGAACATTAATTTTACCGAAAGGGTTAGAAACCCATGTCCGCCTGAAAATTGCATTATGCTCATAGAGATAGCCGGGCATGTGCTGCGCCGGTATTTCGTTGTCCGTTAAGACGGGATACCGTCGGTTATCCATAACAGAAAGCCTATGCACATGTTAAATAATTGGAGGAATTATGGCCGCCCCGGATGCGCATGACACACCTGTAAAAACATCGAATATCCAGCTTATTGGGAATACCCCGCTTCTCGAATTCACCCATTTTGAATCTGACCTGGATCTTAAGGCTAAGGTTTACGGCAAAGTTGAATCTTTCAACCTGACCGGTTCCATAAAAGACCGTGCTGCCCTTTATATGATTGAAGCTGCCGAACGTGAGGGGAAGCTCAAAACCGGTTCGACTATCATTGAGCCAACATCGGGCAATACCGGTATTGCCCTTTCGGCAATAGGGAGCGCCAAAGGATACAAGGTCATCCTTGTTATGCCTGACACTATGTCGGTGGAACGGCGCCGCCTGATGAAAGCATACGGTGCTGAGATCGTGCTCACTGATGGGGCAAAAGGTATTTCCGGTTCTATAGAAAAAGCCGGGGAACTCCTTGCGGAGATTGAAGATTCCTTTATGCCTGACCAGTTCTCGAATGCTGCGAATGCGCAGGCCCATTATGAGACGACGGGTCCGGAGATTTGGCGTGATACTGACGGTGATGTTGATGTGCTTGTTTCGGGCGTCGGCACTGGCGGGACGATTACGGGAGCAGGACGCTATCTTAAGGAACAGGATCCCCATGTGAAAGTGATAGCTGTGGAGCCTAACTCTTCTGCAGTGCTTTCTGGGGATAAGCCTGGGCCGCATAAGATCCAGGGGATCGGTACAGGATTTGTCCCAGGCGTCCTGGACACCGCAGTTTATGATGAGATCATCCGCATAACCAATGAAGATGCTTTCGCTACCGGTGCCGCTGTTGCCCGGAAGGAAGGTATCCTGGCCGGTATTTCTTCGGGTGCCGCTGTTTCTGCCGCCCTCCAGATCGCCCAGCGCGAAGAGAATGCGGGTAAGAATATTGTTGTGATCCTTCCGGATTCCGGCGACCGGTACCTGTCTACGCCATTGTTTGCTGCAGAATGATGGAAAACAAAATAATGGAATAAGTGCTGTAAGGCAAATGCGGCGGAACGGCAACGTACCTGTTTTCCCGCGTACAGTATAAAGCCTGTCTGTGTTACTTTTGCGATACGGACAGGCTTGTGCATATTGGGCAGGCATTTATTTACTACTTTATTTAGTACATCCGGCGGGCACTTTTTCGTAAAAAAGGGTATCTGCCGGTTTCTCTATGCAGATTGGTATAAGGGTACTATGTCCAATAATGCAGACCTTGACCGCATACGTCAGGCAGTTAATAATGTAGATACTTCGGAGCTGGGAACGCCGATTGCGATCCCGGACAGGAAGAAAACTGTTGCGCTGATAAAGCTTACGCAGGCTATACTCCTGCCGCAGTTCTACCACTATAAGGGGCTGGACCAGAGCCAGGCGCTGGAGGCTCTTTCGGAGCAGATGGAGGCCCAGATCTACCGTGCGCTTCAGATGCATTCCCTTGACTGTTCCCAGTGCGCAAGCCTCCGCGACAGCTTCCTCGGCTGCCTCGCACAGATAAAGTCAGATGCGATGACCGATATCCGGGCGATCTATAACGGGGATCCTGCTGCGCCCTCCCTGCCTGAAGTCGTCGTATGCTATCCGGGATTCTACGCTGCATTCATCTATCGGATCGCGCACGTACTCTATAGCCTGGGCATCCCTTATATACCAAGGATCATGGCTGAGTTCGCACATGAGAAAACAGGGATCGACATCAATCCGGGGGCTTCAATCGGCCGGTACTTCTGCATAGACCACGGTACCGGTGTGGTGATAGGTGAGACCGCGCGCATAGGATCCCATGTAAAGCTGTACCAGGGCGTTACGATAGGCGCACGCTCTTTTGATAAGGACAGCAGCGGGAATCCGGTCAAAGGAGGCAAGCGGCATCCGGATATTGGAGACAGGGTCACTATTTATGCTAACGCTACCATACTTGGCGGGGATACAGTGATAGGTGATGGCTGCGTGATCGGGGCGAATGTATGGCTCACGCAGTCTGTTGGCTCTGGGCAGAAGGTATTTTATACGCCGCAAAATCGTTCTCGTTAAAGGCATAAGGAGGTATTTTGACGCATATAGGCGCATATAGGCGACACGCCGAGAAATTGCGAGGTTGAAAAATCTCATGGGTATTGTATAGTTACTTATGTCGGCATTGCCGACCAGGTTAAACCTGATAACTGAACCCTTCTTCTCTCTTCTCTCTCAACCTCCCATGTTTTGCATGGGAGGTCTTTTTATTTCCGCTGAGTTTTTTAAGTTTGCCTTTTACGGCACCGCAGTTGTCAGGAAGCTGTGTATTGGGCAGAATGGGACAGCGGGTGTATCGGGCGCTGATCCAGCGTTGGGTGTTATTCGTTACGGCAGATCCGGAAGCTGGTTTGGGTAGTGCCAGAGGTTTTAACGGCCTTAAAATACAGTACAAATGCAGGATGCAGCAGATACACAGAACAGATATGCGGGCTATTATGCTAGTTAATAATGCTGTGGTTCGAATAGTAGTCAAGCATTGACTGTTTGCTTATCAGGCACATTCCAGGATCCTCGGGCCTTAATCCTTTTCGGGCTCTCTTCCACGGGGCTTCGCAGTGTGTACGTTCACTGAGTTCGCTGCCGGACAGCTCCTTAAGGCTGCCACAAACCGCATCAGTGGTTTCCTGCTCATCTTGAGAAAGCCTGTTATGCGAAAAAGCATCCAGTGCATTTTCCCGTATCAGGAAAAGGCTCCTGTGTTTATCGAAAAGGTCAGGCGATACAGGGCCATTACGCCATGCATAAAAATCTTCAGCGAAAAGAGGTCTCTTAAAGCGCCTCATATATTCGGACTGAGTGTAAAAAACAAGTTTCTGCAGTTTCATCGTTGTCATGCTGCCATACCGATGAAGTATATACGAGGCGACATCAAATATATTTGTCACGGTGCCTCCTTGTTGATTGCTTACCTAGTATACTATATTCTATGCGCAATAATTTAACACAGGAAAATGTAAAATCGCTGATTTCCCGCCGTCAGGCAAACAGCGTCAATGATATCCTGCGATCAAATATTGCACCGGAGTCTTTAGAATTCAGGCAGGCCATAAACATAGTATATAGATGGCGAAAGCAGCATGTGCCACCGACTCAGGACTGTTTCAGGCAGCTTATTGCTTACACCTGGAGTTATCAGGGAGCTGTTGTTACCTACCGTCTTAAACGCTTGAGATCAATTATTGATAAACTAAAGCGTGCAAAGTCTAAGTATGAATTAGGCGGACTTGATGATATCGGCGGATGCCGTGTGATTGTTGAAAACATAGATCAGCTAAAAATACTAGTCCCGGCCCTGTGCGAGAAAATGACGTTAAAAAGTTCCGGCGGGATAAAGGATTATATTGAAAAACCTCGCGAAAGCGGTTACAGATCATGCCATTTGCTGGTAAAACAGCAGGTTGAGGGGCAAAAACAGCAGTACAGGGTTGAGCTCCAGATACGGACGAAACTTCAGCATTATTGGGCTACTGCTCTTGAAGCAATTAGCGAAATTTATGGGAAAGATTATAAAAACCCAAATAGCATAAGCAGGGCTACCTCAGACGATAAGGAAGTCTTAGAATTTTTCAAAATTGTATCATGCTTATTTGCGATTGAGGAGCATTCCCCTGTTATAAGCGGCATGGACCGGTCTCAGGATAGGCTGGTCAAACGGTTGCGGAATGTCAGCTGTTGTTCTCGGGTGCTTAATGATCTGAAGCAGGCACAGGATGCTGCTCTTGTCATACAAAAAAGCCATAAAGCCGACGCAGCGGATGATATTTATCTCCTTAAATTATCAAGACAAAACCAGCTGGTGGAAGTAGCGCCTTTTGGGGATTTGACGGAAGCCTTGTCGCAATACGAGTCTTTGGAAAGTGGAATCCAAAATCCTCCGGGAGATCGTGCAGCGATATATCAAAATGCTCAGAATGAAGAAGCTCAATGGGATAACGTTGTTCTGGTTTCTACGGAGGAGCTCAATCCTCTGGCCCTTGCATATCCGAATTATGACACTAATGGAGGCGAGTTCGTCAGACGTGTTGAGAAATACCTGGATTGAGGGTACAGCTCTGGCGTTAGACCTGATGCTGGCGTATCATCAAGAAGCGCTTACAGCGGCAGGGGGAGGAACCGCGATAAATCATCGCGTACCCCTACTGCACTGATATGTCCGGCGTCTTTCTCCTCCTGCCATGTTGTGAACCCGCAGGCCATGCGCAGCCAGACTGCGGGCTCAAGTTCAATAACATCAGGAGGTATGAGGTTATGCGGATCGCTTTTAGGACCTTCGAGTATTTTGACTGCAGCGTAAGGAGCTATACGCAGCTCCACACCGGGGCCCGGTGCCAGCTTTTCCATAAGGAACAGCGAGTATCTTACAGCCATCGCGTAATCTTTCCGCGGCAGCTGCGGGGCTATCCCTATGGCGGCAGCGGATTGTCCTGCCTGCCGGGAAGCTTCATTTCTCCATGTGCGGAGGGCATGTTCGCCCGCAAGGATATCAGAGTCTTTGATCACAGCCATATTACGATTGTGCCACACCGTCCCGCCTCATTCCTGTGCATAGTGTAATATTCGTGTATTGCATGCGTTAGAACGTGCAAAATAACAAAAAAAGAAATATAATGAGAAGCTGGGCTGGGCGTATGCACTGTATGCCTGGTCCGCTAGCAGTAGAAATCGGCAGATGGAAATGACTGGTTTCTATCGCTGTCGAAGCTGCATGCTTTGCGCAGTACAGTGCCGGCCGCAGGGCAGGGGCATTATGCGGAGCGAAGTGTGCGGCAAGGCATATAAATGTGTTAACAACAGAAGGATTATTGTTATGACACAGATTACTGCGCCTCGTGAGCAGATCTCAGCTGAGGCTTTCGCGGATGAAATCCGTGGCTATCTTCTTAAAGGGCAGGGAGTTAAACCAGCTGAGGCTAAAGTTGAGGATGTGTATGTAGCAGCAGCTGCCGCAGTCCGCAACCATCTGTTGGATGCATGGGCAAAGACCCGCGAAGATATGGTCAGTGGGAATACCAAAGCCGTGGGCTATTTGAGTGCTGAATTCCTGATGGGGCGTCAGCTTCGCAATGCTCTGCTCAATGCAGGCCTTACAGAGCAGTTTAACAAAGCAGTTGCTGAGCTGGGTTTTGACCCGCACGATGTGATCACTGCTGAACCTGAGCCGGGTCTGGGTAATGGGGGCCTTGGCCGCCTTGCAGCATGCTTTATTGATTCTCTGGCATCTATCGGTGTCCCCGCATTTGGGTACGGCATCCAGTATCAGTACGGTATTTTCCGCCAGGAATTCGATGATAAGGGCCGCCAGTACGAACGCGCCGATTACTGGCTTGCTAACGAGAACCCGTGGGGCCATACTGACTATAACCGTGATGTCCGCGTTAATTTTGGCGGGCATGTAGAGGATAACAACGGCAGGCGTGTGTGGAATCCTGACTGGTCTGTCCGCGCAATCCCTGTAGATTATCTTGTACCTGGTTATGAATCGGGCCGCGTCAATACTTTGCGTTTATGGACTGCAAAGGCCTACCATGAGATTGACCTGCGCGCATTCAACCGCGGCGAATATTATCAGGCTGTAGAAAACCAGGTGAAGGCTGAGGATATAACCAAGATCCTGTATCCTGAAGATTCAACCCCTCAGGGCAAGTCCCTGCGCCTGCAGCAGCAGTATTTCTTCGTTGCCGCTTCACTGCACGACGCTATCCGTACTTTCTATCCGGGGCAGGATAGGCCGGATATGGCTACCTTCCCGAATAAGATCACATTCCAGCTCAACGATACCCATCCTGTGATTGGGATCCCTGAGCTTATGCGCATCCTTATTGATGAATATGGCTATGACTGGGATACTGCGTGGGATATTACTACGCGCACTTTCAACTACACATGCCACACGCTTCTTCCTGAGGCGCTTGAGATCTGGCCTGCGCGCCTGATCAGGGAGCTGCTCCCGCGCCATATGGAGATCATTGAGCAGATCAACGAGCGTTTCGTGTCGCTTTTGCAGACGCTGACTGATGACAGCGCGAAGATCGACCGCATGAGGATCGTGACTTCCGGCGATGATCCGCAGGTCCGTATGGCTTATCTGGCGACTGCCGGCGGCACACATGTTAACGGCGTTGCTGAGCTGCATTCCCAGCTTTTGAAAGATGTGACGCTTCGTGATTTCAGTGACCTGTTCCCGAACAAGTTCACAAATGTTACTAATGGTGTTACCCCCCGGCGCTTTGTGCGCCTTGCCAATCCGCGTATGTCTGACCTGATCACCGAGGGGCTGGGCACAGATACATGGATCTCTGACCTGTCAAAGCTTGAAGGCCTTGTACCGCTGGCGGATGATGGGGAGTTCGTGCATAGGTTCGCTGAGGTAAAGCGTGCCAACAAGCGCGATTTCGCCGGGTTCGCAAAAGAGCATTATGGTTTTGATGTCAATCCAGACACCATGTTCGATTCCATGATCAAGCGGTTGCATGAGTATAAGCGCCAGTCGCTCAAGATCCTTGCTGTTATCGCCCGTTATGCTTCGCTGAAGTCAGGAGAGACGGATGTGGATACTTTCACTCCGCGTACTGTCATTTTCGGGGCAAAAGCTGCGCCCGGCTATGCCATGGCTAAGGAAACGATCCAGCTTATCAACAATGTTTCCCGTGTTATCAATAATGACCCCGATATCCAGGGCAAGCTGAATGTGCTTTTCCCGTGGAACTACAACATTGAGCTTTCCCAGAACCTGATCCCTGCGACTGAGCTCGACGAGCAGATATCCCAGGCCGGTAAGGAAGCTTCCGGGACGGGCAATATGAAGTTTGCCATTAACGGTGCCCTTACTGTTGGTACTCTTGATGGTGCGAATGTTGAGATCCGTGAACGTGTCGGCTACGAGAACTTCTTCCTTTTCGGCATGACTGTTGATGAGGTTGAGGCCCTGTACGCTGAAGGCTATGATAAGGGCATGTCCCGCCAGTATTATGAGAACGATCCCCGCCTTAAGCGTGCAATCGATATGGTTGCTGACGGCACGTTCTCTGAGGGCGACCGCAGCACTTATCAGAACCTCGTCAATGACTGGCTGAGCAAAGATTACTTCATGACGCTTGCCGATTTCGGAGCCTATATGGATATCCAGAGCGAGATCGAGAAAACGTACGCTGATGAAAAGAAGTGGTTCCGCATGGCGCTGCTTAACACGGCGCGTACGGGGTATTTCAGCTCAGACCGCTCTATTGAAGATTATCTTGAGCGTGTATGGATGACCGGCCCCCTTCCGGAGGATCCGCGGCTGAAGGCACGCGAAAATTAGCAGCAGGCAGAGGCCAGGCATCCTTGGTGGCAACTTTGCCTGCATGGGGTATCTGCCCCTGCCTGTGGGTGCGGGCGGCTAGTTTTGCGGGTGCAGCCTGCTGATGCTGTTCTGGTACCGGCTGCTTGGAATTGAGCTGGTATCAGGATGGCTGGCAGATGATAAAAAGTTTGGGGCTGCCCTCTATAGAGGGCAGCCCCAAACTGTATCTAATGTGATTATATTACTTATCTTTGGCCTCTAGCCCCCGGCAGGGGACTAACCAGTACTGAACTGGTACTGAAGAAGTTCGCCTGACTATTCAGTTTTTTCCTGGATCTCTTCAGCAGCTTCGTTTTCCTCTTCATGGTCAAGATCCAGTTCGACAGGTGATGAGCTGTTCTCCCATGGCTCCTCCCATGGATCGTACTCAGGGTTCTGCTGCTTGTAGATATAAAAGCCAACTAATCCGGCTAACAGAGCGCCGAAAATCAATGCGAAAAACTTCCAGCCGCTTCCGGACTTGCGTTCGTCCATAAGGGCTCCTTTCTGTAAGGGATGCGTAAGGATCATCCTTTGCATCAATACCACTATTCTATTCTTATTTTGTGGCGAATGCGTAATAACACGCCGATATTGCCCTGAATTTTTATCTTTGCAGAAATTAACCCTTGTTAATAAAGGCGTGTCGCGGCGTGTCGAAATAGCAGGGGATGGCCGCGCCTTCTTCTTAGCCTTTTGTACTTAGCCCTTTGCGGTAAAATTCTCTGTATGGATATGCGGACAGCCGCGGCATCAGCAGCGCGTATACGCAAGGAAACGGGATCGGCAGCAGCGGCAGCTACGACGGTATCGGAGGCAAAAGTATGGTGAAAAATAAGGCAGGAAGTATCGCAGGAAGGACAGTAATGGTGCGGAACAACGGTAATCCGTATCAGGAACCGTCGAGCGGTCCGCGTACTGGCGGCAATGGATGGTTTCCGGGATCGCCCAGGCCGGACAAGGGCCAGCGCAGTTTTGAGCGCAAGGTGCGCCTGCGGAAGTGGAAGTATGACTGGGAAAACGGCGGCACCAATATTACGGTGATCCTTATTGCGTTGTGTACGCTGATATGGGCTGTTGAGGAGATCATGTATTTCATCAGCAGACAGGCTCTGGAATCAGCAGCGTCCTATGCTGAGCTGATCCCCAGTTTGTCTTTCAGCCGCCCCTGGACTATGCTGACTAATCTGTTCCTGCATGCAGTGCCGGATCCAAGCCATATCCTCTTCAATATGATCTCACTGTATATTGGCGGGATGATGCTGGAACGGCTGCTGGGGCACTGGGAATTCCTCGCATTGTATCTTATAAGCGGGTTTGCCGGATCTGTTACGTATGTTATCTGGTGGACGTATTTCGGTTCGGGGAATTTCGAGGCCGTACTCGGTGCGAGTGGCGCGATATTCGGGCTGTTCGGCGCGGCGATAGTGGCTTCAGCAAAAATGGGCGTGCGATCGGGGATGCAAACAGGGATGCGTTCAAACAATCTGGCCCTTATCATTTTCCTGGGGCTTGTGCTGATCGTCCCTATGATGTTTGGAAGGGTAGCGTGGCAGGCCCATATAGGCGGGGCTGCTGCAGGGGCTTTCCTGGCCTGGCTTATGACGTCAGGGCTGCCGGCTCTCCGCGCTAAAAGCATCGGCAGGCGGATGTGGATCTACGGCAGTGCGTTGTCCGCAGCGCTTGTTGTGCTCTGGCTGGTTTTCGGGCTTTTAGGCCCGCGGCTGGTGTAGGGGGGGGAAGCCGGTAGTATTCCCTATCTTGATCTATTGATTGTGTTAACTGATTGTGAGCCCAGCAAAATCAGTTAAAAATATTTAATATGCTGCGCGCCCTCTGAGGATTAAGAGTATATTTGTGCTTGTTAGGTTTCAGATGTCTGTCAGATCAATGAGGTAGACCACGGGACTTGAAGCTTGAAGACATCCTTGCCGCTGATAAGGCAGATGCGGAATAAACGATCATGGCTATTGGAATATAAGGAGAAGCTGATTGGGGCGGGTAGTGCTGAGCTGTCCGCCCTTATCCTCTGAGCATTTGTAATATGCGGGGATAAGGTTGTTTCTCCAGTTTCTGGTACTCCCATCTAATTTGTATAATAAGGTTACATTCCCGATAGGGATTTTGCGCATATCCGTCCTATTTGCCGCAATGGTACACGCCTGTCAAAGAATCTGAGTATTCGCAGAAACAGATTGCAGGGTTTGATTTCACTGCAGTAGAGAAAGGGGCAGCTAATGGCTGATAATAGTTTTGTTACGGGTAACATGTCTGCCGATGATGCCGATGGCATATTTGAGGATGAACATTTAGGCCATCCCGCGCAGACCCGTGAACCTGCACGCCTGCCGTCAAAGAAAAAACTCATCATTGCAGGTATCGCAATCGTTGCCATACTGGCACTTATCGGTGTGGGTGCGAAGAACTTTATAATACGTTCACGGCATGAGCAGGAAATCAGACAGGTTAAAGAGGATATTAAACGGCGGACCAGCCGGGCCCAGCTAAAGTATGCTCAGGCAAAAATTGAAGCTGCGATCCTTATTAAGCAGATACAGGTTTCCCCTGTAGCTGATGACGACGAACTTAAAACCGGTGTAGATAGTCTGCAGATGACCAGCATCCGCAAAACAGGATCGCGTACCTTGTAGGTACAAGGATAATCGGTAAAGAAACGGAAGAACTTAAACTGCTGTATATAAGTAAACTGTCCGCTAAAGTAGGTGAGATAAGTATACGCTTGCAAGATCTAGTTAACCGTGCCAACAGCTTGAATAGTGCGCCGGACAGCGATAGTAAAACCCGTATGCTCAAACTTGCTTCCGTGTGGATCAATAGAAATGTGACTATGGATAATATAGGCCGTGCGGCTAAGGCGGCAGATGAGCTGCAACGTCTGACTGATGAGGTGCAGAAGGGGGTCGATAATAAGAACACAGCCGGTGCACAGCAATAGTAGCCTTAACTCATGCCTGCGGCAGTTCCTGCATACATGAGTTACTTGATTATTCATCTATGCTGGAAAATATCTGTTCCTGTCAAAACTCGTGATTTCGTATTCGATGCCTTCGGAATCCTTAAAAAAGAAAGCATAATAATCCGGGCAATAATCAGGGTAGTATTGCGGCTTATGGATAATTTCTGTCGGCAGCTTCCTTACTTCCTCATACACAGCATCCACTTCTTCACGGTTTTCAGCATGAAAAGCCAGATGATGCAGCGCCCCTGCCTTCCTCCGGCTCGGCTTCTCCCTGCTGTAGGCTTTCCGCTGATTTACCAATCCTATGGAAATAAGGTTATGGTGATACTCTATGATCTTGTACTCATGTCCAGGTACCCGATCAGTCTCTTTCAGCTTGGTATCAAAGCCGAGCAGAGGCAGCAGCCTGTCATAGAACTTTTCTGCGCGTCCGAGATCTTCCACTGTAATGTGAATGTGGTCAACGCGCGGTTTCAAAAGTTACTCCCACCACATCAGGAGGATAAAGCCGATAAAGGAGATACCTGCGCCAACAGCCAGGTTCCAGTTGCCGATTGCGGGGATCGGGTACTGGTGGGTGAGATAGAATACTACGACCCACAGGAGGCCGAGGATCAGAAGTGTGCTGAAGAGCGGCACAAGCCACGCAGGGTTAGACTTGGTATTTTCGATAGCTTTTTCCACGCGCCGTGTTTCGTCTTCCTGGCGTTTGGCTATGCGCTCCATCTGCGGTGTCATATTATCGCTGTTCATACCGTTTTCCAGACGCTTCATTGCAGCTTCAACAGCCTCAGGATTTTCAGGCTTGAACTCGTAACCTTTCTTCTTGCCGCGTCCGAAAAGGCCGCGCGTTTTTTTGCTGCCACTGCCGTTATCGGTGCCGGTATCAGTGTCGCTCCCGTCCTCCTCATCGCCGGATACCTCGTCTTTGTCCTCGGCAGTTTCTTTTTCAGCATCCTCACCGGCGGTATCGCTGTCTGCGCTTCTGCGGTCTGCAGCATCACTGCTGTCAGCAGCCTTTTGAGCGCCGCCGTTATCAGCGCTGCTGTCTGCTTCTTCGATGGCTTCAGCGGTTTCTTTGTCCTCAACGATGTTGTCGCTGTTAGCGTCAGTCATGCTTTCTCCTTAACTGACAAAACGTGATTCCTCGGGGATCACCGTTCCTGTTAAATACCTCAGATCATTCTAGTGGTTATACTGGAAGAGAAGAGAGGATACGTGAATCGACATGTTCGTATAAACTGGTATATAAGCAGCTGCATAACGTTGGGTATTTAGGAGCGATATGGTATTTTTAAGGAGAGATGGGCGCCGCCAGGAGCGTGCGTCCAGCCATCGCGCACCTAGAAAACCATGGTATTCTTCACTTATCACAGTCCTGATTTTTTCTCTGGTAGGCTGGATTTTTATTGTCAACCTCCAGTCGAATGCTGATTATGTACCCAGCACAAATACCCAGGAGCTTCTTGCCCGGCGCGGACAGCGTGTGACCGCCCTGACCGGGGATATAAAATCCCTTACCGGCCAAATTGATGTGCTGCGCAAGAACCTCGCCTCCGGATCATCGGCAGAAACAGGGACTGATAATACGTCCAGCGAGTCAAAGGCTGTGTCCCCCGCGATTGAGGGGCCTGGGATCACTGTTACCCTGGATGATTCCCCGCTGTGGGAACAGCGCACCCAGAATGGCGATGCAGGGGCCGGCGCCGGCGATAATGTCAATGATTACGTTGTGCACCAGCAGGATATTGAAGCTGTCGTTAACGCCCTGTGGTCAGGGGGAGCCGAAGCGATGACCATCCAGGGACAGCGTGTCAATATGTCAACAGTTGTGAGATGCGTGGGGAATGTGCTGCTCCTTGACGGTAAGCAGTATGCTCCGCCTTACACCATCTCTGCTATCGGCGATTCGGACAGGCTGGGTGCAGCCCTGGATTCCTCCAAGGCTGTCCGGATATATAAAGAGTATGTGAAGGCTGATGGCCTCGGATTTGATGTTAAAAAGGAAACGAAGCTGCGGTTCAGTAAAACTGTAGCAACTACGCAGACTTTAAAGTATGCTGCTGCAGTTGGGGCAGCAGGCAGAAGGAACGATTAAAGGGATCGATGCGGAGGATAAGAAATGACTGATAATACACCACAGATGGACAGCGCCGCAGATGCCGGTACAGGCTTTGAGTCTGTAATCGGCGATCCGTCAGCTGATACCGCCAATGCTTCGCAGGCGGACGGCCATCGCGTATCCGGTTCCCATCGTTCCGCACGCACCGTCTCATCAAAACGTACTGTTTCCGCTGTCGCCGGGGTTATTGGCGAGGTCCTTATTACTCTTGCAGTGATAGTCGGTTTTTATCTTGCGTGGCAGATGTGGTGGACCGGTGTTATGTCGCAGCGGACGCAGGCCAGTGATGATGAAGTACAGACATCGTCATGGACTTCTGCCAAGTCAAGCGATAATACATACAGGATCGCCAAGGCCAATCCGGTCAGCACCACCCCCCTTGAGGAGGGAAAGTACCAGACGAGCAAAATAATGTCCAAGATATATATACCCCGTTTTGGTGCGAAATGGGTGCGCAATATTGTTGAGGGGACAGATATCCAGCAGCTCAATATGCATGGGCTGGGGCATTATTCCGAGTCTCAGAAGGCCGGGGCGATCGGCAATTTTGCGGTAGCCGGGCACCGTGCCGGGTATGGCGAGCCGCTGGCGCATATTGATGATTTCAAGCCAGGGGATAAGATTGTCCTCCGTACGCAGAATTACTGGTATGTGTATGAATATACGAACCACGAGATAGTAGACCCCGAGAATGTGGGCGTGATTGAACCCGTCCCCAACCATCCCGGGCAGAAGCCGACCGAACGCCTGATAACGCTGACCACCTGCGAACCGCGGTACGCATATATCACTGCAGCGCACCGCTGGATCGCCTACGGGAAACTGGTATCCTGGTCGCGCGTTTCAGAAGGTGTCCCGAAGGAGCTGGCTTCAAAAGCGCGTGACGGCCAGGTCGTATTTGCCCAGGAAGAAGGCACCACGGTGCTTCCTCCTGATATGTCGCATATCGCCCTCGCTTCCCTGCTTTCATACGCGGTAGTCTATCTGGCGGCGCTCGCCGTGTGGCGCTACCGCGGAGTCAGGAAGTACCTGGGTACGGCAAAAGAGAAGCGCCCCGTGTTCAGCCTTTATGGCTGGCTTACCCGGATACAGCCGGGGCCGCTCCCGGTGCGTATAATCCTTGTACTGCTGCTGTGTGCAACACTTATAGCGGTATTCTTCCAATGGGGATACCCATGGATGGCGCAGAACCTGCCGTTCCTTCAGCTGACTTCGAATTATGTAGGCTAATTCTCAGGATCAGGGGCAGACCCTGTAGTGATCACGATAGGGGTATTTGAAGCGATCTGCGAATCGGAGATATTCTCCAGCTTCTTCCCGCCGAAGGTCACAGTATCAACAGGGTCGTTACTGTTCCCGCTGATCGTTACGTTTGTGAAACCTAGCTTTTCCCTCAGGTATGATTCAAGATTCGAGCCTTTCTCCGCATAGCTGCTGAGGCTGCTCTGGGACGGGGTGTCGATCATCTTAGGGCCGGAAGAAATATACACCGTAATAGTTGCCCCCTGTGAAACGGTCGACCCCTCTGCCGGGTCTACCCGGGTAACATTCCCTGCAGCTACGGAATCTGAATTCTCCGGCATGATATTAGTATTGAATCCGTTGTTGTTGAGCTGGCGGACAGCTTCGTTTCGTGGCTTGCCGACAAGGCCTGTCGGCACTGTAGTCTGGCCGGTAGAAATATACAGTATGACTGAAGTGCCCTGAGGCTGCTGGGTCCCTGACGCAGGGTCCGTGCGCGTAACATGGTCTTTTTCTACAGTCGCAGAATTTTCAGTAGCCACTGATGACACTTTGAACCCTGCTGAAGTAAGGGCTGAGGTAGCTGCCTGCTGTGTCATCCCTTTGACATTTGGTATCGTCCGGGCCCTAGGGCCGGAAGAGAACCATACGCGGACAGTGCTGCCTTTTGCTACGCGGGTACCCCCTGTAGGATCCTGCCGGGTAAAAGTCCCGCGCGGTTCCGATGAGTTATCGTCTGTCTCCTGCTGGAAATGCAGCCCGGCAGACTCGATAGTCTCTTTTGCCGTTGAAGCAGACATGCTTGAATCGATAGTGGGGACGCTGACAAGGTTATTCTGCGAATTATAGACAAACCAGATGCCGAACATAATAGCAGCCAGTGCTGCGATCCCAAGGATCACGCTGATGATAATAATGTTGCGGCGCTTTTTCTTATCCTGCTCCTCTTTCCTCGCCAGGGCCCGCGTGCTGGTCCCTGCTGCTGCGCCGGAAGCGCTGTCGGCTGCGGCAGGGCCGTATGCCGCGGGAAGGGATCCTGTAGAAAGGGTGCTGGTCTGCTCTACTGAGGCCTGAGGCATTGCGGCGGTCTGCGGAACATCCTGTGCCTGCGAAGTTTTCGACAGGTCTGTCAAGGGATGTGCGTTTGCTGCGATCGGCATACCGCCATGCGCAAGTGTCACGATATCCTGCCGGAAAGCCGCGGCATCGGCATACCGGTTCTCTGTATCTTTTGCCATTGCCTTGGCAACGATAGAATCCCAGCGCTTATCGAGCCCGGGGATGAGCGTGCTGATTGGTGTTGCCGTTTCTGAAACGTGCTGGTATGCGATTGCTACGGCAGAATCTCCAGTGAAAGGCGGTTTCCCGGTAAGCATTTCATAGAGTACGCACCCCGCGGAATACAGGTCAGATTTTGCCCCTACCTGCTCACCGCGGGCCTGCTCCGGGCTCAGGTACTGTGCGGTCCCTACAACGCCCTGGTTCTGCGTCATTGTGGCCGACGAATCATCCATCGCCCTGGCGATCCCGAAATCCATGACCTTAACTGTGCCCTGGTCGCTGATCATAATATTCCCAGGCTTGATATCACGGTGGATTATCCCCATGCGATGTGAATAATCAAGCGCATTCAATACGCCGATCATTACCTGCTCAGCATCCTGCGGGCTCAGCGAGCCATTGACCTGAATGATATCCCGGAGGGTCTGCCCCTTGATGTATTCCATAACGATATACGGGACCTGTACCGTGTTGCCTGCAGCATCTTCCAGCTGTTCTTCGCCTGAATCATAGATAGAAACGATATTAGGGTTGTTTAGCTGTGCCACAGCACGGGCTTCGCGGCGGAAGCGGGTAAGGAAAATGCTGTCCTCGGCGAGGTCGCTGCGCATTATCTTGATAGCAACGGTACGTCCCAGGCGGGTGTCAGTGCCTATATGGACCTGCGCCATCCCGCCATGGCCGATGAGCTCTCCAACCGTATACCGTCCGCCTGCGAGGGACTGGGGAATAAACATACTCATTGTGCATCTTCCTTAGTGTTGCTGTCATTATTGCGGTCAATATGCATACCGGATTCACCTGTAGGGCCGGCACCTAGAGTACCAGGATCCGTATTAGAAGCGTAGGGTTTGACAACCACCCTGTGGTCGTACTGATCAAGGATAGTCCCGTCTTTGAACATGAAGTACCGGGGGATCACCATATCGCTGCGTACCCTCCGCAGTTTGAAATTGCCGGTAATCTCGTTGAATTCCCCGGTAGCGGCACGGGCTTCCTTGTCAAGGATCCGCCTTTCGATCCTGCCCAGTTCCTTAGCAACTTCGAGGGCGGATCGCGGGCGGTCATGCGGATCCTTTGCCAGCATACGCATAACATATTCCCTCAGCTGGGGATCAATGCTGTCGGGGAGGGGAGGGACTGGGGAATTTACGTGGGCTGCCGCGATATCAACAGGGGTGCGTCCTGTAAACGGCCTGTGCCCGCATAACCCTTCGTATGCCACCACGCCCAGGGAATAGATATCTGACTGGGGGGTAGCAGGCTCGCCCTGCGCCTGCTCGGGGGATATATACTGCGCGGTCCCTACGACCATACCGTCCTGTGTGATCTGCCCCTGGTTCGTGGAATGGGAGACCCCAAAATCTGTGATCTTTACTTCGCCCTCATGGGAGACCATAATATTCGCCGGTTTCACATCACGGTGGATGACCCCATGCAGATGCGCCACGTGGAGCCCGCGGGCAGTCTGGATAAGTATCGGCAGCAGCTGGGTCGGCCTGATGGAGCCTTTGGCTTTGTAGATATCTGACAGGGAAGGGCTCGGGATATATTCCATGATGATAAAGCCGATGCCGTCAGTTTCATAGTATTCAAAGAGCGCGGCAATATTCGGGTGCGCAAGGTTGGCAGAATTGTGCGCTTCGAGCCGCAGCCGCTGGAGTTTCGTATTCTCGCCGGACAGGTCGCTTCTCAGAGCCTTGATTGCTACAGGCCTGCGCAGTTCAATATCGTGGCCCTTCCAGACCTCGCCCATACCGCCCTGGGCGAGCCGGCGGTCTAAACGGTAACGGCGATGTATCAGCTGTCCCTCAACGAGTTTCATGGAGATACTCCTGCATCAGCTGCTTCATGATAGGGCCGGCGCTGTCCGCACCCAGCCTGGTTGTCCCCGTGACGACGACACTGATAGCTATTCTGGGGTTATCTGCAGGGGCAAAAGCCGTGATCCATCCGTTATTCGTCCGTTTGTCCAGTCCTACCTGGGCAGTGCCGGTTTTAGCCGCGATAGTAATCCCGGGGAGTTTCAGGTTCGGTGCCTCTTTAGTAATGACGCTTTGCATCGCTGTATTCAGGGAGGATGCTGTATCCTGCGAGATCCTGTCTGAAGTCAGTGCTGTGGTGGAGCGTGTGGAGATGACGCTCAGGTCGCTGGAACGCACCCTGTCCACCAGAGTCGGGTGCAGCATAACCCCGTCGTTTGCAATTGCAGCAGTGATCATAGTGTTAAGCAGAGGGGTCTCTTTAGTATCCCCCTGGCCTATGGCAGACAAGGCAAGGCGGTCATCGGAAAGGGTGTCAGGGAATACTGAAGGGACAGAAGCCATCGGCGTCCCCAGAGTATCATTCCCGTCAACAACGATGGAAGAGCCGAAGCCCATTTTCTTCGCCATATCAGAGATGGTATCTTTCCCCAAAGCGACTGCGAGCTGGGCAAAAGCGGTATTAGAGGAATATGCTATCGCATCGGAAAGGGATATTTTCCCGTTAGTACCGTCAGCTGCGTGTGAAGTATTGGTCAGCTGGGTACTGGTCCCGGGAAGCGTGTAGGACGCCCCTGCGGGGATCTGGGAATCGAGTGTATATTTCCCGCTCTCCAGCGCTGCGGCTGCAACTACAAGCTTAAAAGTCGATCCGGGGGCAAAGAGCTGGCGTGTAGCGTTATTGATGATAACGCTGTCAGAACCGCCTGACAGCTGGCTCCATGCAGCATTGGCAGCCTGTGTGTCATGGGTGGCGAGGGAATTCGGATTGTAGCTGGGCGTGCTGACCATTGCGAGGATACGGCCTGTAGAAGGCTCAATAGCAACAACAGACCCTCTTTTGCCTTTCATAAGGTTGTAAGCCAGCGTCTGCAGCTTCGGATCAATGGAAGTCTCAATTATTGCGCCTTTGCTCGTGCTCCCCTCAATAAGGGATTTAGTGCGGTCAATCCACAGGCTGTCGCTCAGGCCGCTCAGCTGCTGGTTCCGGCTTGCTTCGATCCCGTACCGCGCCCGCTGGTTGATAGAAACGAATCCGGTTACCGGCGCATACACATCACCCTGAGGGTAAGTGCGCTGATACTGGAATGCGTCGTTTACCTTCGTGGATGTTGCCAGGACCGTGCGCCCGTCGTTGGCAAGTATCGGCCCGCGGTCAACAGCAAACTCATTGTACAGCGCGCGCACATTCCGCGGGTCAGCGTTGAGGGAGCTGGACCGGACGACCATAATAATGGAACTTGAGATACCAAGTATGGCCATAAGTGCTACAACGATGTTAAATATACGGCGAAGGTTGGCATTCATTGTTCTTCCCTCCGTTCCCCGCTAAGGTCAATAACTTCTGTAGCTTCTTCCGAAACCGCCGGCGTGTCCGGAGCAGGGCTGCCCGATGCGGAGATGCCTGATGCGGTGCTGTCTGTTACTGCAGGGCTGTCCCCTTCAGGTGCCGCAGGCCCCTCTGCAGACATGCCGGGGAACTCGCGCGTTTCTGCAGGCTCTGAGACCTCCTCTGCGCCTGCTGCCGGATGGTTGTCTCGGGTGAAAGCATGGCGTCCTCTTGGCACCGCATCCCGCTGATCCCGCTCCTCGATCGCCTCTTCGAGTGCGCGGCGCTTTTCGTTCGCCTGGAGCGCTTCGAGCGCTTCCATGGCCACAGTATCGGTAAGTTTATCGTCCTGCGGTTTATGGGCGTCGTTAGATACGATCAGGATCATGAATGCCAGGACCATATTGGCTGTCAGGCTTGATCCCCCTGCTGCTATATAGGGGAGTGTCAGGCCTGTCAGAGGTATGACAAGGGTGATGCCGCCTACAACTATGAATACCTGGAAAGCCATGGTAAATACCAGACCGGCAATAAGGAGTTTGCCGAATCCGTCTTTGATCTTCAGGGCTGTTATGATCCCGGCAGCAATGATAATAAGGTAGATACTGAGGATGGCAAGGATACCGGTAAGCCCGAGCTCTTCGCCCAGCGATGAGAAGATGAAGTCTGAATTTGCCAGAGGGGTTATGCCCGGATGCCCTTTGCCGAGGCCAGTCCCAAACGTCCCGCCGCTTGAAAGCCCGAAAATGCCTTTGACAAGTTGCTCGGACCCTCCGACGGCGGTATAGACGGAATCATCAAAAGGATGCAGCCATGCGGTGATACGGTTCTGGACGTGGCCAAACAGCCGGGAAGCGGCTGCAGCGCTTACTCCGAAGAATACCAGCCCAATGAGGATCCAGCTGGAGTGCCCGGTGGAAACGTACAGCATGCAGACAAACATCGCGAAAAAGAGCAGTGACGTCCCCAGGTCGCGCTGAAGGACAAGCACACCCATGCATAACGCCCATACGATGAGGATCGGCCCCAGGTCGCGCAGCCGCGGAAGCCGCATCCTCAGGAATTTGCGCCCGCCTACTGCGAGCTGGTCGCGATGGTCGAAAAGGTACCCGGCAAAAAAGACTGCAATAAAGAGTTTGGCGAATTCTGCCGGCTGGACAGTGTGGGAGCCTATCCCGATCCATATGCGGGCCCCGCCAATGGTCTTTCCCAGCCCGGGGACCATAGGGGAGAACATCAGCAGTATCCCGATAACCATGCTCGTGTAGGAGAACTTGCGCAGCAGCCGGTAGTTGCGCAGCAGTATTGACAATGCGGCACATATTACGAGGGCAATGATCAGCCAGATGATCTGGTTCATGCCTGCGTTGACGGCACCGGAACCGCGTGTGCGGTTTTCATGGTCAATGCGGATGATCTCAGTTATCCCTATGAGCGACAGCAGGATAACGCAGAAAAATATGAGCTGCGAAGAATACCGCTGGAAAGTGCACAGCACTATCCATACCGCCACGATGACCGCGAACATAGCAGTGAGCGGAAGCATGTAACGCGAGGGAATGGTCCCATTTATCCGCATGAACATCTGGAACAGCCCCAGTGCTGTGATCGCAAAAATGAAGATCAGCATAAAAGATTGCCGGACGCGGTTCCCTATCATCAGTTCGCCTCCGCTGTTCCTGAAGGTGTATCTGATGCTGCATCCGGTGAGGCCGTACTTGTATCTGTGCCGGTATCGCCGGTCTCAGAAGCGGCATTCTGTATGTTGGCATGTATATGCTGCCTGGCAGCGCCCAGCGAATCAGTAACGATCCCCTGCCGAAGCTGCTGCTGCCATACCGGGGACAGCCTTGATACGCGGATATCCGTTTTTTCCTCAACGTGTGACAGACTGATGCCGAATATATTTGTAGGTACGCCTCTGTAGATGGCGACTACGCCGTCGCTCTCGCCTATATAGTACCGGGTCTGTGACCACTGGTAAGCCCGCAGTCCCCCGAAAGCGATCCCTGCCAGCACCACAAGGATCGTGAAAAAGGTAAGTACCCGCCGCATTGCTGAACGCCTGTGTGTACGCTGCTGCGCGCTCTGGCTCTGGTCCCTGGCAGCTTTGACGACTGCAGGGTCGTGGGGGTCGTCGGAGAAAGAGCCGTTCGCTTTCTGTACGATAGGTATTTCACTTGTTTCTGGGACGGCATTGCCGTCAAGGGTCCTCTGCGGCATGGCGATCTGCCTGATACTGCCTGAATCTGTCCGTGACCCGCCGCTGTTATCCGCAGAAGTGCTTTCACTCCTGGGGCTGCTGTCCTTGCTGCTGTGGGTGAGTGCTGCTGCACGCGATGCGGGCGACTCAGGGCCTTCCTTCAGCGCAGGGGCAATAGCAACAGGCCGGTCGATGATATCTGCCAGCGGCTGAGGCTCTTTACTGGCCGCACCCCCTACAAGCGGGATCTGGTGGGCTGATGATACGTCTTTTTCGCTTGAAACTACTGTAACATCTGCGATTGCGGCAGTAACGTTATCGGTGCTGCCCGCGCGCAGCGCCATAGATACAAGATCCTGCGCACACTGGTTCGGATCCTCAATGGTGGAAAGCGCTTCGCGGATAGTGCTGTCTTCCAGTACTCCGAACAGCCCGTCTGAACACAACAGCCAGCGGTCCCCCGGGAGTGCAGTGCGTATAGAGATGTCAGGATGCGGATCTATATCAAAATCGCCGAGCACGCGCATGACGACGTTACGCTGGGGGTGGCCTTTTGCCTGCTCAGGGGTGATCCGCCCCGTATCAATAAGATGCTGGACATAGCTGTGGTCTTTGGTACCGCGGATCAGCTCACCGCCCCGCAGCAGATAAGCGCGCGAATCCCCCATATGGGCAAGTACCCAGTAATTCCCTACCAGGCGCAGGGCTTCTACGGTAGTCCCCATACCGGAAAGCTTGCGCTCGCGGCTGGCTTTCCCCACAATGGCATCATGCGCAGCAATGATTGAAGTCTGCAGGACCCTGGCCATGTCATCAGGATCGCTGCCTGAAGCAACCTCTATATGTGCCAGGGAGCGTATAGCAATGGTAGAGGCCGTATCGCCGCCGGCGTGGCCGCCCATTCCGTCGCATACTGTTATAAGGTGTTCACCTGCAAAAGATGAATCCTGATTGTCGTGGCGTACATAGCCGATGTCAGAAACAGTTGTTGATGTGAGAATCAGAGGAAGACTTGAACTCATATACCTCCTATCTCAATTCAAAAGTAGTGCCGCCAATGCGTACAGGCACACCGGCAGGGAGGACCATGCTCCGGGCAAGCCGCTGCCCGTTCACAACAGTGCCGTTTGTGCTGCCAAGGTCTTCAATAGCCCATCGCCCTGTTGTAGGGTCAACGTAAACACGGGCATGGTGGGATGATACGAATTCGTCATTAAGCACGACTACGTTGTCAGGGGCACGGCCGAGCGTAATGCTTTGCGAGCCTAAAGTGTATGTAGTGCCGGACAAGGGGCCGTCAATAATAGTAAGCATACTTGCCTGATTGCCTGCACCCTGCTGCATTTGGGGCTGCGGTGCAGGCTGCGGCTGGGATGGGGACGCAGCAGCAGCGTACTGCTGCCCGGAATTACGGGAGCTGCGCCTGCCGCCTGACGACGGCTGCGAAGTGTTGCTGTCGTTCCTCCGGCCCCGCTTGCGGGGAGGAGGGCTCATATTCAGTACGTCTTTGCGCAATGACCGTACAGCGAGAAACACGAAGACCCACAGCAAGGCCAGAAAGCCGTACTTCATGACTGCGAATGTCAGATCTGTTATCATGGTGTGCTCTTATGTTGTAGTGTTCCCATTGCGGCTGCGCTTGCGCAGGTCCCCGCACCTTTGCTGCCCAGGCCGGGACGCATGTACATGGCGTGCAATGCTGCTGTCCGTAAGCGCCTTCTATTGCTGGACCTGCGAGGAGGCCCAGAACAGGATGCGCGTGCGTCCTATAGTAATTGTATTGCCATCTACCAGTGTAGCAGCGGGTACTTGATGTCCTTCAACGAATGTGCCGTTGGTGGAGCCCATATCGCGGGCGATAACGCCTTTATCTGTAATATCTATCTCAAGATGGTGGCGGGAAATTCCCGGATCGTCAATGACTATGTCGCAGTTGGATCCGCGTCCCAGGACAGTTTTATCTGCTGTAAGGAGGTACTGGCGGCCGTTGATCTCAAGGATAGGACAGTCGTTATTATCCGCATCCGTTGTGACAGGTGCCGCGTTGCCCTGCACCGACTCGCTCATAAGTTTGTAGTCGCCGCGCGCCAGGTCAAGGTCTTCTTCAAAAATGACTACTACAGGCCCTACGAATGCGTAGTGCTGGCCTTCGGCATACTTGGTGAGGTTGTCTGCAAGCTCATTGGCGAGTGCTTCAGAACCCCACTGTTCGATGTGGTCAAAGTCTGGTGTGGAAAGCTTGAACCGATACTCGTTGGGGGCTACGGTCCTGTCCCCGCGTACCGCCATTGCCTGAGAGTCGATTTCGCGTTCAAGCGCGCTCGAAAGGTCTACCGGCTGCAAATCTTTAGAACCGAACTTGGAGAATACGCCATTAACGGCGCCCCCAATACCTTTTTCGAATTTATCGAGAAAGCCCATAATAGTCCTTCCTGGCTTTTATCTACCTGCTACCATACTATAAATAAAAGAATTTCCTAAAACCTGTTACATAGGAATTATTGCAAAGTCTTTGCGTGCGCATCTTTTTTGGTATAAATTTTTACTTTATTTTCATTTTCAGGCGGCGGATCATTTCATGCTGGACGGCGATAGTTGAATTCGAGGCGGTGATCCCTGAACCCAGCAGGGTATCCCAGTCCACCCACGCTCCGCGGATGTATTCCTGGGCATCAAGATGCTGTTCGGACTGTTCCCACTGATAAAGATGGATAACGGCGATATGCGCCAATTCGTTTGTCATGCCTTCTGAAGAGTAGAACGCCCCGGCATGGTCGATGGAATAGGATGCTGCAGATCCGGAAGCCTCGGCGGGGATGATGCCGGCCTCTTCGCGTATCTCGCGCAGCATAGCCTCTTCGGGGCTTTCCCCCTCATCGATGAACCCGGCAGGTATCCCTGGTACAAAGCGGTCTGCGCCTACCCGGTATTCATACTGCAGCAGGTACCGGTCGCCGGGCACGTCATGCACCAGCATCACAACGCAGGGGGAGTGCGTAATGAGGTCGCGCTGTATGGTGACAGGGTCATCCGCTGTGCCTGCTATCCCTTTGAGCTGTACATTCAGCCGTTCGACCTTAAAGATCGGCCCTGTGAAAAGTTCCTTCCGGCTTATGACCTTTGCGCTGAATGTGCCGGGGTAGATTTGGCCTGATGTCCCCGGCGTATTTGCCGTATCTGCTGTATCTGTGCTGTTCGCCATACTTTTATTTATAACTCTAGCGTTCAACTTCGTTCCTTACTGGATATCTATAAGATAGTCAGGAACAATACTGTCATGATATATCTATAAAGATATATCCTTGATTTCGCGATAAGATGTAAGCTGTTATCTTATCGGCTGCAGAGGGATTTCCTGTGTAGCTGCCAGTTCCCGAAATGCGCGGTCGTGCTCCACAAAAACCATTGTTGAGGCATACTCCTGTAAAAGCTGCTCTATCTGCATGCGCGAATAGATATCAATAAAGTTGAGGGGTTCGTCCCAGATATAAAGATGGGCTTCCTCGCACAGGCTTTTTGCGATGAGGACTTTCTTTTTCTGCCCGGCAGAGTAATCTTCCATATCCTTCTCAAACTGGATCCGTTCAAAACCCAGCTTCCTGAGGATCGTTTTGAACAGTGTCCCGTCTATCTGGCTGTCCGCGGCAAACCTGTCAAGCGTGCCTTTAAGGAAAGATGTATCCTGCGGAACATAAGATATGACAAGCCCGGAGCCAACGGACACGGTACCGGTATGCGGGATATCCTGGCCGTCCAGCAGTTTCAGGATGCTGCTTTTGCCGCTTCCATTCCTTCCTGTGAGCGCTGTCCGTTCTCCCTGCCTTATCTCGAATGAGACCGGTTCGCAGACGGGGGAGCCGTTGTACGCCGGGGCTGCGTGGGAAAGCGAAGCAAGCGTTTCGCTGTAATAAACCAGAGGATGTATTTTCAGCTTTTCTGCAGTTTCGGTATTTTTGAGCAGTGCGGATTTTTCTTTGATCGCCTTCATCTGACGCGCTTCTATGGTTTTGGAGCGTTTCATCATTTTTGCAGCCCTGTGGCCAATGCTGCCTCTGTCTACAGGGCCGTTCCCATATTTGGAGGCTTCTATCCTGTCTGACCAGTCAGCGGTCCTCCGGGAAGCCTGTTTCAGCCGCTGTACGTCTTTGCGCAGATGCTCGTCCCTCGCTTTCTCGAATGACTGCTGCTGTTCAAAATTCTGCAGCCAGGCGGAAAAATTACCGTTCTGCACATCAACAGTTGCCCTGTTCAGGGAAAGGATATGGTCTACACAGCCGTCAAGGAAATAGCGGTCGTGGGAAACGAGGATGTAGCTTTTCTTTTTCCTCAGATAGCGGGAGACGAGTTCCCTCGCATCTGCATCCAGGTGGTTAGTGGGCTCATCGATCAGCAGGAAGTGCCCTTCGTTAAGGAAAAGTGCGGCGAGCAGGGCTTTCGACTGCTCTCCGTTGGAAAGGGTCATGAAAGGCCTGTATAGTGCGTCAGGGCTTACGTCAAGGTATGAAAGCTCACGGAGGAATTCCCATTCTTCTGCAGCGGGGCATATTCCGCTCAGTATTTCAAGGGTTGCCCTGCCTTTATCGCTCACAGGGTAGGGGAAATAGTCAAACTCAACTGAGCTGATGATTTTCCCGCTGTATTCGTATTCGCCCATCAGCAGCTTAAGCAGCGTGGTTTTACCCCGTCCGTTCCTTCCTACAAAACCGAGTTTCCAGCTGGTATCAATATGGAAAGTGCAGTTTTCAAATACGTTATGGTAACTTCCCGGATAAGCGAAAGTCAGGTTTTCAACTTTGATCATTGACATATATGCCTCCTTGACGTCAGATGGATCGCTGTGCGTAGGGGGGGGGAGGCTGCGGGATATGGTTGTGGGGAAGGGAGGGGATCTGTGCTTTGACAGCTTTTATGCGGTGCAGTGTGATATATGGGAAATCAGTTTTGGTTCCTAGCTGATTCAACCTTTTGATCTCAGACGTTGCGTGCCGCCTGTCCCTGCGGCCTTCCCATCAGCTTCCTGCAGCGGCACAGCAGATACAAATAACAATTTAATAAAATAACTTTTACTGGATATATTTATAGTTGTATTGCTGGTTTACCTGCAGGAAAAGCTGTACACTGCTGCGCCTCTTTCTTTAAGAAAATATGCTGCTAATAACTATACCACATAAAACAGGCTGCAGCAGCTGCGCTTACGGAACCGGTTCCGCCTGCAGCTGCAACCCCGCATCCCGGGAACACTCTGCACGCGTTATACGCTCAGAAATTCCAGGGTTTTCTCAACGAAAGGTGCAAAAATATCGTTATGGCATTCGTTCAGCGTATGCGGGGCGTGTGGGACGAGTACCCTTTCAATATCCCCATCGGTGCTGAGCACTGTGTCGACAAAATCTTCGATTGCATCCAGGCGCACAGAAGTATCATTTTCTGCCTTGAACAGCAGGATGGGAGCCTGTATGCGTGCACAGTTTTCGAGTTCAAGGGCCGACCTGCTTAAGGCGAAAGCTTCCGCAAGCCACTGGTATGCCGGTGCGCTTGTCTGATAGTGAACATCTGCGAGGCGTGCGTCAAAACCCCATTGCGCGCGGGCAGGCGATTTTCCGCGTACACTTTCCGCGTCAAGCACAGGGCTGAAAGGTTTTTGAGTAAATATGCGGTTTTTCCCTTTGCCCATCATGCAGATAACCCCGGCTGCCGCGCGTGCAAGGGGTGCCGGGAAACCTGCGGTCTGGGGCATGACCATGGGGGAGCTGAGCACTATCCTGCTGAACAGTTCCGGGTATTGCTGCGCCAGGCTGATGCCGATCCCTCCGCCCATAGAATGGGCAAAGAGCCCCAGTGCCCCTGCAGTGTGCGGCTGTACGACCTCTCTGGTGAATTTTGCGAGGTCAAGGACGTATCTGCGCCAGTCGTCTATCCAGACAACGGACGGATCTGAAACATCGTGCGGTGAAAGCCCATGCCCGCGGTGCTCCATTATCCATACATCAAAACCCGCCTGGAAAAAGTAGTAGGACAGCTCGGCATAGTGGCCGATGATCCCGGTAATACCATGTGAAATAACAATGCCGGGCCTGCCGTCCCGCTGCCTGCTTCCGTCCTCTGTCTGCCGCGTCTGTCGTGCGTGCTGTTCCTGCTGCGGCGGGGTTTTATCTTCCGCACTTTTGCTGTGGGTATATGAAACGTAATGCAGCATCCCGTTATGCGACCCGTCCGGTATGGGCAGCTCACGGAGATCCTTGTGCGTTGCGGGTTCCATCCACCCCTCTGTACGGACCTGCGCAAGTGCGGGCAGGACAATGTGTTCCATGGTGCGGGCATAATCGTTTTCACTAAGGATGTGCACATTCTTGAGGTTTATCATCGTTGAAACCATATATTTATTCTACACCATGAATGAGGATTATAAAGCGTAACAGGTAAATTAGCTGTATAACACCTTTATACCAGCTGGACAGGCAGTATTCAGCCGTTGTCCGGAGAAGAAGGGCGGCGTGTTGCAGTGCGCTGTGCTGCCATGTTATATACCTCATTTTCATCGCGGACCCCTACGATGATTATCAGCATTTGATGCTGTACCCGTTCCAGGCGATAGGCGATCCGTATCCCATCTTTGCGTAGTTTGACTTTAAGAAGGCCTGTAAGGTTATTGCCAGATCTGTTTCCCAGCGGTTTTCCATAACCGCCCTCACTCTGGGGCAGCGGATTGGCCCTGACTTTTTTGATTGCCCTGTAGACGTGTGATTTACGGGGTTCGCCGAGTTTCTTCATGTCGTCCCGGGCCTCGGGGAGCCATTTTTCAGTCCACCGGATCATTCGAAGTCTGCCTCGTAGCCATCGTCAACGGGCGTATAGTTTTCTCCCCATACGTCGCTGGGATCAAGAAGCCCATGGTGGGAGCCGCTCAGGCGCTCCTGTGCAAGCTGAAGGAGCCCGAGGTCTTCCATTGCCTCATCGTATTTTTTAAAATCTTCAGGGCTAATAATAATTGCACTGGGTTTGTTATTTTTAAGAACAATTACCGGCGATCCGTCTGAAACGCGCGCGAATGCTTTGCTTGCGCCTCCCTGATTGAAAGTGCTGATAGGGACGATGTTATCAATAAGGGTTGCTGTATCCATCGGTCTGTCCTTTTTTACATTAATATATTCATTATAATAATAAGTACCCTCAGTATAAGATGGAAACAGAATTCTGTCAACAGGCATGTGGGATACCTTCTGCCCGGCAGCCTTTATATGGGGTTTCCGGGGGAGCCCGGTGCATGGCACGGCATAAAGATATCAATGCCCGTACTATAGTTAAGTATTTACGGTTATAAAACGGAAGCAGATAGTACTTAGTGCTGTTTAAGGGCTATTGGAGGCTAAAGTATGGCATGGCGTATTTTTGTGCGCGACGCTAAGCGTGTCCTGCGCAACCCTGTTGCCCTCATTGTTACTATCGCTATCGCTTTCCTGCCCGGGCTGTATGCATGGGCGAACATAGCTGCCAACTGGGATCCGTATTCCAGCTCCGGGAACCTCCATGTCGCTGTAGCCAATGAAGATGCCGGGTCGTACAGTTCCCTGACGGGGAATGTCAATATCGGCAAACAGCTGATGGAACAGCTGAAAAGCAGCCATTCCCTGGGGTGGCAGTTCGTTTCCAGCGACGTGGCCAGGGAAGGGGTTGCTTCCGGCAGGTATTATGCTGCACTCATAGTACCCAGGGACTTCAGCTCCCATCTTGTGGGTGCGCTTGAAGGCTCAGGCAGACGTCCGCAGCTCCAGTATTATGTGAACGAAAAACTGAACCCTATTGCCCCTAAGGTTACTGATATCGGTGCTTCAACAGTTGAGGGGAAGATCAGCACTGAATTTACGCGGCAGGTCAGCAAAGCCGTTGTTGCCCAGCTGCGGAAGGCCCGTACCGATATTGATAACGGTCTTGCCTCAACGCGCGACGATGCAGTCTCTTCTACTGAAGATGCGCTGAAAAATATAGAATCAACGAGGAAATCGATAGACGGCCTGGTTGCGTCGCTGAAAGGGTCGAAAACTTCCCTTAAGGCTGTGGATAAAACGCTCAGCGGCCTTGGCTCATCAGTGGAAGATATGCGGAGGTCCCTTAAAAATACGCAGAAACTCATATCATCTACAAGGAAAAGCGCAGACAAATTCAATTCGTCAGCCAGCCTGCTGCTGTCCAATGGGGCATCCAACCTGTCTCTGCTGTCGATGCAGGCAGGGAATGCCGCGTCAACGATCGACCAGGCTCTTACGGATGTTTCTGTAAGTGCGAATGACGTGCAGGCAAAGCTCAGCCTGATAGTCTCCCTCAATGACAGCATCGTGTCGCAGCTGGGCAATGCACTGGAAAATTCGGGTATACCGCGAGGGTCTGATACATATAAGGCTATGGAGGCGCAGATCAGCACACTGCGTGACCGGGCGAATGCCCAGCGCGCTGAGCTGCAGAGTTTTACTTCTGCATCCCGCTCAGCACTCAGCAGCGCCCAGACGGCAGCCAATAATATGGGGTCAGCACTATCTAACGGGGCAAGCAGCGGTGCGAACCTTCTCAATACTGCAAACAGCCAGCTGAACGGGAACCTTTCTGCAACATTCTCTGCAACATTGGGGTCGCTTGAAACTTTGGTATCGTCTGCGGATGGGACGCTTATCGCCCTCAGCTCCAATATTTCCCAGACCAGGCATATACTTTCCCAGCTTGACGGGCTTATAGGCCAGACTTCCGCAACGCTTTCCACCACTTCAGGCTCGCTAGGTAAGGCCGCGCATCAGCTTGATAAGATCCGCACGGATCTCGTTGCGCTTGACAGCTCCCGTATCTGGCGTGAGCTCCGGAACATATCCCTTGACCCCCAGGAGATCAGCACCTTTATTTCGTCGCCTGTCTCCCTGGAAACAAAGGCCGTGTACCCTATATCGAATTACGGGTCTGCGATCGCGCCGTTTTATACCAATCTTGCATTGTGGGTCGGCGGTTTTATCCTTATTGCAATCATCAAAATTGAAGTTGACCGCGAAGGATTGAAAAAGTTCGGGGCAAGGGACGCCTATATGGGCCGTTTCCTCATATTCCTGGGGATCGGCCTGTTCCAGGGGCTGATCACGACTGCCGGCGACCTGCTTATGGGCATCCAGTGCAAGGACCCTGCGCTGTTCATCCTGGCCGGCGTGTTCCTTTCCTTTACTTATGTCAGTATCATTTATGCATTGTCAACAACGTTCAAGCATATTGGCAAAGCGATCGGCGTACTTTTAGTGATTGTGCAGATACCGGGCTCTTCAGGGACATACCCCATTGAGCTGATGCCCAAGTTTTTCCGCAATATTGAGCCGTGGCTCCCCTTCACGTACGGGATCAACGCGATGCGGGAAACCATCGGAGGCCTGTATAAAGCCTCATATTGGCACAATCTTGCGATGCTTCTCCCGTTTATTATTGGTGCGTTCCTTGTAGGCATCTATGTGCGCCCGTATATGCTGAATCTTAATGCTTTATTTGACAGGCGCCTGGGTGAGACTGACCTGTTTATTGCAGAAAAGAATAACCTGACGAATTCCAGGTTCAGGCTGTCCAATATACTGCAGAACCTTTTGGACAGTGCCGGATATAAGGAACGGATACGGAAGAGGTCCCAGGCATTCCTGCGGGTATATCCCCGCCTTATAGCGGGCGGTATCGCTTCCATAATCATCATACCTGTTATTTTCCTGATCCTTATGTTCGTTGTGCCTGTAAAAATAGGTTTCCTTATAGCATGGATAGTTTCCATCATCGTCATAGATATGTTCCTGATAATCCTTGAATATATGCGCGAATCATATACCCGTGAGCTGGGGCTGTCGGAGATGACCGGCGAACGTATGCGGACCAGCGTGCTTGACCATATACGCAGGCGCTGGTTCTTTGCGGATGACAGTCCGGATGCGCAGGACGGTGCTGATAATACTGAAAGGGATACGGGCGGCGGTACCGGCAGTAACGGATCCGGAGCTGCCGGGCCAGCCGCAGAAGGCGGCGCAGGCAAGGGGAAAGGAGGCCGCTCATGAAACATATCTGGCGGATATTTGTACGTGACCTGCGCAACGCTACTAAAAATGTTATCGGTATAGTGGTGCTCATGGGGCTGGTGATCGTCCCTGCCATGTACGCATGGTTCAATATTGCGGCCAGCTGGGACCCCTACGGGAATACCAGAAACCTCAAGGTGGCAGTCGCCAATTCCGATAAAGGGTATAAGTCTGACCTTATCCCCGTCACTGTGAATGCGGGCAACACTATTGAAGCCGCCTTGCGCACGAATAAACAGCTAGACTGGCAGTTTGAAAACGAAAAAGACGTGATAGACGGCGTAAAATCAGGGAAATTCTATGCGGCGATCATCATCCCCGGGTCTTTCAGCAAAGATATGATGACCCTCTTCTCGCCCCATGCCACGCGGGCAAAACTGACTTATTACATCAATGAAAAATCGAATGCGATCGCGCCCCATATAACAGATAAAGGGGCGGATTCCATCGTTGCGCAGATAGATTCCACATTCACAAAAACACTGGCAAATATTGCGCTGGACCTGGCAGGTTCGCTATCCAGATATTCCAGTAACGGGAACCTTGATTCGTACGTCACGAACGCTGTCAATAATCTGAATTCTATGGCGGACGGCCTGGACTCAGCATCAAACCAGATGGCAGCATATTCCGGTCTGCTGGGCAGCTCTGCAGACCTTATCAAGTCTGCCCAGGACCTTATGAAGCAGACCGGGCAGGGGGCATCATCCCTGAAAGATGCACTGAAAAACACAGCGGCATCCGCAAAATCTTTGAGATCAGCTCTGAACACTTCTCGATCTGCTATGGAAAAGGCTTTGGATTCCAGCGAGAAAAGCCTGTCGTCGTTAAGCAGCCAGGTTGATACGCTTATGGACGGGGTCTCGGGCAGGACAGGGACGTGGAGATCGGACCTGGACTCGCTGTCTGCTGCGGTACGGGACCAGGCCGGCAAATATACTGCTGCTGCGGATTCACTCCAGAGGCTACGCGATTCAATAGCATCTGATGCATCCCTGAGCGCTGCAGCACGTTCCCAGATGACGGGCGTGCTTGACGCCCAGGTATCGCAGCTTAAATCTGTGGCCCGGGACCATACGGACCTGGCTAAGGCCCTCAGCGATACAGGTACAGCACTCACCACTGCAGATTCGGTTGTCAGCACGCAGCGCGCCCGGGTGAAAAAGCAGATAGCAGACATTATCTCCTCTGTCCGCCGCGCAAAAAAAGATTTCAACGATACTGTCAGGCCGCAGCTGGACCAGCTGTCCGGCTCTGTTTCCAGGGTTTTCTCAGGCCTTGATTCGATCAATGCCGATATGTCCGGCGTGACATCGGATATTTCAAACTTCAGCTCTGCAACATCAGCAAGCATTGCAGATATCCGTAAATCGCTGGATTCTGGTGCGGACAATCTCAGCAGGACTGCGGCCAGGCTGCGCGCCTTTACAGCAAAAATAGCCAATACAGGGGTCAAGGGGCTTCTTTCGCAGCTCGGCTCAAGTAAGAATATTGATGCATCCCTGCTCGCCAGCCTTCTCGCACAGCCGGTAGGGCTTGAGCGCCATGCCGTATACCCTATGGAGAATTACGGCTCACAGATGGCCCCGTTCTATACAGTCCTGGCTATCTGGGTTGGAAGCGTCATATTGGTGGCAATGATGGAGGCAAAAATCTCTGATGAGGGGAAGGCTGCTGCCCTGAAACTGAAAGAAGTGCCTGTACTGGTGGGCGGTAAACCGCTGCGGGCTGAAACGCCGGGGAATATGCGTTTCCTTGGGCTGCATCTGAACGAAGAATATTTCGGACGCTATATAATATTCATGCTTCTTGCCCTCGCCCAGGCAACACTGATATGCATGGGGGACCTGTGGTTCCTGAAAATACAGTGTGAAAAACCGTGGCAGTTCTTTGTAGCGGGATGGCTGTGCGCATTCGTCTTTTCCAGCCTTATGTATGCGCTTACTGTGGCATTCGGTGCAGCGGGCAAAGCTATAGCTGTAGTCCTTCTTGTCATGCAGGTTGCCGGTACCGGAGGGACATTCCCTATACAGATGCTCCCTGAACCGTTCCAAGTGATCTACCCGCTGTTTCCCTTCCCCTATGCTATCAATGCGATGAGGGAAGCGATAGCAGGCCCCTACCTCGCGAATTACGGAATATATATGGCCCAGCTGTCTATTTTTGCGGTTGCTGCCCTGTTTATAGGTGTTATCCTGCGCAGGCCGTTTATCCTGATGACAACATGGTTCACAAGGCAGGTCGACAGCACCAAAGTATACTGATACTGCTGGCAATACCGGCAGCCGTATGCTGAAGGCCCTGCCTGAATACCCTGCCGGTACGGCGAATCAGTGATTATGTTAGTGACTATAAGAAGGCAAAATATGTCACAGCAATTCGACCATATCCCGGATTTCTTTGAAACGGTTACTGATGAACTCGCCAGAGTCGTCCGCAGGAATACTATTATCCTGAGTATCGTAGCTATTGTGGCGGGTGTCTGCCTGCTGGCCTGGCCTGGGCACACACTTGCAGTTGTTGCTGTTATCCTTGGCCTCTATTTTATCGTTGATGCCATTGTGCGCCTGGTGGCATTATTCCGCATCAAAGGCATATCGGATGGATGGAGGGTACTCCAGATACTGCTCAGCATACTTCTGCTGATCGCGGGTATTTCCGTCCTTCGGGCACCGTTCATTTCCGGTGCATGGCTTGCAGTTTATATGACGATTTTTGTTGGGACCTCATGGCTCATTGAAGGTATGATGTCATTCGCTACTGCTGCCACACAGCTTGCGCCGGGCTGGTCCATATTCTATGGGCTGCTCTCGGTTATAGCTGGTATCGTTGTTCTGGCATCACCGGCATGGAGCACGGAGTTTTTTATCATCTTTGCGGGTATAGCGCTCATTGTTCTCGGTATCTCTGCAGCAGTGCGGGCTTTTGCAATATCGAAGTCGCTGGACTAAATGCTGCTGACAGTACAATAATTAGGATCAGCTGAATGGGCTGACCGATAATAACTGATAATGGATATCTAAGGATGCCCCGGAAATTTTCCCCGGCATCCATTTAATTTATTTATTATTTATTTAGTAAACTTTTATTTAACGGATACTGGGATATCAGGTGTATACAAATACTGGTGCGCACGGGGGGAGTTGAACCCCCACGGCCTTAACGGCCACTGGCACCTGAAGCCAGCGCGTCTACCATTCCGCCACGTGCGCGTACCTGAAAAACTTTAACACGCACCCACCCCAGACCCTGCATGGGTGCCCGGGCTGGCGTGGCGCAATTTCCGGGACAGCTATTTCTCATGGCCTGTATCTTATCCCTTTGACCCGTGCGCATAAAAACGTGAGAGGGTATCATTTTTGAACTCGGTGAAATATCCGCCGTCGATTGAAGCGCGTATATCATCAAGGAGGCGTATAAAAAACCTTTCATTATGGATCGTTGCCAGCGTTGCGCCGGCCATTTCCCCGGCGTGCAGAAGGTGGCAGACGTAAGCGCGCGAATAGTTTTTGCATGTGTAGCAGTCGCACCCGTCTTCTATCGGCCTGAAATCGTTGCGCATAGCTGAACGCTTTACGTTCCAGCGCCCGTCGCGCGTATAGACTGCACCGTTTCTGGCTGTACGTGCAGGCGCAACGCAGTCGAACGTATCCCCGCCGTTTTCTACACATGCAAAAATGTCATCCACAGCTGCAATGCCGAGGACATGACGGGGCTTGCCCTCGGGCAGTTCGTCGCATATCCATGAGCAGATATCGCCGATAATGCGTTTTTCAATGGCCCCGCCGATCCCGAAACCGTCAAAGCCTAAAGAACCGATCTGCGAGGCAGCTTTTCTGCGCAGATCCTCGTAATTCGCCCCCTGGATCACGCCGAACAGGGCCTGATACGGTTTACCGGTGCGCTCCGCTGTCAGTTTCTCGTGTTCCGCGATGCATCGTTTCGCCCACCGGAAGGTTCGTTCGACTGATTTCTCCTGGTAGTGCCGGGTATTCATCAGCGTTGTCAGCTCGTCAAAAGCAAACATGATATCTGCGCCGATCTTGTGCTGTATCTGCATAGAGATTTCAGCGGAAAAACGTTTCTGAGCACCGTTAAGCGGGGATTTGAAGGTTACCCCGTCCTCATCGACGAAAGCCAGGCGGTTCTTGCCCTTGGCTATCACATCGTCGGATTTCTTCCCTTCAGTATCCATTGCCAGCGTCTTCTTGAAGCCGGCTCCGAGGGAGAGCACCTGGAAACCGCCGGAATCTGTGTATGTAGGCTTGTCCCAGTGCATGAATTCATTCAGCCCGCCGGCTGCGTCAAGGATATCTTCGCCCGGGCGCTCAAAAAGGTGGAAAGCATTAGACAGCATGCATTGCGCACCAAGGGCTTCCATCTGTTCGGGGAGCACTGCCTTCATGGTACCCTGAGTGGCGACGGGAACGAACGCGGGAGTGCGGATATCGCCGTGCGGAGTGCGGATCATTCCTGTGCGACCATGGTGCCCGGGCAGCTGCGTGGAAATCTCAAATCCAAATGCAGAGCGGTCGCCGGGCTGTCCCGGGCGCGCACCACGCGGTGCGGGAAGTTTGGCTGTCTTTTCGTTCTTCATCATGCTGTGTTTCTGTTATCTGTTGTTAAGTGCCCTGCGGCTGTCTGCTCCTGCTGTTGAGCAGCTCAGGGCTGATCCGGTTCCGGCCCCGGTCTTCTGCAGGCCTCAGGTTTTATGCTTCCTGACTATTGTGCACAAACCCCTCTATTTTATGGCTGCCGGTACCAGGCCTGTGTGCGTTTTTATAGTATCCGGCCGTGTCTGCTCAGATGCTGGTGGTAAAACACGCAGATACAAAAACAGAAATTGTGGAAAACAGCCGGAATGAATTTTGTATCTGCGTGTTTTACCACCAGCAGGTCCGCAGCCGTTCATCCGCACACAGTGATCGAATTCGATATGCTCAGGAAATCAACCATTGCCTGATCTGCATCTTCGGCTGTACATACCATATTGATCAGTGCTTCCTTACCGTTGACAGGGAATATAAGAAGGCTTGAATACCAGTCCTGTTCAGGTGTGGCGAATGCATAGCGTATCTGTCCAATATACGCACCGTTTTTATTGAGCTGTTTATAGGTCATGTCGTAGTTTTCAAAAAGAGGAAGGCTGCGGGCAAGAAGCGCGGAATACATATTGAGCCTTTCTTCCAGCTTTTCCGAGTGCCAGTCCTCAGGAGTTTCCACTCCGATTATTCTGGTATTTTTATTGCGGATGCTCCTGAAGCTCAGGCCTGGTGAGGAAACAGGCAGGCTTGCTGCATCAGGATCGCTGCTATTCGACAGCAGAGATATCAGGGGACCTGAATCTTCCCCAGCTCCAGGCTCTTTAATATCCCACGGTTCATAGCCTTCAGGAAGCTCAATAGTTACCTGCCTGTTAAACACTTCCATAAGTGTTCCCCTTACTTTCTTGCTTGAGGAACCAGATTATATAAAGGTTTGCTAACGTTTTTGTGAATTCACTGCAGTTTTCAGATTGTCCAGAAATTCCAGTGCGTTGGGCGAGCAGTCAGCTTTTCTGATGGCATAAGCCGTATTGTAGGTAACGGAAATATAGTAATGCTCTTTTGATTCATGGAGACCATATAAGGTTGTGTAGGGCAGTTTGTGTGTATATAAAGAATTGAGTTTCTTGTTACGCTGTCCTGCCGGGATGTCAGAGTATGCCAGGTAGATGCCTGATACCGTGTATCCTGAATCGAATAAGAATATTGAATGTTTCTTTTGTAAAAGCTCGTTGGAATTATGCAATAACTTTAGTATTGGTCGATACCCCAGCACGAGCAGGATCAATACCGAAAGAATAATCCAAAGGAATATGCATAGTTCATATTCTTTTTCCACAGTGCAGAATACAGCGAGAATTAACGATACCGGTACATATAAGCCTACAGCTATTTTCCACCACATCGGGATAGCCGTGCTTACTGATCTGCAGAAGCCTTCAGCTGATGTGTCTATAGGGATAAGGAAATAGTTGGTATCGTCAACTAAGCCGATATCCGGAATATCTGTTTTTGGGATGCTGTTTTCGCTGCCCGTCTGAGGAGAGCTGCTTTTTAACGGCGGATCCTGTGCATTAGCTGTCTGGCGGTTATCCTCAGCAAATCTGTTTTTCGATTTAGAGGTATTATTTTTGAGTGTGCTCAGGAAATGCAGGGCATTAGATGAGCAGTCCTCTTTTTTGATTGTTAAACCGCCATATTGCAGCATAAAGAAATAGAAATCCTTATCTGACTCACTGACGGAGCTGAGGGCACCGTAAGGTGTTATCTGTGAGTATAATTTGCTGAGTATCTTGTCCCGGTCAGATACAGGTATATCAGAATAAGTCAGGTAGTCATCGTTTATTATGAATCCTGAATCGAACAGGAAAACGGAAAATGACTTATTTAGAAAATAAGGACTGATAGAAGCATGAGAATTCTTCTGCCGGTTACAGGTCAAACCCACTACAGATATTATTGTCAGAAAAATAATCCACAGCATCCATCCGGTAAACTGAAAGCCCGAATACACTATAAATATCGTACCGGTAATCGGAAGCAAGGCTAAAAGCAGGCAGAAAATCACTCTGGTTTTAACCGAAGCTGTGTAGGCTGGCCGTCTCTGGAACCCTTCGTATGAGCAATCTACGGGGACAATGAAATAGGTGGAATCGTCGATAAAACTGGTGTTCATTTCTTTCGTTTCTTCCTTGAATTTACTGCGGTTTTCAGGTTGCGCAGGAAGGCCTGGGCGTTAGGGGAACAGTCTGATTTTCTGATAACGTATCCGTTGTTGCCTGCTGTGAAAAGATAATAGTAATCCTTTAATTCGCGGATACCATGTAAAGTTGTGTAGGGCAGTTTGTGCGTGTACAAAGAATTGAGTTTCTTGTTACGCTGCACTGCCGGGATACCAGAGTATTCCAGGTAGACATTGAGTATGGTGTATCCTGAATCAAAAAGAAGCATCGCGCATTTCTTTTGCAGGATCTTACTTGAGTTATAGATTTTGTTTGTCTTTATCCGGTAGAGAATCGGCAAAAGGCATAACAACAGTAAAGATATCCATGCGATTGGGCTTAGTTCGTGTTCTTCTCTATCCAAAGTGCATATAATTGCTAAGAACAGTGATACCGGTATGCATGTATATACCAATATTTTTATCCATAATGGGATAGCAATGCTCCTCATTTTGTAAAATCCCTTAGCGGAAGTATCTATCGGGACAAGGAAATAATTCGTATCATCGATAAATCTGATGTCCGAAGGCTTATCTTCCTGCCAGCCATCGCAGGCTGTTCCCAGAGATGACCCACGTATATGCCGGGTCTGCGTGCAGTCCTGCTGGCCATTCTCCGCAGGCTGGGGTGTTGGTTCGGGGATATTATCTTTAAGTGAGCTTAGGAAATGAAGGGCGCCAGGCGAACAATCTTCCTTTCTGACTGTTAAACCGCCCCGCTCCATTATAAGAAGGTAAAAATCTTTTTCTGATTCCTTAATGGAGCAGAGATCGCTGTAGGGGATCCTTTGCAGATATAATTTTTCCAGTATGCTGTCCTTCCTGTCTGCAGGGATACTGGAATAACTTGAATAATCGTCTGTAATTATAAATCCTGAATCAAATAAAAATAAGTATACCGGATTTGGAAGCTCAATATGATGGTTACCAGGCTTATTTTCCCGTACTCTGAGCAATCCTGCTATAAGTATCAGTATCAGGGACGCGGACAGGACCGTCCAGCCGGCAAGGTGAAAGTTTGTGCATACTATAAGGAATATACCGACGAGTGGCAAGGAGGCCAGGAACAGGTATCTGTAAATCCCGATTCTCCGCGGAGTTATATTGGATGCTCGCCTCTGGAACCCTTCGTATGAGTAGTCTACGGGGACAATGAAATAGGTGGAATCGTCGGTAAAACTGGTGTTCATTTCTTTCGTTTCTTCCTTGAGCCCACTGCAGTTTTCAGATTGCGCAGAAATTCCAATGCGTTAGGGGAACAGTCTGATTTTTTGACAGCATAGCCGCTGTTGATTGATATAAAAAGATAATATTTCTCTTTTGACTCGCCGATTGTGTATAAGTTCTCATACGGGACGGTATGTGTGTATATCATATTCAGCTCGGTTTCGCGGTGTGCCGGTGGGATGTCGGAGTATGCCAAATAAAGATTAGTTACACTGAAACCTGACTCAAAAAGGAAAATATAGCGTTTCACCTGTAAGAGTTTACTGGAGTTATAAAGTTCTTTTAATTTTCGCCTATAATACCATGGAGCAAAGCACGGTATGAGGAATAACACAAAAAACAGCAAACTGAGATTATAATTTTTTTGTAAAACATAGACGACAGCAATAACCAATAATGCAGGTATGCATGCCCACAGAATGGGCTTTAGCCATTTTGGAAGGAAACCAGTAGATAACTTATAAAATCCATTGGCTGAGGTATCCAGCGGAATAAGAAAATAGTTGATATCATCAGCAAACTCCTGTGCGTTTTTCGATATATGGTTATCCTGGCGAAGAGGGCTCTTTGTACCCGATAAGGTATGTAAACGATTGATATTTGTTGCCGGCTGTCTGTTTTCTATTGTATTTATTGCTGTTTGCAGTAGAGAGTATTTGAGGGTGTTTAGGAATTGCAGCGTGTTAGGGGAGCAGCTAGATTTTTTGATAGTATACCCTGTACTCTTCGTTTCAAGAAAATAAAAATCATTTTTTGATCGATGGATGGAATAAAGGTTGTTATAAGGTATTGTTTGTGAATACATTCTAGAGAGTATTTTTTCGTGTTCAGTAGCCGGAATATCGGAATAAGTTAGATAGTCATTACTTAGCACAAACCCTGTATCAAAGAGGAATATAGATAAAGGCTGCTGGGCCAGCTTATTCGAAGTGTATGATTTTTTTCTTTGCAGCCGAGTTAATCCTATTGCCAATATGCTTATTAAAAAGAAGATACAACTTATCCAACCCATAGAGGGAGAGCTTGAATGAAGTATAAGCGTCAACCCTAAAACTGGTAAAATCCCTAAACCTGAGTATACAAAAACTTTTAATCCAACAGGAATTGAAGCGTTCAGTTGCCTTTGGAACCCCTCAAATGAATTATCAACAGGGACAATAAAATAGTTCAGGTCGTCAGTATAAATTTGGCTCATTATGGTACTTTAATTGTTGTGGTCTTCCTCAAGCTCTTTGATTTTTTGCCGTACCTGTGAAAGTTCGGCGGAATACCTGCTTATTCTCCTGTCAATATCAGTGATCGCCGCCTGCGCCTGCTGCGCATATGCAGTATCATCCATACAGCCCCCTTTCCGGTCCTGCCGCGTGGCAGTGTCCACTTGAATACTAACGGTATCGCCGTACTTGGCGTGGGAGGGGTGACGCTGTGAAAGCCGCAGATACACACCTGTATGTGGAGGCAGTCGAGTGGATTTTTGTGCCGCGAAACGCCCGGCATACCGTGTATGGGGGTGACAATATCGCCCATAGCGGCTAAAATAATACGTGAAGCGGGTACAGTTTGTATCATTTATAGTTGCAGTTTGTGCCATCTTCGTAAAATAATAAGGTATTGTGCTCTTAACGGGGCGCAATCTTACAGGAAGGATTCCGTTAATATGGCAGGACAGATTAGGATTACTCCGGATCAGATGCGTTCTCGTGCAGGCGAGTACCGCACTCAGGCAAATACGGTCCAGGAAGTTATTTCCAAGATGGACACATTGCTCAATACACTGCAGGGCGAATGGGAAGGCCAGGCCTCGCAGGCGTATGCACAGCGTTTTTCAGAGCTTCGTCCTGGCTTCGTCAAGGCAGAGGATCTGATCAATGAAATTGCTCAGAGCCTGGATGCAGCGGCTCAGACTCTTGAGACCTCGGATCAGAATGTTGCGACCGGGTTCCGCGCGTAATCAGCCTTTCTGATTCTAATAATCTATAGTCGCTTGGCTTTAGGGCAAGGTCTGATACGGCAGGTGTTGCCGGATTGGTCTTGCCCTTTTCGTATGTATAATATTTCAGTGCTTCATCAATACTTGACCTAAATTAGTAAGTAATTAAGTAATAACAGATTGTTTTAGACAGGCTGCATACATGGATTCTGCATTATTGATCTCGGTATATGATTCCGGCGGGGAAACGACAAATAAATTTATGCTTGGGACAAGCGCCCTGCTTCCGATATATTCTATGGCCGGGACCAGGCATATGGTCGCCAAAATGCATGGCGCCCGTACCGGTGCCGTGCTAACCGCAGAAAAAGGGTATGAGCTCAGGCAGCTGGACAGCAATCCTGCAGCTGGCCATGCTGAGCAGGATAAGGCTTCGGAGCATCAGTTTGCCATAGACCCGTCCAAACGCGCTGTATATACCGCTATATACACAGCAGGTGATGCTCCGGCCGGCTTTTCGTCGGGTTCCGGCCAGCAGCCTGCCCTCCCTCAGCCTTCACGTATTTATATCCGCCGGTCTACAAGAGGGATGCGGCATTATCAGAAAGTTGCTTTTACTTCCGATCAGGCTGTCAGGTTCGGTTCTTCGCCGGACAGCGATATGCAGTATTCCCATCCGCTGGTGTCATCAGACAGTTTTACCCTGCAGCTCCGGGAGAGGCATTTCATGCTCCAGCTGCGTGCGGGAGGCGATCCGCTGTATATCAACGGGGTACCTGTTTCAACGCAGGTAGCCTACAAGCTGAATGTTGGCGATGTTATTTCACTGGCAGACCTGAAAATAGGGATAGGGGACAGGTTCATCACCATCAACCAGCCTTCCGGCCTGGAAGCCAGCGAGAGGACAATGTCCCTGCGGCCTTTGCCTCACAAGGATATCTACGCATCCAGCCCCCAGCCGCAGGATGATGATACGGATATAGATGAGGAAGATAACGATGGCAGCAATTTCTTCCCGGCACCCCGCCTGATGCAGAATATCCATAAACGTGTTTTCAAACTGGACGCGCCGCCCACAAAAGAAGGGGAAAAAATCAGCCCCGCGATCATGCAGATAGGGCCTTCTTTTATGATGGGCCTGGCATCAGTCTTTATGGCAGTTGCATCAATATCCCGTCTGAGGTCGGGGGAGAATATCATGAATGTGCTGCCAACTATTGCAATGGCGGGCGCTATGGTCATAGGCATGATCGTGTGGCCTGTTATCAGCAATTTTTACGATAGGCACCGCAGAAAGAAAGCTGAAGAAAAACGTATCAACCGGTTTACGGACTACTTGAACCGTGTTGAGGCGGAACTCCGCCGGGAGAGCGGGCTGCAGGCAGCTATACTCCGCAGCAACCGTGTCCTTCCTGAAACTGTTATGCAGCGCGCTTACAGCAGGTCTCCGGAACTGATGAACCGGAGCTCGGCGCACAGTGATTTTATGGAATTAAGGCTCGGGATCGGCAGCGAGGAGCTGAAGGCCGAAATCAAATATCCGGAAAACAAATTCACGCTGGACAGTGATATCCTTTCCGACAGGGTGTCTGAAATGCGTAAAAACCGTCCTGCGGTTTCAGATGTCCCCATTGCCCTTGATCTGAAAAAAGACCGTACAGTGGGTTTCGTCGGCACCAGGAACCTGATATGGCCTGTGCTGCGAGGCCTTATGATCCAGCTCAGCGGGCTGTATTCTTATGACGATGTCAAGATTATACTGATTGGCGATAAGGAGGATTCAGGGGAATGGGATTTTGCCAGGCGCCTGCCCCACACATTTTCCGACGACAGGGATATGCGTTTCCTCGCCTGCGAGCCTGAAGATATGATACGGGTCGACCGCTTCCTCCAGAAGCTTTATGATGAGCGTTCCGCACATACCAGGAGCAGCCAGGATACTGTTTTCCCCGGGACATATTATGTTGTTTTCTGCACTGACCGTGATCTGGCATCACGGTCCCCGGCCCTGGCAAAGTGGATGCATGCGGGCAATGATCTCGGGCTGTCAGTGATCTTTAATGCCGATACCCTGAGCGACCTGCCCAGCGAGTGCGCAACAGTAGTCAATATTATAGATCCGCAGGAGGCCCGGCAGACCGGCGCTACATCATCTTTCTTCTACAGGGATGATGTAGACGGGACATCCAGGGCGTTCATCTGCGACATCATGGTCAGTGCGGCAGAGAGCGAAAAGTATGCCTCTGCCCTCAGCGGCGTGAGGATGCGTCAGGTGGGGACCAAGGATGTCGGACTGCCGACATCCCTTAGCTATATGGATATGCAGAAAGTCGGCAATGTCGGTGATTTGAATGTTGCTGAACGGTGGCGCATGCATGATGCCAGCCGTACCCTGGCTACCCGGATTGGTACCGGCGCCCACGGGCAGCCTTTTATCCTTGACCTCCATGAGGACTCCCACGGGCCGCATGGCCTTATAGCAGGGACTACAGGATCCGGCAAATCTGAATTCATTATTACATATATACTTTCTATGGCGCTTGATTATGCACCTGATGAGGCTGCTTTTGTGCTCATCGATTATAAGGGTGGAGGCCTTGCAGGTGCATTCGCCAATGGGCGTTTTGTACTGCCGCATCTGTCCGGGACTATTACCAATCTTGACGGTTCGGCAATCAACCGGTCCCTGTCTGCCATACAAAGTGAGCTGCAGAAACGCCAGCGCCTTTTCAACATTGCGCGTGAGGCTACAGGCGAACCAACGATGGATATTTATAAATATCTCTCTTATTACCGCCAGGGTGTAGTCAAAGACCCTATGCCTCATCTGTTTATAGTAGCCGATGAGTTCGCTGAATTGAAGCAGCAGGAGCCCGACTTTATGGACGAGCTTATTTCTGCAGCACGCATCGGCCGCTCGCTTGGAGTCCATCTTATACTGGCAACGCAGAAACCATCCGGTGTAGTCAATGACCAGATATGGAGCAACTCCCGCTTCAAGGTCTCCCTGAAAGTTGCGGACGGCCCCGATTCCAAGGAAATGATCAGGCGGCCCGATGCGGCAGAGCTGAAGAACCCCGGGCGTTTCTATCTGCTGGTCGGCTTTAATGATTATTTTGCCCAAGGGCAGAGTGCTTACACAGGGACCCGGTATACCCCGCATCAGGAGTTTGAGGAACATCATGATGATATGGTTACCCTCATCGGGAACACTGCTGAGGCGCTTGCATCGCTGAAACCTCAGACTTCCGGGGAGGCTTCCCGGCTGACTGAACTTGATGCCGTCCTGGAACAGATATGCGAAACGGCAGATGATATGGATATCCATGCAGAACAGCTGTGGCTGGATCCGCTCCCGGATCAGATAACAGTGGACGATTTCCGCAGCCAGTACCAGGGCGCCATCAGCGAGACCTCCGCTAAAGAGGCTGATACAAATACCTGTGTGGCAAAAATCGGTATTATTGACGACCCGTCACGGCAGAACCAGCATCTTCTGGCGGTTGACTTCGGCAAAGCCGATAACCTTGTTATTTACGGCCAGACGTCATATGGCACAGAAAGCATCGTCTCAACCGTTTTTGATTCCCTTATAAGAGATTACAGCGCCGAAGACGTCAATATCTACGGCATGGATATGGGCGACGGCGGGCTTACCGCTTTCAACCAGGCTCCGCAGGTCGGCGGGGTCACGGTTATAGATGACCGTGAGCAGGTGACAAGCCTTATGCATTTTATTTCAAGGAAAATTGCCCACAGGCGCAGGGTCCTCAATACTTTTGGTGAAAGGTATGACGACTATGTTTTTGAGTACCGTAAGCAGAAAAATGCGCCGTCGGGCCAGCCAGATACCTCTAGTAGTGAAGTGCCACGCGAACCGATGCCGCGTGTTATCGTTGCCTTAACGAATATAGCTGCTTTCAATGAGGCATACCCGCAGTTTACTGACATGCTCACTGATATAGCCCATGAAGGGCCGCGCTACGGTATCCACTTCATTGTGACTTCGGCGAATTTCAATCAGGTAGGCTGGCGTCTGAGGGCACTGTTCGGCATGTCGCTTGTGACAGCTTTCAATAATGTGGATGAGTACGGCAGTGTCTTTGGAAGTATGTCCGGGGTCACGCCGCCGCAGCATTATTTGCGCGGGCTCCTCCTGGAGGGTGATGAGAAACACGAGTACCAGGCTGCTGATGCCGGTACAGGCCGCGAAATACGGGAGCGCTGCCAGGAGCTGGCTTCTGATAATAATGATGATCTGCAGACTGAGGCGGTCCCCATCCCGCGCCTGCCGCAGTTCGTTACACCGGATATGTTCGTGGGCGATGCCGTAGGGCAGGAACGGGATATCCCGCTTGGATACGACAAGCAGCAGGTCTATCCGTTCACTGTTGACGGAAGGAAGTCGCCATCATTCATTATTACAGGTAATGATGCTGAAGCCCTGGGATACTGTGCTACTGCTCTGAGTGCCACTTTTGCGCTTATCTCTAAAGATATTGCAAGGGGCTCCCTTGTTATTGACCCCTCCCATATGGTCAAAGGCGTGCCCGAAGATGCTGAGAATTTCCATCTTGCTTCTGATATTACAGATATCGATATGCGGGTACAGCAGGTGATTTCAGGGAAGATTTCCCCAGCTACGGTAATTTTTACTGATCTTCTCTCAACTTTCGCTAAATTGCCGGCTGAAACTAAAAATAATCTGATGGGGTATATTGAGCGGGACGAATACAGGGATACGACGAATTTTGTTTTCGTCCTGGAACGCTGGCGGCTTGAGAACGTCTATGAGCCGTGGATGAAGGCTATACGCGCAAATCCGCAGGGTGTGTGGGTAGGCGAAGGCATCAAGACCCAGTCGATTTTCCCGAATACGCATATGCCCCCTGAAATGAACCAGGCGCAGGCCCAGACCGACGGCTGGGTATTCTACAGGGGCGGCAGGTACGGTATCCGCCTTATCCACCAGGATGCCGAAGGCGGTACCGACACCGGTACGGGGACTGCTGCCGGCGTAAGTATTGCTGATATTATCCCCGGGAGGGATACTGCATCTGTATCTGCCGGCGCAGGGAATACTGCATCTGTGGGTGCAGCCGCCCCCATGCATACCGGTAATGGAGAGCCGGCAGATATGAGTACTGGAGAAGAACAATGAATGAATATATCATCCTTAACGTGCTCCTGCCTGCAACCGGGGAAAGCTACGAATTCCGCGTCCCTGAGGAGTCAACGGTAGAAGAGTCCATAAGGCTTATCTCCACCATCCTGGCTTCGGTTGAGTCTGAGTTCTACGAAGACAGCCAGGAAAGCGATCTGGTGATCCGCCAGCCTGGGGACACGCAGGGCATTATGCTTAACCCAAAAGAAAACTATCGGAACTTAGTGAAGCAGGGGCTGCTCACCACCGGAGCAAGGCTAATGCTGGCATAGCACTGCAGTACTTATGTGTATTATGTATAAATAAGGATTATACGTTTGCTTCGGCGGTGAAGTAGGTGAGTGGATGAGTATAAACAGTAATGGTTATTGCAGCTAAAAAAGTAAAGGTAAGGCTGATGAATACTGGAGACAAAAACTATGGATAAAACACTTCAAAAAGAGCATAGCCGGCGGTTCGCTTTGCTGCATGAGAAGTATGCAGCAAAGATGGAAAGCCTGTCAGAGCGTGAAGAAGACTGCAAAAGGATATTCAATAATATAGATCAGCTTAGTGACGAAATAGCCTACAGGCTCCGCTGTGATATGGATTCCCTCCGCGAACAGATAGCTACGGGAGCCCTTGATCCTAAATTCAACAGCGATATCACCGAAATGGAGGCATACTTGCATAAACTCATGGTCCAGGCTGAGGAGGAGAAAGGGAGGCTGTCCGCTGAAATAAAGGGTATCCGCGATGAGATGGCAGATGAGGATATCGCGTATGGCCATGCTGTCCGTTCCCTTGATGAAGAGTTTGACAGCAGGAAACGGTCAGGGGGAACTTTAGCACCTTAATCTGATAATATCTGCTTTATAAATAACCATGCACGCAAAACATTAAAATAAAAATATCAGAATCAAGTATATAAGGGGATCCGTAATGGAAGGGACCATTAAATCAAGTGCAGCCGCGGCGGCTGTTGCCAGGGATAAATTGGGTGACGGCGAGGATACCTTTACCGGCCTGAAAACGAAGAAGCTGTCCGATTCCGGGGAAGTTGAAGGCAACCGTGTACATGACGGTAAAATTGCTGAAAAGATGAAAGGGTTCATGAAGGCATGGCATGAACTGGTCGATACTGATAAGAAAAATATCACTGCCGCCGCCGATGCCCTTGAACAGGCAGACCGTAACGCCGCTGTACGTTAGCAGGCTGGTGCGATGCGGCGAGAAGTGGGACCAAGGCAACTCAACTCAATGCAACGCTAAGAACGGCATTCCTACGCATACGCTGATTTGCACGGCGTAGCCCCGCGCCCTGTTTTTGATAAAATCTTAGCCACACCGTTGTGGATTGTAAGGATTCCCTGTTATAATAGAGCGTGAAAGAATAGAATCTGTAAGAAAAGAGAAAGGGTACTTCCATGGGGGATAACCAGCAGATTCAGGCACAAATTGACGATCTGGCAAGCAGCAGAAGCACTCTGCAGTCAGAAGTTTCAGGCCTCCAGTCGCAGGTAAATGACCTGAACGGCCAAATATCTGCAATCAACGCTAAGCTCACTACTGCGAGAACGTTTCTTAATGATGTCGATACATCATTTACAACGAAAAAGACTAATCTTTCAACTAATCTGGATACGAGTGCGAATCTGTTCCAGACGGCGGTTGACGATACCACAGTCGGTGAGGCTCTGAAGAAGCATAACAGCGATATTGATACGAAGATCTCCGCTGTTAAAACAGCTGTCCAGGCGCTTATTACCCGCCTGCAGAACCAGCTGACCACTGCAACGACAAATCGGGACACAGCACAGAATTCGTTGGATTCAAAACAGTCGCAGCTGAGCTCGACCCAGTCTCAGATCAATGACCTCTCTGACCAGCTGACCACTGCTGAGTAGGTGCGGCTGTTGCTGTAAGCGGCCGCATGCGGCGGGCAGCTCACAAGGCCGGTAGCTTAAGGAGGTAACACTCTGACAGTAATAAAACTTATTGATCTTATCGATAGTGAAACAAAAATATAGGGTACAGCATAATCATCAGGATTAGCATAGGGAAATATTTCTATATGCAGCTGTAACCGTTAACGGCGGAAGCTGTTAACAACCAGCAACAATAATGAAAGCAGGTAGAAGATATGTCCAGTTCAGAAGCAAAAGGCGGAGAATCAGGGTCCTCGGGTTCCTCCGGGTCAGGCGGCGGCGAAAGCAGCGGCGGCTCAACGGGGTCAAAAGGAAAGACTTCCAGCACGATCACCATGAAGCCAGGGGAGGTCAGCGAGGCTGGCGGGGATTTCAAAACGAAGGCAGATGATATAGGTACCCTAGGCACTGACACCCAGGGGCTGACAGATACCCTGTCAGGCTGCGAAGGCGCCGCGTACAATGCCCTTGTTACGCGGATCGGCCAGGTTGCTACAGCTGCTGACGGTATCAAAACCGCGCTGACTACATATTCTACTGCCCTGACTAATGCTGTCACTACTTTCACGAATGCTGACGGGGAGCTCTCTTACCAGTTCAGCTCTTCTGATGGCAAGAATTCCTTCTATGAAGAAGATGGGAATACAATCGTTCGCGGTGCCCACCGAGGGAAGGAAAAATCAACCACATACGATGAGAATGGGAATGTTACTGAGGAGAAAAACAGTGAAACCCGTACATATCGTGACAATGATGGTATGTACTCCACTTCTGAGGAGCGCACAGATACGCATAACCCTGGAACTGGGGAAACAAATGTTTCCACCTCAAGGACTACCCGCACCAGCGGTCCGGACGGGTCAGTTTCAACCCGCAGTGAATCCAACAATACAACTTATCCGGGGCATGGAAGCACCAGTTCACGCCGTTCATCAGGCAAACATAAGTAACTGGACATCATCAGCTAACAGATCTTATTGAAAGGAGTACCACAATGTTTCGTATAAATACGGATAATATCAAATCGGTATCAGATTCCGTCACTGAGGCTAAAACCAGTTATGAAACTAAATTTAGCGATGCCCGGAAGAAGAATATTGAAACTTTGCAGGGGCAGGACGGCAGATGGGCGCAGGCGGCTGAGACCAGCTATAATGCTGCAGATATTAAAATGAACAGCTTCAAGACTGCATACGGCACTTTTGCAACCTCCCTGTCTAACGCGGCTTCGGATGCGACTGATTCTTTACAGCCTAAGTATAAGGACGTGTTTACAGAAGCAGGGACCAGCCCTCAGGATGAAAAGCAGGTTAAGTGCAATCCTGACAGCAATTTTGGCAACAGCCTTGAGGATGCGGCAACTTCTGCTGATTCGTTCGCTACTGAGGCAAATAATTTCGTCACGCGTGCCAGTGAGCTTGATAATGAGCAGGGGGAACGGGACACTATTATTTCTTCCCTTAACGATGTGCACACGTACACTACTGATCAGGCCACCAAATACCGCGATATTAAAACGAAGTGGACTACATTCAGCACGGCTGTCAGCGATTTTGACGGCAAATACTCTTCTGAATTTTCCGGTGAATTTGTTACCCCTGAGATTACCACAGCCGCCCAGCAGGAGACTGCCCAGATGCTTGCTGATAACTTCAGTTTCGATGCCCATGGCGGTACTAAAAAACTGTGCACGGATGGTTCCAAGAGCGGGAGCATAACCGTAGATAAAAATGGGAACATGTCCATTAAAGGTGAGGCTTCAGGGACAGCCACCCTATTCAATGCATCCGGGGAGGCAAGTGCACATGGCAGTGTTTTGGGTATGCGTTCCAGTGCTACGGGCAAAGCGGAATTTGACGTTTCTGCCAAGGGCAGTGCGAGCGGAAGCATAGGTCCCAATGGATTAACCGGGGAAGCTTCAGTTTCTGCCGGAGCAACGGTTTCTGCCGATGGCAGTGTCCACCTTGGAGAAGACCTTCCCTTCGGCGGAGTTGGCGCTTCCGGCCATGCTGAAGGCTTTGCCGGTGCGGAAGCTAACGGCAAGGCAACAGTTGGTAAGGGTGATGACGGGTCGGTTGGTGCTTCTGTAAGCGGTGAAGCCTTTGCCGGTGCGAAGGCTGAGGCCAGCGGCCAGGTTGACCTTGGTCCGCTTTCGCTTTCCGGTGATGCTTCTGCCCGTGCCGGTATAGGCGCCGATGGCCATGCCGGTATTACGTTCAAAGACGGGAAGCTGACTGTCAGCGCCGGAGCCAGCGGTACTCTTGGTGTAGGTGCCGGTGCCCACGGGACAATAAGCCTTGATGTAGGTTCCATAGTTGACGAAGGGGAACATTTCTTCAAGGGATTGTTCAGCTAATCGGAGCTGATCAGAACACAAGTATAAAATATAACTGATAACGCATACTGTATTGGAGGTTTGTATGTTGTTTTTTCCGAGTAAAGAGACAGTGGGTATTCCGGGGTTTTCGTTTGAGATTCCGGAGGGGTGGTCTGTGACGCATCCTGATCATGTGCTGTTTTGTGTTATTCATCCGCAGGAGGTGTTTTCGCCTAATACTGTGGTGGCTTTGGATCGTCGTTCTGGTGATATTGCTGGTGATGTGATTATGGGGGAGATGTCGGAGTATGTTGCTTCGTTGAAGAATTCCCATGTGACTGGCCAGCAGTCTGGTGTTAATGATTTGGGTCAGGAGTGGAGTGTTATTGAGTATACGTATGATCATGAGATTGGTCCGTTGGCGAGTTCTTTGGCGGTGTTGACTGTCCGTCATGATGGTGTTGCTGATGTGTATCGTTTTCATTCTACGGTTGCTGGTGAGGGTGCTGCTGAGGATTTGAAGAAGATCCATGGCTTCCTGTCATCAATCCGCATAGCAGAAAAGTAGAGGATAGGACAAAGCATATAAGGGTATTTCCAGAGCATTCCGGAAATTATGTGCTGGCTGGCCTGAGGGTATGCAGTAATTGCAGGCTCCCAGGCCAGCTGTTATCAGGACCCTTTCCGCCTCGCTTCTCTTTCTTTTCCTTTCTCCTTCTCCACTCTTTTTCCCTCCTCCCCTCGGAGCCGCTGGGAATCGGGAATAGTCAGGATTAGCCTCTTCTGCCAAATTCAGAAAGTAATCAGGAAACTTGTGTATCCTGACAAAGGGTATTAAGTTATATATGAATTTCGGAGGAAAAATGAAAAAATCTTTAATTAGAGTATATGCTGCTGCAGCATCTGTAGCTTTACTGGCAGGATTGGGCGCGTGCAGCATAACATTTACCCCTAATTCGCCATCCTCCAGCTCGGCTGTCCGCGCTCCGAAGGGATGGAAAAAATTCACTTCCACTGAGCTAGGGTATTCCATTTATTTTCCAGGAACTCCTGAGAGGGATACTTATAAGGATAATGGCGGCAGTTATATACGGTATTCAACCCTTGGCGACGGTGAGGATATTAATTATTCTGTATCTTTTACGGGATTTTCTTCCTCGCAGAAGGCAGATGCAGAAAAATTCAATGAGGCGCAGAAAAAGAAAGTCCTTACTAATTTTGCAAAGTTGATCGGCTTAGAGGAGAGCGATATTACTTTCACCACGGTTGACGGGTATCTTGCGTTTACATATGTTTCTCATGCTACAGAAAACTCGTCACTCGTCCTCCGCCGTGCTGTTGTATTCGGCACAAAAGGCCTTTATGGGTTGGAATCTTTTGGCGTGTCTGAGGCCCAGGCCAATACTTTCAGGGATACTTTCCGTATACTGTAGAATCCTCACCAGAACCGCAGATATAACCCGTTGTGAAAAGGTTGAATGCCTCTGCGTATCGTTGTTTCGGTGGGATATACAAAGAATATATAATTTATACTATAAATTATTTTGTGGCGGATCCTATGGTCTTCATGGGTTTTTGTTGTTTTAACACCGGTTTAGACGGTTGTATAGGATAAGCTGTAATTATAGATTGGAAATATTATGAAGAAGCAGTTAGCGAGAATATTGGCGGTTCTTGTTTCGTTGCCGTTGTTTGCTGGTTTGGGTGCGTGCAGTGTGAGGTTTTCTATCGGGTCGTCGCATCCGGTTTCCAGTTCTCCTGTCAATGCCCCGAAGGGGTGGAAGAAATTTACCTCTAAGGACCTCGGGTATTCTGCTTATTTCCCCGGAACCCCTATAAGGGACACTTATGAAGATAGAGCTGGAACTTATAAGCGGGATGCAATTGTTGACAGTAATGAAAATATGGTTTATGCCGTGTCTTATGGGCATTTCTCTGCTTCCCAGGATGGAGATGCGGATGCGCTCACTGATACCCAGAAAAAGGAGCTGCTGCTTAAATTTGCCAGACTTATCGGTGTAAAGGATGAAAAACTGAATTACACCACGATTGATGGGCATATGTCTTTTGTCTATACGACCACAGCGGAAGAAAATGCAGCAATAAAGATTTATCGAGGTATCGTTCTCGGAAAACATGGTTTTTATGCGTTGGATGCTTTCGGTGTTTCAGAAGCTGATGCTAAAACCTTTAGGGATACTTTCCGCATACTATAAAGTTTCAAATTCTAAGCACCCAAAAGGGGGACAAATACTATGGTTTGTAATTATTATGTTCATTATACGACTAATGATTCTATGCCCACTTGGCTTCAAGTACTGTCAGATATTCTTATTGTTGTTGCTGTGGTTGGCGGGCTTATCGCTGCGGTTTTTGGGGTTCGTGCGGCTCGGAGGTCTGGTGGCGGTGGTGTTCGTGTTGCGAATGGGGCGAAGAAGGCGAAGGGGGTTGCCAGTCAGCTGAGTGGGCGTTTTTTGTATAGTGTAGGGAATGCTATGAGCGGCAGTTATGCCCAGGTGCAGGACCGTCATGCTGCTTTTCATTTTGTGCCGTTGAAGGATAAGTTTGAGGAGTATTGTTTCCGTCAGAAGGTTTGGGTTCCGTTGGGGTATGGGCCTTTCGCTTCAGGGAGTAACCGGTATCTGCTTAATTATGTGGAGGTTCCCCGTCCGTATGGGCATATTGCTGCGTATGAGTTTCGGTATGATGATCCTTCTGTGGATTGGCATTTGGCGGTTGTGTATGATATTGCTGTGGATGAGGGGCAGACAGATGCGTCTGTTGCCCATGCTGACAGGGCGGCTTTGGTGGATGCGGCTCAGGAGCATGCGTCGCGGTATTATCCTGTTACGGTGGAGAATGTGGAGGGACACGATATAATTATGTCTATTGATTGTATGCCGGCGGGTATCAACGCGCATTATGCTGCGCTGCTTGATCTGTAAAACCCAACCAGCACACCAAAAACACAGATGGCAATATATCATGCTACTTGTCGCATACAGGAAGATATAACGCAGTAAAGGGCGTTAGGGGGACAGCATCATGAAAGTTCGAGTTGTCAGGGACTGGCATACAAAGGCCAGGACGGTACGTGTCACTCTGACTGGCCGGGAGACCCTTAATTATGCGCTGGCGGAACGGCTGAAGCATACAGATCTGCCCTTTTTGCCGCCTTTCAAATATCAGATAAAAGGCGATTCCGCTGTCCTGTTTTATGATATTACCGGCTGCATGAAAATCAGGAAATTCATGGAGGCAAAGATATCTGTCGGACAGTACCAGGATATTATCCGGTCCGTGGCAGACATCACCGATATATGTACTGAGGCTTCAGCGCCTACGGAAAGTGTGCTGTGGGATAAAAAATATATTTATATCAGCCAGCCTGTGCCGCATCCCGTGTATATCATTGTCCCTGCGCACGGAATTGCGCCGGGGCGTCCAACTGCCAACGACCTGCTGATGTATCTCAGTGATGCTTCAAAAGTACATTTCCCTAATGATGACGGGAATATTTATGTTGAGATCGTACGCGATTATGTCCGGCGCAATCCGATATTCTCTTCAGTTACGCTGCGGGACTGGATGGTGAAAAAAGGGGTGATAGCGCAGGCGGGTATGTCCTCCGGGCAGTTCCTCAGCCCTGATATGGGTACCGCTGCACAGAACCGGCAGCCGGCAGCACAGGCGATGCAGCTGCAGCCTCCTCTGCCGGCCCCTCCCGCTGCCTCTGTGCCGGCCGACGGTTTTGCGCAAGGGCCAGGCTGGGATCCTGTAGGGACTGTCCTTGGGGAAAATGGTGCTGTGGAATACGGCTCTTTAGGCGAGTCTGTTGTGAAAGAAGTTTCCCGGGTACCTGATACATCACGGAAAGATGATAATGCATATACTCCGGTTGTGGATTCAGCGCTGCTGACGATGATGCCGTCCGCAGGAGGCGCAGGTTTTGCCCAGGCAGGTAGTACAAGCTCATCGCAGCTTGTTGCCCGGCAGGGCACTGCGCAGGCTTCTGCAGGAGCGGCGCAGGGCAGTCCGGTACAGCAGTATTCCCAGCAGCCATCCTTATACGGCCTGCAGGAATCGCAGCCGATGGTACAGCAGCAGCCCGGCCTGTACACCTCAGGCGCAGCAGTGCAGGCTCAGCCGCTCCGGCAGCCTGCCTCTCCGTCGGGTATGCCTGCGCAGGCGGCCCCGCAGACACCGTTGGCGTATCCGCAAATGCCGCAGCAGGTATCACCAGCGCAGGCATCGCAGCCGCGGCAGGCAGAGCCCCCTGCGGATCAGCCCGGCAGCACTCCTGTTCATATTCCGGTCTTTACCGTAATACGGCAGCGCGATGGCTATACAGCCCGTATGAAAGCACTGAGGGCGACTATCGGGCGCTCTGAAACAGCGGATATCCATATGGGCGGCGAAGCTACAATGAGTCGGATACATGCAATACTTGAGTATCTTAGCGCAGATGCTTTTGCCCTTATTGACAATAACTCGCCGAATGGTACCTTTGTAAAAGGGGTTCGTTTGCCCTCAGGTGGCAGGACAGTTTTGCGGAGCGGTTCGACTTTTTCGCTGTCTGATGTAGAATTTGAAGTAGTAATAACTTTTGACTGAAAACAGCCAGCCAAAAGCGGCACAATAATTAATGGGACAAGAAGTGAAGAGGATTCATTATGACCCGTGAAAATGACATAGTCGGCGGACGGTACCGTATCATCGCACAGATCGGCACCGGCGGAATGTCTACTGTCTACCTGGCAATAGACAAGACCCTTAACAAGCAGTGGGCTGTTAAGGAAATCCGCAATGTCGAAGACAAGCATAAACGCGAGGTAATTGTCCGGAGCCTTGTAGAGGAAGCCAACCTTATCAAAGCCTTTGACCATCCTGCGATCCCCCGCATCGTTGACCTTGTTGACGAGTATGGAAGCCTTTATGTAGTCATGGATTACATTGAGGGCCGGACCCTGCGTGAAGTGCGTCGCGAGAAGCAGCAGTGCACCGAGAAGGAAGTCGTTGACTGGGGTATCCAGCTGTGCAGTGTGCTTGACTATATCCACCGCCGTAAGCCCCCTGTCGTTTTCTCAGATATGAAACCGTCCAATGTTATGCTTAAGCCTGACGGTACTGTTATGCTGATCGATTTCGGTATCGCGCATATTTCAGGCAAGCCTGTCCACTCAGCGGAAGAGGCTGCCCAGGGGATACTCAACCTGGGGACACCCGGGTACGGTTCGCCCGAACAGTTCAGTAAAGGTGCCGTTACAGATGCCCGTTCCGACGTGTATTCGCTGGGCATGACCCTGCATTTCCTCCTTACAGGGGTTGACCCTACTCAGCAGGTCTATCCGATCAGGCAGTACCGGCCGGAACTTTCTGAGGGGCTTGAAAAGGTCATCGACAGGGCTATTGATAAAAATCCTGATAAAAGGTACCAGAGCTGTGCGGAATTCGCTTATGCACTCAGGCATTACAAAGAGGAAGATGACGCACATATCAGGGCACTTAAACGTAAGTGGTATTCCTTCGTAGCAGTCCTGGCGGCTTCTGTCCTGTGTGCTGTGCTGGGCCTCGGGGCGCTGGGCGCAGAAGCTATCACAAGGAATAACAGTTTTGACTACTGGATGGGTGCAGCACGCCAGGAGCCGCGGAAAGCTGAAGCGGTAAATTTCTATAAGAAGGCTGCCGCCCTCCGCCCGAAGTCCATAGAACCTTTCGAGGGGATGCTTAAGCGGTACAGGGCTGACGGGAAGTTCACGCCCGATGAAGCTGTTCAGTACACGGATGCGGTCCGGGCCAATGAGGGGGTTCTCAAAACAGATGAGATCCGCTGGGCCCAGCTATGCTATGACACAGGGCTGCTGTACTGGTTCTATTATGCGGATTCCCAGTCTGGCAGTGCGCAGGCGGATCCCATTTCCCTGCAGTACGAACGGATCCGTTATTCGCAGCAGTGGATGCGTGATGCGGCCGATACAGGGGCATTCAAGTATCAGAAGCAGGCGCAGACTTATGCAGATATTGCAGCTTTCAATACCCAGGTTGTCCCTGAGATAGTCCAGGGTACGGATAGGGGCAAATTCAGAGGCTATTTCACGGAGCTTGAACAGCTTGTAAATACCGTGCAGAATGAAAGCAACGAAGTTATGCGCCTTTACGTTTCCCAGTTCGTCCAGAACGTCCTGAGCACGTATACACGTAAATTCCGTGCGGATAAGATCGACAAATCCCGCATGCTTGCGCTTGCTGAGCGGTGCATGGCGATAGCGAAGGATACTTCAACGACTTCCCATGCCACGGATGAACTGAAAGAGGCCATCCTCAATCAGGAAAACAATACCAGGCAGTCCATTATTGATGGCTTCGTCGACGCCAGGAAAGTAGGTAATAATGAGGCCCGATAGTTGGCATACGATAGCAATAGTCCTTTTCTGCCTTGCCGCAGTCCTGGCAGTTGCTGCCGTTATCCTCTTCTTCGTCCTGAAGATCAGGATAGTGTACAACCGTCTGAGCGGAAAGACGGCTGAGCGTGAGATCTCCAGCCTGAGGCGTGCGCGCCATGCATTGTGGCGTGCAGAGGCCACGGATTCTTCATCCAGGTCAGGGAGCAGGAGATCGGGAACCGGTTCTTCCGGCGGGAACCACAGCCTGATCCAGATGCGCGTGGCTAAAACCGGGCAAAGTTTCCCCAGCCCTTCCCTCTCCGATGATGAGGCGCTGACAAGCATCCCTGATGATAACAGGGATATGGGCGATGAATCTGAAACAGTTATCGGCGTGCCTGTGCGGCCTGCAGGCTCTGATAGTGAAGCAGGGACTGTTGTCAGGATACAGGATCCGCCGCTTTCGGATGATACTTCTGATGGGACTGATGGGACAGAGGCTGCTGCTTCTGAGTAAATAGAGAAAAGACAAAGATTAAGGAACAGGATAATGAACAGCAAACAGATCAGCCAGATAAAAAAGGTACTCCTGCATGCAGCCGTAATCATGGGTGCAGTGCTCGGCCTGGGGATTTTGGCGTCCCCGGCGCCGGCATCATATGCGGCACCTGATGAACCTGCAATCACAGGGGTCTCGTACTCGATGGCAGATAAGAATAATGCTGTAGGGGCATATCTGGTTTCACCCCTGCATTCGGAACTGAAACTTACCGTATCGGGGGCTTCAAAGCTGTCCGGCGTGGACGCGCGGTACCAGTATACAACTGTTGACAGTGAGGGCAATAAGCATAAAGTCCCGGGCCAGCCGCGTACTGTCCCTATGGATGAAGTACGGCAGGAAGCTGATGGGGATAATACAAAAACCTTCCGGCTCGGGCTGGATGATGAAGGCATCTATGCATTCGGTGATATACGGTTCACCCTTACCTACACGGATTCTGCCCGGAAACCCAGAACAGTGGTTAAAACTTTGTCCAGCCTTATAGCAGAAAGCAAGTCCTCCCCGCAGAACCCGTCCGTGAAAGCCACAGAATCGCTGCAGGGCAGCGGCGTCAGCTCCTTCCTCCTTACAGATACCGATAAAGGCATATCGCTCAATGTAACAGATGCAGACGGCAAAACTGTTGACAATGATGCTACGATTACCGCCGCTTCACGCCTGGACGGGGCTAAGGCTTCTGCAAAAGTCAGCAATACGTATATCAACAAACTTGATGACCTCAAAAAAGCATGGATCGCAAAGCATACTGTTACAGTGGCTAATAATGACACAGGCGCTCGGGTCCAGCTTTCCGGCGATGACCTGGCAGTCAGCGGACAGCAGGACGGCAGCTTCACTGTTACCGCACAGCTGTCGAAGGCAAAAGAAAAGCTCGGCGGCTCTTTTGAAGATGCCGCATATACAGTTAAATACGGCATTGGGTCTGATATAGGGAAAGCATCAGATTTTACTGTTGACACAGGCACCCCGAAAATATCTGCTGAGGTCCCGCATGCTGAGGCGGGCAGGGATCTGGCCGAAAAGGTGAGTATACGCCTGCAGCAGGCTAACGTCCTGATCCGGGGCTCGCAGCCGAAGATCAGGATCACCGTCAATGACGGCGGCGGTATTGATCTGAAAAGCGTAAAAGTTACGGTGAAAAAGGCCGATTCGCTGGATGGCAGCCCCCAGCCGGCAGATGCCTCCTCATGGCTGCGGAAGGTTTCCAGCACACGCAGGAACAGAAAGGTCATTTATGAATTGACACTGCGCGATGACGGGCTTTATAACCTGTCTGATATTGCCATACAGGCGCGCAACAGGGCAGGACGTCCGCTGGTTGCCGACCCTGACGGGCAGACACTGTCAAATAGCGTTGCCAGCAAGCAGTATGACGCTATACTTGTCAACAATGGTGCGGCCGAGTCGCTTAAGCCTGCAATCACCGTACGGCCTTCCGACGGGAATGCCCAGCCGAAAGAACATAACGGCGTCAAATATTACCGGGGTGAAGTCGTTGAGACTGTTACCGTTACAGATAAATGGATAGACGCATACAGGCAGATCACAGGCCTTAAAGTAAAAGTTACCACAAAGGCTGGTTCCGCTGATCCGCAGGTGTCTGAGATACCGCTGACCGATTTCACGTTCACATCCCATGATAATACGGTTTCAGCAGCCTATGAGCGCAAGGTCAGTGATGAAGGCAGATACCACGTTTCCGCAAGCCTCCTTGAAGGCATCAATGATGAAGGCATCGAATTTGTTATTGACCATACTGCGCCGAAGATATCGCGGATGGCAGTAGAACCGGCAGGGGATCCGGTGTGGAACTGGCTCTTCTCTGACAGGCCTGTGAAAGTTACTTTCAGCGGGATGGCAGACCATCTTTCGGGAATAGACCCTGATGCAACCGGATTCACCAAGTATAACGGGCACGATGCAGACGGCAGCACGCCGAAGCTCAATATAGATGATGACACTATATCGTTTACGCTTGAGAAGAATGGGGACAGGCTGGCATTCGCTGATACCGATATCACCATAACTGACTTTGCCGGCAATACAGCCACATTCAAGCTTTCGGATTTCGTCAAAAATGACAGGAACGAGGCAAAGTATGCTTCCAATATCGCCCAGAAAGGGGTGCGCGGCGTTATTGTGCAGACCGAAAAGCCGGTTATCGCTGTTGCCTACGATAACGATTCCGTGCGCAATGGAAAGTACTATGCTTCAGGCCGTACTGCAACAGTTACGGTAACGGACCCTGTATTTGACCTGATCATACAGAATGACTCTCAGCGGGCTATTGTTACAGTAGGGCATGATGGCGGCAGTACAACGGTGGCCGCAGAGAAGTTCACACAGGTTCCAGGCAGGCAGGATACGTGGACTGCACAGGTCAAGTGCGACAGCGACGGTGAGTGGAGACTGTCGGCACAGCTAACTGATCCGAGCGGGCTTTCAGCTGACCCTTATGAGGCTGAGTTCATTGTTGATGCCACTAAACCGTCTCTGACCCTCACTTTTGACAACAACAGGTCGAAAAACGGCAATTACTATAACGCCAACAGGACAGCAACCGTCACTGTGTCTGACCGCAACCTGGACATGGGCAGCACCCATATCGCTGTAACGGCGAAAGGCGATGACGGACGCCCCCTGCCTGCCCCTGCTGTAAGCCCATGGGCGGTGAAAGACGGCGGTGCAGGCAGGGACAGGACCTACACTGCTACGGTGACCTTTACCGGCGAGGAGCATTACTCCATCTCAGCCGTATCTGCCGATCTTGCCGGCAATGCGTCTGAAAAGGTGGAGGAGCCTGAATTCATTATTGACAAGACGATGCCGAGGCTCGACATCTCCCGGGTCGTTGACAAATCAGCGTATGCGGGTGCTGTAGCGCCTCAGATCAGTTCATCGGATTCAAACCTCGACGAATACGGGACGACATATACACTGAAATCATCACATAATAAAGGGTCTTCGGTGTATGTATATCCGAAAGTGCGCAATACGCCTACTACCCAGGATGTCACCTATACTGATTTCCCGCATGAGGTCAAGTACGACGATTTCTACACTCTCAGTGCTACTGCGCAGGACAAGGCGGGGAATACGGTCACGAAAACAGTCGTATTCTCTGTCAACAGGTTCGGGTCCGTGTATTCTTTCGATGATTCCACGCAGGACATACGCGGGAAGTACGTCAAGAAAGCCCGGCAGGTGGTGATCCGCGAGACCAACGTCAGCGGGTTGAATGATAACTCGGTACAGGCAAACCTGATCAAAAATTCACGTGTCCTGCCGCTGGATAAATCCCAGTATTCAGTGAACAACAGCCAGGACAAAGGCTGGTCGCTGACTACATATACTTTCCCGGCTTCCCTGTTTGAAGGCAACAGCTACTACCGGGTCCAGCTCACGTCTACCGATAAGGCCGGGAATTTGGCGCAGAACACTATGGATAACAAGTCCCCCAACCGCAAAGCGGATGCTGAAGTCAATTTTGCTGTTGATGCGAAGAAACCGGCTGCGGCAGTCCTGGGGCTCAGCAGCAACCAGGTGTATTACGGGCCGTCGCATGACCTTTCCCTTTATGCCCGCGATAATATGGCCACTGAGCGGGTAGAGCTTTATGTGGACGGCAGAAAAGTGCAGGCGTGGGATAACAGGGACTTCCTGTCGCAGCCGCCAAGCTATACGATGCAGGCTGACGGCGGGAACCATACTGTTACGGTCAAAGCCTATGACCGTGCGGGGAATGCAACGGAAACAACGTACGGGAATGTAACCATTGCGGCTAACTGGTGGCAGTACATAACCAGGACTCCTGGCATACTCAACCGTGTGATCGCAGGGACTATAGCAGCGCTTGCCCTTATAGCAGGTATCACTGTATTCCTGGTGCGCCGGCACAGGCGGCGCAAGTGGCGCAGGAATCCGTTCAACCGTCTGGCATAATAAGCCGAAAGGGCGGCAACGGATTAACGGACCGGCAAAGGCCAGCTTGCCCATTACCGGGCGGCTGGCTTTTGCTGTATACCTGCCGTGCTTCTGCCGCAGGATCCTGCTGCATGGATTCCTGTTCTAGATTTCTATGGTAACGGGACTGTATAGGATAGTATAAAAACTATGACTGATGATAAGAATACCGCCGGCATGGCAGGCAGGCCGCTGCGTGCGGCCGTTATAGGGGCGGGCCCGGCCGGGATATATACCGCGGATATTTTGCTTCAGCAGCTCCAGCAGAAGGGTCCGGATCTGGGGCTTCCCGCCGAAGCGTATGTTGATATTTTCGAAAAGCTCCCCGTCCCGTTTGGCCTCGTACGGTATGGTGTTGCCCCGGACCATCCGGCAATCAGATTCATTACTGCCGCACTCGATAAAATGCTCAGCAACCCGCATATCCGGCTTTTCGCAGACGTCGAATTCGGGAGGGATATAACGCTTGAAGACCTTCGGGGATACTACGATGCTGTGATCTTTTCCACCGGTGCTGTTGACGACCGTCCGCTGGACATTGAAGGGCGCAGCCTGAGAGGAGTATATGGCGCAGCACGTTTTGTAGAGTGGTATGACGGATATCCCGGTACCCCGCCGGTGTGGCCGCTTGACGCTGAAACGGTAGCGGTGATAGGCGGCGGCAATGTAGCGATGGATGTTACACGCATGCTTATGCGGTATCCTGACGACCTGCTGGGCACGGATATCCCCCAGAATGTTTATGATGGGCTGGCTACAAACAGGGCCAGGGATATCCATGTTTTTGTGCGCCGCGGAGCTGTCCAGGCAAAATTCTCCGTACAGGAGCTGCGTGAGCTGGAAAAGCTTCCCGGTGTCCGGATAATCATTGACCGGAAAGATTTTGATATTGATGATGCCGTAATGCGTGAGGCATCGAAAGACAAGCTGACCCGCCAGATGATAGATGAGCTGTTTGCTGTACGTGACCTGGCAGAACATATGGCAGGCCCTGACGGGGCTGAAGCCGGTCCCGGGCCTGGATTCGGTACTGATTTTGAAGGGAAGCCTGCAAAACAGCGGTGCTATCTCCACTTTAATTCCAATCCGGTCCAGATACTCGGCGATTCCGGGAAAGTGCGGGCCGTCCGTATCGAGCGGACTGTTACCGCCGCCGACGGCGTTATGGCAGGGACCGGGGAATATACCGACTATCCTGTGGGAGCGGTCTACCATGCTATCGGTTATAAGCCTGCAGAGATCAGCGGTATCCCCTACGATGAAATACGGTATACTCTGAAAAATAAAAATGGGCGTGTTATCTCAGGTAATATCCCTGATACCTCTGATACCGCGGAGGCAGGCAGCGGTTTCGGGATTCTGCCGTTTGTGTATACGAGCGGATGGGCGAAGCGCGGGCCGGTAGGCCTGATAGGGTCTACAAAATCGGATGCGCTGGAAACTGTGGGGAATATCCTTGAGGACTGGGCACGTGCTGCACAGGCCGGGCAGCTCAGGGCTGAAGATGGAGCCGGCAGTGCTGATAAGCCTGACACTATTGGACAGCTGCTGGCATCACGCGGTATCAGCCCCTTGGATTATGATGCCTGGCATCGTATCGATGCCTGCGAAAAAGCCGAAGGGGCAAAAGCGGGCAGGGACCGTATCAAAATTACCGATGCAGAAGTGATGCGTTCGTGCGGATCCCAACCCGCTGAAAGATAAAGGATACTATGAATAACCAAAAATTTCGAGTGCATGGGTACGCAAACGGGTTGAAAACCATACTCCTTTTTGGCCTTATGTGGGCTGTTATATTTATTATCTGGTTCCTGACCGGGGCACGGCAGTCTACGCTGGCATATTATGTTGTTATAGCAGTAGTTATGACGATGGGGAGCTACTGGTTTTCAGACAGGATAGCAACGGCAGCAATGGGGGCGCGCGAAGTTTCAGAAGACGAATCCCCGAATCTGTATGCCATAGTGCGCGAGCTGTCCCAGAAAGCCGGGAAACCTATGCCCCGGATATACGTTGCACCTGCTGAATCGCCGAATGCTTTCGCAACAGGGCGCAATGAACGCCATGCTGTGGTATGCTGCACGCAGGGGATACTGCAGATACTTGATTACCGGGAGATCCGCGGTGTGCTCGGACACGAGCTGATGCATGTGTATAATCACGATATCCTGACATCCTCCATAGCATCGGCAATGTCTATGGTGATCACATACCTCGGATACTCCCTGATGTATTTCGGCGGCGGGTCAGACCGTGACGGCGGAAGAAGGGGGAACCCCATTGGGGCACTCCTGACTATGGTACTGGCACCGATAGGGGCATCCCTTATCCAGATGGCAATCTCCCGTACCCGTGAATATGATGCCGATGAAGACGGAAGCAGGCTCACCGAAGATCCGCAGGCGCTGGCCAATGCCCTGCGTAAGATCGAAGCAGGCGTAGGGGAGCGCCCTCTGCGCCCGACGAATGCGACCCGTACGATGTCAGCTGTTATGATAGCGAACCCTTTTAATACCTGCACAGTGAGCCGGCTGTTTTCCACTCATCCTCCCACTGAAGACCGTATTGCACGCCTGGAGGAGATGCAGCGCGAGATGTACGGCGAAAGTTCGGTGCAGGACCCTGCTGATGAACAGTATATGCAGCACTAGCCCGCGGTCCTTGGAGCTGGCGGCTATGCTGTGCTGTACCGGCCCGGCCACCGGGCAGCGGGCTGTGATCCATCCGGCCCTGCTGGCTGCGCTTCGCAGAAGCGGAACACGCGCAAACGTTTTTTAGCAAACATAGTGCGCGCATGTGCTACACTAATAACCGTTGCCCAGATGCGGTGCCCCATATAGCAAGCTATCCGGCCTGCATTAAAGGGCTCCTGCGGATGTAGTTCATTGGTAGAACGACAGCTTCCCAAGCTGTAAAGGCGGGTTCGATTCCCGTCATCCGCTCCATAGATGTTTAGAGAAGCAAGTTATGAGTAATTGGGGTTTACCGCAAAAGATGTTTGAAACAGCCGTTGGCTTTTACCGTTTAAAAGTTCAACAAGTGAGCGCTGTAAAGGTATCTCTTTAACCTGGCGCAGCGTCTTTCTGTCAAGGATACGCAACGAAGTTTGCCGGCTATGTTTGGAAACGGGTGTGAAAAGTGTAAAAATATGCCGCTCGGTTAGATGCATTTCATGGAAAAGAAGTTCCTTGTGCGTATGTTTACCGTTGTCGGGCCTGACCGTCCTGATAATTTTTCCAGTCGATAGTTCTATCTGATAGATTGTGCCGGTATCATTAAACATAAATGTTAGGATCCCATTATCCAAGGAAGCAGCTTCATATGAAAATGGTTCAGAAGTTTCCACTATCAATGTTTTCCCTGATGGCTCTTTTATGGGAATAAACGAATTTTCACCTGTTAACGTATTCCACTTCAATATCTCCCAACTAGCAGCGTACGAATCCTCTTTCTGGCTGGTAATACCGATACCGTAGACTACGTTATTAAGACATGGCATTGTATCGTCAGAAACGGGAGTAAATCTGTCATCAGGATTTGCTATGGAAAATCCCTTTTCATCGGAGATTTTCCTTGAAATTCTTTGTAGTGTAAGCCGCTCGTGACTGTTCAGCATGAGGTTTTCCAGATCAAGTCCGTAAACCCCTGTATCACAGGAGGCTACTGTGTGAAAGGGGAAATGAACGATTTGATACAGTTGCGTTCCATCTGTATGGTCGAATACCTGCAGAATATTTTTGGGCTTGCCCGATACATTGTCGAATCCCTCATCGAACGTTGCTAGAGGTTTCCCATTTTTCTGCTCTATTATTTGGTTTTGTATATATGTCTTTCTGTTAGGGGTCACTATACCTGTGCTGCCGTTACTATTAAAAAAATAATCATTTTCATAATCTGAAAAGAACAGCCCTTTTTTAGTCCATAGTAATTTTTGCAGGCCCATACCTTTTGTATGGACTAAAGAATACGAGCCATTGTTACGGAGTAAGGCAACATATCCTGTTCTGCGGTCGTGCACCTTATCATATTCAGGATTGATGGCAATAGCAGCAACAACATCTTTTAGACTTGTCTGATCTGCTGATAGTACTTCAGGGTGGGCAGGCCCGCAACCGGTCGAAAGGATAAAAGAAAAGAATAAGCTAATTTTTAGCAGATGGCGGAGAAGAAGATCAACTTTTCCCCGCCATCTGTAAAGCAGCTGTTCCGGAGCCATAGCAGCTTCTACCTTACTGTGGCATAAGTAACGGCTTTAGAGGAATCTTTCAAATCCCATGGCCATACTATGTCATCCCCGCTTCGAGCATTCAAGTCAATATGAGCTCCGTACCCAATAAGCTGCCCACACCAGTTGGGCGCAGTGTAACGCACCGCGGTCATCCTTGTTCCCGTACAGGTATGCGGCGTTATAATCCCGGCCAATATATTTTCTGGCACGGCTTGCAGCTTTATTTCGAATTGATGCCTTCTTTCCGCTTAATCCGGATAATATCTGGAGATTTTGATGATAATCATCGGTTATTGTGCCTGCAGATGCTACTTGCGGCAGGGAAACAGCCAAAAGTACGCCTGCAATAAGGGGGGGGGTTATCAGTCCTGAAACCTTTTTTAAATTTTCCATCTCAATATCCTTTAATTGTGTGAATTGAATTATAGTCTTACAAAAAACCTCAGCTTTGAGATTTTTTGGGCGTCTCCGCTCCAGCAGCATCACAGGCCGGTTTTCCATTGCCTGTACCCTTCAGCTTTGCTGCGCCAGTATTCTTTATCTTTATCAGTGATACCGCGGATCACCCGGCATGGATCGCCTGCTGCAACGCTGTGGGACGGGATATTCTTAACGACCACAGAACCGGCCCCGATCACTACGTCATCACCGATAACGACACCCGGGCAGACAGTCACATTGCCGCCGAACCATACATTATTGCCGATCGTGATGGGGAGCGCGCCTTCCAGTTGGCTGTTCCTGGTCTCAGCATCTATGGGATGGTACGGTGTCAGCAGGTTTACCCGTGGGCCGAAGAATACGTTGTCGCCGATCGTGATAGGCGCAACATCAAGGAAAATGCAGCCCATATTCGCGTAGAAATTACGGCCTATGCTAATATTTGAGCCGTAATCGCAGTTGAATGGCGGCTCAAGGAATGCACCATCGCCGAGGCTTTTGAACAGTTCGCGGAACAGGGCCTCGCGTTCGTTGAAAGCATCGTATGCAGAGGTATTTATTGCGTGTACGAGCCGGCGCTTACGCATGCTGTCTTCCTTGAGTTCCGGATCGCTGGCAATATACAGTTCGCCTGCCAGCATGCGTTCTTTTTCACTGGAGAAACCTGCCATACTATAACCTCTTTGCGTGTGTAAAGGTCTGTCCCTCCCCTAAAAGAACAGAGAGGGGCTGCTATAAAGCAGTATATATGGAGGATTATATTGGCTGCAGATATTGCGGTGTCAGGTATGCAGCCGGCGTTCATATCAGCATCCGCAGGATACTGCAAGCGGGCATGGCAGAGGAGCCTCACCGGCAACAGGGCCAGCGTGTCAGTCCTCCCTTCATCTTGGTACAGTAAAACTTATGTCAGAAGCAAATAATAATCATCCTCAGAACGCTGGGGAGCAGAACGGTTACCAGGGTCCCCAGCAGGGGGCTTCCTACCAGCAGCCGTATACACAGCAAGGCTATGCTTATCAGCAGCAGCCGGGTACAGGTCCCCAGCCAGGCCAGAGCGGACCTTCTGCCTATACAGGTTCCGGCAATTCCGGCACATATAATTCATATGGGCCGCAGGGCGGTTCCCCCTATAATGCAGGATATAATGCCGGCCCCCAGTATGCGCCGCAGAGCCCTTATGGCATGCAGATGCCGTATGGGGCAGGGACCCATTCTAAAATTGCCGCAGGCCTTTTAGGGATTTTCCTGGGGACCCTCGGCGTCCATAATTTTTATCTGGGGTACACTGGCAAGGCAGTCGCCCAGCTGCTGTTGACCGTTATCGGGTGGATAATCATAATTGGCCCGTTCGTTTCGGCAATATGGAGCTTTGTTGAGGGGATCATAATCCTCTGCTCGAATCCGGGAAGCCCATGGCACAGGGACGCAGCAGGCTACGAGCTCAGGGACTGAAACAAGTCTTTTTCGTGGCCTTCCTTATGTAGGTTAGACGTGGGATAATAGAGCCATGACTATTGCAACACCGGAACGTTATGCTGAAATGCTTGATGCTGCCCGTAAAGGCGGCTATGCTTATCCCGCTATCAATGTGACCAGTACGCAGACCCTTAATGCTGCGCTGCAGGGTTTTGCTGATGCGCAGTCTGACGGTATCATCCAGATATCCGTCGGTTCTGCTGCCTACCTGTCCGGGCAAAGGGTGAATGACCGTGTAACAGGGTCAATGGCGCTTGCCCGGTATGCCCATGAAGTTGCGAAACACTACACGCATAATACGGTTGCGCTGCATACGGACCATTGCGCAAAACAGTATCTGGATGAATGGGTGCGGCCTATCCTCGCTATAGAGCAGGATGAGGTTTCCCATGGCCAGGAACCCACGTTCCAGTCGCATATGTGGGACGGGTCGGCAATCAGCCTTGAAGAGAATCTTGATATTGCCGAGAAGCTGCTGGCAGAATCAGTAAAAGCCCATACTGTCCTGGAAATCGAGATCGGTGCTGTGGGAGGCGAGGAAGACGGTATCACCGGGGCTATAGACGATAAGCTGTATTCCACTCCTGAAGATGCCTTCCAGGTTGCACAGCGCCTTGGTATGGGTGAAAAAGGGAGCTATATGGCAGCGTTTACTTTCGGCAACGTCCACGGTTCATATAAGCCGGGATATGTGAAGCTGCGCCCGGGACTGCTGGGGAAGATCCAGTCCGAGACTCAGAAAGTGATCAACAGGGGTCTTATACCCCAACCTTCAGAGGCTCCCGACGGGAAGCCGTTCCTTCTCGTGTTCCATGGAGGCTCAGGGTCGCTCCCCGCAGAGATCGCGGAAGCTGTTTCCTACGGGGTAGTGAAGATGAATGTGGATACTGATACGCAATACGCTTTTACCCGTGCTATTGCAGGGCATATGTTCAGCAATTACGATAAAGTGCTGAAAGTTGACGGCAATATTGGCGATAAAGCTGAGTATGACCCGCGGTCATGGGGACGGGAGGCTGAGGATTCTATGGCTGCCAGGGTCATGGAGGCCTGCACAGGCCTCGGCTCGGCTGGCAAGGCGCTGCGCTGAGCGGCCTGGACCCTGGAATAAAGCGGATTTCTGCTTCTGATACCGGGCTGCCGGGCTGACCAGGGGCAGAGGAAAATATAAAGGCAAAGGGGAGCATATGCCTGGAATCGTTTTGGTTGGAGCCCAGTGGGGGGACGAGGGCAAAGGCAAAGCAACCGACCTTATCGGTACGGAAGTCGATTATGTTGCACGTTTTAACGGCGGAAACAACGCCGGGCATACTGTAGTCGTGGGGAATGAATCCTACGCCCTCCATCTGCTGCCCTCAGGGATCATCAGCCCTAATGTCATCCCTGTGATCGGCAATGGGGTGGTTGTTGACCTTGAAGTCCTGTTCCGGGAGATCGACGGGCTGCAGGAAAGGGGTGTTGACTGCTCCAGGCTGCTGGTCAGCGACAGCGCCCATATCATTGCCCCGTTCAGCCGTGTGATCGATAAAGTAACAGAACGTTTCCTGGGCAAGCATAAGATTGGCACAACGGGAAGAGGGATCGGCCCGACATACGCTGATAAAATAAACCGCGTAGGCATACGTGTCCATGACCTTTACCACCCGGGCCATCTGAGGGATAAAGTCGAGGCCTCCCTGCATCAGAAAAACCAGATGCTTATCAAACTGTATAACCGCAGGGCAATAGATGTAGATGAAACCACCGATGAACTTCTCCAACTGGGTGAACGCCTGCGCCCGTATGTGGCGAATACTCAGAACGTATTGAATTCTGCGCTGAATAAGGGCAAGACCGTTCTTTTTGAAGGCGGGCAGGCGACTATGCTTGATATCGACCATGGGACATATCCGTTTGTGACATCATCCAACCCTACGGCTGGAGGAGCCTGCACAGGGACCGGTGTTGGCCCCACAAAAATCAGCAGGGTGATAGGGGTGGCAAAAGCATATATTACGCGCGTCGGGGAAGGGCCTTTCCCTACTGAGCTGGATGATGCGCAGGGCGAATGGCTGCGGACGCAGGGGCATGAGTATGGCGTCACTACCGGCAGGCCGCGCAGATGCGGATGGTTTGATGCCGTAGTCAGCCGCTATGCAGCTGGAGTCAATGGGCTTACCGATATCGTGCTCACCAAGCTTGATGTGCTGACCGGGCTTGAACGTATCCCTATCTGTACCGCATACGATATCAAAGGGCAGGGTGGTGCTGCTGCAAGGCATACTGCCATGCCGACGGACCAGGAGGCGTTTGCACAGGCTGAGCCTGTATATGAAGAGATGCCGGGATGGGATGAAGATATCAGCGCTGTCCGGAAGTTCGATGATCTCCCCCAGGCTACGCAGGATTATGTCCACAGGCTGGAAGAATTGTCCGGATGCCGTATCTCTGCGATCGGTGTGGGCGCTGCGCGCGAGCAGATCATTTCCGTGCACAGCCTGCTTGGGTAGTATTTCCCCGTTTCTTCCGGATCCGTCTTCTCAGCCGGATATCTCAGCAGCCGAAAATCCGCGAATATGACCCTGTTATCGCTTTATACTTTATACCCCTGTACTTTATACTCCTAGCCTATCTTGGGGAGCCCCAGCGGGCCCGCCCGCCTTGCTGCAGCAGATACTGCAATACTGCGATAGAAGATAAAAATCAGTACCCGTTTTCCGGCATCTCACATATTTCTGATAATGATCGGCGCACGCTGCGCTCATCTTCCCCCGAGAAAATAACGACTATAGCATCCCCTGCACGCAGCATGCTGTCGTGGCGGGGCACAAACTCCTGCTCTCCCCGACGGATGGTAATGACGGAAGTACTGTCAGGCCAGCTGATGGCGTGTATCCGTTTGCCTGCTGCCATACTGCCGATCTCAATGGGGATCTCCAGCATCCCGCTGTGTACCGGCATGGCTGAGATATCTGTACCCTCATGCTGTTTCATATAGCGTTCAAGCAGGGCAGGGTAGATCGGCCTGATGTGAAGGGCATCAGAGATAAGAAGGGATACGAAAGCTACAGCAGCAACAGGGAACATATGGACAAGTGATCCGGACATTTCTACAACGAGCAGGATAGAAGTGATCGGTGCTTTTACTGCCGCAGTCAGCGTCCCTGCCATCGCCAGTACGGTGAACGCAGCTGTCCTTTCAGGTGCCAGTACCCCTGCGGAAACCATAGCATGCGCAAAAACGCTTCCCGATAAAGCACCGGCGGCAAGAATCGGCATGAAGATACCGCCAGGAACGCCGCTGCTGTAGCTGATCCCCGTAAACAGTATCCTGACTGCCAGAAGTATGCACAGAATTGCCAGTGTCCCCCGGGCTGTTTCAGCAAATTTGATGGCTTCGGAGCCTCCTCCGAGGGACAGTGGGAGAAGCAGCCCGCATGGCAGGGCAGCTGCCAGGGCTATCATTGGCCTGACAACTGCAGGTATTTTTGAGTAGAGTGTCTGGAATCCCAGGAGGATGCGGTTCATGAGCGCGCCGATGAGGCCGGCAACAATCCCCAGGGGAATGAGCCATGCGTACTGTGCAACCGGTATTTGGCTAACGTGGGTGAAATCCAGTACAGGGGTCAGCCCGAACCAGTATTTTGAAACGATGTCGGAAGACAGCGAAGCTGTAACTGCGGTGAGGAGGACTGACGGCGAAAAGCTTTTGTGCACTTCTTCGAGGGCAAACATCATCCCTGACAGAGGGGCGCTGAAAGCAGCGGATAATCCCGCTGCCGCCCCGCCGGTGATAAGTGTGTTTTCTTCTATCGCATTGCGGCTCATCCTGCTGCCTGCTGCCTTGGAGGCTGCTGCGCCGATCTGGATGGACGGGCCTTCGCGGCCAAGTGACAGGCCGAATAAACTGCAGAGCAGGCCGCCCGCATACCGGACGATGAGGATGCGTCCCCAGCGGAGGGGAAGCCCCCAGAGCATCGTCCCCTCGGTCTGCGGGATACCGGAACCTGATGCGGAGGGTTCCCACTGCACGAGCCTGGTAATGATCCAGCTGGCTGACAGCACGGCAGCGATCCAGCCGAGGAGGCCTAGCGGATGCCCCTTTAACCAGGCGTAGGCACTTACTGCAAACCGTGTCCCGTACTCAATGCCCACCCGGTACCCGACAACGAGCACACCAGCTATGAGCCCGCAAATGATGCCCCGGGCTGCAATAAGCCAGCGCATCCGGTTTGCGCCGGACAGGAGCTGGAGGGTATGGGAGTTATTGCGCAGATGATGGTGTGACGGGGCAGAAGCATCGGAGCGGGATGCGGCAGCCTTCCGCGAATTCCTGCCTGTCCTGTCTGCATTGCCTGCGCTGCCCGGGCTTTCCGCGGCCCCAGCGCTTCCTGTGCTTTCTGTTTTGTTCATCCTGCCTGCGCCCCCAGCTGCGCCTGTATCCGTATCAGCCATACCCACCGTACTCACCGCTTTTTATGCATGGCAATAGTTTCCCTGACAAGTTCCGGCAGGGCATCCTGTATCGGTTCGCGTATCAGGCGTGCTGCCAGCGGGTCAAACTGGGTCTCGCCCATGTTCATGATCATTATGGGTATGCCTGCCCGGGCGGCTACCGGGGCGAGCATTGCTGCAGGGAATACTTCAAGGGTTGAGCCGATCACCCAGAATTCATCAGACTGCCGGACCCGTTCTATGCTTTTTTCCATTGCACCGTCCGGCAAAGCCTCGCCGAAATATGTGACATCTGTTTTTATCAGCCCATTGCATGGCATGTCATTTTTATAGGGCAGCCTGCGCCGACAGTGGGGGTCGGGGTTCTTGTCCAGGTTATTCATGATTTCTGCAGTATCGTATTTTTTATGGCATGACATGCAGTGCGAAGTTGCTATAGTGCCGTGGAGGTTGACTATTACGGAATCCGTGCTCCCGGCTTTCTCATGGAGTCCGTCGAAATTCTGCGTTGCCAGGACGCTCAGCATCCCGGCTTTTTCCAGGTCAGCAAGGGCTTTGTGCGCAATGCTGGGCTGCGCATTCCAGACCGGCGATTCTTTCTGCCAGCGCCATGAATATTTGCGGTCTTCAGTGCTGGTGAGGAATGCCTGGATATCATAAACATCCATCTGTTCAGGATGTTTCGTCCATACGCCGTCAGGACCCCGGAAATCAGGTATCCCTGCGCTGGTGGAAATGCCTGCCCCCGTCAGTACGGCGATTTTGTAAGGGCTATTACCCCTTGAGCTGCTTGCCTGCAGAGCCTCCTGGGGCTCTCGGGGAACATTGTCCCAGCCGGTATCTGTCCCGGTGCTATGTATATCTGCTGCCATTATCTGCTTTCTTCCGTTGTTTTTATCTGTATAAGATTGCAGGAATACCCTGATATTTTATCAGGTGCAGCGTGTATCGGGTTTTGTAAAAGTTGATGCCAATAATAAAAAGAACTAGTAATAAATTAGTGATATTAGCGATGTTAAAGCATGGTATCCATTAGAACAGCTTTCTGGAACGGCTTTTATTTTTTAGGCTTAGCGACAGTGATGACGGTATGGGGGAGGGCAGCCGTCAAGCACGGAGCCGGGCGTGTGAGGCCGGGCGGGGCATGATACAGAAACAGCAGGCGCGGTCTGATGCAGCGGTTTGTTGTGTGTGTGGTGTGCGACACGCCGGGGTTGTGTGGGGTGGGGTGGGGGGTGTATTGTTTTTTGTTGCTGCCTGTTGGGGTGTGCTTCCTGTGTGGGGGTGTGGTTCCTGTGTGTGGTGGTGGTTTGAGAACTCAAGAGCGTGTTTTGTACTACTTTTATGCTTATATGTTTTTGTAAGTTGTGGTCTGATTGAAGGCTGCGCCCTTTTGTGGGGTGTGGTTTTTGGTTGGGTTTTTGATTGCCAGTAGAATGCTCATGTTGTGCTGCCTGTTGGGGTGGTGTGGTGTGGGTGTTTGTTTGTGTGAGGCTGCGCCCTTTTTGTGGGGTGTGGTTTTGCTCGTTAATTTATTTTATTTTTTGTGGGCCTGTGTTGGGCTTTCTACGGTTTTTGTGTGGAGGGTTTGATTCTGGCTCAGGACGAACGCTGGCGGCGTGCTTAACACATGCAAGTCGAACGGGATCCACTGGGCTTTTGTTTGGTGGTGAGAGTGGCGAACGGGTGAGTAATGCGTGACTAACCTGCCGTATGGTTGGGGATAGCTCCTGGAAACGGGTGGTAATACCCAATGCTCCAGCTGGATGCATGTCTGGTTGGGAAAGCTTTTGTGCCATATGATGGGGTCGCGTCCTATCAGCTTGTTGGTGGGGTGATGGCCTACCAAGGCGTCGACGGGTAGCCGGCCTAAGAGGGCGACCGGCCACATTGGGACTGAGATACGGCCCAGACTCCTACGGGAGGCAGCAGTGGGGAATATTGCACAATGGGCGCAAGCCTGATGCAGCGACGCCGCGTGCGGGATGGAGGCCTTCGGGTTGTAAACCGCTTTTATAGGGGGGCAAGCTATGCCTGTGTGGTGTGGTGAGTGGACTTTATGAATAAGCACCGGCTAACTACGTGCCAGCAGCCGCGGTAATACGTAGGGTGCAAGCGTTGTCCGGATTTATTGGGCGTAAAGGGCTCGTAGGCGGTTTGTTGCGTCTGGTGTGAAAGCTTACTGCTTAACGGTAGGTTGCGCTGGATACGGGCAGGCTTGAGTGCAGTAGGGGAGACTGGAATTCTCGGTGTAACGGTGGAATGTGTAGATATCGGGAAGAACACCTATGGCGAAGGCAGGTCTCTGGGCTGTTACTGACGCTGAGGAGCGAAAGCGTGGGGAGCGAACAGGATTAGATACCCTGGTAGTCCATGCTGTAAACGGTGGACGCTGGATGTGGGGCCCATTTCCACGGGTTCTGTGTCGGAGCTAACGCGTTAAGCGTCCCGCCTGGGGAGTACGGCCGCAAGGTTAAAACTCAAAGAAATTGACGGGGGCCCGCACAAGCGGCGGAGCATGCGGATTAATTCGATGCAACGCGAAGAACCTTACCAGGGCTTGACATAACCTGGATGATGCCAGAGATGGTGTGTCCCTTCGGGGCTGGGTTACAGGTGGTGCATGGTCGTCGTCAGCTCGTGTCGTGAGATGTTGGGTTAAGTCCCGCAACGAGCGCAACCCTTGCCTTGTGTTACCAGCGGGTCGTGCCGGGGACTCACAAGGGACCGCCGGGGTTAACTCGGAGGAAGGTGGGGATGACGTCAGATCATCATGCCCCTTACGTCCTGGGCTTCACGCATGCTACAATGGCTGGTACAGCGGGATGCGATACTGTAAGGTGGAGCGGATCCTGTAAAACCGGTCTCAGTTCGGATCGGGGCCTGCAACTCGGCCTCGTGAAGGTGGAGTCGCTAGTAATCGCGGATCAGCAGTGCCGCGGTGAATGCGTTCCCGGGCCTTGTACACACCGCCCGTCAAGTCATGAAAGTGGGCAGCACCCGAAGCCGGTGGCCTAACCTGTTGTGGGGGGGAGCCGTCTAAGGTGAGGTTCGCGATTGGGACTAAGTCGTAACAAGGTAGCCGTACCGGAAGGTGCGGCTGGATCACCTCCTTTCTAAGGAGAATGTGTGCCCTGCACGGTGGTGTGGGGGAAGAAGCACCCTGATTAGTTTCCCTTCTTTTTGTGTGGAGGGGTGTGGGGTGTGTGGTGTGGAAACAGTCAAAAACCCTTTTACCGGGATTTATGTGATGTGTAAGTAGTGGTGGTGCTAAGCGCGCTGTTGGGTTCCCTGGCCATGACTATGGTTTGGGGCAGAAAACCCGTCTCATGGTTCCCTTTCCTCTGGTGGGAGGGGGGTTGTGGGGTGTGGGGTGGTGGTTTGACAACTGGATAGTGGACGCGAGCATACACCTGCCTGTAAGGGGTGGGTGTGTGTCTGTAGCCATACCCTGGTCACTCTTGTTTTTGTGGGGGTGGTGGGGTGTGGCGTGTTTTAGTGTGATCATTTGTGATAATACTTGTAGTGTTGTCTGGGGTTGATAGGCGTGTGTTGTGCCAGGCTGGGTGCTTGGTGTGGCATATGGTGGATGCCTGGGCACGTATGACCGATGAAAGACGTGTGGGGCCGCGATAGGCCTCGGGGAGCTGCCGACAGGGCGTTGATCCGAGGGTGTCTGAATGGGGTAACCTGCCACCTGTTATGGGGTGGTACCGCGTATATGCGGGGGGTACGCAGGGAAGTGAAACATCTTAGTACCTGCAGGAAAAGATATTCCGTTAGTAGTGGCGAGCGAAAGCGGAGGAGACTAAACCATGCGCGTGGTATAAGCGCCTGCTGGTGCGTGTGTGGTGTTGTGGGGTTTCTTGAGGAAGTCAGGCGGCTTCCTGCCTAGTGATAAAGTCTGGTGTGAGGTGAACATGGTTGAAGACATGACCGTAGAGGGTGATGGTCCCGTAGCTGAAGATGCCAGGCCTGGGAAGAATGTCCCCGAGTAGCACGAGCCTCGTGGAATCTCGTGTGAATCTGCCCTGACCGTGGGGTAAGTCTAAATATATGTACGTGACCGATAGTGCACGAGTACCGTGAGGGAAAGGTGAAAAGTAGCCCGGGAGGGTAGTGAAATAGTTCCTGAAACCATGTGCTTTCAATCCGTCAGAGCCTCTTGTTGGGGGTGATGGCGTGCCTATCGAAAAATGAGTCTGCGAGTCAGTGGCATGTAGCGAGGTTAACCCGTGTGGGGGATCCGTAGCGAAAGCGAGTGTTAATAGCGCGTTTTAGTTGCATGTTCTGGACCCGAAGCGGGATGATCTAGCCGTGAGCAGGTTGAAGCGTGGGTGAGACCGCGTGGAGGACCGAACCCACCTAGGTTGAAAACTGGGGGGATGACTTGTGGTTAGGGGTGAAAGGCCAATCAAATTCCGTGATAGCTGGTTCTCTCCGAAATGCATTTAGGTGCAGCGTTCGTGGTCGCCTTCCGGGGGTAGAGCTACTGGATGCCAAAGGGCCCGTATGGGGTACTGATGGCAACCAAACTCCGAATACCGGTATGGTTGTGCACGGGCAGTGAGTCAGCGGGGGATAAGCTCCGTTGTCGAAAGGGAAACAGCCCAGATCGTCGTTTAAGGTCCCTAAGCGTGTGCTAAGTGGGAAAGGATGTGGAGTCGCATGGACAGCCAGGAGGTTGGCTTAGAAGCAGCTATCCTTGAAAGAGTGCGTAACAGCTCACTGGTCTAGTGTCTCCGCGCCGACAATGTAGCGGGGCTCAAGCACACCACCGAAAACGCGGCAGCCGCCTCTTAGGGGGTGGTTGGGTAGGAGAGCGTTCCCTACGGGGTGAAGCCACGGGGTAACCGTGTGGTGGACTGTAGGGAAGTGAGAATGCAGACATGAGTAACGAAACGCGGGTGACAATCCCGCGCGCTGGATGACTAAGGGTTCCGGGGCCACGGTTAACGTCCCCGGGTGAGTCGGGTCCTAAGGCGAGGCCGACAGGCGTAGTCGAATGGATGAACGGGTTGATATTCCCGTACCGGTATCACACCGCCCACACTCGAGGCATCACACGCTAGGCACTGTTTCCTTCCTGTAGGCCCTTTCGGGGGTGTACAGGGGGTGGTGGTGTTTGGTGGTGGGTGTAGTAGGGGAGCAGGGGAGTGACGCATGGGGTAAGCTGGCCTGGCCTGGTGGTTATGGCTGGTTAAGCGTGTAGCAGGTGTCAGAGGCTAATCCCTGACAGCAGACTGTGAGACGTGATGAGCATCATCTTTAGGGGTGGTGTGCTGGTGGTGCCTTGTGCCGAGAAAAGCTTCACTGTTAGGTGTGGTTCCGCTCGTACCCTAAACCGACACAGGTGGTCAGGTAGAGAATACTAAAGCGTTCGAGTGAATCCTGGTCAAGGAACTCGGCAAATTGCTCCCGTGCCTTCGGCATAAGGGAGGCCCTGTGAGATGATCCCACCTAGCGTGGGTGAGTGTTGTGGGGCGGCACAAAACAGGGGGTAGCGACTGTTTACCAAAAACACAGGTGCATGCCAAGACGTAAGTCGCTGTATATGCACTGACGCCTGCCCGGTGCTGGAAGGTTAAGAGGATCCGTTAACCCGTAAGGGTGACGCGGTGAATTTAAGCCCCAGTAAACGGCGGTGGTAACTATAACCATCCTAAGGTAGCGAAATTCCTTGTCGGGTAAGTTCCGACCTGCACGAATGGCGTAACGACTTCCCCACTGTCTCGACCAGGACCTCGGTGAAATTGCAGTACGAGTAAAGATGCTCGTTAAGCGCAGAAGGACGAAAAGACCCCGGGACCTTTACTATACCTTGGTATTGTCGTTCGCTGCTGGTTGTGTAGAATAGGCGGGAGACTATGAAACCCGGCCGCTAGGCTGGGTGGAGTCATCAAGTGAAATACCGTTCTGCTGGCAGTGGGCGTCTAACCTGAGCATGTTATCCATGCTAGGGACAGTGCCTGGCGGGTAGTTTAACTGGGGCGGTTGCCTCCTAAAGAGTAACGGAGGTGCTCAAAGGTCCGCTCAACCCGGTTGGCAATCGGGTGTTGAGTGTAATCACACAAGCGGGCTTGACTGTGAGACTGACAGGTCGAGCAGGGACGAAAGTCGGAGATAATGATCCGGTGCCGGTGTACGGACGCGGCATCGCTCAACGGATAAAAGGTACCCCGGGGATAACAGGCTGATCATTCCCAAGAGTCCATATCGACGGGATGGTTTGGCACCTCGATGTCGGCTCGTCGCATCCTGGGGCTGGAGCAGGTCCCAAGGGTTTGGCTGTTCGCCAATTAAAGCGGCACGCGAGCTGGGTTCAGAACGTCGTGAGACAGTTTGGTCTCTATCCTCTGCGCTCGTTGGAATCTTGAGGAGCCCTGCCCATAGTACGAGAGGACCTGGGTGGACGAACCTCTGGTATGCCAGTTGTCACGCCCGTGGCACTGCTGGTTAGCTACGTTCGGATAGGATAACCGCTGAAAGCATCTAAGCGGGAAGCCTTCTCCAAGATAAGGATTCCCCCACACCTTTGAGTGTGAAGAGTCCCCCCACCAGACCATGGGGTTAATAGGCCAGACGTGGACACATGGCAACATGCGCAGCTGACTGGTACTAACGGACAACAGCACCAACCCGTACACACACACGCTAATCAACCCTACCAATAGCAACACACAAGACCAACACACTAATCACCCGCGTCTACTATCCGGTCGCCAACCCACCACCAACAACACATATAACAGAATATAGTTTTGTGGCGGTCACAGCCCAGGAGAAACGCCCGGCACCATCCCGAACCCGGAAGCTAAGCCCTGGCACGGCAATGATACTCCACCCGACAGGGTGCGGGAAAGTAGCACACCGCCACCACAACACGATAACAAAGGCTCTATCCACTTATCTCCAGCAGATAACGGACAGAGCCTTTTCTTTATCTGACCGGGAGTACCCATAGCTGGAGGCCCGGCACATATACGATACGCGATGGAAGAGTCATAATGCAGACAGACAGCACCAAAAAATCAGTGAAAGCCGGCGAAGAGCGCCTACCCTCAGCTGAAGAGGATAATACACGGCAGCACAATACCTCAGAAAATCCTGACCGCAAGGTGTACCCGGATGTCACTCCGCCGCCTGAAAAGATACCGGGCAGGCTTATTGCGTCCATCATATCTGTCGGAATGGTTTCTTTTATAGGCATCCTCGTTGAAACGCTGACAAGCGTACTTTTCCCGGTCATTATGGCAGAATTCGGGGTTGGCACATCTACAGTCCAATGGCTGACCACAGGCTATCTTCTCGTTGTTTCGCTTATTGTCCCGCTATCATCTTATATAAAACGAAAATTCAGACTTCGCACTGTTTTCCTTGTTGCAGTGACACTATGCATAATCGGGTGCATCGTTGCAGCATGTTCGGCCAGTTTCTCCATGCTCCTTGCCGCGCGTATTTTACAGGGCCTGGGGACCGGGCTTGCAATGCCGCTTATGTTCAATATTATCCTTGAGCAGTCGCCGCGCTCCCATGTAGGGCAGATCATGGGGGTTGGCGGGCTGGTCATTTCCGTTGCCCCTGCGCTTGGCCCGGCTGTTGGAGGGCTTGTCGGTACTTACATGCCGTGGCGTCTTATTTTCGTGATCCTTATCCCTTTCCTGGCTATCCCTCTGGTAACCGGATATCTGTCTATCCGCCAGGTTTCCCGGCTTGAAGCGGCACAGTTCACTGTCCTTCAGGCAGCAGCCCTGATGGTTTCCTTTGTAACGTTTATTTTCGCTGTAAATAAAGGCGGGCAGGCGGCAGTTGCTGTCAGCAGCCATACACCGGGTGCTGTTGCGGATGGCATAGCTGCAGCAGCCCTGCTGGCTGTATCAATTGCTGCGGCAGGGATATTCGCATGGATGTCACGGCGTTCATTCTCTCCGCTTATACGGCTTGGAGTGTTCCGCAGCATCACATTCCGGTGGGCCCTTGCTGCCTACATCCTTATGCAGATATGCCAGATAAGCTTCGGCTATGTTATCCCCAACTCAGCACAGCTCGGATTTGGGGCGTCTGCATTAGTCGGCGGATTCCTGATCCTTCCGGGGGCGCTTTTTGGGGCTTTCCTGGCGCCTTGGGCCGGATCCCTGCTTGATAAATATGGTCCGAAACGGCCTGTACTATCCGCCATGGTCCTGACATTTGCCGGGGTTCTTCTGTTTATGGTATTCATAACTCCGGGGTCGCCGGTGTATCTTCTTGGGATTTTCTATTTCGTATTTATGATGGGATACTCTATGAGTTTTGCGAATTCCATGACCTGCGCCTTGAATACCCTTGATCCTGAGTTCAAAGCTGACGGCAACGCAGTTTTCAATTCGTTCAACCAGCTGTCAGGGGCGCTCGGCACAACACTGATGTCAGCGCTGGTAAGTATTTCGCAGGCAGGCCTGGCCCCCGGGACGCAGCAGTACCAGTTTGCTACGGTCCGCGGCAGCCATTGGTGCTATATAGTGATGGTTGCCGCGATTGGGTGTTCTATCGTATGCCTTATCCGCGCTTTCTCCGGACGCCCGGAGTCCCGCAGCCAGAAAGGGCGGGACTCAGACAAGATCGCTGACGACAGAGTTCAGTATCCCGGAAATAACTGACAGTATCGCGGCGCCAAGTGCTCCCCACCAGAAATTCGATATCGTGATGCCTACGCCGAATACGTTCAGTGCCAGCATAGATGCTAATCCGAACAGTGCTATGTTGATAAGCAGCGCAGCTATGCCGAAACTGACGACCGTTACAGGGATGGCAAGTACCTGGATAACAGGTTTTATTGAAGCGTTGATCAGTGCCATAAAAAGGGCGAATGCTGCATACGCCAGGAACCTGTTCCCGCCTACTGCCTGGATACCGGGAAGGAGCCAGCACATGATCCCGCAGGCGATAGTTATAACAAACCAGTTGATCAGGAATCTCTTCATGATTACAAGTATAGGAGTTATTATGCATCTGCGCACCCGCCCTTACCATATCTGCCCATTCCGGCAGACTGGTTTGCGGAGTTGTTTTGGCAGCAGCGGGATTGCGTATAGGCGGGCTATGGAAAAGCAGAGGCTGGCCAGCGGCAGCAGGGCTGTCAGGGGCTGCGGAGGCCGGTGTAATGATAGAAGGGTACGATAGGCAAGGAATAAAGAATAGGGAGTAAGGACTGTTGGGATTATTGATATAGGACAGGAAGGCGCGAATGGGTACAGAACACTATAAGGGTCCACAAAATACTCCACCCGGGGCACATAGTGCAGAAACAGATCCCGGATCTGCAGCGGCGGATCCGCTGAAAGACTGGACGCTATATGCTGCAGTATTTATAGGAGGCTGTGTAGGGACAGGGCTGCGGTATACATTATCTGCGGTTTTTCCCTATCTGTCATCCTCCGCGCATGGCTGGCAGGCGGATTTCCATCCCGGCACGCTGTGCGCCAATCTGCTGGCCTGTCTCCTGTATGCAGGACTGACCGCTTTCTTCAGCCGCAGACATGTGATAAAAACGCATAACGAAGCTGTTACCGACCGTGCGCTGGGGACGGGCCTGTGCGGAGGGCTGTCGACTATGTCGACACTGGCATTTGAAGGGTTTTCCGCCCTTCATGCAGAAGATATAAGCGGTTTCGCAGCTTATATGGCTGCCACTTTTATCCTGGGGATTATGAGTGCGTGCCTGGGAGCGTACTGCTGGAAGAAAGCCTGTGATCGTATCGGCAGCAGTGAGGGGAAGCGTGAAGGATGATGTCTTTAGCTGGATTCTGTGCTGTCTGCATATGCGGAGGGATAGGGGCAGTATGCCGTTTTGCGCTTGATGCTGCAATCAGACGCTTATGGAAACGCAGTTTTCCCCTGTCAACTTTTATTATCAATGCCCTTGCTTCTTTTGCTATCGGGATTATTGCCGGTATTGCTGCGCATCCTCGGATGCACGGTTTCCTGCCTTCGGCCGTCGATCCGGCTGCAGTCCGCATGATAATAGCTACGGGCTTTCTCGGCGGGTTTTCAACATTTTCAACGGCTGTCAACGAAACTGTCTCCCTCGCACGCCGTAAAAAATACGGCACATGTATAGGGTATTTTTTCAGCATGGCAGCTGCGCCTGTCCTATGTGTAGCATTAGGGTATTTTATTGTGAAGTGAGTCGCAGCCTGCGTACTGGCAGATAAAATACAGGCATACGGGGTACGGGACTGTCCTGACGACACGCATGCAGATGGTTGTACCCGTTAACTATTAGATTTCATATATGATATACGGTATTGTAAGGTCATAATTGCGGATAAAAGGCTAGCATGAAAAGAAATTACGCGCTTGACGGGATCAAGGGAGTGGGCATTATTGCGGTGCTCCTTTACCACTTTTTCGCGCATACTTTTCCCGGCGGATTTATTGGTGTTGAGATATTTTTTACTATTGCTGGGTTCCTTACCTCGGTTTCGCTCCTGAAGGGTTTTGCGCTTCGGGCAGCATTTAAAAACAACATCAGGATAGGATCTGCGAGGCAGCGGGCGGAGGGACAGCAGCCGGCTGGCTTCCGCAGGTTTCCCGGCGCGCTTGCGGATTTTTACGGCAGGCGCCTTATCCGTCTTGTGCCGGCTTTGCTGTTCATGGTTCCGGCAGTTATTACTGCTGCATGGTTTATCAATAAAGATGCCCTTGTGGGTATTGGCAGGCGTGTGGTTGCCGTTTTTACATTTACCTATAATTATTATGAGATATTCAGCGGCGGGAGTTATTTTGACCAGACAGTCCCTCAGCTGCTGGAACCTTTATGGTTTGTTTCCCTCTGCATACAGTTTTACCTGATTATCCCTCTGTTTATTGCACTGGCTGTCGGCATAGCGCACCTTTTTGCGCCGATGGGGACACAGGGCATATTCTCTGATGCGCGGGGAGCAGACGGACGGAGGAAACATAAAGGTGCGAATGCGCAGGGCGGGAACAGGAGGCTGCGGTCCCAGTTTGCCAAGTCGCTGTACGGATACAGTAAATATGCGGCATGGATAAGAGCTGTGGGGAAAACAGGTTTTATCCTTTCTTCCGCTGCAGCATGCATAAGTGCGTTTTTGATGGGGATCCTTTTTGGAGGAGGCTGGGGCAGCCCTACCCGTGTATATTTTGGGTTTGATACGCATTGTTTCGGTTTATTCACTGGGGCGGCTTTTGCTTTTGCCCTTCTGTGGTCGTATGGCGGAAAACTCCGCGGGCAGATAGAGCAGGCATTCCTGGAAAGTACCCGTACTCCGCGCAGGAAAGTCCTTGAGTCCCTTGCGGAAAAAATGGATATATCGCATCTTGCTGACAGCCAGGCTGAAGGCCCATTACTGACGCGCGTGATGCTGCCTGTACTCTCCTTTGTATCACTGATGGCAGTTATCGCAGCAGCATACATCCTCCGCGATAGGGATTATGCCTTTTACGGCGTCCTGTGTGCAGCAAGTATCCTGACAGTGATAATGCTGTGGGGGACGCTTTCGGAGCGTTCATGGATGCGGCCTTTGTTTGCGTGGCGGCCGTTAAGGATTGCAGGGCAGTATTCCTATGGGCTTTATATCTGGCATTGGCCTCTTCTTATTCTCGCACAGCTTTCACTGCCTGGGCTCCGCGGGAAGTACCAGTGGGTTTTCGTACTTGTTTCTTTCTCCCTGACCCTTGTTATGGCATATGTAAGCGCACATTATGTGGAAAAGCCTGCATCGCGCATATATGCGGCCTTTATTTCGCGTATCCCAGGAGCTGGGCCTGCAGAGTCATCACAGCCATCTGCCGGACGTTGCGGTATGGAGGGGGCGGGTACTGCTGATGGTACCGATGAGGCTGCTGATGGTGATAAAAAGCGTGATATAAGTGCTGTAACCGCCGGGCGCATCTCAGATATGGGTACTGCTGCACGGCGGAAATCGGCTGTGAACAGGGCAGTTATCTGCTTTATCCTTGTGGCTTTGTGGACAGGATGCGGTTTCGTGATCGCTTATGCACCCGCACAGACATCAATACAAAACCAGCTGGAGGCACAGGCTGCAATCCTGAAGGGTAGCGGGAAAGCCAGCGGCCCCGCTTCTCAGGATATCCGCAGGGCCCCGGCTCCTGAACCGTCCCCATCGCATCAGACGTCTGCCCCTGCTGAGACGCAGCCTTCAGGATCGCCTTCCCCTCCTGCGCAGCAGCCTGTGATGCCCGCCGGAACTGAGATGACTGCCGTAGGGGATTCGGTGATGCTCGGGTCAGCAACTGCTGTGCAGCAGAGATTCCCCGGGATAATCATTGATGCGAAGGTGTCGCGTTTCCTCCATGAAGGGCCCGGTGTTATTACTTCTTTGAAGGCGAAAGGGCTGTTGCGCAAGTACATTGTTATCGGGCTGAGCACTAATGGTGCCGGTACGCCGCAGCAGTGGGAAAATATCTATAATGCTGCGGGGCCGGGGCATGTTTTCCTGGTGGTCAATGCCCATATGGACCGCACGTGGACTGCTGCCGCCAATCAGAATGTGCGGGATTTTGTAAGCCGGCATCCTCAGGATGCGCTTATGGTCAACTGGGATGCGGCTGCTGCGGCTCACCCCGGGCTTCTGGCAAGCGATGGGATACATGCTGCTTCTTCGGAAGGCGGAAGCCTGTACGCCCAGACTATTTATGATTCCCTCTTGGAATGGCTGCAGGCCCGCGGCAAGTAAGCTGAGCAAGGTAAGTAAGAGTAAGTGACATGGGCCGCGGCAGCGGTCGTGCTGCGCTGTAGCCCGCAAGGCTGTGTGGGTTCTGCTGCGTTTGTTTCCCGGTCGGAACGGCCTATCTGCTGCGTTTATCCTGACGGCGCGCTACGAGTTTTTCTGACCCTTTTGTACTCAGCGTTGATGTGAGGGCCCCTAATGCACCTGTAATAGCAGCAAACAGCATGCCGAGGAGGACTCCCTGGCTTGCCTCTTCGCCGGTAGGCATATCTGCATTATCTTCAAGGCTGTCAGAAATGTCAGACGGATCCTGTTTTTTTGCGAACCGCCCCCTATGGAAAATTGCGTCCCAGGCGATAGCTATGCCTTTGCTTACTACGAAACCTGCGATTGCAGGCAGGGCCCATTTAATGAGCTTATCGGAAAAACTGTCCGGATCAGACTCAATTTTTTCGCGCTGGCCGGTGACAGTTTTATCGACCTTTGCAAGGGCTGAAAAAAGCCCGTCTTTCTTATCGACGGCCTGCCCGTCGCTGCTGCGCGTATCAATGCTGTTCGTAGTGCTCATATAAGCATTATCGCACGCCTCCATGAGAACTCAAAATATGCATGATGCGGGCTGGGTGTGTGCAGCGGATAAAACCTGCAGCCCCGCGCAGGCAGCAGCGGTTGAGCGTGTGCACTGCCGCAGGGGTGCGGCCCCACGGCTGACAGACATTGGTAGCAGTGGTATATTACTATAGAAGGGCACAGTATAGCGGGCTGTGCCGGCATATACCGGTTATAGCTATGCCGGTTATGGCTGTGAGAAAGTACCCGGCAATGAAGCATGAGGTGAGATGTTATGGTACAGGGTGTATTACGGGGCAGGCTGGTCCTGCTGCGGCATGGGCAGACTGTATGGAGCGAAACGGGGCAGTACACGGGACGTACTGATATCCCGCTGACGCAGACAGGCTGTATACAGGCGAAGGATGCAGGCAAGAGGATCCGGGAGTTTTTGGCTGGCCCGGGCGCAGGTGCCTCTGCTGCTTTCCATGTCTATGTGTCGCCGCTTAAGCGGGCGCAGGATACAGCGCAGCTTGCCGGCCTTGGGGAATATACTGTTGACGACGGCCTTGCCGAATTCGATTACGGCCCTGCTGAGGGGCGGACCCGTTCCCAGGTGGCGAAGGCTATTGGTGAGAAAACGTGGAACATATGGGACCGCGGCCCTCTTACCCTCCCTTCTGCGCTTCAGGGGATAAGGCATGAGATGCTGCCGGAGTATGGCGAGATAACTATCAATAACGGTGTCGGGGAGTCTGCCGAAATGGCAGCTGCGCGTACCCGGCAGGTCATACAGCGGGCAGTTCCCGCGCTTGAGGCAGGCGAAGACGTTATATGCGTGGCGCATGCGCATATCCTGCGCATCCTGGCGACGCAGTGGCTTGGCCTCCCTCCTGAAGCGGCCCGCATGTTCGAGCTGGGGACAGCCCATTTCTGTGTGCTGTCGTGGCATCACGAGGACCGCGTCATATCCGGCTGGAATCTGTAGGGCACTCTGCCGGATTTCTGGACAAGCCGGTTTTCATCAATAATTTTTGAAATATTTGCGAATCGCCGGAATATAACTTGACAAAACAAAGTTGAGTTGTGTAGGCTCAAGTTTAGAGTTGAGTTGATAAGGCTCAACTTTATAGAGCACAAGTATAACAGAAAACTTACATACACACATAGTGGAGGATAATAATGGGACGTGCAGTAGGTATTGATTTAGGGACGACTAACTCCTGCATTGCAACTCTGGAAGGCGGACAGCCTACAGTTATCGTGAATGCGGAAGGTATGCGCACAACGCCGTCAGTAGTAGCGTTCAGCAAATCCGGCGAGATCCTGGTCGGTGAAGTAGCCAAGCGCCAGGCAGTAACGAATGTAGATCGTACGATCTCTTCTGTAAAGCGCCACATGGGCACAGACTGGTCGGTAGATATTGACGGCAAGAAGTGGACGCCGCAGGAAGTATCCGCCCAGATCCTGATGAAGCTTAAAAGGGATGCAGAGGCTTATCTCGGTGAGCCCGTTACCGATGCAGTGATCACCTGCCCTGCATACTTTAACGATGCACAGCGCCAGGCTACAAAAGATGCCGGTACGATCGCAGGGCTGAACGTACTGCGTATTATCAATGAGCCGACAGCTGCTGCTCTGGCATACGGCCTCGAAAAAGGCAAGGAAGATGAACGCATCCTGGTCTTTGACCTTGGCGGCGGTACATTCGATGTCTCCCTGCTGGAAATCGGCAAGGATGAAGATGGATTCTCCACCATCCAGGTGCAGGCGACCAACGGCGACAACCACCTCGGCGGTGACGACTGGGACCAGGCAATCATCAACTGGCTTGTCCGCGAAGTTAAGAATAAGTACAACGTGGACCTCTCCAAAGACAAGATCGCGCTGCAGCGTCTGAAGGAAGCGGCAGAGCAGGCTAAGAAAGAGCTGAGCTCCTCGACTTCCACAAATATCTCCATGCAGTATCTTGCTATGACCCCTGACGGAACACCGGTCCATCTTGACGAGCAGCTTACACGCGCGCGTTTTGAAGAAATGACAGCAGACCTGCTTGACAGGTGCCGTGAACCTTTCAACGCTGTCCTGCGTGATTCTGGCGTATCCGTTTCCCAGATCGACCATATCGTCCTGGTCGGCGGGTCTACCCGTATGCCGGCAGTCCAGGAGCTTGTCAAGGAACTCACCGGAGGCAAAGAACCGAATAAGACTGTGAACCCTGATGAAGTCGTGGCTGTTGGTGCTGCTGTGCAGTCAGGCGTTATCAAGGGGGACCGCTCCGACGTCCTGCTTATTGATGTGACACCGCTGAGCCTCGGTATTGAGACCAAGGGCGGGATCATGACCAAGCTGATCGACAGGAATACCGCTATCCCGACCAAGCGCTCGGAGGTCTTCTCTACGGCAGAAGATAACCAGCCAAGCGTACTGATCCAGGTATATCAGGGCGAGCGCGAATTCGCCCGCGACAACAAGCCGCTGGGTACATTCGAGCTGACAGGGATCGCCCCTGCACCCCGCGGTGTACCTCAGATCGAGGTTACGTTCGATATCGATGCAAACGGTATTGTGCACGTATCCGCTAAGGATAAGGGGACGGGCAAGGAACAGTCCATGACCATTACCGGCGGTTCAGGCCTGCCGAAGGATGAAATCGACCGCATGGTCAAGGAAGCGGAATCACACGAAGCCGAAGACAAAAAGCGCCGTGAAGATGCTGAGACCCGCAACCAGGCAGAATCCTTCGCCTATCAGACCGAAAAGCTTGTTTCAGACAACAAGGACAAGCTCTCCGATGACACCGCCAAGGAAGTTACCGATAAGGTCAACGCACTGAAAGAAGCGCTTAAAGGCGATGACATTGAAGCTGTTAAAAGCGCGCAGAGTGAGCTTATGGCTTCTGCCCAGAAGATCGGGCAGCAGCTATACAGCCAGCAGCCGGCAGACCAGGCCCAGGCCGCAGGCGGAACCGGTGCATCCGGTACAGGTTCTTCGGCAGCAGGCAGCGATTCCGGGAGCAACGGCTCTGATGATGACGTCGTTGATGCTGAAGTTGTGGACGATGATAAGGATAACAAGTAATGTCTGAGTTCAGCAAGGAAGATTACCTCGCCGGCATGGAAGATGCGGACAGGCTCGCCAGCAGCGGCGGGCCTGTGCCCCCGGGCCGTGATGGAGATACTTCATCTGCAGATGCTGATCCGGCACAGGTCCCATCTTCGGCCTCAGGCGAAGGAAACAGTATACAGGGGCAGGAAGGCGAAGGCAGCCACCATGCAGATGAGAGCCGGGACAGCAAGGATAGTGATACCCTTACTCCGCTTGGCCAGGCTAAGAAAGAGGCTGCAGACTATCTGGAAGCCCTTCAGCGGGAACGGGCGGAGTTCATCAACTTCCGCAACCGGGCCCAAAAAGAGCAGGACCGGTATCGCCAGCACGGCATCATTGATGTGCTGACAGCGCTGCTGCCCGCACTGGACGACATAGACCGTATACGCACCCATGGTGAGATGGATGATTCCTTCAAAGCTGTGGCAGCGAAAATAGACAGCACGTTTGCAAAATTCGGTGTTGAAAAATATGGTGCAGCCGGTGAGGATTTTGATCCGTCGCGATATGATGCGGTCCTGCGTAAACCTGACGCCGGGGCGGACCATGAAGTAATCGATACCGTTGTTGAGGCAGGATACCGTATCAACGACCGCATTATCCGTGCAGCCAGGGCAGTAGTGGCCGTTCCGGCCGAAGATGATCAGGAAACTGATACAGGGACTGGATCAGGCAGTGCCGGCTCTGACAGGGCAGACTGACAGCCGGGGATGGAAAGGGGGACGATATGGCAGAAAATGAATGGCTGAACAAAGATTTCTATACGACACTGGGCGTATCGAAAGATGCATCCCAGGAAGAGATCACTAAAGCATATCGTAAACTTGCACGCAAGTACCATCCGGATCTGAACAAGACTACAGAGGCTGAAGACAAGTTCAAAAACATTTCTGAAGCCTATGATGTCCTCAATAACAGCGAACAGCGGAAACGGTATGATGCCATACGGCAGTTCGGCATGGGCGGGGCGCGGTTTGCTGGCGGGTCCGGCGCCGGAGGCACTTACAGCAGTGCAGATTTCTCCGACCTTTTCGGATCCATGTTCAGCGGTGCTTCAGGCCAGGGGGCTCAGAATATCCGCTTCTCGACGTCAGGTGCAGGCGCGGAAGGCATAGATATCAACGATATACTTGGGATGATGAATGGTATGGGCGGGTCCGGCGCCGGCAGTACTGCCAGCCCCTTTGGACGGCGGTCTGCTGCCGGTAACGGCAACCCCTTCGCACCCCGTGAGGGTGCCCATGAGCCGGTTAAAGGCGGAAATAAGAATGCCTCCATCACTTTGAGTTTCAGGCAGGCCGTTAACGGCGCCACAGTATCCCTGGGGTCTCTGGGTAATAAGTTCAAAGCCCACATACCGGCCGGAGTCAGGGATGGGCAGAAGATCCGTGTGGCAGGGAAAGGCAAAGCCGGGCAGTTCGGCGGCGCTAACGGGGATCTGTATATTGCTGTTACAGTCAGGCCCGACCCCGTTTTTACCAGTGATGGGCAGGACCTTCGTATGGTGCTTCCCGTTACGTATGAAGAATCGGTCCTCGGGGCTGCGGTCACTGTGCATGATTTTAATGGTGACAGTGTCGAAATCACTGTGCCGGCGGGATCGGATTCAGGTACTGAGATACGTGTCCCGGGAAGGGGCATCCATACGAAAAAGGGTACAGGGGATCTGGTTGCAGTCACCAGTATCCGTGTCCCTCAAAAAATCAGTAAGGCGCAGGAAAAAGCTGTGGCAGATCTTAGCGAAGCCATGGAAGATTTCGATAATACTGTGAGCGAAAGCAGGCTTGATAAAGGCAGCGGTAAACATAGATAATTGATAAAGGATACTGCGGATAACGTTCACAGCAAAGCAGGCAAAGGATAAAGAGGTGGGACTATGGGCAACCGATTGACGGCACGTGACCGCGAAGCATATACTGCATACGCATTTGGCCTTATTTCAGGGGCGTTCGACATTATAGGCGCCGAAGATGAGGGTTTTGATGTCAACAAGCCTGTATTTACCGTAGGTCAGACTGCAGAGCTGGTGGGTATACATCCGCAGACCCTGCGGCAGTATGACAGGCTTGCGCTCATAGTCCCTCAGCGCACAGCGGGCGGCGCGCGGCGGTACAGCCTGCGCGATATCAATAAATTGGTCCTTACCCAGCATCTGGTGATCGAAGAGTCTATCAACCTGTCCGGGGTGTCGCGCATCCTTCGCCTTATGGAGGAAAACCGGCAGTTGCGCAGGCAGATCCGGTATCTGAAAAAGGCGAAGGATCTGCGCATGTTTGCTGCAGGTGCTAATGGGAATGTTACAGAAGTATTCGGCGATGACAGCCCTGCAGGGCAAATGAAGCGTGAACTCGCGCGCCGCCGCCGCGCCCTGCGTATGGCGCGTGCCCGCGGGCGTCTGCTCCCTCCCGGGCAGTATTCGCGTATCCAGCTGCGTATTACTGCGCACACAGAAGGGCCCGATGAGGACTAGCTGCCGGCTGGGGATGCATATACGGGGACACGGGGAATACTGTAATGCGGTTGCTTGCTATTGACCATATTGTTCTGACAACATCAGATATCAGGGAATGCGTCAGTTTTTACGAAGATATCCTCGGGATGAAGCATGAATGCTCTCATGGACGGCATGTTCTGAAATTCGGGAATCAGAAAATCAATATACATGAACGGGCTGGGGAATTCCTTCCTGCCGCATCCCGTCCTGCTGCAGGAAGCCTTGATTTCTGCCTTGTTGCTGAGGGTAATATATCGCAGATTGCAGAAGAGGTCAGGGGCCGTGGAGGCAGGATCATCGAAGGGCCTGTTGAACGGACTGGTGCACGAGGGGTTATGGACAGCATTTATCTGTATGATCCCGACGGTAATTTGGTAGAAATAGCAGTATACAGGTAGATTACTGACGGGATGCCGCCGGGTGTAATACTTACTTATTTATATAGCGAAGGCATCTATATAGCGAAGGCCTGTCAGATGCATATCAAAAGCATCAGAAGAAAATTAAGGGGTATTTCTCGCCGAGGAGGCCGCATTGATGGGTTGCGTGCTGCGAGTATCATTTTACAGTATCTGGCTTGCGCAGGGATGCACAGGTGCAGGTATGGAACTGAGGAAGGCCCGGAGGCAGGCAGTTTAGGCTGGTCCATGACGGATCTATGGCCTGCGGGCGCATATCCTTATAAAATTACGAAAGGAAAAGTATGGCTAAAAAAGTAGCAATGGTCACAGGCGGTGCCCAGGGGATCGGCGAAGCTATTGCACGCCGGCTGTCGCAGGACGGTTTCGCGGTAGCAGTTGCAGACCTCAACTTTGAAGGCGCCCAGAAGCTCGCAGATGAGCTGAATGCAGACGGCGGTGAAGCTGTAGCAGTCAAGCTTGATGTTTCGGATTCGTCAGCGGTTGATGCTGCGGTTGATGAAGTAGTTGAGCGTTTCGGTGATTTTAATGTTATCGTCAACAACGCAGGCCTCGCACCGACTACCCCTGTAGGGACAGTTGACCAGGACCTTTTTGACACAGTGATGCATGTTAATGTTGCAGGCACCATGTGGGGCGTCCAGGCAGCTACGCGCAAGTTCCGTGAGCTTGGGCATGCGGGCAAGATCATCAACGCAACATCACAGGCGGGTGTTGTAGGCAACCCTAACCTCATGCTGTACTGCTCAACAAAATTCGCTATCCGCGGTATTACCCAGGTAGCGGCACGCGAGCTGGCTTCCGAAGGCATACTTGTCAATGCATATGCTCCGGGGATCGTTAAAACACCTATGATGATGGATATTGCACATCAGGTTGCAGTGAATGCCGGGAAGGACGATGAGTGGGGTATGGGCACATTCTCCAAGGATATTGCCCTTGGGCGCCTGTCGGAGCCGTCAGACGTGGCAGCAGCCGTGTCGTTTCTCGCCGGGCCTGATTCCGATTATATTACCGGCCAGACCATTGAAGTTGACGGCGGGATGCAGTTCCACTGATAGCACTGGCCATGCAGTGATCAGTTAGAATGGTCCATGCAGATAAAGGCTGTGGAGGCTGCCGGGTTTTGCCCGGCAGCCTTTTTTCGTGCCGGTGTATTGCAGATATTGCTGTTATGCAGCTGTAGATGCGCGGATATAGCCCGGTGCAGCCCGGTTATACTGCAGATGGACATTCGCCGCTGGTGGTAAAACACGCAGATACAAAATCAAAATTGTGGAAAACTGCCGCAATGGTTTTTGTATCTGCGTGTTTTACCACCACGGGCTGTGGTGTGGATAGTCTGCCTGGAGTCATAAAAGGATACCTGAGTGCTGAAAGGCGCCTGTACGAAGAAGCTGGTACCATAACCGGGGAAAAGAGACTGCAGACACCGGGATCAGGGTTGCTGTAAGAATGCGATATATGAAACAGAGATATAAAAACGCTGAACTGTGAAAGCGCCTGTCGGCGCGCAGGCCGCTCGCAGCGGCAAAAAATGAAGCCCGGGGCTTAAACACAGTTCAGCGCGCTATCCATAATACGCTATATCCGCGTCGCTTTTCCTGTGTGTCTTATTTTCCTGTTCAGCCTGCTGCAGAAAATCAGTACAGTGAACCGTCACGCCACAATCGTGCACCATGTTTGAAAACTGCAGCAGTTGATGCGAGCTTGCGGGAAGTGGACAGGGGAGCCGGCTGTTCTGCCCGTTTGGCGAGAGCCCTGCTGATGACTTCGCAGAATGCTGCTGCCCGTTCCAGTGCTACAGCAAAATCCCCGGTAAAAGCGCCGGCGAGTATGGAGTCTGCAGTGCGCGCAATATCATCTGCACTCGGGGATACGTCAACCCCGGCAATTGCTGAGGCCGAAGTCTCCACGGGCTCGCCTTCACGCCAGAGATGCGAAATGGCCGAGGTGTTCCGGCGCATCCACAGGCGCATGACGTATAGCCGCCACAGTATCCCGGGAAGGGAATCCGGTGCGGCCTTGCTCCATAATTCTGCAATCAAGTCAAGGCCTTCGGCCTCAACCAGTGTGAGCACACGGTCAACCGTTTCGGGGTCCTGGGTATGGCGTACGCGGTCCAGAAGCACTGCAGCAGTAGTATGGCTGAGCTCGCTGATCTCCTGCGGATCAGCGCCGCCGTCCAGCTGTCCGATAAGCGCAGGATCCAGCTGGGTAGGCCGTGCATAGCGCGAAGCACCCGACCGATAGGCCGCGAAGCCCGACCCGGCTGCGCGGACGGAGGGGTTCCCCGGGGTAGACAGGCTGGAAGCATCAGTAGACAAGCGGGGCCACCTTTTGGATATCTATTATTACCGGATCATTACTGCTATTCCTGCCTGGGGCAAGTGTGACTGCAAGCATGTTCCCTGCGGGCATATAGGGGCTGCCGCCTGGAAGCTCATCGGCCAGACGTCTGGTGGCGCACAGGCTCCTCATCCGCTTCAGCATGCCGCCGATCACAGGCCTGTGCATGCAGACAGCACTGTTATGGGGATTGTGCGGATCAATGCAGCTTCGCATAACAGCCAGGAAATCCCGCCACGATGCCTCTTCATCGTCGGCAAATGCGGTTTCTGTCTGAGTACTGAGGGTAAGGATCGGTATATGCACCTCATATGAATAGCCGGATACCGTTTCCATGCACCGCCGCCAGGGGGATGAGAGCAGTTCATCCGGTGCAAAACATGCAATCTCACGGTTAAGCGCATACGCTGCCGCAGCTCCGCGAGGGGTCAGAGGGCGCATGGGTTCCTCGCCTTTCCACGATTTCCTGCTTTCTGCTTTGCCGTGGCGGACTATCAGCACAGTCTGGGCACGGAGGAGGCCTGAGCCGGCTGCGGACTGGAATATATCAATAAGCTGGCGGTCCCCACTATGGGTAAGGAGTTTCCTGGCCCTGTCCAGGCTGACCCATCTGAGTCCGCCGATTTCATGAGGGTCTGGCCCGCTGACTGCACCGAAAACCTGCGGCCGTAATTCAGCAGAAGGGCTTGCAGCCGCCTGGGCCGCCCAGTAGAAAACGTGCTTCACAGGTACTGTATCAGCTTTCTTCGATGTGCGCTGTTTGTTGCCGTTAGGTATCGCGGCCTTTTTGCCTTCATTAGCAAGCGGATAGCTTATATGGCCGAGGAACATCCCGAGCCGGACCTGCAGCCCCGTTTCCTCCTGTATTTCGCGTGCTGCGCAGTGGAAAACAGATTCGTTGCCCTCCAGCTTGCCCTTTGGCCAGCTCCAGTCATCGTATTTCGGACGGTAAATAATACAGACTTCAACAGCGCTGTCAGCATCATTTTCAGTATCGTAGGGAGCGATGCTGTCAGGATGGGCGTTGCCGGGACGTGTAGTGCCGGGGTGAATGCTGATTAGGTTGGGATGGATGCTGCCGGCGCTGACATCAGTATCATCCATGCCGGCATGCTGCCGGCGGGTATACCTCCAGACGATCCCTCCGCCGGCGAGCACAATGTTTCCCCTGTTGCCATACCTGGCATGCTGGGCGTAGCCTTCCTCGATGATATGGCCGAAGCTGGAAAGATACATATCGATAAGGCTAGTGGCTGGCCCTGGGGGAGCGCGAATGCCGTGCAATCAGAAGGCTCTGGGAATCTGTGAGAGCATTGCCGTTGCTGTCAGCAGAATGGCGGACATAGTCGCCATCAGGCTGCATATGCCACGAATTTGTGTTTTCCGACATCTGCAGGTCAATGTAGTCGATAAGCTGCTGGATCTGAGTAGCATCAGTGATGCGGACCAGAGCCTCAACACGGCGGTCAAGATTGCGGTGCATCAGATCTGCCGAACCGATCCATACTTCCGGCCCTGCAGTAGGGCCTTCGCCGATCTGCGGCCCCTGTGAATTGGCGAAAGCAAAAATACGGCTATGTTCCAGGAACCGGCCCAGGACTGAATGGACATGGATATTCTCGCTCAGCCCTTTTCTTCCGGGTTTCAGGGCACAGATACCGCGTTCAACGATATCAATCTTTACTCCGGCCTGGCTTGCACGGTACAAAGCATCAATGCAGCGTTCATCAACAAGGGAATTGACCTTGATCTTGATCCACGCCTCTTTGCCGCTGCGCGCCGCCTGCTCCTCGCGCTGGATGCGCTCAATAAGCCCTGAACGTACTGTACGCGGGGCTACGAGGAGGCGGTGGAAACTGGAATTTGGCGCGTAGCCGGAAAGCTGGTTGAACAGGCGGGTCATATCCTGCCCGACCACCGGGTCACAGGTCAGCAGGCCCAGGTCAGTGTATAGCCGCGCAGTTTTCGGGTTATAGTTTCCGGTGCCGATATGGCAGTAACGCCGCAGCCCGTTATCTTCAGAACGGACGACGAGCAGGAGCTTGCTGTGCGTTTTCAGTCCCACGATGCCATAAACTACGTGGACACCCGCACGCTCAAGCTTCCGCGCCCATTGGATGTTGGCCTGCTCATCAAAACGGGCCTTGATCTCAACAAGTGCCAGCACCTGTTTGCCCGCATGTGCTGCATCGATCAGCGCATCAATGATAGGCGAATTGCCGGAGGTACGGTAAAGTGTCTGCTTGATCGCCAGGACCTTTGGGTCGGCGGCGGCCTGCTCAAGGAATGCCTGCACTGATGTTGAGAACGAATCGTACGGATGGTGGAGAAGGATATCATGCTCGCGGATCGCAGCGAAAATATCCTGCTCGTGGCTTGACTCCACCTCTGCGATCTGCCGGTTAGTCGTAGGGACGAAATTCTGGTATTTCAGATCCGGACGGTCAATATCATGCAGCTCAAAAAGAGCTGTCATATCAAGAGGTTCAGGAAGGCGGTAAACTTCATCCTCGGAGACCCGAAGCTGCGATATCAGCAGATGGGACAGCTGGCCTGACATGGCATCGCTCAGCTCAAGGCGGATCGGGGGGCCGAAACGGCGGCGCAGAAGCTCCCTTTCCATGGCGTTGAGGAGGTTTTCCGCGTCGTCCTCTTCCACATCGATATCTTCATTACGGGTCACACGGAAAGAATGCGCCTCTTTGATGATCATCCCCGGGAACAGCGCGTCAATATGGGCGAGGACAAGGTCTTCGAGAGGGATGAAACCATGGCGTTCCCTACCGCTGTCTGAATCGAGGCTGTCAGACAGATCATCAACAGGGTACAGTCGGGGAAGGTTGTCCGGTATTTTGACGCGTGCAAAATGGGTCCGCCCTGATGTGGCGTTTTCCACGAGGACAGCAAGATTCAGGGATTTGCCCGAGATGTAGGGGAAGGGGTGCGCCGGATCCACGGCAAGCGGTGTCAGTACGGGAAAAATCAGCCGCCGGTATACCTTGGAAAGGCGTTCCTGCTCGTCAAGGGTCAGATCATTCCATTTCATGATAATGATGTTCTCATCCTTCAAAGCGGGTACCAGCTCGTTGCGGAAGCAGGAAGCATGCTCTTCCTGGAGCTTGTGGGCCTGTTCGCTGATCTCATGCAGCTGCCTGCGCGGGCTCATGCCGCTGGCGCTGGGGACTGCGATACCCGAGTCGATGCGGCGTTTAAGCCCCGCCACACGCACCATAAAGAATTCATCAAGGTTGCTGGCAAAGATCGCCTCAAAATTTGTGCGCTCAAGCAAAGGCAGTGTTGGATCCTGTGCCAGCTGCAAAACACGTTTATTGAATTTCAGCCAGCTGATCTCACGGTCAAAAAACCGGTCTTTGGGCAGGCTCCTGTACTGCGAAGCCAGAGCAGTATTTTTCTCCGCCTTTTCGATTTCTGCAATATGCTCCGCGATCTGGCTGCGGAGGACTTCTTTACTGGGTCCCGTAAACTTCTGTGGCATACTTCAATTGTACGGAAAAACCTGCCAAAGGGAAGCTGATATATCAGACAGCGTTACGGCTTCTGCTGCTTCCGGCTTCCATGCGTGCTGCATGCTGCAGCCCCGTGTTTCCAGTAAAAGTACTGCGGCATTGTTACATTGATAGCTGACACGGATTGGGACACAGTAACGTGCGTATGGAGGAATTATGGCTATAGACCGTGACCGCATCCGGGCTGCCGCTGAGGCCGGCATGGATGATGTTATCAGCTTCCTTAACAGGAAAATTGCAATGCGTGCGGTTTCTGCGCAGGGTGTGGATTCACAGGCCATGAAAGACGATGCGCAGTTCGTTGCTGATGCTATGGAGACTGCAGGCGTAAAGGCGGATGTCGTCCAGTCGCAGAACCCTGACGGGACTCCGGGTGCATGGGAAGTCATCGGTTCAAAAACTGTTGACCCGTCAGCACCGACCGTCCTGCTTTATGCTCATCATGATGTGCAGCCTGCGCCTGATGATGACGGTGTGTGGGAGACTGACCCCTTTACCGGTACGGTTAAGGGCGACCGCCTGTATGGCCGGGGATCCTCTGATGACGGCGCGGGAATTGCTATCCATCTTGGGGCGCTGAAGATCCTTGGCGAAGGGCTCGGCGTGAATGTCAAGCTGTTTATTGAGGGCGAAGAGGAGATGGGATCCAACAGTTTTATCCCCTTTGTCAGATCGCATCCTGAAGATTTCGATGCCGACATCATGATTGTTGCTGATTCGGGCAACTGGTCTGACACTGTGCCAAGCCTGACGACATCGCTTCGCGGGAATGCTGCAATTGATGTTACGGTAAAAATGCTTGAGCATCCCCGCCATTCCGGTGTTTTTGGCGGCCCTGTCCTTGATGCAAATACTGCCGCTGCACTGCTTATCAGCACTATGTACAGCCCCAGCGGGGAGCTTGCTGTCCCGGGGGTCGAATCGCAGGAAGTAGTTGGTGGGCTGCAGGAAGATATAGATGAAGCGCAGTGGCGCCAGGATGCTGCCGTGCTGCCGTCCGTGAAACTTGCGGGGACAGGCTCGCTGGCTTCACGTGTATGGGTCAAACCCAGCGTGACTGTGATAGGCTTTGATGCTCATCCCGTGGAAGGATCCTTCAATGTTATGGCTCCCAGCACGCGGTTCCGCCTGTCTATGCGTACGGCACCAAGCCAGGACCCTGTTGAGGCGCAGAAGGCTTTGGGCCGGTTCCTTGTGGAGCATGCGCCGTTCGGCAGCGAAGTAACATGGGAAGCTGTTGATGCCGGACAGGGCTGGGCAATGGAAGCAGGATCCGCAGTGAGCACGTATGCGCAGCAGGCACTTGCAGATGCATTTGAGGCAGGGCCCGTAAACCAGGGGCAGGGCGGGTCCATCCCCTTCATCCCCGAATTCCTCAGGCTTTTCCCGGAGTGCCAGGTCCTGGTGACAGGGCCGGAGGACCCGCAGTCCAATGCGCATAGCCCCAATGAATCACAGTCGATCTCTGCATTAAGGAAGTCTATTATCGCAGAAGCATTTATGCTGCAGGATTTTGCCTCCCTGAATATCTGAGTATATAGAGTATGGGTATGTATTAGGCGGTAAAATACGGGAATAAAAAAGCCAGCTCCGAAGAACTGGCTTTACAAGCTAACAATGAGTGGAAATCTCGCACAACATCCTCGTCATGGCGGTAAGTCTCATATAATCCGCCCAACCTTTGACCTTATGTGATCTAGCTTTTGTGGGCTTCCACTGTTCTGTTTTGCTTGTACTTTTATTATGCATCATAAAGGTAAAAAAGAAAAATCGAAACACCGAATCTTCACAATTAATTTTGCCTTTTGGCGGAGGGCCTGAGTGTGGAAAACCTGCGGCTTTCGGCATATTTAACCACACTGGTATGTATGGTTTTGTGCCCGTATAGTTTTCCGGTTCAATAACAGTATGGTCCAGCTGAATCCGGAATACAGGGCAACGGCACCCGCGGCCTCTTCCGCGGCTTCGCCTATGCCTTCGTCCTCACCCTTAACTGCATCTTCGCCTGCATCTTTTCCCGCGCCGCTGAAGATGCCGGCGACCAGACAGCAGACCGCCGGCCCGGATACCAGTGCTGCGGGAAACGGCGGAGCTGCAGGGGGACATGACGATGGACAGTATTACATGCCCGCATCAGCGCTGGGCAGGCGGACCCGTGATATGGACCATGCAGCTTCTGCCGGCAGATTCGGCAGGGAAGCATATGACGGAGCCCGTATCCACCTTTTTTCTTCCAGCTCCGGAGGATGCGGGACGACTGCTACAGCAGCCATGTTTGCATACCATCTTATGCAGGAAGGGCAGCGTGTGGTGCTGCTTGACCTGGATCTCTCCCGGGGCGGTATGGATATCCTTCTGGGGCTGGAACAGGATGAGGGGCTGCGCTGGTCCGGTATTGATGCCCCGCTTGGTATGATCGACGGACCGGCGCTTATACGGGAAATGCTGCAGTGGGACGGATGCCCTGTACTCAGTGCTGATACCTGGTGTGCTGCCCCGCATCAATGGTGGGAGATATCTGCCGTTATATCAGCTGTGTGTACACAGGCGGATTCAGTCATATGCGACTGCAGCACTAATACCGCTATTATACGGGGGCTTCAAGCTTACTGCGACGGTACCGGCACATCATCTTCACAGGCACAGGACTGGCTCCATATCTGGGAGGCAGTAGGCAACAGGAAAAACGTGTCTGTAGTCTTCCTCGCAGAACTGACTGTCTTGGGGCTTATCCGTACTAAAACAGCTGTTGACAGGTTTTCTGCGCATACATATGCTTTACAGCCTGATATTATTGGAGTCAGCCCGGGGATCGGGAAAACGGCGGGAAGAGGGATGTTTTCTGCGGGCAGGGCTTCGGGCGTTCGGGGCGCTGTTTCTGTTGAGCAGGCCAGCAGCCTTTTACGGTCTGATGTGCTGGGGCCGCTGCACAGGATCAGGACGGTAGATATCAGCATACGGGAAGGCAGGGGGATAGAAGATATCCCCGGAGCGTACCGCCCTATTTTTGAAACACTTTCCAGAAAGACACTGCAGCATTGGTACCCGGATACCGGCAGCAGGGGTGATGCGGACGGCCACACAGACGGCAGTGCTGATGATGATGCGGCAGGCAGCCGATATAGCCCGGATCCGAATAGTGTATCCGGCGGAAATAGAGCTGATGGCAGCGGGTATAGTCCCGCACAGGGAGGCAGGAAGTAATGGCATTGCTTTTAGGGCCTCTCGAATTGATTGCGGCAGAACCTCACGTTACGGATATAGCCGTCACAAGTGACGGAAGGGTCTGGGCTGACAATGGCGATGGTATGCATGAAAGGTTTGTAGACTCGGGTTTGAAGTCGCCGCAGGTTATGCGTGATTTTGCGGTCAGGCTGTGCGCGCAGCTGGGCAGGAGGCTTGACGATTCCTGCCCTATCGCTGATGCTTCCACTCCTGACGGGGTACGTATCCATGCTGTTATAGCGCCGATCGTTTCCCAAGGGGCGGCAATCTCAATAAGGTTCCCGGACCTGTCCCGCGCAACGCTTGATGATTTATGCGCCAATGGTACTTGCCCCAGGCAGTGGAAAAGCCTTTTACAGGGTTTCGTTGAAACACGGTCCACTATCCTTATCAGCGGCGGTACAGGATCAGGGAAAACCACGCTGCTCAAAGCCCTTCTCGGGTACTGCGGCGAGGGTGAACGGATCGTTACAGTTGAAGAGATCCGCGAACTTGGGTCAGTACCGCATAAACACTGCGAATCGCTTGTAGTCCGTGAGCCAAACATCGAAGGGGCAGGGGCAGTGACTTTGGAAGACCTTGTGAAAGCGACGGTACGCATGCGGCCCGACCGTATTGTTCTCGGGGAATGTCGCGGGGAGGAGATCTCTGATCTGCTGCGTGCTTTCAACTCGGGGCATCGGGGAGGTATGGTCACTATCCATGCTGACAGTATTGACCGTATCCCGGCCAGGTTTTCAGCCCTGGGCCTGCTCGCCGGAATACAGCCGCAGGCTACGGCGCTTATGGCCCAGGATGCGTTTGACTGCATTATCCATATGTCGCGTGTCAAAGGGAAGAGGTTCATATCCCAGATAGGATATTGCTGTGTTGACGGCAGGGATAATCTTGAAGGTCGTATAATGGCGCGATGGGACGGGAAGGGCGAGCCGTGGTACAGCTCAGGGTGGGGGCCGTGGGCATCCCGGCGGGCCGGCACAGGGGTCGGCAATATACAGTGTGATACCGGCTGCCAGCTCATGGACTGCACAACTGTGCTGCCGGCTGTCCGGCGCAGTATTGTGGGGATGGAGGGGATATGAGCGCAGAAGGGTGGATATATAGTGTGGCCGTTTTATGTGCTGTACAGGTCCTGGTGCTGTGGAGGGATACTCCCGATCTGCGTCTGGCCGCCATCAGCAGGCATACCGGAAGAAATATTGCAGGAAGAGGCATAGATACTTCAGGCCGTCCGGGAAAGTCCCGCGGCCGGCAGGATATTGCGGATATTATTTCTGAGCTTATCTCACTGGTAAAGAATGGGAGCAGCCTGGTGGAAGCATGCGAAGAAGCTGGCGGAAGCTCTTTCGCGGTCCCGCAGATCACCCCCTCGCGTATCTTTACTATGCTCAGGCGCAGATGCAGCGGGTCTCAGCCATATTGTGCAAGGGTATCATTTCAGCTCTCATCCGCCTGCGAGCTGAGTGCCGTACTGGGATGTGCCGCTGCGAAATGCCTTGAATCAGTATCGGCAGACCATAAACGGTTCACTGCTGTTGAAGACAGGAAACATTCAGCGCTTGCAGTACCCCGTATGACGCTTAAGATCCTGCTGGCACTTCCTGCCCTTATCCTTCTCGGAGCACAGGCATCAGGTTCGCAGCCTTTCGCTGTCCTGTTTACAACACCGGTCGGATGGTCATGCCTGGCCGGCGCAGGTGTTTTTTATGGGATCGGGGCTGTATGGGTAAAATCGCTGATCCGCCATTTCCAGAAAGAAAGTGTGGAATATCTGACGTGACGTATTTTTTCTTAATTCTGGTCATATCGGTATGCGCGGGCTGTATGGTATCCTGTGCAGCTGCCCTGCGCTGCAGCACAGGCAGGAGGGCGGAAGCAGCGGTAACACGCATCCGGCAGCTGCATGCGGCAGCAGATAACAGCAAGGCTGTATCTGCTTATGAGAAACCCTCCGCAGCTTATGGAATCCGGAATCCGGCGGGCCTGCCGGATCTGCTGAATGTGCCCGGTATGACCGGATGGGGGTATCAGGGCCAGTCCGCTTTTGCTGCACCGGTTTTTCCAGTCCAGCTGATCCTTGAAATGTTTGCTGTTGCTATACAGCAGGGGTCCTCAATACCGCGGGCGCTGGAAGCTGTCGGATCCGTTATGGGCGATGGCTGCGGGCGGTGTTTTGCAGCCGTTTCTTCAAGCCTGTGCAAAGGCCAGTCATGGGATGATGCATGGGGTACGCCTGCAATAACCTTAAATGATATTGACAGCCAGATATGTGCTCTTATCAGGAAGGTCCTGGAACCGTCATGGAGGCATGGGGCTTCGCCGCTGATAAGGATTGAAACGGCTATTGATGAGGCCAGCCGCCGTGAGCTGCGTGCGGTGGACGATGCTGCGCATACCCTGTCAGTAAAAGTGCTGCTGCCGTTAGGCCTGTGTTTCCTTCCTGCCTTTGTGGCCCTGACTGTGATCCCATCCCTTGCCACATGGGTAAGCACTATGTGGAACTGACTCCGGCATCGTCGGCGGCGGATAGGAAAGGGCTCTGGTGTGCTGGCTGTGGTGGGTACAGCGGATACAGCGGGTACGGGTTCCCGCGGTAGGAATGGTTTATGCGCTTGCGTCATCTGGTGCAGATGCGGAGAGTACGGATGCCGTGCTGTATGGATGCAAAAAATATCCCATGTTATCCACATTCGACCACATTGCTGTAAATATATCCTGCTGCGCAGCTTATGCGAGCATACTGTATATACCGCACCAGGCAGGACATACTGGAAAACCAGGGCTATACCTGCCTGCATGCGATACGGCAATATACAGAACCCCCGGCCATACGTATCCGGGGCAGCAAGCAAAGGAAGAACTATGGAATTTATTACAACAGGGATGAAAGCCTCTCAGGGGCTTTCCGGTACAGGTATCAGGGAACCGCTGCCGGAGAAAATTGCAAAAGCCGTGTGCATGGCTGATGCCCGTGCCCGTACAGTACTGGATAAGCCTGAAGAAGGTATGGCGACAGCTGAATACGCAATAGTCCTGGTAGCAGCGACAGGCTTTGCAGGTGTCCTGGTCGCTATCCTGAAGTCTGATGCTGTAAGGGTAGTCCTGACAAATCTGGTGAAAAGTGCGTTATCCATTAAGTAACCCGGACCTTCCCTGCCGCTGTCCCCGGAGCCGCTGCCCGCGCTGCCATTGCCGGCAGTGCAGTACAGTGCAGACGCAGGTTTCCTGTAAAATGCGCCGGCGTTGCGGCTTGCTGCGGTGCCATGGCGCCTGCCGGAGTGACAGGGGGACTGTGACCGCAGAATTCGCCGTCATGCTTCCTGCGGTTATCGTTATTGCCATGCTGATACTTGTGCTTACAAGGCTGGCAGCGGTGCAGGTAGGATGTCAGGATGCGGCACGGGATGCAGCGCGTGTTGCACAGACCCTCAGCACGGCCCATGGGGTCCGCGGGCAGGATACCCGAATTATTTCAGCGGCCCGGCGGCATGCAGGCACATATGCATCAGTCGCCATATCGGAAGATGCGCAGGCGGTACGTATAGATGTAACATGCCCCGCTGGCCCGGGGCCGCTGCATATTTTCCCTGCATCCCTGCACGGCCATGCGTATGCAGTAAAGGCTGGTGATAGCTATGAGTGATCCGGCAACCACCAGGGTCCAGGCAAGTGAAACACCTGAGCAGGAAGTGTGCGGCTGCTTCAGGCGGCCGGCTGGGACTCCCCGGGGCCGCGGCCGTGACAGAGGGAGCGGCAGTGCTGCCGGGATAGGCCTTGTTGCGCTTGCTGCAGCAGGCCTGTTCCTGGCCGCCGTTCTGGGCAGTGCCTTTATAGCCCGTTCCCAGGCTCAGACAGCAGCAGACCATGCGGCGCTGGCGGGAGCCATGTATATACAGGATAAAGGTGCTGTATCGAGAGGGGAGGCCTGCCTGTCGGCAGATGCTGCGGCCCGTAATAACCATGCAGACCTTACCGGATGTATAGTCAGGGATAGTGATGTTACCGCGGAAACGGGTGTTTCGCCATTTTTCCGGTTCCTTCCCCGTATCCACGCGAAAGCCAAAGCCGGGCCTGTCGATTGTGTCTCAAGAAATGGATAGCCTAGTGGTATGGCACTTGCACTTTATAGGCGTTACCGTCCGGATACATTTGATGGCGTCGTTGGCCAGGATCAGGTAACCATCCCTCTGAAACGTGCTCTTGATGAGGGCAGGCTGACCCATGCCTACCTGTTTTCCGGCCCTCGCGGCTGCGGCAAAACAAGCTCTGCGCGTATCCTGGCCCGGTGCATCAACTGTGCGGAAGGCCCCACAAGCCATCCCTGCGGGAAGTGCGACAGCTGCAGGGACCTTGCGGCAAATGGGCCTGGCTCTGTTGATGTTATTGAGATCGACGCTGCAAGCCATAACGGTGTCGATGACGCCCGTGAACTGCGTGAGCGGGCAGGTTTTGCCCCGACCCGGGACCGCTACAAGATCTTTATCCTGGACGAAGCCCATATGGTGACCCAGCAGGGTTTTAACGCCCTGCTTAAAGTTGTGGAAGAACCCCCTGAGCATGTTATGTTTATTTTTGCCACTACTGAACCGGATAAGGTTATAGGGACTATACGTTCACGTACTCACCATTATCCTTTCCGTCTGGTTCCGCCTGAAGTAATGGCACCGTACCTTGAGGAGGTATGCAGGCAGGAGAAAATCGCTCCCGAAAATGGCGTGCTTAAGCTTACCATGCGCGCAGGCGGCGGTTCTGTAAGGGACACTCTGTCTGTGCTTGACCAGCTGATGGCAGGTGCTGCCGGCAATAAGATCACCTATGATTCGGCAGTTGCACTCCTGGGGTACACTCCCGATACCCTTATCTCTGATGCTGTTGATGCGGTATGTGCCGGTGATGGTGCACGCCTGTATGATGTTGTTGAAAAAGTTGTTGTAGGGGGTTTTGACCCCAGAAAATTTGTGGAGGACCTCCTTTCACGGGTACGGGATCTGCTTGTACTCACCCTGGCAGGGGATAATGCCCGGTCTGTACTCAGCAGCGATACGGGGGCAGGAAGTGAGGAGGCGCTCCACAGGCAGGCTCAGGAACTTGGGCTTGTGCGGCTGACTTCTATAGCCGAAATTATCAACGATGCTCTGGCGGGCATGTCAGGCGCTACATCGCCGCGTATGAGGCTGGAACTGTTAGCTGCGCAGCTACTGGTCCCCGGACGCGGTCCTGCCGGGGACGGCGGTCAGAGTATGGTGCCGTCCGGCTCCGATACCAGCGCATCTGCACAGCCGGGGGCGAAAGAGGCTCCCCGCGTCCAGCAGAGGCCTGCCGGGGCGAATACGGATCCGCGCCGCGGATATGTGAGGCCGCAGGAATACTCAAACCGTATAAAACAGCAGACGGGCTCGCCGGCTGCCGGGCCTGCCGCGCTCCCTGGCCAGGACCGGCCTGTTTCCGGGCGTCCTTATAACGGTGGGGTACGGGATCCGGAAAATGCCGGTCAGGAGGATACCGGCAGCAGTGTGGAGAGTTCCGGCGGCTTGAAAGGCTCGAATAGGCCAGACAGCACGAATGGCTTCCATGACGCAAACGGCTCAGGCGATTCTGACAGCCCTAATATCTCAGACAGGTCAGACAGCCCGGGTAGTTCCAGCAGTTCACCGGAGCAGACGGGGCCGGCCGATGCGTCGTTATTTACGCCTGACGCAGTAGCGCGCCAGTGGAAGGCTCTGGTCGCAGGGCTCCCGCAGGATATACAGGCGTATGTTAATGAAACCCATATCCCTCATGTGGGAGTACTTGCGAGGGGGGATATGCACAGGATCGTCCTGAGGTTCGCAGACCCGCTCAGCCAGCATGCCTTTGCACTTGGCGTGGCAAAGCAGGGGATCAATGGCCGCACTAAAGTAAGGGATATCATTGAGGATAAATGCGAAGAAGTATTTGGCAAGGGCGTTAAGGCACAGCCGGATAAGCTCACTGCCTCGGGGGATACCGTTACCCCGATATCCCGTATGAGCGACAAGGAACAGCAGAAGGTCAAAGCACAGATTGCGGCAATGGCTATGGCTCAGACCGGGGCCGGGGACGCTTCCCCCGTTTCCCGGAACAGCAGCAATACCCAGCCCGGCAAGGCGTCCCCCACAGAGATGGAAGATGTGCAGGATGAGGACGGAGATCCATGGGATACGCCGGTGGCGAAGCCGCAGGATGCCGTGCAGCGGAAAAAGGGAACCAGTGTGGCGTCTTCTGCTCCTGCAAAGGCGGGTTCTGCGGGAACACATAAGTATGGACCGCGCCGCGGCGGCTTATCTCCTGCGGGCAGTATAAACGCGGATACCGGGGAAAATACGGAAGCTGATGCAGGCGCAGTAAAGCCTGCAGGCAGCTCCCGGGCTGCAGCCTCCTCAGATACAGATGCTGCGGACAGTGCAAATACTCCCCGCAGTACTGATGGTGGCAGCACTGCAAATACGGGTAAAGCTAAAACTTCGCAGAGCGAAGCTGTGCAGCAGGCAGATTATGCTGACGACGATAAGCATGTAGACGGCCAGGGTAAGATGACAGTGGCTGAAGTTGCACGTATGTTCGATGCAAAAAGCGTGGAAACAATAGAACCCCATAATGGTGAAGGCGAGTAAAGATAATGCCAGCTGCATATGAAGGAGCGATCCGGGACCTTATAGACAGGTTCGCAGACCTGCCGGGAATCGGGCCGAAAGGGGCGCAGAGGATAGCATTTTATCTGCTGTCAGTGAGCCAGGAAGATGCGCAGGGCCTCGCTGAATCAATAACTGCCATGAGACAGAAAGTACAGTTCTGTGAGATATGCGGGAATGTCTGTGAAAAAAGCCCGTGTACTATATGCGCTGACCCTCGCCGTGACCGTACAAAAATCTGTGTTGTCCAGGAGCCCAAAGATATTATGAGCATTGAACGTACCCATGAATACAGGGGCGTATACCATGTGCTGGGCGGCGCGATAGACCCTATGTCCAATATTGGCCCGCAGGACCTCAAGATTGCTGAACTGCTTGACAGGCTGAAAAAGGATGAGAATAAGGATGTTGCCGAGATTATTTTTGCCCTTAACCCGGATATTGAGGGCGAGGCGACGACTACTTATTTAAGCAGGCTTCTGGCTCCGACGCAGATCACCCTTACGCAGCTGGCAAGCGGTCTGCCTATGGGGTCTGATCTTGAATATGCCGATGAGATCACACTTGGAAGGGCGCTTGCAGGCAGGCGGGAAGTTTAAGGCAGGCTGGGTGCAATGTCTCTTATCGTACAGAAGTATGGCGGATCTTCCGTTGCTGATGCTGATTCGATCAAACGTGTTGCCCGTCGTGTTGTTGAAACGATGGAGGCGGGGAACCGGGTAGCAGTCGTCGTGTCTGCAATGGGGGATACTACTGATGAGCTTATTGACCGGGCATCAGGTATTGATCCTGACCCTCCAGCGCGTGAGCTTGATATGCTGATGACTGCTGGTGAGCGCATCTCCATGAGCCTGCTGGCGATGGCGATCCATTCCCTGGGGCACCGGGCGTCATCGTTCACCGGGCAGCAGGCGGGCTTCCTCACCGATGCCCGGTATGGCGCAGCACATATACGCGCAGTGAGGCCCGGGCGGGTATCCCGCGCGCTGGATGAGGGGCGGGCTGCAATCGTTGCGGGTTTCCAGGGCATCAATTCACGCGGCGACACAACTACCCTCGGACGGGGCGGATCCGATACTTCTGCTGTTGCCCTTGCTGTTGCCCTTGGCGCGGATGTCTGTGAAATATATACCGATGTGGACGGTATCTTTACTGCTGACCCGCGTATCGTTCCGGCTGCACAGTGCATCCGGCATATATCGTATGAGGAGATGCTTGAATTTGCGGCGTCAGGATCTAAAGTACTGGCTCTGCGCTGTGTGGAATATGCCCGGCGGTTCGGCATGCCGATACATGTCCGCAGTTCCTTCTCCCATGATCCCGGGACCCTTGTTGCGGGGAGCATCCCAGGCAGATATGGTTCAGGCGCTGAGCCGGGTCCTGGTGTCATTGCCGGAGACACGCTTGAATACGGTGCGCAGGAGGATAAAATGGTAAAAGGAAAACAGGCAGATACAGGCAAGTATAGATATACAGATAAATACAGATAAACGAGGCAGGATATATGGGATATACAGGATACGGGGACAGCCGCGAAGATGCTTCCAGTGCTCAAAGTTTGTCCGGCGGGATGATTGAGGGTATGGCCGAGAGTACAGACGGGTCCGCAGGCAGAGGCCCGGATGAGGGCATGGATAAGGGTCTGGGCGAAAACTTGAGTAAAGATCCAAACAAAAATCTGAAAAAAGTTTCAGGCAGAGGCCTGAAGGGCGTATCCGGCGGGTCCCTTGGGGATATCTTCCCGGATCTTCAGGGTCCTGAATCCCCTGTTATTTCAGGCGTAGCCCATGATTCTTCGGAGGCTCTGGTAACGCTGCGGGGGATACTTGACGAACCGGGCCTCGCGGCACATGTATTCGCACAGTTTGCCAAGGCCGGCGTCAACATTGATATGGTAGTCCAGGCACTTGGCCGCAATGATAATGGTTCCCGGACAGCAGATATTTCCATCACTTTCCCCGAAGCCCAGATCGGTACAGTCAGGGAACTGGCTGAATCGGCTAAAGGGCAGCTGGGATACAGCTCCGCCGATGTTAACCCTTCTGTCGGAAAGGTTTCCCTGATAGGGGTAGGGATGAAAACCCATCCCGGGGTCACTGCCCAATTTTTTGAGGCCCTGAGCCGGGAAGGCATCAATGTGCTTATGATCTCGACCTCCGAGATCCGGATATCGGCCATTATCCCGCTTGATATGCTCGCCTGCGGTGTGCGCGCTGTGCATACTGCCTTCGGCCTCGACTCAGAAGGCACCCAGGCAATTGTGTATGCAGGTTCGGGAAGGTGACAGGGATGGCAGGGGCAGCAGGGATGATAAAGACGGTAAAAGTAAATGAGGCAAAAAGGATCGAGGCGGCATAGTGGTTCCGCAGACCGGACAGATATATACCCAGGTACACAGCCATGGCGTTGATCTTGCTGTTTTAGGCGCAACCGGGCAGGTTGGCATGGTTATGCGACAGATCCTTGCCTCGCGGGATTTTCCTGTAAAAACGCTGCGTTTTATGGCGTCTGCCCGGTCGGCCGGACAGAGTATCAGCTTTGAGGGCCATAATATTACGGTCGAAGACGTTGAAACAGCGGATCTGTCTGGTATAGATATAGCCATTTTTTCTGCCGGGAGCAGTACCTCACAAATATGGGCGCCGCGCTTTGCTGAGGCCGGGGCTTTTGTAGTCGATAATTCATCATGCTGGCGGATGGATAATGATGTGCCGCTTGTTGTGTCCGAGGTCAATCCGGACGACCTGGATGTGATCCCCAGGAAGATCATTGCTAACCCAAACTGTACTACTATGGCCTGCATGCCTGCGGTAAACGCCCTGCATAGGGCTTTTGGGCTGAAACGGCTTATAGTTTCCTCGTATCAGGCTGTTTCCGGAGCCGGCCGTGCAGGGGTCCGCCAGCTGGAAGCCGAAGCTGAGAGTGCAGTCGCACAGGGTGCGGAGAAATTAGTATATGACGGGCATGCCGTTGATTTCCCGGTCCCGGAAAAAGTTGTTAAAACTGTTGCGTTTAACGCCGTCCCTTTTATTGGTGCGCTGGCCGATGACGGCAGCGGGGAAACGGATGAGGAGCAGAAGCTGCGCAATGAGAGCCGTAAGATCCTCCATCTTCCGGATCTGCGCGCCTCATGCACGTGCGTACGTGTAGGGGTGTTTACTTCGCATGGCATGAGCGTTAATGCCGAGTTTGACAGGGATGTTACCGCTTCTGCTGCGCGTGAAGTGCTTTCCTGTGCTCCGGGAGTAAGGCTTATGGATGTCCCGACCCCTCTTGATGCTGCCGGCAAAGATCCGAGTTTTGTCGGCAGGATCCGCGAGGACCAGTCAGCTGCCGGCCACAGAGGGTTGTCGTTCTTTATTGCCAGCGATAATCTCCGCAAAGGCGCAGCACTTAATGCTGTCCAGATCGCTGAGATACTTGTCCGTAAATATTGGGCTCTATAATTTCTGTAGTGGGTAAAACTACTGTAGGGATTATGGAGTCTATTTTTTGTAGAAAAAAAGCCCCATAAGACCTATAATGAAAAAGTGACCAAACCCTCATTAGAAAGAATCTTATGGAACAATTAAATTTTATCACAAACATACTTGGAATGAATGACAAAAATATTATTATCTTAGATTATCTTGATGCTGGAACGCATAAAGAAGTCATTTCTAAGCTCGATTATCCTGCCTCGCCTGCCTCCGATTTTGCGCAAAATATCAGCGACATTCTGGATGGCAAGGAGCCAAACCTCACTTGGACAGAACAAGGCGTGACGCTGGGCGTCGTGGTTGCCTCTGAGGGCTACCCTCTAGCTTATGAAAAAGGCGTGGAGCTGCCAGAAAAGACTTCTGGCGACATCATCACCTACTATGCAGGCGCTAAGTTCGCTGAAAATGGCAAAGCTCTGCTGTCAAATGGCGGCCGTGTCTACATGCTGGTCACCACAGCAGACACTGTCAAAGCAGCCCAGGACAAAATCTATGCCCAGATCGCCCAACAAAACACAGACGGCCTCTTTTACCGAACCGACATCGGCAGCAAGGCACTATAAAGCGAGTCTTGTCCACTGTCTGATTAGCAGCCATTAGTGTAAAAAGAGGTGAATAAAAGTGAAAGATAGATTGCTATTTTTAGAAGGAGCCAGTCTAACTTCAAGGGAAACGCTCACGGTATTGCTGGCGGATAACTATAAGGTAGATGTACTATCTCCTGATAGGTTTTCTATTGCGGCATTCAGTCGCTTGACGCACATGCTTACAACAGTTGATGTGAATCGTTCTCCTTTGACCTATTTAAAGCAGCTTGATCAGTTGCTAGAAGAGAAGGACTATAAGGCTATCTTGCCAACCCATGAAGAGGGGTGGCTCTTAGCAAATGGAAAATCCCTCTTATCATCTGATTTACTGCTGGCTCTTTCTGAATCAGAGACTTTTCGGGAAGTGGTAGGAAAAATTGCTTTTGCTGAACTTGCGGATAAGTTAGGCTTGCCGGTTCCCAAGTGGGAGTATGTGAACGACCTGGAATCTATTCACTTGCCCTATCCGTATTGGCTCAAGGCCGATTATGGGACGGCTGGTCGCTCAGTTTATAAAATCACGAGTGATGCTGATTTGAAAAGCCTAGTAAAGCTTCACTTGCTTGACAGTGAAAGTTGGATGGCCCAGCAAGATATGGTAGGGCAATATGGTCAAGTTCAAGCAGTATTTAACTGTGGAAAATTACTGGCCGTGCACTCTAGTATAAAAGTTGGGTCTGGTGCTGGTGGTTCAGCTGCTGCCAGATTAAGTATAGACTCTGAGGTTACAAGAGAACACATTGAGAAGTTAGGACATCATTTAAAATGGCATGGTGGTCTAACATTGGATTTCATCTTCCTTAATCATCACTTCTATTATATAGAATGCAATCCCAGAATGGTCGAGCCGGCTAATGCTTATAAAGCAGGGGTAAATTTTCCCAAACTCTTGATAGAATTGGCCCAAAATAATGATTCACAACCCGATATTTCTGTAGGGAAGCCAGGGGTAAGAACGCATAGTTTATTAGCCTTAATCATTGGGACTGCTGAGAAAACGCAAAGCAGAAGAAAAATATGGGAAACGATCAGGCTGTGGCTGTTTAAAAGTGACAGTGATGAGGTCTTGACCCCGATTAGGAAAGATTTTCCAAGTATCATTCCCTTGGTTGTGATTGCGATTCGGCTACTGCTAAATCCCAAGAGTGTGAAAAAGCTTGTTGAGCATACCGTTGGCCACTATAGTGTGGCTCCTGCCACGATAAAAGCTGTTGAACAGCAGGCGTCGATGAAAACTATAGTTAACGGCATAAATAACTTTACTTTGAAGTAATAAGTCATATATGGTATACTTCTTTTAGGAGGCGCCATGATATGAACTCTCGTAAATATAATGTTGGTCGGGAAGAACTTCTTCGGCAAGGTAAAGAAATTATGTCGTCGTCAAATGAATCGCGTTATTATTTTCGTGTCTTTACCGTAAATATGGTTCTTTCCGGGTTGCCGCCATCTCAAATCTGTGAGATGGCTGGTGTAACAAAACAAGCCATTACCGGTTGGGTTAAGCTTGCCGATGAGCAAGGCTTTGATGCGCTAAAATCAAAAGAAAGATCTGGTAGACCATCAAAACTTACCAAAGAGCAGAAGGCAAGTATCGATGCAGCCTTGAATTCAGATCCTAATAAGTATGGATTCAAAGTTTGGGATGGACCAAGCCTTTCCAAGCACATTCAAAAGGAATTTGGTCTTGATATCAGCGTTCGCCAGTGCCAACGTTTGTTTCATCAGTTAGGCTATTCGCTTATCCGTCCTCAGCCCTATCCAAGCAAAGGATATGAGGATTCAAAGGAGCGGGAAACCTTTAAAAAAAACGAAACGAAATAGAACAAGACGATTCACAGTTGCTTGTATATCAGGACGAAGTCCACTTCCAGATTCAAACAACAGTTACTTCTGGATGGTACAAAAGAGGCAGCGCTCCGAAGGCAAAATCGTTTCCTGGGAGACAAAAAGCTTCTTATAGTGGATTTGTGCGGCCTGATACAGGCGAACTATTTGTGACAAAGCCAGCTCGTTTCAACTACGAAACAGTTATTGCGTCAATACGTGAATTCATTACTGCTCATCCGGTGCCCGAAGGCAAGAGATATGCTCTGGTAATGGGCAACGCACCATGGCACAAAAAGGTAATTCGTTTGGTTGAAACAGAAGAACAGCCAGAGTATGAGGATATCCGAAAGTCTGTTGCTTTTGTCAAATTGCCTCTTTACTCTCCTGACCTAAACCCTATAGAGCAGGTTTGGAGAATTACTCGTAGAGAAAATACACATAATGTATTTTTCTCAAATATTAAAAACCTTGCTGAAACGGTAGAAAACGCCTTTCTAGCCTGGGCAAAACCAAATCAGCAACTTGTAACATTATGTAGCTTTAAGTAAAATTACTTTTGTCGTTTACTATAAAATCGTTCTCGATCGCTTTCATATTGTCCAGCATCTCAGTCGAGCAATGAATCGCGTACGCATCAAAATTATGAATCAGTTTGATAGGAGATCGCACGAATATAAAGCACTGAAACGTTACTGGAAACTCATTCAACAGGATAACTATACGCTGAGCAGTAAACGATTTTATCGTCCAACATTTCGGTCGCATTTAACCAATAAAGAGATTCTTGAAAAACTTCTCTCTTACTCTCAAGATATTAGAGATCACTATGGACTCTATCAGCTTTTACTCTTTCATTTTCAAGAGAAGCACGCTGACTATTTCTTTGAATTGATCACAGAGTCCATTTTTTCTGTGAATCCTATCTTCCAGACCATTTTTAGGACCTTTTTGAGAGATCAGGATAAGATCATTAATGCACTTGAACTTCCCTGCTCAAACGCAAAACTTGAGGCCACAAATAACCTAATCAAAGTCATTAAGCGAAATGCTTTTGGCTTCCGGGACTTTGAAAATTTTAAAACGAGAATTCTCATTGCTTTGAATATCAAAAAGGAGAGAACCAATTTGGTCCTCTCCAGGTTGTAACTTTTTATCAACCCACTACAGTTGACAAAGAGCCACCTTTGGACGGTCGGAAACATAAAAAACAGGCGGGAGGTGATCGTGATGTACAATCCTCAACTTGAAACTTTCCTTCGTGTAGCGGATGCAGGCAGTTTTAATAAGGCTGCGGAGGAAGCCTATATTACGGCCACGGCTGTCATTAAGCAGATCAATCTTCTGGAAGATTCGATTGGAGTGAAATTGTTTGAGAGGACACACCGAGGGCTGATTTTAACGAAAGCGGGAAAATCTTTGTACCAAGATGCGAAATATATTATTCAATACTGTAAGGACTCTGTGACGCGGGCGAAAAATGCGATGCAGGAAGATAATGCCGTAATACGCATTGGGACTTCTCCTATGACACCGGCGCAGCTTTTGATGCAGATTTGGCCTCAAATTCAGGAACAATGCCCCGATTTGAAATTTCAAATTGTTCCCTATGAAAATACGCCGGAAAACGCCCGTGAAATTTTAGCCAATCTGGGAAAAAACATTGATGTGGTTGGAGGAATCTTTGATGAGACCATGCTGGATTTAAGGAGGTGCGCCGGTCTGGAACTATCCCGCGAACCTTTTTGCTGTGCCGTTTCCATTCACCACAGGCTTGCAGGAAAGGATAAACTACAAATACAGGATTTATATGGTGAGAACTTACTTCTGATGCACCGGGACTGGAGCCATTATGTAGATCAGCTCCGGGATGACATTTGGCGAAACCACCCGAAGATTCAAGTTGTAGATTTTGATTTCTACAATATGGATATTTTCAATCGCTGTGAAAACAGTTATGATGTTTTGCTGGCTATTCCGGGATGGGCAAATGTACACCCGCTTTTGAAAGTGATTCCTGTGGAATGGGATTACAGCATCCCATACGGCTTGCTCTATTCTCCACACCCATCCGAATCGGTGAAACGCTTTCTTTCAGCAACGAAAAGCGTCGTAAAATAGAAAAAATAGTTATAACCTTTGGGTAATAACTGATGAACAAATCGAGACTTCTGATGAAGCCTCGATTTTTTTATTATATAAGCAGGAACCACGGAATAAGCCGGTTTCAAAACTGCAAGGAGGATACAAAATGAGTATTTTATTTATCAATGGAAGCCCGAACAAGAATGGGAACACCACCCGCATGGCAAACGCACTGATGAACGGAAAGGATTACCGGACGCTTCATTTGGTGGATTATAGACTGTACGGATACGGGCAGAACTTTGCGGACGATCAGTTTGCTGAAATTCTGGAAGGTATGAAAGAGGCGGATACCGTTGTGATCGGTTCCCCTGTTTACTGGCACAGTATGTGCGGTTTGATCAGAAACCTGATTGACCGCTTTTACGGTCCGGTGAGTCAGGGAGAACTGGGAGAAAGAAAATTTGTCTTTCTGTTTCAGGGCGCTGCCCCGGAAAAATGGATGCTGGAAAGGGCCGAGTACACTATGAACCGTTTTGCCCGGATGTACGGTATGGAGTATGTCGGCATGGCAACAAACGAGGCGGAAGCGAAAAAATTATCTGAAAAGATATGATGCGCATCCTTTGCGAAAGGAGGTGGCAGAGTGAGAAACCTATTTCTGAGCATTTCGATTCTTTGCGTGCTCCTATGCCTTGCCGCGTGCAGTGCGAACGGGAATACGGACAATAGCCTTTCTGATGTGGAAAGCGTCGATGCAGCGCAGGAGCAGACACAGCCGCAGAGTGACCGGGAGGAAACGTCATTGCAAGTAATACCTGTCAGTGAACCATATACAAAAGATACAAGAATATCCGAGGTAATGAATGATCCTGCTTTTGGGGATTACGGCAGACTGATTTTCCCAGTAGACAGCGGCTATTACGGAGGCGACACGTTAGGCGGTTTAAGCCTTACCTGGTACAGCCACATAGATGCGGATAAAACAGTGGAAATTGCAAATTATCTCAAATCTCACGCCGAAGCCGGGGACACGATTTTCTATGACATTTACACGGAAGAAGAAAAGGCCGCAGATCCTGAAAAGGAGAATACAGGGCTGTTCTTCTTCAAAGGAACTCCCGGAGAAAGATTTGCCGTATGCAACGCAGGCGGTGGCTTTGCCTATGTGGCTGCCATGCACGACAGTTTTCCCCACGCTTTGGAATTATCGAAAAGAGGCTACAATGCCTTTGCCCTCATTTACCGTCCCGGTTGGGATACCGCCGTGGAGGACTTAGCAAGAGCCATCAGCTTTATCTTTGAAAACGCAGAGGAATTGGAAATAGACACCGACTGTTACTCCCTTTGGGGCGGTTCCGCTGGTGGCCGGATGACGGCTTACCTTGCATCCTACGGCCCCGCAGCCTTTGGTGGGGACGAATTGCCAAGACCGGGAACCGCAGTCATTCAATATACCGGTCATAGCGAATATACGCAGAATGACCCGCCTACCTACAGTTGTGTGGGGGATCGTGATGGCATCGCAAGCTGGCGTACCATGCAGAACCGCCTGAATGCGATGTCTGCTCTTGGCATTGACACAGAGTTTCATGTGTATGAAGGGCTGGGGCATGGATTTGGACTTGGCACAGGAACAGTCGCTGAGGGATGGCTTGATGATGCGGTGGATTTTTGGGAAAAACAAATGAACAAATAGGAGGATAACACAGAATGAACAATTTTATCTTTGAAAACAAAACCAAAGTTTATTTCGGCAGAGGCTGTGCAAAAGAATACCTGACCTGTCTGCTGAAACAGTACGGAAACAACGTCATGCTCGCCTATGGCGGCGGCTCCATCAAGAAAAACGGTGTTTACACAGAGCTTATGGGCTATCTGAAAGCTGCTGAAAAAACGGTAACGGAATTTTCCGGTATCATGTCCAATCCAACTTATGCAAAGGTGCAGGAGGGCGCAAAGCTCGTCCGTGAAAAAGGGATTGATCCGATTCTTGCGGTAGGCGGCGGCTCGGTTATTGACTGCTGTAAGATTATCTCCGCACAGGCAAAAACGGACGAGGATATTTGGAAGATGGAATTTGAGCATCATACCTATCCGTCCAGCTTTGTACCCATGATTGCCATTGTCACAGCATCCGGGACAGGTGCGGAAATGAATAACGGCGCTGTGATTACCAACGAAGATAAAGGCGGGGCTGTTGGGCGCACAGGCAGATATTGCCATGCTTGATCCCGCTTATACGATGTCCCTGCCTATGACTCAAGTAATCTCCGGGGCCTTTGATACGCTCAGTCACTGCATGGAAACCTATTTCGGCAAGCCGGAAGAAAACAATCTGTCCGATGATATGAACGAAGCAATCATGCGGAGCGTTATCCGCAATATGCGTGTCCTGCTGGATGACCCGCAGAATTACGAGGCCCGGAGCGAACTGATGTGGGCGTCTGCTATGGGAGAAAACAGCATTTTGAAGATTGGCAAAATTACCGACTTCCAGGCACACCAGATTGAGCATCAGTTAGGGGCATACACCGACTGCAATCATGGCCGGGGACTTGCGGTGATTCATCCGGTTCTCTACCGGCATATCTACAAAGAAGGACTGTCCCGCTTTGCCCGCTTTGCCGCCCATGTTTGGGATATTGATTCTTCCGGTAAATCAGAAACGGAAATGGCTCTGGCCGGTATCGACGCTTTGGCGGCCTTCATTAAGGAAATGGGACTGCCAACAACCTTCCGGGAGATGGGGATTACAGACACGCAGTGCTTCCAGGCAGTTGCGGACAGTACGAACGTAACGGCAGGGTGCTGTAAAAAATTGTCGCACGAAGAAATCTATCAAATTCTGATGGAAGCATTTTGAGAGAAATAATAGGAGGAATCTACTGTGAAAAAACTAACCGCATTGATTATGAGCTTGCTGATGATGTTCAGCCTGGTCGCTTGCAACAGCGGTGAAACTAACACTTCTGTTCCTTCTGAGACAGAATCCGCTGAGCCAGAAAGTGTCCAAACTTCCGAACCGGAAAGTACACCATCATCTGAGCCAGAAAACGAAACTGCTGGGGGCTCCGGCAGCAATACGCTGGTCGTTTACTTTTCCATGCCGGAAACAACAAATCCAGATGAAAGCAGCATGACAGAAGAAGAACGCAACAGTACCGTTATTATTGACGGTGAGGTGTTAGGAAATACACAGTATGTGGCCTATGTTATACAGGAGAATACCGGAGCCGATCTGTTCCGTATCGAGCCGGAGGTTCCTTATCCAACAGACCATGACACGCTGGTAGATCAGGCAGCGGAAGAACAGGACAACGGAGCCCGCCCTGCAATTAAAGATACGATTGAAAACTTCGACCAGTACGATACGATTTTTGTCGGCTACCCTAACTGGTGGAGTGACATGCCGATGATTCTTTACACGTTCTTTGATACTTATGATTTTTCGGGCAAAACCATCATCCCGTTTAATACCAACGGCGGTAGCGGTTTCTCGAATACAATCAGCATGATTGCAGAGTTGGAACCGGATGCGAGCATATATGAGGATGGTTTTACCGTATCCAGAAATAATGTGCAGGAGGCAGAGCCGGACATTCTGGCATGGCTGAATGAGCTGGGATATAGTAATTAAAAAACTTTATGCAGGCCGCAGCTAGGCGATGGCTGTGGCCTGTACATTCAGGAGGTAACACATGAAAAGGTTAGAAAACAAAGTTGCTTTGATTACCGGTGGCAGCTCAGGAATCGGTTTTGAATCTGCCTGCAAAATGGTAGAGCAAGGTGCCGTTGTATATATCACAGGTCGCCGGGAACAGGCATTGCAAAAAGCTGTGCAGCAACTTGGGAGCAACGCTCATTATGTATGTGCCGATGTAGCTGCGATGTAGCTGTGAAACAAGATATGCTGCGTGTTTGCGAGGTTATTCAAAGCAAAGAAAAGAAACTGGATGTTCTTTTTGCAAATGCAGGAATTGGCAGATACATGAAGCTGGAAGAACTTACGGAGGAAGAAATTGACCGTACTTTTGATACGAATGTAAAGGGAACCATTTTTACAGTACAGACAATGCTTCCTATTTTATCAGAAGGAGCTTCGATTATTTTGAATACATCCATTACTGCTGAACTTGGTCTGCCTGATTTTTCTCTGTATGCTGCCTCTAAGGCTGCGGTACGTTTCTTTATCCATAGTTGGACGACAGATTTGAAAAGCCGACATATCCGGGTAAATGCTATAAGCCCTGGTGTAATTTCAACTGCCGCCGCTACTGGAGAATTGGGGAGAACAGTTCAGGAAGAACAAGAACTTCAGAAATGGCGCAAGTCACTTACTCCTGTTAGCAGAATGGGAAGTGTAGAGGATATAGCAAATGCTGTGATTTTTCTCGCTTCTGATGAGAGTAGTTTTGTGACGGGAGTAGAGTTGACCGTGGATGGTGGGATGAGCGCAGTATTTGCTAACCGGCTTTAACAGAGATTGTAGTTGTAACCTATGAGTATAAACTGGACAACCAAACGAGACTTCTGTAACTAGAAGTTCCATATTATGATAAAAGCATAAAGTAGCTTCTATCAAACAAAATTTTCAGTCTTAATAGAATAGAAAGGAAGATTTATCGTTATGAAAAAAAGAAAACTTGGAAACAGTGATTTATTTGTGAATCCGGTTGGTCTTGGCTGCATGGGATTTAGCCATGCCTCCGGTGATCCGGTAGATAGTGAAACCGCCGTAAAAACACTGCGGCAAGCCTACGAAATGGGATATGATTTTTTCGATACCGCCGAAGCATATACGGGCTTTTTCCCAGATGGCTCGGTTTCCTACAATGAGGAGTTGGTGGGCAAGGCCCTCCATGATGTGCGGGATAAGGTTGTGATTGCAACTAAAATGGGCGTACATCATAATGAAGATTTAAGCCTAACCGTAGATGTCAGACCGGAGACGATACGCAAAAGTGTAGAGGGAAGTTTAAGAAAGCTGGGAACAGATTATATTGATCTCTATTATCAGCACAGAATCGATCCGAAGGTGGAGTCGGAGATTGTAGCAGAAACAATGGCTGCACTAATCAAAGAAGGGAAAATTCGTTACTGGGGAATTTCAGAGACTACTGAGGACTATCTACGTCGCGCCAATGCGGTCTGTCCGGTGACAGCCATTGAAAACCGCTACTCCATGATGGCGCGGTGGCATGAATCTATCTTTCCCATCTGCGAAGAACTGAATATTGCTTTTGTTGCCTTTTCTCCTATGGCAAATGGGTTCTTAACAGGCAAATATACACCTGACACAAAATTTGAGGGGAAACAGGACTACCGCGCTGGTATGCCGCAGTACACACAGGAAGGATACGAAAAAGCAAAAGCTCTTTTAGAACTGCTCACTGGTATGGCAGAAGAAAAGCAGGCTACTATGGGACAACTCTCGTTGGCGTGGATGCTTTGCAGGAAACCCTATATTGTTCCTATTCCCGGTTCCAGGAAAGTAGAACGGCTGCATGAGAATATAGAAGCCGGGAAGATTGTCCTGACAGAAGATGAGGTTGCAGAAATTGATGCAAAACTGAATACGATGGAGTTTGAAGTATTCGGCGGACACAGCACAAAGTGATAAAGGAGGATTTTATTATGGAATATGTAACTTTGAATAATGGAGTAAAAATGCCGCAGCTTGGCTTTGGCGTTTATCAGATCACCGACCCTGCACAGTGTGAACAGGCAGTCGTGGATGCAATCTCGGTTGGCTACCGCAGCATTGATACTGCGGCTTCCTATGGGAATGAAGAGGCTGTCGGCAGAGCAATCAAGCGCTGCGGTGTTCCCAGAGAAGAATTATTTATTACCACAAAGCTGTGGATCACTAATACCAGCTACGAGGGCGCAAAACGCGGCTTTGAAAAATCTATGCAGAAGCTGGGGCTGGACTATCTTGACCTTTACCTGATTCACCAGCCGCTGAACGACTACTATGGCGCATGGAGGGCGATGACAGAGCTGTATAAAGCAGGCAAAATCCGTGCCATCGGCGTATGCAGTTTTTATCCTGACCGTTTGGCGGATCTAATCGCTTTTAACGAGGTCACGCCCGCCGTCAATCAAGTGGAAGCGAATATATTCTTCCAACAGACGAAAGCGCAGGGATTTATGCAGTCAAAGGGTGTGCAGATGGAAGGCTGGGCACCTTTCGCCGAAGGACGAGGTAATTTGTTCGGAAACGAAACACTCAAAGCGATTGGCGAAAAATATCATAAGAGCGTGGCGCAGGTGGTGCTTCGCTGGCTTTTGCAGCGCGGAATCGTGTGCATTCCCAAGAGCACGAAAAAGGAGCGCATGGAACAGAATCTCGACGTGTTCGATTTTGAACTGAACGGCGATGATATGGCTTTGATTGCCGCGCTTGATACCAACACCAGCGCCTTCTTTGACCACCGCGACCCGGCGGCGATTGAGCGTCTGACAAATCTGGTACGAAATGTGTAAAATGGAGGAAACAAGGCTGTGAAAGTATTACTTGTAAACGGTAGTCCTCATCAGAAAGGATGTACTTATACTGCACTGTGCGAGGTATCGGATGCGCTAAATAATAACGGTGTGGACACGGATGTATTCTGGATTGGAAAAAAGGCGCTGTCCGGCTGTATTGCGGCTTATAGGTATGGGTGTGTTGATGGCTGGTTAGTAGGTTTCGTGCCTGGGTGTGCCGTGATGGAATTCTGTGTAGGCTAGTGCGTCTTCCCATCCCGGGATGGTTGCTTTCCATTGTTGGTATTCGTTGATGTGCCGGTAAAGCTGCGTGATGTCGGTGTCTGTGGGCATGGTGGGTAAGTATTCTTGAGGGTTTTGGGTTGCTGTGGAATGTGTGTAACAGTACCAGAAAATTGTTTTGATGTGCCGGTCAAGTTTCATTCCTCTATGCGCGCGTAGCAGGGCTCTTACCTGGGTGTTGACACCGCCTTCTATCTGGTTATTTGTTACGATGACGTGATTCTTATACGTGTAGTAATACTTGTCATGCAGGTTGGTGAATAACTGGTTTTGTTGAATGAGCGTGTTGATGCTCCTGGCTGCTTTGGCAAGACACGCGTGCGTGTCTTGCCAGCGGGTATCGATGAGAGTTTTCTCATTGAGTCAGTCATGCCATGTCTCATACCATAGGGCATACATGTGTACCCATTGCCGTGCATGGTCAAGAGTTTTTACTTTCAATAGGCTTGTTCCTATACGAAGGAGTTGTTTACCGGGTAGTAGACGCGGGTGCAGAGTTGTTGCTGTGCGTATGGTCATGTATATGTGGAACAGGCAGCGTTGAATTTTCGTGTTAGGCCACGTGTTTTTACAGGCTTTTCTAAAGCCACTTCCTCCATCAGAAACGGCTATCGTGGGAGCTGCTATCCGTGATAGGAGTGCTGTGTATGCGGCTGTGGTCTGGCTTCTAGCCACGTACCAGCCAATAATATGCGTGGTCGTGCACGCGATTAATACCACGATTTTACGAGTGATGTAAATACCGTCAATGAATACAATATCGTAGGATTCATTGACTAAGGGTGGCAGCGGCCAATACTGCCAGAAACGGCGTGTTTTTTCTCTGAGAGTTCTTCCTGCTATCGTGTAGTCGTTTTGGCTATGCGTGTGGGTGACATAGTCCAGGAATAAGGCAAAATCTTTGAATGTTGAATCATACTCGTGTGTGAAACTCGTTTTACAGTTTTTGCAGTAATAGCGTTGTTTACCGCTACTGGTTGTCCCGTTCTTTTTAATATTCGTACTCTGGCAAGTAACACAGACTATGGTTTTCATACCACCTAGCATGCATGGTTTTTAAACAGGGTTACACCCCGCGCAATCACGAGGGGTACACGTGTTTCTAGCAACACTTTCATGCCTATACGTAAAAAAGAACAAGAAATTTAAAACACAGTCAACCCCAATAAACACAAGGAATAAAAACTAAAACAGCAACACACCCATACCTATACGCCCAATTTGGTCCTCTCCAGGTTGTAACTTTTTATCAACCCACTACAGTTGACAAAGAGCCCAAAAGAGGCTGGAGTTCCAACCTTTATTTTAAATATCAGCGTGAAATAAAGCGTTGAAGAATGCGTTCCATAGCTGAATTTGGAAGCAGCTTGGTTAATCGGATAATAAAGCGATAGCCTCTTCCAGGATAATAAGACGATTTATTACGCTTCAGAGCTGCAAGCGATTCTTTTGCACACTGCTGAGGCGTGATTTCAACCTTTTTCAATGGATTATGCGTCGCAAAATCTTGAGAGGAAGACGAACTGCTGCTGTTCCCGAAATTCGTAGCAACAGGTCCCGGTTGAATCTCTGTTATATGGACATCAGTCCCTTTTAAATCAATCCGAAGACCTCTGACCAGCCCATGGATGAGATTTTTGCTGGCGGAGTAATGAACCAGACTGGGCATGGGATGTGTTGCCGCTCCTGCTCCGATAAACAGAATATTTCCCTTGTTTTTGATGATGGCTTTTAAAAATGCCTGAGTCAGCAGGGTCGGCGCCATCGCATTGGTCACCACAGCCTTTTCGACAGTCTCAAGAGGCAGACTGTCAGCCAATCCGCTCACTCCGTAGCCGACATTGTTTACCAGGCTATCAATATCGAGATTTAAATCTTCAATCTGCTCAATGCAGCGGCGGATGCCCTCAATCGTTGATAAATCAGCACTGATTAGGGAAATCTTTAAATTCGGATTCATTGTTATCAGTACTTCTTTAGCCTGAATCAGCCTTGTCAAATTTCGTGCTACAAGGACAATATGATCGGCATCTTTTGCCAATAATTTTGCAATTTCCAGTCCTATTCCAGAGCTTCCCCCTGTGACAATAACATTTTTCATCTATCTGCTCACCCTACCCTGTTTCTAACCTGTTCACTACTATACTCTTAAGCAGCAGCTTCATCAAGTCAAAACATTTGGCTCTATAATTTCTGATATTTGCGGCCCGAAACTTGCGGCCCGAAACTCCAGACAGTCCGGTTTCCTGCCTTTATCCCAATCCGGCCTTATCAGCTGTACGAAAAGGTATAAGGGTCGTGCCCGGCCCGCTGCGGTGAATCAAGGGAATCGATCGCTTTGTGTTCGTCAGGGGTAAGTGCGAAATCAAACAGGCTGAGATTCTCTGCCATGCGTGCACGGTGCGTGGTTTTGGGGATTATAACCGTCCTGTTTTCAATATGCCAGCGGAGGATCACCTGCGCCTCGGTTTTATGATGGGCCTTGGCAATCTTCCTGATAATGCCGCCCCCTGCTGTGAGGTCAGCTCCGCGCGCCATAGGGGAGTACGCCTGGACTGCGATACCGTGATGGGTACAGTATTCCACCGCCTGCCGCTGCTGCCATGTGGGATGCAGCTCAATCTGGTTGATAACAGGATATTCGCCGACTTCACCATAAAGCCTGTCGAGATGCTCGGGCATGAAATTGCATACGCCGATACTCTTTACCAGTCCCTGGCTGCGCAGCTGCGCCATAGCCCGCCAGGTATCCCCGCTGCGCCAGTTGAAAGGCGTTGGCCAGTGGATCATATACATATCCACGTAGTCCAGCCCAAGGCTTTCCAGCTGCGCATCGAAAGCCCTGAGTGTCTGGTCGTAACCCTGCTGGGAATCGCGTACTTTAGTCGTTACCCATAATGATTCCCGCGGCTTTCCGGCGGCGAAACCTGCGCAGCGTATCCCGTCCCCAGTCCCTTCCTCGTTCCCATAGCCTGCAGCAGTATCAATATGGCGGTATCCGGATTCCAGCGCAGCCCTGACCACTGCTGATACGTCACCGTTGCCGATACGGAGGACGCCAAGGCCGATCTGCGGGATACGTTGTCCATCAGATAATGTGATCCGCGGTACAGCAGTTTCAGGGAAAACGCCCCTGTTTAAAGGTTCAGGCATACTGCCACACTACATCACGGATCAGAGAATAACAGCATTCCGCGGTGCTGCATGGCAGAAGCATTCCAATACCTTCAGGCCTGTATATGCCCCGCTGTCAGGACCGCCTGGATACCTGCACGGGATGTTTACATAGTGTGTGCCATACTGGGAACATGACGCAGTCTTCTCAGGAATTGGTTCAGCAGCTTGATCGTATCGTTGCTTTAGGGTATCCCGATGTTGCCGATATGTCGGATGGGGCTTTCCGTGCGCTTGCAGAACCGCTTGTCAAAGTGCTTGAGAGGGTAGAGCTTGGAAGAGATATACTGCTTGTCCCTACCCGCGAGCTTGTTTCCCCCGAATCCCTTATTGCGCGGACAAGCATCCAGCGCAGGGCCGGCTTCACAACGATGCCGCCGCGTGACGTACTGGGGTTCCTGCCCCAGGAAGGGTTCGAACCGCCGGAGGGGCCGTTTTATCTGGTTGTAGAACCGCATACCGGCACTGCTTATACTAACCGCGAACCGGATGTAGCACGGCGCCTCATCGATTCCGACAACCGCCTTCCCCTTACCCTTGAAGAAGGGCTTGCAATTGCTACCCAGCATCCTGACTGGCTGCATGATAAAAATGGTTTCAACCTGCTGGGATCCCGCAGTGCCGACGGCAGATATCCCAGTATATGGATGAGCCAGAATGCCCCGCGGTTGGGGGCAGTCTGGCCCAACAGCCGCCACTCCTGGCTGGGCAATGCTTATTGCACCGGCCGCCGTGGCGTGTCATTATTCACGAATCCTGTGAATAGATGAAATAGATAATAAATATTTAAATTGATGCGTATAGTTTTACTTGTAATCCTTCCGGTTCAGACTGTGCGGCCGCTCTGTATGGCCGCACAGATCATATCAGGACCGTGCCGGGGATTTCAGCGGGCAGCATTGACAGGATTGCCAGTGCTGTCGGGCGCTGCGGCATCCACCGTCATCGGAGCAGAAGAGCTGCCCGGGCCTTCATCTTCTCCAGGCATAGCCCCCTGCCCCTGTGAAGGGCTCGGGTAGTTGGCATAACCCTGCTCACGGTAATCATCAGAATAGCCGTCGGGATAATCATCGGGGTCGCCTTCAGCGTCATACCCGTCTGTACCGTCTCCAGCTTTCCTGCGGTCCCTGCTGACCGCAGCTATTATCCCGCCTATGATTATCGCAGCCCCGACAAGTATGCAGCACACAATACCAAGGAACGCCATATAATCCTGTGATATAAAATCGGTCACCCTGAGTATAGAGAATATGCCTATTATGCCAAGGAGGACGAGGAATATCCCCCATACAACTGTCATGGTGTAGGGGCCTTTTTTATAGTATATCCGCGGCCTGCGGCGTCGATGTTCCGGATACCCTGAATACTGGTCCCATCCCGGATACTGCGGGCCTGGCCTGCCTGAGCCCTGCGGGGGTATACTGCCTGAACCGGGATAGCTGTTGCGGTATGCCTCAGATGCATACTGTGCAGAGGCATCCTGTTGGTCCTGCCATGCCTGCTGCGGTTTCCCTTCCTGCTGGGGCATAGTTTCGGTCGGTATAGCCTGGGTATCTGATGCAGCCGGCATAGCCCGGGTAGGGGAGTTGTCAGGATCTGTGTGTACGTCTGCAGCAGATCCCGGAGAGGAGCTCTGTACGGCAGTTGTGTCAATAGTATTTTTGCCGTCATTCCCCGGGAATGGGGCTGATGCAGTATTGTTATTTACCATAGTAAAATCCTTTCAGATATATAGTCCGGAACATGTTGGGGCAGCAATAGCCCTGCAGCACTGGTATCAGTCCCAGTCCTCATTATTCCCATTATCGCTGTCATCGTTAGATGTCTGGTTAGAAATCCCGCTCAGCCTGGATCTTGGGCTTGGTGAAGCAGTAACTCCGCTGAATACAGCTGATGCATTGACTGTCAGGGTTTTATCTTTGCCCAGCGTTGTCCCTCTGGGCAATCCCGATCCTTCGACAGAACCTGCAACTGCATGCTTGCCCTGATACTGTACTGCGCAGCCGTCGGGTACGCGGATATTAATTTTTGAGAAGTATGCTTCAACATTCAGTGTGCCGGTGGGGCAGGCTGTCTGACGGGCAGAGGCCCAGTCTCGCAGATCTACTGTCACATTCGATGAGCTGGTTTTAAGACCGTGCTGCACCAGGTTGTCGTAGCTGTCGGGGCCGAGCGTTCTAGTGGAAAGAGTAATTTGTACAGGATGTACCAGGCTGCTGTGTATGTCAGCTGTGGAATTGAACGTACCTAAAATACTGAGCATTATAACCGCGCAGATAATGCTGATCGGCATCAGCCCGCCGGCTTTACGCCCACGGATCCCGAGCACAATAATAACAGCCCCAAGAACCAGTACTGCGGCAGTGCAGAAAATAATCCCCAGCCGCAGTGCGCTGAAAAAGTCGAGGCCCTGATAGTATACGATTCCGGAATAGACCCCGAAGGCAATAATGAGGAGCCCCAGGACTATTGATACAACGACTGGCCCCGCGGTTTTGCGGCGCCACGCAGCATAAGGCCTGCTGGGCTCAGTATACCTGTTGTTCATTGGATATGCTCCTTGGTAGTAGTTGGGATTGGATTGATATGGATATGTGTGGTATGCGGTATCGTTTTGTGTGTAGGGCGTGTAGGCGCTTTCCCGGCCGCGCGGCTGCCCCTGCCGGTCGGGCTGTGCAAAACGGTCCTTGAAAGAATCGCGGCCCTCCTTTCCCGACAAGGAAACCATGACGATCAGGCAGCACAGGACCGCCACGCCTATCCAGCCAATAAACGGCGTTAGGATATTCAGCCCGCCGCCCAGAAGGATGGCTACAAGGGCAGCCCAGAACGCGCGGCTTGTGTGGCCGCGAAATAACGCCTCCTCAGCGAGGATCTCATTATTACGGGAGTCCGGCAGGAATATCCACAGGATGGCGTATACGAATACCCCTGAACCGCCGGCTATGCAGAAAGCAAAGAACAGGATCCGTATGATCACAGGGTCCCAACCGAGCTTACCGGCTATAGCCCCTGACACGCCTCCGATCCAGCGGTTGCTGGAACGGTACATGTTCAGTGAACGGATCCATCTGAAGAAGCTGTTGCCGACAGGAGGATCAGGCTGCCCCTGGGCGTTCCCGGGCTGCTGCGGTCCGCCCTGCGGCTGTTCCGGCCCGCTGCCGTATGGATGAGTAGCAGACATTGTGTTTGTGTCTCCTTTTTATGTAGAAACTGGGCTTATGCTTTAATTAAAGCCCGGAAAACGTCTGACGTCTATAAGGGTTTACTCTGATTTTCTGTAAGGGTATACTGCCCCAGCTTTGACGGTGTGCTTTATAATATCTGTATGAACCATCGCAGACAGGCAGATACTGGGCGCGGTTCCGATCCAGACGGCACGGATACTGGCAGAAGCGCAGAGGCACACAATGATGCTGCCCATGATGAGGGCGCGCCGGGACCGCAGCGGCATTATGATTCCCCGCTGCGCCGTACCACGCTAAGCGATATGGTCGATAAAGCGAGCGCAAAGCAGTCATCAGAAGGGTGGCATTCTGATTCTCCGTGGAGGATGGTTTTTATTGTTGGAGTGCTGTGCATTATGGTCAGCTTAGTGGGAGTGTTCAACCGTCTGCAATGGCGCATGATCGTGGGCATGGTCCTTCTGTTCGCCGGTATATCCCTGAGCTGGATACAGACAGGGATACTGACCGAACACCATCCGGCGAGTTTTTTTGATGACCTTCGCCACGGCCGCGCATCATCGTCGCTGAGCATGCGCTATATACTTGTGCTTGCTGGGATCCTGACGGCATTCACCGGGACCTTTGTGGCATTCAGCTCATTCCTTGATTTTAATTCCCTCCTTATAGGCGTGGGGGCAGGGCTGATACTGATTGCCATACTTGTAATGATCGTCGCGCCATGGTGGATCAGCCTTATTTCCGACCTGGGGAAGGAAAGGGCGCATGCTGCACAGGAGGAGCTGCGGGCAGATATCACAGCACAGCTGCATGACTCAGTGCTGCAGACCCTGGCTCTTATCCAGCTGAATGCTGATGATCCCAGTGAGGCAGCCGCTTTGGCCCATGCGCAGGAACGTGAACTGAGGGAGTGGCTGTACGGTGCTGGCAGGGCTTCGGCAGCTCCTGCTGCTGTGCCTTCGCCTGCTCCGCACGCCCCCGGGCATCCTGCAGCATCCGCCTCCGTTCCCATACCTGCCCCTGACAGCCGTGTATCAGCCGGCAGCGGTGCTTCTGCGAATCCTACAACTCTTACCCATGAACTTAAAAGGATCATGGCCCGTATAGAAGATTCATCGCGGGTCCCTATCGAGGTTGTAACTGTTGGGGATGCCCGGTACCGGAAAGAATTTGAGCCGCTCCTGTCAGCCGCTTCGGAAGCTGCGCTGAATGCGGTGCATCATGGCAGGCCCCCGGTATCCGTGTATTGTGAGGTTGACCCTCTCCGCCTGCGGGCTGTTCAGATATTCATCCGGGACCATGGGGACGGGTTTGATGCCACAGCTGACTATCCGGGGCATATGGGCATTACCGAGTCGATTATCGGGAGGATGAGGCGCGGTAAAGGCTCAGCCCAGATCGATTCGCGCAAAGGGTGGGGGACTGAAGTTAAGCTGGCTTTGCCTTTTTCCCCTGCAAACGGCAGTGCAGCCGGGGAAGGGCCGGGTACTGAGGCAGATGCGTAATACATACAATACGGGGCATGGCCAGCAGAAAGGGGCAGGACCCAATATGATAGGTAATATGTCAGAACAGCAGCCAGCAGGGGCAGCGCCGACAGAGGCGGCTGATGCCGCAGGCATCGGGCATGCCAAGGATGCTCCTGCAGAGGCTGGCAACGGCTGCAGCACAGTTTCCCGGCGTATCCGCGTTACCGTTATAGATGACCATGAGATGTTCCGCCGCGGTGTTATCGCAGCAATCAGCGGGGCATGCGATGTTGTCAGCGAGGCCGGCGATGTTGAAGGTGCAGTTGCAGCCATCTCGCGCACCCAGCCTGATGTTGTGCTGCTTGATGTGCACGTTCCCGGCGGCGAAGGCGGAGGCGGCTCCGAAATAATCCTGAAAAGTGTCCCCCACGCCCCTCGGACGCTGTATCTTGCGTTGTCTGTATCGGATTCCCCTGCGGATGTGGGCGCTGTGATCCGTGCAGGGGCGCGGGGCTATGTGACAAAAACGATCACCGGGGACGACCTGGTGTCATCAATTGAGCAGGTAGCCCAGGGGTATGCTGTTTTCAGTCCGCGCCTGGCGGGATTCGTACTGACTGCTTTTCAGGGTTCGGCGGATACTGATGTCCGTGGTCGGCCGGGAACCGGGGGAGGTCCGTCTTCCTCTCCAGCCGGCGGCCGTCCCGGGACCTGGGCTGCCCCTTCCTGGGGCCGCAGTGCCGAGCCGGCAGAGGGCCTGCAGGCTGGCTGGCCTGGTGAGTTTGAAGATATCAGCATTAATGTGCTGACGTCCCGTGAACGCGAAGTCATGCAGCTTATTGCACGCGGATATACATACAGGGAAGTTGCTTCCGAACTGTTCATTTCTATTAAGACAGTGGAGACCCATGTTTCTCACGTGCTGCGCAAGCTTCAGCTGTCCAACCGCGGGGAGCTCGCTTTGTGGGCTGCCCATCAGCGGATCGTCTGACCTATCCGGGTGCAGTTCCGGATTGGGACGGTATGGATGTATATGCTGGTGCAGCCCTGCGCCCAGTGCCGGGCTATAAGCAATGTGCTGCTGTCTATCAGTCGCATCCCTGTCCTGCTGCCCGCTTATCCGCCTTCTCATCCTTAAGGGCACAGGGAATTTTTAGGAAAGAATCAGAAAAACCTGTGTTTAGCTGGAATAGCATAAAAGTTACCTTAATACTGTAGTATTGGGAAAACAGAGACGCTCTATAGGGTATAGGCAACTTGATAAAAGGAGTTTTATGACTGACAGCAAGGGGAATCCTGCAGCGCCTTCGCAGGACGGCCAGCGGTACGGCACGGATGCTGACAATACATACATTCCGCAGGGATATCCGCAGTATGGGCAGTCCCAGCCGCAGTATGCACATACAGAACAGACTGCGAGATTCCGGCAGCCCCCACAGCCTTATCAGCAAACCCAGCAGTATCAGTACGGGAATATGGCTCAGACACAGCAGCTGTCGCAGCAGCTGTTCAGCGGACAGAATGCCGGGCAGTCAGACAATCCGCAGTTTTCAGGGGACCAGCAGCTGGGTCAGCCTTATCAGCCGGCGCAGCAGTACCAGCAGTATCAGGCTCAGCCCGGAGCCGGACAGTTCCCGCCTGTTCCAGGCCAGCCCCAGCAGCCCGCGCACCCGGTGAGTCAGGCAAACCGGGCAGATACGGCGTCAAATCCTTTTGTCAATCCTGCTGCCGGCCGGGCATCAACTGTTTCTGGAACAGCGCCGTCGCCGGCTGATGCAACGAAAAGCACAGGACGTACTGTTTTAACTTCTACACTGACTTCACTCCTTATCACACTCGTGATCCTGGGCCTGGGGTGGCTTGCGGTCTACAGCGGCGTTCTCCCGATTTCCCGCTCATCGAGGCTGAACCCCTCTACGGGCGGCGGCGGAAGCACCTCTACGCAGATCGGTAGTGCCGGCACAAGTACATGGAAGGCTGTAGCCAAGAATGTTGCACCCTCCGTTGTTTCCATTACGATCACGACAGGGACTTCCCGGGTTATGGGATCCGGTGTGATCATTGATAAAAAAGGGTATATCGTTACAAATAACCATGTGGCGAGCAATAACGGGCAGATGGTCGTTACCATGTCTAACGGCGAAATGTACGGGGCCAGCGTTGTGGGGACTGATCCTACAACAGACCTTGCTGTGCTGAAAATCGATAACCCGCCAAGCAACCTCACGGCAGCCAGTTTTGCGAGCTCGTCGAATCTGGCTGTAGGTGAAGATGTTATGGCGATCGGGAACCCGCTGGGGTATGAGAATACGGCCACAACGGGCGTGGTGTCTGCACTTAACCGTCCGGTAGTATTATCCGAATCGGGGTCTTCCTCATCATCATCCAATACAGTATTCACTAATGCTGTCCAGATCGATGCGGCGATAAATTCCGGGAACTCAGGCGGCCCGTCGTTCAACGCCGAAGGCAAGATAATCGGCATCAATACTGCTATAGCATCCACGCGCTCTACTTCCGGTTCCAGCGGCAGTACGGGAAGCATCGGCATTGGATTTGCAATCCCGTCGGATACAGTCAAATGGGTCGCAGAAGATATTATCAAGAACGGGCATGTACAGCATGTTTCACTTGGCGTCACAGTACAGACAGATACTGCTAAAACAGGTAATGCCACACGGTCAGGTGCGGCTGTCAGGGATGTTGCTGCGGGCAGCCCTGCTGAAGCTGCCGGGCTCAAGCCGGGCGATACCATTGTGGGATACAATGGCAATGTCGTAGGTAGCATGCAAAGCCTTCTTGGGTATGTCCGTGCTACCCGCATGGGCAGTAGGGTCACTCTTACGGTTATCCGCGACGGGCGTACTATGAACCTCTCGGCCACTATGGATCAGGCTGAGAATTCCGGTTCCTCCGAAGGGTCCCAGCCGAATGATAATTCGGATGGGAACGGCGGCAATAATGACGGGGGCAATGATGATAACAATAATGATGATGGAAGCGGCAACTAGGGCGGTGTCCCGGGCAGGATGCAGCATAGGGAGTCCTGAAAGGGCTTAAAAACAAGGTTTTGTCCCCTCTCCCTCCCTTCTCCCTTCCTCTCTCTCAAAAGCGTAAAGGGCTGGATGCTGAGCATCCAGCCCTTTACTGTATCCCTTTCCCTTTGATCTCCTAGCTGTGATATTCCTCCCGCTATGCCGTCCGGTTCGCTATACTATTCTTCCCGATGGTGGTAAAACACGCAGATACAAAATCCATTTTGGCGGTTCCCGTAATTCCTATTTTCGTATCTGCGTGTTTTACCACCAGCACCGGCCCATGGCATATAAAAATCCTGCGGTCGCTTATGTAAAATCCGGGCTGACAACGGGGGCGGATACAACAGGGGGCATTTTATGGATAATGCGCCGCGGCTGCGGTTAAAAGAGGAGTGACTTAAAGAGGAGTGACTTAAAGAGGAGTCCATAGCCCATATACATATACATGGCTGGGATTTCTTCCATATCGATGGAAGATATGAGGAGGAACAAGATCTGGCATAACCATGCCCGGAATTCTCCGTCACCGGCTTATCTCCGTGGGAAAACCGTAGTTCTGCCTATACCCTTGCTTTTACATCGGGATACGCTTCCTGTCCTAGCTGCTAGTTTGGAGATGAAGGCTGGACAGGGGTTGTGGGCGAGGGGACGGCAGGATGCTCTCTTCCGGTATTCTGATTATTATTCCCGTTTCCGCTGCCGTTATCATTGCCGGAGTTCCCGCCGCTATTTCCATTATCACTGCCGCCGGAATTGTTACCGCCTGAATTATTGCCATTGCCGGTCCCGTTTCCGCCGCCATTACCGCTCCCGCCGGAATTTTCGCCAGGGGACTTCCTGTCTCCGGGAGCTTCAGGCTCGTTGCCGTTTTTATTGGTATCGCTGTTGTCGGGGCTGGTATTCCGGCCGGTATCACTGCCGTCAGATGCTGCTGCGCCGCGTATGCCCCACGTACCGTTAGGGCCGCCGATTTTCCCGGAGTCTGTGGTGCTCTCGAAGTTTTCATTAGCGGTATTGGCTAAAGCAGATTTCATATACTGCGTAAAAAGGTAGGTAGGGTAGCCGTGCCCGTATTCATATCCGTTGAACGTAGGCAATTCGGCAGCAGACCCGTCGCTGGCCGGGCTCCATATAGCGTATGCCGTAACAACGGATGGCGTATAGCCGACGAATGCAGCTGCCTTGTTATCGTTTGCAGTGCCGGATTTGCCTGCAAGCGTTTTACCTATGCTGCGCGCGGAAGAGCCTGTCCCTGATGTGATAACACCGGTGAGGGCCTTGTTGAGCAGCGCCACGTCTTTAGGCTCAAATACCCGGTTCCCTGAGACTGAGGTCTGGTAAACAGTGCCCTGGCGGGAATCATTGACTTTATCCACAATATGGATCGGCATTTGCTGTCCGCCGTTGGAGAACGTCGCATAAGCCTGGGTCAGTTCTTTCAGCGTTACCCCGTCAATGCCGAGCGTGTTATACGGTGACGTTGTGCTGATAGCCGAGGTTATCCCCGCAGATTTAGCAAGGATCGCTGTTGTTGCAGGGGTCACATCTTCATTCAGCTCCATAAAGACTGTGTTGACAGAGCTGGCGACCGCCTTGTACAGGGTCACATTCCCGTAGCTGGTATCCCCGAAGTTCTTCACCGGGGTCTTAAGCCCTTTGAAGGTCCGCGGCGAATTGCCGTTGAACTGCGTGTCCAGGCTGCACTTTTTCTGTATAGCCCCGAGGAGGGTGAATGCTTTCATTGTGGACCCGGGTTCAAAAGTGGCCTGGGAAACATTGTTGAGCTGTTTTTTCAGATAGTCGCCGCCGGCATAAAGGGAGATGATCCCCCCGGTTCTTGAATTGACAGACAGCCCTCCTGCTTCTACAGAATTGGGGACCTTATTGCGGGCTTTTGATTCCGCAACAGTCCGGTTCATGAGGTCCTGCCTGTTTTTATCAAGCGTAGTGATGATCTTGTATCCGCCTGCGGCAAGGTCGTCTGCAGTAAACCGTTTGGATTTGACCAGCTCATTGCGCACCATGGTCAGTATGTATCCGTTGGTCCCCTGGAAATCGTTGCTTGGAGTGTGTGCAGCGGTCTGGGGGACTGCTGATGCCTGTGCCGCCTGCTCTGCTGTAATATAGCGGTCTTCTTTCATAATACGTATTACGCGCTGGAAACGTTTAGCGGCAGATTCCGGTGATACTGCGGGGTCCCATGCAGAAGGCGCAGGGATTATACCTGCTATCAGTGCAGCTTCATCGAGGCTGAGGTCTTTGGCATCTTTGTTGAAGTAGGCTTTTGCTGCGGCCTGTATGCCGTATGCGCCCCGCCCAAAATAGATAGTGTTCATGTAATTGCACAGCACAGTATTCTTATCCTGGGTCTGTGCGATTTTCAAGGCAAGGAGCGCTTCCTTCACTTTTCCGAAATATGATTTGGTTTCGCCCAGATAGTACCGCTCGGCATACTGCTGTGTAATAGTGGACCCGCCCTGGCGTGACCCGCTCGTTACATTGTGGAACAAAGCCCTTGCGATACCTTTTAGATCTATCCCCGGGTCGCTCCAGAAAGAACGGTTTTCCGATGCGACTACAGCGTTTTTTACATAATCTGGCAGTGCTTTACAGCTGATTATTTCGCGGTTCTGACCTGAGAAACTGCCAATCGGCGTGGTGCCGTCGCTATAATACACAGTAGTTTTCTGTGCGAGCGCGACAGCTTCCGGGCTGGGTACCTCAGTAGCTGCGTAAGCAATGCCCAGGACGGCTGCACCTGTTGCGAAGATAAGGGCTATAGCAATGAGGAATTTCTTCCAGAGCCTCATTTTCGGTTTGCCGTTTTTCTTCAGCCGCCGTGCAGATGATGTACCGTTTTTCCCCGCTGGAGGCTTCCGTGCGCTGCGCGGCGTACCGGTATAAGAGTTGCGGAAGCTGTACGAACCGCTGCTGTGCATGCTCCGTGCCCCCCTTGTGCTGCGCGGACTGTGTGCACTGTTACCCCGTGTATTGTTCTGAGAGTTGCGCGGGCTGTTTTCTGCCATATTTCCTCCGTCTGTTTCTCTATAAACTGGTCGAAACACTGAAGCCTTGGATTACTTATTATTATAGTGTCCAATGGGCTGTGTCAGCGTGCCGGACACTGCTGTGCCGCCTGTCTCCGGGGCCCTGTAGCTGCATGCCTGCAGGGCCGCCATTACTGGCTGCTGTCTGTGTATGCGTATGGCCTGTTTCCCTTCACTGGTCTATACCCTTTATGCTATACCATAATAGTACAGCACCGCCCTTAAAAATCGGGAAGATGGCAGTCCCGGCAGCCACCCGGTCGGGGATGGGTGGGGAATGGTACGTACATATATATACAGGCCAGGATATGCCGGGCAGAGTGCAGGAGGCTGCGCAGCCTGCGGGGCTGCCATTACGGAGGGACACAGAAATATTCAGTTCCCTTCTCCGGTTTAGACAGTGAGGTATCCTGATGGGTGCGTGTCATTTGATGGCAGAATTTCTAAGGAGTTTTTGATGAGTATTCGCGTTGCGATTGCTGGTGTGGGCAATTGTGCTTCATCACTTGTGCAGGGAGTTGAATATTACAGGGATGCAAAAGATGAGGATAAGATCCCTGGGATAATGCATCCGAATTTTGGCGGTTACCGTATCCGCGATATTGAGTTTGTTGCAGCATTCGATGTAGACGCCGACAAAGTGGGCAAGGACCTGAGCGAGGCGATCTTTGCTTCTGAGAATAATACTTACAAGTTCTCAGACGTCCCGGATATGGGTGTGGCTGTCCAGCGCGGCAAAACGCTTGACGGCCTGGGCGAGTACTACCGCCAGATGATCAGCGAATCATCTGAAGAACCGGTAGACGTGGCCCAGGTTCTGCGTGACCGCAAGGTTGATATCCTTATCAGCTATCTGCCTGTCGGCTCCGAAGAGGCAGATAAGTACTATGCCCAGTGCGCTATGGATGCCCACTGCGGTTTTGTGAACTGCCTGCCTGTTTTCATTGCTTCTGACCCTGAGTGGGCTCAGAAATTCCGTGATGCCGGGGTGCCGATCGTCGGCGATGATATCAAAAGCCAGGTCGGGGCAACTATCACCCATCGTGTTATGGCCCGCCTGTTTGAAGACCGCGGCGTCCGCCTTGACCGCACGTACCAGCTTAATGTCGGCGGCAATATGGACTTTATGAATATGCTCCAGCGCAGCCGCCTGGAATCCAAGAAAGTATCCAAGACCCGTGCAGTAACCTCGATCGTCCCGCATGAGATGGATCCCCATAACGTGCATATCGGTCCGTCTGATTATGTGGCGTGGCTGGATGACCGCAAGTTTGCTTTTGTCCGCCTCGAAGGGACAACATTCGGCGATGTCCCCCTGAGCCTTGAATACAAGCTTGAGGTGTGGGATTCCCCTAATTCAGCGGGCGTAGTCATTGATGCCCTGCGCTCCTGCAAGATCGCGCTTGACCGCGGCCTTGCCGGGCCGATCCTTGCCCCGAGCTCGTACTTCATGAAGTCCCCTGCAGTCCAGCATGAGGACAATGAGGCACGCCAGCTTGTTGAATCTTTTATCAGCGGTGATGTAGAGGCTGATGCCCAGCAGCTTGCTGATGATGTTTCTGCGGCCGGCAGGGCAGGCAAGGATGTGTGGCACGCATAAAGCGTAATAACAGCTGAGGCTGTGGATAAGGACCGCTTTCCTGCTTAAGGGTTTCCTGATGCGGGAAGGCGGTTTTTGCATCGTTTATGTTACTAAGGTTATGCTACAGTTATTCAGCCGCATAAAGGGCTGCTCAAAGCTGCGGCCGGCAGCCGCATGGAAAATGGCGGCGCGTACAATGTGTCGGGATAGGTGAAGTAATGAATTCCAATGGGTCTGAGGTAAAAAGAGTATCTGTGAAACAGCGTGTAGCAGATGCGGCGCGGCATGTATTCAGGCGCAGGAAGAATGACTGGGTAGCGTTTTATATCCTTGCTTTTATTGCTATCAACATATATGCTGTCCTTAAAATGCAGACTGTTGCAGAGAGCAAGTTTTCCAATATCTGGAGGTTCTTCACCCAGATGTTCTCCGGCGGGAAGTTCCAGTTCCTTAATAATTTCCTCATCCTGTCGATTATCAGCTTCGCCCTGTGCTTCCTTATCAACCGCTTCTGGGTGGCAATGAGCTTATATGTTTCGCTTGTCGTCCTTATCGCAACGGTAGACAGGTTCAAAGTCCTTGTGCGCAATGAAGCTATCACTCCTGCGGACCTGAGCTTCGTTTCCGGCGGCACTGCCGGGGATGTCGCGTCGTTCATCCCTCCAGGGTCGGGATCTATTATCGTCAGAGCTGTCCTGACTATCGTGATCGCTATTATCCTCGGTGTGCTCCTTACGCGGTGGGACCGCCGTTCGCTCATCGTGCCCAGGAACAGGAGTCTGGGGATAATTTTCCGCATATTGCTTATTATCCTTCCGCTTGGTTTTGAAGCTGCTTTCATTTCTGCAATGTCTACAACCGATTCATGGGCGAATAAAGCTTTGCTGGCGCTGTCTGACAAACCTTCCCTCTGGGATAATCTGACCGATTGCAAAAAGAATGGTACCGTAGTAGCTTTTGCCAGGAATATCAATCCAAAAATTATGACTGAGCCTGAAGGGTATTCTAAGGAAACGATGAAGGCGATAGCCGAGCGGTACTCAAAAGCTGCCCGGGAGATCAATTCTGAACGTACCCAGGACCTTAACAAATCTACGGTGATCACGCTGCTGTCGGAATCGTTCTCCGATCCTACCCGGGCACCGGGGATATCTTTGAACGAGGACCCTATGCCGTATATCCGCTCCCTTAAGAAGGATACGACATCAGGGCTGATGCTGTCTTCCGGATATGGCGGAGGTACTGCGAATATTGAATATATGGTCCTGACCGGGCTGTCGATGGCCAATTTCAGCCCATCGCTGACTTCGCCGTATCAGCAGCTCGTCCCCAAAGCATCATGGACCCCCACATTCAACCAGGACTGGGAAAGTTCACAGAGTTATGCTTTCCACCCCTACAGCTCCGCAATGTATTCGCGCAGATCTAATTATGCAAAGTTCGGGTTTTCCCAGTTCTATACCCTTAACGGCCCGCAGTACCTGAAATATAAGAAGAAAATCGATAAGTCCAGATATGTTGCCGACTCGGAGCTGTATAAGGCTGCACTGGAGAAAATCAACGGTTCTGCAGACGCAAAGCCGCAGTTCATCCAGCTTGCGAGCATGCAGAACCATATGCCATATAACAACTGGTATAACAATAACCAGTTCAAGGCGCATACGACTGATGGCACCAAGCTCAGCAATAACAGGTTGAACAGCATCCAGACATATGCCAAAGGGATGAGCTATACGGATACTGCTACGAAGGAATTCCTTGCCAGACTTGACGCGATGGATAAGCCGATCACAGTTATCTTCTACGGCGACCATCTGCCGGGGATATACCCCAATGCTGCAAAAAACAAAAAGAACACTATAGCGCTCCATGAGACGGATTATTTCATCTGGTCGAATAAAGCTTCCCGCCAGAATGATAAGCTGCCGGAAAAAGAAACTGCATACACGTCTCCGAATTTCCTGATGGCTGAGGCCGCTGCGCAGATGAACGCCAGAGTGAGCCCGTACCTTGCTTTCCTGACACGTCTGCATACAGCTGTCCCCGCTATGGAACCGCCGGTCGTCAACACTATCCAGGGGTGGAAGCGCATACCCGAGGGGGATGCGCTGTATCTGGATTCCAACGGCGAGCAGATAGATATCACTCAGGCGGATAAGGCTACCCGTCAGCTCCTTTCGGATTACCGGCTTATCCAGTACGATATTACGGCAGGCAAACAGTACCTGAGGGATACCGGGTTCATGAAATATCCGCGGGGATAATACGCCCCGGGACTGCAGGATGCGGCACTGAGGGTGTTTTTCCCCTGCCCGTGTATAATTGTCACTGCTCCTACGCGGCGCTATGCCACCCAATCCCCCCAGGGCAGGAATGCAGCAAGGGTAAGTGGCCTCTGGCGGGTGCGTAGGAGTTTTTACTATGATGGGCTGCATAGGCTATGATGGTTTTATATGCAGTATTGCGGGTTTCCCGGTAATGCGGTTCTGCTTCGGCTGGATAATACGGACGGTAAGGATACAGTGAATGGTAAATAACGATCCAATGATTGACAGGCCAGAAAACGGAAGCGGGCAGCCCCGTACCCCGGACTCAGGGCATGATGCCGCAGGGCAGTCAGGCGCAAGGCAGCCCGGCGCAGGGCAGATCAGTACTGCGCAGTTTGATGCAGGTCAGACAAGGCCTATGCCTCAAGCCGGCGGGACGGATACAATGCCTGTATCCGGCCAGGCCCAGGCTCCTGAGGAATCCCCTGTACAGCCTACGCAGATGATGCCGGCTGTACGGGATGTGCAGACAGCCCAGTTCCCTGCGGTCACGCCGTCTGCTGAAATACCGCCGGCTGCAGTACCGCCATCCGCAGCAGCCTCGTCCCAGCCTGGCGGGCAGAAAGGCTTTGACAGCATAATAGGGCCGACGCAGAGGGCTGAAGAACGCCTGCTGACGCATCCGCGCGTCTCGGCAATAGTGTGGTCAGCAATTTTGGGGCTTCTGTTCCTTGCCCTGGCAGCCGGTACATGGCTTGCCGGAGTGTGCACCTACCGCGGTCAGAAATTTGATGACTGGGTGTGGCACAGGTTCCCCGAAACGTATATCCACGCCTCACTGCTTAACCGCATATTTGCTAATTCCCATCTTGTTGTTTACGTATGTGCAGGTATCATCGCGCTTGCAGTACTGATTGCCCTTATCCGGAAAAGATGGTTCCTTCTCATACAGATAGCTGTGTTCGGCGGCCTGGCTTATGCACTGTCGCGCGGGCTTAAGATTATCCTTCCCCGGCCGGTCATCGATGCTTCCATTAGCAATCCGGCGAATTCTGCACCGTCCGGGCATACGGCGCTGGCGGCTGCCGCTGCGGTGATATTCGTGATATCCGTCCCCCGGGTACTGCGCGCGCTGTCATCACTCCTCGCTACAGTATTCGTCCTTCTTGTGGGCTTCAGCGTTATCGCAGATAAATGGCATCGCCCGACTGACGTTATTATGGCGGTATTTCTTGTAACCGGGCTGGCATTGCTTACCCTCGCTTTTACGCGCGGTACCGGCATGGATATGCCCGGCAGGCGGACGGCATCTGCCAGTGTCCAGATATGTGCAACGGTTATGGTCACGGCGGGGGCCATGATGCTTGCCTACGCAGCATACATGGTATGGCAGCTGTGGGATTATATCCTTTTCCAGCCGGTCGGCTTTACTGCACAGATAAATATTACGGCTATTTTTGCGATCTGCGGATGTGCGCTGATATCTTTCGGTGTCCTGTCTGCACTGCGTCAGGCGACAGCTTCCCCGCTGTCCCGTGCGGGGATGGTAGGCGCGCCTCCGGCTCCACCGTCTTCGCCATGGTACAGATAAGGCTATAGGAATAAGATAAAGCCAAGCGAACCGAGGCAGCCGGATTGTATGCCGGTTTGCGGGGTACCCCGGTACCTGTCACGCCGTTCTTGTCGATATATGTGTTATAGTACTTTTCAGTAAGTGTGGTGTTACAGTGCCGTGAAAGGGGTCTGGATGGCAGGGAACAAGCTTGTGATTGTGGAGTCGCCGACAAAAGCGCGCAAAATCGGCGGGTATCTTGGCGACGGCTATACGGTTATGGCATCGGTGGGGCACATCCGGGACCTTGCACAGCCGTCTGAAGTCCCTGCAGCAGATAAGGAAAAATACGGCAAGTTTGGTGTAGATGTTGATGACGGGTTCCTGCCGTACTATGTTGTCGGCCAGGATAAGAAGAAGACAGTCACCCAGCTGCGCAAAGCCCTGAAAGATGCTGATGAATTATATCTGGCAACTGATGAGGACCGCGAGGGGGAGGCGATTGCCTGGCATCTGGTACAGACCCTGAAGCCGAAAGTACCTGTTAAGCGTATGGTTTTCCATGAGATCACAAAGAGCGCCATTGAAGACTCGCTGGGAAAAACCCGTGATGTTGATCTGAACATGGTTGATGCCCAGGAAACCAGAAGGGTGCTTGACCGCCTGTACGGCTATGAGTTGTCGCCTGTGCTGTGGCGCAAGGTCAAAACAGGGCTTTCTGCGGGACGCGTGCAGTCTGTGGCTACGCGGCTGATAGTTGAGCGTGAACGTGAGCGTATGGCGTTTGTCCGGACACCGTACTGGGATGTTATCGCTATAGTGGCTGTAGGCAACGGTGTCGGCAGGGATTCTGAGGGGAATGCAGTGCCCGGCGACAATGCCGTTGATACGTCGTTCAATACGCGCCTGGTGTCATTAGGCGGGCGGCGTATTGCCGGGTCAAAAGATTTTGGCAGTGATGGGAAGCCTTCGCAGGCAATGGCGAAGGATAATGCCATGGTATTAAGCGAGGCTGATGCGCAGCGCATTGCTGATGCTGTGCAGGGGCAGGATTTTACAGTTATATCTATGGAATCAAAGCCGTACCGTCGCCGTCCTGTACCGCCGTTTACCACGTCAACTCTGCAGCAGGCTGCGGGCAACCGCCTCGGGATGTCATCGCGCAGTACTATGCGGGCCGCGCAGGGGCTATATGAAAATGGGTATATCACATATATGCGCACGGATTCCGTCACATTATCGAGTGAAGCCATCCGTGCCGCCCGGCAGCAGGTCAGTGAAAAATGGGGGGACAAATACCTGTCGGAAAAGCCTAAGCAGTATGCTACAACTTCCGCCGGTGCCCAGGAGGCGCACGAGGCCATCCGCCCGTCAGGGGCACATTTCCGCAAGCCTGAGTCACTTGAGGGGAAAGTGCCTGCCGATCAGCTGAAGCTGTACCGCCTTATATGGCAGCGTACCCTTGCTTCACAGATGGCTGATGCCACGGGGTCAACTGCCACAGTGAAGCTGAGTGCTGCTGCAGGGCTGGATGGGGAGGCTGTCTTCCAGGCTTCAGGCACAGTCATTGACTTCCTTGGGTTTCTGAGGGCTTATGGCGATGGCGGACATAAAACAGGGACTGGAAACAGCGCCGGGAAATCCGCCCAGGAGGCTTCTGCTTCTTCAGAAAGCCGTTCTGATGATAATGAAGTACTGCCCATTATGGATGCGGGTGATATCCTCCATGCCCTGGATGCGGAGCCTTCCGGCCACGAAACGCAGCCGCCGGCGCGATACACAGAAGCATCGCTGGTGAAGACCCTTGAGGCGAAAGAGATCGGACGCCCTTCCACGTATGCAAGCATTATTTCTACAATTATTGACCGCGGTTATGTGTATGAGAGGGGGCGGGCGCTGATCCCCTCATGGCTGGCTTTTGCCGTAACAAAGCTGCTCGAACAGAATTTCCCGCAGTACGTTGATTATGAGTTCACTGCACACATGGAAAACGGGCTGGACGCTATTGCACAGGGAGGGCAATCCGGTAAGGAATGGCTGGCTGACTTCTATTTCGGCAGCGGATCCGGATCAGCCAGGAATTCCCGGGAAGCCAGTGAAGGCTTGCAGAAACAGGTAGCACAGCTGGGTGATATTGATGCCCGGGAGATCAATACTATTGTGATTGGGGACGGGCTCCAGGTACGTGTCGGGAGGTATGGCCCATATCTCGAAGATACGAAGGATGCTGATGCGGAAGGCAAGCCGAAGCGGGCGTCTTTGCCCGATACCATGGCTCCCGATGAACTGACCGTAGAAGCAGGGCATGACCTTATCAGCAGCGGTTCCTCCGGACCGCGTGAGCTTGGCACAGACCCTGAAACGGGAGGGACGGTCGAAGTCCGTTCCGGGCGCTTCGGGCCTTATGCGGCGCTGGTTGTCGAAGGCGAAGATAAGCCTAAAATGGCGTCGCTGTTTAAGACAATGTCCCCTGAGTCGGTCACTCTGGATGACGCCCTGAAACTGCTTCGGCTTCCGCGGGTCGTTGGTACTGTTGAAGAAACAGATCCCGGATCCGGTAAGGCCAAAGAAGTTGAAGTCCTGGCGAATAATGGGCGGTATGGCCCGTATCTGTCGAAAACCCTTCCGGGCGGGAAAACGGAGACCCGCTCCCTTGCCAGCGAGGATGATATTTTTACAGTTGATATTGATAAGGCGAAAGAGCTGTTTGCGCAGTCCAAATATGGGCGCCGTACACGGGGTGCCGCGAAGCCTCCGCTCCGCGAGCTGGGTACTGATCCGGAAAATGGCAAAGCCGTAACGATCAAAGACGGGTTTTACGGTGTTTATATTACGGATGGGGAAACGAACCGGACCCTTCCCAAACAGTATACAGCAGAATCGATCGAGCCCGAAGAGGCTTTCAGGCTTCTTGCAGAAAAGCGCGCTGCGGGGCCGTCAAAACGGCGCGGCAGGAAACGCAGCACTGCGAAATCCGGTTCCGGCCCGCGTGCGGTGAAGGCGAAGGACGGTTCTTCTGCACGTGGTGTGAGGGCCGGAAGGTCTTCGGGCACAAAATCAGGCAGGAGTTTGGCTGCTGCCGCGCAAAGCGCCTCGTCCGTAAAGGCTACTGCGGCTGATGCATCCGGTGTATCCGGTGCGTCCGGGCGGAGCACAGCGGGGAGCCGGACATGAGTCCGGGGAGTGCAGGGGATATGCGAAACCTGGGAAGGCAGCCTGCACAGCCGGAGTACCCGGGGTATTTTATCTCTTTTGAAGGTGTGGATGGCGTTGGGAAATCAACGCAGGTAAGGCGTCTGGAAAGGTATCTCGGATCCGCGGGATACGATGTGCTGGTGACCCGGGAACCGGGAGGCACCGCGATAGGTGAGCAGATCCGCAGCATACTCCTTCATGGTGAAGATGAATCACCGCGGACCGAGGCACTGCTGTATGCAGCGTCCCGCGCACAGCATGTTGCACAGAAGATCCGTCCCGCGCTGGATGCCGGCTGTATGGTGATAAGCGACCGCTATATTGACAGTTCGCTGGCGTACCAGGCGGGCGGTCGTAAGCTGGCCCTGGAAGACGTCCGTTCTGTTAATGCATGGGCAACAGGGGGCCTGTGGCCTGTGCGCACATATCTGCTGGATATGAGTTTTGAAGATTCAAAGAAAAGGCTTTCAGGGGAGCCTGACCGGCTGGAGTCTTCAGGCTCCGGATTCTTTGAACGTACCAGGCGGGCATTCCTGTCCCTGGCTGAGGATGAGCCGGACAGGTTTATGGTTGTTGACGCTTCAATGCCTGCAGATAGTGTGTGGGAAGTTATCCAGGCGGATATTGATGCGCTGCTTGGCGGCAGTATAACAGGCAAAAATGCGCTGAAGGGGGATGACCAGGATAGGGCAGGAAGGGATGGGGGAAGATGAGTGTCTGGGACTCCATCATAGGACAGCAGCCGACTGTAGACATGCTGAGCCGCCTTGTAGGCACACCGCAGCCGTGGGAAGGCGGCGGTAAGGAAAGCCTTCACAGCGGGGGTAAGGATATTTCTGATCAGGGGGTTTCTCAGGGGGAATCTGAGAAAGGGGACAAGGACAGCTTTAAGGGAAACGCTGGGGAAAGCGTGAGGGGAACCTTGAGAAGAGGAAGGATCGCGCAGTCGTGGCTGATATGCGGGGCGCCCGGATCCGGCCGCTCCCGGGTTGCGCGTGCATTTGCAGCTGCCCTTGAATGCCCCCGGCATGGCTGCGGAGAGTGCGCTGTCTGCAGGCAGGTCATGCGGGATGAGCATCCTGATGTTACCGTGCTTGCAACAGACCGTGTAACTATATCAATCGATGAAGTGCGCAAACTTGTTGCAGATTCTGAACAGATGCCTTCCACAACACCCTGGCGCATCATTATTATTGAAGATGTTGACAGGATGCTTGAACGCACGACGAATGTGCTGCTCAAAGAAGTCGAAGAACCGGCAGAGCGGACTATATGGCTGTTATGCGCCCCAAGTTCGGAGGATGTCCTCCCTACCATACGCAGCCGGACACGCATAGTTAACCTGGCTGTGCCGCAGGCTGCAGCGGTAGCCGGGTTCCTGCGAAGCACAGCTGGGGCTGATGAGGCGCTGGCAAAACGGTGTGCCCGCCTGGCGCAAGGCCATATCGGCATTGCGCGCCTCTATGCAACAGACGACCAGGCGCTCGCGGACAGGGATGAGATCGTTGTAGGGGTGCTCGGGATGAGGCGCGCATCCGATGCCGTCCTCCTGGCCTCGTCAATGGTTGACAGCGCGCAGGGCCAGGCTAAAACCGGCGTCGATCGTGCCGTCACCCAGGAGGAGGCAAATTTCCGCGAAATTAATGGCCTTGCACCAGGCGACAAGATCCCGGCTGCCTTGAGGCCCGCTTTCAATGCTATTGGCAAAAAAGAGGATATCCGCCGCCGCACTGTGCGGCTTTCGCGTGATGTACTGGACCGTTTCCTGAATACTATTGCAAGCGTATACCGTGATATTTCTGTCCTGCAGAATAATGCTGAGGATGCTGCAGGAATCGTCAACCTTGAGAACCGTACTGCTATTGCCGATATGTCTGCGCGGATATCCCGCGCCCGTACTGTGGCAAATCTCCATGCTATTGATGCTGCACGCCGCCGTCTGCTCCACAACGGTTCCCAACAGCTTGTCCTTGAATCCCTGCTGGCTTCCCTGGTTGTTTACTGATTATCCGCATATCGTGCGTCTTGTATCACACAGCTTGTTATAACACAGCAATCTGCATGGCTGCGCAGGTGCCGGTGGTAAAACACGCAGATACAGAAATGGAAATTGTGGGAAACGCCGGAACTGTATTTTGTATCTGCGTGTTTTACCACCGGCATTGATTTCCCCTGCTGCATATCACCTTTTGTGTGTCAGGATTTGTGCGTTAGAATGGGGAAGATAAGGAAGCGGTGGTCCGCCGGAACAGCGGGGGTGGCCGCTGAGCAAGCGGTTAAACTGTACAATCCGCCCCACCGCAGCCTCCAGCTTTGGCCATAAAGGAGTATCCAATGAAAGTTTCTGCCGATTTTACAACGATCCCTGATGCGTACGCCAAACATGCGCCTGAGGGAAACCTGACCGATGGCGTCCCGGTGGTGTCATTCCCTTTCTATATCAGCGATATTGCCCCTCAGGCCCGGTATGTGCACTGGGAATTCGTTGATGATGATGCGATCCCGGTTTCCGGTTTCCAGTGGATACACTGGTCTGTGGCGAACCTTCCCCTTGATGCGCTGATGTACGATTTCAATGATTCCCACGCGTTGCAGATCCCGGAAGATTTTTCCCGGCAGCTCCCCGCGCTGATCCCCGAAGCCGTGCAGGGGCGTAATTCTGCGGCTTCACCTATGGTCGGCGGTAAGGACCCTGCAGTCAGCCAGCGGTATAACGGCCCCCAGCCTCCGGATAAACAGCATGACTATATGCTTGCTGTTTATGCCACGTCCCGCCCTTTGCAGGGGCTCCGTGAGGGGTTCTGGCTTAATGAACTGCGCAATGGGCTGCGCAAAAGCAGTGATGTGGTGGATTCTGCGGTGATCTGGCTGGCGGGCGAGGCGTAGGGCATAAGGTGCAGGGGTGGATTCCTGTGCATCCTCATATCTGTGCCCTTTCATATCTATGCGCCCTCCGCATCCATTGTGTCATCCATGTGTCCGCGCAGCGGACGCTGCCCGTCACGGTCCGTGCGTTATAGGGGGCTTATGCGGTATAGTTCGTAAAAGGGTATGCGGATTTAGCATAAAGGTGCCTGATATGGGGGAGCCCGCTGCCATGCATATACATACGCATCCGTAATGCATACAATGTATACCGTACGCATAGCACCTATACAGTACGCATACACGATCACGACCAGAGGTATCACGGGGGAGGCCCGGTACCCGGATAAGGAGGATAATGGCCTGCACCACTATACTTGTCGGCAAGAATGCCAGTTACGACGGCTCAACAATGATCGCCCGCAATGAGGATTCACCCAACGGCGAGTTCACCCCAAAAGAGTTTGTCGTAGTGAATCCTGAAGAGCAGCCCCGGCATTACCGTTCGGTGATCAGCCATGTGGAGATCGACCTTCCGGATGATCCGCTGCGGTATACTGCTGTCCCTGATTCCCTGCGCAAAATCGGTATCTGGGGATCTCACGGGGTCAATGAATGCAATGTAGCTATCAGCAATACGGAAACTATTACGACGAATGAGCGCGTGCTTGGGGCAGACCCGCTTGTTGAGCTGCAGAAAGCAGCCGGCAGGGAGGGCGAGGCGGGTTACAGGTCTGAGGTCCCCGGCGGTATCGGCGAGGAAGATATCCTTACCCTCGTTTTGCCGTATGCCCATACTGCCCGCGAGGGTGTGAAACGGTATGGCGAGATCCTGCGCGATTATGGCACTTATGAGATGAACGGCATTGCAATCAGTGATGTTGATGAGATCTGGTGGGTGGAAACTGTCGGCGGGCATCACTGGATGGCGCGGCGCGTACCGGATGATTGCTATGTGACTATGCCGAACCAGCTGGGCATCGATGAGTTTGATTTTGATGATGCTTTTGGCGATCAGGAAGAGTTTATGTGTTCAGATGACCTGCTGGATTTTGTGCGCAGCAACCATCTTGACCTGTCTGTGGAACAGGGCTCGCTGTTCAATCCGCGCTGGGCGTTCGGATCCCATTCTGATGCCGACCATGTGTACAATACTCCGCGGGCATGGTATATCCAGCGCTGCTTCAACCCTCTGGATGCCTCCTGGGATGGGGAAGATGCTGATTTTACTCCGCGCAGTGATGATATCCCATGGTGCCGCCAGCCTGAACGCAGGATCACTGTTGAAGACGTCAAGTATGCGCTGAGCTCGCATTTCCAGGGGACTGCTTTTGATCCTTACGGAAAGCTGGGCACCGAGGCTACACGCACACAGTTCCGGCCTATCGGGATCAACCGCACGAACCATCTGTGTGTTATCCAGCTACGGCCTTATGCCCCTGAAATTTCGCGGGCTATCCAGTGGACATGTTTCAGCTCCAATGTGTTCAATGCGATGGTGCCGCTGTATACCAACATCACGGAATCCCCCGAATACTACCGTGGCGCGGGCGAGGCTCCGGATACGGGTAATTTCTACTGGGCGAACCGTATTATTGCAGCGCTTGCTGATGCGCAGTTCAACGATAATACGGCGAATATTGACCGGTATGCGGAAAAGCTTGGCGGGCTATCGCACAGGATGATAGCCGATACAGATGCACTGGTGGGGGAACTTATCGGTTCCGGTGCTGTATCTGCTGATGATATGGCTGACAGAAAGGTCCATAGGATCCTGAATAAGGCGAATGAGGATTTCTCCCATATCGTCAAAACAGAAACTGATGATCTGCTTGCTAAGGTGCTGTACACAACGAGTATGGGCATGAAGAACGGTTTCCACCTGTCGGATCATTAAACCTGCTGAAGGCCGGTGTGCCGGCTGATGCTGGAGGCACTGAAAGAGGTAAAGCGTGTCTGGCCTGACAGGATTGCCGGAGATGCCGGTGTGCTGGATGCGTTAAAATCTGGAGGCATTTAGGGACGCCGGGAATTTTCCGGGCGCTGGAAACGTTAAGGAGTGAAAATGGCTGTATCAGATATGGGGCAGAAGCGGATGGATCCGCTTGGCACCGGGACGGATCCGTTAAATGAGCTGTTGGATGCCGGGGCAAAACTGTCAGGTACTGCGGCGAATCCATTGGATACGCCTGCTTATAGGGCTATCTTTTCCAGCTTCCCTGATTTCGCGCGCTTTGTTGTTCCATACGGGCAGCTGGGGAAAATTGATGCTTTCGGGTACCTGGATTTCCTGCGTTCGTCGGACGGGCATGGCCTCCAGCGCAGACGCAAGCATGGCAAAGTCATCCTTGTAACCGCAGACACCCCGCTGAAAGCCTCGCGCGGCGAAGGCAAAACAACGGCTACTATTGCGCTGATCGATGCACTGCGTGCGCGCGGCGTGGATGCAGCAGCCGTACTGCGGCAGCCAAGCATGGGTATTACGGCAGCGGGATCCAAAGGCGGGGCATCGGGCGGCGGCGAGGCGAGCCTTTCCCATGCTGAACTTGCCGATTGGGGTCTGACGGGGGAAATGGCGCGCATCGCTGATGCGCAGAACCTTATTGCGGCATTCTGCGAGAAGGCAGTGGACGATGGTGTGCTTGATACAGTTATGATCCCGCGCGTATCGGAGACGCCGTCACGCTCCCTGCGCAGCATTGAGGTTGATGGCGGGAAGCTCCCTGAGCGTATGGTCATTACACCTGCGAGCGAGCTCATGCAGATCGTAGTACTCTCGCGCAGCGAGAGTGAGCTGAAAACCCGCATCCGCGCCATGCTTGGCGGAGCCAGGGGCGGCATTCCCGTGCAGGTGGGGGATTTCGTGGATGCGGACCGCATAGTGCGTGTAATCGGGAATGCCGTCCAGCCAGCCTCCATGGAGACAGCACAGGGCAGCCCCGTGTATGTGCACTGCGGTCCGTTTGCTAACGTATCGCTGGGTATCCCGGGGCTGGCTGCCGTTGACCTGGCGTGCGCACTGCACGATGTGGTCGTAGTGGAGGCTGGCTATGGCGCGGATGCGGGTGCCCAGAAGTGGCTTGATATAGCGGCGCGTGAGTACGGCGCACCATGGCCTTCTGCCGCAGTGGTGGTTACGCGCGCAACTACGTGGCGTGATGACCCTGCGCTCCAGTGGCGTTACCCGTTCCACGTCAGCCGTCTTGAATCCCTGGGTATCCCTGCTTTCCCTCTGGTCAATCTGTGGGATGGTGAAGACGGCGAGGTCCCTGCCCTTCGTGAAACGGCGGCAGCTCTTCATTTCCGCGACCCCATCATCGGCAACCTGTTCCGCGATGGGGGCGAGGGGATCGAATCCCAGCTTGGCGGTTTCCTTGATGCGCTTGTAATCCCGGGCGATCCGGCCCAATCGGCCCGGTCCGGCCAGCCCGCCAGCAGCCATGCGCAGAATGATCCTCAGCCTGCGGAGCCTTCCTCGTCCCCTGAGCCGTCTTCTAAACTGTCTCCATCTTCCGGACTTTTTGAGGTATCTAAGTTTTCTGGGAATTCCCAGCTCTCCGAGCCCCGCATCTCTTCCCGGCTTTCTGTGCCCGACCGTTCCAGCCGTAAAGGCATACCGCTGCTGGACAATCTCCGCTGGATCATTTCCCATGCCTACGGTGTCCCTGCAGGCCGGGTGATCCTTAAGGATGGTTTTGAAGATTCCCTTGAATCTGCGCGCAGCCTGTGCGATCGGGCCGGTATTTCTATTGATGACCTTGCGGTGTGTGCGGTGAAATCTCCTGCCACGATGACCGATAATGATTCTCTCCCTGAGGGTCAGCGGACAGTCACCCTCAAAAAAGTAACTGTGAATATGGGCGCCGGCATTGTAAGCGTTAACCTCACTACTTCGCTTACCACTCCTATGCCTAAAATCGTGTAGTGCTTTCCGTCCGCAGCAACCCCGTTCGCGGTAAGCCCTGTCTGTGTCTGGCATATTCCGCCTGTGAGGCTGTGCAACACGCACAACACGTGTGATTTTGCGTATGTCAGGATGTTGAGTATAGTAAGAATTCGGTTCTTGATTGAACTGCTGTGACTGTGTCACATTGCCCCTTTAGCTCAGCTGGCTAGAGCAGCGGACTCTTAATCCGCGTGTCCAGGGTTCGAGTCCCTGAGGGGGCACTTTGATAAGCTGTATGAAATCCTTGGGAACGTTAGTGTTCCGGGGTTTTTCTTTTCCCTGTTCCTGTGGTGCGCCCACGTTTTGCCCGCATTTCCCTAATATTATCGCATTCGGGCATGGGTGACTGTGTCCAGATGTCATCGAACAGATCCGTATACACATCAAGTGTCATGGCAGTACTAGCATACCTAACCGATGTTGTACAGCTTCACGTTTGCTCCGGCAGATACCATTAATAATGCTGTAGTACGCCTAAGACCATGCAATGTCATAGGTTTGATTTGATTGGGAATACATGCAGCATTCCACCATGAATTATGCTTAGCATGAATATAGTTTAATATAACTATCCTTGTACGGGTGTCTGGAAACCAGATCAGCTTTCCAATGGTCTTGGATCAGGCGAGAAAAATAAGGCTGTAATAACCTGGGGTACGTTATGATATGTGTTTCCTATTCTTTGGGGTGATTCAATAGTCTGTGTCTCTACCCAATGGCTGAGTGTTGTATATGGATATGACGCCTGTGCAGGTCTATATTTTCACATTATAACCCATCGCATACCTGTACCCTAGAGTGAGGATGAGCGGCTCATAATAACACAGTAGATGCGTATGCTTCTTGGCTCTTTTAGGGGGTAGCTCTACTCTGTTACAGGGGGTTAGTGATAATCCTGCTATCGTCTACTGCATCATCAAGTATGCCTTTGAGCATGCCAACGGCACAGCGTACCACGGTAGCGCTTTTAGTTGACTTAACTGACCAGCCCATTCCTGAATCTCACTATGCCGGATAGACTTTATGCCCGTGCACTCCATACCAGCTGCATATGCGTTCTGTAGGCGATAAAAATGTATCATAATAGGACGGTTTAGGATATCCGTTTTTTGCTAACCATGCGTCAGCCAGATCTTCTGCACTACTATTACCTCGTGTAGGATCCACATACGTACATCATTAAGCGAAGTAAGGTTATGTGCTGCCCAATCCTATACATCTTTCTTACGTTTAAAACCTCGCTTATCTGTACTCGTATGATCCGGCTTACGATATCTTACACGCCACTGTAACTCGCCCTTCGTTTGATACTGCTCAATACTAGCCATTGTTATGCGAGGTCTGATTCCGTCTTAACTGTGTTATCTTTTTATACTGTTTCACTACTCCTATTGTTGAGAATACTGTGATAGTAACGCAGATAAGAAAGGCAGCGATATTAGTTCCATTGAATTGTGACATTAATACCATAACCCCGCCCAATATACCGAGGGCAAATATGACTGCAATAACCGCATATAGGATCATAAGAATGGTGGGGAGCACTATGGAGTTCAATTTGAATTGTGGCTGTTGGAATGATGGTTTAACAGATGACGGGACAGACTGGATCTGATACTTATTAGCTTCAGGAGTGCTCTGAACAGAAGCTATGCGTACATACTGTGACTGTGAAGATTGTACAACAGGTTCTGGGCGAGGGGATTGTCCTACCATATAGACTGGAGACTGTATAGACGTAGATGATGGTTTCATGGCAGGGGTGGGGCTTACCCTCTCTTGTCGATGGGAATGATCAGCGGTGTCAAGTTGCTGCATATTCAGTTTTTCCTGAAACTTAGGGTTTAAAGGAACATGAACAGTATTAGACTGTTTCGCCGGCGAATTTACTGATGGATACTTTTCCGATACTTGGTTCAAATTAGATATTTCTGATGTCCTTGGCAATTGCACTTTCTTTGCAGCGTTATTTACTTCTGTAGCAAAACGCATTGCAATGTTCATATCTTTATTTTTTACTTCGGTCATCCATGCAAAATCGGGACCTTCAATGCACAGGTATTTCTCTCCATCTTTTTTCTTCTGCATGGCAAATGCAAAAATTCCAAGTAACAACAACCGAGTAAAGGTAACTCGTTTCTCAATATCACTACCATTTTCTACGCGCGCAGATACTCCAATGAGTGGATGAGTTTCTTTCTCGCAAGAAATACTATTATCTCTGAGTTTAATAATCTTAAAATCATTTGTTGCAAACATTTTAAGCATGCTATTTCCTTTCGCTCTCTTTTGTGGTGATGGACTGGCTTATACGATATTCTTCTGCTTCGGGTTCAATTTTGTATTCCATGATAGCGACATCTTTTTCTTTTAATTTGTCCAATACCTCTTGTGGTGTGCAATAGAAGAATTCTTTACGAGTGTTAACCTTGTTGACCCTTTTTGCTTCAAATTCGTGATGAAGCATGGTTTCTAGTGTTACGGCATCTTTGGAGAAGAACAAAGCATGTACGTCGAATTTGAAAGGTACACTTGCATCGGAAAGCTCGCGTATTCTGTCCATCGGTTCAAGCCGGCGTGTCATGCCTATCTTCACCATTCTTTCTCCAAAAGCGCCTATATCAGAAATGACATATACGTATCCGGCTCGAATATTAGCAGCTCGGTAGTCAACGTCATCAATAGATCTATTAATGTCGTTAAGTTTTGATTCAAGTTCAGCGGCTTTTACCGTATCTCCAATTTCTTTCATACGATTAAGAGCGTTCTGGTAGTGTTCCTGTTCTTTGCGGAGCCTTGCCATTTCAGCCTCAAATTCTTTTTGTGCTTTTTGTTCTTCGCGGAGTTCTGCGCGTCGTTCTTTTTCTGCCTCTTTTTCTACTTGAACTTGCTGCATATACAGTGCAGTAAGTGTCAGTTCCTTAATACGCAGTTTTTGATATTCACGACTGATCTGGAGGTTAATCATTTTTCCGAACTTTTCGATGCGGTCAGCGCACCTAGTTAATCTCGTAATACTTATATCGAGATTACCTGCTTTTACACTTTTAACAGCATTTTCTGCCTCAGCATTGTATAAGCTTATTGCCATTTGAGATAAATCACGTATAAATTTTGTTCCTGAACTTGCTGAACCATTAAACGTGAATGCGGTAATAGCACGTGTTGCTGTCTTATCCTTTAGCATTTCCTTTTGTCTAGCTTTTATGTCGTCAAGTTTCCATCTAATATCTATTGAATCCTCAGCAGGATTCTCAAAATCATACAAACCTTGATCCTCTACATCGGCTTTCAGGCGTAAGTTAATGAGATTAGCCTGTATCTTTTCCGATTCTTCCTTTTGACGGGAAATTTCCTCCTTAATTTTAGTAAGTTCATTTTTATCACGCTTTAGTTGTCGGTTAGATGCATCTTCGCGCAATTGTAGTCGTTTATCTTGTTCAGCTAGCTTCTGCTTTATCTCGTTATCAATCTTTTTTGCTTTATTCTCACGCTCAACAAAGCTCATGCCACCTATTCGAGCGAATTCACTTTCTAAGTTTTGTATCTGATCTGTTAGTTCAATATTCTGAGCATTTAGTTGATTGATCTGCGCATAAAGCTGTTCAATCAGCTTTTTACGTCCTAAAAATGGTACTTTGGCATCGGGTGCCATGATTCCCTGTGATTGAATTGGAATATTGGACTGCTGCGCGCTCGTGCTAGGAACTGACATAATAACTCCTTTGTGTATATTTCTGATTAATTTCTGTATCGTTTGCTTGTTATATCGAATTTATTGGTACAAGCATAAATGATTCTTTAACCCAACAAGATCTGTAATCTTCTAATACTTGTTCGGTCACGTCCAGCTCGCACGATATAGAGTATAGCTCTCCCGCGTACATATTTTCGAACATGGCATATTCTGCAGGTGAAATAAGAAGAAGCGGTGTTTCTCTCTGAGCCTGCTATTCGATTTATTACAAATAGCGAGACCAGTACTATTGTCGTGATATTTTCAGTGGATTAGTTCATGAGTAAGAGTACAACGTTTCTGACGATAAGCTAATCGTGCGTCAAGAAAAATAATATTCAAATGTTCATTATATAGACCCATTATGTTCTGAGGCAAATCAGCATAGTCAGTATGCACGCCAAGCTTATCGCAAATATTACACATTAATCATATGCTTGACTGATGCCGCAGAATTGGGTGTTATGTCTGAGCTGCAACGGCATGGAATCTGTATCCTCGGGGATACAGATATTATTGGTTTTGATAATGCTCCGGAAGGGGAGTATTCTACTCCCATTACTTAGAAATATCGATCCGCATGTTGAGGATTATGCTGATAAGGCTGTTAACACGCTCATTGAATGCATTGAAAAGTATGCTGGACTAACCCGTACTGTTGAGAGCAGTTTTACATTTGCTGAACGTGAATCTACGAAGTAAGATTTTCTTTATCTTTTGCCTGCTAAAGGCACATTTAAATGAAATATTTGCGTGGTAATAGTGTGAACCAGTTACGTAATTACTAGCAATCGTACCTGCAAATATGCAACTGATAGTAAAGGCGTACCAGACAAACTTACTCTACTGCCACACAAGTATCGACAGTTATCTCCAGGATTGATGATGGTGGTTACAGGTGTGGCAGCGACCGTACATATTCTGAACAAAATTAAAAAAGATAACAGGAATAGAGCAGCAGCAAAGTTGCTGCTTCCTCCACTCCGCTGGTGGTAAAACACGCAGATACAAAATCCGTTTTGCCGGTTTTTCATATTTCCTGTTTTTATATCTGCGTGTTTTACCACCAGGTGTTTCAGAGTGTTTCGGTTCGGCCCATAATTTCTGTAAAAACCCTTGTGTAAAAAACATAACAGTGTTATGATGTTGTCTGTTTCATAACACTGTTATGGACTATTGCATGGGGACTGGTGCAAATGTCCGTAACAGGCTTGTATGGAAAGGCAAAAGTACAGAGCATAAAGGGGCAGGCAGATATGGCGGAACAGCTGGCTGAAGTATATGGGAGTACGGCAGCTGAGAATACGGCGGATACAGTTGCTAGTAGTACGGCGGATACAGTTGCTGGCACTACGGCAGCTACAGCAGCTGGGAGCACAGTATCTGAGCGCATAGTAACTCAAACGGCTTTGGACGGGAATACAGTAACAGGGAGTACAGCGTCTGGGGACAAGGGTACAGCGTCCGGGGGCGGATGCGCAGCAGCCGGGGGCAGGAATGCAGCAGTCGAGAACACGCTGGCCGAGGGGGCACCCCCCAGAGGGACGGTCGCTGAGGGTACGCTCGCCGATGCGGCACGGGAAGAATTTCTGGCATACGGCTATATGAATGCATCAATGCGCCGGATCGCTGCGGCTGCAGGATGCACAACAGGTACGCTGTATTACAGGTTCAGGGATAAGGGCGAGCTTTTCCGCTACCTGGTTGATGATGCCGCGAATGAATTTATGGAGCTGTATAAAAATGCCAATGAAGAGTTCTCCAAACTGCCCCCGTCAAGCCAGATATCCTGTATGGCAATGTATTCGCATCAGCATCTGGATGAAATGCTCGGTATCATATACCGGAATTTTGATGCGTTCAAACTTATTGTGAGCTGCGGCGCCGGTTCCGGTTATGAGGATTATATCGACAGGCTCGCCCGTATGGAAGAGGAGAGCACGGTAGCCTTCATCGGGACTTTGAAAGATGCAGGCAGGGACGTGCCGGAAATCAGGCAGGAACTGTGCCATATGCTGTCGAATGCTTTATTTAATGGGATATTTGAAACTGTTGTCCACGGTTTCTCCTACACGCAGGCACGGGACTATGTCCACGGACTGGAACGGTTCTTCACTGCAGGGTGGTATGAGCTTCTCGGCATGGCTGTTCCGGAGAGTGGCAGGCAGAAAAGTAACGGGCAGGATAATCAGGACAGACAGGACAGAAAGGATAAAGGGGTCTGATATGGCTGATACATCTATGAAAATAGCCGGGGGCAGCAGCGCAGGCCTTCCGCAGGGTACAGGCCTTCCGCAGGGCAAAAAGTCGGCTGCGGGATGGCTTATGTATTTTGCCGGGAAACATAAAATAATGTATAGCGCTTCTGTTTTTACAGCATTTCTGGGAGCATTGTGCGGACTGGCGCCGTACTTCATCATGGGGACCATGGTAGCTGAGCTGCTGCGCGGCAACCGAAATTATCCGTACTACCTGGCCATGTGCCTGTGGATGCTGGCCTTATGGTTGTGCAGGGTTATTTTCCATGAAATATCAACCGGGCTGTCGCATACAGCAACATTCAGCGTCCTTGCCGAGATCAGGCAGGAACTGTGCGATAAATTATACAGGCTTCCGCTGGGGTTTGTGGTGGAACGTTCGTCAGGCGAGCTCAAGAGCACTATTGTAGAGCGTGTTGACAGTATAGAGACCGCTCTGGCGCATATCCTGCCGGAATTTACGGCCAACCTGGCTGGCCCGCTGTGTGTTGTCATCTATATTTTTACCCTCGACTGGCGTATGGGGCTGGCCAGCCTGCTGACTATCCCTGTTGGGGCTGTGGCGTACGTAACCATGATGTCAGGGTATGAAGAGAAGTATAACAACACCATTGTGAAGACTAAGGCGCTCAATGACATTGCCGTTGAATATATCAATGGTGTCCAGGTCATCAAGGTTTTTGGCAAGGTGAGAAGTTCATACAGTAAGTTTGTACGTGCAGCCAGGGAAGGTGCAGACTGTTTTATCGGCTGGATGCGCAGCTGTATCACTTCTTCCAACATTTTTTATATTGCCCTTCCTGCAACGCTTATAGGCATCCTTCCCATCGGAGGCCTGCTGTACCGGACCGGCACTTTGCCCGCATCTGTTTTTATCCTTATCATTATTATGTCTTTCGGCATTATTACGCCGATCATGGCTTGTGTCGCCCATCTTGAAGATATTGCTAAAGTCGGTACGATAGTCGGTGAGGTGGCAGATATACTGGAACAGCCTGAATTGCAACGGCCGATTGAGCTGGATAAAGACGTAAAGGAAAAGCTGAAAGATGCATCTGTTTCGATAGAGCACGTCCATTTTTCGTACAACGACTGTGAAGTTCTCCATGATGTCAGTGCCCGGATGCCGCGGGGAAGCGTCAATGCCCTTGTAGGCCCTTCAGGAAGCGGGAAGTCAACGATTGCGAAACTTATCGCAGGCCTGTGGGATGTGAAAGACGGATCCATAAAAGTAGGGGGAGCAGATATCCGTGATATCCCGCTGAATGATTATAACAGGCTTATCGCATATGTTTCCCAGGATAATTACCTGTTCAATATGAGCGTCAGGGAGAACCTGCGCCTGGGCGACCCTGCCGCTTCAGATGAGCGCATAGAGCAGATAACACGGCTGTGCGGCTGCCATGATTTTATTATGGGGCTTGAGGACGGCTACGATACTGTTGTCGGGGATGCCGGCGGGCATCTGTCAGGAGGGGAGCGCCAGCGTATCGCCATTGCCAGGGCTATGCTTAAGGATGCGCCTATTGTGATCCTTGACGAAGCTACGGCGTACACCGATCCTGAGAATGAAGCGGTTATCCAGGCGGCGCTTGCCCGCCTTGTCCATGGTAAAACCGTTATTATGATTGCCCATCGGCTGTCGACCATCATGAATGCTGATCAGATATTCGTCGTAGAAGGCGGCCGCATCCGCGCCCAGGGAACCCACAACGAACTTCTGGCGGGCGACAGCCTGTACCGCGCAATGTGGCAGGCGCATATATCTGTCCATGATACCTACGATGACCCGTCTCCGGACGGCGGCGGCACGTCTGCTGCGGATGTCGGTACTGCAGCCGGAGGCAGCCTGCCTGATAATGGTCCGTCTGTTTTGGAAGGTGGTAAAAATGATTAAAACTATGCGTAAATTCTTTGCGTTCTGTTCCCCCGAAAACCGCAGGAAGTTTTATATCTCTATCGTGTACGGTGTCCTTCTATCCCTCCTAGAGGCCATGAAAATACCCGCAGCTTACATTATGATTGATGCGCTTGTTAAGGGCCAGGTCACTATTATTACCTGCCTTGTGAGCGGCGGGATAATACTGGCGAGCATCATCCTGTCGGTACTGGGGAAAAACCGCGACGTCATGCTGCAGTGTGAAGCCGGATACGGTACGTGTGCCGATAAGCGCATAGAGATCGCCGAGCATATGCGCTATATGCCTATGGGGTATTTCAACGATAATACATTGGGATATATTACATCGGTAGCTACGAATACCATGGAAAACCTTGCAGGCATTGCTACAAAAGTCATTATGATCATAACGCAGGGCCTGCTGACAACCGCCCTTATCATTGTGATGACTGTTTTCTTCGACTGGCGTGTGGCGCTTATCGCTGCCGCGGGCCTGCTGGTATTCCTCGCCGTCAATGCTCTTCTCCAGAGAAGTTCCGCCGGTATTGCAGAAGAAAAAGAGGATGCAGATACGCAGCTGGTATCTGAAGTGCTTGAATACGTCCAGGGCATGGGCGAGGTCAAAGCTTACTCGCTGTATACAGGTACGAACAGGAAACTGTCAGGATCCATCCGGAGGGCGCAGAAGGCGAGCGTTGCTATGGAGATGAGGTTCCTGCCTATTATGGGGCTCCAGTCATTCGTTACTAAGGCAACGGGTGTGTGCATGTCTGCAGCATCCGTCTACTGGTATATGAATTCTTCAATGTCATTAAGCATGTGCATTATGATGCTGGTCTGCTCGTTTATGTTCTTCTCCAGCCTGGACTCGGCAGGGAGCATGTCTGCGCTGATGAGAACTGTCAATATTGCGGTCGATAAGGCCAATGCGATACTCGCCGTTGAAACTCTGGATACCCGGGGGGATCAGATAACGCCGCCGGACCACACTATCGATATCAGCCATATACGCTTTGCTTACAGAGACCGCCCTGTTATCAATGATGTATCCCTGCATATCCCGGAAAATACAACGACCGCGATAGTCGGCCCCAGTGGGTCTGGTAAAACTACGCTATGCACGCTTATGGCACGGTTCTGGGATGTCAGCAGTGGGACGGTCACTCTCGGAGGCAGCGATATCAAAGATTATGATATGGATTCCCTGATGGCGAATTTCAGCTTCGTTTTCCAGAATGTATACCTTTTCGAGGATACTGTCGCCAATAATATCCGGTTTGGAAATCCTGATGCCCCGATGGATGAGGTCATTGCCGCAGCAAAGAAAGCCTGCTGCCATGACTTCATCATGGCCCTCCCACAGGGGTACGATACCGTTATAGGTGAAGGAGGCGCGTCACTGTCAGGAGGCGAAAGGCAGAGAGTATCCATTGCCCGGGCAATGATGAAAGATGCCCCTGTTGTGATCCTTGATGAAGCCACAGCCAATGTAGACCCGGAAAATGAGCAGGACCTCGTCCGCGCTGTAGAAGCGCTTACCCGCAACAAGACGATTATTATGATAGCCCACCGCCTTAAAACAGTACGTCATGCAGATAATATCGTTGTCCTTGATAAAGGGGAGGTCGTCCAGCAGGGTACGCATGAGCAGCTTATGGCGCAGGAAGGCGGAAACAATATTTATAAGAGGTTCATTGATGACAGGAAAGAGGCCGTGAACTGGAAGATATAAATATGTAGTGTTTCGGATCCCTGCGGCATTCCTTCTAGTGCCCGGTGCGTTTGTCGGGAAGAGGGAGAGGACAGTATTTAGCGGTTAGCTGTCCGGGCTGTTTTATATTACTGATCGGGCTGCTTTGCGTTACAATGGATATTTACCGTACTTACCGGAACAGCCATGCATCAGTACAGGGATCGGAGGCAGCAGATGAAAATATCATGCGCCCGTCGCTGTGCCCGGGCCGTCCTTGCTGCTGCACTATGCTGTGTGTCGGCTTCCTGCGGCGTGCAGCACAGCGGGCCTGCCCGGCGGGTTGCTTACAGTTCGCAAACCCAGGGGGACCGTTCGGCGAAAGCAGAAGAACGGGCCCGCGCTGCAGCCCGGGCACAGTACAACGCTCAGGCTGCACAGATCAATGGACGCAACCGTAAAAACCTCACAGGGGATATAACCTTCCGAGGGACGCCTTCCGGATATTCGCAGCAGGTGCCTGAAAGCCAGCGGGGGAGTGTAGAAAAGGTATCGTATACAGCGACGTATCAGGGCAAAACATATAACAAATCCGCCCTTGTCTATCTGCCGGCCGGCTATGGCACAAATACATGGCAGAAATATAACGTTATGTACATCCTCCACGGGTATGGCGGGGGCTTTACTGCATATCTCGGGGGCGAGGGGCGCAACGGTACTGCGGAGATCAAACTGCTGCTTGACCATATGGTTGCCGATAAGATTATCAACCCTGCGATCTTTGTGTTCCCTGAATACTATCCAGACCGCAGTTTCAAGACGGACAGCTACATCACTGACGGGCCGCTCGTCAAAGCATTTGTCCGGGATGAATTCACCAAAGCCCTTGTACCCGCTGTGGAAAGCCGTTACCGTACATATTTGCAGGCAACGGGCAGTGCAGCCCTGAAGGCTTCGCGCCCGCACCGCGCGTTCGGCGGGTTTTCTATGGGCGGTGCTGCTGCATGGTATGCATTCCAATATGGCCTCGCCTATATACAGTATTTCCTTCCTGCTGCGCAGAGCAGCTGGGCGTTATATCCGCATGGCGGGCTGACTGATTCTGGCGGGACAGCCCGTGCGCTCAGGGATGCGGCAGCTGCCCAGGGTATCGGGAAAGATGGTTTTACTATCGCAGGCGGCTCGGGGACAGCTGATATCACATCGCTGTATATGCGCCGGCAGGTAGATTCGATGAGGCGGTATCCGGACACTTTCACCGCAGCAAACCTTGAATTTGGTGTGGTTGCCGGTGCCGGGCACACCCGTGAGGCGCTGGTCAATGTGCTGTATAATAATCTGCCGTTCATGTTTGTCAATACGGATCCCAAGTAATAAGTAATATAAGGCTTTCAGGTGAGCTGGGATATGGCTCCAATGATATAAAACCTGCTCCTCGGCGCTCCATCACTGCTGCCGTGCAGCAGCTTTCTCTGTCTTTTTGGTAAGGGCCAGGCATCTGGCTCCCGCCACCCTGTTTGCGCAGCCAACCTCTTTGGAGGGAAGGGCAGGCAGGATCAGGGCTGAAGAAAGGCGCCGGCTGGCAGTAAGGTAAATACTATGACCGCATACATGGACCGCAAAGACCTGACGAACCGTGATATCCCGGCTGAACGCAGGCGTCAGATCACGGATAACGTCCGCACGGTACTCGATACCATTGCGGCCGCTGAGCAGCAGTCCGGCCGGCCGGAAGGCGCTGTCCGGCTCCTGGCGGCGGTAAAAACGCGCAATGTTGGGGAAATTATGGCTGCTGTGGATGCGGGCGTGCCCATGATAGGCGAAAACCGGCCGCAGGAAGCGGTAGCTGTAGGCGGTATCCTGGCGGAAGAATTCAGCCGCCGGGGGATTGCGGTCCCTTTCCATCTTATCGGCCAGCTGCAGAGCAATAAGATCAATAAAATACTTCCCTATGTAGATACGGTAGAGTCGGTTGATTCTGCAAAGCTTGCCGGAAAACTCTCGACCCGGGCAGCGGCGGCACAGAAGCATCTGGATATTTTCCTTGAAGTCAATGTGTCAGGTGAAGTGTCAAAATCAGGGTGTGCACCTGAGCGGGCACAGGATATCGCTGGAGAGATCGCAGGACTTCCGGGGCTTGCCCTTGTCGGGCTTATGGCTGTAGGCGCCCATGTTGATGACAGAGCCCAGGTCAGCAGAGGATATGAACGGCTCAGGGCTTTGCGTGACGCAGTTGCTGCCTCCGGCAGTGAGGGTACGGAAACGTGTACGCAGCTGTCAATGGGTATGAGCGGTGATTATCAGCTTGCCATAGCTGCCGGTGCAACTGTTGTCCGGCTTGGGACAGCTATTTTTGGCAAGCGCGCATATAAGTAAATATAAATAAAGTATAGAATTATAAACGAATATCAGTCCATATATATCAGCCGGCACTTGCGTTCGTGCGCTCCGGCTATCCTGTAACCATGAGGATCGCGCGTTTTAACCATGATGATACAGTGTCTTACGCTTTTGTCCAGAAAGACGATAATGACGGCAAAGATTATCTTGTCGAACTTGACGGATATCCCCTGGGTGCACAGCCGGTTTCGCCTACGGGACGGCGGTTTGCTGCCGATGGTGACGGCATACGGCTGCTGGCTCCTGTGATCCCGTCGAAAGTATATGGCCTGGCGAAGAATTATAAGGATCCGTCAGCAAACATAGCCGGCAGCGATGCTTCTGGGCAGTTTCCGGTTATTTTTACCAAACCGGCAACATCAGTGATAGGCCCGGATGACCCTATTGTCCTTCCTGCATTTTCCCGGAGTATGAATTACGAACCCGAGCTTGCCGTTGTCATAGGCCGGATCGCAAAAAATGTTTCTGCTGCGGATGCCATGTCTTATGTGCTGGGGTACACCTGCGTCAATGATGCGACCCTGCTTGATATCCAGGCTGAGGATCCGACATGGACCCGCGCGAAAGGATTTGATGCCTCATGCCCTCTCGGCCCATGGATCGAAACAGACATCAATTACGCGGATGCCCATATATCTTTCAGGCTCAACGGTAGGGAAATCCCGGAAGCAGAGGGGACTACTGCAAACCTGGTCTGCCCCATCCCTCAGCAGATCGCAGAGATATCACGGTTCTCCACGCTGCTTCCCGGGGATGTTATTATGACAGGAACCCCCTGTGCGTCCGGGACGGTGAAGCCGGGGGATGAAACAGTTGTAACGGTTGAGGGGATAGGATCCCTGCGCAATATTGTTGTGCAGGGGGACTAAGTCGTTAAGGCTGATTGAAAGTCACGGGAGGCCAGCTATGTCTTTTGCAGCAGCAATCGCGTCCGCACTTCCATCCGGATCCGATAGAGGGCACGGATCCGACGAGGGGTGCGGCGGCGCTATGCGTGTTGCCCTTCTAGGGGCGGGCACTGTCGGATCCCAGGTTGCGAAAATCCTCATCCAGCAGGGGGACCGCCTCGACAGGCGGATCGGTGCCCATCTGGAATTGACGGGTATCGCCTGCCGACATCCGGAGAAGGCCGCTTTCCCGTGGATCGACCGCAGCCTTCTGACTACAGATGCTGAAAGGCTGTGCGCCGAAGCAGATATCGTTATTGAACTGATAGGCGGGATAGAGCCCGCCCGTAGCCTGATACTCACTGCTTTTGACCATGGCGCATCAGTAGTCACGGCGAATAAAGCCCTTCTTGCACTGCATGGGGATAAGTTGTTCGCGGCTGCTGCCAGGCATGATGCTGATCTGTATTACGAAGCAGCGGTAGCGGGGGCCGTTCCCGTGGTGCGGGCATTGCGGCAGTCTCTTGCCGGGGACGCGGTAAAGCGAATTTTCGGTATCGTTAACGGGACAACGAATTACATCCTTGATGAAATGGCTGTGAAGGGGATAAGTTTTGATGAAGCCCTGCGGTCCGCTCAGGAGAAAGGTTTCGCTGAGGCTGACCCCGTGAATGATATTGACGGGTATGATTCGGCTGCAAAAGCTGCTATTATGGCCAGCCTGGCATTCCATCGGTATGTGTCCCAGAATGATGTAAACATATCAGGGATCCGCAGCATCACACAGGATGATATCAGGGATGCAGCAGATAAGGGGCGTGTGATAAAGCTCCTGGCAGCAGCTGAGCGGTCTGATGCCGGTATCCGGGCATATGTGCGCCCGGTGCTTGTGCCCGGCAGCCACCAGCTTGCGGGCGTCCGCGGGAGCTTCAATGCGGTCTGGGTAGAAGCAGAGGCAGCCGGGCAGCTGATGTTTTATGGGCGCGGGGCCGGTGGTGCCCCGACAGCTTCTGCGGTGGTCGGGGATCTTGTTACTGTTGCGGGCAACCGTCTCCAGGGCAAAGCTGACCCTTCCATCCCCCTGCATTCTAACGTGCCCGTACTGCCGGTGCCCGAAAACCGTTTTCGCCGGGGGGATGGGGCTTTCCCTCTGCTTGAGGATCTGGAACGTATCTGACAGAGGAGGCATAATGGCTATTTCATTCGACGCAGTATCAGTGTCAGTCCCCGCGACGACGGCAAACCTTGGTTCAGGCTTCGATTCCGCCGGCCTGGCCCTTGGCCTTTATGATGATGCGACTTTTGAGCTTCTCCCTTCTGCTGATGTTGAGGTGGATATCCACGGTGAGGGGGCTGATACTCTTCCGCGTGATTCGCATAACCTTATGGCCAAAGCTTTTTATGAGTCATGCGATACTTTTAATATCCCTCCGATGGGTATCCGCCTTGCTGCCAACAACCGTATCCCTCAGAAGCGGGGATTGGGATCATCTGCATCGGCTATAGTTTCCGGCGTGTGCGCTGCCGCAGCTTTTGGCGGGTATGATATAGCAGACAGGGATGTGCAGGATGCCGTTTTCTCCATCGCTTCACGCATAGAAGGGCACCCTGATAATGTTGCGCCTGCAGTCTACGGCGGGCTTACCCTGTCGTGGAAGTCCGGCTGTTCGGTAGGGTCGGATGCAGCCGGTCCCGCCTCTTTCCCTTCTTCTGCTGATCGGCCTGCGGGCAGCGGGATATCGGGTGTATCGGGCAGGTCAGGCAGTCCGGAGGCCGGGCCGTTTGGGGGCTATGGCCTGGACCCTGGCGATGCGGCGCGGGAAGGTAGCTCCCATACCGGCTCCTGCACAGGGCAGTTTTATTCAGTCCGCTATCCCGTCAGCAGCCAGATATCTGTGTATGTTTTTATCCCTGATTTTGAGCTGTCCACCGAAGAAGCACGTTCCGCGCTTCCCTTTTCTGTCCCGTTTTCTGATGCGGCGGCTAATCTTGGGCGTGCAGCCCTCCTGCCTTATGCACTGTCAGATGCGCCCGGCACTGGGGCATTATATCGCAGTGCAGGGGCTCCGGAGGAAGGCAGCAGCTGCGGAACGTCCATGTATCAGGTACTTTTTGATGCTACTGAGGACCGGCTCCATCAGCAGTACCGCGGCGGGCTGATGCCGGAATCATATGGGCTTGTAAAAGCATTGCGGACTCATGGGTTTGCGGCATGCATTTCGGGAGCGGGGCCTTGCGTGCTTGTCCTGGACCGGGGTGATGGGGAGGGCATCGCTGACATCGGGTTCAGTACAGTACAGCGGGACCGCTGGCGTATGCAGAAGATGTCCGTCGCCTCGCGCGGCGCAGTAGTCCGGACAGCATAAATCAGGTATGGGATATAGCATTGGGAGGTTTCGGCATGAAAGAAGACTGGGAAACCCGGGAAAATCAGGATATTAGGCACGGATCCGGCAGCAATACGGTGCCGAAGCCCGGGCAAGGGCTGCCCGGAAGGATTCCTGTACCGGTCATCCTTGCATCCCAGTCGCCATCCCGCAGGTCCCTGCTCCTTAATGCAGGGATACGCCCTGCTATCAGCGTTTCCCATGTTGATGAAGACGCAGCCCTGGATACTGCCGCGCAGGAGCTCGGGACCGGTCCGGGACAGATACCTGCGCCGCAGCGTGTGCAGATACTCGCTGATGCCAAAGCTTTCGCCGTCGTGCAGGTCTATTCGAATATCCATGCTGCTGTGCTCAGTTCAACGGGCGATATCGAATACTGCAGGCCGTTTGGCTCGGACGCGGCAGGAGGCTCCGGCAGTGATGCTTCCGGCCCGGTACTTACCCGGGAGACTCTGAAAAGCTATCTGGATGCGCATCCCGGGCTTGCCGCTTCTGCAGCCCTGTATGGCGCAGGACCGGTCGTTATTGGTTCGGATTCCCTTTTTGAAATCAGCGGGGATATTTACGGCAAGCCGCATACCCCTGAAACAGCAAGGCTCCGGCTTCAACAGATGCGGGGTGCCGGCGGTGTGCTGTGGACGGGGCACACTGTTACTGATCTGTTTACGGGCAAAGTGCAGCGCGCCGTCAGCAAGTCTGCCGTCCATTTTGCGGATTATACGGATGATGATATAGACAGCTATATTGCTACGGGGGAACCGCTGGAAGTTGCCGGATGCTTCACTCTGGAAGGGATAGGGTCGGCGTTTATCAGTTCCGTTGAGGGAAGTCCCAGCGGGGTGATGGGCCTGAGCATCCCCCACGTGAAAAAGCTTGTCAACAGCCTCGGGCTGGAATGGCGGGACCTGTGGAATATGGCGAAAAGCCGGAGTGCGCAGGAACAGGGGTCCCGCGATTATCTGAGCGGGCAGGACCGGCGTGCTGCTGCAGAAGTCCCTGACGATAATATTACTCAACCGGGTGATGGCTGGATACCCTGTGTGTGCGGCCACAAACACTGGGGGCTCAATGGCGCTGCGGGGGTCATGCTTGTGCGTACCGACCCCGGTACCGGCAGGCCGACGCATATCGTTATGCAGCATCGTGCAGCGTGGAGTGCTGAAGGCGGGACATGGGGCATCCCCGGCGGCGCTTTGTCCGACGGTGAGAATGCTGTGGAAGGGGCCCTCCGTGAAAGCTGGGAAGAAGCAGGCATCCCGGCCGGCGATATCCAGGTCATAGGCGCGTATTGCGAAGACCATGGCCCGTGGAGCTATACCACTGTTATTGCGCGCGAAAAACCAGGCTGCCGGGTGGAGCCTTATACCCGTGATGATGAAAGCAGCGAGATCCTATGGATCCCTGTTGATAAAATCCCTGATATCAGGCTCCTCTCAGCATTCAGGCATGACTGGCCCTATTTCTCACAGCTTATCGGCCGGCTGACAGCTGAAGGTACCCATACAGATACACGTGAGGCAGGCGAATGAGCGGGGTTTTTAATGAGCGCGTGTATAAAGAGGTCATGAAGATACCGCGCGGGAAAGTTGCTACATATGGCCAGATTGCTGCGCTGGCGGGTAAGCCGAGAAATGCGCGTGCTGTCGGTTATGCCCTCCACGCGAATCCCCGGCAGGGTGTGGTCCCATGCCACAGGGTAGTGTTCCGGGACGGCTCCCTGGCGCCGGGCTTTGCTTTCGGCGGCCCTGAGGAACAACGCGAACTGCTTGAAAATGAAGGTGTCCGGTTTATCCCTCCTGCAGAAGGCAAGCCTAATGCCGGGGCAGAAGGATGGCGCGTAGATCTGGACCAGTGCCAGTGGGAAGCATAACAGCCTCTGCTTATCCCCGATGCAAGCGCAGCGCGGGGCGGCATCCGGCCGGTATCTGCGCAATCAGCCGCAATAAAATCTGTATCAGGCCGTAATACTTCTGGAAAACTCCTCACAGGGCTGAAAACGCATGGGTATAGCGTATAGTTTTACTCACAGGTTTAATTGGAGTTTAGGTTTTCATAGAGACAGTAAGATCATGGAGCGTATAGATATGCCCGTATCCGCAGATGATATGGCAATCAGCCGTATCGAAGAAGCAGCAGAAACACCTTATCAGGCAGAGCTTTTGGCCGAGGCGGTCAAAGGGAGGTTCGGCAGGGCTTTCGACAATAATTTTTCTTATTATGGACGGCTTGGTTACTCATATAAGAAGCTCGGGACCTCTTTTGCGCTGTGGGCTCCAACCGCGTACCGTGTAACGCTCAACCTATATCCGTCTGAAACTGTATCCTTCCCTGCGCGAACAGTGGAAATGTCCCGCACTGGCCGCGGCGTATGGCGGGCTTACGTGGATGGCGACCTTAACAGCACAGTATATGACTTCAGTCTTGAGTTTTTTGATGGAAGGCATACTTTGTCGCCGGACCCCTACGCCCGTGCTGCTGTTGTTAACGGGCAGAAATCTGTAGTCTTATCCCCGGAGTCAATGGCCCCTGGCGGGTTCCCGTCCCATCCGCGGGAAACCTCCCTCCGCGCCGCAAGATCCATACCTTCTGCAGCTTGCCGGGAAGACACCATCGTTGAAATGCATATCAGGGATTTCACTATATCGGAAACGTCAGGCGTGACCCCATCCCTGCGCGGCACATTCCTGGGCGCTGCAGAACCCGGTACGCGGACCCCTAATGGAAGCCCGACAGGATTTGATTACCTGAAATCCCAAGGTATCCGCTATGTCCAGATACTCCCTATGTATGATTTTGGGAGCATAGATGAAGCCCGGCAGCATCGCAGGTTTGGCAGCCAGTATAACTGGGGCTATGATCCGGTCAATTATAATGTTCCGGAAGGTTCGTATTCCAGTGACCCGTTTGATCCGCGCGCTCGCATCGTTGAGATGAAAAAAATGGTCAATACTTTCCAGAAGGCCGGGATCCGCGTGATCATGGACGTGGTGTACAACCATGTGTACAACGCTGATATGCATCCTTTCGGCCTTACTGTACCCGGTTATTTCTTCCGTACAAACAGTGACGGCACTATGGCTGACGGGACCGGCTGCGGCAATGATGTGGCATCGGAGCGTGCAATGGCCCGTAAGTATATTGTTGATTCTGTGCTTTACTGGGCCAGGGAATACCATCTTGACGGCTTCCGTTTTGACCTTATGGGGAACCTCGACATTGATACCATGAACGCAGTCCGTAAAAGCCTCAGCAGCATTGACCCCACCATAATCGTGCTGGGAGAGGGCTGGGACCTCAATACGCCTCTTGCCGCGGACCGCAAGGCTACGCAGGGTAACGCCCGGACACTTGAAGGGGTATCATTTTTCAATGATACTTTGCGGGATGCAATCAAAGGGGATACATTCAACTCCCATTCACGAGGATTCGCTGCCGGACGTGAGGGTGCTGAAAAAGTTATCGCCAGCGAAATGCTGGGCGGGTATTATAAGCCGCATTATTTCCGTGATGCCTCCCAGCGTGTGCAGTATGTGGAAGTCCATGATAATTACACCCTTTTTGACAAGCTGCAGCTGAGTATGCCGCAGGAAGATATATTCCGGCTGCATAGGCGCTGCGACCTTGCAACATCGATGGTGCTCCTGTCTCTGGGGATCCCCGAGATCCAGCTTGGCCAGGAATTCCTGCGCACAAAGGACGGTGTCGGGAACAGCTACAGTTCTCCGGATACCATCAATTCCGTTGACTGGCTGCGGGCCGAAAAATTCCGCAGCAGCGTAGAATATATCCGCGGACTGATCAGTTTCCGCCGGAGCTGCCCTTATTTCCGCATGACGGATTACGGCGAGATAGCCAAACATGCCCGCATCCTCAAGCAGGATGAGGGTGTTGTAGCACTGGGGTTTTTTGACAGCACAGGGAAGTATGATTCGTACGTCCTTGCTTTTAATGCAAGTGATGAGCGCAGGCGCATCCCCGGCATTGAGTCCGGCGCATGGCAGATCGTAGCAAGCGGGGGAAAGGTATGGGGTTCCGGATCTGCGCCGCATATCCCCCCTGCGGGAAGGTATTATCTTAATATAGATAATACCTGTATTGCAGAGCCCCTGGATACGCTGATCCTGCGGTCGGCTTTCAAAGCGGCTCGCGGCAAGGGCAGGAAGTAAGATTTTCCCAGGCCGGCAGAATGGGGTGATATGGGCATAGCAGTAACTGTCTGGTGCATTATCGGTGCAGCATTCATTGCAGCATTCATCGCCATGTCTTTCATTGAGCGGCGTACGCCGTTCTACGGATTTTTTGCTGCATCAGTACTGGGGGTAGTACTGTTGGTATACAGTATTGTGCTTCTCAATTATGATCCCCGCAGTCCCTGGATCAACCCGGTGAGAATTCTTTTCGTCATACTGGTCATAGCTGTATCCATTGGACCTGCAGCTGTGGGGATCACATGTATTATTTCAGGGATAAGGCTGATCCGGAGAGAAGGGGCAAACTGGCATAATTTTCTTTCCATAGGGCTTGGCGTGGCAATTGGCGCAGATTTTGCCCTGATATTTGCGCTGCCCCAGTTAAGGGGCTGGCTTGCTGAAAAAAGGTGGCTGGCTTTTATCCTTAGCGGTTTTGAAATTGTCAGTTTTTATGTAGTCATGGTCGTCATCTCATATCTGATTACTTTATGGCTCAACAGCATCAACATCCCCACACATAAGCTTGACTATATTATTATCCTGGGGTGCGGTGTGATAGGCGGCGCGGTCCCGCCGCTTCTGGAATCCAGGATCAGGAAAGGCATCGCAGTATTTGAGAGTAATCCGCACAGCATACTTGTGATGTCAGGCGGCCGCGGCCCGGGGGAAGATATTGCTGAGGCGGAAGCCATGCAGAAGTGGGCTGCAGCCCATAATGTTGATCCTGCGCGCATACTGGTGGAGAACAGGTCGAGGAATACGCAGCAGAATATCAGGTTTTCCAAAAAGCTTATCAGCGAAGACGCTGCAATAAGGTATCCGGGGAAACAGCTGGATCCAGGCGCGAGGCGCCATACGAAGATCCGGGTTGCCGTGGTCACCAGCAGATACCATTTGCTGCGCGGGCTGCTTTTGGCGAAGGATGAGCATCTGGACTGCATTGGTTATGGGGCGCGTACCAGGCTGTATTTCTCCATAAATGCTTTTGTGCGCGAATTTGTGGGGTATCTGAGTATCCATAAAAAATTCCATCTGATCACAGTATCTGCACTGGTGCTTCTTTATGCAGCGTTCCTGCTGATTTCCATGTAAGGGCCCTGATAATTTTCTCATATTGGCTGTTGGCTATTTGCTGCTGGCTATCTGTTATTGTGCCGTTGCTGTACGTTCTATATATCAGGATCACGTGTTTATCCGTTTTGTGTTTTCTTTCTTTTCGATGCTGGCCGTTATCTGGCTGGGGAGGCTATATGCGTGGCTGTTTTCAGCGGGACCGCATTCACAGGAAAATTTAAGGGAATTGAGGATAATAGAAGTATCAGACCCCCAGTCTGATGTAAGAAATTATACGCACCGACCCTCTTTGTTTTACTCTCTTATGGTGCGTTTGGCCCTTCTGTCTGGATAACAGCCAGAAGGGCTTTTTATTTATGTCAAGTAGAGCCTGATTTATACAGAGCAGTTCCCTCAGCCCTTATGCTTCTGCGAAGCTATAGTCCCAGGCAGGCTCTTGGCGCCCAATGGTCCATAGGACTGCTGGCCAGATCCCTCTCCATATTTCTGCACCTCTGTGGTCTGCTTCCTGGCCTTCTGGTGGTAAAACACGCAGATACAAACTCGATTTTCCCGGTTTTCTGCAATTTCCATTTTTGTATCTGCGTGTTTTACCACCAGGGTCCTTGTGGCTTAAAACGGCAGGCCTCAATTTCGGCGGCAGCGAACACTGCAATATATGCTGTGCCGGGAAAGTTGACTGTATTGCGGCATTTCGCCCGGTACTGATAAAACCAGCTACTGATAAAACCATGGAAAGGTACTTGTGCTATGCGTGAATACGACCTCATCGTCATAGGGTTTGGCAAAGCAGGTAAAACACTGGCTGCCAGACAGGCTGCGGCCGGCAAGAAGGTTGCCCTCATTGAAAAAAGCTCTGCGATGTATGGCGGGACGTGCATCAACATTGCCTGCATCCCGACTAAAACTATGCTTGTTGCTGCCGAGAAGGGGCTGGGGTTTGATGAGGTCATGGCTCAGAGGTCTGCTGTGGTTTCCCGGCTCAATAAGAAGAATTATGCCGCGGTATCCGGTACTGCTGACGTCATTGACGCACGGGCGCGGTTCGTATCCAACAAGGTAGTTGAGATCTCCGCAGGGGCAGATACGGAGCTGCTCACCGCTGCGGCTATCGTCATCAATACCGGCGCTGTCCCTGTGATACCAGATATCCCGGGGCTGGCAGGATCCGCGTATGCTTACGATTCCACTGGGATACAGGGCCTCAGCTCACGTCCCGGCAGGCTGGGGATCATCGGCGGAGGGCATATCGGCCTTGAGTTTGCAGGCATTTTCAATAAGCTTGGGACCGAGGTGACGGTGTTTGTTAACGGTCCCGGTATCCTCAGGGGGACTGAACCTGAAATCGCCGATCTCGCATATTCGTATATGAAGGAAGACGGGATCCGCTTTGAACTGGACTCCGCTGTTGCATCTGTGGAAGACTCACGGGGTGCCGCTGTGCTCTCAACCAGCAAAGGCGATTTTACGTTTGATGCAGTGCTTTATGCGGTCGGCCGGCGTCCTAATATTGACGGGCTCGGGCTTGAGACTACAGATATTGAACTGACTGACAGCGGGGCGATCAAAACTGACAGGTTCCTCCAGACAGCTGTTCCCGGGGTGTTTGCCGCTGGGGATGTCAATGGGGGTCCGCAGTTTACGTACATATCCCTTGATGATTCCCGGATAATCAACGCTTATCTCAGCCGGGCAGGGCAGGACGGGCAGACGTACAGCCTTGCTGACCGGAAGAATATCCCCACATCTACTTTTATTACCCCTCCGCTGGCACATATAGGCCTTACCGAAGCGCAGGCGCAGGGACAGGGGCTTGATTACAGGGCAAAAACGCTTCCTGTTGCATCTATGCCGCGCGCGCACGTCAATAATGATCTCAGGGGAATATTCAAAGTTATTATCAGCAGGGGAGACGGGCATATTCTTGGCGCAACGCTTTTCGGCAGCCAGGCGCATGAACTTATTAACCTCGTCAAGATGGCGATGGACAACAACATACCGGCAGAGTATCTCGCCAGCCAGGTATTCACCCATCCTACGATGGCTGAGAATTTCAACGATCTTTTTGCGGCCTGATGCAGGAGCTTAGGTAAGTTACACTGCGTCCCAGCCGTGCAGCAGGGCATTGAGGCCGGTCTCAAACAGGTGCGAGAAAGACCATCCGGCTGTATCCATGGGTTTCAGCAACTCTGTAAGGGTTTCCTTTTCACGCGGACCGGCAGCAGCGAGCATCCCGGCAAGGCCCTCATCTATGTCCTTTGCAGCGCCGCCCGCAGGAGGGGCGACTACAGCGGCAGCAACACCGCCCACGTACATAGTGACCATATTGATCATTCCGAGTGCATTGCCCGGCAGGGGGACTCCCAGATCGGCTATCTGTACCAGCAGCCGGGCGGCGGATTCGAATTCGTTCGCTGTACTCATCGGATGTGTCAGGACAAGGATAACTGCGTTGGGATGGCTGTGCAGGATGTCCATGAGGCAATGGGCATACAGGCTGAAAACCGTTTTCCAGTCCGTGTCCCCGGCAGTAAAGCTCCCCTCTGACAGGACGGATGTGCACCGGTCGAAAACCTCCTGCCAGATGATTTCTACAACCCCGTCCAGCAGGGCAGCCTTATCCGGGATATGGCGGTAAAAAGCAGCCTGGGAAACACCAAGCCGCTTGCCGAGCGTGCGGAGGGAAAGGGCGTCAAAACCTTTCTCATCAACGAGGGTGAGCGCCTCGCGGAGGATGCTTTCACGCGTCAGATGCCCGCGTTTTAAACCGCTGCCCTTTCTTTCCCCTGTACCGCCCATGTTGCGCTCCTATTCCATTTTCCTGGTATCTACTCCCATGACGCATCTTATCACACAGACAGCTACGAGGGCAGCAAGGAATATCAGCAGTATCCCGATCTGCCCGCCAACATCGCCTATGCCTGCCGAATCCAGGCTGACCTTATGGACTGCGTCAAGCGCCCAGTATGCAGGGGATATTTTTGACACCGGCCGGGCCCAGTTGGGGAACCCTGAAGTCGAGCCGATAGCGCCGCCGATCCCTGCCATCAGCATCCCGACAAGGCTTGCCAGGGCTAGTGCTGTGTTTTCGGACCGGATCCACAGGGACAGCACCACTCCGAAAGTGGTGAGGACTGCAGAGAATACAAGTGCCACTATGACAAGCGCTGCTATGCTCCCGTTGGGGCGGTAATCATACAGAAGGCTTCCCGCAGCCAGTACTACAATAAGCTGCACAGCCTGGATCAGATAAATAACTGCCGTTTTCCCCATGATGATATCTGCCGGTGTGGCTGCGGTTGACCGGAGCCGGGGCCATGTCCCCCAGGTGTGTTCATCAAAGAATGACTGGACGATGAACTGCACAGAGAGGAAAGAGAACAGGACCGCCATCCCGGGGACTACCTGTTCCGCACCCGTTGCTGAAGCATACCCCTCTGAGATAAGCAGGGTTTTGGAAGAAGGTATCAGGAACGGTGTAAGTATCAGCGGTATTATGGTCATTAGGATTGTAGGTATGGGATCGCGCAGCTGGATCAGCAGGTTGAGCCTGGCTATAGCCATAAAACGTTTGATTTTCATTATTTCTCCTTTATTTCTTCGTCTGCAGTTTTTTCTGTACCGACGATATTCAGATACACGTTTTCCAGCGAAGGGCGGACTATACGGATGTCGCTGACTGCGGAATCGTCAACCTGAGGGTCTGCGAGCAGCCTGGCGATGGCGCGCCCGGGATCCTCTGCCGGCCCTTCCAGTGACAGGTGCCCTTCTTCTTTGCGCCATCCGCTGACATTAGGCAGAGTGCCGGAAGCGAAGGAAACGTGTATCGAAGAATCCGAATACCTGCTGATGAGGTCGGGGATAGTGCCTGAAGCAGCTATCGTACCTTCGTTGAGGATGGCGATAGCCGCATTGAGCTTTTCAAATTCGGTCAGGTAATGCGACGTGTACACGACGGCCGTGCCTTCATCCGCAAGGGAGCGGACCATGTGCAATATCCTGTTGCGTGCTTCGACATCAGCACCTACTGTAGGTTCGTCGAGGAAGGCAACGCGGGGATGGTGCATTAATGCCATGCCTGTGTGCAGCCGCCGCTTCTGGCCGCCGGACAGGTCCCCTGCGTTTTGCTTCGCCTGGTTTCCCAGCCCCAGCACCTCAATGACCTCGTAGGCCCGCTGTGCTGATTTTGCGGCAGATATCCCCTGTATCCTGCCTATACTGGTGAGGTTCTGCTCAACAGAAAGGTGGGGATAAACTGCGATGTCCTGTGGGGCGTAGCCGATATACCGCCCGATACTCCTGCGGGAAGGGTCTTTGCCGCAGATGCGGATCTGCCCCGAGTCGGGGCGGAGCATCCCGCACATAATGGTGATCAGTGTGGATTTGCCGGCGCCGTTCTTTCCCAGCAGGCCGAGTATCTGTCCGGGACGGACTTTCAGGTCCACGCCGCGCAGGACTTTTGTGCTCCCGTATGACTTCTGTACGCCTGTAAGGCTTATGGCTTCATCCGATGGATCTGTATCCATGTGTCTGGCCTCCAATCAATGTTTACAGTGTTAACTTATGTAGTTAACGATGTTAACATTGGTAGTCCCGATACGTGCGCTGCCGGCGTGTCGCATGTTATGAGAATGAGCCGCAACTTTCCCAAATGCAGCGGTAATGTGCCTGGATCGATAATAAATTGGCATGCCCAACTCGCCATAGTGGCAAAAATCGCAAGTGCGATGTACAATGTTTTCCTGTTGCCCCTCTAGCTCAACGGCAGAGCAGCGTCCTTTTAAGTCGTGGGTTCAGGGTTCGAATCCCTGGGGGGGCACTTCGATAAGCTATATAAAAGCCTTGAAGATATTAGTATTCCGGGGTTTTTCTTTTATCTGATCATATGGTGCCCGAATTTTTTGCCCATATCCTGCCCCCTCTCCGGTATTTGCTGCAGTCCTGTAACTGTAGGTGTGTTGTACTTCCCTCTGTAACTGTTATTGGATCCGGAAACCTTGGGAAATATATAAAATCCGGGGGGGGGTTATTGTCAGTTTCATATAAAAAATGTAGCTATTTTTCACTGATTCTCCAAAAAAGTGCGGGGGTTAGGCTATACTGATGGATACAACTTAAGAAACAACTTAAAATATCGTGTTTACTGACACATGATTATAAGGAGAGTCATGTTTTCTAGGGATAACAAAGTAAGCATGAAGCGCCGTGTTTTCGTTGCGGCTGCTGCAATGCTTGTTACCAGTGCACTGGTAGTTCCGGCTGCTGCTTATGCTGCCGATAACGATCAGTACACTCCTGCTGACGTACCGGACGAGTTGACAACAGCTGTTGATGAGGCAAAGAATGCTGGCATCACTGTAACGCAGTCTGAAGATGTCAAGCAGCCTGACCAGTCCGCATCAGATAAGGATTATGCCGCTCAGGTAAAAGCTTTGAAAGCACTTATCGAGAAGGCCAAGGCTAATGCTGCGGCCTGCACTCAAGCCCAGGGTCTTGCAAAGAAGATCAATGATCGGGTTGATGAGCTGAAGGCACAGTATCCGAATGCCAAGGTTACGACCCGCAGCATCACTACTTCCGATCTTGCCGAATATGAACGTCAGGCGAACAATGCCGGCGCTGAGAATGAAGCCGCCCTGAACAAATACACAACAGAGAAGGCTGAAGTTGACCGTCATAATGCTGATACCAAGCGTGTTGAAGACAATCTGAAGAACCACTCCCTGTATAAGGATGAAGCTTCCGGGCTTTATGTTACCGGCCAGTGGAACCCGACAGGTCATGGCCTTGGCTACTACAGCAAGCTCACTGCACACCTGGTTGATGCTGCAAAGAAAGGTACCGTACTGTTCAAGGAAACAGGATGGGTGCCGGGCTCTTCTGCAGTCAAGGATGCTAATACCCAGGTTATCGTCAATCCGACGAAGGCAAGCATCCCCAACGGTGTGAATGATTCCACGATCAGCTCCGGTACTCCTACAGCGCTTCTTACCGACGTTAAGGTAGGTACTTCTTTCACTATTACTGATGCTGCCGAAGACGATAACGGTACTATGTATGATGTGAAACTTGAAGTTACTGCGATTGACCGCTCCAATCTCCTTCCGGGATCAGAGATCGCAGATAAGACCGTCAACCTAGTTGTCGGTTATGAGAACGGCTCAGGCAAGCATCGCGGTATCCTCTTCGACTATATGAACGCAAACGATATCACTGTTAAGGCTACGTTCCTCGACAAGAGCGGAAACCCGGTCCGCTCCCTGCAGGCATTCGCTGTTGGTGATGTGGATTTCCACCAGTCATCCACGGTTAACTTCAACCAGAGCAACCTTGACGTTATGAATCCGCCAAACAGCCAGCTTACCTGCTCAGGCAAGCGCTGCACCGCTAATTTCATGAACAACGTTGATGGTTTCAATGAGGCCCCTAAGGGGACTTTCGCAGCTTCCGGTGTCGGTTACCACACTGACATACAAGCATGAAGCCCCGAATGCCAATGCCCGTGACCTTACTGAGTTCGGCCTCTTCGGTACTGGAGCAAGCCTTGCATCTGATAAGATCGAGTATCTCCCGGATCCTGACCTGAACCTGGTCAAGGTTTCTGAACCGACTTGCCCGTCTGCCCTCACTGCAGCATGGCATAAGAACCTGGTCAAGGTCCCTCCAACCCCGCCAACACCACCGACTCCTCCAACGCCGAATACTCCGCCGGCTCCTCCTGCGACCCCAAAGAAGCCGCAGAAGAAGCTCGCCCGTACCGGTGTCGGTACCTTTGGGGTAGCAGCGGTTTCGGTTATCCTGCTCCTTGCAGCTGCCGGCGTACTGACTGTGAAGATCCGCGCGGCAAAAGAGTAGAATACTCGGCATATATATCTTGGTGGGATGCCCGACCTCAGTAAAGAGTGGGGCGGGGCATCCCCGCAGGGTTGATGCAAAACTTAATATCTAAATTAATTTAGGAGACTAAAACAACCTCTCCTTATATAGTTGGGGCTTCGCCAATCAGGCGTTGCCCCAATTTTGTTTTTGGGATATTTTCTTATCTGGAAATCTATTAATAGCTGTTTCACTGGAACTTGGCGTGTTGCAAGTTACCTGGTGATACGATTGATGTATCACGACCAGTTCCGCCTCTTTGGGGTCCAGGGCTGGTCTTCTATTTTGGGGTGGAGGAATTGTTTCATCAATGAAACCATGGATTGGGGCGAGCTAACTCATCTTTATAAGATGTGTCCGAAAATAGTTCGTGAAAAGGTAGCGATGCGGTTAGATATCACGCCCTCACAGCTTACTTCATGGTTAAAATGCTTGAATATACTCCGTAATAAGTCTGCGCATAATGCTCGTATGTTTAATAGTGTTTATGTTCTTACTCCCAAACTTCCCAACAGTGCGATATTTAGCCAGATAAAGGGTATAAAAGGCAAAATATTCGAGCAGATATCATTAATCGAATATATCATAAAATGGCTTAATCTAGATAAGATACATCTCCTTCCGAAAGTATTGCAAACATATCCAGACGATAATTTGGTGCCATTTGAAGTTACTGGAGCTCCCAGTAACTGGAGAACGCTCGAATTGTGGAAATAGGCAATGAATACTCATAGATTCTGCATTTCGCGGTCTTTGTTTCTGTAGTACTCACGCGCACGGCTGATTAGTGTGCGAATAGGGAAAGTGAGGATGCGCGCACCATTGAGTTCTATGGAGCGGATAGCCGAAGGGTCAGTATCCATGAAATGGTGTCCGAACGCAGTGAAATCGTCATACTTATCAAGATCAACGCTATCGTATGTTATCCACTCTACCGAGGCTTTGCGCTGGTCAGGGTCTGTTTTGCCCACTGGCGCAGTCTCCCGGATAAGAGGCCTTCCGATAGTGGATTCGGCATAATGGATAGCGGTGCAGGTATCGAAGCCTGTGCCGAGGAACAGCACTTTTCCATCCAGCTGATAAAGCTTATCAAGCGGGCTGCCTTCGCCAAACGGCATATCATATGTGCGAGTCTCGCATATCCAGTCGGCATGTTTGCCCCAGGCAGCCATAGAATACAGAGGGTGGAGGCTGCGCCTGGTATTGTGGAGCGCACGGAAGTATTCGGGTATCCTGCCGAGGCCATGCACCGGTGTAAGATCCGGGTCAAAGGCGGGGAGTGCGTCATGCACAGAGGATATAAGCGAGGGGTCAACCGGCGGAAACTCCCACCCTCCGGGATCGGACAGGTCAGTACTTTGCGCAGGCATGATAATGTCGCCGTCAGCCAGTACCTCCTTCAGTACGCTGATAACAGTCTGCTCCCCTCCGGGGATGAATCCGAAAGCGCTCATCCTGGTATGTACGATGCACGAATCGGTCGGCTGCAGGCCAATAGACAGAAGGGCTTTATGCAGCTGGCTGTCGGAGGTTACGGTAGTAATAGTCTGCTGTTCCCACGCCATGCTGGCCCTCCTTTTGCCCGGTACTTATAGGTACGGTTAAAAATAGGTGAATAACTGGCCGGGTATGCCGATACCGGTTTAGTTTATCAATCAGTCTGATAACCGTAACCCTTATACTACACGGATGCCTTGTATATATTCAGGCGGTCCTATTCTTAATATTCTTAATATCGCGAATTATATTGCGCAGGTTCTCTGTAATCGCCTTTCGGACCGATTCGTATTTCTTTTGGGTGAAATTATATTCATCGCTGGTCCAGCATTCCGCGGGATAAAACCATACCGGCATTTTGAGCCGGCCGGGTTCCTCCCATGAGTAACGCGGAAAAACATGGGCGTGAAGATAAGTATCGGTATTGCCCAGGATATCGTAATTAAGCCTGACGATTGGTGCGCACGCCTGTGCAACAGCATCGCCCAGGATAGTCATATCACGCAGGAAAGCTGTCCTTTCCTCAACAGGCAAATCGTTGAGCTGCCCCACACAGCGTTTGGGAAGGAGGACAGAGTAGCCGGGCAGGAACTGGGTATCTGCAATAACAGCATATCCCGATTCCATCTCGGCAAGGAAAGTGGGGTTCGTCCCATCCAGTATTGACTGGATTCTGTCTTTTTTCCATGTGTCCATAGGGTAAGTATAAAGTATGAGCCCGTCATGCGGGGGAGGGGCAGCAGGATTTTGTGATGCAGGGATCAGGACGGTCCTGGCTCTCAGGGGCCTGAATAGCCATACATTTATACGTTTTTTATACATTTTTATCGTCATAAAAACGTGGCCAAATTGATATCAGGATACTGCCCAATGAGCTATAAAGAAATCCGGGAGCCGCCGCTGAGCAGTTCCCGGATCAAGCGCGGAGGATACGAGATTCGAACTCGTGAGGGCCTGCACCCAACACGCTTTCCAAGCGTGCGCCATAGACCACTAGGCGAATCCTCCATGTCTGTGCGACCTCTAAACTTTAACACACGCCGTCGAATTCGCCAGCGAGTTTAAGGCATTCGTGTCTTATGCACTCGTAGGGGATAATCATCCTTGCAAGGCCTTGCCCGGCAGCCTTTATGCGATTTTTGCCATGCTTGCTTCCGTACCGGTCTTTTAAATTTATCGTTTATACCCACCTTCCGGCGGTAAAACAGGCGGCTCCAGCGAAGCGCAGGCAGACCACGACGGTAACCGCATCCGCGTATTACCGCTCCCCGTGCCCGTGGATCCTCGGGCCTATTTTGCCAGCAGCGGCGCGACCTGCTCGTCATAAGCGGCCAGGGCGCTGCTGATCACCTGATGCATATCGTAATATGCATAAGTACCGAGCCGCCCGCCGAAAACGACCTGAGGCTCTTCGGCCGCCTTTGCCTTGTACTGCGCGTAGAGAGTGCGGTCTTCATCGGTGTTGATGGGATAGTACGGCTCATCGCCGCGCTTAGCAAAGCGCGAATACTCTTCCCAGACAACAGTCTCATTATGGTTCTGCCTGTCGTACCGTTCGGGGTTGAAATTCTTGTATTCGATAGCGCGGGTGTACGGTACATCGGAATCAGCATAGTTCATTACTGCACAGCCGAAGTGGTCATCTTCCGCATAGCGTTTTTCCTTAAAATCAACGGTACGCCACTTGAGCTCACCAAGCTCATACTCGAAATAACGGTCAACAGGGCCTGTGTAAATAACGGGGATGCGGCCTACGAGCGCTTTCTTGTTATATGGCTGGCTTTCATCGAAGAAATCAACAACAAGCGACACGGTGATGCGGGGATCGTCGATCATGCGCTCAAACCATGCGGTGTACCCGTCAGCCGGCAGCCCCTCCCACGTATCTTTGAAGTAGCGGTTATTATAGGTGAACCGTACAGGCAGCCGGCGGATAATAGATGCGGGCAGTTCGCTCGGATCTGTCTGCCACTGCTTGGCTGTGTAGTTGCGGATGAAAGCGTCATACAGCGGCTGTCCGATAAGCTTTTTGCCTTGCTCATCAAGGTTTTTCGGGTCAACATCAGCGTATTCGCCGGCCTGCTTTTCAATCTCAGCCTTTGCTTCTGCAGGTGTATACGACGCATGGAAAAACTGGTTGATGGTCCCCAGGTTTACCGGCAGGGGGAAAACCTCGCCGGCATGTGTGGTATATACACGATGCACGTAATCGGTAAACTCAGTAAAACGGTTTACATATTTCCATACGCGTTCGTTGCTGGTGTGGAACAGATGCGCACCGTATTTGTGGATCTCGGCACCGGTCTTTTCATCGAAATATGAGTAGGCATTACCCCCAATATGGCTGCGGATATCAATAATATGTACTCGTTTGCCGGTATGCTCCACCACCTGCTGGGCTATCGTCAGGCCAAAAAGCCCTGCCCCTACGATCACAATATCAGCGTTAATTCCGTCAGTACCCGCTGCGCCAGCGTCAGCAGTATTTACATCATGAACCATATTGGGTGCCTTCCTTTTCATGTCGGTTAAAGGTCTGCCATCATTCTAGCTTATGCGATGTATGCGCTGTGCCGGGGCATGTGCAGGTGAGGATGCGAAAAGCTGCACGGTGGTTGCACGGTTGCCGCCTGGCGTAATCGGCATGAGGAAGTTGTAGACTTGTAAGGGCTGATACGGCCACGTACGCAAACTAAAAAACGTCATAAACTGTTGAGCTTATTAAGGAGGCCGGAAGTGTCAAAAGAAAGGCTGGCAGCTTTCACAGATGCAGTCCTTGCAATCATTATGACGATTATCGTGCTTGAACTGCCTAAGCCTGATCCGGTAACGCCTGCAGGGCTGTGGAGCCTCCGGGCGAGTTTTTTCTCCTACGCCCTGTCATTTTTCTGGCTGGGTGCCATGTGGGCCGGCATACACAATGAGTGGAATTCAGTTAAAGAGATCACTGATGCAATAATATGGCGGGTTTTGATACTCCTCTTTTTTGCTTCGCTTTTCCCCTATGCCACGCTGCTTGTAGCGGGCAATTTCTTCAACAGGACAGCGCAGGGGTTTTATGGCATTGTCGTGGTCATTGCCACCCTGGTGAATATGTGGCTGAGCAGGGGCCTTGCTGCCATACCGGCAAATGCTGCGATCACAGACAGTGTTGATTTCCGGCTTAGCTGGCTCAGCATCGATCTGGCAGTCAAAGCGCTTGGCTTTGTTCTCGCAGTAACAGTTTTTCCGCCGGCAATGATGGTCGCGGTGCTTGTGACTTCGTTTATGATTGCTATGCCCGTGCATTTCTGGGAGGGGCGTCAGCGCAGGAAGGCCCGCGAAGGGGTAAAGGGAAAAGCGGGGAAAACAGCAAAATCCTGGAAGGCCAATAAAAATGCGCAGGAAGTGCCGGAGGAAGATACAGGGGCCGGACCGGCAGCAATAGCAGGGATAGAAGGGATAGAAGGGAACGGGACAGGGGGCCGGCAGAATGGGGTCGGATAAGCAGTTCCGCCGTATCCTTGTGACGGGCGGGGCAGGATTCATTGGCGCGAATTTCGTCCGGCATGTTGCAGACAGGCATCCTGAAGTGGAGATCACAGTCCTGGATGCGCTTACTTACGCCGGCAATATCCATAACCTTGACGGCGTGCGCGGGCAGATCACTTTTGTTGAAGGCGATATCCGCGATGCAAAAACGGTGGATGAGGCGGTAGCAGGCCAGGACGCAGTCGTCCATTTTGCTGCCGAATCGCATAATGATAATGCCATCTTCGACCCTCAGCCTTTTATCTCGACGAATATTGAGGGCACTTTTAGGCTTCTGCAGGCTGTACGTAAATATGATGTGCGGTTCCACCATATTTCTACGGACGAAGTATTTGGGGATATGCCGTTGTCCAGTACAGCGAAGTTTACTGAGGACAGCCCGTACCGGCCGTCAAGCCCCTATGCGGCGTCAAAGGCAGCTTCCGACCAGCTCGTACGCGCGTGGGTGAGGACATACGGTGTAAAAGCCACTATTTCCAACTGTTCCAATAATTACGGCCCCTGGCAGCATGTGGAAAAATTTATCCCCCGGCAGATCACGAATGTGCTGTGCGGGCTCCCGGTGCAGATCTACGGCGACGGACATGCTGTGCGCGACTGGATCGCTGTGGAAGACCAGTGTTCTGCTGTCTGGGCAGTGCTGGAACGCGGGCGGATCGGTGAAACGTATATCGTCAGTGCAGACGGGGAGCGTTCCAATATTGAGATAGCCCGTATGATCCTGCAGACCATGGGCGTGAGCGGGGGCCGTGCCGATACGGGTATTGAATTTGTCAGGGACCGTCCGGGCGCGGACCAGAGGTATGCCCTGGATGCATCCAGGATCCGCCGGCAACTGGGATGGGAACCGCAGTCCACTGATTTCGGGCAGGGGCTGGCGAAAACGGTAGAGTGGTATGAGGAGCACCGCAGCTGGTGGGAGGCTGTGAAAGGCGAAACCGAACAGCATTATGCGGATATGGCCCGCTGTCAGGATGGCAGAAGACAGTGATACCCTTGCCCAGACAAGGGCTGCAGAGGCTGCAGTGCCTGCCGTACCGTATCACTGCATAGTCGCGGTATGCAGGTATAGTAAATAAGTTGCTGACACAGGCATGGAGACCGTGTCCGGCCGGCCGGATCAGAGGCTGGCGGAAGACTGTAGTCTGCATAGCCCGTCCGGCAAGCGTAAACACATCTTCTGCTGCAGAAAGCCTGCAGCCTTTAGTCCGAAGGAGGTGGGTGATGTCTGCGCATAAGTATGAATTAATGCTGATCGCTGATCCGGAATTGGATGATAATGCTTTGAAGAAGCTTATTGATCAGTATCTTGAAACAGTCACCAATGAAAAGGGCACTGTAGAAAATATAGATATCTGGGGCCGCCGCAAGCTCGCATATGAGATTGACGGCAAAACCGAAGGCGCGTATGCTGTCGTTGAATATACCAGCGAACCTGCATCAAGCGCTGAGCTGGATCGTCTTCTTAACCTTAATGAATCCATTGTCCGTACGAAAATACTTCGTAAGGATGCCGAGTAGGTACTGCCGGAAACAGATATACGCAAAGTAAGCATACTAAATAATTCGCGAATAGAGGTAAGTCATCATGGCTGGAGAAACGCCGATCACAATAGTTGGCAATCTTACTGCTGATCCGGAGCTCCGCACAACGGGCAATGGCGGTACAGTAGTGAACTTCACTATCGCATCAACACCTCGGACCTACAACCGCAACAGCGGGCAGTGGGAAGACGGGGATGCGCTGTTCCTGCGCTGTTCCTGCTGGGATTCCCAGTACAGCCCGATGGCAACGAATATTTCCCAGTCGTTGTCCAAAGGCATGCGCGTTATTGCACAGGGCAATCTGACCCAGCGTTCCTATCAGACGCAGTCAGGTGAGAGCCGCACGGTCGTTGAACTCCGCGTTAATGAGATCGGGCCTGCGTTGAGCCGCAACACAGCACAGGTGCAGCGCAATGCAAGCAGCAGCGGTTTCTCCGGCGGCAGTTCCAACAGCGGCGGCTTCAGCGGCGGGAACCGCGGAGGATACCAGGGCGGTGCTACCCAGGCGAATGCTTCCAATGCGAATTCCGGTGATTTTTCAGGCAACGGCGGCGGTTTCGCTTCCCAGGGGGGCGATCCGTGGGCAAATTCATCTGATACCGATTCATTCAATTCCGGTGCCGCTTTCGGTTCCGGTAATGATTTCGGATCAAATGATGAATTCGCAGATCCTGAATTCTAAGGTTTACGTCCAGGAATCCGGGAATTTAGATTTTATAAAGTTTGATAAAAAGGAGTGTGTAAATGTCACGCAAAAGGCCTCATCCTCCAGTAAAGCCTTTTAAGAAAAAGCCGAACCCATTGAAAACGGCTAAAGTTACTGAAATTGATTATAAAGATGTAGCGCTTCTGCGCAAGTTCATCTCTGACCGCGGCAAGATCCGTTCGCGCCGTATTACAGGGGTAACGGTCCAGGAGCAGCGTAAGATCGCACGTGCGATCAAGAATGCCCGTGAGATGGCTCTTCTTCCATACAGCTCAACAGGCCGTTCTTCAAGGTAGGTGATCACATGGGAAAGAATGTAAAAGTTATCCTGCGCGAGGATGTGTCCGAACTGGGTCAGCCCGGGGATACCGTTGAGGTAAAAGCCGGTTATGCCCGCAACTTCCTGATCCCCCAGGGTGCAGCCTTTATGTGGTCTGAGAAGGCGGGGAAGCAGATCGAGCAGATGCAGCGTGCCCGTCGTGCCAAAGCCCTTCAGACCCGTGAAGATGCAGTTGCAGCAAAGGCAGCTATTGAAGGTACTGTTGTTGAGATTGCTGCCAAGGTATCTGAATCAGGCAAGCTTTTCGGCGGCATCAGCACGGATAAGGTTGCGCAGGCGCTGTCTGCAGCAGTTGCCGAAGCCGGTTCTGTTGACCCTAAGGGTATTACAGTCGAAAGCATTAAGGCAACAGGCGAATACCCTGCATCCGTAAAGCTTCATCCGGAGATCTCCGCGCAGTTCACAGTGCGTGTGACCGAGGAAAAGTAAACGCGGTTTATCCAGCTGACGCAGCTGGAGATATGGGGCTGTCGGTACGTATATCGGCAGCCCCATAATTTATGCCGGTTTTATGTATTTGCTCAGGGGGTGGTGCTTGAATAATATGTGTGAAAAAGTTTGAACAGATCATAAAGTTCGGGATCGTCGGAGTCCTTGCTTTCCTTATTGATGCAGGCCTCCTTTATGCCCTGGTGCGTTTCCTGTACTGGAATGCAGTCCCGGCTTCAATAGTATCTTTTACTGTATCGCTGATTTTTAATTATCTTGCCAGTATGAAATATGTATTCGTCCACCGCGATGATATGGCCCGGTGGATGGAAATCGTGATATTCGTCGTATCGTCTGTTATCGGGCTGCTTATTAATGCATTCATCATATGGATAGGCACCGCAGTAATCATCAGTCCCTCAATGCAGCAGACCGACCCTTTGTGGTATCAGGTATATACTATGGGCAGCAAGCTCGTAGCGACAGCAGTAGTCATGATATGGAATTTCGTTATCCGCAAGTGGCTTTTGGATGCGCCCGCACCGGGTGCTGAAATCAACAAGAATTCTTTTGCGTACAGGATCGGTCAATGGTCTTTAAGCCATGGGCCTCAAGGCCTGTGACTGATGCCTTATAATTGATACAGGCGTCTGGCTCCGGATGTATCGGCAGCAGCTTTGCCGGTGCTTCGTAGCAGCCAGCAAATCTATAAAGGAGGCAATATGCCAGTGATCCATACACACGTCAGCGTGACGACAACCCCTGAACAGCGTGAAGCATTGAAAAATGCTTACGGTGAGGCTATCTCCATCCTTCCGGGCAAATCTGAGGGATGGCTGATGTGCCCGTTCGAAGACGGGATGCCGATCTATTTTGCCGGTGATGATAAGGAACCGGCAGCATACGTGGAAATCAATGCTTTCGGGCGGTCCCCTGTCAGCTCTGATACATGGGAAAGGCTCGGCCAGGCTGTGATGAAAGCTGTACATGAGACGCTGGGGATCAGCGAAGACCGTATGTATATCAGGTATACTGCAACCGCAGACTGGGGATGGAACGGCGGTAATTTCTAGCCTATGGCATATACAACGATCCATCTGGTGCGCCACGGGCAGGTAGACAATCCCGGACATGTCGTGTATGAGCGTATGCCCGGGTTCCACCTGTCCGGCCGCGGCAGGCGCATGGCGGAGGCAACAGCCCGGTTCATAGCATCCCGCAGCGATATGTGCGCTGCTGCTGCGATATATTCCTCTCCGCTGGAACGTACGCAGGAAACGGCTGAGGCTATTATTGCAGCGGTCAATATGCAGCGCCGTACCGGCTCTCTGCCGCCTTTGCACCTGCATACAGACAGCCGCATTATTGAAGCAGGGAATGAGTTCCGCGGCAGGCGCATAGGCCATGGCGAGGGTGCCCTGTGGAAAAACGGCAACTGGCGGCTGATCCTGAACCTGTGGCGCCCCAGCTGGGGGGAATCGTATAAGGCTATTGCAGAACGTGTCTCGGATTTTGTTTATGAACAGGTTGACAGATATCCGGGGGGCAGCGTGATCGCTGTAACCCATGAATCGCCGATCTGGTCATTCCGGCATATGCTTGAAAAAGGCCGGCCTGAGCATAATATGCTCCTGCGCCGCACCGCTTTGGCGTCGGTGACATCACTGACCTTTGAGACAGGGACGCACCGGGTCATGAATATAGCTTACTGCGACCCCGCTGCAGGCATCGGCTGAGCGGCCAGGCGCTGAGGGGAGCAGATGGGCTGCTGGCGGCAGCGGGCAGGACAGCCGGCAAAACAGATAATACACGTATACATATGGTGATGCAGAAAATATGGAAAACAGGATGACAGAGCACTATACAGGGCAGACAGCACAGGCGAATCCCCTGTGGACAGAGGCCCCTGCCGATATCATACAGAGTCTCAGCGCGCAGGCATCTGTGAAAAAGGCTGCTGAAAACGGTGAAAGGCTGGAATCGCTGTGGCCGCTTGCCAACAGGACCCAGCTGGACAATGACGTAAGATATAACGAAACGCTGCGCGTGCGGCAGACCCGTGAATTTGCACAGCTTCTCGTCAGGGACTGCGATGTGACTGTCGCGGATGCTGAATATGTTTATGAAGGCGCTGATGAGATCCCGGGCCGGCCTCAGCAGGCAGTGGATGCGCTTATCCTCGCGAATGATATTTATGATGATACCGCTGAGTTCAGCGAAAACCCTGATCCCGCAGTATTCCGTACTGTGATAGGGCGCATGGGCAGCCCCTGTAATGATGGGGACCGGGATGCCCTTGATATGGCAATTGATAGGTGCGAGGCTCTGATGGAAGGCATAAGCAGGTCTGAGGGCCGCAGTTTTGCGCAGCGGTTTGCCGTATCCCTGTATGCATATACACAGGTCAGGCAGTGCGTTGCGGGCTTTACTCCGGATGATACTGCCCGGACTGTTGCGGTGCTTTTTGTCAATGAGTTCAATGAGCAGTGGTCGCTGCCGCGGATCTTCGTGAAATATGAATATCTCATGGTGCCGTTCATGCATCCGCAGGAGTCATGGGATGCGCTTTCCCTGGCAGCAGCAGATGAGTGGGAGAAACATACTGCAGATATCCTGTGGGACCCTGTTGAGGCTAAACGTATAGCCGGGGAAGAGGATGAAAAGAAAAGCAGGGCTGCGCTTGCTGAGAAGTTTGAGCATGTCAGGGATGATCCCGGCAAACCGGAGGTTGAACTTTAACCCAGGCTGACTTGCAGGTCTGCGGGTCCGTTATGCGGTACCATCAGACTTTTGCGGCTAATCGATGCTGTCAGATCCGGGAGGCCCCAGGGCAAGCCATTCTACGGCCGCGATGATGCTGAGTATAATACCTGTGAGAATAAGGATCACAAAAGTGGCGGCAAAAACCATAGGGGACTGGCGGGAAACATAGGCAGACTGGATCCATATCCCGATCCCTGCGCGGGCGCCTACATATTCTGCTGTCGTCGCTGTTATGAAAATATACGTTGCTGATATCCTGATCCCGCTGAATATCTGGCGGGCTGCGACACGCATCTGCACATGCCATAAAGCCCAGCTGCGGGTAGCGCCGCAGGTCAGGGCAACATCGCTGAAATACTGCGGTACAGCCATAAGCCCGCGGCATGTCTGGACTGCAATGGGGAAGATACTGAATATCGCAACCAGTACTGCTTTCCCCGGGGGTTCATACCCGAACCAGATAACAAATAGCGGTGCTATAGTGATCAGAGGCAGGGCCTGGGCGCCTGCCAGCAGAGGGAATAATGCTGAGTACAGTATTTTAGACGTATAGAGGCCAACCCCGCCGAGGATGCCCGCTATGATTGCAATAGCAAACCCTGCCACGGCCTCTGAGGCTGTAATATATGCTGCATAGGATAAAGAATCCCAGTTCAGCACAGCAGATTCCAGGATCCGTGATGGTGAGGGGATATCGCGTCCCGGCAGGCTTCCCCAGGATACTGCTGCCTCCCATACAGCCAGCAAAACTGTTACTACGATAACCGGAGGTATGCATGCCGACAGCAGCGGGTGCTTTTTTGCTGCCAGTTTGCTGGAAGGTTTAATTGTAGATGTCATAAAGGGAAACAGTATTAAAACTCAGATAGGCTGTCAGCGGATATGTGCTCCGGAAGGGGAATAGACATTCTGAGGGGGCTGGAGCGGAGTCACAGGTGCAGGATACCCGTATCCGGGCTGCTGCAGGGGCTGAACAGGCTGATTCCCCGCGGCACCGTGCTGTATGCCGGCAGCCGGCTGGGAAGAAGGCTGCTGCGCATAACCGTACTGGGTGCCTGCGGGCTGCCCCGCTCCGGCAGTATACGGCGATGGTGCAGATGCCGTGGAAGAAGCACCACCGTTGGCCGAGGCAGCGGAAAAATTGCTGTAGGCCTGCCGGCCGTCCGTGCTGTATACAGGCATCCACCCGCCAGCGTTCTGTTGGGCAGGCCGGGGAGCAGCATCTTTTACTGTAGGCCTTGCCATCAATATCACATAGATAACTGTCAGGACCAGCATGAGAGCGAGGACGGCCAGCAGGCCGTCAGCAATCGCCCGGTACCAGAATGCCATTACGGAATACTCGCCAAACCCGCGTGAATATGACCCGCGTGAGTACGAGGAGTATGAGCTGTATCCGTAATAGCTGTCTAAACGTGATGTTCCCATGCTGGATGTATCTGCAGCAGCCTTTATCAGGACGCTGAATAAAGCTATATCAAGAAGGAAACGGCATACATAGTACGTTATAGGGACCCAGTTATGGAGCCCGGAATCATGTGCGCGGCGGAATGTCAGGGTCAGGCCGGGTATGAGGGTACCGAGATGGTACAGCACAATCAGCAGGAATATGATATAGCTTAATGGCTGTATCCCCATTGCCGGGATAAAAACGCTGAGTAAAGCGGGCAGTACAGCCATAGCACATACAGCGAGGAAATTGAACAGATAGGCCCACCAGAATTCTGAACGGGATGCCCTTCCTGAAATAACAGCGTATTTTGTAAAGAACCTTTTAGCCGCGTAATACATTGACACTCCGTACCACGGCTGGTTCCTTTCCGGTTCCTCGGGGAGTGCCCGCGAGGCGGAAGAGCCCGGTGCTGCATTGAAGGGGACATATGTCCCCTGCGGTTTCTGCACCGGGAACGGTGTATAGGATGATGGATATGGATAAGGATCCGCAAAAGCAGGATTATGCAGCCCATATCCCGCTGGTGCTGATGCCGGCTGTGATGCAGCCTGGCCGTATGGCCGTAACGGTGCCTGTGGTTCAAACGTCATAGCATAGCCCTTCTGTGAAATGATAATATTGTGGAATCTCTATCCATATCCGTTTTGTTGTGTACCGGTTGAACAGTTCAGCTACTGCTGGGAACTTTCTGCATCCGGATCGGCAGTCTGCCCTGACCCGGTATCAGTATTAGGCCCGGTAGATGATGGCTGCCCATACTGGTTCTGGGAAGGCTGTGCCGTACTGCTCAGCGGTGAAGGTGCAGATACCTGCTGGGAGGAGGGGGAGGGAGCCTGAGACGGTTGTGATGCCTGTGCCTGAGAGGCCGAAGCCTGGGGCTGCTGCGGAGAGAAGCCGGAGAAGCCTTGCTGTCCCTGCTGCTGAGCGGGCTGCTGCCTCTGTGCTGCCTGCTGGCCGAAGTTCTGCCCGTATCCCTGATACCCGTACTGTGCCTGGTTCCCGGCAGGCTGCTGGAAACTCTGCTGCCCTGCCGCAGGCTGGTATGCCTGCTGCCCATAACCGGCCTGGGCGCCTGCCGGCGATCCGGCTGCCTGTGCGTGCGCAAGGAAATACTGAGGGTTGTCTTCAGGCTTATCGAAACGCTGGCCTTCAGCCTTTGACGGCAGGCACATGAAAACGATATAAGCGATGCGCAGGGCAAAGAGGAGGAGCCCGACTATTGCGGTATTCCCTGTAAAGCCCAGCATACTTGCTATAAATGGGGCGGTAACATCAATTGAACGGGCATACCCGTAGTAGCCAAGAATGGATGCCAGGGTGTTGATCGTTATGATAAAAATGATGATGCCGAGGATAATCTCTGCACACCAGTATCCCAGGAGCCACCATCCGCTGTGGTTGCTGTCATGCAAACGCCTCACGGTAAGTGCCAGATTGGGGACGAGGATAGCAAGAAGGTAGATCCCATAAAGCATTATACCGCCAAGCCCCAGGACGCCCAAAGAAGTATAATCATAGTCTGGTGTCATGGTTGAAGCAATGATGCTGATAATCATCCACCATGCAAAAGAGACCAGTATGTTGAAAAGGACAATGAACCAATATTCCGAACGCGAAGCCCGCCCCGAAAATGTTGCATACTTCTTGAAGAAGCGCGCAACTGCCTTGGGGAAGGGGATGCCGTACCACGGCAGCCCCAATGCAGGCTCAGCCTTTGGAGGGATATAAGTATTGTAATTATAATTTGCCGGATATCCGGTATGGGATGCACCAGGTGCACCTGCCCCTGTATTCGTGCCCGTACCGGTGTTCTGCTGCGGCTGCTGGGCGTATGAAGGCTGGCCGTAAGGCTGCTGGCCATAAGATGGCTGGCCGTAAGGCTGCTGGCCGGCAGGCTGCTGATAAGTCATAATTTTTCCTTATTGGTTGGGTATCGCCCGTATACATGATCTGTATGTAAGGATATGTATATAAGGCGTATGAAATTTACACCAGCATTATATAAAAGGCGCACAACATTCGTCGAAGCGCAAAGGCACAATAGATACGTTGTACAGTCACTATTCACAAAAGATAAAGGTTTGGCAGGGAAATAATGTCAGAAATTTTGGAAAACACCGGGAGTGGGAAGGCTGATGGGGATAAGGCACGGCCTCAGATGCCTGCAAATATCCGTGTGCGTTTCTGCCCTTCCCCTACAGGGATCCCGCATGTAGGGATGGTGCGTACTGCGCTGTTCAACTGGGCTGAAGCCCGGCATACCCACGGCACTATGGTGTTCCGCATTGAAGATACCGACAATGCAAGGGACAGCGAGGAAAGCTATAACCAGATCATTGAAGCGCTCCAGTGGCTCGGGATCGACTGGGACGAGGGGGTCAATGTGGGCGGGCCGCATGCCCCTTACCGCCAGTCTGAGCGTATGGATATTTATGCTGATGTTGCCAAAAAACTCCTTGACGCAGGGTATGCCTATGAATCTTATTCCACCCCGGAGGAGACCAGGGAGCGTAATATTGCTGCCGGGCGTCCGGCGGAGTTCGGTTATGACGGCTATGACCGGACCCTTACTGATGAGCAGAGGCAGGCGTTCCGTGAAGAAGGGCGGGATCCGGCTCTGCGTATAAAAATGCCTGATGAAGATATCGTTTTTAACGACCTGATCCGCGGGGAGATTACCTTCAAAGCAGGCTCAGTGCCCGATTATGTGATTGTCCGCCCTAACGGCGACCCGCTGTATACCCTTACTAATCCAGTTGATGATGCCATGATGGACATCAATGTGGTGTTGCGCGGTGAAGACCTTCTCAGCTCTACGCCGCGCCAGATCGTCCTGTACCGGTATCTTGCGGAACTGGGGATCGCCGGGCAGGTACCGCTGTTTGGCCATATGCCGTATGTTATGGGCGAAGGGAAGAAAAAGCTGTCGAAGCGTGACCCCGAATCCAACCTTTTCCTCCACAGGGACCACGGCTTCATCCGCGAAGGCCTTTTGAACTATCTTGCTTTGCTTGGATGGTCCATTGCTGCAGACCGCGATGTCTTCTCCATGGATGAATTCATAGAGAAGTTCGATGTCCGTGATGTTAAAGCGAACCCGGCACATTTTGATCTGGATAAAGCTACTGCTATCAATGCTGAGCATATCCGCATGCTTGATCCGCAGGATTTCCTTAACCGTTCGGTACCGTACCTTTACCGCGACGGTGCTGCCAGCGCCGGTTCATGGGACGGCCTGACTGAGCGCGAACGGAAGATATTGGGCGCTTCTGCAGGCCTTGTACAGACACGCGTCCGCCTGCTTGGCGAGGTGCCGGGAATGATGGAAGGCCTCCTCTCCACTGAGGAATATATGGAGCCGGATGATGATGCCCGTAAGCAGCTTAAAGATTCCGCTGGTGAAGTACTCGACGCTGCAGCTGCCGCCCTGAAGGGGATAAACGAAGCTGACTGGCATGCTGAGAAGATCCATGATGTGCTTGGCAAAGTTCTGGTTGAAGAGCTGGGATATAAGCCGAAGCTTGCTTTCGGCCCCGTGCGTATTGCCATTTCAGGGCGCAGGGTGTCGCCGCCGCTTTTTGAATCTATCGAGATCCTGGGTAAGGGGCTTACCCTTGCGCGACTCGCCCAGTTGCGCAAGCACCTCTAAGTGTGTATACTCTCTTTCTGTGCCTGATGGGCAGCGTTACTGCTGCACACAGGTGCTAAAACTGAATCGCCCCTGTCGTATAGCGGTCTAGTACGTCGCCCTCTCACGGCGTTAACACCGGTTCAAATCCGGTCAGGGGTACCCGTTTGTACATACCTGGTTCTAAAACTGATAGTGTACAAACCATTGGGGTATGGTGTAATTGGCAACACAGGTGATTCTGGTTCATCCATTCTTGGTTCGAGTCCAGGTACCCCAGCCATTCAGCTTAGGCTGCACAGGCTTAAGCGGTTTTATAAAGATAAAATTGCCTCCACGCCGGAGGCTTTTTTGATACCCTATTAATTATGGTCAGCGATATGGCGGTTGTATCAGATGTTTCTCAGGCTGCAGGAGCCCCGGGGCAGCTATCGGACGGCTCTGCAGCACCATTGTGCGATGCCTCTCACCTGTCTGTTTCTGCACGCCTTGGCCGGCTGCAGTTCCACAGATCCGGGAAATTCCGCATCCTCCAGTTTGCGGACATACAGGATGGCCCGCATGTCAATAAAGATACTGTTAGACTTATCGCTGCCGCATGCGATTCAGCACGTCCCGATATCGTTATTTTTTCCGGCAACCAGATCGCGGGCTATGATCCGGCGTATGCCGGCACTTTTATCAACCGGCCATGGGCTGCGAACTGGAAGGAGTACTCACTTTCCGAGCGGGAGAGGCAGCGTAGCCTGGAAAAGGCATCCGCCCTGGTGCGGTCCAGCATCGCGCAGTTCCTCCAGCCCCTTATTGACCGCGGTATCCCTTTTGCTGTGACGTATGGCACGCATGATTTCCAGTGCGGGCTCAATACTGCGGCACTTGATGCTATCTACCGCGAATTCCCGGGATGTCTCAATCCGAAAGCTGTTGTTGCGGATCTCCGTGACCCTGAGCCTGTCCATGCGCAGGGTATGGCCCATCAGCATGTGTATGCATGCGAACCGGGGACCTTTGCGCTCACCGTTTCGGATACTGAAGGTAATGATACTTTAGGCATTATGCTTGTCGATTCCGGTACATATGCGTTAGGCGGGGGGTATGGTTCCCCCTCGCTGGATACTTTGGAGTTTATGCGCGGGTTTGCGCATCAGACTCCGGCAAAGTCAATAGTTTTCCAGAACATCCCTATACCGCAGTATTACGAGCTCCTGCGTGAAACTGCCCCTACGCGCGCCCATGCAGTCAGGGGATACAGGGCTTTCGACCATGCCTATTATGAGATCGATCCTGATAAAACGCTTCCCGACAGCTACCTGGGGGAGGGGATAAGCTGCCCGGACAAAGATTCGGGCGAATTCGACATTATGGCCTCTTCTCACAGCTATTGTGCGATCTCAGCGGGACATGACCACCGCAATGGATTTGCCGGTGAATACAGGGGCATCCTTATGGTAGCCAACCCTACATGCGGTTTCGGGTCTTACGGGCCCGCGCCGCAGAAACGCGCAGGGCGGCTGTTTGAGTTCGATATAAGGCACCCTTATGAGCCTCGGATACAGCTCCTTGAATTCGGGCAGATCGTGGGCAGGCCGTCATCTAGGAAAGCGTATTCTTTTGGTCCAAGCTATGTGCCGAGTTATGGACGCAGGGCTTATGATCTGCTGGGAAGGCATACGGGCTGGAAGAAAGCTGTACAGTTTATCAGGGATATTTTTTTGCGGGGCAGCAAGAAAAACGGCGGGGAAAAAGGCAGCAGCAAATAGCCGATACCGGAGGGCCTGAGCTGAGGGAGAGGTGTCACAGGCCGGCGTGGGAGATATCGTCGCTGAGATGCTTTGCTGCGCTTAATACGACAGGGGCATACAGATGCCCGGGATGTTCACCCATACGCTCTGAAGGCCCGGAAAGGTTGATTGCCGCTACGATCTGCCCTGACGCATTGCGGATCGGGGCAGCAACTGATGAGACGCCGGTCTCCCGCTCGTCAACAGACTCGGCCCAGTCCCTGCGGCGTACATCTGCAAGCGCCTTATTGCCGAATCTGGCTCGGGACAGGAACCCGCGCAGGTTTTCGGAAGGCTCCCAGGCAAGCAGCACATGTGACGCCGCGCCTGCCGCAAGGGACAGGCGTGTCCCTACCGGGACGCTGTCACGCAGCCCTGTTGTCCGTTCGACGGATGCGATGCAGATACGCTGCCCTTCATGCCTGCGGTAGATCTGTGCGGATTCCCCCGTCCTGTCATGCAGGGACTGGAGGATAGGTATCCCCGCAGCAATAAGGCGGTCATTGCCGGCGGCAACGGCAAGCTGGGCAAAGCGGGCACCCAGGACGAACCGCCCGTCATTATTGCGGTCAACGAAATGGTGCACTTCAAGTGCAGTGGCTATGCGGTGCGCTGTGGGGCGCGAAAGCCCGCTGCGGTTAGTAAGCTCTACGAGTGTGGCCGGACCCGTTTCCAGTGCTGCCAGCACTATTGCCGCCTTGTCAATGACTCCTACGTTTGAGTGCAGGGCTTTGGCGATCGCTACAGTATCGGTATTCTGCAGTGTGCCCGCAGATGACAGTGATTTTTCGCTGTGCCCTACCTGCTGCGGGTCCTGGAAAATTGACAGCGCTGCCCGGGAACGCCGGAGATTAGCCCCTGCGCGGGCTTTTTGCGGGATATTGCCGCCCTCATCTTCATCTTCACCGGCCAGGCCTCCATTATCCGCTGCGGCAGTTTCCCCTATGCTGCTGTGCAGGTCCGATATAATGCGGGCGCCAAGCGACCTTCCGTCATTCCTGTCAGACGCAGAGGATCCGGAACGCCTTCCGGGAGCTTCCCCTCCCTGCCGGTTTTCAGCAGTTTCTGACGGGATACTTTCTGCGGGGGTTTCCGGAGAGGGGGTTTCTGTGCCGGACAGCCCTTTTTCCTCATCGTCATTGCCAAAATGGATCTCATAAACGGGTACAAAAGTTGAAGGGATAGTCCAGCCTGTTGTATTTGGGCGTAAATTGCGCATCGGTTTCCCGACAGGCCGCAGTAAAGCTACATCATCGTCGATCTCAGCACGCCCAGTAGCCTTGTGAGGTTCATCAGCACTCATAGGTACCTCGTCAGATATAGTGTATCAGCTGTCTTCCTTAATCTTGTCTCATAATGCGGACAAAATGCGTACAGAAATGTTGCCCGATTTATTCCAGTTTCACGAAGTGTGCACAGCGTATATGGCACAATAAAAATAGTGTGGACAGCTGCTGTTCCCATTTCGCCTGCAGACGCATAAATGTGGATCCAGGAATACCCCCATTCCGGCAGATGTTAAAACAGATAATGTGTGAATTATTATAAGGAGCGACAGTGAGTGCTGTAGAACCCGAGAAAGATGTCCTGCATGTTGTTGGCGGACGGCCGTTGAACGGTACGATCAAAGTACGCGGAGCCAAAAACCTCGTCAGCAAAGCGATGGTTGCAGCGTTACTGGCACCCGGAAGATCGGTCCTGAAAAACGTCCCGGAGATCCGCGATGTCCAGGTGGTCTCAGACCTCCTGCGGCTTCACGGTGTCAGCGTGGATGTCAATGGGGACACCGGTGAAGTAGCTATTGACGCCCACCATGTAGAAATGCCTGCAGTATCGGATGTGGAAACATTATCCGGCGCCTCGCGGATCCCCATCCTTTTTTCCGGGCCGCTCCTGCACAGGCTCGGTGAAGCATTCATCCCCTCATTGGGAGGCTGCCGTATTGGCGACCGTCCCATTGATTTCCATCTTGAGACCCTGCGCAAGCTCGGTGCGGATGTTGACAAGGAGCACGAAGACGGCATCCATATCACAGCACCGCACGGCCTGCAGGGGGCGAAAATACATCTCCCATACCCCTCGGTCGGTGCTACTGAGCAGACTATCCTTGCAGCAGTCCTTGCAGAAGGCAAAACAGAGCTTTCCGGTGCAGCTGTTGAGCCTGAGATCATGGACCTTATCGCTATCCTTCAGAAAATGGGTGCGGTTATTTCAGTTGATGTTGACAGGACTATCCGTATTGAAGGTGTCAGGGAACTCAAAGGGTATACCCATACTGCTCTGACGGACCGTATTGAAGTTGCCTCATGGGCTTCTGCCGCGCTGGCGACACGCGGGGACGTGTTCGTTAAAGGCGCTACCCAGCCTGAAATGATGACTTTCCTCAACATATACCGCAAAGTGGGCGGCGAGTTTGACGTTACGGATGAAGGCATCCATTTCTGGCATCCCGGCGGGGACCTGCACGCTGTAGCCCTTGAGACAGATGTCCATCCAGGCTTTATGACTGACTGGCAGCAGCCGCTTGTAGTGGCGCTGACGCAGGCGAAAGGCCTGAGCATCGTGCATGAAACTGTTTATGAAAACCGCTTCGGGTTTACTAAGCCTCTTGTTGATATGGGGGCGACGATCCAGCTGTATAAAGAATGCCTGGGATCGCTTCCGTGCCGATTCAAACAGCGCAATTTTGAGCACTCTGCCGTGATATTCGGGCCAACGCCGCTGGCAGGCCAGGATATTGATGTCCCGGATCTGCGCGGCGGATTCTCCCACCTTATTGCAGCCCTCGCTGCGCAGGGCGAATCCTCGGTGCATGGCATATCGCTGATAGACCGCGGATACGCAGATTTCCGCGGCAAGCTGGCTGCCCTTGGCGCAGGGATCGACTAGGGGATAACCGCCCGGCTGGCAAATTCCTGCCCGCAGCGCACAATAAGAGTATGGTTTCTCCAGGAAAAGTTTCGCCCGGAAGCAATGTCAGCCCGTTAAGCGACGAGCAGGTAGGACGGCTGGCGCGTACCCACAGGCTTGTAGATCCTACGCATCCTCTGCCGACTGGGCGGCGTACCGTCAATACCGTTGAAGTCAATGGGCAGAACCCCCGCGCAACTGCACGCCTGCTTACCGGCACAGCATGGGTGGTCCGCGGGCGCACCAAGCTCAAAGCATGGGGTTTGGACCATGTCCCTGAAAATGGTGTGTTCATCACTGCGGCGACCCATGTAACGCAATTCGATGTTTTTATCCCGATGATGTCGCTGTTCCACCAGGGGCGCAGGCCGCGGTATATGGCAAAAGCGGAACTGTCCAGATGGCCTGTCCTGGGCAGCTGGTTCAGGCTTGTAGGGATGCAGCCTGTAGAACGTCACAAAGGCGAGGCCCGTGCGATCGAAGAGGAATCCATCAGCATACTTTCAAGTGGGCGCCCGCTGACCGTGTGGCCCGAGGGGACAGTGACCCGCGACCCGTTCAGATGGCCGATGAGCCTCAAACCCGGCCTGGGGTATATTGCTCTGGAGGCTTCGCGCAGGCTTGGATATGAAATACCTTTGTACTGCGCGGTTACATGGGGTGCAGCCAGCATCAACCATTTCTGGCCATGGCCGCGTAAAAATGTTGTTATGTGCTTCGACTGCAGCCTCCCTTACGGGGACCTCCTTAAAGACGCAGATTCCTGGGGCGCTCAGCCTCCCAAAGGCCTGATCATGGAACTGGTCAACCGCGTGCGCCAGCGGATGGAAAATATTATGGCCGAGATCAGGGGGGATCAGCCGCCTGAAGAAGGCATGTGGGATTATCGGACGATGTCGCGCGTGCCCAGGCCTGAGCTGGGGATAGATGTATCCCTTGATGCGCTGCCTGATGATGGGGCTCCTCTGCGGTAGTGGTGCTTTCCTGCACAGCGCCAACTTTGTGGTTATGGTGTAGCAGTGGATGTTTTTCAGGCGTTATGTATGCAGCGTACTAAAATTGCTACAGGATATAAGACGCAGCATGGAAGCCTTTCTGTGGGCTCTATGCGCGGGAATTATACAGAATGAGGTGGTATGACGGTATGGCATCAGTAACAGTTTTAGGTGCAGGCGCCTGGGGGACCGCTTTCGGACAGGTCCTTGCAGATGCAGGCAATGACGTGACTATGTGGGCTATCGAGCCTGACATAGTTAATGCGATCAATACATTGCATCAGAACCCTGTCAGGCTGCCTGTAGTAAACCGTCTTCCTGACGCTATGCATGCTACCCTTGGCCGCGAAGAAGCAGTGAAGGATGCTGAAATCATTATTGTTGCGATCGCAGCGCAGTTCGCACGGCAGGCACTGGATGGGTTCAAAGGCCTGATCCCCCCGCACGCTGTTGTCGTTTCCCTGATGAAAGGCATTGAGCGCTCAACGGATAAACGTATGGACCAGGTCGTGCGCGAGACCCTGGACCTTCCCGCAGACCGTTTTGCATGCCTGTCCGGGCCGAACCTCAGCAAAGAAGTCGCCCAGAGGCAGCCTGCTGCTGCAGTGGCTGCCAGTGAAAGCCACAGTACAGCGGTCAAAGTTGCGGGGATCGCGACAACTGGCTATTTCAAGGTATTTGCGTCAACAGATGTTATCGGTGTCGAGATGTGCGGATCGCTGAAGAATGTTGTTGCCCTTGCGGTAGGGATGTCGCGCGGAGCGGGTTTCGGCGAGAATACAGCAGCGATGATCGAGACGCGCGGCCTGGCTGAGCTTACACAGCTCGGGGTAGCTGCCGGCGCGCAGGCACAGACCTTTGCAGGGCTTGCCGGGGTTGGCGACCTTGTTGCAACATGCGGGTCCCCATTAAGCAGGAACTATACTTTTGGCGCCAACCTTGGCAAGGGCATGAGCGTGGACGAAGCAACGAAAGTCAGCAATGGCGTGGCTGAGGGCGTTCCTACGACCGCAGCTGTTGTGGCTCTCGGCGAAAAATATGGGGTCGATACGCCGCTTGCTTCCGCGATGTTCCGCGTGCTCAATGAGGGCATCTCCTGCGAAGAAATGCTTGCAGACCTTTTCGGCGATGATATGGTCGATGAATGACCTCAGGGATATACAGGAATCAGTAAAACTACAGGAATCGAGGGAAAATGTCGTTATCTCAGTCCACCCAGCCAGGCCAGCCGGTCCCGCCGGACCAGCCGCAGAGGCTCCCGTCCCAGGATCCATCCGCGGGTTATCCTTTCGCGGAACCTCCATTTTTACCCTCATCCTCCGGGCGTAAACGGATAGCTGTCCTTTACGGCGGGCGTGCAGAAGAGCATCCGATCTCGTGTATTTCAGCCGGGTATGTTCTGCAGCAGATGGATCCTGAAAAATATGAGGCTGTCCCCATTGGGATCACCCGCGAAGGTATCTGGATAACCGGCGGGGATGACCCCCGGCAGTGGAAACTGGGGGCAGGGCAGCTTCCGGCTGTGGAAGAGGCCTTCGGCTCCCGCAGGGTGGTCCTTGACGTATCCCTGCAGGGGGACGGTTTTTTCGCCAGGGATGCGGGAACCGGCAGGCTTGGGTCCCTGGGTCATATTGATGCTGTATTCCCGGTACTGCACGGCGCGTATGGGGAGGATGGGACCGTTCAGGGGCTGCTGTCAATGATGGGCGTGCCGTTTGTAGGCTGCGGTGTGCTTGCGTCTGCAGTATGCATGGATAAGCATTATACGAAAGTCATACTTGAACAGGCCGGTATCCCGGTTGCCCCAGGGATCACTCTTGATACCCGCAGCTATGATGCCGGTTCCCGTTTTGAGCAGAACGGGTTCGACCTGCTTATGCAGGTTGAGGAGGCGGGGCTGGAATACCCTCTGTTCGTAAAGCCGTCGCGTTCAGGGTCGAGCTTTGGAGTTACGAAAATCGATTATGATGATGACAGCCAGGCCCGTACACGGAAACTTGTTGAGGCGGTCTATGAAGCTTCGCAGCATGACTGGCGGGTGCTTGTGGAGCAGGGGATAGATGCCCGTGAAATCGAATGTGCGGTATTTTCCCCGCGCAGAGGGCAGGCCCCGCAGACAGCATTCCCGGGGGAAATAGTCCTTGACAAACCTGAAGAGGATACATTCTACGATTTTGACAGCAAATATATGGATGCCCAGGCTTCCCATGTTGAGATCCCCGCCCATCTGCCCCAGGATATCCTTGATAAAGTAAGGCAGGTTGCAGCGAAGGCTTTTTTGGCAGTTGACGGGGAGGGGCTGAGCCGTGTTGACACATTCGTTATGCCTGACGGCACAGTCATGGTCAATGAGATCAACACCCTGCCCGGGTTTACGTCAATCTCCATGTATGCCAAGGCCTGGGAAGCTACCGGTATCAGCAGCCGTGAACTTATCGGTTCCCTTATTGAAGGGGTCCTTCAGCAGCCTGTCAGTAAATCGGCATAATGCATAACGGGCATAAGCATATAAGCCCGGGAGGCTCTGACATACATATTAATTAGCATACATTAGTTTTCGTGCCGGTCGGTGCGGTTTCCCCTGGCGGGCTCTGCAGTATGGCCTTCCTGTTCCCCTGCCTCCCGGGGGCCGGAACTGCTTTTTGCCTCTAAGGACTTCCGCAGCGGCCGCCCTGATGATGACGATATCTTCCTGCTTGAGCGTTTCCCCCCAGCACCCCTGCGCTGCCTGCGCACCTGTACGTGGGCGTCGTTGGGGATGATCCCTACTTTCTCCGGGTTAGCGTTGACTTCTATCTGCTGCATAACCTGGGGATTGGTATCGGCAACGGGGGCTCCCGGCATATCAGGTGCCCGACCGCTTTCTGTGCTTGCTGACCCTGAGGCGGGGTAGGGGTTCGTCGGGTGCTTCCTGCTGCGTGACTCCGCTGCAGAAACAAGTTTTTTCAATATCCTGTTGACATACGGGCCATTCCGGGCATCTTCGGAATTATCTACTGCAACATGCCCGTCTTCTTTTCTGATGATCCCCGTGCCCGGATGCACATCAGTTGCATCTTTCACAGCCTTTTCTGACGTGACAGGCCGAAGGGCGATAGTTTCCTGCCTGTCTTCAGCAGGGACGGGGACAGCCCTCTCATCATCCCCGCTATCCATAATGTAATCTTCACCTGCAATCGCACGGCACGCAGTGTCGGTGATCTGTGCAAAGCCCACCCCGCGCGCTGCATAAAGCACGATTTCGCCTGTGATGCCGTCTGAAGTAAACCCTGTAAAGCGCACCGAAGGGTTCGTCTTTTTAAGGCTTATATTTGCTGTCGCGCGCCCTACAAGCTCAAGGATGCGCTTGGTTGCCATAGATATATCAGTACCATTGCGCAGGACGAACGGGACAGTTGTGCACGCTGCGTTGTTTGCAGGAAGCTTTTCCAGCTGTGTTGAGTTGAGGACCGAGTTTGGTATCCACATCTCGTTGCCGCCGCGCTCTTTGATGATCGTATGGCGCCATGTAATATCCCTGACGCGCCCTGACGCATTGCTGACTTTTATGTTGTCCCCCGGCGAAATAACATGGCTGACCATCAGCGTAAAGCCGCCGATAAGGTTGGAGATCGTATCTTTCATACCAAAAGAAAGTGCAAGCCCTCCAACTCCCAGGGCTGTAAGGAGCGTACTCGGCGTAATGCCGAAAACCGGTTTGAGCACAACGAGCACGGCAAGGAACCATAATAATATGCGCAGGAAATTGATGAACAGCGATGCGCTTGGCAGGTTCGTTTTATCGAAAGCCTTAGTTGCAAGCCTTGCCGCAATTTTAATGATGAAAAATGCGACAATAAAAGTGACGGCAAGATAGATGATTTTTGACATATTCGCCCTGAGCCATCGGGTGATCGTCTCCCATGGCAGAGGAAGGTTCGCCGCTAATGCTGCCCGGGTATGCTCAAACAGATCCATACCGGTATTGTGCCATAGTGCGGCAGCCCGCGGGTAAAAGCGGCTTGAATGTTTGCCAAGTATCTGCAATTGACCGCATGGAATAATGGTGCAGGACACGCTGTGAGCAGATTATTGCCCTCTTAGAAAAAAGTATATAATGTCAGCAAGGAAGGATGGTCGTGATAGTATGAAGATCGGCTCCTCAGTTTCTATCGTATTCAAATATTTCGTGACCGGGATAATGATATCTGCTGTCCTTTCTGCCACTGCCTGTACTCCCGCCCCTCCTGTAAAGGGTTTCAGCAATATCACGTTAGAGGGAGTTGTGGCGGCAATATCTGTTAATCCTCAGGCTTTTGGCCAGGGGATCGAAAATGTTAAGGAGGGCTATGTTGCGCTGATAAAGGAGAATGGCAATTATACAGTTATAAGGACCTCAGGCATGGCAGCTCAGGAACTCTTATGGACAAAGAAAGGGCTGTATTTTTCTGATCGTGACAGCGATTATTTTATTGGAAAGAAATCGGATGGCGGGTGGATGAGCAAGAGGAAAGCTGATGGAAAGGTACCGTATCAGAATTTTCTTGTTGAGGACCGTGAAGGAGGCGCAGTAGCGGCTTTTGACTTGGGCTTTACTGATAAGGTATCGAATCAGTTGAAGATCATACCAATGTTTTCCTCTCAGAAACCTTATACCATTGCGTCGCGTATCCTCAGTGCAGCTGCATTTTGCGGACCGAAACTTGTAGGTATTACTGCAGAAGAGAATAACTCTGACAAGGTCCATCCGGATATTGAAGCCAGAGATTATGTGACATTAAAAGATTTATCAAAAGATTCAGGGAATATCTCAGTTTATGATAGCGGCGGCAGGAGCTTTAACGTTATTAGTTACGGGAATGCAGTGTGCCGTACTTCTCAGCTTTTTCCATTCTTTCAGAACGTGTATCAGAGACAACCGAAAAACTGTTCCTTCTTAAATGGAATATTATTTCTGATGAGAAACAGCTTATTCCTATTATGTATAAAGACGGGCGCCAGCTTAATCTGTCTAACGCCGGTATTTTCCAGGACAGATATTCACTTGTGGATAACGATACTTTCGTGTTCTCTGCGCGGCAGACAGGAAGTCTTTTCAGCATCGATGTGAATACCGGTGTTGTTAAAAAAAGGTTTAGCCCGGAAACCTCCCCCTGACACGTGAGACTACAGATGAGGGAAATATTGCCTACTCCCTTCGTATAACGAAAAAGTATTTTTATATTTTGTTCGTGGGGTTTGGGGAACGGAACGGGCGGGCGCACATTACCGTTATCAATAAGAAAAGCTGGAAAATTGAGCGTACCATTACTTTTGATCAGACTTTATCTGATTTGCTGAGAGGGGGAAACCGTAAAATGTCGTATGCTGATGGCTATGCGGTTGATCCTGAGCTATAGTGTGTAAAGCACACGATCCTGATATGGATAAAATAGGGGAGCCCGATATAGAATTGTGCGGGACACTATCGGAGGCACGGTATGGCAGGCACATCGCATAACCCTCTGAGGCCCTCACGGCCGCTGAGGCAGTCAACTGTTTACCTGCTGTTCCTTCTTGTGCTGGCGGTACTGGTCTTTGCAATTACCCAGGTCTCATCGTCACCCGTTACAGGCAGTACAGCAGTGGCCGTGTTTAATTCTTTTATCGGTATCATGCTGCAGGGTATAGCTTTCCTGATCGTGGGGGTCCTGCTGTCGTCGGCGGTGCGGATTTTTATCCCGGTCTCATTTTTTGAGAGGGTATTCGGAGCCCATGCAGATAATTCCCGGCGCTCTGTGCGGTATGTGCTGCGCCTGGTATCAGGTATGTGTGCTGCAGTTTTGTGCGGACTGCTTCTGCCTGTCTGTGACTGCGCTGTTATCCCTCTTTTCGCAAGCCTGGTCAGGAAACGGGTGCCGCTTCCTGCAGCTGTCACATTCCTGCTGTGTGCCCCGGTGGCGAACCCTATCGTAGTGTGGTCAACATACTACTCTTTTAACGGGTCGTGGGCTGCTGTCCTTCAGCGCTCAGGGTACGGCATACTCGTCAGCGTTGTTGTAGGGATGCTTTTCGCCCTGTTCCCGGTAAAATATGATATCTTCAAAAAACCGGATAGCCATGATAGCGTAAACTCTGCTGAGGCAGATAATATCCAGGACCCCAGCACCGGCCATCACCATAAAAAAGTACCTGAAAAAGCTACTTGTGCCCAGATGCTCACTATTTATCTGGAAGATGCCAGGGATGAGTTTTTCTCTGTTGGCGGCTATCTCCTTATCGGGGCATTGATCGCCAGCGCCCTGGGGGCTTCGGCGCTGACTGCAGTGCTCAAATCATGGCCGCATGGCAGCGGGACGCTTCCGGCCGGCCTTGTGCTCCTTGCAGTAATGATGCTGGCAGGTTTCGTGATGTCTGTCTGTTCATCATCAGATGCTGTTATCGGACGGAGCTTCTCCACATACATCCCGTTCGATTCGGTCCTGGGATTCCTTGTTTTCGGTCCTATGATGGATATTAAAAATGTGCTTATGCTCCAGTCCCGCTTCAATCGGAGATTTATTATGCGCCTTGTGCTGTCCGTAGCAGGGACCTGTTTTGCAGCTATGGCTGTGCGGTTGGTGGTGATGATATGACGGGATATGATACGGACTCTGTCCGTTGCGCCCCTTCTGCCGCGCAGGCATCTTCACAGGAATATGCGCAGGGGCCCAGGCAAATGCCTGCGCATGCTGATGCCTTTGATGTGATCCAGGCTCTGGCCTCTTTATGCAGTTCTGGGGCCTTTATATATCTCCTTGTAAGCGGAAGATATGCGAGATTCGTTACGCCGCGGCTGGTCCCTGTCCTGTGGATAGCGGCGCTGGCACTGCTGGCGTGGGGAGCTGCAGGGGTTCTGCGCATTGCCGGGGTACGCCGCCAGGCCCATCCCGGTATCTGCAGGGGGGATGGAAGAGCTGAAAATAAGGGGCGTAACGGTAACAGCGGGTGCTGCGGGGAAAATAATAATGGAAGCAGCCATGCCGCGGAAAGCTGGATCCATATATGGACACGCTGGCTCAGGCTCCTTGTGCTCCTCCTTCCCGTTACTCTGCTTGCAGTACCGTACACCGCTTTTGCCTCCACCCTGGCAACCTCATTGGGGTCGCCTCCGGCGTATGAAAGCTCCTTCAGCAGCGGACAGTCTGAGTCCGGGAAGTTGCCCGGGCTGGACAGGGCTAAAAAAGCGATCACTATTGATGCTGCGCATTTCGGCCCATGGTTTGAAGAAATAGGCGCCCATCCGGATGTGTACAGCGGGTATTCTGTCACTGTTGCCGGTTTCGTTGAACATACTGCCATGAACACCGGTAAGGATTTCACTGTTTCCCGTATGCTGATGACATGCTGCGTGCAGGATATGACAGCTTTTGGCTTTACGGTAAAAGGCAACAGCGCTGTCAGAAAGGCAGGGGACAGTGTCAGGGAGCACCAGTGGGTCCTGGTAACAGGGAAGATCAGGACATATAAATCTGCATCCCGGGATGCTGAAGACGGTGTTGCGATTGAGCCGGACAAGGTTGAAAAGACGGCAGATGTGCAGGGATATTTCTACAGGTAGCATAGAAACACGGCAGAAGTTTGCGCATGTACGGGCATTAGGCTAGTATAAACAAGTTGCGTGCCTGCAAGGCTTTTGTGCGCTCAGACGGCGTTGCTACGCGGGCGCAGGATGACGTGAAACTACTGAGGAGTTATTATGGCAGCTCGTTGTGATGTATGCGGCAAAGGCCCGCAGGTCGGCTATTCCGTATCCCACTCACATATCCGTAATAAGCGCCGTTTCCTTCCAAACCTTCAGGCTGTTCACACAACTATAGATGGCGAGAATGTCCGTCTGCGCGTGTGCACTTCCTGCCTCAAGGCCGGCAAGGTCCAGCGCCGTGTTGCATAGTGTGCGGCACACAGGTTATTAAAGCTTTACCCCGCATATTGCGGGGTTTTGTTATTGTGGAGCTGGATCCTGATACCGCGGGATCCTGTGTGTACCGCAGCGCTTCATCACTGTGACAGGGAGGCAATAATGGCTGTATCGCTCCAGTCTTCATTATCTTCCGTTATGCCTAATAAGCGGCGTGTGAGCGCATTCAAAAGCCTTGGGGTCTTCAATGTTGAAGATCTGCTTACTTACTACCCTTTTCGGATCACGGACCCTGTACCGCACTGCAGCCTGCGTGATGTGAAGATTGGGCAGAAGGCTGCCTTTGCAGCTGCTGTAAAAAGGGTGAGGTCTGTCCCTATGAATGCCCGCAAGGGGTATCGCGTGGAAGTACAGGTTGAAGATTCAGCTTCCGCAGACACTTCGGCGGGAGGATATCCCGGTACCGCAAGCTTTATTTTCTTTTCACATAAAAAGCATTATGTTGACTGGCTTTTAGGGAGATTCAGGCAGGGGGCCGCCATCGTGGCATCAGGGGAACCGGGCCTGTATGGGAATACCCTTCAGTTTACCCATCCTGATGTGCTGGTTATAGGGAAGGACATTGATACGCCTGAAGAAGGGCTGGAGCTGCTGTCGAGGCCGCAGCCTGTGTATCATGCGAGCTCCCGTATATCATCTCAGCATATACATGAATCTGTTGTCGGCATAATAAAGATGCTTGCCCAAAATAGCGGGGCAGGAGCAGTCCCGCCTCCATCCGGGGACTCCGGCCCCGGGGAAGGCGGCAGCAGTCCCGGTTCCGGGGATATAAGGGAAGAGGCCGGTTACGAGGCTGATACTGCCGGCATACCGTACAGCCAGCTCAGCGGGGCTGTCCCTGATATCCTTCCTGAAGAAACTGCTGCATCGCAGAAGATAATGCACCGTGCCCAGGCGCTGCTTGCTATCCATATGCCGCAGGCTGTTAATGAGTTTTGGCAGGGGATACGTGCTATGCGGTTTGAAGAAGCTTTCATCTCGCAGACGGCACTGCTGCAGCAGCGGGAGAAAATGCGTGAAAGCAGGTCGTATGTGTGCAGCGGCGGGGAAGGGGCCGGCAGCCGGGATACGGACGGCAACAGGGCCGGAGAAGGTGCTCAGGAAGGGCTGGCGGCCCAGTTTATTAAAGCGCTGCCCTTCGCCCTTACCCAAGGGCAGAAGGATGTGATCGCCCGGATCCAGGCGGATATGGCACGGAGTTATCCGATGAGCCGCCTTCTCCAAGGGGAGGTTGGATCGGGCAAAACTGTTGTGGCGATTGCCGCAATGCTCCAGGCGGTACAGTCCGGATATCAGGCTGTGCTGGTTGCCCCGACACAGGTGCTGGCCCAGCAGCATTATCAGAATATTAATGCAATGCTCGGCAGTGCCGGGATCAATATCCCTGTTGTACTGCTTACCGGAGGCATGCGCCTGGCTGAACGCAGGCGCGCCCTGTCTGTGCCGGCAAGCGGCGTGCCCTGTATAACCGTCGCTACGCATGCTGCGTTTTCATCAACCTTCCAGGCGCCGAACCTTGCTCTTGAGGTGATTGATGAGCAGCACCGTTTCGGTGTAGGGCAGAGGGAACAGCTGAGACGTGATTCTGAAATCATGCCGCATCTCCTGGTAATGACCGCTACGCCGATCCCCCGTTCTGCAGCAATGACATGGTTCGGGAACCTTGACATCTCATGGCTTACTGAACTGCCTGGCGGACGTAAGCCGGTCACATCGGTTATTGTACAGGAAAATGATGCGCGTACTATGGGGCAGATGTTTGTGCATGCCCGCAGGCGTATTGATGCCGGGGAGCGGGTGTACGTTATCTGCCCCAGGATCGACAGCAGTGCTGAAGGTACTGCTCCCGAAACGGACGGCCTGTTCCTGCGACAGTCGTATAACAGCAACGGCATGCCGGACAGTGAATCTGAAAACGGGATCCGTCAGCTGCATTCCGTAGAAGAGATATCCGAAAGGCTGTCATCGCTCCCGCAATTTTCGGGTATAGCGGCTGCAACGCTGACAGGCCGGGATGATGACGGGCAGAAGGATGCGGTTATGAGGTCGTTTGTATCCGGCGAGACTCCACTGCTTATTGCTACCACAGTGATTGAAGTGGGGGTGGATGTACCGGAGGCAAGCTGTATTATTATTTTTGATGCTGACAGGTTCGGACTGTCGCAGCTCCATCAGCTTCGCGGGCGCGTGGGCAGAGGAGGGACGCCCGGCTGGGCCTTCTTTATAACCCGTGCAGATCCGCAATCCCTCGCGGCTGAAAGGCTGGCAGTGATCCGCAGTTCCTCAGATGGCGCTGAGATCGCACAGGCTGACCTTGAGCTTCGCGGCGCCGGCGATGTGCTCGGCGATGCCCAGTCCGGAGGCCGCAGTTCCTTTAAACTTCTGCGTGTGGTAAAGGATGCAGAGATGATATCCCGCGCCCGCGAAGCTGCCGGCGGGCTGCTGCGTGATGATCCGGAGCTGGCCCTTCCTTCCCATATACAGCTGGCCGGCGCTGTGCTTGATTTTACCCGTGGGGCCGGGGGCTTTATTACATCATCCTGAGCTTTATATCCTGAACCCCTTCCCCCTGGATTGCGTCCCTTAGCCATCCTTTGCCCTCTCACTCTCCTTATGGCCGTCCTCGGCGTATCCCGGGATCCTGCTTAACCGGCTGCAGCGGATACTGTGTTTGATTATCACTGGTCCCGCTGTACATATCTGTTATGTTGTTAATGGCAAAGGGGATAATGAAGGCATGCGCATTATTGCTGGCAGGCTTAAGGGGGCCGAGATCAAGGTCCCGAAAAACGGGAAAACTACACGCCCGACAACTGACCGCACTAAAGAAGCTATCTTTTCGCGGCTGGAGTCTATAGGCGCCATAGCAGGTGCTGATGTCCTTGATCTGTTTGCCGGTACGGGCGCATTGGGTTTTGAGGCGCTTTCCAGGGGTGCGCGTTCGCTTGTTGCAGTGGAAGCCAGTTCCAGGGTTGCATCATGCATAAAAAGCACTGCAGGGGATCTGTGCCGGCTGCCCGGCTGGGACCCGTCCGTTAAGGTGAAGGTTGTTAAAGCCAGGGCAGAAAAATTTGTTTCGGCAGCCCCATCCGATAAACCCGGATCAGGCTCCCTGTACTCGCTCGTTTTCATGGATCCCCCATATGCCATGGATACTGAGGAATGCAATATCCTCCTTAAAGATATAGTTATGGGATCTGTGGTTACAGATGATGCTGTGATCGTTGTGGAACGTTCTGCGAGGTCAGAGGCAGTGAGCGCCCCCGCCGGCTGGGAAATTACCATGTCGCGCAAGTATGGCGAAACAGCCGTTGATTATATTGGGCGTTCCTGACCCGCTCCGGGTGTTGTGCCGTTTTTATTGCCGCCAGCTATTTTTGTCAGCCTGGTTCCATCCGCTTTTTCCTCATCCCTCCCGCTATCCCATTATTGGCTGGTGGTAAAACACACAGATACAAAATCAAAAAATGTGGAAAACCGCCGAAAGTAATTTTGTATCTGCGTGTTTTACCACCAGCGAGTGTGCAGTGCCGGCGGACGGATGCCTGGTGATGGGCAGGGCAGCAGCAAATTATTGGATGCCAGCAGTACCTGATGGGGAAATTAAAGGGAAATTAAAAAAGTACTGCCGCCCGTCGGCGGCAGTACCCTGTAATAATAGAAACGTCTCGTTACTTGTTAGCGAGGGTTGACTTCACTGCACCGCTGTATGTGCGGCCGCGATATGATCCGCAGTTCGGGCACGCAACGTGGGCGAGCGTCGGAGCGCCGCAGTTCGGGCATGCAATAGTAGTGGTAGCCTTGGCTTTCCATGTGGAACGGCGGGTATGTGTATTCGCGCGTGAAGTCCTGTACTTTGGCAGTGCCATGGGTAATTCCTTTTCGTTCGAACAAATTTACTTAAGCGTATGTGAGTTTAATGCGACCCCTCGAAATTGTGCTCTGGATTAAGACTCGCCGGGCGGCTGGGGCTTGCCGGACAGCTGTGGAGGGGTTACCGTCTGGTCAGGATTCACCGAGGCTTTTCCTGAAGTTTTCCAGCTCTGCCCACCTCAGGTCGGTGATCTCATGGCGGTGCTCAGGGTTTTCATTAAGATCGATCCCGCATTGGGGGCATAGCCCCTTACAGTCCGGTGAGCATAACAGTTGTGGCGGGAGCGCTTCAGCGAGATTATCCCGGATAAGCGCCTCGCAGCTGAGCATTGTTGACTGCGGGTCAAGGGGGTAAACGTCCTGCTGATCCCCGCTGCCCTCGTCGGCCTCGATTTCCTCCTCGCCATGCGGGAGTTTCTGCGGCTGCCCTTCGTATGTGAAGAAAGCAGTAAAAGGAGGGGCAAGTTTTATGCTTACAGGCTTCAGGCATCGTGTGCATTCCCCACTCAGCATCGATCTCACAGTACCGGTGAAAAGCAGGCCATCGGGAAGGCTTTCGGCTGTCCCGCTCAGATATACCGGCGACCCTTTGGGGATGCCGATAACAGCATCCCCTATGCCGTCCGGTGCCGGCATAGTTTCATCAATATCCAGGGTCTGCCCGGCACGCTGCGAAAGACTGGAAATAGATACAGACCAGGGGGTACGTTTTTCGCGGACCATATATCCTCTTAATTCCTTTTGATATCTTTTAAGTGTGATGTACGCGGTACAGTACCTCAATACCTTACATATTTCAATATCCTGTATATGGTTATGCTACTGGCGGTCGGGATAATCATCCGCTGACAGCCGCGGGATCTCCTGTTCGGCCTGTTTTTGCCGTTCATGCAGCACTTCCAGGCCGGACTGGATACTGTTATGGATCTCGGTGATCTGCTCATCCAAATCGTGCATGGATTTCTGTGCGTACCTGTTTGCTCCGGCTGTGAGCTGGTTGGCCTTATCCTGGGCATTGTCAAGTATCCCGCGGGCTTTCTGCGTGGCGATAGACACTACGTTTTCCTGGCCTGCAAGGAACTGTGCCTGTTCGTTGGCTTCGCGTATGATCCCGGCGGCCTGGCTGCGCGCATCAGAGACTATGGAGCTTGACTGTGTCTGCGCATTCTCCAGACGGCGTTCAGCTTCGCGCATCAGTGCAGAGGCACGCTCAAGCTGCACGGGGAGGTCTTTTTTCAGGTCGTGGAGCAGATCAAGGAACTCACTTTTATTGATTTTAGCCACATCAGCATTGAACACCCCTGTCTTGGCTTCTTCAATAAGCTGCTCCATATGCTCAATAATGTCATACGCGGTGGTGAACTGCTCGTCACCTATGCGGTCGTCATCATCGTCCGCCTCAGCGCTGTTATCCTTATAAGTTTCAGGTATATAATCGTGCAGTGCCTTCAGCGCAGCATTAGCGGGGCTTTCGTCCTGCCCGGCATTGCTGTCCTCACCGTTATCATTGTCATTTATAATATTTTGCTCAGGAAGCGTTGCCTGAGTTTCATCAGAGGCTTCATCCTCCGCACTGAACTCTGCATCCTGTGAAGTAGTATCGTCCATAATGGCCTTCCCTGTGAGTTATCCTTTACTGTATTTTACTTCCTTCGCATGATATCCGCATGCAACCTGCCATGGTATCCGCCTTGACGCTCTATCCCCACCATATGGGGACTGTCTGAATATCTGCCGTTCGCAGGCCGGGCGGTATCAGGGGTTCTTCTGCATATCATCCCGCAGGACCCTCAACAGGGGGGCAACTACGTTATCGGGCACCATCCCTGAGATATCGCCGCCATGGCGGGCAACATCCTTGACGATAGAGCTTGAGATATGTTCCTTGATCGGGTCTGCCGGCAGAAAAAGTGTTTCAACGCCGGCAAGCTTGCGGTTGACCAGGGCCATGCCGAGCTCTGCCTCATAATCGCCGTTCTGGCGCAGGCCTTTTACGATGACGCTTGCATCGACTTTGATGCAGTATTCGGTGATCAGCCCGCTGGTGCTGGAAACTACAGCATTGGTGCATCCATCGGCATAAAGGGCATCCTGTATCAGCTGCACACGCTCGGCCTCAGTGAATAAAGGTTTTTTGGCTGAATTTACGGCTACGACAACATGGATCTCATCAAAGAACTGTGCGCACCGTTCAATAACGTCCAGATGGCCGGATGTGACGGGGTCAAAAGACCCCGGGCATACTGCAATAGTCATAGTCCAAGTTTACCGCATGATTTTTTTGAAAGCACAATTAAAGCACAATAATGGCGCAATAACAGGGTAGATTATATAATCTAGTCAGAACAGACATACAGTTTTTACAGCAGGGGGCTTGAAAGCATGGATGGGATGCATAACAGCAACAGCATATGGGACAGGGATATCCGCAATGAGGATACGGAGAGTGCACCTGGGCTGCAGCCGCAGGAGATGCCGGACCAGTCAGCAGGGACCGCTGTCCTGGAGCGTGAAGAGACCGATGAAAAAAGCAGGCGGGGCGATGACGGCGACAATGACCGCTATGCACATTATGTGTCTAAAGAACGCCTGGAACAGGCACGTATCACGGGACGGCCGGTTATAGCGCTGTGCGGTAAAGTGTGGATACCTAAGCGTAATCCGGAGCAGTACCCTGTCTGCCCTGAATGCAAAAAAGTCTACAGCCAGATGCGCGGCTCAGGGAGTTCAGGGTTTTAAGTTTCCCTGTCCCTGCTTTCTGCCTCCATTGCTGCCGGCGGGCCCTTTGGCTGATAGCTGTCCCCGCTGCCCTCAGCCGCGGCCGACAGTGATGACCTGTGTCGGGATAGCAGGTTCGCCGTCGCTGAGCGACAGGGCACTTACGGGAAGTTCCCTGAGTGCGGCCAAGTGGTATTCGCGTGCCGCGAACAGCGCCTCGTGGGTAGTAAGGCTTTCGTCGATTAAACCATGGTCCACAGCGGTTATCTGCAGATCGCGGGTATCGCCGTATTCAGCAGGAAGTGCGCAGTTCTCCAGGGACTTCTGATCGCCTGCCAGGACCACCTCCCCCTGGGCAAGCCCATACTGGTAGGAACGGACTGCGCGCTTGCGCCAGCCGTCAGTGGCCTTGCCGAAAGACTTTTTGGCAACGGGATGCATGGAGCCGTCAGTGCCTTCGCGCTCAACCAGCTTGTAAACCATATTGTTCGTCACATGCCCGGACCCTGTAACAAGGCGGGTGCCGACGCCGTATGAATCAATAGGTGCGGCAGCAAGGGCAGCAATAGCGTATTCGTCAAGGTCATTGGTGACCGTGATTTTTGTATCCGTTGCCCCCAAAGCATCCAGCTGATGGCGTGCCCGCTGGGCCAGGGAGGCCAGGTCCCCTGAATCGATACGGATCCCGCCGAGCCCGGGGCCGGCCACTTCTACCGCTGTTTTTATGGCGTCGTCAATATTATATGTGTCCGTGAGCAGCGTAGTTTTTGCCCCTAAAGCGCTGACCTGCGATGTGAAAGCGTCGCATTCGGTGTCATGCACAAGTGTGAAAGCATGCGCTGCGGTACCGATGCAGGGTATGCCGTACAGTTTGGCTGCGGCAAGGTTCGCAGTCGAGGCGAACCCGCCTACGACCGCTGCCCGGGAAGCAGCGATTGCAGCATATTCGCTGATGCGCCGTCCGCCCATATCTGCACAGGGCCGCCCGCCCGCAGCCGATGTGATGCGTGAAGCTGCCGATGCCACAGAACAGTCGTAATTGAGGATACTTAAAACCAGCGTTTCCAGAAGCACGCATTCACCGAAAGACCCTTCCACCTGGAGGATAGGGGAGTCAGCAAAAAACATTTCCCCCTCACGGTAGGCGCGGATAGTCCCCGTGAACGTAAAATTGCTGAGATAATCGACAGTTTCCGGGGAAACGATATGGTTATCGTGAAGGTATGCCAGCTCGCTGTCGTTGAGCCGGAAATTTCTGAGATAAGCAAGGATGCGCCCCAGCCCTGCCATCACGCCGTAGCGGCGCCCCGAAGGGAGATGCCTGGTGAATACTTCGAATACGCTTTGGCGCGCAGCGGTACCGTCTTTAAGCGCCGCATCGAGCATGGTGTATTCGTACATATCGGTCATCATTGCCGGTGAAATATCAGAACTGACCATAGCACTCCAATCCTTGGCGGTCCGGTAAGGCATAAGGCTTCCTGCCTTCCTTTTCCGGTACGGGTACTGAAACACCGCATGCCTGTACCTTATACCCTAAGACTGTACCTTATACCCTAAGACTAGTCTTAAGTATAGAATCTTGAGAATCCGGATACTATGGCGAAGGAGTTAGTATGACGCAGATCAAGGATTTGCTTCCTGACAGCGATGCGCTGAATGCAGTGCGCGCAGATGGCCGGGCAGTTGATGAGCTGAGGCCGGTAAAGGTCATCCGCGGATGGACACAGTCTCCGGAAGGCTCAGTACTGATTGAATGCGGGAATACCCGGGTACTGTGCACTGCGACTTTCACTCAGGGGGTACCGCGCTGGCGGCGTGACAGCGGATTGGGATGGGTCACCGCAGAATATGCGATGATCCCCCGCGCCACCCAGGACCGTACAGACCGTGAATCGGTAAAAGGCAAAGTCGGGGGCCGTACCCATGAGATCAGCCGGCTTATTGGCCGTGTCCTGCGCGGAGTTACAGACCTGAGCAAGCTTGGGGAAAACCAGATACAGATCGACTGCGACGTGCTCCAGGCGGACGGCGGCACCCGGACGGCATCGGTGACCGGTGCCTACATAGCCCTTGCCGATGCCCTGGAGTGGGCAAAAGGAAAGAAGAAGATCAAATCGGTAAAAGCAGTGCTTAAAGACCAGGTATCGGCAGTTTCAGTGGGGATCATCAACGGCACGCCTATGCTTGACCTGCCGTATACGGAAGATTCACAGGCGATGACTGATATGAATATAGCGATGACCGGAAACGGCCAGTTTATTGAAATACAGGGGACAGCGGAGCACCGCCCCTTCAGCAGGGACGAGCTCGGCACTTTGCTGGATCTCGCGCAGAAGGGAAACAGCGAGCTTCAGCAGCTTCAGCGTAAGGCTCTGGAGATGCCGCTGGGGGAAACCTTGGAATATACAGGCAAAACAATCCGGCCGGTGTCCTCAGCAGAAGGCAGGTGACCTTATGGTCCGGCGTATTGTGGTTGCAACGCATAATCGCGGAAAAATACGTGAGATCGAACACATCCTGGCCGACGAAATGGGAAGTGCGGCAGCACGATTTGAGTTCATAACGTCTGAAGATGCCGGGCTTCCTGATCCGCGTGAAACGGGGATAACGTTCCAGGAGAATGCCCTTCTCAAAGCGCGCGACGCTGCGCAGCGCACAGGGCTTCCTGCAATGGCTGATGATTCAGGCCTGATCGTAGATGTTATGGGCAATGCACCCGGCATCCTCTCCGCGCGCTGGTCAGGGGCCCATGGTGATGATGCTGCCAATAATGCCTTGCTTCTTGCCCAGCTTACGGATATCCCCGGCACCGGGCGTTCTGCTCGTTTCCGCTGCGCCTGTGCGCTGGTAGTGCCGCGCGCTGATGGCACGGGTAATGGCGGGGGGAAGGGAAGCTGTGCTGCGGAGTATACCGAATATGTAGAAACGGGTGAAATGCCAGGCCGCATTGCACGCTCTCCCCGGGGCAGCAATGGTTTTGGGTACGACCCCCTATTCGTCCCTGATGACCAGAGCCGTGTTACAGATCAGCAGCGGGCGCAGAATAACGGGCAGCCCCTGACCAGTGCCCAGATGTCTCCGGAGCAGAAGGACGCTATTTCCCACCGCGGGGCGGCTATCCGTGCTATGGCCGCGCATTTTGCGGAACTCGTATAAGGCTGGATGCGGAAAAAGAGGGTTATACCGCAATAGTAGGAATGAATATCTGTGCGCGAGAAGGGACTTGAACCCTCACGTCAAAGACACAGGAACCTAAATCCTGCGCGTCTACCAATTCCGCCACTCGCGCGTTGGGCAGCTTTCCTTCACCGACCGATAGGATACATGATCCACCTTCTTCGGCGGCAGGCCGTGAAAACGTGAAGGGGAGCCGCTTACCAGAATCGGACTGGTGACCTTCTCATTACGAGTGAGACGCTCTACCAACTGAGCTAAAGCGGCATGTGCGGAAACACAAAAAATCATTTTACTTGATACTCACGATTTGTCTATCTGCTAATGGCGGGGTGTGTTATGGATTTTCGGCAAGGTATGCAATACTTATAGAAGGCGGACTGCATGCCGCCGGACGTGTTGGGCGTTGATCCCTCCCGGAGTTGTTGTTTTCCCGGGATGTGCTGGTGTCCGCCCTGCTGGAAGACTTTTGGGAAGCTATGGAAGCTTGCTGCGCGTACAGGCTCGAATGCTGAGCAGTGCATAGGCAGCAGCGTGCATGGCCAGGACCCGGAACACAATGCAGTGTGTTCCGCTAGGAGTAAATAACGTGTCAGATAAAGACGAAAAATTGAATACAGATATAAAAGATGCGCAGGCGTCTGCCCCGGATACTGTGAAAAGCCCGGCGGCTGCCGTCCGTTTTTCTGCAGCTGGTATGCCGAAACGTACGCGCAAAAGCAGAGGGCGTGTAACGCGCAGCGCGGGTGCAGCTGGTGACAGCGCCGTGCCGGTAGTCGTCGATACTGCTTCTGATACTGCTGCCGATCCCGTTTCTGACAGGCGGCGTGCAAAATCCGGATCCCATGCCGGCTCGGGAAAAGCGGTCAGCCGCAAGGCTGCAGGTAAAGCTGCGGATACCCGTAATACCCGCAATAATGCTGCAGGGGATGCTGATACCCGCAGCGACACTCACGATGGCAGCAACCAGAAAAACGGAAGTACCGGGAATCATGCGCAGCCGGCTGCGCGGGGTAAGCGTATACAGGCCCTTGCTGAAGAAATGTTCGTTGATAAAGGTATTGCTGCGTCCCAGGCCGAACCGGATGCCCATGCTCCCCGTGCAGCCGATACAGCATCCCCGGATACATCTTCCGATGACCGCGGCAGCTCGGCCAGCACCAGGTTCACCGGTAACAGCAGCGATTCCCTGTTTTCTGCACCGTTCTCACAGCAGAATACAGGACAGGATACGGACGGGGCAGCCCTTCCTGCCGCAAAGCCTATGATGTCGCTCCTTTTCCAGGCGCCTGTGCTTCCTGCTGCCGATTCTGTCCGGCCCAGGGCCACACGCGGCGGCAGCCATGTGACGCTTGACACTATCAATGAGGCTCTGGAAGAGCAGAGCAGCAGGAAAGATAAATCGCGCGGCATCGGTCCGCAGCCTCATGGCAGCCGTAACGGGAATGACGGACGCGCCGGCAGGAACGCTGCTGCAGGCAATATCCGTATGCCCAATGCCCACCAGGCTGAAGAGAAAGCTTTCAGCGGTGACAGCGACGCTGATGCCCTTTACGGAGGGCATCGGAGCAGCCGCCGGCTGAATGCCCAGGAGCGCCGGGCCGCAGCTGAAGTGGAACAGATCGAGGAAGACCTTGAAAATGACGAAATCACGTATAACCCTATAGAAAGCGAGCTTGAAGAACTTGCCCGGGAACGCCGGTACAGCAGGCGTTACGATGACGGCGGCGATGAGGAGGAATATGATTCCCAGCCGCGGCGCCGTACCCGCAGCAGCTCCTCGCGCACCAGGAAAGGGAACCGCCGCGGAAAGGGTGAGGACAGCAGCTATCCGGATGATGAGGGGCAGTTTGGCAGCCATACCCATAGCAGTGCTGATGACTATGAGGCAGACGATGAACCGGTTTCTACCCGCCGTCGCCGCCGTCGCCGCAGGGGTTCGGCTGATCAGCAGGAAGATGAGCGGATCCCGCGTTCACGCAAGCAGCAGTATATTGACAAGATAACTGGGATCGAAGGCTCTACGAGGCTGGAAGCCAAACGCCAGCGCCGCAGGGACAACCGCAGGGAACGTTCGCGCAGATCGCTTATTACCGAGCAGGATTTCCTGGCTCGCCGCGAGAATGTTGACCGCCTGATGGTCGTCCGTCAGAAGGGGCGCCACTCACAGGTCTCTGTTATCGAAGATAACGTTCTTGTAGAGCATTATATTTCCGATATTGAGGAAGTTTCATCCGTCGGGAATATCTACCAGGGGCGCGTGCAGAATGTACTGCCCAGTATGGAGGCTGCATTCGTTGATATCGGTCAGCACCGCAATGGTGTCCTGTATGCCGGTGAGGTCAACTGGGACGCTACCCGTCTTGATGGCCAGCCCAGGCTTGTGGAGCACGCATTCAGGCCGGGCGATAATGTGCTCGTGCAGGTGACTAAAGACCCTATCGGGCATAAAGGCGCACGTCTGACAGCCCAGATCACTGTGGCAGGGCGCTACCTGGTGCTTGTCCCTGCGGGAGGCATTACCGGCGTTTCGCGCAAATTACCGGAGCGCGAACGCACACGCCTGAAAAATATCGTTGATAAAGTTGCTCCCAAAAATATGGGCGTAATTATCCGCACGGCTGCAGAAGGTGCAAGTGAAGAGGCGCTGCAGCGTGATATGCAGCATCTGGTCAGCCAGTGGGACCATGTTGAAAAAGGCCTTAAAGATTACGAGAGTTCCAAGCGCCCCCATCTTCTCCAGGGGGAGCCCGATGTCGTGATCCGCGTGATCCGGGATATTTTCAATGATGATTTCAGCAAACTGGTTGTTGAAGGCGACGATGTGTACAGCAGGATCAGGGAATATCTTGAATCTGCTGCGCCTGATATGCTTGAACGCCTTGAAAAATGGGATCCTGAAGAGCATAAGGGCAGGGATGTTTTCGATAAATGGTCTATTGATTCCCAGCTGCGCAAGGGGATGGAACGTAAGGTATATCTCCCGTCGGGCGGTTCGCTGATCGTTGACCGCACTGAGGCCATGACGACTATTGATGTTAATACAGGCCGTTTTATTGGGCGCGGGCAGTCGCTTGAAGAGACGGTTACCAAGTGCAATCTGGAAGCTGCCGAAGAGATCGTGCGCCAGCTGCGTCTGCGCGATATCGGTGGTATGATCATGATCGATTTTGTTGATATGGTCATGCCGCAGAACCGCGACCTTGTCCTGCGCAGGCTTGTGGAATGCCTGTCCCGTGACCGTACCAAGCATCAGGTTGCTGAGGTGACTTCCCTCGGGCTGGTCCAGATGACCCGGAAACGTGTGGGGCAGGGGCTTGTGGAGGCTTTCTCCGAAGAGTGCCCGACATGCGGCGGACGCGGGTTTATCCTTCATGATGAGCCTACAGTTTCTGCAGATTATGATGACCCGTATGCGCTTAAAGGCGGGGATCCTTTCGTCCATACGAATAAGCACGGGTATGGGCGAAGCCATTATGACGACACTGATTCCAATGCCCCCAAGGGCTCTACTCCGCAGGTAAAGGCAACGCTTGCGCGTATCGCTGCCGCTGCGGCTGAGGCTGCCGAATCGGATAAAACAGCTTCCGGCAGGACGGATGCGGATAAGGAGCATACGGATGGGGCTGAAGCGGGCACTGCAGATATAGGTACGGCAGCTGCGGGTACGGCAGACGCTGATACAGCGGATGCCAATACAGCAGATACGGGTACGGTCCCTGCCGAAACTGCTTCTGCAGGATCTGGTTCTGCAGGATCTGACGACGGCGGAACGGACACGACCGAGGCCAATTAGTCCAGTACGCCTCCTATGTTAGGAGTTCACATGCATTTTGGGCGCGTTATAATGCAGCAGATTTGACGCGAGGCCAATATGCATATAGAGTAGATAGCTGGTGTCTTCAGGTGCAGCAGAGTTTCCGTGCTTCTGCAGTGCCTGCTGAGCAGCAGGAAAATAGCTTAAAACAGGCAAGGTAGAATTATGTACGCGATTGTAAAAGCTGGCGGCCACCAGGAAAAGGTTGAGGTTGGAGACAAGTTTATTGTCAATCGCCTTGACGCCAAGAAAGGCGATTCCGTAGAGTTCCCCGTCGCTCTTATAGTTGACGGTTCTAAGGTCACCGTGGCTGCCAAGGATCTGGCCAAGGTTTCAGTCAAAGCTGAAGTGGTTGATGATGAGGCTAAAGGCAAGAAGATCCACATCCAGAAGTTTAAGAATAAGACCGGCGTTGCACGCCGCAAGGGTCATCGTCAGAAGCTTACGGTCCTGAAAGTTACTGAGATCGCTTAGTGCGCTCAGGGGAAATACGGGTTGTAAGGATACGAAAGGAAATTAAATGGCACACAAGAAAGGTGCTTCAAGCTCTCGTAACGGTCGCGATTCAGGCCCACAGTACCTGGGTGTGAAGAAGTTCGGCGGCGAAACAGTTGTAGCGGGTAATATTATCGTCCGCCAGCGCGGAAGCAAATTCCATCCGGGGCATGGCGTAGGTATGGGTAAGGACCATACCCTGTTTGCGCTGCAGGACGGCACTGTACAGTTCGGTGTACGCCGTGACCGCAAAATCGTTGACGTTGTTGCACAGTAGTACTGCCGGAAGGTACTGGTAATAGTACTGCCGGATAATATTTCTGTGTTTTTGATAAGGCCGCGTTTTGACGCGGCTTTATTTATAAGCTGGTATTATTGTGATCCTGCAGAGGCGATCTTTCAGAGGTGATCCTTCAGGCTGGTTATGGGTCTGTCGGATAATAAGTACGGGCATCCCGGGCCGATAGCCGGAAATAGCTGAAAATAGTCAGAAATAGTCGGATACATACAGGTAATGATATGAGTGATTTCGTTGATAGGGTAACTGTCCATGTCAAAGGCGGTGACGGAGGGAACGGCGCCGCGTCTATAAGGCGTGAAAAATATAAGCCGCTTGCCGGCCCGAACGGCGGCGATGGCGGCAACGGCGGTTCTGTGATCGTTGTAGCAGACCCTAATGTTACATCACTCCTTGATTACAGGTTTGCCCCCCACCGCACGGCAGGGAACGGCACGATGGGTAAGGGGGACGACAAGGACGGTTCCCTGGGGGCCGATCTGGTTTTGCCTGTGCCTCCGGGGACTGTCGTCTTTGGTGCCGCCGCACATAAAAAAGAAGGGCTGCTGGCAGACCTGCGGAATGCGGGAGACAGGATCGTGGTCGCCCGCGGCGGCGCCGGCGGTTTAGGAAACCGCTCCCTTGCCAGCCGTGCCCGGCGTGCTCCCGGCTTTGCCCTGCTTGGTGAACCGGGAGAGGAACGGGACATTGTTTTCGAGCTTAAATCCATAGCTGATGTGGCTCTGGTGGGCTATCCGAGTGCCGGGAAATCAAGCCTTATCGCTGCTGTGAGCGCAGCGAAACCCAAGATCGCCGACTATCCGTTTACTACCCTTACCCCCAATCTGGGTGTGGTCAAAGCGGAAGATAAAGTTTTCACTGTGGCTGATGTCCCCGGCCTCATCCCCGGCGCGGCGCAGGGCAAAGGCCTCGGGCTGGAATTCCTCCGCCATATTGAGCGCACTGAGGTCATTGCGCATGTTATCGACTGTGCAACGCTTGATCCTGGCCGTGATCCTGTCTCTGACTATGAAACATTGGAAAATGAGCTGAAACAGTATGAAGACCAGCTCCAGCTGCCGCTTGGGGCCATCCCGATACGGGACCGCCCGCGTGTTATCATCCTTAACAAGATTGATGTGGCAGAAGCCCGTGAACTTGCAGAATTTGTAAAGCCTGATTTTGAGAAAATGGGGCTTAAAGTCATCATGGTTTCTACAGTAAGCCATGAGGGGCTGCGGGAGCTGACTTTCACCCTGGCTGAACTTTCTGAAAAAGTCCGCCGTACTATACGTGAGCGTGAAGCCCGGGATGGCTCCGGCGGGGAAGAGCGCGTTGTCCTCCGGCCTCTGGAGAACAGGTCCCGCCGCCGTCGGACGGGCGCCGGGACTGTTGGCGTTGATTTCAATATTACGCGGCATGAAGATGCTGACGGGAATTTCTGGTTCACAGTGACGGGTGAAAAACCTGAGCGGTGGGTCCTCCAGACGAATTTTGATAATGAGGAGGCTGTAGGCTATCTCGCTGACCGGCTGGCGAAATTCGGTGTGGAAGACGCCCTGAAAGCCCAGGGTGCCCGTATCGGTGATGAAGTGTATATCGGTACCGGCGATAATGCGGTAGGATTCGATTGGGATCCGACGATTGCTGCCGGAGCTGAGATGCTTGACAGCAGCCCCCAGTCGCAGCGCGGGCATGATGCCCGGCTGGATGCCCTGGAGGAACCAAGGAGCCAGCGGAGGACCAATGCCCAGCGCCGCCGCGAGTACCACGAGTGGATGGATGCTAAAGCGGCTGTCCGCGCGGCCATGGAAAAAGAACGTAAGGCAGGGCATTGGGCTGACCCGTCGAAGGCTGATGACCCCCATGATGAGCATGGATTGGAAAATTATGAAGCTTAGCAGCCGTATCCGCAATATCGGGGCAAGTGTCACCCTGGAAATTGACAGCAAGGCCAAACAGATGCGGTCTCAAGGCATCAGAGTTATCAGTTTCGGCGCAGGTGAACCGGATTTCCCGACGCCGAAGTACATTGCTGATGCTGCTTCGCGGGCAGCGCTGGATCCGCAGAACCATAAATACACTGCAACACAGGGCCTTCCTGAGCTCCGTGAGGCGATCGCCCGCAAGACTTTAAGGGATTCCGGATACCCTGCCGATCCTGCTGATATCGTGGTCACTAATGGCGGTAAGCAGGCAGTATATGAGGCAATACAGATAGTTGCCGATCCGGGGGATGAAGTGGTTATCCCTTCCCCCTACTGGGTGAGCTACACTGAAGCTGTAAAGCTTGCCGGAGGCGTACCTGTGTGTGTGCCGGCTGCTGCAGACACTAATTTTGAGCCGGCTGTTGAACAGCTGGAGCGGGTCCGGACGCCTGCAACGAAGGCGGTCATTGTCAATTCGCCGAATAACCCTACAGGATCCGTATGGTCGGAACAGGTTTTGCGGGATATTGCCCGGTGGGCGCTTGAGAACAGGATATGGGTCCTGTCTGATGAGATCTATGAGCATCTTGTGTATGACGGTGCTGAAGCTCCGCATATCGGTGCACTGGAGCCCGATATCCGCAGGCAGCTTATTGTGGTGAACGGCGTTGCAAAAACGTATGCAATGACGGGATGGCGCGTAGGATGGCTTATTGCACCGCCTGATGCAGCTGCGGCGGCAGCCAGGCTTCAGGGCCATATGACATCGAATGTCAATAATGTTGCACAGCGGGCTGCAATCGAGGCAGTCTCGGGGGATCTGTCGGCGGTGGTGGGGATGCGTGCCGCCTTTGATGTGCGCCGGCACGCCATTGTTGCTGCGCTCAACAGGATCCCAGGCATTTCCTGCAGCCTTCCCCAGGGGGCTTTCTATGTATTCGCCGATATCCGCGGGCTTCTTGGCCGGCCGCTCGGCAGCCGCAAAAAAGTGTATACGGATTCTGTCCAGCTGGCATCTGATCTGCTCGATGACATCCATATTGCTGTGATCCCGGGTGAAGGGTTTGGCATGCCCGGGTATATCAGGTTTTCCTATGCTCTGTCTGATGATGACCTTGCTGAGGGGATGCTCCGGCTGGAAAAGTGGGTAATGCTGTAGGCCTGCGGTCTTGAGTGCCTCGGGCCGGGTGGGGCAGCCAGAGTGCGGCGGGGATCAAGGGTATCTCATCTGTTCAAGTGCCTTGTCCGTCATCACAACAGTGAAGCTATGCTTTCTATGCCGGACACACGACGAGGCCTTTAGTGGACGAAATCCAAGCTCCACGGTAAACTTGGGGTTTGGCTGTTTTTGGATATTGCTGAGCATGCGGCGGATACCCTTGCTGAGGCGGTAAATCGAGAGCAATCGGTACAATAGACACCATAGGGGAGTGGCGCAATTGGTAGCGCAACGGTCTCCAAAACCGTAGGTTGTGGGTTCGAGTCCCGCTTCCCCTGCTGGAAGCCATCATCGCGCCTGCGGTGGTGGCAGATTATTAAGGACACCAGGCAAAAGGTAAGGATGATATGGCAGTATCTGATCATAGGCTTGCAAAGGATAAAAAGCCCAATATCTTTATGCGCATTGGCCTGTTCATCCGTCAGGTTTTTGATGAGATGCGCAAGGTTGTGGCGCCGTCAGGCTTTGAACTTTTGAAATGGTCGTTCGCAGTGTTCGTCTTTGTGTTCCTGCTTATGCTCTTTACCACAGGGATTGATTTCGGCTTTGGGAGGCTTATGTTTACCCTGTTCGGCTGAACAGGCCATATCTGGCAGGAAAGCAAATAAAGGTTTTAACGGCAAACGTTAGTGAAGGATAGTATGGCAGACAATACCGATAATCTTTTTGACGATGGAAGCAGCCACGTCCCGGCGGCAGACAGCGGCAGCAGTGATACCCTGCAGGCTGCTAAAGCAGAAGATGCTGCTAAGGCTGCAGAGGCTAATGGAACTGTTCCGGCTGAGGCACAGGAGGATCATGATGCCTCCCGCGAGGCTGCGGATAAGGAATCATCGGCTGGCGCAGAAGCGGGGACTGAGGTATCTGCCGATCCGGAACAACCGGATCAGGGCAGCAGCGGGGATGCCGATGCGGTCCCAGCCGGCGCTGAGGGTGCCGAACCTGATAATGCCGGGGAAACCGCGGATACGCCGGATGCCGGTGACAAGGCTGTCGATGAGTTCAAGAGGTCGCTGCGTACCCTTGACGGCAAATGGTATGTCCTTCACACATATTCTGGTTACGAGAAGCGTGTAAAAGCGAATATTGAATCCCGTGTGCAGAATTTCGGCCTTGAAGATACCGTTTTCCAGGTCGAGATACCGATGGAAGAGGTGGAGAAGCATACGGAAAAAGGTAAGAAAGTCGTTTCGCGCGTCCGTATTCCCGGGTATGTGCTTATCCGTATGTGGCCTGATGACGATGCCCGCCGTATAATCCGCGAAACTGAAGGTGTAACGGGTTTTGTGGGATCTAACCGCGAGGCCGTGCCGCTGAGCCGTCAGGAAGTTGTTGATATGATGGCCCCGATGATCCGTTCGGAGGCCCTTAAGGCTTCTGGCGACAAGCCTAAGGCTGTGCGCCAGCGCAAGGTTGAAGTAGTCTTCAGCATGGGCGAATCCGTCACCGTGACTGACGGGCCGTTCGCGACTATGACAGGTGTCGTTTCAGAACTTCAGCCGGCCGCACAGAAGCTTACCGTACTTGTCAATATCTTTGGACGCGATACACCTGTAGAGCTCGGTTTTGACCAGGTGGAGAAAATCTCCTAAAGCCTTTAGTCCCCAGATACTGGCATAATAAGAAAGCTTGTTTTGCCTTACTGCCCGTAAGGGAACCCTTTTTGCGGCAGAAGGCGGATCAGGAATGCGGGAGATACAGGCAAACGTCCTGTATCGGTCGTACCGCGAATAGAAAGAAGAACCAGATAATGGCTCCAAAGAAAAAAGTCTCAGCTATTGTTAAGCTGCAGATCCCCGCAGGGAAGGCAAATCCTGCACCGCCAGTTGGCCCTGCGTTGAGCGGCCATGGTGTTAATATCATGGATTTCACCAAGGCATATAACGATGCCACAAAGGATCAGATAGGGCAGATCATCCCTGTAGAAATCACTGTTTATGAGGACCGTTCCTTCACTTTCGTGCTGAAGACCCCTCCGGCAGCTGAACTTCTTCGCAAAGCAGCAGGTGTGCCAAAGGGTGCAGGGAACCCGTTGACCACCAAGGTTGGTTCTGTAACTCATGCTCAGGTGCGTGAGATTGCTGAAACAAAGATGCCTGATCTTTCTGCGCGCGATATTGACGCGGCTGTAAAGATCATTGAAGGTACCGCCCGTTCCATGGGTCTGACTGTAACCGATTAATAAACCAACTGTAAGCAGACAGGTGTGAGTGCCCTGGCTGCGACTGCTAAGGAGAAAGCAGATGACAAAACGTTCCAAGAAATACCGCGAAGCCGAAGAAATGGTTGATCGCGCTAATTTATATACTGATGAGCAGGCTGTTGCACTGCTCAAAGGCATGCCGAAACGCGGTTTCGACGAGACTGTTGAAGCTACATATGTGCTGAATGTCGATCCCCGTAAGGCCGACCAGCTTATCCGCGGAACCGTCAACCTTCCTCATGGGACTGGTAAAACAGCCCGCGTCCTCGTGTTTGCCCGCGGCCCGCAGGCAACGGCAGCGGCTGAAGCCGGCGCGGATGAGGTCGGCGACGATGAACTTATCGAGAAAGTATCCAAAGGCTACACCGATTTTGATGCCGTTGTTGCAACACCTGACATGATGGGCAAGGTTGGGCGTCTCGGGCGTGTGCTTGGACCCCGCGGCCTTATGCCGAACCCGAAGACCGGCACGGTCACCATGGATGTTGCTAAGGCTGTTGCCGATATCAAGGGCGGCAAGATCGAATTCCGCGTTGATAAAGACGGTAACCTCAGTTTCATTATCGGCAAGCTTTCATTCGGAGAGCAGGATCTGGTGGAGAATTTCCGCTCTGTTGCTGATGAGATCCGACGCTTGAAGCCTGCTACTGTGAAGGGGCGCTACATCGAGAAAGTTACTATGGCTTCCACGATGAATCCCGGCGTGCCGCTGGATATAGCTCCTCTGTCATAAGGCAGGGAAATGAATGATAGTTAAGGGGCAGGAAAACAATCCTGCCCCTTAACTATTTCCCTTGTTCTTCCTTATTTCCTCTGTTTTCATATTATTCTTATTCTTCTTTTTTCTTTTTACCCTTTCGCACTCGCCCTCCTCACCTGCGTTCTCCTTCTTCCTTCCCTCATCTCATCTTCATCCTTATTCCTCTTCATCCTCGCTCCGGTCGTCATCCCGCTTCACCTTCCAATCTCACTCTGCCCTTCCTTACACCCTGCCTTTTCTTACTCTCCAATCTCATCTCACCTCCTTATTTTTCGATCTCACCCCGTTCTTCCTTACTCTCCGATTTCATCTCACTTCTTTACTTTCCGACCTTTTATCCACATACATATGTAGTCCCACTTCCGACCTCACTCCATCTCTCCCTACCTTCTGACCTCACTCCATACCCTCCTTACTTTCCGATCGTACTCCACCATCTCCTTACTCTCCAATCTCACCCCCATCCCCTCACCCAACTCGAAGATACGGATCCTCCTCCGACGGTCTCCCCCCCCATATCCGTACGGCTGAAACTATAACGGGGAGAAGGCAGATAGCCTGTTATGTATCCATCATTGTACAGAAGGGCTGTGTCTGCATCTTTGAGTTGGGTGAGTGCAGCATACCGTATGCGGCTACAATGGAAGATGGCCCGTTGTTTGAATCGCATCAGGGTCGGTAAGAAGACTGGCTTTAGGGAATTATGGAGCAGCGTGATGAGGAATCGTCGTTTTAAGGTGACTGATGTTGCAGCGCCGGATAAGGATAATCCGCCGCTGAGGAGGAATACACAGCCTAGCATGGGTGCGCGCACAGGCAGCGGCTATGAGGATGCTCGGTTGGGTACCGGTGGTGTACGCGGGGGCGGATCATCGCATAAGCGCGCATGGGCAATGTTCATTCTTCTTGTCGCCCTGGCCGTGTTAACGGGCATCGCTATCGCTTTGATACTACCCAAAATCAGCTCCAGCGTGGCGTCATCAACGGGCGCGAACAACCCGACAGGGGAAGCTGCTAATATCCTGCAAACGCTGGCTGTGCGCGAAGACTCGAGATCGGCAGGAGGCTATAACCGCGGGCTTTTTGGTTTCCGCCAAACTGATGATGACGGTAACGGCTGCGATATCAGGGAAGATGTGCTGGCGCGCGATCTCAAGGACATCAAATATAAATATGCCGGGAGCTGCAAAGTGTCAAGCGGAGTTTTGAATGATCCATATACGGGGACGGTTATATATTTCCGCAGAGGCGCAAAAACAAGTGCTGCCGTGCAGATCGACCATGTAGTTGCGCTGCATAATGCATGGGATTCAGGCGCAAGCCAGTGGCCGTCAGCGAAAAAGTATAAGTTTGCCAATGATCCATATAACCTGCTTGCGGTGGAAGGGCAGGCAAACCAGGAGAAAGGCGATGCCTCTGCGGATGCGTGGCTCCCGACGAATAAGGGTTTCAGATGTGAGTATGTAGCGCGTCAGATCGGTGTAAAAGCCAAGTATTCACTTACAATCACGCAGGCGGAAAAGGATGTTATGATGGGCACATTGCGGTCATGCCCGGCCCAAAAATTACCGTGAAATAGAACATCAGACTGTGACAGTTTTCCTCTATGTCGTCTCCCGATCCTGGCGAAACTATATTACACATCTCATTATGCGGACGGATGCGCTGTATATGCAGGAAAATACGCTGATACATCCTCCATATGTATTATCCTCAGAGATGTTCCCACTTGATGGTCGTATTGGTTTTTGGTTTATATGGTTGATTCGCCAGGAATGCACAAATATAGATCAGTTAGTATGGCCTCATTTTGGATCATGGAATTATGTGCGGATGCCGACGGACATTGAGCACTGAGAGTTATGCGCATAAGTCTAAATCTATAAATGAAAATCTCATAATCAAAGTAATGAGAAAACAGATCGTCAAGGAGAGCGGTGGCACTTCTGGTGAACCAAACCAGTCCCACTACTAGCAGCTGCCTGTGGAGCTGCCCCAGGGTCTGGCGGGGAGGATCCGGAGTCCACATACACTATAACTCCGTACGCGAAGGAATCTAATGGAGCGACTATTCAAGCTCAGGGAGAACGGTACAAAAGTCTCCACTGAAGTTATTGCAGGATTAACAACATTTTTTGCGATGGCATATATTATCGCAGTTAACCCTAACGTGCTCACTGCAGCAGGGATGCCATGGGGCGCTGTGTTTCTGGCAACGATCATCGCAGCGATCATCGGCACACTGGTTATGGGCCTTTTTGCCAATGTCCCGTATGCTTTGGCGCCCGGCGTAGGGCTGAATGCGTTCTTTACGTTCACCGTGGTCAAAGGGCTTAATTTTACGTGGCAGGAAGCCATGGCGATGGTGTTCGTCTGTGGGATCATCAATGTGCTGATCACAGTAACGAAATTGCGGAAAATGATAATCCGCTCTATCCCGCCAATGCTCCAGCATGCAATCAGCGGCGGAATCGGTATTTTTATTGCTTACGTAGGACTTGTTGACATTGGGATAATCCATTTTACGCCTGATAATTCTGCGCGATCCGGCGCAAATATCAGCCTTGCAACCTTGAATTCTCCAACCTTGATCCTCTTCCTTATCGGACTGTTTATTGCCGTCGTCCTTACCGTACTGAAATTCCCCGGTAAATGGGGCGTCCTCAATAAAGGCTCGTTCATTATCGCCATGCTGGCCACGACTGTGATCGGCATCCCTATGGGAATCACCACTATGTCGCACAGCGTGAACCTGGGGGAAGCATTCGGGCAGCTGCCGCAGACATTCCTTGCGATATTTACCCCTCAGGGGTTCCCGGCCCTGTTCAGCAACCCCGCGAAGATACCCCTGGTTCTGGTGACGATTTTCGCGTTCTCTCTGTCAGATACTTTCGATACGATCGGGACTTTCATCGGGACAGGCCGCCGGTCAGGGATCTTCTCGCAGGCAGATGAAGAGGCAATGGAGAACGGCAAAGGTTTCAGCTCCAAGATGGACAAAGCCCTGTTCGCTGATTCCACAGCCACATCAATCGGCGCACTGATCGGCACATCTAACACAACTACGTATATTGAATCTGCAGCGGGCATTGCTGCCGGAGGCCGTACAGGGCTGACCTCTATTGTGGTCGCCGTCTGTTTCCTCCTCAGCGCAGTACTCTCACCGTTCGTTTCTGCGATCCCGAGTGCTGCTACAGCGCCTATCCTGGTAATCGTAGGATGCATGATGATGAGCGCCTTCGGTGAAATCGAGTGGAGCGATATCAGCGTTGCGATCCCTGCGTTCTTCACATCCATCTTTATGGCGTTCGCTTATTCGATCTCATACGGTATTGCCGCCGGGTTCATTACATATTGTATTACCAAGGTCTGCAGGAAAGAGGCTAAAGACGTACACCCGATCATATGGGGTGTGGCGATCCTGTTCATTGCAGATCTTGCGCTGCAGGCCGTATTCTAAGTTCCCCGCGTCAAAAGGCGTGTAAGAAATGTGAGAGGAGAGAGGGGAACGGTGAGGTGTGGTATATGATGTATACCTATACCGCTGCGGCGGCTGATATCCTATATATTATGTTGTATGGGTTTGTGCGGGTGCATCAGATGTGGATAGAGTACCTTCATAGATCCCTCAGAGAGGTGATTTTGGGCTTGAGGCTGAGATCGGGGATGGAATCTCTGTATAGGTTTGTGTTTACGAGAGACGTGTACCGGGTCAAGGTATGCCTTATTATCGCCGTTATATCGGGGTATATCCGAGGCAGCTCTAGTTAAAACCGTACCTGTATCTCTTTTCTCTCTCTTTATCTCGCTCTCTCTTCCTCTCTCTCGCTCTCTCTTTTTTCCCTCGAAAAAGAAACGATCCACTTGTCTCTTCTTTCTTTTTCCCGCACAAAGAGCATGCTTACCCGCGTATTTACCTCTATACTTATCTGCGCACACAGCCATCCCTCAGCCTCGCCTTCCCGCTTACCTCTCCTCCAACTCATTCCTCCTCCAACTTATCTCGCCTCCAACTCACTTTTCCTTCAACTCACCTCTTCTTCAACTCACCTAAAACGTATTTACGATACTGGGATCATTGAATATCTGCCCGTCATCAAAATGTATCTTCGAATTGGGTGAGACGGATCCAGCGCAGGAGAAATTATCTTGACCTCACTGAACTGTACAGGCCGAAATTGTGGAGTATGGATCATAAGACACAAAGCGTAAATCATAAACTACAATGCATAAGATATAAGGCATGAACTATAAACCATAAGTTATTAAGTCATATATCCCAGATCATAAACCATAAATAATGTCAACAATAAGATCATGCGTTTTATCCACATTCGACCACATTTACCAAGGACTCTGACTTCAGTGCCGGAAATACTTTAGACTGATAACGCGAAAACTGTAAAAGAAGATCATAAATGGGGAAGTAGCCACCTAGCGGTAACGGAGGTATAGGCAGAATGGTGGAAATGGTGAGCCCGCCAGGCCTAATGCTTTTCCGGCAGCCTGGCAAGTTCGAGATTATGAGGTACGCTGCCTGGGAACGGCAGCAAGAAGCGCTGCAGGTTTGTTCCGGTATACAGATGAGAACGAAACATTGTATAGTGGCGAGCCACTATACGGCAGCTGCTCTTCTCGGCGTACCCGTGCCTAAAAGGAAGCCAGGCCGGTCATTTCTAGTTGTGCGGCATAAAAAGGACCGGATAAGGTTAAAGAATGTCAGCTGCCGCTATTGGAAAAATCTGGATATTCCAGGCGCCCTCGTTGATATGGGAGATTTTCAGTGTGTGTCTCCGGAAGCCCTTTTTGTCCAGATGTCAATGGAACTTTCGCTGGAACAGCTGATCATTTTTGGCGATTCACTGATATGCAGAGATCGCCGGCTCAGGCTGACAACTATACGGAACATCAGGCACTTTATTATGCTGTGTGATCGTTGCCGCGGGATACGGAAATGTATAAAAGCGCTGTTCCGGATGTGTGAGGGCACTGATTCACCTCAGGAGACGAAGCTCAGGCTTGATCTTATCCGCTATGGTCTGCCGAATCCGTGTGTGAATCATCTGTTAAATAATAATTATATTGATTTGAGCTATCCAGAGTCAAAGATCGGTATCGAATACGATGGCCTGCATCATTTGGGGCAGATAAGTAAGGATCATGAGCGGGCCAATGGGATACAGGCTGAAGGATGGCATATTCTTACAGTCGATAAATATATTACAAGGAATTGGGCAAGCTTTATTAAATTTATAATTAACCTCTATGACCTTTTACGTATGAGAAATACCTCAAAAATATCTTTATTGAGGATTCCGCTTTCAGTACCCCAGATATGTGATCGCCGGCGGAGGCTGTGATTATTGAATAACCTGATTTTGTACGATCCGCTATGAGGCTGTATTATCCTGGTGCAGCCCGTACAAATGGATTCCTGCATCTTTCATAATGGTGGGTATTCCGTTGGGCAACAACCAAGATGCTAGGATATTTATAAAATCCGCTTAAGGCAATTAATTTGCTGCTCCTGTAGTTTTTAGTAACGCCTCACTGGTGCAGCTATATATGTATGATATCTTTATGATGCCGGCAGAGGTAAATGGCTACCGTAAAGATTTGTGATCGCTGATTATTTTTCGCAGCATATCTATCTTTTTCTTCGACTTTCCGTCGCCCCCCTATTCCTTTTACTCTCCCACTCAATATTTTGAGGAATTCCCTGAGGTACCCTCCTCATCGGCTCACCCAACGAGGAATTATATTTCATGATTTATTGAGAATTATGAGGAGAGTATTTTACATCTGCGCGTTAGGTGAGGGGGCAGGGGTAGAGAAGTGGAGGACAGGGGGAGGGAGAGCGAGACAGGGGAGTTAGAGAAGAAAGCAGGATGTAAGAGATAAAATGAGATAAAAAAGGTAGGCAACCACAAAATGGCTGCCTACCTTATGTCCGTTTTCATAAAAGGGATGTACAGACCAGTGCGGTCAGGACACGCTATGTATTAATACCATCCGGTTTTACGCGAATGTGCCCAAGCGCCGCAAGGCGTTGAGTATCGGCCGGCAATATAATTGAGGCCCCAGTTAATCTGTACTGTAGCATCGGTCTGCCAGCCTGCGCCCATCTTAGAACCTGGCAATGCTTGCGGGATCCCATAAGCACCCGATGGGTTGGCGGCGTTTGAACGCCAGCCGGATTCTTTCTGCCAGAGCTGCACCAGGCACGTAAATTCGCTTTCGCTCCAACCACGTGCAAGCACTTTTGAGTGAGCATAAGACTGTGCATCGCCTACCGGCATTGTTGTCCCATAACTCGCTGAGGAAGAAGAGGAAGGAGACGCTGATTTACGTTCAGAAGTAGAAGTAGACGCTGCCCTCTTCGTCCCTACAAGGATGACCTTGTTAATTGGCGCATTCTTCACATATTCCGTGATAGTGTTAGTGGCCAAAGTCTCGGTGCCATTCTTAGTCACCAGATTGGTGATTTCCATGGTACCTTCCTTACCTTCGGTCTCAACTTTAATGCTGCCGGATGGAAGGGAATCATCATTCTTCCGGATCACATTGAAGGGGATAGACTGCTCAAGGGTCTGGATCTCTGAATTGGTACTCGTAATTTTAATAACGGTAGATTCATTGACCTGATCGTCAAGGGAAGGGGAAACCGTGTCGTCATTTGTCAGAGTGATATTCCCGGCCTGCAGGACAGACTTCACTGTAGTAAATCCGCTTCCAGCGACCATACGGAGCTTTCCGTTGATCTCAACCCGCACATACGTAGTGTTCCTGTCTGCTCCGCCGCGATGCTCTTCAAGGGCTTCGCGGATCGTGCTTCGTGATACGTCCTGAGAACCGTCTTTCAGATCGCTTACTGAGTATTCGGTGATACGCGACGCACGCGATCCCGAATTCCGCCACGCAGCTATTGCCCCGCCAGTAGCAATCAGAACGACTGCAATCGCAGCAGCTGCTGCGCCTATCCACTGCTTTCGCGTGAAACGGCTAAAAATCGATCCTTTGCGCTCTATGTGACGTCCAGCCATAAAACTCCTTAATGCCATCCATCTGATAGCAACGACTTCACATTTTAGCAAGTGTCATAAACATCATTGGAAATATTTGCCTATTGCAGTATCCGCGTATCCAGCCAGTATGGTCCCGCTGTTTTATAACAGAATACTTCGCAGCAGGCGATAGATAAGAGGATGCCAGGGAATCCGATATCAGTTGCCCATATACTTATTCGCCTGCACAAGAGGCATGCATGGGGTGAAGCGCAGCTCGGGAGCCAGCGAAGGTTGCCTTACGCCTGCTGGGCTGGTTCCGCCTTGCTTACATCCAGATCTTTCGCCTTCTGTATCAATTCATCCAGATCGGACTTCCTTAACGCGCCGGCCTCTTTATAGATCGTTTTGCCGTTCTTGATGATCGCCAGAGTTGGGACGGCCTGTATCTCAGCATTTGCAGCCAAATCCTGATTCTGGTCAATATCTACCTTGCCGAAATATACATCAGCATTCTCATCGCTGGCCTGCTCGTAAATAGGGCCGAAAGCCTTGCAGGGGCCGCACCAGGTAGCCCAGAAGTCGATAAATACAAGATCGTTATTTTTGATAGTCTCGTTAAGATTCGTAGAGGTTATTTCATGCGTTGCCATTTGGCGCCTTTCTGTTCCTTAATGTTTATGGTTACGATTCAATGTTCTCAACTGTGGAGGCAGCCTTTATATTCCCCGCGGATTCGCTCCGGGCGATGAGAGGGCATTGGATTTGGGGAAGAGCGGGTCTGAGGCGGGGCGATAAGCCATGCCAGGCTGGAAGATGCGCGGCGGCGGTCAGATGGGAATCAGGCAGAGATGTTAGCGGGTACGTAGGGTGGGCAGGGGCAGCAGGAGGAGATAGGAAGGGAAACAGGAGGGTGTTAATGACCCGAGTGGGTGGGGACCGCCTCACCCAACTCGAAGATACATTTTGGTGATGGTTGGATATTCAATGATCCCGGTATCGTAAATACGTTTTAGGTGAGTTGGAGGAAAGGTGGGTTGAAGAAGAGGTGGGTTGAAGAAGAGGTGAGTTGAAGAAGAGGTGAGTTGGAGGCGAGATAAGTTGGGGGAGGAATAAGTCGGAGGAGAGATGAGCGGGGAGGGGTGAATTGAAAAGAGGACCGATAACGGTGTGCAGGTAGTAGATGAAAGAGGTGAGTAGGGAGGCGCGAGTTGAAGAGAGGGGCGAATGGGGAGGGGTAAGTAGAAGGGGCGAGGGGAGTATGCGAGTAGGTGAACGGATGGGAAGATGATACAGAGAGAGAAATCGTAGGTAAGTACGCAGGCACGTACGTTTCGGGATGAGGCCAGAGGAGGAACGGTGATGAGGAAAGAGATATGAGGAGGAAACAGAGGGAAAGCCAAACGTCAGAGACGTATCGCTGCAACGTATATGGTAAGCAGGGACGGTACCGCAACAGCGGCATACGTGATAACGGCATAAGTAAGGATAGGCAGGAAAGTCAGGGACGTCCAATTTCCCGGGCTATGGATCCAGATTTTGCTGTATTCTGTTTTGCCTCACGTTATCTTTACTGCACGTTATCAGCTGGACAGGGCATAATAAGGATATGCCAGTTTTGAATGATGAGATCCCGGATCCCGGTGATTTTGATGCCGGCCGTGACCGGAGCGGTTTTGGCGGTGACTCCCCCAACGATTTCATTCATGGGATGGGAGGTTCTAATCCGCCGGGCTGGCTTGCTAAGGATGAGATAGACGGTATCCGCAGGGAGGTGCCCATCCCTTATGTCATCGTAGTGCCGGTGCGAACGGATGACCTCGGCCGCATCCGGCAGGTCGGGACGCTTCTTTGCGCCAATGACGATAACGATGTAGCCCTGAGGCGGACTCTGATATCAGGGCGTATCCTTTACCATGAGTCGATCAGGGAAACGATTGCCCGCAATATTTCAAAAGATCTGGGGGATCTCACACTCTCATTCCTACCTCCTACGATACAGCCTTTTACCGTTGCGCAATTCTTCCCAACGCCGGGCTTCTCAGATTATTATGATCCCCGGCAGCACGCAGTAGCTTTATGCTACATTATCCCGATAGACGGCGATGTGAAGCCGCAGGATGAGACATTAGATGTGGAATGGTCCGATCCGGCCGATGCCCTGAAACCGGAGTTCCTCCGCCAGCTGGCCCACGGTATGGATCACATACTTGTCCAGGCACTCAGCGGAAGCGGGATGCTGTGATGGCCGGCCACGATAATACGCTGTCCCGCCGTAGCAACGCTGCGCCGAGGACGGATACCGCAGCTGCAGGGCATGGGGACAGCAGTGCAGTCGCGGATCCGTCCGGTCAGGCTGAAGGAATCATGGCTGCCATGCCTGATGACATGGAAATAGTGACTTCTGTATACCGTGAGGGAAACAAAGGCGATATACCCGTTGTGCTGCTTCACGCTTTTCCGGTAGACCATCGTGTATGGGACAGATGCGCCCAGGAACTGATCCGCATCTCGGAAGAGGAGCATGAAAACTATCCGATCTTCGCTCCTGATATGCCCGGCGCAGGCATGAGCCCGCTCCCTGAGCCAGGCTTGACAGGTCCCGTGGGTGAAGATGGGTCATATCCTGAGGCCTGCAGCAGGCTTGCCGCTTCCATTGTCATGGCCATTAAAGATATGGGCTATGACCGGGCAGTATGGGTCGGGATTTCCATGGGAGGCTATCTTGCGCTGGCTATCCAGCGGCTGTTCCCTGAATCTGTAGCGGGATTCGTCCTGTGCGATACACGCGCGGAAGAAGATGCCCCTGAAGCGCGTGCCGGACGGCTGGGCATTGCGTCTGAGGCTTTGGAAAGCCATTCAGTCAGCCCCGTCCTGCATTTTGCGCGGCCTCAGAAGGGTGATTCAGCGTTTAAGCAGTCGGCGGAATTCGTTGATACGTTTACCCGGTGGATTGATGAGCAGAGCCCCGCGGGGCTGGCCTGGCGTGAGCGTATGGCTGCCGGCCGCCGCAATGAGGTTGCCACGTTGTCTTCGGTTACGGCTCCGGCTGCAGTGGTCAGCGGGGAACTGGACAGATCCAGCGGACCATCTGTTATGAGGCCTGTCGCCGAGGCGATGGTGCACGCAGATGTGAAGTTTTATGAGATCAGGGATTCCGGGCATTTCTCCTGCTTTGAAAAGCCGCAGGAAGTAGCTCTGGCCATTGAGGATGCAGCCCGGCGGGCTTCACAGACGGTACAGCGGTAAGAGGGCGTTTGCTACTGTGTCGGCCAGGTTATACCTTCAGCATCTATTGATTTATGGTTTATGGTGATGCGTATGGATAGGGGAAACTCCTGCACGGCGAATTCTATGATTTACTGTGTACGTGCGTATGCGCAGCACCTCACGTGAAGTGCGGGCAGCATAAACTGTACAGGCTGTACAGATTGCAGAGTACCGGCAAAACAGTAGGGGAGCCGCATAAAATAGTTAAAATAGTACAATATAGAATAAAAAGGATAAAAGGCAGATTAAAGATTAATCTGAAAGGCAACAGTACACACGTGGGAGATATGGACATGGACAGCAACGAGATTGGTTTTGATACCGGCAGCGACACAGACGGAGGCGTTGATCCGTTCGGCAGCCCCGCCGCTGACAGCGGAGCGAGGGCAGGCCGGACCGGTATAAGGACGGGGAAATCGCGGAATACAGCGGATAGTATAGACATGCCCGAAGAGCTCAGCTATTCTGAAGACCATGTATGGGTCGATACTTCTGTATCCCCAGCAGTCCTTGGGATCACGGCATATGCGGCAGATAAGATGGGGAGCTTGGTCTATATTGATTTTCCGGCGGAAGGCGACCACGTCCGGGCTGGCGACGAGGCCCTTGAAGTTGAGTCCGCTAAAGCTATCTCCCCTGTGTCGGTCCCTGTAGACGGGACTGTCCGATATATCAACAATGCAGCCGATGAAGATCCTGAAATAGTGAATAATGACCCTTACGGCGAAGGCTGGCTGATAAAAATCGAGTTAGATGATGATGAGCCTGAACTTTTAGACAGTGAGCAGTATGCAAAGATCGTCAAAAAACAGTAACCCTGCTGACAGGGACAGTTTCTGCCGCAGACAGCAGGAGGGGAAACGGACAGACCTTGCAGGCTGCATATCTGCCTGCCTGAAGCGTGCCATGCACCCGCACCGCCAGGCACGGTGCCGCCTGGAGCGGGACAAGGCACAGGCGTTCATGGATCCTGTGAGTATGATGCAGCGCCGGCTTGCGGCAGCGCAGAAAAGATACAGATACAGGTACAGCCTGCGGAGCTCACAGCGGCGTAAGGAGAATCTGCGCGAGGCCGGGGATTATGCTGCGCAGGAGCGTCTGCAGGGAGCCGCTGAACCGCCTGCCGATACGATGGAGACGATCCCGATTATTGTCAGGCGCTCTTCCACAGTGGTTGACGCTCCATCTTCAAGGGAGCTGCTGCGGCAAAGGACGCTGTCATCCCGGGCTGCCCAGAGCCTTGTGACACTGGGATTTGATATGTGGCAGGCAGTTGCCAGCGCAATCGCTGCATATATTGGCTGGAAGCCGCGTGTTGCGCCTTATGTAGGATACGGGACTACGCGGTACGTGCGGCTTATCTGCCGGACCGTGCTGGGGATGCGCCGTCTGGCCCCGGCCGGGACGGTCTCCCTGGGTATCCGCAATATGCTTATGATCCCCGCCCCCCATACCCAGGTCCGTATGACGATTGACGGGGTGCCGGTGCATACTGCGCAGGTAGGCAATTCCGAGGCCTTCGAACCGATAGGCGGTACGGAAGAGCTGAAAGGCGATTCCATTTACAGCGACAGCAAAGGGTATCTCGATCTCCTGGCCCGCAGGCGCCTTAAGACAGGGGAACATCAGGCGTCTTATAAAGTCCGGGGCCGTCAGCCAGTCGAAGCCCCTGTCTATATCTTCCCTGTAACAACCCGGGTGGGGATCATCTCTGATGTTGATGACACTATCCTGGTTTCCCAGGTGACATCAATTTTCAAGGCGGTCTATAATTTTTTGCTCCGCAGCCCCAACGAACGCGCCTCAGTGCCGGGCATGGCGGTGCTGTATGCCAGGATCAGGGACATGTTCCCCGATGCACCGTTTTTCTATCTGTCAACATCGCCGTGGAATGTTGAAACGACGATCCGCAGTTTTATTGAACGGTATGGTTTCCCCAAGGGGCCTATGCTCCTGCGCGATCTTGATCCCAGGCCGAAAACCTTTATCCCCAGCGGAGTCCAGCATAAACTCGAATTCGTCGAGCAGCTTATGAGCGATTTCCCCCGTATGAAATTTATCCTCTTTGGGGATGACGGGCAGCGGGACCCTACGACTTATGCCCGCCTGACGCATATGTATCCGGGGCGTATCATTGCTATTGGGATCCGCCAGCTGAGCAGGGAGGAAACGACCCTCCAGCAGAAGCTCAATTTAGGCACCCCTGAGGCGCCCGCGCCGGATGTACCCGTTTTTTATGGGCCTACAGGTGCCAGCCTTATGAGGTCAATGATCCCGTATCTGCAGGAAGCTGTAAAGCCTGCGAAGAAGGCCCCCAAGGGCAGGAGCAGGAATAGAAGCAGAGACAGGGGAAACGGACAGGAAAAACGAAAGCAGGACTGATATGGATTTTTTGGACCCTCCGCAGCCCCAACGGATAAAGCATATCCGGGATATTCACGGTGAAACCTTTACAGATTACTATGAATGGCTCAGGAATAAAGATTCGCAGGATGTGCAGTCGTATGTAGCAGCTCAGGATGCTTACGCGGACAAGCGCCTGGAAAAGGTAAAACCGCTGGCATCTGCCCTTTTCGACGAGCTGAAATCACACGTGGAAGAAAATGACATGTCAGTTCCCGTGAGGCTTTTCGGCTACTGGTATTTTACACGTACACAGGAGGGCAGGCAGTATGGGATATCCTGCCGGGTGCCGGTGAAATCCGACAGCGACTGGGATCCTCCGCGTATTGAACCTGGCAATAACACCCCGCTGGATGGCGAGGAAATTATTTTTGACGCGAACAGGGAAGCACAGGGGCATGACTTTTTCCGCACCGGAGGGATAGACCTCAGTGACGATGGCCGCTGGATGCTGTATCTGGTGGATACCAGGGGTGATGAGCGGTACGACTGCTATGTGCGTGATCTGGAGAGCGGCCGGCAGATGCCTGATACGATCCGCGGCATCAGCTCGAATGCGTGTTTTACGCCCGACGGGCAATGGATATTCTATACGCGGGTCAACGATGCATGGAGGCCGGATTCCGTCTGGCGGCATCGGATGGGTACTGATACCACTGAGGACAGGGAGGTCTTCCATGAAGATGACGGCCGCTTCAACTGCGGTGTAGGCCTTTCCTTTGATGAGTCGCTGATCGTCATTGAAAGCAGCTCAAAAACTACCAGCGAAGTGCGTTTCCTTGATGTCGGGGACCCCGAAGGGGAGTTCTCCACTTTTATTCCGCGCAGAGATGGCGTGGAGTATGATGTCAGCTTTGCCAAATTCGAGGATGCCAGGGAGATCCTGCGGGAGCAGGCTCAGGCTGCCCGTCTTTCGGGATCCGGGAAGGACAGTATACGGCTTGCTGAGCTGGCTGAGGGGATCAGGACTGATGAAGAAGGCAATATACCTGTTGCGGTTGTTGTCCATAATGTGTATGACCCGAATTTCCAGATAGATATTATCAATATGCTTGAAAAGCAGCCTCCTTATACTTTGGGGGATGGGACATGCATTGCGCGGGGCAGCGATTACGGCTGTGAAAAGGCTGAAGCAGAGCATCGCAGGGCTCCTGTGGATACGCCGTACAGCGATGCAGTGAATCCTGGGATACTGCAGTCGGCGCGCGGCCTGGCTATTGGCGGCCTGGGGGTGTACAGGCATTTTGTGACTCTTGCTTACCGTTCGTCCGGCCTGCCCCATATAGCTGTTGAAGTAAAAGGCCGTGCGCTCGCTGATTATGTGCTTGGCCGGCCGTGGGGCTTTACGGAACTTACAGGTCAGGATCCCCATGCGCTGTATTCTGTTGATTCAACAGGAAACCCTTCTTATGAAGCACCTACTCTTCGATACAGTTTCACCAGCTACGTGCATCCTGCACAGCTGCGTGCTTATGACCCTGCTGCCGGGAAAGATACCCTGCTGAAAGCGGCATCCGTTAAAAACTACAATGAAGCGGAATATGCTGAGCGCCGTATCTGGGTGCGTGTACGGGACGGCGAGAAAGTACCCGTATCGCTTACATGGAAACGCGGCCTGGTCCCCGCAATGGATGAGGCATGCGACAGGGATGGATGTCCGCTGGGCTTAGGCATGACAGACTATGTTCTTGATGCCCCAGGAATAGAAGAAGCCCAGAAAGCTGCAGCCAGAGTGTGGGGTGCAGCATCGGCAGTGCCGACGGCAACAGCGGCACCGATGTTTATCACGGCATACGGCTCTTACGGTATAAGTTGCGATCCTGGATTTGGCGTGCCGCGCCTGAGTTTCCTTGACCGCGGCGTGCTCCGCGCGGAAGTCCATACGCGCGGCGGCGGGGAAATGGGGCGTGCGTGGTATGAGCAGGGGCGGCGTCTGAATAAAATCAATACCTTCAATGATTTCATTGATGTGACTGCTGCGCTGCAGGCGCGGGGATGGGCTTCCCCTGAAACTACTGTTGCCAATGGCGGGTCGGCCGGCGGGCTCCTTATGGGGGCTGTAGCGAATAGGGCTCCGTTCCTTTATGCAGGGATAGAAGCAGATGTCCCATTCGTTGATGCGCTGAACTCCATCCTTGACCCGTCCCTTCCGCTGACAGTAACGGAGTGGGATGAATGGGGGGATCCGCTGCACGATAAAAATGTATACGGCTATATGCGTGCGTATACCCCTTACGAGAATGTCGCTTCTGCGCGGGAGCGTTCCGAGCTTTTCGGCACGCCGCATTTTCCCCGGATATTCATTACTACATCTATGAATGATACCCGTGTGCTCTATGTGGAACCTTTGAAGTGGCTGTCGCGCCTGCAGGAAGCTGAGGTAGGCGCCGACGCCTTCGCCAGGATCGAAACTGAAGCCGGGCATGGCGGGGTTTCAGGGCGGTATAAGGCTTGGGAACAGATATCCCTTGAAAACGCATGGTGCCTGGATGCCATGGGTATCAGAGAATGAGCGGCAGGTATCCGGCTGCCGGCACAGCCCCTGCCGCTCGGGGAGGAGAGGCTGATGGCTGACCGGTATGCGGCGCATCCGTTGCGGGGCGAGTACAAAGAGCCTGGCAGCAAGCTTGTCGCCGTAGAAATACTGCTTCCATATCCTCCTGATGGTGCGGGCAACGGCTATCCCGTTAACGGGTCTCTCAATAACGGGATTAACGGGACTAAGGGCACTGGCCCGGGCATGCCCGGAAGCCCTGCCGGGTGTGCAAGGCTTGTCGGATATGGTAGCCCCGCTGGCCCTGATCCTAGCTCTGAGGGTATGGACGTCAGTATTGACGGTGATTTCTTTATCGATGGGACTGATGAACCCGAAAAAGTGCTGGCAAGCCTTTCGCATACTGTGAAGGATTGCCTTATAAGACTCCTGCCTGATCCGGACTCGGCCGCGCTCCGTCAGGATGCCGTAGAGAGGCTGTGGTCAGCCCTGGATGAGTGGGCTGCGCAGGGGGTCTGTATGATAGGTATAGGTGCTGACGGGTTGCTGGGGGCATTGCTTGCCGCCCTTGCCAGAAGGGTGCCTGCCCATATCAATGGCGGAGGATCCGGTTCCTCCGGTCCCCGTGGCCTCCACCAGCTGAGCCCTTCAGGAGATTTTTCCTCTGCCCGGTCCTGTGCTGCAGGGAATACCGGCTCTGATGCTGCTGATACTGTCAGCCCTGCCAGTACTGATATTCTTACTGATACTGATCTTCCTGCCAGTACTTCCATCTCCGAATCTCAACTTCCTGCCCAACTTCCTGTTGCGGCCGATCCCCGCTGGCAAAAGCTTGACCTGTCTGTGATACGCGACCCCAAGCCCCTTACCCCATCAATGCAGATGGCCATAGACGAATCGTTTGCGCTGGCTGTTGCCGATGGAACGCAGGGTCCTGTCTTCCGTTTCTGGCAGTGGGCGTCAGATGCTGTTGTTATAGGCGCACACCAGTCCTTTAGCCATGAGGTCCGTAAAGAGGCCGCTGCAGAAAATGGATTTACTGTGGTGCGGCGGGTGACAGGCGGCGGTGCAATGTTTATCCAGCCCGGCAACACGATCACTTATTCGTTGTATGTGCCGCTGGGCTTCGTGGAAGGTATGGGCATAGAGGCCTCCTATGAATACTGCGACCGTTGGGTTATCGAAGCCCTCCGGGGGCTCGGGATAGATGCCAGGTACAGGCCGGTCAATGATATCGAATCGCCCGGCGGGAAAATCGGGGGAGCCGCACAGCGCCGGTTCCGATCGCAAAAAGGCGGCCCGGGCTGCCTCCTCCATCATGTAACGATGGCCTACGATATCAATGCGCAGCTTATGAGTGAAATACTCAATATTTCTCCCCAAAAAAGCGCTGATAAGGCTGTGAAATCTGCACTGAAACGTGTCGATCCCCTGAGATCCCAGACTGATCTCACCAGGCAGCAGATCATCGATTATTTCGAGCATTTCCTTTTTAAATCCCTTCCTCTGGCGGATTATGCTGATATCCAGCTGAATATCCTTAACACGGCCAGACAGCTGGATATGGATAAATATTCCAATCCTCGCTGGCTCCGCTGTATCCCCTGATCCCTTGAGATATCGCTGTTTTATTCGTATCTTGTGCTTGTTCACGGCACTTCGGTAGCATAGGGGTTATGACAAATCGTACCGGGCAGGATAAGGATAGTGCTCTTCAGCATAACGGCGGCTCCCTGCAGGGCAGCAGCCTTCCGCAGAGCGGCCTTCTGAGGGTCTGCCGTATCGGGCGTGCTCAGGGGCTTAAAGGCGAGGTAAATGTACAGGTTTTTACTGATACCCCTGAAACGCGCTTTGCCGCAGGGTCTGTATTGGCTGACGGAAGCGGGAAACTGTATGCGGTAGAACGGTCAAGGACTTTTAAGGACCGCTGGATAGTGAAATTTGCGGATATCAATGATCGTAATGCATCGGAGGAGCTTAAAGGGACAGTGCTGTTCATAAAGAAATCTGCCGGCAAATCTACCGGCACAGGATCCGGCAGCGCCCCTCTTCCTCTTAATGGGGCTGCCGCAGGCATGCCCGGCGTGCCCCCTGCTCTTGATACTGCTCCTGATGCGCCTGGTGCTTCTGGCAGGTCCCCTGCTGCGGCAGACATCCTCCCGCTCTCCAATACCGGCAGTGGTCCGGCTGATGAGGATGGCGGGAATGATAAAACTGGCAGAGAGACCGGCAGCGATAATGATGGATGGTATCCCGATGAGCTGATCGGCTGTGAAGTGCTGCAGGTCAATGACCATGCTGAAGCGCTTGCGGCAGATTATGATGGAGTGGATGCGCATACTGTCGGGAAGATCGCTGGCGTCAGCCTCAATGGTCCGCAGGCCCTTATCGAGGCGAAGCTGAACGGTGATGATGCCCCGGAGCATAAAGGCAAACATGTGCTGATCCCGTTCGTCGAAGAGATCGTTCCGATTGTTGACCCTGCCGAGGGATATATTCTTATTGATCCCCCTGTAGGGTTATTCGACCTATAAACTTATAAAGGCGCTGTTCGGCTTGCAAAATGTAAATACGGCACGATATGCAGGATGCGGCAAGAAATCAAAAAGTATGGCACAACTTGGCAGGAAATGATATGGATATCAGCATTATTTCAGTTTTTCCGGAGTATTTCGATTCGATGCAGTTAAGCCTGCTGGGAAAGGCGCAGGCTCATGGGATCGTGCGGATACAGGCATTGGATCTGCGGGACTGGACCCATGATGTGCACCGGTCGGTGGATGACACTCCGGCCGGCGGAGGCGCAGGCATGGTGATGAAGCCTGAAGTCTGGGCTGAGTGTCTGGATGACGTACTCGGGACTTTCGGAGTTTCTGCCGTGTCCTCCTCGCACCCTGAGCCGTCTGATTCTGCTGCCGTGTCTGCTTCTGGTCCTGCCTCCGCTTGTACCTCCGCTGGGCCTTCCTCGCCGGGCCTTCCTCGCCGGGCCTCGCCGGGCCTCGCCGGGCCTTCCTCGCCCGCCTCCACCGGATCGGATTCCTTCTCTTCCGTCGGTGCCCCGTCCACGCTGATCTTTCCGAACCCCTCGGCACCGCTGTTTACGCAGAAAGATGCTGAGGAACTGTCGCATAAGGGGCATCTGGTTTTTGGCTGCGGCCGCTACGAGGGTTATGATGCGCGCATCCCCATGTATTATCAAGGCCGGGGGCTGGATGTGCGGGAGTATTCAATAGGTGATTATGTCCTTAATGGCGGTGAAGTTGCGGTGAGCGTGATGGTGGAGGCTATTACGCGCTTGATTCCCGGTTTTATGGGGAACTCAGATTCTATTGTTGAGGAGTCGTACTCCGGCGAGGATGGGCTTTTGGAGTATAAACAGTACACGAAACCGTCACAATGGCGTGGGCTGGATGTGCCTGAGGTATTGCTCAGCGGGGATCATGCGAAAGTTAGTCGGTACCGGCGTGATGAATCCCTGGAACGGACTTCCAGTATCCGCCCCGATATTATTGCGAGGCTTGATTGCAGCGTTTTGGATAAGGCCGATCGTAAAAAACTCACTGACCTCGGGTGGGATGTGTCGGGGGCTCATCCGCAGCGCTAACGTCCATTAAAATACTGCCGGACAGTGATATGCGGCGGTAACGTGCTGTGAAGCGGCGTGTTATGGCAATGTTGCCAGATCGTTGCTCTGGTTGTTTTGGGCTGTTTCTCTTCTCCAGTTGTTCCTCGGGCCGTTTCCCTATCCGTTTCCCCGGTCATGTTTTCTGTCGCTTTCTCCGGCCGTATCTCTGGTTATTCTTCGCCCCGCCTCACCCAACGCAGAGATATGAAATGGATTTCGATTGTTTCCGCGGTTCCGATAAAAGTATCTGCGGGTTGGGTGAGGCAGAGTGGAAAGCTGGGCAGGGAGGCGGGGCTGGGTACCTGAGAAGTATCCGGCGTTGATATCAGATCAGCGGTTCTTTGGTTTGTGCCCATGATCCGCTTTCAGATTGTAAGCAGGAGGATGATATATCTCGCGGCGTGTGGTAGCGATGTTCTCCGTTTATATTTTGACGGATATCGTACCGCCTTCCGCTCGACGCTCCCTCGCCTGATACCTGCTCACCCAACCCGCAGATATATTTTGTAGTTATAAGAGCCTGGGCCGGTTGCCATTTTGTATCTGCGAGTTGGGTGAGCCGTGCTGCGGCGGGCTACAGTAAGCCAGGCATTCTACCCGGAAAGACTGGCATGTAGCGGCAGAAAATCCACGAGTACGCCTATAATTGACTTTTGTTATCGCGCCTGAGGGGGCCCTCAAAACCCGATGGCGTGGGTTCATGCATGTGACACGGATTATGCCCCACATAATCAGCGGCATGTGCGCCCCGAAAGATACAAGGAGAGCCATTTTGGCAACACGTATTCGTTTAAAGCGTATGGGTAGGAAGTTTTATGCTTTCTATCGCGTAGTAATTGCTGATTCGCGCAAAAAGCGCGATGGCAAGGTGATCGAACAGATCGGCATATACGATCCGAACAAGCAGCCGTCGCTGATCCAGATAGATTCTGAGCGGGCACAGTACTGGCTTGGTGTAGGCGCTCAGCCTTCCGAACCTGTTGTAAAGCTGCTCAAGATCACGGGAGACTGGCAGAAGTTCAAAGGCCTTCCCGGTGCTGAGGGCACGTTGAAGACCGCGGAAGACGGACCTGATGCAGAGGCACGCATTAAAGCTGCCGATGATAAGGCACAGAAGCTTAAAGCTGCGAAGTCCGAAGCTAAGGCTAAAGCTGAGGAAGAAGCTAAAGCTGCAGCAGAGGCAGCGGCGAAGGAAGCGGAATCGTCTGAATCTGAGGCTGAGGCTGAGGCAGCCGACAGTTCTGCCGAATCCGCAGAAGAATCTTCATCTGAGGAAAAGGCTGAGTAGATATGCTTACTGAGGCGATTGAACATCTGATTCGCGGTATAGTTGATTTCCCCGATGACGTGTCGGTCCGGTCATATCAGAATCAGCGAGGCGAACTTATCCGCGTCCGCGTCAACTCTGAAGATATCGGCCGTGTTATTGGGCGCCACGGGCGCACAGCTACAGCGATCCGCACAGTGATCCAGGCGATTGCCGATCACAGTGTCCGCGTTGATATTATGGATGCGCGACCGTAATAAGCATTAATAAGCATTAAATTTCTGCGGGGCAGGCCTGTTTCAGGTCTGCCCTTTATTTATTGATCTGTATCTGTATAGATGTAGAGGAGACCCGGTATTTATAGGCAGGAGTACGGATAGGGGAGGAAGGGTATAAGGAGGGGAAGGAGGGGCCGCTATAGATGCTTATATTGAAGGAGGGGCTGCCGGCTGATGCCGGCAGGACAGGCAGCTGAATAGACACATATTCAAGCAATTGGTTATCCGGGCAGCCGGTTATTTTTGGGGATTTCCGGGCAGTTGGGCAGCACGGCAGCAGGATAGCCAGTCATGTAACCATGCGGATGCTTTTGTGTGTGGGAGAGGCGTGAAAAGCACTTCTAATGTTGAACGCATTGTATTAGCATGATATTTTTGTGTGTGGACAGGGCATGAAAAGCACTCCCGCCAGTTATCCTACTAAGTTACCCTACGATCAGTGTTGAGACAAGGGCACGGTGATCCGTCCGCGGTATAACCAGCGATTTGACGGTGGCTGCCCGGACAGGACCCGAGTAAAGCACGTGATCTATCTCAATCAGTGACGGCACCAGGGGCCAGGAGGCTGGGAAGGTGGGGTGTATCCCCTTATGGAGGTTGTAGGAAGCATCAGTCAGCCCGCTGCTGAGGATATTGCGGAAAACAGAGTGATGGATCCCGGAGTTCATATCTCCGGCAATTACAGTAGCTTCAATATGGGTGGAAATACCCAGGGAAGGATTATTGACCTGCGCAAAGCTTTTCAAGGCATTTATGCTGTTCCGCCATGATTCGCCGCCGCGCTGGGGCGATTTTGGATGGGTGCTGCCGAAAAGGACGTTATGCCCGTTAACGGATACTACGGCTGTCGGTATTTGGGAAGATTCGGACTGGACCGATTTATCATGCTGCTCGGCAGGCTGTTTACGTGTCCAGACAGCATTGAAGCCGCCGTTGTCCCGGCCGGTTTTTGCGCCGGACTGCAGGAAGGGGAGCTCATCTGAGATCCCGGCGGCTCCCATACGGTCAATGAAAGAATCGGTTGCCTCCTGAACGCACAGTACATCAACGTGGTTCGTCTTAATGGCCTGTACGATGCTTCCGGTGTCCGCCTGCCCATAGCGCGCATTTATAGTCATCACGGTTACGGCTGAGGGGTTGCTCAGCGAGCTTGCTTCCGAATCGGGAGTCCCGTCAGATACTGCGTTTGATACTGTCTGCCGGGGCAGTGCCAGAATCGGGTTCAGGGGCTGGGGGATCTCAGTAAAATAGCCGACTGACCATACGGTTTCAATAGCGATCAGGAGGAAAGAGACCAGGGATTGCCCCCACGAACGCCGTGCGAGTGCAATAGCAAGGATGACCAGCAGCGGTACGATCAGCAGGGGGATAAGGGCAGTTGCTTCGGGTACTGGCCTAAGGTAGCTGAAACGCTCAGGCAAAAAGTGCAGGCACATCCATAAAACAATGATGATAAGAAGTATCCACAGAATCATAGAGCTCCTTTTCCTTTTTCTTGATTTCTTCCCGGATGGACGTTTGGAAGCCCCGGATGGATTGTAGCTGTTATAGTATTGCGCTGTGCTTGATGCGGAAGAGTTTCCCTGTTGAGCAGCCATTATCCTCCTTAATTTGTGGACAGTATGGTGGCCTGCGGTAACTGCCTTGGATGCCATGGATATTTTTGGATAGCATGGGTATCTCAATGCCTCAGATACCCTGGGGCTCCGGGCATCTCAGGCGCCTCCGAGGCCCCTGAGTATCGAGGAATCCGGTATCCCTCCATGATCCCCCGCAGATATGCAGAAAGGTAAGAGCCTGGAGGCCTCTTTTCCATGAGGCTCAGGTGAGCCCGGGGATATTGAGGTTACCAAGATTGCCCAGATCAACGTTGTCAAGATCCTGACCAAGCCCTGTACCCAATCCGCCTGGGAGCTGGCCGGGCTGCGGTTTCTTCATGAAAGAAGACCCGCTGCCGCCTTTATGCCCGCCCAGTTTTTCCCTCAGGGCTTTTTCCTCAGCTTCACGTTTCATGGGGTTCCCTGAACGTCCTGACCTGTTCCGGTTCTTTTTCTTATTCTTTTTGTTCTTACGCGGGGAATTGCTATTGCCTATACCCGGCATACTGCTGCCTGACATCCGCTTCATCATTTTTGCAGCCTGGCTGAACCGGTCAAGAAGCCCGTTTACTGCTGATACTGTGACGCCTGAGCCGTAAGCAATCCGTGCCCTGCGGCTTCCGTCCAGTATCTGCGGGTTGCGGCGTTCCTCAGGCGTCATGGAATGGATAATAGCCTCAGTGCGGTCGACCTCCTTTTCATCGAACTGGTCGATCGCCTGCCGGTACTGCGACATACCCGGTATCATACCCAGGAGTTTCTTCATTGAACCAAGCTGCCGCACCTGCTGAAGCTGGCTTAGGAAATCATCCAGGCCGAAAGTGCCTTCGGCCATTTTTTCTGCAGCTTCGCGGGCTTCCTGCTCATCAAACTGTTTCTGCGCCTGTTCAATAAGGGTAAGGACATCACCCATGTCGAGGATGCGGGAAGCCATGCGGTCGGGGTGGAAGACCTCAAAATCTTTGAGCCCTTCGCCTGTTGAGGAGAAAAGGATAGGCTTGCCGGTAACTGACGCCACCGACAAAGCGGCACCGCCTCGGGCATCGCCATCGATCTTTGACAGGACGACGCCTGTAAAATCAACACCTTCATTGAAGGCTTCCGCTGTAGCGACAGCATCCTGGCCTATCATGGCATCAATAACGAAAAGGATCTCATCAGGATCAACAGCATCGCGTATATTGCGGGCCTGGCGCATAAGCTCTTCGTCAACGCCAAGGCGGCCTGCAGTATCAATGATCACTGTGTCATAAAGCTTCTGGCGGGCAACGTCGATGGAATCCTTGGCGACTTTGACAGGATCTCCGGCCGCAAGCCCGGCAGGGACGACATCCGAGCTTCCTGACTGTACCCCGGGCTCAGGCGCATAAACCGGCACCCCGGCGCGCTCGCCGACAACCTGGAGCTGGGTCACGGCGTTAGGCCGCTGAAGATCGGCAGCTACAAGCATAGGCGTATGCCCAAGGTCTTTCAGCCAATACCCGAGTTTCCCTGCAAGCGTTGTCTTGCCGGCACCTTGGAGGCCTGCCAGCATGATGATTGTAGGAGGGTTTTTGGCGAAATTAAGGGGGCGGTCTACATTGGCCCCCAGTATTTCGGTCAGCTCATCATTAACGATCGATACTACCTGCTGCGCAGGGTTTAGGGCCTGCGAGACTTCTTCTGCGAGAGCCCTCTCGCGCACCCGCGCAGTAAAGCTTTTGACGACGTCCAGCGAAACATCAGCGTCAAGAAGCGCACGGCGGATTTCGCGGACCGTACCGTCAATATCTGATTCTGAGAGTTTCCCTTTAGACCGAAGATGCTTGAACGCCCCGGTCAGACGGTCTGTGAGTGAACTAAATGCTGCCATAATCCTTTATTTTAAGATAGAGAGGGGAATTTCTAAAGTTTCCATGCAGGGCCGTGCGGGGTATCTTCAATAGTGATACCTGCTTCTGCGAGCATATCGCGAATAGCATCCGCGCGGGTAAAATCCTTGGATCTCCGGGCTTCTTCGCGTTCCCTGAGCTGCGCGGAAACAAGAGTGTTCAAAACCTGGGCGGCCCGTGACGGGGAAGATGCAGGGGAAGGATAAGCTGCCTGCGAAGGGACAGGGGAAGATTCCCGCACGGATGACAGCTGGCCACCGGTGAAGGAAGCAGCGGCAGCAAAACTATTCCCGCCGGGGAGCCACTGGGGATCCAGAGGGTCTAATCCGAGAACATCAAGCATAGCCCGCACAGACAGTACCGTATTTTCCAGATCGCTGTTCAGGCTGCCCGGTGTTCCGCTCTCTGACTCCTTCCGGCTGCCGGTGCCGGCGGCTGACGCCATGCTGGCCATTAGCGTATTCCCTCTGCGGATCTCGCTGAATATTACTGCGATTGCGCCCGAAACGCTGAAATCGTCATTCATGGCGCGTGTGAAGCTTTCAGGCAAGTCGTCAGCGCCTACGGCAAGCACCTCTTCGCGGGTAGGCCGGACTGCTGCCGCAGCAGCGTGTTCAAGGAAATTCATGATCCGGCTGTATGCGCTTTCGGCTTCCTGTAGTGTTTGAGCGCTCCACTCCAGCATGGATCGGTATTGGACGGCTGCCAGGGCGTACCGGGCGACCCACGGGGTATGGCTGGACAGTATGGATCCGACAGATAAGCCGTTCCCCAGCGATTTGCTCATCTTTTCGCCTTTTTGTGTCACCCATGCAGAATGCATCCAGTGGTGAGCAAATCCCCATCCGGCAGCACGGGACTGTGCTATTTCATTCTCATGATGGGGGAAACGCAGGTCAAGCCCGCCGCCGTGGATATCGAAATCATCGCCCAGATACCGCCTGCTCATAGCGGAGCATTCCAGATGCCATCCCGGGCGCCCTGTGCCGAAAGGGGTTTCCCATCGTGCAGTACTGGGGTCTGTATCTTTGGAAGCTTTCCATAAAGCGAAATCACGCGGGTCATGCTTAGCTTCCGACTGATCAGCGGCATCAGCGGGGTTGTATTTATCTTCACCCGAGGCATCTACTGAAGGGCCGAGGGCGTCAGCAACGCGGGCTGCCTCATCAGCTTCCCCTGTCTGCACGCCGCCTTCCTGGTGTGTCAGTGCGCCGTATCCTTTCCACGAGGGTACGTCAAAATATACGTTCCCGGAAGGGGTACCGTCAGCGTTAGCGGTTATGTAAGCGTGCCCGCGGTCTATGAGCCGTTCAACAAGGCTGACCATATCAGTGATGTGGCCGGTTGCGCGCGGCTCATAAGTGGGCGCAAGGACCCCCAGGGCATTGTAGGCATCTGTGAACTCATCCTCGTAGTAGTGCGCGCGCGCCCACCAGTTCTGGCCTTCTGCGGCCGATCTGTTCAGGATCTTGTCGTCAATATCGGTAACATTGCGTACAAATACGACTTCGTATCCAAGCTTCATCAGCCAGCGGCGGATAACGTCAAAAGCCACACCGGCCCTGAGATGCCCGATATGCGGGGAGCTCTGCACTGTTGCCCCGCACACGTACATAGTGACCTTCCCGGGGACGATAGGTGTAAAATCAACGGTCCCGTGGCGGGCAGTGTCATAGATGCGGATATGCTCCGCTGCCTTCGCGAGTACGGTGTCAGGGTGGATAGTCAAACCATTGGTTGTGCTGGCCATAAGCTCAGGGATCCTCCGCTGTTCGTATGTGTGCCGTGCATCCATCCTTTCCGGGTGCCGGCATCGTGCTGCAGCCGTTGCGGCTGTATACTTGTCTGCTCATACTCTACCTCATGGAGGCAACCTGGCTGATGCCGTCCTGTATCCTTAACATTTTCCTTGTATCCTTTTATTTTCCCGTCACCTTCTCTGCGGATTTCCGAAGATTTTCATCGCAGTGGTGTAATATGTCCTGTGCACAGTAGAATTATGGGTGAAAGATTATGGGTCGATCTGAAATTATTATTTTTCAGCATGTAGAGTGGGAGAAGCCCGGCCGCATCGCATATGCTTTTGAAGACAGCGGGCTGGATTATTCGGTCCTTAATATTTCCAAAGAAAAGAAAGCTGATCTCCCGGATATTGGCGGTATTGCAGGGATAGTAATAATGGGCGGCCCTATGGGGGCCAGGGATTTTGATGCATATCCTGGCCTCAGGGATGAAGCCAGGCTTGCGAGGGATGCTGTTTCTGCCGGGATCCCTGTGCTGGGCGTATGCCTGGGGCATCAGATCATCGCAACAGCCCTGGGCGCAAAGCTTAAACCCGCAGGGGCGGCAGAGCTCGGCTTTGCCCCAGTTGACCGCGTTTCGCGCGATGAATGGCTTCCTCTGGGAAAGAAACCGGTCTCGGTCCTGCACTGGCATTCTGATACTGTTGGCTGTCCCGATGGGGGGACTGTGATTGCCTCAACGAAGAAAACGAAAAACCAGGCGTTCCGTTGCGGTTCGGCCCTGGGACTGCAGTTCCATCTCGAGGTTGATACTATGCTTTTTGAGGAATGGCTCAATACTAAGAAAATGACAGGGGACCTTAAAAAATCGCAGATATCGCGCATGAAAGATGATTTTGAGAAAGAATCCCCCGCGCTCCAGGTGCTTGCAGATACGGTCTTCTCGGGTTTTGCGGCGCGCTGCACAAGTTTTGCCAGGGATCACGAGTGATGCCGGTTTTTGATATAGGGCTTGAACAGGTTTCCCTGTCATGCGCTACAAAAAGTATATGTGACAATGTGACTGTAGGCGTTAACGAGGGCGACCGTATCGGGATCGTGGGGCGCAACGGTGACGGCAAAACTACGGTGCTCCATCTGCTTTCGGGATCGCAGCAGCCGGATTCGGGACGTGTTTCTGCGCGGAACGGGCTTTCGCTGGGGATACTTGAACAGTATGACAGCCTGGACGATAACGATACTGTGCAGCAGGCTGCGCTTGGCGGGCAGGAAGAGTATGAATGGGCGTCCCGGCAGCATACCCGGGAAATAGTTGAAACGCTGCTCAGCGGTGTCGGGCTTGACAGCCGGATCGGCAGCCTGTCGGGCGGGCAGCGCAGGCGCGTGGACCTGGCCCGGCTGCTGCTCAGGGATTGGGATATCCTCCTCCTCGACGAGCCCACGAACCATCTTGATATGGCGACTATCCGCTGGCTGGCAGAGCATCTGAAGAACCGGTGGCAGCGTAATGCCGGGGCGCTTCTGGTGGTCACCCACGACCGATGGTTCCTTGATGATGTCTGTACCCATATGTGGGAGGTCCATGATGGGGGCATTGACCCCTTTGAAGGGGGATACAGCGCATATATCGAGCAGCGGGTGGAGCGGGACCGCCAGGCGGATGCAGCTGAAGCCAGACGCCGCAATCTTGCCCGCAAAGAACTGGCGTGGCTTGCCAGAGGTGCCCGGGCCCGTTCAACCAAACAGAAGTTCCATGTGAAGGCTGCCCGCGAACTGATCACTGATGTCCCTGACGCCCGCAACACCCTGCAGCTGAAGCAGATGGCGGTCTCCCGGCTGGGCAAGACGGTTGTTGACCTTGAGGGTGTGTCAGTAGTGTATCCCGGCAATAACGGTGCGGGCGGAGAAACGCCCGGTGGCTCCGGGCATAAAGTGCTTGATGATATTACATGGCTTATCGGCCCGGGGGACCGGTTCGGTATCGTAGGCGCCAACGGTGCCGGGAAGTCAACCCTCCTCCATGTCATTGACGGGTCACTGGAACCTTCCTCTGGGCGTGTCAAAATAGGCAAAACTGTCAAGTTTGCCGTGCTCTCGCAGCGCCTCGATGAGCTGGAGGGGCTGGGGGAGTATACAGTCAACGAAGTGCTGGGCAGATACAGGTCGGTCTATCTGGTTGACGGCAAAGAGACGACGCCGGTGCAGCTTATGGAGAGGCTCGGGTTTGGATCTGCGCAGCTTATGACTCCGGTCAGGGATCTGTCGGGCGGTCAGAAAAGGCGGATGCAGCTTCTGCTGATCCTTCTTGACGAACCGAATGTCCTGATCATGGATGAACCGGGCAATGACCTTGACACGGATATGCTTGCCGTTATGGAGGACCTGCTGGATACCTGGCCCGGCACCCTTATTGTCGTATCCCACGACAGCTATTTGCTGGAGCGGGTCACTGACCAGCAGTTTGCTCTGGATAACGGGAAGATCGTCCATCTCCCGGGCGGTATCAATGATTATTTCGATATGCTTGACCGCTCTGCGGATAATAGCCGCCATCTTGGTGCTTCGGCAGCGGTATCCCGGGAAGCGCCGGGGCAGGATGGGGACCGGGGGAAGGCTTTGCGGGCAGCTAAGCGCGAGGCTTCCAGGCGGGCAGGTTCAATTGAACGGAAAATCAATAAACTCAATGCTTCCAGAACAGGGATCGAGGACCAGATGGCAGCCTGGGATCCCGGCGACTATGAAGGCCTCAGCAGGCTTAACGTCCAGCTGCACGGGATCGAAGCAGAGATTGCCGCGCTGGAGGAAGAGTGGCTCGGGCTTCAGGAATTTATGGAAGATACGGGTCCGAATTTTAATACGGAGAAATACGGAAATTGAATAAATATACTAAAATAAAGTTCCGGCGCACGACTACTGTAAGAGAGTAATATAGTAGAGCAGAAACACGGTTACAGAAAGCAGGAAGCAGGTACTTATGGCTGATATAAATAGATCTGATACGGCCCAATACGGTCATTCCGGCAGCCCATATCAGGATGCCGTACATATCACTTCTGAGATTGGCCCGCTCCGCAGCGTGATCCTGCGCAGGCCGGGGGCAGAAGTGGAAAACATCACCCCTGATCTGATGGACCGCCTCCTTTTTGACGATATCCCTTACCTTCCCGAGGCGCAGAAAGAACACGACGCTTTTGCACAGACCCTGCGTGATGCCGGTGCGGAAGTCCTCTACCTTGAAGACCTTACGGCACAGGCGCTTGCCGATGATACAGCACGCGGGAAGTTTATCGACCAGATACTGGCTGAATCGCATTATCGGGTAGGGTATGTGCACGACGGGCTGAAACGTTATCTTTTAAGCCTGGAGCCAAGGAAAATGGTTCAGAATATTATGGCGGGCGTGCGCAAAGATGAGATCGACATCAGCATCGCCAGCCTCGAAGAGCTTGCTGAAAATGCGAATTATCCTTTCCTGCTCGAGCCTATGCCTAATCTTTACTTCACCAGAGACCCTGCGGCAGTGATCGGCAACGGTGTGCTTATCAACCATATGGCTTTCCATGCGCGTAAACGCGAGTCCCTTTTTATGGAATATGTGCTTAAATACAATCCGCGTTTTGCCGGGCAGGATATCCCTGTTTGGAGGGGGCGGAAGGTCCATTCCCGTATTGAGGGCGGGGATGTCCTGGTACTGAACGGGCATGTGGTTGCAATCGGCATTTCAGAGCGCACCTCTGCCAATGCAATAGAAGATGTTGCGCGCTCCCTGTTCGGACGTTCCGCGTATGACACTGTGATTGGCATCAATATCCCGCACGGCCATGCTACTATGCATCTGGATACTGTTTTTACAATGATCAACACTGACCAGTTCACTGTCCATCCGTCGATCATGGATTCGGGCGGGCGGATAGATACGTATATTATCCGGCCTTCCGCTCAGGCCGTGCGTGAAGGCAACATCAGCAGCGGTCAGGGCAGTTACGGGGATGGGAGTATCCGGATCACCCATTGCACAGACCTTACCGACGTCCTTAAAACTGTTCTGGGTAAAACTGAAGTGGACCTTATCCCCACAGGCAATGCGGATCCGGTGGTCGCCCCGCGCGAGCAGTGGAACGATGCTTCTAACACTTTTGCGGTGGCGCCGGGTGAAGTCGTCACCTATAACCGTAATTATGTATCGAATGACCTGCTGCGCCGGCACGGGATAACTGTGCATGAAATCGATTCCAGCGAGCTTTCCCGGGGGCGCGGGGGCCCCAGGTGCATGACCATGCCTGTTGTCCGGGATGATGTGGCTCAGTAATGTAATGTGTAATGTGTATGGGCTCAGCAGGGTGCCTCGAGCGCGTCCCGGGCGGTTTTAAGCATGTTTAGAGCGCGTTTCGTAAGGGCTGGCTTGCCCATCATGTGGCGATAACCCTGCCCTGAAGCCTGAAATAAGCCAGCCCTGCTAATCTTGGATCGGTATAAAACAAATAAACAGCAGCGGGCACAGGAGGCTCGGCATAAAAGCCGTACCAAGTGCCCGGTACGCGGCTGTACTGTAAGGAGATCGGAAATATGGAAACTGCTACAGCATCAGAAAATGTGTTCCAGGGGCGGAGCTTTCTGGCATGCAAAGATTTCACCCCTGCGGAGATCATGTATCTCGTAGATTTTGCCCTGCATCTGAAAAGGCTGAAAAAAGACCATATCCCGCACCGGTACCTGGAGGGGAAAAATATCGCGCTGCTGTTTGAGAAAACTTCGACACGTACCCGCTCAGCTTTTGTTACTGCTGCCAATGATCTAGGGGCTTTCCCCGAATTTATGGGGGCCGACAGCACTCAGCTGGGGAAAAAGGAGTCTGTAGAAGACACCGCGCGTGTGCTGGGGAGTATGTTTGACGGGATAGAATACCGCGGTTTCGCTCATTCCGACGTGGAGGCGCTGGCGCAGTATGCCGGTGTCCCCGTGTGGAATGGGCTGACGGATGAGTGGCATCCTACGCAGATGATTGCCGATCTGATGACGGTCAAAGAGAAATTTGGGCGGCTGAAGGGGCTGACGCTCACTTTTGTGGGCGACGGGCGCAACAATATGGCTAACAGCCTTCTTGTCGCCGGTATTATGGCCGGGATAAATGTGAGGATCCTTGCGCCGCGGGAATTACAGCCTTCCGGGGAAGTTGTCAGCATTGCCGCACAATTTGCCCGCCAGACAGGAGCCCGGTACCTTGTGACTGATGATATAGATGAAGGGGTACGCGGTGCGAATATTATTTATACAGATGTGTGGGTTTCCATGGGAGAGGACAACTGGGAAGAAAGGATCGGGCTGCTTGCTCCGTATACGGTTACGCTTGATATGATGCGCCGTACAGGGACGCCTGACGGCGAGCTGATCTTTTTGCATTGTCTTCCGGCCTTCCACGATGTCAAAACAGCGTATGGCAAGGAGATTTTTGAGAAATTCGGGATGGCGGAGATGGAAGTTACCGATGAGGTGTTCCGTTCTGATTTCTCGTGGCAGTTTGCGCAGGCTGAGAACCGCATGCATTCCATAAAGGCAATCATGGCAGCAACTTTGGGGAATCTCTTTATTCCCAGTGTTTAAGAAGGTTAACAGGCAGCAACCTGAGGGCCTGCTGTCCGGCAGGCCTGTTCCCTTATTTTTAAAGCTCAGGGGGCCAAAGGTTTCTGGGGCTTTTTTTGGGGGGGGGGGAGCTTAAAGCATGGAGCTTTGGCAGGTGTTACCTTTTCGCTCATCCGCGACCTGTTATCTCTTCGATTATCCTTTAAATTCATCTATTCTTCACCTATTCGTTGGCTCCCTTACCCCTTGAATGCCTATTGTCCTGCTCGTGCTTCATTAGTGATGCAATTCTATCGCTGATTAACATTAGCCTGTCTCCACTTGTCACCGTGGTGCTTCCTCGTATCATTATCCCCACATTAATTTACGGTTCCCTACCTGTCCACTCCTCTCATCTATCCGTTACCCTCCTCCCCTCAACCTCGTCTGTTTGTTGTCCCCTGCCTGCTTATTCCCCATCTGCCCGTTATCCCTCACCCAACACGACAATACATAACGATAAATGGCCTGAACACTCACAGCCATAAACGCATCGTTGAGTTGGGTGAGCACGCACATAGAATAGGTGGTATGACAAGCAACCAGAGTACAGACACCCAGGCGCCATCGCCCGAGGCAGAGGAACTGTTCAATGCCCTTGGGGCAGCGATAACCCCGGATCTTTTCATTGAGGCGCTTACCCACCGGTCTTTCACGAATGAACACCCGGGCGCGCGTAACTATGAACGTCTTGAGTTTCTTGGAGATGCGGTCCTGGAGCTGGTAGCTACGGAAACCTTGTATAAGATGCATCCAGACTATTCAGAAGGGCAAATGTCGCGCATCCGGTCAAAGGCGGTTTCCGAAGAATCTTTGTCAGAGATTGCGCGCGATAAACTGCATGCGAGCCAGTTCATCCTTCTGGGCATTGGGGAGCAGCGCGATAATGGGGCGGATAAAGACTCGATCCTCTGCGATATCGTGGAAGCGCTCATTGGCGCAGTTTTCGTTGAATACGGCATTGAGAAAGCGCGGGAGGTCGTCCATAACCTCATTGATGACAATCTCTCGTATTATTCGCACAGAGGCCCTGCACTGGACTGGAAGACAGCGATTGTCGTCAAAGCGCATGAAATGGATCTTGGTGAAGTGTCATACCAGATGGAAATGCGGGGGCCCGAGAATAAACTTGAGTTTACAGCCCATCTGTTTATAGAAAACCCGGCAGGGATCGCGAAGGATACCGGTGAAAAGGATGAAAGCCCAGCTGCCGGAGCCAGCGGATCATCGGAAAATACCGGTCTCAGCCAGCGCCGCGAGCTTGCTGTGGGCCATGGAAGCAGCAAAAGGAAGGCACAGCTTGATGCGGCCGAAAAGGCCTGGCGCATTCTTGATACGCGCTGATATATCGCCGATAACAGTACAAGTATTCATAAACTCCCGTAAGCCGTGCTGCACAATGACGTGACGCACTAATGCCCATTGCAATTATTTTAGCCAGCTCACACTTTAACCGGCTCACCCAACTCGATGATGCGTTTGTGGCTGTGAGCGTTCAAGCCGCCCATCGTTATGTATCGTCGTGTTGGGTGAGGAGGGGCAACGAACAGATGAGGTGGAGGTGGTAACGGGCAGGCGTGCGGCAAACAGGCAAACGGCAGCACATGGGAACAGGAAGGCAGCAGGGAGAAACACTGGACAAGGACTTTATGTGATGTAGTAATGCGGATAAATGCGTGAGGCGATGTAGAATCAAGAATACAACAGGATATTCAGGATATTAAGGAGTTGAGCCATGGCTTATGTTTCACAGTCGGCTGTGCGTAATGCTTTTAATAAGGCCAGTACGGGGATGTTCCAGTTCACTTATAAGAATGCAGTCAAAAAGTATGTGTTCAATCAGTCGCCTGATGATGCGCACGACCAGATGATCCGCTTTTGCCAAGTGAGCCAGAAAATCCCTCCGCTTATGTGGCTCCTTCAGCAAATGCTTGATTATACGGATCCGGTATTAGAAACACGTGTCATGGACATCGATTTCCATAACCCGTTCGGGTTGTCTGCAGGCCTGGATAAAAATGCTGACCTGCCTCTTGTGCTGGAAAAAGCTGGCTTCGGCTTTGAAACGGTCGGATCGACGACTTCCCGCCTGTGCGCAGGGAATCCGCGCCCATGGTTCCACCGTCTGCCTGAGTATGCGTCAATGATGGTCCACGTCGGGCTGGCGAACAGCGGATCGGAAGAGGTCATACGCCGTGTTGAGGATGCTTACAGGAAATCCCGGACTATGCGTTTGTCGGTATCAATCGCCCGTACTAATGATGATTCATGTGCGGGTATTGATGAGGGGATTGAAGATTACCGCATTTCGCTTGAGCGTGCAGCGAACCGCACGCATATGGTTGAGGTCAATATTTCATGCCCGAACACCCGGGTGGGCGAACCTTTTACGGAGCCTGAGAACCTCAACAGGCTTTTTGATGAGCTTGATAAGGTGCAGCACGATCAGCCGATCCTTGTAAAGATGCCGCAGGATAAGCCGTGGCCGGAGTTCAGGGATCTTCTTGAGGTACTTGTCGAGCATAATGTGCAGGGCGTGACGATTGCCAATCTGCGTAAGGACCGCACCGGCCTTGAAGTCCCTCCTGAATGGCCCGGCGGATTATCGGGCCTGCCGTGCGTTGCCCCGAGCAATGGGCTGATTGCCCGCACGTATCGTGATTTTGGCGATAAGCTTGAGATTGCCGGTGTAGGGGGCGTTTTCACGCCTCAGCAGGCATACGACAAGATCCGCGCGGGCGCAAGCCTCGTGATGTTCATATCGTCGCTTATGTATCGCGGGCCGCAGAATATTACTGTTTTAAAGCACGGCCTGGCAGACCTGCTTCGTGCAGACGGATATAATTCGGTGTCTGAAGCAGTTGGTGCAGCCATCCGCTAGCAGGGCTACCGCGTTATCCCGTATGCGCCGCGGGCATACTGTACCGGATAAGGCGCGTCGTGCCTGTCGAGGCCCAATTTTGCTGCTGCCCTCAGCGGCCAGTATGGATCCCGTAGTGCGGCACGCCCAATTTCGACTGCATCCGCCCGCCCCTGTTCAAGGATCTTTTCTGCCTGCTTCGGCTTGGTGATCAGCCCGACAGCTGTTACGGGAATATCAACTTTCGCTCGTATCTCCTGGGCAAAAGGCACCTGATAGTTCGGCTTTGCGGGGATTTTTGCCCCTGATATTATGGCGCCTGTAGACACGTCGATCATATCTATGCCATGGTTTTTGAGCACTTTCGCGAGTTCAACGCTTTGGTAGAGGTCCCATCCGCCTTCGACCCAGTCGGTAGCGGACAGGCGCATTACTACAGGAAGGCTGTCCGGCCACACCTCGCGCACTGCATCGGCTACTTCCACGGCGAAGCGGATCCGGTTTGCGAAACTGCCGCCGTATTCGTCTGTGCGGTTGTTGATAAGCGGATCCAGGAACTGTGATATGAGGTATCCGTGTGCGCCGTGTATCTCGACCATGTCGAATCCGGCGGCGCGGGCGCGTTCTGCAGCGCTGCGGAACTGTCCGACGACCTGATGTATCTCATCGCTGCTGAGCCCCCGCGATGGTGCAAAGTTCTCGTTGAACGGGGTATCTGTCGCCCCGACGGTTTCCCAGCCGCCGGCCTCAGCGGGTACGCTGGCATTGATGTATCCCAGTCCTGAGCAGCCGGATGACCCCTTCCTGCCGGCGTGGTTGATCTGTATCGCGGGCACAGCCCCGGCCTGCCGGATCCCGTCAGCGATCCATGACCATGCACCGATCTGTTCGTCATCCCATAGCCCCGTGTCATACGGGGAAATACGTCCTTCAGGGCTGACGGCAGTAGATTCCGCAATGATCGTCCCGAAGCCGCCCAGTGCCCGAGAAACGTAGTGCTGGTAGTGGAACGATGTCGGTTTGCCGTCCCGGGCGAATACGGAATACATATCCATTGGCGGGAGCCATATCCGGTTGCGGGATGTTACGGAGCGGATAGAAATTGGCTCGAACAAGTGCGGGCGGGGCTGTTTCCCATCCGGTGCCTTGCCTGCCGGATGCTGCGGTCCTCTGAAGTGTTTGGCTGCGGTTTTAATCCGTTTCGCTTCTTTCAGGGCTTTTCTGTCGATAACTTCGTATGCGTCCTTTGCTGCGCTTTCCGCCAGCCTGAGTTCGCGGTCTATCTTGTTTTTCTTCTTATCCTTTGACATAGCAGAGCCTCTTATTCCATTGGATTTCGCCGTTAACACTGCGGGATCGTATATGCTGTATATGCGTATATACGGACCGCCTGCTACTAATGTACACCAAAATGCCCTGTATTTTCAACGGCGTAGGATTTTCAACGGGGGCAGGGCTGGGACAGAAGATTTCCCGCGCTGTAGCCTGTATTGCTTCGGCTATCCCCGTCATTCCAGCTGTCCGGCCGGCTTGGCTATCCGGTTCCTGCCGTTTTGATTATTCCGGCTCGGCTGTTTCGGTTCTTTAGTTCTGCTTCTCTGGCTGCCCGATCCGGATGTGCCGGCTGCTCCAGGCCTTATCTCAACAGTACAGATCCGTGTTTGGCAAGGATAAGGGCAACAAGGATGATGATCCAGACAGCGTCGTCAAGCAGGTCAATATTCAGCCGATAATATGTGTGCAGTACCCGGCCGGCAGATGATGAAGGGCTGGGGATGCGCTGGATGCAGACCGTGGCATGGGTAAGCGACATGAACTGGACTGTTGTTGCGAACATAAGGCCCAGGCACCATGGGCATAAAGCATTGATAACGTACATTGACTGTGTGAAAAGCCAGTAGGCATACAGCAATGCCGCGAGCCCGCCAAGCCATGTGCACAGGGAAAACCATCGCGGTACTGCTATGCGCGAAATCCCAAGGACGGCAACCGTTACAAAAACCGATTCGGCTGCTATGCCGAAGAAGGCATTGGGGAAACTCATCCCGGCGAAATGGATGAATTCTGCTTGCCAGCTTTGCGCTACTGTTGAACAGGAGACTGCCGAGCTGATATCGCAGGAAAGCTGCTGATGGGGATGCCGTGCAAGCTGGAGGGTTTCTGCGCTTAAAGCGAAAGAGACAATAAGGGCAGCCAGTGACGACAGCAGCATGATCAGATATGTCCACACTGCGGTGTGCCTCCAGCCCCTGACAGGAGCTGTGCCGGGAGTTGCGGATATCCCGGCGGGCGCCTCTGCGGGTACCCCGGAATTCTCTGATGCATTGGGAGTCCTGGGCTTACCGGATGCACCGGGCGTTCCGGAAGTTCCAAGTATTCCGGGTTTCCCAGGTGCTTTGGGGGATCCCGGCACAGTGTGCCGGCTTCCCGTTGTGGTGTCAGGCGTTGACGCAGCCTTATTATGTGTCGTGCTCATAGCTGTCTCCGTTTTATGGCGGCCGGGCGATATGCCGGACAAAGCCATATCAACTATAGCAGGAGACCGCAGCAGGGATGGCCAGGACAGGAGTTCTCTGCTGCTAGTGCCGGTGGCAGTAATGAGGCAGCTGTTATATGCCCATCATAAGTCTGCTATATGCCTGCGCTGATACATACCTGCAAATTCCCAGTAGCGGCTTAGAATAAGTGTATGACGCGCAATGAATGGGATATGCATTGCCATACTGTGTATTCTGACGGGACTTATTCACCCGAAGAGCTGATTATCCAGGCGAAGGAAAAAGGCCTTGCAGGGGTTGCAATCACAGACCACGACACCACAGCAAGTTGGCAGGATGCTAAAGCTGCGTCGCTCGCATTCGGTTATCCCCTTATCCGGGGGACAGAGATTACCGCAGAATCAGGAAAAACAAGTGTCCACGTACTGGCATACCTGTTCGACTGCGAAGATGAAGCTGCCCTGGGCCTTTTTGCGCAGACGCGCCGGGCACGACAGGAGCGCATCAGGACGATGGTTGACAGGATCGCGCGCGATTATCCGATAACGTGGGAGAGTGTCAGGGCGCAGATCAGGAACGGTGAGGATACTACCGTCGGGCGTCCCCATATTGCGGATGCCCTTGTTGAGGCAGGAGTCTATCAGGACCGTTCTGCGGCGTTTGCAGGGATCATCAATACGCACAGCCCGTATTATGTTCCTGTGTTCTCGCCTGATGTAGAGACAGTGGTGTCCACCATGAAACAGGCGGGCGGCGTTGTCGTTATTGCGCATCCCGGGGCTGTTTCGCGCAACCGTTTCCTGCTTTCGGACGGGGAGATCGGGCGCCTCGCGCGCCTTGGGCTCGACGGGCTTGAGGTATACCACCGCGATAATCCTCCTGAGCAACGCCGCCGCCTCAGTGCCCTCGCAGAGCGTTTCGGCCTTCTTGCGACCGGCGGGTCGGACTGGCATGGCAAAGGCAAACCTAATGAGCTGGGCGAGAACACTACCGGCATCGAAACTGTCGATGAGATTATTTCCCGCGGTGTAATCCGTGTTTTACCTTAAGCCTCGGCATGGTGCTCCGGCCATTGCGGCCTATATCCGTCTGATTTGACATCAATATTCATCTTGTTATATTATTGCGGTAACGTTTTCGCATTGGTATTACGAAAAAAAGGATAAAAATGCGGGCACGTTTGCATAAAACGGATGCATATACAAGCAGGATCAGGGATGATCATGGAAAGCATATGCAGCCCGGCACGGCGGCAATTCCCAGTATGGTTATTGTTTCGGCGTAATGCACTGCAGCATGGCTGCTGAGGGTGTACTTGGCAGTCAGAATAACGAATAATAACGAATAAAAGGACAGTATAAAAAGACAGCACAGCAGCAGGATCCGTCAGCGCATAAACCGCAGGTTTGGCCACGATAAGGCCTCAAAGCCATAGACCCCCTGTTATGCTACTTTAGTTCGAAGGGAGGTGTGATGGCATACGTTACTATCCGTGATGTTGCTCAGCGCTCCGGGACCTCTGTTTCCACAGTGTCCCGCGCATTGAACAACAGAGGCAGGATTTCCCGGGAGACAAAAGCCCTTGTTGAAAAAACTGCCCATGAACTTGGGTATATACCGGATTCCAGGGCTCAGGCAATGCGGTCAACCAGGACCCGGCTTGTCGGGCTGCTTGTCCCCGATATCCGCAACCCGTATTTTGCGGATCTGGCGTATGCGATTCAGGATACTTTATTTGATGCGGGCTATTGCACATCAATTGGAACGTCTTCAGAAGACAGCGTAAAGCAGGATGCCTATATCATGAAGATGCTTTCACAGCATATCGATGGGGCAATAATCGTCCCCCGCGGCGGCAAAAGCAAGGCGCTCAAAGCCCTTGTCGATATCAGCGTACCAATGGTTTTCGTTGACCGCCATGTGAATGATATGCCTGAGGTCCCTGTTGTAGATTCTGATCCGTCCGAGGGGCTGCTTAAGGCGCTTACGGACCTGCATTCACGGGGTTTCAGGAAGGTTGGGTATATTTCAGGCCCTATTCTCGATTCCCCGACTTTGCAGGAAAGGGAATATGCCTTCCGTTCGGCAGGCCGCGCCCTGTTCGGCGAAGACAACCTTTTTGTGGAATCAACGAGCTTCGGCCATGTTTCATGCCTTTCGGTGATCAGGAAAATGCGCGGTTCCGGTGTCAATGCTTTTATCTTCGGATATTCGCAGGATGCGGTACAGGCAATTTCTGCGCTGGGGTATCAGGGGCTGGCAATAGGCAAAGATATTTCTTTGATCTCTTTCGATGATCCGGAAATGTTCCGTCTTATGACGCCGAATATTTCAGTCATATCCCAGCAGGTGCATGTTATCGGTTCTCTTGGGGCACAGCTGTTCCTGGACATTGTTGAACGCGGCAGGAAGGCCGGTTCCCAAAGGGTGGAAACAGTTTATATCCCCCGGGGTTCCGTTGGGGAAGCACGCTGACCGGTATTAACCGGTATCGAACCGTACCGGCGTACAGGCTGGCTATTGCTGCCGGCTGCCGGTAGGCCTCTTGGAGGAGCCGGTAATGCAGCGCTGCACAGCTGGAAGCCACGGCTGACGGAAATACAGCCTTGATGTGATACAGATACCATCTTTCAAAACAATAGTCCTGCCATTATGAGGATCAGCGTATCGAAGTACTTTAGCGGTGTAATACCGGGGTACCGGCATACGCAAGGCGTGAAAGTGGGTAAGACGATGACTGTCTTCCAAGAAAGTAGCAAAAATGACTCAAATATCCCTTAAAGGGGGTTTCCAAAATATTCGGGAACACCACAGTGGTAGATGATGTCTCCCTTACCGTTGAACCGGGTAAAGTACATGTCCTCCTTGGTGAAAATGGTGCTGGAAAATCAACGCTTATCAAAATGATGAGCGGCATTTACCAGCCTGATAAAGGCCATATCGAGGTAGACGGCAAAACTGTCAGGATCCCGGATGTGAATGCGGCCCGTAACCTTGGGATTGCTGTGATCCATCAGGAGCTCAATCTTGTCCCTGAGCTGTCGATCATGGAAAACCTGTTCCTGGGGCATATCCCGGCGACTGCGGGCTTTGTCAGCATGGCCCAGATGCGCAGAAAGGCGCGCGCAGCAGTAGAGCGTATAGGGTTGAGTGAGGATATTTCTACCCCGATGGGCGAACTGGGCGTTGCCCGGCAGCAAATGGTCGAAATTGCCAAGGCGCTTATGCAGAATGCCTCAGTGCTTATTCTGGATGAGCCTACCGCTGCCTTGACACGCAGGGAATGCGAACAGCTTTTTACGATTATGGAAGAGCTGAAAAACAGGACGTGGCCATGGTCTTTATCTCGCACCATCTGGATGAGATAAAACGTATCGGCGATGTTGTTACTGTCCTTCGTGACGGCAAATATATTGATACCGTAAAAGCCGATACCCCCGAAAAAGAACTTGTCCGCCTTATGGTTGGCAGGAATATCGATAACCAGTATCCCCATACCGGATATCCGCAGGGGGAAGTCCTGCTGAAAGTTGACGGGCTGACAAGGCAGGGGGCTATAGACGATGTTTCTTTTGAACTCCATGCAGGCGAGGTAGTAGGGCTCGCGGGCCTGGTCATCGCAGGAAGGCTTCATTCTGCACAGCCTCAGGCGGCACAGGGATATGAAATGGATGCTATTGCTGCCGTTGTGATTGGCGGCGCATCGCTTTCCGGCGGCAAAGGCAAGGTGTCGGGGACCTTCGTCGGTGCGATCCTTCTGGCACTGATTCGCAACGGCCTTAATATCCTCAACGTATCGTCGTTCTGGCAGCAGGTTGTTATCGGCCTTGTCATTGCGCTTGCGGTGAGTATCGATACCTTGCGGCGCAAGCAGGATACCCACTGACAGGGAGTCTGCAGGAACATATCCATATGTCATTAAATATGCCGTTAATCGCACGCAGGAAAGGAAAAACAATGATTAACAAGCACATTAAGAAAATTGCTACTGCTGCGCTGGCAGTTGCATGCACAGCGGGCCTTATGCTCGGTCTGTCGGGATGTTCACAGGGATCTTCCGGAGGGAAGGACAAAGTCACGCTTCTCGTTTCTACGCTGAACAATCCCTTCTTCGTTGATTTGAGGGACGGCGCACAGGAAGAAGCGAAAAAGCTGGGGGTTGACCTGCAGGTCTCCGATGCGCAGAACGATTCTGCAACACAGCAGAACCAGGCGCAGAACGCCCAGTCGCAGGGTGTTAGGGCGGTGATCATCAATCCTGTTGATTCTGATGCCGCTGCCCCTGCCGTAGCTACGCTCCGCGGTTCCAGTATCCCGGTTGTCAGTGTGGATCGTTCGGTCACCGGTGAGGAAGTCAACGCCCATATCGCGTCGGACAACGTTGCGGGCGGCGCACAGGCAGCACGGAAACTTGCGGAAGGTATGGGCAAGAAAGGCAAGGTCATCATCCTTCAGGACACGCCAGGGGCAGCCTCGACCCGTGACCACGGCAAGGGATTCAAAGATGAGATCAGGAAGTATCCTGATATTAAAGTTGTTGCCGAGCAGACCGCAAACTTTGACCGTACAGAAGCTCTGAACGTTACTTCTAACCTCATGCAGTCAAACCCCTACGCTACAGCGGTTTACGCTGAAAATGACGAAATGGCGCTGGGCGCCATCCAGGCTCTGGGTTCCAAAGCCGGGAAGGATGTGCAGGTCTTTGGCTTCGACGGGACTGCTGACGGCCTGAAGGCTGTTGAAAGCGGTACCATGCTGGGGACTATTGCACAGCAGCCGAAAGAGCTGGGAAGGAAAGCTGTGCGTGCTGCATATGACCTTATCCGGAATGAGAAAGTCGAAAAGGTACAGTCAATAGCAGTGAAAATAGTGACAAAAGAGAACGTGGCTGATTTCAAATAAAAACAGCTGCGCCAGTGCGTACTGCGCCGGTTGAAGCGGGGCTGAGGCAGCCCCAGAGATGGTATTTCCTCCGGTACTGGTACCGGTGCGGCCTGAAAGCCGCCTGGGTCTGCCTGCGTCCCCCCGTCGAAGCTGTGCAACAGCAGTAACTTAACTATTGAATAAGTATATTGGCCAGTAAGGGGGAAATATATGCTGAAAAAAGGGATTTTGAATGCCCGGCTTGCTGAGGCGCTGGCGGGGCTCCGGCACAAGGACCGTTTTGTAGTCAGCGACTGCGGCCTGCCTGTGCAGCAGGGGATAGAAGTCATTGATCTTGCGGTAGTTTTTGGTGTCCCGCGTTTTGAACAGGTCCTTGATGCGCTTAAAAACCAGCTGGTGCTTGAAAACGCTGTTATAGCGCAGGAAGCCAGGGACGGGCTGCCTGAAAAATGGGTCAGGGAGCGTTTTGATATCCCTGTATCGTATATCCCGCATAATGGTGCAGCAGGGTTCAAAGACAGCGTCAGGGATGCCCGGTTTGTTATCAGGACTGGTGAAACGACATCGTTTGCCAATGTTATATTTCAATGTGGAGTGCCTTTTTAAAGATAAGGATCATTATATGGTTTCACAACAGGATGTTGACAGGCTGAAAGCTTTGTTTGCCCGCATTGAAGAGGGCAGCGCAGGCGTATGCGTTATGGGGTCTGCGAATGTGGACTATACCGTTGAGACTGAACGGCTTCCCAAACCCGGGGAAACGGTCAGTGCCGGCCCCCTGCAGATACTTCCCGGCGGCAAGTCTGCCAACCAGGCTGCTTCAGCGGGGAAGGCCGGTGCTGCAGTAACGATGCTGGGCATGGTCGGTACCGACGATAATGGCAGTTTCCTGCTGTCACAGTTAAGCGATGCCCATGTTGATGTGAGCAAGGTGGAACGGTTCGACGGGCCGAGCGGCTCAACGGTGATTACCGTAGACGCTAAGGGCGAGAATACTATTGTGTATTCTTCAGGATCCAATGCCCACGTATCAGCGGATTATGTGGAAAAGAACCGGGACGCCCTGGATAATACCGCTGTTTTGGGCCTGTGCCTGGAAAGCCCTATGGATGCGGTGATCCGCAGCGCACAGATATGCCATAGGAACGGGGTGCCTGTCCTTCTTAACGATTCGCCTTTCGTTGCAGAGCTTCCCCAGGAACTGGTTGATAATACGGATATCCTTCTGGTCAACGAGCATGAGATGGCCCAGCTCCTCGGGCTTGATATTAACGAGGACGACCTTTCCCCGCACAGCCCTTACTGGCAGTCTGTTGCTGCAGCCCTGGAAAAGTTCGGCTATACCAAGGCCATCGTTACGCTTGGAAGCCATGGGGCGATAGCTTTTGAGCCGGGAAAGGCAGAATATATCCCCGCTGTAAAGGTTTCTGCGGTCGATACTACCGGCTGCGGGGATTCATTTATGGGAACTATACTTGCCGGGCTGTCCGCCCGGCTCACCCTTGCCGACAGCGCGTGGCTGGCTTCCTATGTTGCGGCTTACGCGGCAACGGGGCTTGGTGCGCAGGCATCTTACGGTACAGCTGCCCAAATAACAGAATTCTTTGCAGCAATGGCCAGGCAGGGATAGGCTATACCAAAAGAAGGCCGGCAGCCTGATATGATCAGTGCATTTGCCGGCCTTCTTTATCCTCTCCTGATCTTCTTTATCCTCCCTGTCTGTGCAGTCATAAAGGGTTTTAGCTGAGTGCCCCGAACCCTACCGGATGGGTTGTTTCCGAACCGATAATAACGTAGCCGATCGAGTGGGCAGGGATGATTATTGTGCGGCCTTTTGAGTCCTCAAGCTCAACCATCCCGCCGTGGATATTGGTTGCGGTGATTTTCTTTGACACATCCTCTGCACTTGCATCGGTATCGAAGGATACCGGGCGGTCTACATTCATAATGCCGATTTCAACGTTCATAATTCTCCTTAGCGGTTTTACGGGATATACTGCACGCACAGCGGATCCCGTGTGTATACGTATTATGATGTGTTACTTTACTATATACTAGCTGCATGCAGCGAATGGGACAGCTTTCATAGGGGACTTCATCTGGAAGAAAATCTGCGGCCCTTGCATCAGGTGTTCTTCGGGTATTCCCCTCCGCAGGATTGCTCCCCATGATAGAGTTTCCTTCGCGGGTACCCCTCCCGTTTAGCGGCTCATCCCGTCTTCAGCAGAGCGCTTCCCCTGACGGGTATCCTCACCGTCTGCCGGGCTCTCCTGCATATGCTGGGCGATAAAGGTTTCTGTGGCAATGCCGTCAGGGCTGTCATCTATCTGGAAAATGCCGCCGCTACTGTCGGCGGTATTGCTGTCAGCGGTATCATCGTTGCCGGCAACGTCATTGCCGCTGTCAGCAGTTTTGACAGTGCCGTTATCGGTATCAGGCTCTTGTACGGAAGCTTCCTGCAGAAGCCGTGCATTAAAGATCTCCTGTTCCCCGGTGTCGTCAGGGTCCCGCGGCGCACTATGATTTTCAAGGCCTTCCTGGATCTTGCCAATATGCGGTATAGCTGCTGTTTCTTCATCATCTGCTGAGGAGGAAAACAGCTGTTCCACGTGGCCATTCCCGCCGTCGGCTGCAGGCGTATCATCCGACGTGGTGAAACGGAAGCCCTGTGAATCTTCAGGTATCGAATTCCACGCAACCTGGTGGTGCTGCAGGCCTTTAGGCGCAGGAGGCTGCCCGTTTCTATTCCCATCTCTACCCAAAGGGATTGAGCTGTGCGGAGTGCCGCGTGAAGGTGAAGCGGACATCCCCGCTACTGTGTTATCGCTGTCGTCGCCGGCGAGAGGGCTTTCCTCATCAAGGCGGGTATCTTCCTGCCCGGGCGCACTGTCGCGGTCAGGGCTGGATCCCCTGTCTGAAGGATCGTGCGGGGCTCCTGGATTGGTATGGTGAGGCTGGCTGCGTGCCCCTGCCTGCACTCCTGACGAGCTGAGCAGGTCGCCTACGGTGAGGGTAGAAGGGTCTGCGGATGGGGAAGAACCTGAAGGGTTGAGCAGGGATATCTCATGCGCCAGGGACTCCACCTGGGACTTGAAGCGCATGATTTTCTGGGTATCTGCGCGCTCCAAGGCCCTGATAAAATCGCCTACCTGGGACATCTGTACCCACAGCCCGGCACGCAGCATGATCATATCATCCATACGCCTGCCCATGATGCGCGCGTATGCGGCGATTACGGAGTTGCGGCGCGTGGGGTCAAGTTCAGTAAATATCCAGGCCAGATCCCGTGCGGGATCGTTGATCTGCATATCTTCCCAGTGGCGGATGCCTGAAATGCCTGTACTGGTAAAAAGGATATCCCCGTCGCTGAACCCTCCGTGGACCGGGCAGGAGCGGAAATTCCACAGGTTCTCATTGGAAATGATTGATGTCCAGTTTTTAAGGATCTCCCCGGGGATATGCCCTGCTGCCTTCAGGCTGGTGATCCATTGTTCAAGCTGCTGATGTATCTGCGCAGAGGCATGGGCAGGGTAGTGGGCATTAACAATAAATTTCCCGCGCAGGCGATGTATCGCGCCGATCGAAGTGCCGGCTGCCGCACATTGGGCCTCAGTCAGGCCTGACAGCTGGAAAGCATCACCGTTGATATGCGGTGTAATGAGGACGGCTGTATTCCCGGTGGCATCGGTAGGGTCGTCCCCCGGGACGAAGACTTTCAGCTGGTCAAGCTGGAAGCCGAGCGCTGACGGTTCGTGGGTATTGTCAAGCACGTAAGCGGCCCGTGCCCGAGCTTTGAGGCGCTCTTTGCCGTCAGCTGTGTCGCAGATGCTGGCGTCATACTCCTCGCCTGCCGTATCGGCCACAACAGCAGTCGTAATATCGTCTTTATCACCGCTTAAAACGAATTGTTCTGAGCGGCGTGTTGTTGCCACAGTCAATGTGGGCATAGCAGCGGATGCAAGTGCTGCAATTTCGAAGCTGGAACGTTGGCTCACACTTTAACCTTAATACATGGGGGATACTCGGATGAAGTTACCTGAATGTGGATCATTGTGGATAACATACCCTATTTTATTACGTCCTTGTGTCTGTCACAATGGAACTGTGAAGAACGATATCCTGGCTGGCCTTGACGAGATGCAGAGGTCTGCTGCGCTTGCGTCCGACGGGCCGGTGCGTATCATAGCCGGTGCCGGGGCGGGGAAAACGCGCACGATCATGCGCCGCATAGCGTATGCATGCGAAAGCAGCCGGGGAAGCATGCAGTGGGATCCCAAGAAAGTGCTTGCTGTTACGTTTTCCACGAAAGCTGCCCAGGAAATGCAGGGAAGGCTGGCACAGCTTGGGGTGCAGGGGGTGCATGCTGCTACTTTCCATTCGGCTGCTTTGCAGCAGCTGCGAAGTGTGTGGCACAGCCTGAGCGATTCCCCCTTCCCGCAGGTCTGTGAGAATACCAAGAACCTTGTGTTCAGGGCGCTTGCCCGCGCCACCGGCACTGATGCTTACCAGGATATAGAGGTCAGCGACGCTCAGGCGGAAATAGACTGGGCAAAGGTAAGCATGGTTGCGCCGTCTGATTACGGATCGGCATGCCAGGCATCAGGCCGGACTCCGCCGCTGGGGATGGATCCGCCTGTTATGAAACGGGTTATGGAGTACTACGAAGAGGAAAAGGCTTTCCGCAATGAGATCGATTTTAACGATATCCTGCTCATGCTGTGCCATATCCTCGATGAAGATGCTGAGCAGGCGCGCACAGTACGCGGCGGTATCGGGTGGCTGACAGTCGATGAGTACCAGGACGTTTCGCCCCTGCAGCATCGGCTGACGGAGCTGTGGCTTGGTGATAACCGTAATATCTGTGTGGTGGGGGATCCGGCACAGACGATCTATTCGTTTGCCGGCGCAACCAGTTACTATCTTACGGATTTTGCCCGGGAATACGGCAGCCTGGCCGCTGACATCGAACTTGCTACAGACTACAGGTCTACTCAGAATATTGTAAAAGAGGCCAATAAGATACTTAAACATTCTCCAATGCGCGATACTTACCTGCAGCTGGTTTCTGCGCGGGAAACAGGAAAGCGTGTTTTCCGGCGCGTGTATGGGGACGACCTCGATGAAGCCCGCGGGATCGTCAGCAGGATCAAGGACCGTATAAGCCGCGGGGTGCGGGCAGAAGATATTGCCGTGCTTATGCGTATCAACAGCCAGGGAAGCCTGCTTGCGCGCCTCCTTAAAGAGGAAAAGATAGCGTACCGTGTGCGTACAGAATCCGGATGGACAAGCAATGCTTCCCATGACTCCCTTATGAACTCTGACGGCACAGTAGGGCAGGTGAGCCTGTCGACCATCCATGCTGCTAAAGGGCTTGAGTGGAAACATGTGTTTATTATGGGATGCAGCGAAGGGCTGATCCCTTTTTCGTCAAACCAGGAAGATGGGAACCTTGAAGAAGAACGCCGGCTCCTCTATGTGGGCATTACCCGTGCAGAAGATGAGCTGGAGATATCTTATGCACGGGTTGCCCATAAAGATGATGCTGCTGCATCGCGGTACGGCGCTGAGCGACGGCCTAGCCGGTTCCTGACGTGAACGGCCTGCACAGGCACACGAACAGGTATGGAATGGGCCCTCTGGCCTGTGCTCCGGCTGCGATACGGAGGCTACCCTTCTATCCCTGTGTACTGTCAGGACTGGAGGCGGGACCCTGTGTTCCAGATCCGTGAGGATTGCCGGAACCGCTGGGATCATCAGAACCATTAGGATCGTCATGCTCACCGGAATTGTCAAGATCGCCGGAACCACCGGAACTGCTGGAACCATCAGGCCCATCCTTTTCAGAGCCGCTGCCTTCACTGTCAAGAAGCTGTTCAAGCTCCTTATCCCAGTCGATCGGCCCGTTCAGGCCCAGCTGCTCCAGGCCCTTATCCTCAGGATCCTTATCCTTCGGGCCTTCATTCCCCAGGCCCCCATCCGGGTATCCCGCGTATGGGATGCCATTATCCCCTTCTTTATCCGGCAGAGCTGTCCCATCCTGAGAAGCAGGGGGATCCTGGCTGTCCCGTGCCGGGCTGGATGTATTCGGCGAACCGGGACTATCAGGCTCAGACGCTGCAGAGGTGCTATCCGGGGAAGGGCGGCCAGCGTCTCTGCCGGAACCTGTATCAGCATCACCTGCGGTGCCGGCAGTATTATCCTGTGCATCCGATATGTTCGAGGTATCCGGCGTATCAGAAGGGCTGCTGTCCAAAAGTTCCATAAGGTCATCATTGAATTTCTTTGAATCGGCTGATGACTTCTCAGATAAAGCCGCAAGGGCGTCGTCAGGCATCGTCGGCAGCATATCCGGATGCGACCAGTGCCTGTCTCTTCCCGATGCTCCTTCTGCCAGCGTGATGGTTTCCCAGAGCTCTGCGGCCTCGCGCATCTTTTTAGGCCGCAGCTCAAGCCCCAGCAGCGTCTCAAATGTTTCCTGGGACGGGCCTCCGGTGGCACGTTCGCGGCGCTGCATTTCGCGCAGCTGGTCAATATGGGGGATATGTGCCATTCCTGCGCGCCAGACGATGCAATCCACCCACCCTTCAACAAAGGCAAGGAGATTCTCAAGGCTATGCAGTGCCTCACGCTGTTCGGGAGTATCGCTCATGCCAACTTTGCTCAGATCCACTGCGCCTGCAATAGAATCAGGGTTGACCTCCTGTACCTCACGCAGCTGCTCTTCCATAGCATCCAGATCAATGGTGATACCGCGTGCATACTTGTCGATCAGTGCATCGAACTGCGGCATCAGCCATGGGACGTTGGCGAACAGGCGGGCATGGGCTTCTTCAACAAGCGCAAGGTAGGCCAGGACCTCGTTATAGCTGAGCTTAAGTTCGTCAGCGTATCTCTCAATATTTTCAGGAATGAGGGTCCCGGCAGGATTATCGAGGAGCGCGATCCCCTGGTCGAAGCCTCCGCGGATATTGCGCGCCAGCCGTCCGCCTGCCTGCCCTATCTGCATTGCATATGATGTATTGCCTAAAATAGTAATCAGCTTGCCCGGATCTTTGAGGTCATCAGGAAGCGGCATAGGGACCGGCCCGGCGAAAACCCCTGCAATCTGCCCGTCTATCTCGCCGCCCAGCCGTTCGGAAAATACTGCAGCCATAGCCTTATTCATAGATTCGGCGACGGGGGCGGCAAAATGAGTCCATTTAGGCATGGCTTTGCCTACCCATTCATCGCATGTGAGGACATCCAGGGTGCCCTCAGGCGGGTCAAAGTCCGTGACAGAATCCAGCCACAGGTTTGCTTCCGACGCCGCAGACCTTACCTGCTGGCCGGAGACTGCGCTGATCACATGGACTTTCTCGTTTTCCCGGGCAGTATTGTGCGCAATAGATGTCGCCAGTTTAATGTTGATCGGGCCGCTGCTGAGCAGCTGGTTTATATCCTGCGTGGATCCCAGGCCGCTCGTATTGAATGCATCCATGAGGGAATGGACCTCTTTGGGATCGGGCAGGCCTCCAGGGGTATTGATGATCTGCTCGCGGATTTCAGGGGGCAGCTGAGAAAGCTGCTGCCACGCCATCTCGCCCTGATAGGGGCCGAAGGAGTCGATCATCCATTGGTGCAGTTCATCTTCTGACATGACATCCGTTCCTTAGCTAGTGTTATTCCGTCGCCGTTATCTCCGTAGGATCAGGGTCTTTGGGCGTCCGCAATATCTGTAAAGCTGCCTGCCGGACAGACCAGACAGATAATACCGGTACCTGTACCATTTGGGCATCTGTGTATCAGACCGCCGCTTTACCCTATTATCCTAAATCTTGAGTCTAAGTGTATCAACTTTTAAGAATATTTTTTATTCCTGAGAATAATCTGAACAATCCAGCTGATATAGCTGTTTCAGCTTTCGGGATATCCGGATATACTATGGGGGATATGACAGATCAAACAGAAACAGACAGATCCCGGGCACCGCAGGCCCATCCTGCCGTTCCGCACGCGCCTCGCTATTTTGCTCCCCGATGGCGTTACTATATCGGCATGGCTACAGCGTTGGCCTGTATGGCTCTACTGTTCCTGCCCTGTTCTGCTTACACCATCGAATTCCCGGGACCGACAGCAAATGTCCTTGGGAAAGTATCCGAGGCTAAAAATGCGAAAGATATGATTTCCATATCAGGCGGCAAAACCTACCGGAGTAAAGGGAAGCTCCTGCTGACAACGGTCAGCGCTACAGGTGTCCCGGGATATCCGGCAACGAATGCGCAGGTCTTGTGGGCGTGGTTCTCCAGGCATACTATCGTTGTCCCGCAGGAAGTAGAGTATCCTGCCAATCAGACGCCGGAAGAGTATCAGAAAGAATCCAGCGAGCAGATGGATCAGGCTCAGGATTCCGCCCAGAATCAGGCCCTATCTTTCCTGAGAAAAAGAGGTGTGGACGTTTCAGGCCTGAAAGTCACAATGAATGTTGATAATATTGGCGGCCCTTCAGCCGGTATGATGTATACGCTCGGCGCCATTTCGAAGCTGACCCCCGAAGATGAGACTGGCGGCAAGGTCATTGCCGGTACGGGGACTATGGAAAAGGACGGCACGATAGGCGCTATTGGCGGGATACAGCTGAAAATGGTCGGCGCCTTGCGCGATGGTGCTGCATGGTTTATAGCCCCCAAAAGCAATTGCCGGCAGGTTGTTGGCAATGTCCCCCAAGGGCTGAGAGTGGTCGCGGTCTCAAACCTCGACGAAGCATATAAAGCGCTTGTGGCTATTGGGTCAGGCAAAGGCGGCTCACTTGAGACGTGCCAGGCGGCAAAGTGACAGAAGGAGCGGAAGAGTATCGGAAAGAATCCAGCGAGCAGATGGATCAGGCTCAGGATTCCGCCCAGAATCAGGCTTTGCCTTTCCTGAGAAAAAGAGAGAAGCGGTATAGAGCGGAATAAAAGAAAGAATGTGTCTGTGCGTGGGAAGGGATATATGCCTGTCCTCAGGCCATTTTCCATTATTTCTGATATGCTGAGCCTGTGTCCAATACAACTAACACCGATAACGCTGCAAGTGAATTAGGATTCCAGCCGGGGGATATTGTCCAGGAATGGCTGTGGGATGATGATGTTGACGGCCATATCCGTGATTCTATTGAGGCTCTGACAGGGGAAGACCTCGTTGATGAGGAGTATGATTCAGCCGTTGACGGCGTCATCGTGTGGTGGCGCGACGGTGATGAAGAGGACGAGCTCTCCGATACGATCATGGATGCGGGCGGGCTGATTGCTGGTGACGGGCTGTTTTGGATCATCACACCTAAGCCGGGACGTGAGGGTGCTACCAGCGCTAATACAGTCCAGAATGCAGCCAAGACTGCCGGGATGAATGCGGGGACACCAGTCACGCTGAGCCCTGACTGGAACGGTATCCAGCTTCGGGCATTTGGCCGAGGGCGGTAGGCATCTTAGCCGGTGGCCAATAGGTACCTTCGTGTTCCGTCCCTGTACTTCGTTTTTTTGATTCTTTGGCCCCTCAGCTATTTGGTTTTAGTTCTTTGATCTGTTAGTCTTCTAACCTTTTTTAACTTCCTGATTTGTCATTTTAGGTGAGACAAAGACCATGTGTGTTAGGGTCGAATAAAATGCGATTTTTGATTCAAAAGGATTCCGTGACACACATGGCGTATCATCATCTTACCTTACATGAACTCGTTATGGTAGAAACGTATTGGAGTATGCGTGTTCCCGTTAGCCGGATCGCTCAGAGAATGCGCCGGGGTAGGCAAACTATTTACCGTGTTATCCACGCTTTCGACCGTGGAATGACTGCACTCGAGTATTACCACGAGTATAAGAAACATCGATATCATTGCGGCAGGAAACGTGTACGGTTACGCGCCCAGTATGTGCACCTGATTACCTGTTTTCTTCATCAGGGATTAAGTTTCGATGTTATCAGTGGCCTATTCCCGCGTATGTTGCCTTGCTCGTCACGTACCCTGTATCGTTTAGCCCACAAAGGCGTCTTCCCCAAGCAGAGTCTGCCATGGAAAGGCAAGCGTCATAAAAACGGGGTTAAAGACAAAAGAGGCGGACGCTACACATTTCGTCGTACTCTTATTGATCAAGCACACGCGTATCCTCGATTTGATACCGAGTTTGGTCATTTTGAAGGAGACACTATTGTTGGAGCAAACCATCACAGCTGTGTGCTCACTCTCGCGGAAAGACAAACGAAAGCTATCATCGCGCTCCATACTAATGGGTGTACTGCCAAAGATATCGAAGACACGCTTGACGCGTGGCTATTGAGTCTGCCAAAAAATTTCGTAAAATCTATCACGTTTGATTGTGGTAAAGAATTCGCGAACTGGAAAACCACGGCGAATACGCATGATATTGATATTTTCTTTGCTGACCCCGGGTGTCCGGGGCAACGAGGCTTAAACGAGAATAGTAACGGGCTACTACGCAGAGACGGACTGTCTAAAGGAATGGACTTCACCACGATAAGCCAAGAACAGTTAAACCGTGTCACACGCTTCCGTAACAACATTCCCCGCAAAAGTCTAAACTATAAAACACCCATCCAAGTCATGACCCAACACATACGAGAAATGTCTCACTTAAAATGACAAATCAGGCATTTCTTTTCTATAATAACTATAACAAATGATGAAAACGTCCACATTGCATCACTGTGGGCTTTGAAATGGAGGGTGAGTTCATGCTCTTACAACAGGCAATCGCCTATATTTCTCGAAAAAGAACGAGGAACCTGGTTCTCTTTCTGATTCTCCTCTTGATCCTCTCTTGCTTGTATTTCTGTTTTTCACTGATGCAAGTGGGAGGAAAACTGGAGGACCATATCAAACAGTCGGCGGGGACCAGTTTTGCCCTGACCAGTAAACAAGGGGAGACGCCCTTTGCTCTGAAGGAGGCTGAAAAAGTGCAGCAGTTGGCTGGGGTAGGATCCATGGTTCCTCAATATGAAAGTCCCGTTCGCATTCTTGGTAAAGAAGCGGTGACGGGACAGCAGTCGGTAGAGCGAGACGATTTAGGACAGGAAGCCAAGCAAGCTCTAGGCGCTGTCTTTACCCAGAAGACAGACCAGCACCTGGATTTCCGAAGTGGTAGTTTCCAACTGGTGCAAGGCAAGCACTTACCCGATAAGGCGAGTGGGCAGATCTTGATCCACGAAGAGTTGGCTAAGAAGAACAAGCTTAAGGTCGGAGATCAGTTGACCTTATCTAGTTTTCAGATAGGAGAGACTCCTGCCAAAGAGAAAACCTTTGAAATCGTTGGGATCTTTTCGGGTAAGAAACAGGAAAAATTCACAGGAATGACCTCTGATTTGAGTGAAAACCAAGTCTACCTCCCTTATGAGGATGCGACTAAGCTCTTAGGTCTCAGTCAGCAAGAAGTGACCCAGGTCACCTTTGGCGTCAAAGATCCTGATAAAATTGATGCTCTCTTGAAGCAAGTCAAAAGCTTGGATCTGGATTGGCAGTCCTTACGCTTGGTCGAAGATCGCAAGGCCTTTGATCAGATGAAGGAATCCTCTCAGACCCTAGAAGGCTTGGTACAGATCATGATGATTGTCCTCCTAGTGACGGGAGCAGGGGCGCTATCGCTCTTACTGAGTCTCTGGACACGGGAGCGGATCCATGAAATCGGGGTGCTCTTATCCATTGGGAAGAGCAAGGGACGGATCTTTGGACAGTTCCTCTTGGAAGTGGTGCTGGTATCCTTACTAGCAGTGATTCCGGCCTTTCTCATCGGGCGGATGGTCAGCTATCGTTTCTTAGAACAATTTGTCGGAGAGACGGGTCAACAGCAGACCCTAGACTTGCTCCATCAGATCCCTCAAGGACTTTCCTTAGGGATCGCCTATGCTAGCCTCTTGGGCTTGATCCTTCTGTCGCTCGGTGCAACTACCAGCTTGATCTGGCGCAAGACACCAAAAGAAATATTAACAAAAACGAGTTAAGGAGAAATGACACATATGTTAGAACTCAAAAATGTAGCCTATAGTTACCAAAGCTATAGTGAAGATATCCTCTCAAATGTGAACTATCAGTTCGAAAATGGGACATTTTACAGTATTATTGGCCAGTCAGGAACGGGGAAATCAACCCTCCTCTCCCTCCTAGCTGGTCTTGACAATCCCAAGAAGGGGCAGGTTCTCTTTGATGGGGAGGACATCCAGACCAAAGGGTCTAGCTACCACCGCAAGCACCATGTTTCCCTGGTTTTTCAGAATTACAATCTGATTGATTATTTGACACCACTTGAAAATGTCCGCCTTGTCAACAAACAAACTGGGAAAGACATCCTCTTGGAATTGGGATTGGATGAAACGCAAATTAAGCGCAATGTCCTTCAACTATCTGGAGGGCAGCAACAACGGGTGGCCATTGCGCGTGCGCTCGTTTCAGAAGCACCTGTCATCTTGGCTGATGAGCCGACGGGAAACCTAGACGAACAGACAGCAGGTGACATCATTGCGATTTTGAAGAAGTTGGCCAAGGAACGCCAAAAATGTGTCATCGTCGTCACCCACAGTAAGGAAGTGGCAGAGGCCTCCGATGTGGTCTTGGAATTGAGTCGCCGTAGCCTCGTTGAGAAGAGCAAGTAAGGAGGGAATGCTATGTTGCGAAATGCTTTTGCTTATATCACACGTAAATGGCCCAAGTCTCTCTTGCTCTTTGCCATCATTCTCCTCATGGGGACCTTGAGCTTGATCGGACTCTCTATGAAGGGAGCGACCCAAAAAGCTTCATCAGATAGCCTGGGCTCCATCACCAATAGCTTCTCGATGCAGATCAATCGACGGACCAATCCGGGAACCCCTCGGGGAGCTGGGAATCTCAGAGGAGAGGATATTGAAAAAATCAGCCAGGTAGAGGGGATCACCTCCTCCATCAAGCGGATCAATGCCATAGCGGATATCCTAGACCACGAGATTATTGAAACCGAAGAAACCCTGCAAAATCAATCTCCAGAGCGTGCCAAGCACTTTAAGAACACCTTGATGGTGACAGGGGTCAATGACTCTTCAAAAGAAGATAAGTTTGTCTCTGGGGCCTACAAGCTGGTCCAAGGGGAGCATCTGACCGATAAAGACAAAAACCAAATCCTCATGCACGAAGATTTGGCGAAAAAGAATGGCCTCAAGGTGGGCGATAAGGTTCGTCTCAAGTCCAACCTCTACGATGCAGACAATGAAAAAGGGGCCAATGAAACCGTCGAAGTGACCATTAAAGGTTTGTTCTCAGGGAAGAACCAAGCTCCTCTAACTTACGCCCAAGAATTGTATGAAGATACACTCATTTCTGACTTGGATACAGCTGCTAAACTCTATGGTAATACCGTCCAAACAGCTACCTATGAAGATGCGACCTTCTTTGCAAAAGGGGATCAGGATCTGGATAAATTGATCGAAAAAATCAAAGCCTTGGATATCCCATGGAATTACTTTGACTTGGTTAAGAGCTCTTCGAACTACCCAGCCTTGCAAAAATCCATCAGCAGCATGTTCCAAGTGGCGGACTACTTGTTTATCGGTAGCCTCATCTTTGCCAGCTTGCTTCTCACCCTGCTCCTTGTCTTGTGGCTCAATGCCCGTCGCAGAGAAGTTGGAATCTTACTGGCTCTTGGACTTTCTAAGGTACAGATTGCGGGGCAATTCGTGGCAGAATTGGTCATGATCTCCATTCCAGCCTTCCTCCTCTCCTATGGAGTCGCAGGACTTCTTGCCAAAGCAGTAGGAGATACGGTGCTCAAAAACGTAACCAGTGGCATTGCCAAACAAATGGCTCAAGAATCCTCTGCAGCCAACCTTGGTGGAGGAGCTGAGGCAGAAAGCTTCAGTAAGACTCTGACAGATATCCATATGGACATCCAACCGAGCCAATTGTTGGTGATTGTTTTGGTCGGTGGGCTTCTCTTGATTCTTGTGTCCATCCTTTCTTCTCAATGGCTCTTGCATAAGAAACCAAAGGAACTCTTGGTGGATGTCGAATAAGAGATTGTTTCCTAAAATAGAAATAGCCTGATTTGATATGGATTATTTTTTGTTCATTCCCATTTCAACGATATGAAATGGTATTTGGCGTTGTTCACAGGAAGCGGTATTTGTTTCTTCGAGTTGGGTGAGCGGGATGAGGAGGGGCGAGCAGGGTGAGCGGGATGAAGGGAGAAGGAGGGGGTGAGTGAGGGTTTAATAAATAAGTTGTTTTCCATATTTGGGTAGAAGCGCAGAAAAATCAGGGATTGAAGAGGGAATAAAGAATTAAAGAATAGGGGGGATAAAAACGGGGCAAAAGAAGAAGATAAAAAATAAAGAAGAACGTGGGCGATGAGGGACTCGAACCCCCGACATCCACCGTGTAAAGGTGGCGCTCTAGCCAGCTGAGCTAATCGCCCGACTCAGGAAAGTCTATCGCACCACACAGACGATGTCCATATGCGACACGCTTTGTGCAGGTTGAGGAGACGAATGGAATATAAGGAAACAGAAGAAACGGGAGAGGCGGATTGGAGAGAGAGGGGAAGGATGGCATGGGGGGGGGGCGGTGGAGCAGATGAAGGTGACGGGAGAGATGGGTGAGGAGGGCGGAGATATAGAAGATATAAAAGACGGATGTGATGATGAGACGTATGTGACAAGTGTGACGGTGGTGATAACAGACGGAAGGAAAATAACAGTGACGGTACCGGCAGTTGGGCGAAGCGGTCGGGTAGGGAAAAAGGTGGCAGCAGGGGCAGCAACGCCAGCGGGTGAATTAGCACTAACGAGTGCGGTAGATTGGAGGCGAGTAAGAAGACGCAAAGAGCGAAAAAGATGAGACGGTGACGATGTGATAGGCAGGGCAGACGGCTGGCCGGTAGTTAATGACGGCGAGACAGGCAGCTGGACAGGTCTCAGGTATTGAGAGGTAATGGAACCAGCAGGCTCCCCGACAAGCCTCCCGGCGGGGTTTCGTGGTTGTTCCGTGTATAAATTGAGGAATCCCGGTGCGGTTCCTGAAAAATTTGTAGGCTAAGTATCGGATATTCTTATTTAGAATGCGTAACTCTGTTTATTGTTTATCGGGTCGGGAGGCTTGAATGACTGGTGAGGAACAGGCGAGAGGGAATCGGCTTCCATTAGCCGACAGGAATAAGTGGGGCTATGACATTGATCAGGTTGATGAGTTTTTGGATCGGGCGCATCAGCTGTATGATGCGGCCCAGCCGCAGCTTAATCAGGAAGATATTCAGAATGTCCTTTTTACCCTGGTCCGCGGCGGGTATGATATTGAGGCAGTAGACCGGGCTCTTCTGCGCCTTGAACAGGCGGCTGTGGATAAGCAGACGTCATATGAGATTTCCAGTGAAGGCCGTGTTGCCTGGCGGACGAAAACAGTCCAGCTTGCTCAGACCCTGATGCCGCGTGCGAATGCTGGTAATGGGTACCGTTTCGCTGATGGGCACGGCAAAGAACCGTCCTATGACCGTAAACAGGTTGACAGTTTTGTGGTCAATGCTGTCACGCGCATTTGTGATGAGCTTGGCATTGAGTACCCGCAGGCGGTCAGTTCCAGTAATTTTGATTCGGACGAGGATTTTACCCCGCGTTATGTGTCTACGATCCTGTTTACACAGCGCAAAGGGGATAGAGGCTATGATGAAGGCCAGGTTGATATGTATGTTAACCGCATTTCCCAGGTGGTTTCGCGTATCGTGTCTTTCCGCAATTTTGAAGGTGTTGATGTTAAGGACGCGCTGAGCGGCAGTGCAGCTGACGGGGATGCTCTCCGTCCATATGAAGCCCGCGGGCAGAATGCCCAGTATGAAGATGTCGCTTCTCTGGAAGAATCAGTTTTTGCTGCGCACCAGGCGCAGGGACAGGCGGAGGTTTCCGGCAGCATTACAGATTCAGGTCATTCGGCAGACAGCCCCGCTCCAGCCGTTTCCGACGGATCAGCTGTTTCCGACGGCGCCGCCCCTGAAACACTGCATCCGTATGAGGGCGCGATGCCGGTATCTTTTGCCCCTTCGGGCAGTCCGCAGAGAGGTGCCGATACACAGCATAAGGCGGGTGCGGGCGAAGAAACGGAGCTGATCACCGATCTTCCGCTTTCGGATGGTTCGGGCGCGGGGCGTCCTGAGGACAGTACCAGAGAAAATAATGGGGACGGGAGCAATGCCGGAAAAGCTGATACAGGGGACAATACTCCGTCCCAGGCATCGGCCCAGGCAAACGATACCGGTACTTTCGCTCCGCAGGTCCTGCCTTTCCTTTCCGTATCGAATTCCCTCAATACAGCTCCGGACAGTTCCGGGGATAGGGAACGTAGGGAAAAGCCCGGACAGGCAGAGACAGGATGAGGATTCTGCTTCCCTGCGAGGAAGGGTGATATCCCGCCTGAAGTGTTATAACATAATGCGGCAGGGGAAAGCCGGCGTACATAAGTATTCTGCGGCATACTTGATATTGTGCAGCGTGAGGTATCAGTAAGGATAAGACTGCGAGCTTGAAAAAAGGGGGTGCTTATGCCTGCATACAGGGATCAGGGTGTTATCCTGCGCACTATCAAGCTCGGCGAGGCAGACCGCATCGTTACTATCCTTACAGCCAGCCACGGCAAGATCCGCGCAGTAGCCCGCGGCGTCAGACGTACAAAATCGCGTTTCGGCTCAAGGCTTGAACCGTTTATGCGCGATGACCTGCTTATTGCCCAGGGCCGCCACGAGCTTGATACAGTTTCGCAGGCAGTAGTCATCAGTGCGTATGCCCCTGAGATCATCTCGGATTATGACACTTACCTGTCGGCGAATGTTATTGTTGAGACTGCCGACAAGGCAGTTTCTGATCTGCGCGAAACCAGTATTTCCCATACGATGCAGTATCGGCTGCTTGCGGGTGCTCTTGCATCGCTTGCTGCACGGAAGCATAAGCCTGAATTCATAGAATCCTCATATGTCCTCAGGGCACTCAGCCTTGCGGGGTGGACACCGCGTCTGGATGCGTGTGTGGTCTGCGGCCGGCAGACGGATCTGTGCTATTTTTCGGTTGAATCCGGAGGTGTTATGTGCCCGACGGACCGTATACCTAAAGCCAGGAAGATTTCGCCCGATGCCCTGGATCAGCTGAAAGCGCTGGCTGCAGGTAACTGGAAGGCTTTGGAAGGGCCGTCCGCAGAAGGGCCCGCAGAGCATGGCCGATATGTGTATAATATGTCTTCTGTCCGGCACAGCCGTGATAACCGGGATAATGATACCTGCGGCGCAGGCAGCCCCCCTGATGCACAGGTGAGGTCAATAGTGGAGGAATGGTCGCAATATTACCTTGAACGTCCCATCCGCTCCATGCGCCTGATACATTCATAAATATGAGTTTTGGGAATGTTGATTACACATCGCTGAGTATTCCGGATGCGCCGTTTTCCAACCCTTCGCGGATACCGGATTTTGCCCGTGAGCATACCGGGATACCGCGCCACGTAGGCGTGATCATGGACGGCAATGGACGCTGGGCGCAGCAGCGCGGGCTTGCCCGTACTGAAGGCCATAAAGCAGCCGAACCAGTCGTATTTGATACTATTGCCGGTGCGATAGAGGCCGGTGTCCGGTATCTGAGCCTGTACACATTCTCGACAGAAAACTGGAAACGCTCGCCTGCCGAGGTCCGCTTCCTTATGGGTTTTTCGCGCGATATTATCCATCGCCGGGTGGCGCAGATGGATGACTGGGGGGTACGTGTCCGCTGGTCAGGCAGGCGCCCGAAATTGTGGAAATCTGTTATCGATGAGCTTGAGGCCGCTATGGAGCGTACACAAGATAACACGGTTATTGATGTAGTATTCTGCATCAATTACGGAGGGCGCGCGGAGATCGCTGATGCTGCCGCCGAACTGACACGTCTTGCAGCTGAGGGGAAAATCAAAGGCGGACGTATCACAGAGAAGATGGTTGCTGAGCATCTGTATAACCCTGATATCCCTGACTGCGATCTGGTGATCAGGACTTCGGGCGAGCAGCGTACAAGCAATTTCCTTCCGTGGGAGGCTGCTTACGCTGAACTGGATTTTGTCCCGGAACTGTGGCCGGAATGCGGCCGCGAGGTGTTATGGCGTTCGATTGAACGGTATGCCAGCAGGGACAGGCGTTTTGGAGGAGTAAAAGACAGCAGGGGAAGGCCCGGTGAGCGCCCCGTTATCTGGCCGGACAGTACACCTAATCGCCGGCAGGCCGGGAGCCTGAAAATATCTAAAATTTAAAAATTAAAGAGTACATACTCATAAAATACATACTCATAAATAGTGGAATACTGATAAGGAGAAAATGATGTCTGCAATTTCCGCACAGCATCTCGTCAAGGATTACGGTGAGGGCAGCAGTGCTGTCCATGCCCTTCGCGATGTCACTATTGATATTGAGGGCGGCAAGTTTACCGTGATCATGGGGCCTTCAGGCTCCGGGAAATCAACCATGCTTCATACGCTTGCCGGCCTGGACAGTGTGACTTCCGGCCGGGTCTGCCTTAACGGCAATGAGATCACGGCAATGAATGATAAGCAGCTTACCCTTCTGCGCCGCAACAAGATTGGTTTCATTTTCCAGAGTTTCAATCTGCTGCCCATGTTCACAGCAGAAAATAATATCCTGATGCCGTTGACGCTTGCAGGCAGGAAGGCTGATAAAGAATGGTTCACTACGCTGGTAAGGACTTTGGGGCTGGAAGGCCGGCTGGGCCACAGGCCTTCGGAGCTTTCCGGCGGGCAGCAGCAGCGTGTGGCTATTGCCCGTGCGCTGATTACGAAGCCGGAAGTTGTGTTTGCTGATGAGCCTACAGGAAACCTTGATACGGTATCCAGCGCGGAAGTGCTTGGTTTCCTGCGCAAGTCTGTTACTGACCTTGGCCAGACCATCGTCATGGTGACCCATGATGCTGTGGCTGCATCCTATGCGGACAGGGCAATAGTCTTTGCTGACGGGCAGATTGTCGCCGATGTGGCTGATCCGAATGCCGAAATGATGAATGCACTCCTGGTACGCGAGCAGGAGAAGGCAGCTGCTGCACGCCTGGCGCAGTAGCCTGACCGGCAAAGCGGTGCGGCAATGGCCTGTCCGGAGCTGGGCGGGGCTGCAGAAGATGTAAAAGAACAACTGTAAAACTGTAAAAGGAACTATTATGTGGTCACTAACATTCCAATTGATGAAGAAAAGCATGAAAATGCTTATCCCGGCAGGTATCGCCATTATGATTGGGACGGCGTTCATAGCCAGTACATTCCTTTTTGGCAATTCGCTTCAGGATGCCGTTGTCCGGCATGATACGGCGGGTTTTGGCAACAGCAACTATTCTGTTGACTATTCTTCTACCGAGGCGGCAAAGTCCCCTAAATACACGATGTCAGATATCCATCTGGATGAGATCAGGAAAATGGAAGGGGTCACTGGTGTTGCCACCATTGCAGGCGGTTCGGCAGCGGTATCCCATAACGGGAAAACAGGTACAGTTGTATTCCTGCAGAACCCATGGGGCACAGCGCGCCAGCCATTGGACATTATCCGGGGGAAAGCGCCTGACGGCAATAACCAGGCCGCCCTTCCCGCAAACCTTGCGTCGCGCCTGAATGTGAAGATCGGCGATACAGTGACGCTGAAGCCCGGCAGTGCTGCCGGCAGGGAAAGCAGCCCTTCTGCAGCGGAAGATACGGCCGATGGGTATACTGTTACCGTGACGGGCCTTACAGATGACCCTGAGCATTTATTCTCCCAGATGGGCGGCTGTGCGCTGCTCTCCGCCAATACCGTCATGCAGATGGGCGGGCATACCAGTCTGGATGAGCAGCAGTTCAGCGGTGTTTTTCTCAATATCAGCCCGGACAGGGAACAGGAAACTGTTGAAAAAATCAGCAGGCTCCTGCCTAAATATGTCAGCATAAAATCCCGTGCCCAGGCAGAAAAGGAATCGCTGAACAATAATTCTGTGTCATCGAAGATCATCACTACGTTCCTTCCGGTGTTTGGTGTGCTCGCCATGTTCGTCGCAGCGCTCGTTATTGCCAATACGTTCCAGGTCCTTGTTGCGCAGCGGCGGCGCACTCTGGCGATATTGCGGACAGTTGGCGCGCGCAGAGGCCAGCTGTACCGGTCGGTGATTGCAGAAGCCTTTATCCTGGGGCTGCTGGCATCCTGCTGCGGTGTCCTGCTGAGTATCGCTGTTATGGGCGGGCTGAGCACATCCGGGGCTTTGCGGGGGATGTCGTCAGGAAGCCCGGTCCGCTTCATTTTCAGTTGGACAGCTGCAGCGGTGCCGGTTATTTTTGGTGCAGTTATAACAGTATTCGCCGCACTGGGGTCAGCCTATTCCGCAACGCGGGTAACCCCGCTTGAAGCCCTCAGGCCGATAGATACAGTTAAAACTAAGAAATCCAGCGCAGTGCGTGCCGTATTCGGCATCCTCATGGTCCTTGGCGGCATAGCAGTATCAGCCATAGCTGCCGCAATAAGGCAGCGGACCGATTCTTCAAGCGTTTCAGGAGGCGAAACGGCGCAGTATATGATCCTTGCCGCTATGGCCGGCTGCATGCTCGTTTTTGTCGGACTGATCATTACTGCAGTATTCTGGCTTCCCGCAGTGATGAAAGGTGCGGGATACCTGGTGTCGCTAATGGGCCCCTCAGGTACTGTTGCCCACGGGAATATCCAGAAGAACCCCAGGCGTGTTGCGGCTACAGGTACAGCCCTCCTTATAGGGGTCACGCTCGTGGCGACTATCTCCACCGGTGCGGCAAGCGCCAAGGCTACGCTGGGCAACAGCCTCGATGACAGGTACAGCATTGATATGACGGTTTCCGGCAATGGGATCGATAAAGGGACAGCAAAAAAGATCGCATCCGTCAAAGGTGTGAAGAAAGCAGTCCTTGCGCCTACAGCTACCGGTACGGTACGTGACAGTGCCGGACATAAGGCATATATCCAGCTTATCGGGGTCAACGGCACGCAGGAGCTGAAATCTGTTATGCGTGCAAACCTTCCCGACAATGCCGTCACTAAAAAGGCTATGCTCTTGCCCAGCAGCCTGACGGATAAAGGGTGGAAAACTGATACAGTGCAGTTTACCCAGGAAAATGATACGGACGGAGGCTCAGAAGGCTCTGCTGACAGCCCTGCTGCGTCTGCAAAGGGGAATACCGTAACGCTGTCGGCAACCAGTACGCGATTTCAGCGGATCAATCCGATGTATGCAGCGGTCGGTTTCGTGGATATCAGCTATTTCACAAGTGGTGCGCTGAAAGCGGACGCAGGCGGATACATGGTCCTTGCTTCCCTTGATACTGCTCACGGTGATGCTTCAGAAACTATCAGCAGCGTTAAGGATATCCTGAGCGGTACCGGTATGGTCAATGTTATGGGGAATGCTGCCAAACGGCAGGACTGGGAGAGGCGCATTGACCAGCTGATGCTCCTTCTTGTCGGGCTGCTGGCAGTTGCTGTGCTTATTGCACTGATTGGCGTGGCAAATACCCTGAGCCTGTCGGTTATTGAACGTACTCGGGAATCAGCGACGCTGAGGGCAATCGGCATGACCCGCGGGCAGCTGCGGGCATCCCTTGCCTTTGAGGCGCTTCTGCTGGCGCTGGTCGGAGAGCTCCTCGGCATCGTCCTGGGGACGCTTTTCGGATGGCTGGGATCCTATATGGTATTCAGCGACATAGGGAGGATGGAGTATCCCGTCAGCTGGGGTATGGATGCCCTTGTCCTTGTGATATCAGCTGCTGCAGCACTCCTTGCGAGTGTACTTCCGGCCCGCAGGGCAGTATCAACGCCGCCTGTGGAGGCGCTGGCTGAGGCCTAGTGCCGGCTATATCCTTCTTCTGTCAGGACGCCCGCTTTGTGTGCAACGCTTTGCGGGCGTTTTGCTGTGCTATGGACAGTTGCCGTACTGCAGGCAGAAGCTGTTCCCGCCGGCACCCGCGCCCTTCAGCGGGTTTTGCTGCACCCTCCGGCAGGACTTACGGCTTCCCGAGTAGAATAAAAGCCATGGCAGCGATTACAAAGGGAAAAGGCTCTAACCGCACTAAGGATGCTGCGGCGGATAGTATGCATGAGATCACGTGCCCCCACTGCGGGCATGCATTTACTGTCAATGAGGATGAATACCAGAAGCTTCTTGCGCAGATACGCGGCAAAGAATTCGACAGGGAGCTCAGCGCAAGCCTCCAGCGGGAAATCGGCAGGCTGGAAACTGAGCACAGGCTGGACCTGGAGAAAAAGCTCCACACGAAACAGTCCGATTTTGATAAGCAGATCTCAGAGCGCGACAGGGAACTGTCGGGGCTCCAGGCCAGGTTAGATAAATCGGAATCTGAACGGGATGCAGCTTTATCAGAGGTACGGAATGAAAAAGATAAGCAGATCGAATCATTGAAGTCGCAGCTTGATAAGCTTTCTATTGAGAAGGATTCGGAGCGTGACAGGCAGCTGTCTGCGCTGCAGTCGGAGCTGGATAAAAAGGTTATGGCGCTGCAGGCCAGCCTGGACAAGGCAGAGTCTGTAAAAGATGCAGCGCTGGCTGAAGCCCGCAGCGAGAAAGACCGGGAGATCGAATCGCTCAAGTCGCAGCTTGAAAAGATATCCCTTGAAAAAGACAGCGAAAAAGACAGAGAGCTGCTGCAGCTGAGGCAGAAGCTGACTGAAGAATCAGCCAAATCAGAACGGCAGTTCTCTGAAACGAAATCGCAGTTGGAAAAACAGCTTTCCCAGGCCCAGTCAGACCTGCAGGTGGAAAAGCAGAAGCAGGAGGCCGAACTGGCAAAACAGCATTCAGCTTTGACAGAGCAGAGGTCCCAGTATGAAGCGCAGCTCAAAGCGGCGCAGGAGCAGGTGGAATTCTATAAGGATTTCAAGGCATCCCAGTCTACGAAGGCTATTGGCGAAGACCTGGAGCAGTACTGCTATAACGAATTCAATAAACTGCGGGGTGCTGCTTTCAAGGATGTCTATTTTGAGAAGGACAATACTGTTTCTTCAACAGGGTCGAAAGGCGACTTTATCTACCGTGAGAAAGATGCTGACGGCAATGAAGTGCTGTCCATCATGTTCGAGATGAAAAATGAGATGGATGCAACGGCAAAATCCCAGAAGCATAAAAATTCCGATTTCTTCAAGGAGCTTGATAAGGACAGGCGCGAGAAGGGATGTGAGTATGCTGTACTGGTAACTATGCTGGAAGCTGACAACGAATTCTATAATGCCGGCATAGTTGATGTGAGCTATATGAAACCGTCATATAGCAAAATGTATGCCGTGCGCCCCCAGTTCTTCATAACGGCCATAGGGCTCCTGAGGGATGCTGCGTACAGCTCGGCAGGCCTTAAGCGGCAGCTGGAAGAGGCAAAGAACCAGAATATTGATATCACTAATTTTGAAGAAGAGCTCGATAACTTCAAAGACGCTTTCGGCAAAAATTACCGGTCGTATAAACGCAACTATGACGAAGCGATAAAGCAGATAGATAATGCTATCAAACGCATGGAGGCTGTCAAGAGCGCCCTGACGACCAGCGAGAACCAGCTGCGCCTGGCAAACAATAAACTGGATGATGTCGAAGTGAAGAAGCTTATCAAGGATAACCCTACGATGCAGGCCAAGTTTGCCGAACTTGAGGATAAGGGAGATGGGGGGAGGCAGGAATCCCCGGCAGATCAGCGGGTAACAGCCTGTCTGCCGCCGGACGGCATTTATCCACAGCATGCGCAGCAGTTTGTACATTCATATTTGTCATGAGTATAGTAGGAAAACAGACAGAACTGATAGAACAGGAGAGTCGATATGATAAGCATGGTTCCCCCATATGCCTGGCCGAGATCAATAGCAGATTTAAGGGACAGCAGCCTTAACCCGGATTCCTTCACGCCGGTTGACGGAACGGGGTATACCCCGACAGGCATGGATCTGGGCGACCCTCGGATGGCCAGCGTCTTTGAGCTGGGGCTGCGCATTGCCGATACGATGGAGAAGCGTGTGGCTGTGATGGAAGCGATCCGGCAATCGGTGTACGGTTTCCGTGGCATCCCGGCAGCGTATGCCTGGCCGCAGTCCGCGGAGCAGCTCCGTTCCCGCGGGCTTTACCCTGATACCTTTACCCCTATATCCGATATGTGGCGGACACCTTCAGGCCTTGATCTGGCAGATCCCCGTGCAGCAGAAGTATTAAGGCTTTCCGAAGAGGCTGCTGCGCTGTTCGACCAGCGGGCAGCGCTTATGGAACAGATACGTGGAAGCAGTGCAGCAGCTGTCGCGGTTCCTGTATATGGCGAACAGCCGTACAGGCAGTTTTCTGAGGCTGCGCCGGCCGGGAAGGGCGCGGCATCATCTGTGCCTCGGGAGGCAGATACGGATGTTGCAGGTGCAGATGGCGCAGGTACAGATATTGCTTCTCAGGCTTCACATGCTGCTGTACCTTTATCATTGGATATCCACGGACAGGCTGCCTCTGTCCATGAAGCTGGACCTGTGCGGCCTGTGCGGAATGGGAATGATCAGGAAGCCCCTGCCCCTTCACAGGCTGCCTCCGGTCCGGTGCCTTATGGGCAGCCTGTCCAGGGCGGCACGCCTGTGCAGGGTATGCCTGTCCAAACCCTCCCTGCGCAGCTCGCCGCTGTATCCGTACCGGATGGGCGCTTTGGGCAGATGCGGCCGCAGAAAGAAGCTGCCAGCCCTCAGCGCAGGATCCAGATACTTCTGCTGTCGCTTGGCATAGGCCTTGTCGCACTTGCTGCCATTGTCTTTGCGGGCTTTGCATACGCTCAGATGGATAACGGTATGAGGGCTGCTGCCATCGGGTCGCTTGGCATCGTTTCCCTGCTGTGCTCGGTGGCACTCTCACGCAGGGCCAAGGTGACATCCGAAGGGCTTGGATACCTTGGGGCCGCCATCCTGGTGATTGATGCATTCTTTATGAACGCTGCGGGCGTTATACCTTCACCGGCACTGCTGAAGAATTATTTTGGGCTTTATCTTGTTGCAGCTGCCGCAGTATTGGGGCTGTTTGAGATACTAGCCAGGATATCCAGAAACGACATATCAAGCATTACTATATGCATGATGGGCGTTATCACTGCCGGCCTTATATTCCTTCCAACCGGGTTCGACGTCAGGATGGAAATAGCCCTGCTTGTGCTGCAGGCCTGTGCATCTGTGCCGTCGATAGCCTTTATGGTTGCACACCGCTACGGCTTCAAATCCAGAAGCGATTATCGGCTTATCCATTCCGCGGTCACCGTGCTGATGTTCTGTAGCATAACCTATGAAGTGCTCGTTTCCCTTCCCAGCGTATTCACGTTGTTCTTCTTCCCGCAGTCCCGCGGTTTCGGGCCATCATATGCTGTCGATTCAGGCGGCTGGAGCCTTGCTATAACAGCAGCCGTATTTGCTGCTGTGGCGTTTATTTCGCTCTGGTTCGTGAAACTGACGCATATATTCCTGTTTGCAGTTACCTCCCTGATCCTCAATCTGATGGCGTTACCCGGTTCCGGTGCGTTCCTGAATATCGTCATCATGGTCGCGGCATTCCTGTGGATCGCTCTGGGAGCCAGAGCGATCAACGGGTACAACGCATACCGGCAGATCAGGATAGCACGGCAGCGGGCAGCTGCCGGCAGCCCTGTACCGCCATCCGGTACGGCAGGGGAAGGGGCAGCAGTTACCGATGATTCCGCCAGGGCTCTGGGACTTGTCACGCGGAATAAATTTGACTACGTATCAGTACAGGTTTCCCGGATACTCGTCCCGATCCTGGCGGTTATCAGCATGCTTCGGTCTGAAAATATTTTATGGGTGAAAATCATATACACAGTTATTTTTATTGCTGCTGCTGCACTGTGGCGCCTTGTCCTTGTAAGTTCAGCCGACCGCGTTTCCCGTATCATGAGCAGCGTATCGTCCACGGTCATTGTTCTGATGGTGTGCAATACCATCCAGTACGCATCTGCAGAGGGTGTGAGGCCTTCCGCCGACTGGGGGATGTGCATATTTGCGGGTGCGGTAGGCATTGCATATGTGCTTCTCAGTGTCCTCCGCAAGGGTGACAGGCTTGAAGCATCTGATGCTTCCATCCTCCGCCAGCTGTCCCGGCAGGCTGCCCGGCCCGGTATGCCTGCGGCATACGGGTATAACGCAGCACCCAGCCCTGCCCAGGAAGCAGGCCAGGCTGCATACCGCCAGTGGCTGCGTACCCGGAATCCGGGACGGACAGGGATAATAATGGATAATGCTGAGCACTGCACACTGCTGTATACGTTCGTGTGCACCCTCAGCCTTGAGATAATTTCCCACTTATCGCTGTGGAGCGGTGTAAACCTTATTGTCCTTTATGCGGTTTTTGCGGCAGTCGTCATTGTTGCTGCTGTATCAGGGACACGGCTGGTGGACCTGCAGCCACCCGATATAGCCAGTTCCATGTTGTACTCGACGATGATCCTGTGCGCGGCCTATTTTATTGCCAATATCAGCACTATACATTCTGCTTTTACTTTCTATGAGCTGCCTGTCATAGCTGCAGCCGTACTGCTGTTTATCAGCGGCAGTGTGAAAATGGCCAGGGATACCCGGGTCCGCAGCTGGCCTGCCCTTGGCCTTGCGAGTTTGCTGGCAGTAGTCCCTTCCATACTGATAGCCTTTTTCCAGAGTACTTCTATTACCAGATCTGTGTGCGTCCTGCTTATATGTGTAGCGCTTGTTGTTGTTGGCGCTGTGAAGAAGTGGCAGGCTCCTCTGTCTGTAGGTGCGACGTGCCTTGTTATCCATGTGCTCACCGTGTCATGGGGCTATATTGCGGCATTCAGCCGGAATTACTGGTGGGTCTGGCTTGCGCTTGCGGGCGTGATACTTATTATCACTGCTGCACGGTTCGAGTATGTCAAGAAAGTCAAAAAAGCATATGAAATGCTGCGTTAGCAGGTAATGCAGGCAGCTGCCCTACAGGAGGCGGACTCGATTCCGGACCGGCAATGCCCGTAGCCGATACAGCGCAGTTCAGAAGCTATGCCGTTGATTTCGGCATAGCTGAATGTTCCAGAGGCGGGAGGCACTATTGGAAGGTAGCAGCGGATACGGCGGGCTAAGCAGCTATCTGCTCCGCTGTGCTGCCGCCGGTATCACTATCGAGATCGGCGGCGGGCTGGCTCCCGTCAGCGGCCAGGTTTCCCGGCCATGTTTGATTGCTTTCCTCAATGAAGCTGTCATATTCTTTGAAAGCCTCAGGCTTTGCCTTCAGCTTGTACAGATGGACTGCCAGCCCTATAACAGCGCCGGCGACTGCCGGAAGAAGCCACGACAGGCCGTAATCCGCCAGCGGGAGCAAGTCCCGTACCCGCGCAATAAACAGGGCAAAGCTGCTTTTGCTGACAGTGTCCGGGAAAGAAACGACCATATCCATGAGGGCCGGGATTGCAGTAAACCCGATGACCCAGCCGTAAACCGCCCTGTCGCGCTTGAAAAGCGGTGAGCAGACTGAAAGCAATATAAGCACCATGGCGAAGGGGTACAGCAGCATAAGCACAGGCGTTGACCATGCGATAATAGTATCCAGGCCAAAGTTGGCGATGATGAATGACAGGATGCAGCACAGCGCAAGCCATGTATGGTAGCTGACCTTGGGGAAGTGGTTATGGAAATCCTGGGCAAAAGCGGCAACGAGCCCTACCGCTGTAGTCAGGCATGTTACTACGATAAGCGCGGCCAGCAATGCCTGCCCTGCTTTGCCTGCATACGCCTGGACGATCTGTGAGAATACGATGCCCCCATTGGACGACATCGTGAAACGCCCAAGCGACATAGCCCCCATTGCTATGAGGAGTATGTAGATCACAGCAACGGCAAACATGGCGATAGTGCCTGATTTGGCTGTAACAGAAGCAACATTCTTTTCGTGCCGCACACCCATCAGCCGTATCGTGGTCACGACGGTTACGCCGAACGCGAGCCCGGCAAGCACATCCATCGTATTGTACCCTTCAAGCAGGCCGTTCGTAAAGGCACCGGAAATATAATGCGCATCCTGCGGCGATTTGCCGAAAGAGTTCCCCAGCGGGCTGATGAATGCCATAAAGAAGACTATGAAAAGGAGGATAAGGAACAGCGGGTTCAGCACTTTTCCGATATTCGATAATATGCTGTTCTCCTTATAACTCAGGAGGAAGGCGAAGATAAAGAAGAGCGCAGAAAAAATAAGCAGAGCAGCAGTCCGGTATGACGACGGTATAAAGGGTTCGATACCTACGGTGAAAGAGACTGTTGCTGTACGGGGTGTCCCGAAGAAGGGCCCTATAGTTGCGTGGATAAGCACCATGAAAACGATTGCAAAAGCAGGGCCCAGAGGCCTGCCGATATCGTATACGCCTTTAGAGCGGGTAACGGCTATCGCCAGTACTGACAGCAGAGGCAGGACTACACCGGTGATCAGGAATCCCGCTCCTGCAATAGCCCAGTTTTTGCCTGCAAGCTGCCCCAGATGCAGCGGGAAGATCAGGTTCCCTGCACCGAAAAACAGGCCAAACAGCATAGATGCTACTACAAGGTAGTCAACCAGGCGCAGTTTCTTTTCATGTGTGCGGTCCATATGCTCTCCTTAAGCGAAGCGGCAGGGTGTTTGTGGTTGTTCACTATATGCAAAAGGTGTGTATAAAATGTGCGTGCGTGTTCCGGCTGTCTCGCAGTTCGAGACAGGGAAGGCGTGCGGCAGACAGAGGTATCAATGGTCATATGCTCCCTCTCCCCGGGATACCGGGGCTCTTTTATGCAGGAATAAATATCGGGAAGTATGTGTTACAGCTGATGCTATAGTAATAGCGTCAGCATCGATCCGTTATCAGCGGGGAGCTTTCGGAAGAACGGGACAGGCATATGCCCGCCCCCATTAGACCCGACGGGAGAGGCCCGATATAGCCCGCCACAAGTGGACAGGCCCGAAGCGGGCAGCTCCAGGTCCTGTCAAACGAGGTGGTACCGCGGTATCGCGCATGTGAAAACCACAGCCTGCATATCGTCCTCGTATAACACAGCAGTATTACGAGGAGCCTTTTTATGAGTGAGCAGAACAGCGTCAGGCATGTGTATCCGAAAGCTTCTGCCGGCAGTACAGATGGCAGTGTACAGCCGGTCACACCCAGCCCGAGTTTCCCCAAAATGGAGGAAGCAGTACTGCGTTACTGGGATGCTGACGGCACTTTCAGAAAATCAGTAGAGCAGCGCCCTTCCGGGGATAACTCTTCTAATGAATTCGTCTTTTTTGACGGCCCCCCCTTCGCCAATGGGCTGCCTCACTATGGCCATCTTCTTACCGGATATGCAAAAGATGTGATCCCGCGTTACCAGACTATGAAAGGCCGTCGGGTCAACCGTGTCTTTGGGTGGGATACCCACGGCCTCCCTGCGGAGCTTGAAGCCGAAAAAGAACTTGGCATAGAAGATAAAAGCCAGATCGATGAAATGGGACTTGCCCGGTTTAATGAAGCATGCCGCACATCTGTCCTGAAATATACGGATGAGTGGAAAGATTATGTCCACCGCCAGGCGCGCTGGGTAGACTTTGAGCACGGGTATAAGACCCTGGATACCACGTATATGGAGTCTGTGATCTGGGCTTTTAAGAAACTGTACGATAAAGGACTGGCATATAAGGGGTACCGTGTCCTCCCTTATTGCCCGAAGGATGAGACCCCGCTGAGCAACCATGAGCTGCGTATGGATGCTGATGTTTACCAGGACCGTCAGGATACATCCGTTACTGTAGCAGTAAAATTCCGTGATGAAGATGCGTATGCCGTTTTCTGGACGACTACCCCGTGGACAGTCCCCGGGAATTTATCGATAGTTGTGGGGCCGGATATCGAGTACAGCGAGATTGAACCTGTTTCGGGCGAATTCGCCGGTAAAAAACTGTATTTCGCTACAGCCCTTCTCCCGCGGTATGCTAAAGAGATCGGCGACGATTACACAGTGGTCCGTACGCTGAAAGGTTCCGACCTTGAAGGCAGGCGGTACTATCCTGTTTTCCCGTACCTTGCGGACGGCTCGGCAACAAGCCAGGATGGTGCATCCGGTGAAGACCCCCATGCATTCACTATCTATACAGCGGATTATGTAGATGTTACCGAAGGCACCGGCCTGGTCCATCAGGCTGTTTATGGTGAAGACGATATCAATACCCTTAACGCCCATCAGGTGCGTACCGTGGATTACCTTGATGATGCATGCCGTTTCAATTCCATTGTCCCGGACTATGAAGGGATCCGTGTATTTGAGGCGAATAAGCAGATAATCCGTGATATGCGCAATAATACAGGTGCGCTGGCCGGTGTGGAGGAAGACCGCCGCGCGCTGCTGGTGCAGGAAAAGTCATATGTGCATAGTTATCCGCATTGCTGGCGATGCGGCACGCCGCTGATCTATAAACCGGTATCAAGCTGGTTCGTAGCGGTGACGAAGTTCAAGGACCGCCTGCTCAGCCATAACGAAGGGATCAACTGGATTCCCGGCAATGTCAAGGATGGGCAGTTCGGCAAGTGGCTGTCGAATGCGCGCGACTGGTCCATCTCACGCAACCGGTACTGGGGTTCCCCCATCCCGGTGTGGGTCTCGGATGACCCCCGGTACCCGCGTGTGGATGTATACGGTTCCCTGGAAGAGCTGAAACGGGATTTCGGTAGGTATCCGACGGATGACAGGGGGGAAGTGAACCTGCACCGTCCATGGGTCGATGAGCTTACACGCCCCAATCCTGATGATCCGACGGGGAAATCTGTTATGCGGCGGATACCTGATGTCCTTGACTGCTGGTTTGAATCAGGGTCCATGCCTTTTGCCCAGTTCCACTATCCGTTTGAAAACCGTGAATATTTTGAGCAGCATTTCCCCGGGGACTATGTTGTGGAATATATCGGGCAGACCCGCGGATGGTTCTATACCCTCCACGTTATGGCAACGGCGCTGTTTGACAGCGCGGCGTTCAAGAATGTGATCTGCCACGGCATAGTGCTTGGCGATGACGGGCAGAAAATGAGCAAGCATCTGCGTAATTATCCGGATGTCAACGGTGTTTTCAATGAATACGGTTCTGACGCCATGCGCTGGTTCCTTATGTGCTCGCCGATCCTGCGGGGAGGCAACCTTATCGTTACGTCAGACGGCATCCGTGATACTGTCCGCCAAATCATGCTGCCGCTGTGGAGCACGTATTATTTCTTCACCCTGTATGCGAATGCTGCCAACGGGGGGAAGGGGTTTGAAGCCCATCAGCTGGCTGTGCAGGATATCGTGCACCTTCCCGAGATGGACCGGTACCTGCTTGCCCGTACGCGCAATCTTGTTGCCGATGTCCAGAAAAGCCTGGACAGTTTTGCTATTTCAGATGCATGCGACGCTGTTGCAGATTATATCGACGGGCTCACTAACTGGTATATCCGCAACTCGCGTGACAGGTTCTGGAATGAGGATCCGCAGGCGTTCAATACACTGTATACGGCACTCGAGGTCCTGTGCCGCGTGATCGCCCCTCTGGCCCCTATGGAAGCGGAGACAATCTGGCGCGGGCTTACAGGCGGGGAATCTGTCCATCTGACCGACTGGCCGTATCTTGACGGTACTGGCCTTGGCAGCATCCTCCGCCGGGATGACGGGCTGGTTTTAGCAATGGACAAGGTGCGTGAGATAGTTTCCGGCACTCTTTCCCTCCGTAAAGCCCGTCAGATCCGCGTCCGCCAGCCGCTTTCCACACTGAGCGTGCTCGTATCCGACGTTGATGCAGTCAGCCCGTATGCTGATCTCATCAAGTCAGAGCTTAACGTTAAGGAAGTGCGGTTCAGTACCCTGGAGGCTGCAGCCGGGAATGGGCTCCGTATTATCAGTGAGCTGAAGGTCAATGCACGCGCAGCAGGTCCGCGCCTCGGCAGGCAGGTACAGTCTGTGATCAAGGCTTCCAAATCAGGGGACTGGCATAAGGCTTCTGACGGCGGTGTGGCGGTGGATACCCCAGACGGTGAGATACCTCTGGAACAGGGGGAATACGAACTGGTAAACCGTGTGGAGGAGACCGGGGGGAATGCCTCTGATCCTGCCGGCACCCCGGGGCAGGGCGAAGCTTATGCCTCGGCAGCCCTTCCCGCCGGAGGGTTCGTGATCCTTGATACCCGGCTTACCGATGACCTCGTGGCAGAAGGCTATGCCCGGGATACTATCCGGGTAGTCCAGGATGCCAGGAAAGAGGCCGGATTGGATATTTCTGACCGTATTTCTCTGAAGCTTGCTGTCCCCGCTGCCCATGCAGGCCAGGTAAAGCAGTTTGAAAGCCTTATCTGTTCGGAGACCCTCGCGACACGTTTTGCTGTGGAAATTTCTGGCAGCGAGGCTGTAGACGCTTCAGTCAGTAAGGCATAGGCGGCATGGCAGGAGGCGTGCAGGATAAGTATTGCAAAGGTTCACTAAAGCGCCGTTGCTTAAGTGAACACTTCCATCTTAACTGACGCGCCTCCCATCTGATAAGTACATTATTCGTTGAGTTTAATTGGAAAAACTGGGGCTTGGGACAACATGCAAAACGCCCGGGGCTGCGGAAATGGAAAATCAGGGTGCCGCGGATGGTAATACTGAGGTATGATATAAGCAGTTTTCTGTCCAGGGAGGAAATATGGTTACTGAGATAGCCCTTAAACGTGTTTATGATGATGCTGATGATGCTGACGGGTTCCGTATCCTTGTTGACAGGCTGTGGCCGCGGGGGATATCGAAGGACAAAGCCCGTGTTGACCTGTGGCTGAAAGATATAGCCCCTACCAATGAACTGAGAAAATCATGGGGGCATGACCCCGATACTTTTGATGATTTTACCGCCCGGTACTGTGCGCAGCTGGAAGCCAATACCAGTGCGGTCGGGGAGCTTATTGACACGATCAGGGAACAGTCTTCGCGTGCAGTGCCGCGTATTACTTTTGTGTATGGTGCGAAAAGCCCTGTGTATAATCAGGCATGTGTGCTGCGGGATTACCTGTTTGCTCCCGCATCTGCTTCATCACAGCTGAACAGGCTGGAAGCTGCCGGTATTACAGATATCAGTGAAGCGTGATACTTCCGGGGCTTAGCCGAGGATGTCCCCATGGAGGAGGCTTTTTGCCAGTAATCCAGTCACCTTATCTTTGCGGGAATTTTCCAGGGTGACTGCGCCTGTATAGCTTTCCGGCCGGTCTGACTGTATCCCAAACTCCCTGAGGACGGTACCAAGATGATGGGATGTCCCCGGATTACCGTCAATAACAGCCACATGCCCGGGAAGCATCTCTTCAAAGTAGCTCCGGTAAAAAACGAAATGGGTACAGCCGAGCACTATGGAATCAAGGGCTTCTACATCAAATGGGGCGAGATATCCTGAGATAGCGTCCTGTACCCGTGTGTGGTCATTGAGCTGCCCCGATTCCACAATAGTGACCAGATCAGGGCAAGGCTGGGTGTGTATGGTGCTGTTCCCCCTGACCTGGGCGACAAGGTCTGCGAACTTCTGCCCTTTCAGTGTCAGTTCGGTTGCAAGGACCAGGATATTTTGAGGGCTGCCGCCGCCCCTGTCGCATGCTACTTTCACCGCGGGTTCCATACCGATAACCGGGATATCATATGTGTGGCGCATATCGCCTGCACCTGCGCTCGTTGCAGTGTTGCAGGCAATGACTATAGCCTTAGCGCCTTTTGCGATAAGATGGTCTGCCGCCGAGAAACTGAGCTCTTCCACTTCGCCGGCCGGACGGGTGCCGTAGGGCGCATTGGCGCTGTCCCCGAAAAAGATGATATCTTCGTTGGGCATATCCTTATGGATCTGCCGGACGACTGATATCCCTCCCATGCCGGAATCGAAAACGCCTATTGGTGCGTTGCTGCCCAACCGGATCACCCCTTTCGTTGTGTGCAGTACGGTTATTATCAACAGCTGTATCCCGGGCGCATGCCTGCAGCAGGCAATTATCCTATGAACTCCTGGATCTGTGCGATCTGTTTAAGTCCGTCATCATACATGTCAAGAAGCCCCTGCCGTGTTTTCTTCAGGGTATCAAGCCCGTGAAGGTCATCAGGCGCAAGGATAAGCACTTCGCCCTTTTCCTCGTACTGTTTAGCAAGGCTTATCTGGCCATTGTACAGCTTATATCTGTTGAGGACCCGTTCTGCAGCCGCAGGGTACTGGCGTTTAAGGAGCCTCCCGGGTATCCTGTCATGCGCCGGCTCGCGGAGCACATCCTTCTGGCGGGTAAGGATAAGGACGACTTTGGTGCATCCGTCTTCAAAAGCCTTTTCCACGGGGACAGGGTCCGCGATCCCGCCGTCAAAGTAGGGGACACCATTGATTATATAGGGGGCATTTGCCGCCGGCACACAGCTGGAGGCTTTGAAAATATCATAATTATCCTGGCTGATATCGTCTTTGGTGAAGTAATGCGGTTCGCCCGTGTTTGCATTGCATGCGACTACAGTAAGCGTGGCGGGGTTATCCCTCAGCGCTTCATAGTCAAGGGGATATTCCCCGTCATGGTTTGAAAGTCCGCTGTAGATATAGTCAAGGTTGATAAAATCGCGCTGGCTGAGCATATTGTGGAAGCTGGCATACTGGCTTCGGAAGGAATACTCGGTGTAGAACCGGAGGTTCCTGCGGTACTGGCCTGACAGATAGCTTGCCATATCGGCACTCCCCGCAGATACGCCGTAGCAGCGGTCAAAATGGATATTATGCTCCAGGCAGGCATCGAGCACCCCAGTACCGAAAATAGAACGGAACCCTCCGCCGACATCAATCACGCCTACCGTGGCAGACGCATCTTCTGCGGAGGGGGAGCCCTGTACCGCAGGCATACTGTCTGCATGCACCTGCCGCTGCCTGTCCATATCCATATCCATCAGATAATAGCCTGCCGTTTCTTTCCGCAGGCCTCAGCCCATAAGGTTGTGGTCAGGCTGCCCGTAATCAGGGTCATCAGGGATATTGGCGGCTTTGACGTAATCGTTCACGAAACTGGTCAGTATAGGCAGAGTATACGCGCCATACCATGTATCGTATGTACGGCCGCCAACTGTCTTCCTGGTGAAGGAGACCGGCCTTTCCATATTCCCCATAGTGGTATAGGCGGCAACGCCATTGGTGAAGATAACCGAATCCATATACTTGTCTTCTGCCGTCCCTGTTTTTGCAAAAGTCTTGCGCCCGCCGGCCAGCTGGGCATCCTTCGCAACTCCCTGGGTGACATCCTTATTGAGGATATAGGCAGTCGTCTGGGCAACTTCCTTGGAAATAGCCTGCTTGCAGCCTGCACTCGGGACAGCAAGCTCACGTCCGTTCTTTGTGACCTTCGTTATGGCGATAGGGTCGCAGCGTACACCATTCGCGGCTATGGTTGCATAGACGTTAGCCATGGTCAGCGGGGAGGCGTTGAGCGCACCGATGATCATGGGGACCTGCATCTGCTTTTCAAGGTCGCTTTCGTTGATCGCAGAATTATGGTAGCCAAGGGTCTGTGCTGTCTTTGTGATAGCACACAGGCCGATCTTCTGGGCCATTGCTGCCTGTGTGGTGTTATGTGACATAATCAGGCCGTTATATGGCGTTTCGGGGTTAACTGTCCCGCCCCCTGAATTCTGGACGCTCCATATACCCGATTTTACCGGGGCGCATGGGAACGTCTTCAGGGGATAAGCGGTAGAAGTGCGCAGGGATTCCATAGCTTTATGCCCGTTAGACAGCCAGGAAACCATATTGATAGGCTTGAAAGTGGAGCCGGTCTGTACACCTATGCCTCCGCCGTCTATCTGGTCAACAGCATAGTTGATGGAGGTAGTTGTACCCCCTGCATTAGTCTCAACACCATATGTGCGGTTTTGCGCTATGGCAAGGACTTTTCCGGTACCTGGCTGGACAGCTGCCATAACAGCCTCGAACCCTGACTTATCGTCTTCGGGCACTACTTTACGCACGGCCGCATTCGCCGCATCCTCGGCATTGACATCCATAGTGGTGACGATATTCAGCCCTCCTGCGTACAGGAGCCTGCGCCGTTCTGTACGTGTTTTCCCAAAGGCAGGGGAGTTCAGTATGCGGTGGACCACATAGTCACAGAAGTATGCTGCACCGCCTGCGGCCTGGCAGCCGACGCGGATATCTTTGATTTTAAGGACGCTCTGAAGGGGGACAGCTTTGTATTTTGCAGCCTCCTGCTGTGAGATGAAACGGCTGCGCACCATGAGGTCCAGCACGATATTACGCTGTTCCTGGGCATTCTGGACATTAACGGTAGGATCGTATTTCGTAGGGTTTTTGGTGATGGACGCTATTGTTGCCGCTTCGCCGATATCAAGGTCGGCGGCGCTTTTGGAAAAGTAATGCTGCGCTGCCGTTTCCACGCCAAATGTATTGACCCCGAACTGGGCTATATTCAGATAGCCCTGGAGGATGTCTGCTTTGGAATATTTTTTCTCGATCTGGAGGGCCAGGAGCATTTCCCGTATTTTACGGGCGATGGTATCTTCCTGGGCATGGTACGCTTCAATAGGGTCATTATCTGCCTGGGCCTGGGCTATAAGCATATTTTTGACGTACTGCTGTGTCAGAGTGGATCCGCCCTGGGTCCCGCCGCCCTTATGCACATAGGTCTGCAGGAAGGCCCTTAAAATACCTGTAGGGTCGACCCCGGAATGTTCGAAGAACCGGCGGTCTTCGCGCGCTACCACTGCCTGCTGCATGACCTTGGATACTTTGCTCAGGGGGACGTTGATACGGTTCTGGTCGTAGAACGTAGCGATCAGGGTCGTGCCGTCCGAAGCATACATGCGTGACTGCTGAGGCAGGTCAGACAGGCTGAACGTAACATTATCCGTGGTAGAGAGTGTGGGTGTCAGCTTTTTGACTGTATCCGAAGCCATAAGGGCTCCGGGCAGCAGGAAACCGGAAGCGATGATTCCGCCTGCGACGCAGAAAATGATATAGGCCAAAATAAGCGTAGTGATACGTTTAAAATCTTTTTTGGGTTTTTCGGCTGGCATACTTCTATTCTAAGGATAAGTATCTACCAGGGCAAGGCGGTTCGCAGGCCATTCACACGGTCCGCATAAGCAGGGTCCGGCTGTGCTGGGCTGGGGATCAGTGCTGGGAACGCAATATCAGCTTCCCCGGGCTGTAGATGATGATAGCCCGTCCGTCGCGTGCGATCCAGCCGCGGTTCGTAAAATCCATAAGGGCTTTGTTGACTGTTTCGCGGGATGTGCCTACAAGCTGTGCAAGTTCTCCCTGGGTAAGGTCATGGGGGACCAGGAGCCCTTTTTCCGTAGGCTCGCCGAAACGGCGGGCAAGGTCTATAAGCGTTTTTGCCAGGCGTGCGGGGACGTCCATGAAAACGAAGTCGCTTATACGCTCATTGTTGCGGCGCATGCGGCGCGCCAGCACCTGCAGCATGCTGACTGCCACACCGGGATGGTCATTGAGCCATTTCAGGAGGGATTCATGCGAGAGCGAGACGCCGGCCGTACTGTCCTGCATTGCCACAGCAGAAGCGGTACGCGGCCCTCCCAGGGGATCGAAAACGGGGATTTCGCCGAGTACTTCCCCCGGGCCGTGGATGCTCAGGAGCTGTATCCGTCCGTCATGCGATTCGCGGATCAGCTTGACGCGGCCACTTTCAAGGATGAACATACGGTTGTCGGTAGCACCTTCGCGGAAAATGAAATCGCCTTTGTTGAAAACCCACTGATGCAGATGCGGGATCAGCTGGTCTACTTCTGAAGGCTTGACGTGTTTGAAAAGGGCAGTGTGGAGCAGGATTATTTCAGGATCGATATTGGTGTGAGCCCTGTGCAGCTCTGGAGTATCCATCTGAATTCCTGTTCTACGTGCCGCCATTGCGCATATCTGCAAGCTGACACCACTATACTATGCATATGCGATGACCGGCCCTATAATGGGTGGTGATGGATCGTACTACTGATATTAGTGATTCTTATAGGCCGCGGACGGTTATCGTTATGCCTACATATAACGAAAAGGATAACCTCCCGCATACTCTTGAGGGTATATTCCGGTATTGCCCGTATGCCCATATCCTTGTGGTGGATGATTCGTCCCCGGATGGTACGGGGCAGCTGGCAGAAAAAATGGCGCAGCAGGACAGGCGCATCTTCGTTATCCACAGGTCCATCAAGCGCGGGCTGGGGCCGGCATATATCGCGGGTTTTGAATGGGCGCTCCTGCATGATTACGAGATCGTCTGTGAAATGGATATGGATGGGTCCCACCGCCCTGAAGACCTTAAGCGTGTGCTTAACGGGCTCAGCTCCCATCCTGAGGCAGACCTGTGCATAGGCTCGCGCAGGGTTCCGGGCGGCGGGACTGAGAACTGGCCGTGGTACCGTGACGCTATTTCCAGATGCGGCTCTGCATATGCCCGCACTGTGCTGGGGCTTTCTACCCGGGACGCTACTGCCGGTTTCAGGGCATACCGCGCTGCTGCCCTGCAGCGCCTGCACCTTGATAAGATACAGGCGAACGGGTATGTTTTCCAGGTAGATATGACCCGGCGTGTGGAGTACTCCGGAGGGAAGGTCGTTGAAGTCCCTATCCTGTTTGTTGAGCGTACCCGGGGCAGGTCAAAGATGGATACAGGCATAGTTATTGAGGCCATGTGGCGTGTTACTGCATGGGGTGTATCCAGGCTTTTCAGCGTACGCCGCATCCCCGGCAGCAACCGCCTCCGGTAACCCTTTGCTCCCGTATCCATGCATCTCTTATGTGCGTATGATTCGGTATTCTTTCGTTTTTGTGCGATAATGTCTATATGATCCCGACACAGCGCCAGCAGTCCCTACTTTCTGAACTCCATGAGAAAGGCGCCGTGCGCGTCAGCGAACTGTCCATACAGCTTGGCGTGTCTCCCATGACTGTCCGGAGGGATATAGAGGACCTTGCCGGGAAAGGGCTGCTGAAGCGCGTGCATGGAGGGGCTGTGTCTGCCAGCACCCTTCTGGCCGAGCCGCTGTTTTCTGTAAAATCGCGCATGGAAACAGCTGTCAAACAGGCGATAGCGGCAAAGGCTGTAGAGTATGTGGCGCCTGGTGATGTTATTGCTGTCGGGGGAGGGAGCACGACTTATGCTTTTGCGCAATGCTTTCTGGAAAGCAAACGCTGCGAAGGGGTGACTATCCTGACGAATTCCATACCTGTTGCGCAGCTTGCCCATTCTGCCGATGCATCCGGCTCTGTTGAAGTGATCATGACAGGCGGGGCTGTTACCCGGTCCAATTCGCTGGTCGGCCCTATTGCCGATAAAGTCATCCGGGGCTTGAGGGTAAATACCCTGTTTACAGGTGCCCACTCGGTTTCGCTTCCCCGCGGGTTCCTTACCCCCAATTCGCTGGAAGCTGCTACCAACTCTGCTTTGATATCTATTGCTGACCTGTGCATCGTCCTGGCAGACCACACAAAGTGGGACAGTACATCGCTGTCGCTTTTTGCTGATTTCTCACAGATAGATACTGTTATTACCGATTCGGCGCTAAACGGGCCGCGCCGGAAGCAGACGAGCAGCCTGGTGAAGCATCTTGTGACTGTCTGAAACCGTCTGAACAGGGCGGCTGCATTCTGAGAAGCCGGTTATTTATGTTAGAAAATGTTCGATTTTAACAAAAACGAACAAAATCTAACATTACTGATACCATAAATCATGAAAGCATGACATATAACAGCAGAGCAGGCAAACAGCGCCTGTAAACACTGCGGGGACAGGGCTATGAGCAGTCCTGCAGAAGCAGCAAAAGGAGTATGATGGCTACATTTATGCACTATACGCCGGGAGAATATGCACAGGGGCATATCCGCATCACCGGGACAGAGCTGTCTGACGGGCGGCAGTTCTTTTATCTGGACGATACCCCCGAGTATGTCTCGGGGGAGAAGGTGCGCGAGCTCAGAGACCCCAGGGAACTTGCCAACCGTTTCGAACCCGGCGTTGACGGCGAGGGGAACCCTATACCGGTGCAGGCGCCTCAGATGCGCCGGGACCCGCTGACAGGGGACTGGATACCTATGGCGACTGCGCGCATGAACCGCCCGATCACGGCCGGGCCTGGGGCTACTGCCACCGGGAACCCCCTTGCTGCGCGGAATCCGGACGACCCCTATCAGGATGGCGAGGTGCCGGATACGGATTATGACGTAGTGGTTTTTGAAAACCGTTTCCCCTCAATGAACCGCATCCCGGGCGTGAAGGATGAAACGGTGTATGTGGACGGCAACCCGTTATGGCCCCAGCGCCCGGCCGTAGGGCGGTGCGAAGTAGTATGCTTCGATCCGAAAGAGGACTCCCTCCCTGCTGACCTCCCTGTTTCCCGGCTTCGCACTGTAGTAGAAGCGTGGGCTTTCAGGACAGCTGAAATATCGGCAATGGAGGGTATTGAGCAGATATTCCCCTTTGAAAACCATGGGCAGGAGATCGGCGTATCGCTGGCGCATCCCCACGGGCAGATATACTGTTTCCCGTTTGTGGCTCCGCGCCTTGAACAGGAGCTTCAGCATACGGAAGCCTACCGCGGCAGAACAGGGGGCAACCTTCTGCGCGATATCCTTAAAGGGGAAGTCGATGCGGGCGGGCGTATCGTCATGCGCAACAGCACGTGGATCGCCTATGTCCCCGCTGCTGCCCGATGGCCTTTGGAAGTGCATGTGCAGCCGGTACGGGACGGCATATTGACCCTTGACCAGCTCAATGATAATGAACGCTGGGGGCTGGCACAGATGTATTCCGTGCTCCTTAAGCGCGGCAATATGTTTTTTGATACAGGCAATGGTGAAGGCATGGATCTGCCTTATATTGCCGCATGGCATCAGGCCCCTGTCCGTGACAGGCGCCGCAGCAGCTACCGCCTTAACCTTCAGTTCTTCTCCTTCCGCCGTGCTGCTAATAAGATCAAGTATCTGGCCGGTTCTGAATCCGGAATGGCTGCATGGATATCTGATACGACACCTGAAAAAATCGCCGCGCGCTTCCACGAGCTTGGCGATACGGATATCGATAAATAACAGCCGGAAGGCAGCGGCGTACTGCGGTTAGGCTCCGGTACAGCATACTGATAACAGATATGGACCATGAAGGGAAATTATGATGGCACAGGACAGGGATATAAGATTCATTGAGGCGATAACAGACGCTGACGGCGCGCATAAGGCATGGGAGCTGTTCAGCCGCACGTTTGGAGATGAGCCGTCAGGTGTGTGGGCAGCACCGGGACGGGTCAACCTGATCGGGGAGCATACGGATTACAATGCAGGCCTGTGCCTTCCGATCGCTTTGCCGCATCGCACTTTTATTGCGCTGGCTCCCAGGCAGGATACGCAGATACGTGCAGTGTCTGCCGTCAGGCCGGATTCCGTAGCGGAAGCTGAGCTTGAGGGACTTGATGCCGGGGGAGTGGCAGGATGGGCTGCTTATCCGTCAGGTGTGGCATGGGCTATGCGTGAACATGGCATGGCTGTCAGAGGTTTTGATGCGGCATTTGTATCATGTGTCCCGCTGGGGTCAGGGCTGAGCTCTTCTGCCGCTATGACATGTTCCACAGCCCTGGCGCTTGACGATGTTTATGGCCTCGGTTTCGGGAGTACGGATGAAGGCAGGGTCACTCTGATCTCTATGGCGATCGCTTCAGAGAATGACATGGCTGGTGCCAGTACCGGAGGGCTGGATCAGAACGCTTCGATGCGCTGCCGGTCGGGCAAGGCGCTGCTCCTTGACTGCCGGCCCGGGCTGTCTGCATTGGAGAATGTGTCCCAGCAGGATTTTGACCTGGCCGCGTATGGGCTTGAACTCCTTGTAGTCGATACCTGCGCCCCGCATCAGCTTAATGACGGGCAGTATGCTGCGCGCCGTAAAACGTGTGAGGAAGCCGCTGCAAAACTTGGGGTGCGGGATCTCCGCCAGGCTGCTGACCAGATCGCGGATGCTTCCCGGGGTGATGCAGACAGGAAACGGGAGGGCCTGGACCGTGTGCTTGCCGGGCTTTCCGACCCTACGGAAATAAAACGTGTGCGCCATGTGATAACTGAGATATGGCGTGTGGGGGATTTCGCCGAGGCATTCAGCTCCGGAGATATCCGCACTGTCGGCAGACTTTTCAATGCTTCACATGATTCTCTGCGTTACGACTACGAAGTGACTGTGCCGGAACTGGATACTGTAGTGGAAGTAGCCCGCAGCAATGGAGCATATGGCGCACGCATGACCGGCGGCGGTTTCGGCGGCTCCATTATCGCGCTTGTTGATAAAGGCCAGTCCAGACAGCTGGCGGAAAAAATAGCAGAAGCATTCTCTGCCAAAGGGTTCCGGCAGCCGCAGGCACTTACCTCAGTAGCATCTCGTGCAGCTGAACGTGTAGCTTAAAGGGTATCAAGCTCCTCGTCGATTTCGGCAATATGCCTGGCGTGGGGGCGCCATACCGGGATCCCGTGTGTTACGACGAGCGAAGGGTTATTAAGCGTACGGAGGTTTTCGAGCGGATTCCCTTCAGTAACAAGGAGGTCTGCGGACAGCCCTTCATCCAGTGACCCCGTAACATCGCTGATATTAAGGATTTCTGCGTTTCCTGCCGTTGCGGCGTAAATTGCCTGGGCTGCGGTCATGCCCGTATAGCGCACGAGGAAATCCAGTTCACGCCAGGTATTGTACTGCGTCACATAAGGCATTGCGGCATCAGTCCCCACGCCTATATGAAGGTTTTTTGCCACAGCTTCGCGGTATCCGGCAAGCATATGCTCTGCGATGCGTTCCGCATTGGCGCGCGCAGTATCATTTATGCCGACCTTATCCTGGTCAAGGGAAACCATTACCAGAATAGTGGAAAGGGTTGGTATCAGAGCGCTGTACCCCTTCAGTGAACCCGGATTGTGCCGGAACAGGGCAACAGCTTCCTTATCGAGGTCAGAGCCGTGCTCAATAGTATCGACACCTGCCCGCAAAGCAGCTTTGACCCCCTCAAGGCTCTGGGCGTGTGCCGCGACGATGACCCCTGCTTTATGGGCTTCTATGCAGATGATCCTCATAAGGCTTTCACTCATCTGAGGGCGCCCGGCTTCATCAGCCTCCTGCGAATCAATCACACCGCCAGTCGCAGCGATCTTAACAGCATTAGCCCCGTTGTCAAGCAATATATGCACATTGGCGAGGGCGCTCTCCTCATCGGGGCATTCCAGTGCGATCAGCGGTGCACCATGTCCGCCAGGCGCAGACAGGAGAGGCCCTGAAGCCAGGATCCTGGGGCCTGTAACTGTGCCATCCTGGATATCGTCCCTCAGATCCGCTGAATCATAAGCTATATCACCTAAAGTCCGCACTGTAGTAACGCCGGAAAGGAGCTGCTGCCGGATATTGTACCGTGTCAGCCTGCGTATCATCGCCCGCCCTAAAACCGTAGCAGTAAAATGCTTAAGGGTTTTTTGCGGGCCTTTATCCCCCATATTCGATGAGAGACGCCTGCCGCTGCCAAACACATGGACGTGCGCATTGATAAGCCCGGGCATAATGTAGCGGCCCTGTGCATCAATGGACCTGTAGCCGGCTGGGATCTTCTTCATCCTGGCAGTATCTGAGCTGGGGAAAACAGCCTCGATAGTACCGTCTTCCGATATGACGACAGTCATATCATTATCAACAGACCCTTCTTTCATCCCCAGCCCGTCAATACCCTTGCGGGTGCGGATAATATTGGCATGGTGGATAGCAAAAGGGACATGTTCCGCGGAGGCCCTGCATGCGGGCTTGCACTCAGGGAACCTGGCGCGCAGGGAACCAATGATCCCTGAAGCTGTAGAGCCCAGGCCGCTGAGCATATGGGATGCAGACCGCCTGCCGGAGGTACCATTCTCTGTCATAATAATCCTGTGCCTTTCTGCGGCAGCCCTTTCTGCCGCGTACAAAAGATGGGATAGCTGCACCCTATTGTACAGGATCGCCTTATAGTTTGCTAACCCCTGTCCGGCTTTTATCCGGGATCCCGCCGGCTGCCGGGGCGCCTGATGCCCTGCTGCTTCCTTTGAACCCCAATTGCCGCCATGCTTCATACAAAGCGATAGAAGCACAGTTGGCAAGATTGAGGCTGCGCAGGCTTGGCCGCATAGGGAACCTGACCTGCTTGTAGACGTGTTCCCCGGCCATGATATCCATAGGGTCGGGGATATCCCCCGGCTCAGGGCCAAAAAGCAGGATATCCATCGGCCTATACTCAACCTCTGTGTACAGGCCATCCGCCTGTGCGGTAAACGATATAATGCGTGATCCCGGCATAGAGCTGACAAGGTTCTCAAAATCGGGATGGATAACAACGTGGGCCATATCATGGTAATCAAGGCCGGCCCGCCGAAGCTTCGTATCCCTGAGATTGAAACCGAGCGGTTCCACCAGATGGAGCACAGAACCGGTCACTGCACATAAACGGATCGCGGAACCGGTATTGCCCGGGATGCGGGGGGAATAGAAACATAAATGGGGGACAGAGGTTTCCTTAAGGGCCGCCTCATTCGGCTGCAGCATGGCATCTGTGACATTTACAGGGTTCCCGTGTGCGTCGGTGATAAGCTCATCCGGCCCGTAGGAAGGTTTACGGTACCCGTACTCAAACATCGCTGTCACACCCTGGGGGACCGGCGGCACAACTGTACCATTACCCGGTCCAGGCCCCTGTTCCGGTTCTGTGCGCTGGCGTTTCGTATTATCGCTCATATTTGCAACAATAAAGATGATGACCGACAGCGTGCATTTATCCAGCCAACAGGGCCCCGGTACAGCAGACGGAGGGGCCGCGTCAGACGAAACAGCCGTCAGTGCATACCGTGCACTGGCGCAGTGGTGGGGCGGCAGTGCGCGTGATTTCCCCTGGCGTTTTGGGAAAACTACCCCATGGGGGATACTTGTTTCCGAAGTCATGAGCCAGCAGACTCCTATGTCTCGCGTCCTGCCTTACTGGGAAAAGTGGATGGAGATGTGGCCGGACCCTCAGGCGGTGTCCGAAGCTTCCACTGCAGAGATTATTTCTGCCTGGGGGCATTTAGGGTATCCGCGGCGTGCGCTGCGGCTGCAGGAATGTGCACGTACACTTGTCAGGGACTACGGCGGCAGGCTCCCGGCATCATATGACGGGCTGACGGCGCTCCCCGGGATCGGGGATTACACGGCAAGCGCAGTCCTGTCATTTGCCTTCGGGATCCGTATACCTGTTATTGATACCAATATCCGGCGTGTCCTGGTCCGCGTATTTGACGGTGCTGAATCTACGGGAGGTGCTGCGGGTGCGCATGACAGGGAGCTCGCCGCTAAGGTGCTGCCGGCCGGGAGCCGTCAGTCAGTTGTGTGGAACCAGTCGGTGATGGAGCTTGGCGCTGTCGTATGTACAGCGAAAAAACCGTGCTGTGCAGTATGCCCGTTGAACAGCCTGTGCAGGTTCTATGCAGCCGGGCTTCCGGGGCTCGGGCAGCAGCCTACCCGCCCGCGGCAGAAGTTCAGGGGGACGAACCGGTATGTGCGGGGGCTGATCCTTAAAGCCCTGCGCCAGGCAGAAGCAGAAACAGTGCCCGGTACAGCTGCAGGCGCGCAGCGCCGGAGCCGCTTTGTCCCTTATTCTGAGCTTAAATCCTTGTGGAACGATACAGTGCAGCTTGATGGATGTATCGCCTCATTGGATGAAGACGGGCTGATCGTTATCAATAAGGACCATTCGGTGTCTTTGCCCCGGTAGCCTGCCTGTCTGCCGGTGCGCACAGGAACCCGTACTGCAATCCCTCCAATTCCGGAAGCAGGGGATATGCGGCATGCCTTTGTGCCTCCATGTGGAATGGCTGTAAGTATTCCCGCAGGATACGGTTTTCTCTGTATTTTCGCATAAACTGGTATATATGGCGACGTGGAAAGATTCAACACATTCAGCATGGCAGAGCAGCTCGGGTCCGGGACGTACTTCAGGGAGACGTTCACGAGGCTCCGGGCGCAGGCTGTCTAAAGCTGAGATGCGCAGGGTCTATCTGCGGCGCCGGATCATAGCTGTTATTGTCCTGGCAGCGGTTATTGCCGCAGCAGTATGGAGCGGGGTGGCAATAGCACGGACACTGTCGAGGCGGCACAGTGCGGCATCAACGGTACAGGAAGCAAAACCGCGGGCTTCTTCGTCTGCTGCATCTGAGGGGCAGTCAGTACACCGTACAGAGAAAAGCAAGCTTTCCGGTATCCCCGACTGCACGGCATCTGATCTGGAATTAAGCCTCAGCGTGCAGCAGAGCACGGTGGAATCCGGCGGAACGGCAGTTTTCAACGTGAGTGTAGCCCACAAAGGGCAGAGGGACTGCCTTATTGATGCGGCGAACGGTTCAAGGGTCCTCGCTGTTGCATCGGGCAATACGGTCGTGTGGCGCTCCGATATATGCGAGAGCAGCGCCAGGATGCTGCTGATGACAGATAAAGATGTGGATACCCAAAAAATAAGCTGGGGTACAAAAGCTGCCCAGTCGTCCTGCAAGCCCGACAGCGCACTGGAAAATGTGCAGCCGGGGACATATACCGCATACACATATATCAAAGATGACCCATCAATACGGTCAGCAAAAGTCCCTGTGATTGTTACGCAGCCTGCGGTACCAGCACCTTCCTCTGAACCCGGTACGCAGGACAGCCCTGCACAGGATAATGGTACCGGCCAGGGGAATTCAAATAACCGGCAGTAATGGCAGTAATGGATAATACTGGGCAGGCAGTCAGATACCCAGCTGTGCGAGTGCCTCAGCGGCTGACGATACTTCGATAAAGTCCATGCCGTCTACCTGTTTCCATGGCGATCCTTTCCGATGGCGCGGGATGACGGCTGAGGTGAACCCCATGCGTGCAGCTTCGCGCAGACGGTTTGCCATACGGGTAACGGGGCGTATCTGCCCGGTCAGTGATATCTCGCCTATACATACGGTAGTACGGGGAACGGGGACCCCCTTTGCCGCGCTTGCAAGGGCGGCGGCAATAGCCAGGTCGCATGCCGGTTCCCGCGCAGATCCGCCTGCTATAGTCGATACATAGATATCATTATTCAGCAGGGATATTTTTGCATGCCTGTGCAGTACTGCTATGATCATTGCCAGACGGTTGTAGTCGATCCCGTTCGTTGCCCTGCGCGGGGAAGGAAGGACAGAAGATGTGGCCAGTGCCTGTATCTCAATGGGAAGGCTCCTGTGTCCGTCAACAATGAATGTCACGCATGTGCCTGCCGGGGTTTCTTCCGAATCGCTCACAAACAGGCCGCTCGGGTCGGAAACTTCTTCTATCCCTTCGCCGCTCATATCGAAACAGCCTACTTCATCTGTCGGGCCGAAACGGTTTTTCAGGCTGCGCAGGAGACGCAGTGCTGTCTGGCTGTCGCCTTCAAACTGGCATACCACGTCTACAAGATGCTCAAGGGTGCGCGGGCCCGCGATAGAGCCGTCTTTGGTCACATGCCCGACCAGGAGTATGGGGATATCCAGCGTTTTTGCACATTCGATAACTGAAGCTGCCACTTCACGCACCTGGGTATTCCCTCCAAGGATGCCGTCAGTATCCGCGCTTGATATAGTCTGGACCGAATCAACGATAGCCAGTGCAGGTTTTTCCTGTTCGATGAGGGCGATAACAGTCCCCAGGTCAGTGGTAGAGGCCAGGAGGAGGTTGCTGACAACAGTCCCGATGCGCCGTGCCCGCATGCGTATCTGCCCCAGGGATTCCTCCCCGGAAATATAAAGGACCTTTTTGCCGGTACTGTACAGCGACTGTGCAATATTCCCTGCTGTTTCCAGCAGGAGCGTCGATTTGCCGATCCCTGGTTCCCCGGCCAGCAGGATCACAGCGCCGGGCACGATGCCGCCTCCAAGGACGCGGTCAAATTCGGTGAAGCCGGTGGGTATGCGGATAACATCCTCCAGGCCTGTATCCGTAACGGGGCGCAGTATGCTGCCTTTTTCGGTGTCGGTAAGCATAGGCCGTGTGCCGCTGCCTGAGCGGGGAGAGGCCTTGATTTTGGGTTCATGGAACTCTTCTATAGTGCCCCATTCGCCGCAGCTGGGGCATCTCCCATACCATTTTGAGCCGTTCCATCCGCATTCCGAGCAGACGTACTGTGGTGCAGTTTTCGCCATAGTCTGCACGCTACTGATGTATAAAGACATTCCGGCGGCAAAAGGGGCGGGCTATGCAGAAACCCTGCTGCAGAGTCCCGAATGCGTGCGAAAATAAAAGGTATGAGTAACGAGCAGCAAGACAGCAGCCCTTTTGAAGGCATGGCTATGCGCGGGCAGACGGTGCAGGAAGGCCATAGCCGGAATGAAGCCGCCCGGCAGGACAGCTATGATGGCCAGACAGGCTCGGAGAAGGGCTTTCCAAGGGATCCTCAGGGTAATACGGCACAGGAAGGTCCCAGCCGCAGCACTGATGGCGACGGCGTTTCCGGCAGTGAGGCAGATGCCCAGTCCCGCCATATATCCCACCGGAACAGGGTCATCGTCCTTGTTGCCGCTATAGTGATCGTTATCCTTGCTGTACTGAGCGCATTCGTATGGCCGGGCTGGGCGCTGAAAAAAAGCGGTGTGATTGGCGGCGGCTCCAGGCCTGTTTCTTCCGCTGCCGCAACCCCTACTGTTCCGGCTAAAGCATTGCCTGACGGATCTTCAGTGCTGGTAAAGACTGTGCTGCCCGATACTGCCGGGGCGTATGCCCGCCAGAGTGTTGAAAAAACAACGGATTGGGAATCTTCCCAGCCGATCGAAGAATATAAGGCAGTCTATTCGAATGGCCAGGCCGGGCAGGATATAACTGTCACAGTTGCCCAGTGGTCTACATCCGATTATGCCCTCAAGCAGTATCAGAGCCTGACGGGCCAGCTCAGAGGCACGCAGATCGCCCAGGGGAATGTGTCTGTCAATGGTGCCCAGACCGGATCTTATATTGCCCATGAAGATCAGAAAAATACCCGGAATGCGATTGTTATTGAACAGAACTCTTCTGTACTGTTCCAGCTGTCGGGGCCGAAAGCCCAGATGACTGATTTCTTCGATAAGTTTGGGTACTGACGGAAAACAGCATGCAGGCAGCCCTGCCCGCCATGTGGATTGCTGGAATAGTGCGGATAGGCTCAGGCCGTGTGTTCTGCTGCAGTGCGCGTGTCCGCCAACAGGAGTAGGATACTGAAAGTTGTGTCAAATAGGAAACGGAGGCTCTGATGGGTTCTGTCATCAAGAAGCGTCGCAAGCGGATGAGCAAAAAGAAGCACCGCAAAATGCTGCGTAAGACTCGTCACCAGCGTAAGTAGTGTGGGCGCCTGAAGGCGCTTTTGCCTTCTTTCAACAGATGGTTTTATATGGATGATGCCCCTCTGCGGAGGGGCATCATCCATTATTTATATAACCGCTGTGTACGCAGTATCAGGATGCGGTATCAGGCTTTATCCGGATTCTGCATGACCCGCGGGCCGGCAGGATCGCCTACGATAACAGTATCCACCATATTGAGGAAAAGCCCGTGCTCTACGACGCCGACCGTAGTGATAAGGTCCCCGGCAAGCTCCTTCGGGTTCTCAATACGTCCAAGATGAAGGTCAACAATGTAGTTTTTTTCATCGGTACGGACCGGCTCCCCCTGGGCATCGAGCCGGAGTACGGGCTTATATCCGCGCTTTTTGAACTGTGCAATCACGTGGCCTGCCCCGAAGGGGATAACTTCTACGGGCAGGGGGAACGCGCCTATCGTGTCAACAACTTTGGACCGGTCAACGATCCATACGATTTTATTGGAATTGACGGCAACGATCTTTTCCCATAGGAGTGCTGCGCCGCCGCCTTTGATGCCGTTGAAATCCTTATCCACTTCATCGGCACCGTCAATAGTGATATCGATATGGTCTGCATCATCGATATCGATGATTTTTATCCCATAGCCTTCAGCCTGCTCCTGCGTGCGGCGCGATGTCGTCACACCGGTGAATTTAAGGCCTTCTTCCTGTGTCCGGCGGCCCAGTTCATCCACGAGGAATTTTACAGTGGAACCGGTGCCGAGGCCGGCAACCATACCGTCCCGGATCAGTCGTGCCGCCTCTATACCGGCTGCTTTCTTCAGTTTATCCTGTGTTTCTTTATCCATAGTGCTCCTTTGGAATCGTATTATGGTCAGTATGCGGTTACCGTTCTTATGCGGGGCTGAGTCCCGGCGAAGCCTGCTTCATATCCTGCAGCAGGCCCTGTGTTTCTCGGGTCTCTGCGCTGTCGCGTCCTGCAGCCGCTAGAACAAGGTATTCTGCCTGCCATTATCCCAAGTACCATCGTCAATGCGGCGGATAGTTTCGTCGAGTTTCGCTGCAGCGCTGTCCATACGCTCATATGAATCTTTGAGGCGCTCGGCAGCAGCGTTGAACTGCTGTGTTGCAGCGGCAAATGAGTCAATGATCTCTCTGACCAGTGACTCACTGTCCTCTGTACTTATAGGGGAGGCTCCTTTTATAGAAGTGCTTTCTGCAGAAGAGGTGCCGGCATTGTCAGCAGGAAAGCGGGTATCGGGTGCAGCAGATCCCGTATCTGATACCTGTGCAGCGTCTTCAGGCATATGTATCCCGCTGCCGTACTCAGAGCTGATCAGGGACTGCCAGCCTTCGTAGGGGAGATATCCGTCGGCGTTTCCTGTACGGCATTTTTCAGCGTAGCCGCGTGCGAGCCCGTCAACCTTCTCATTGTATGGGTTCCCTGCATGGCCTTTTACCCACTTGAATTTTACCGGCCCTCTGCGGTTTGTTATTTCGGCATCAATAGCCATGATAAGTTCAGAATTTTTTACAGGCTCATGCCTGGAATTTTTCCAGCCGTTCTTTTTCCAGCCGGCAACCCATGTTGTTGAACAGTTGATGGCGTACTGTGAATCTGTTTCGATAAGGAGCGGATACTCTCCCTGATGTGTACGCAGGGCCTGCAGGACAGCGCACAGTTCGCCTATCTGGTTTGTCCCGTTGGGAGCCCCTCCGCAGTCGCTGCTGCTGCCTGTTGAAGATGCGGGGGATGCGGAACCGCTGCTGTGCTCCGCCCATGCCCACCCCATAGGGCCGTTAGGGTTGGCCAGGGCGCTCCCATCAGTTGAAACGGTTACGGCTGCCTGTGTATCAGTTTCCATATGCTGCTTTCAGTCCACGATGCCTGCCGGTATCTGTCTATTTTCTGTTATGTGCTATTCTACCCGGCTCAGGCAACTGCGGATCAGGGGGATACCGCTGCATCAGCCTGGTGAAGGGATAACACGCATGACAGCCTGTTCTGGATATATATGTGTTATCATCAGTTGTGATGGTCTTGCTGTGCGGAGGTGCAGCAGTGCGAAGCATACCTGTTTTCCTATATTTCATTATATGAAGATATCAGATAGCCCTTCAGGCTGATTGCCGGGTTTCAATTCATTCTTTATCAGCAGTTTAGTTGCGGTGGCCGGAAGCATAGGATAATAGCCATCGGGAGTTAGTAATATGCCAGAAGAGCAATATATGCATAAAGATATACAAGATATACATAGCAAAGACGGCAGGGCCCCTGTCCGGGATTTCGGGCAGTTTTCCGGACAGGCTGTCCTGGAGCTGGATAATGTATCCCGCAGTTTCAATAAAGGTGCAGTGCAGGCTGTCCGGGATGTTTCGTTTAAGCTGCATCCCGGCGAGATACTGGGCCTTATCGGCGTTAACGGTGCAGGCAAAACGACCACAGTTAAAATGTGTTCCACCCTGCTTGACCCCACATCAGGGCAGATACATGTTGCCGGGATAGATACCCGCACATCGCCGCGGGAAGCCCGTTCCCATATAGGCCTTATGCTTGGCGGCAGCGGCGGTTTTTACCCGCGCTCGACGCTGAAGGATAACCTGCTGTTTTTCGCGGACCTGGCCGGCGTCAGTTCACGTGAACGGCAGGCTGAAGTCCGCCGGACCCTTGAACTTGTTTCACTCGGCGATATGGAAAACAGGAAAGCGTACGAGCTGTCCCGCGGGCAGCGCCAGCGCCTGCATATCGCGAGGGCGCTTTTAGGCAGCCCGGAGCTGCTCCTGCTGGATGAGCCTACGACCGGCCTCGATCCCGATATTGCCCTGAAGATCCGCGGACTCATACGGTCTGTGGCGGACAGCGGAGTGGGTATCCTGCTGACATCACACTCTATGGAAGAAGCTGAGGAGCTCGCGGACCGCTTTGTGGTGATCGACCGCGGGGCTGTCCGCGTATCCGGCTCCCTTGATGATGTGGCGCGGTATGCGGATATATCCCGGACTACTACTTTTACCTTTACCCCGTCTGGCAGTTTCGGGCTGGACGACATTTCGCGGCTAGTGGATAACGACGGTTTTATTATGCATAGGGCAGTGGGCAGCCAGTGGCGTGTAACAGTCATGTGGCATTCTGCAGCGGCGGGAAGGGTTGCGCAGCGGTGTGGCGCAATTGCCGGCTGTACATCTGCTGACGACCTTCTGACCCGTCCGGCGAATCTTGAGGACGCCTTCCTTGCTATCGCCGAGATGGGGCAGAGCCCGGCGGTATCGGCAGCATCTTCCGGAGAAAGGGGATAGAAGCATGAGGCTCCGCCGTTTTTTGCGCATTGCCGGGTTTGAACTCAGACAGTTCGCCGGCACAGGATATTTTGTGCAGACTGTAGTCGTTGCAACACTCAGTGCTTCAGTAGTCCAGCGTCTGGGTGTCATGGCATGGCACAGCAGCGCATACGAATGCTTCCTCCGTTCGGGGATGATCGGTATGTGGACTTCTTCCATATCGGCCGCGGGAATCGTCGGTTTTGAACGGATGAAGGGTACCCTTGTGTACCTGGTCTCCAGCCGTCAGAATGCAGCTGTGACCCTGCTGGCGCTTGTGTCCAGTGTATCAACGTTCAGCCTGCTCGCTTTCCCAATATCATGCATAGTATGGCTTATCCCCGGGAAGTCGGGGATAGCACCCATGTTCCTTCTGCAGCATCTGCCGCAGCTCGCAGCAGGCGTTATCCTGCTATGGGCGGCTACATTGTCCATCACGCTTTTCATGGCCCTGATATCGGTGATAACACCGCAGGCTCTGATATTTGAAGGGCTTATCCTTGTCCCGGCACTGTTCTTTTCCGGTGTATTTGCTGTAAGTTCGCCGGTATACCGGGTGCTGGGATCCGGGGCAATTTTTATCCTGCCGACCGCATCTGCCGCAAGGTTCCTGTATTCGTACGGGGCTCCGCGTGCGATGTTTTCCGGAGGCATAACGTGTGCAGCTGTCACCGCAGTATGGATCGCTGCAGCAGCGTTCACTGCACGGTATGCGTTCAGGGTTATGCGCCGTACCGGAACAATAGAGGTGATCTGATGGACAGGCTGCGTACCGTGATCCGGATAAGCCGCAGTGCTTCGGCAATATTGGCTACCAGGGCTTCTGCGATAGTGGGCATCATTATTATCCCGCTTTTTGATATCCTCTTTTCCCTCCTGTTAGGGTCAAGCCTTAATGCCGACAACCTTGTGCGTATAGGTTATGCGAGCGCCCTGCTGGGGATAGCTGTCACAACGATGTCATTTATGGACCAGAGCATCGTTTATGCACGGGCAGCCGGTGTACTCCAGGAAGTCATACAGCGCAGGAGGTTCGATACGGCCTACTGGGCAGGTATCTCGGCGACAGCCTGCGCAGCGGGGCTTGCGATGGGTATCATACCTTTTATTGGGGTGTTTGCTTTTGATACGCATCATAATACGGCTGCCCTGATGCTGTCCCTCGCCGCTGTCCCGGCAGCACTGGCCGTTGGGGCAGCATTAGGCCTGTTTACATCAGGTATTGGCCTGCTGCTTCCTGACCCGTATGCTGTATCGAATGCGGTCAGCATGCTCCTGCCTGTAACAGCGGGTACTGTAGTGCCGCTGCACTATTATCCGTGGGGATCCGGCACAGTGCTCAGATTCTTCCCGGTATCTTCCATCATCCAGGCCGTTGCTGGCTCCGGTGCTTTTGTCCAAGCGGTGCTTATTGAGCTTATCCACACAGCGGTATGGGCTATGCTGGGCGCAGTGTGTATGGATATAGCCCGGCGCCGGCTGCGCAGCGGGAAGATCCCGGAGATACTGTAGTGCAATCAGGACAGACTGGCGGGATCCCATTCCCTGCTGCCAGCCTATGTTCGTCTGTATCCCTTGGATACCTCTGTTTTGTTGCCCTTATGCCTGCCCGTCCTGCCCGCTTTCCCTGTTTTCAACGGCCTCTCCCTTTTCGTCTGGCCCACCGGTTCCCTGCCTGCTTTCCTCCTGTCTGCTGACAAGCGCACTGTACTCTCCATACCCTTCTTCTTCCATATGGGAGAGGGGGATGAAACGCAGCGAAGCGGAATTGATGCAATACCGTACTCCGGAGAATTCCCGGGGTCCGTCATTGAATACATGCCCGAGGTGGATACCGCTGCTGACGGCAAGCACTTCGGTCCGTTCCCGCCCCGGGACCGTATAGTCAGCGCGCTCGGCAAGGGATCCCGGGCTGATCGGCCGTCCGAAAGCGGGCCATCCGCAGCCGGAATCATATTTCGCATCCGAAGCAAAAAGCGGTTCGCCGCTGACAATATCTACATAAATGCCCGGTTCAAAGGTCTCGTCGTAGGCGTTGGCAAAAGGCTGCTCAGTAGCCGCTTCCTGGGTAACGGCATACTGGAGGTCGTCAAGCTCATAGATGCGGTCAATGTACTTCTGACGTTTCGATACCTGGGCGATTTTCATCGGATCAATATGGCAGTAGCCTCCGGGGTTCTTTTCAAGATAACCCTGATGATACGCTTCAGCAGGATAGAAGTTCTTCAGAGGGCTGATCTCTACCGCTGTTTTGTGCCCATGGCGTGCTTCCACCTGTGCATCCACTGCATGGAACACTGCCATATCGCTGGCGTATGAAGGGTTTGCAGGGTTGGAGTACAGCCCGGTACGGTATTGCCTGCCATGGTCATTGCCTTGCCGGTCCACGGAAAACGGATCGATAATATCATAAAAAAGCCGTGTCAGCGTTGTTAGGCTTACTATTGAGGGATCGTAAGACACTTCCACGGTTTCAGCGGCATCAGGCCTGCCGGAGCATACTTCTTCATAAGAAGGGCTGTCCGTTTTCGACTGGGCGTATCCTGCCCGTGTAGCCGTTACACCGCTGATGCGGCGGAAATATTCTTCAAGCCCCCAGAAGCAGCCGCCTGCAAAGTAGGCGACGGCTTCAGCGCTGTCCTGTGTGGTATCGGCAGTCTCCGTCATACTGTCCCTCCTGCAGAATAAGATCTGTAAACTGTTATATTTGTGAAAAGATTACCCCGCAGAAGCGCCGGGCGCAATATGGACACGCGGGTTTTCACCCGCTGCGGTATAAGGGATATTTGGGACAGGCTGCAATCCGGCGGGCTGCAACATGCGGCTGAAACTGGTAGCACGAAGGTTGTACTATACACCATATAAATATATAGACAAAAGTAAATCATAAAACAACAGGAACAGAGATTATGGAGCTGCGCATTATTGCGCAACGGTTGCATGAAGCAATTGTTGAAGCAGGAGAACATGCTTTGCAGGTACAGATATCGCCGCGTACCTTCAGCACAAAGGAAAGTTTGCAGTCAGGCGCCGATCAGGGCAGCCAGCTTATAACGGCGTCAGTTGATGAGGATATCCTGACTTTTATGAGGCATAAGGTCGATTCTATCGGGCCATTTGACGGTTACTGGGAGGAGGCCGGCAATGACCGGCATCCGGGAGGGCACTACTGGTCTATCGGAAAAGTTGATGGGGCCATTAATTTTGCCAGGGATATGGCTGAGTGGACTTTAACGCTGTCGCTTTTTGAGATCAATGATCAGGGCGTCGCCTACCCAATCCTGGGGATAGTCCATGCCCCGGCGCTGAATATCACATATCTTGCTGCGCGGGGCGAAGGCGCTATCCGTATCCGGCGCACGCCGTCCGGCGTCAAACGTGAACGTATTGTGCCAACAACGACAGCAGGTCTTAAAGGGTCTGTTGTAAGTTTCGGCATGTCATATTTTGCCCATGAATCCCGCAGGGCAATAGAAACAGTGGCCGCTATTGCCGGCATGCCTGCAGATATCAAGCGTATAGGGCCTACTTCGCTGGATCTGTGCAAAGTGGCCGACGGCACATATGATGCTTATTTTGAGCCTTCCCTCCATCATTGGGATATCCCTGCAGTGTCGGCCGGGAGCGTCGTAGTGTGGGAGTCCGGCGCCCGCCTGCGCCAATGGGATGATACTGAGATAAACTGGTACGCCAATAACAATATTGTTGCATCCAATGGGCTCCTTACCGATGAGCTGCAGCCGTATCTGGAGGTGTAATCATGGGGATGCGGACCGGCATCCATAGGTTTGAGACCTCACACCTGACCCTGCGGCCCTGGAAAGCCGATGATGAGGCGGAAGCATCTGAACTTTTCAGGTATGCCTCAAACCCTACTGTCGGGGAGATGTGCGGCTGGGCACCACATAAGAGTGCAGAGGAAAGTGCGCGGATAATCCGTGATATCCTGGATAATCCGCATACTTTTGCGATTGTCCTTAAGGAAACGGGCAAGCCGATCGGGAGTATCGACTTCCACCCTGTATCGTCCGATACCCGCAGTTTCCTTGCGGAGGGTTTACGCAGCGGTGCCCCGGCAGGCGGGGAATTTATGGAGATAGATATCCCTCGGGAAGGCGTATCGGCCCTAGGGGAGGTTGCAGCGCATCCGGACTGTGCGCGCGAACTCGGCTATTGGATCGGTGAGCCGTATTGGGGGAACGGCTTTGCTGCTGAAGCAGGTGAGGCTGTCAAAAGCCATTGCTTCGGCAGGCTGGGGCTGCGGGCTGTCCTGGCGCGGCATTTCGTGGGGAACCCTGCATCCGGCAGGGTTATGCAGAAGCTTGGTATGCGCAGGATCGGACGGATACATGATGTCCTGATGCCTCTTTTGCCTGGGAATGTCCGCCGTGATGAATTTGTATATGCGGTTGTGGAAGCATAGGCGGCTGCATAGCAACAGAAAATGCAGAAAGCCCCGGGCGCATACCCGGGGCTGTATTATAAAGATCGCAAAAGATCCGATTACTTAGGCAACTGCCTTCTTGAGAAGGGAGCCGGCCTGGAGCTTTACACCATATCCTGCAGGGATCTTGATGGTCTCGCCAGTACGAGGATTGCGGCCGGTGCGGGCTGCACGCTTTACACGGGAAGCGGAAAGGACACCGGTAAGGCGAAGGCCTTCGCCGGACTCGAGAGATTCTACGAGGACTTCCTGGAAAGCATTGATAGCAGCCTCGGACTGTGCCTTGGTGAGGCTCGTCTTCTGGGCAATCTTTGCTACGAGATCAGACTTGTTGTATGCCATAATGGTTATACATCCTTTTTTATCAGGGAGTCAGGCAGGATGCCCGACTCAGCGGACACTTTAGATACTACCGTATTAAGTGGAAAAAAGCGACTTGAAAAGCCGAAAAACGCCTATTTTTCTTAAAATTAATGTGAAAATTACACATTTGTAACTTAATATCATCTGATAATTAAATCAAATCATGCTTATTGAGCCACTGCATGGCGAGCGCACCCAGCGGTATACGAAGCCAGTATGTCATAACCCTGAACAGCAGGGTAGCGGATAATGCGATGCTTGAGGGCACCCCGATGCCGGAAAATGCGAGGCTCAGCGCCGCTTCAATGGCTCCCAGCCCGCCGGGGGTAGGGACGGCGGATCCGAGTGTGTTCGCGATGAGGAAAACGAATGTTGTTTCTATAGGATTGGCGGTGTACCCGAATGCCTTCAGGGCGCACCAGAATGCCAGCCCTAAGCCCATATTCTGCAGGACTGATCCTGAGGCGCAGGCCAGGAGCTTTTTAGGCTGCGTAATAAGCGCTGCCAGTTCATGGCCGTACGATTTGATCGTCGGGACGAATTTTGACAGGACCAGTTTCCTTAAAGGCTTGATTGCCATGACTAGGGCGATGCCAAACCCTGCGATGCCCAGGACTATGGCGATCGTCCCTGTGGGGATGACCCCTGACAGAGTAGTGCGCCCGGTGAAAATGCCGATAATGATGAGCAGGAGGGTCGTCGTTGTTACCTGTATTGCTACGACTGCGCTCATTATTGCGGTTGCAGGGGTATTTTTATACCCGGCTTTACGCAGATACTGCAGGTTGACAAAGGCCGGCCCTACCCCTGCCGGCATGGTGACCGCCGTGAACCCCTGCATGACCTGGGAAAGGAATAAAGGAGCCAGGTGCCGCTTGCCCTTATCGACAAAAACCCCCAATGACAGGGAAGTGGCTGCCCATGGGAGGGCAGCACCGAGAGCGAAGCACAGCAGTGCCATCCATGGGTTGGCGCTGGAAACAGCCTTAGCCATTTCAGTCGGATTCAGCTGGCTGAATACCACTACAGCTGCAATAACAAGCAGGACGACGCCTACGAAATTACGTACATTGAAACGGGCGAGCGTAATAGTCTCTGTGTTTTCTGCCTCTTCTTCAGGGATCAGGGCGTTGATCCGGGTACGCAGGTCTTTGAGGGCGGAACGGCTCCATGAGGGGTCCTGCCGTGTTTCCAGGGGGATGGCCGCCCTCTGGATGAAGGGGACGAGAGTATATACATAATCCCTGCCCCAGGCGGCGGCGGCGCAGGAAACAGTCCGCTGTACGCCGATCTTTACGGCAAAGGCTGCCAGGAGTTGAGCCCTGTCAAGGCTCACATTCGTAGAAGCGCTTGCGAAATCCCCGTTATCCCAGCCGGCGAGGATAAGATTGCCTCCATCGTCGCGCACCAGGTTGGCAGGGGTGATCCTGCGGTGCGTATATCCGCGTGAATTGGCCTTTTCCAGATATTCCATAGAGTTGATAACATCGCTGTCGGTGACGGAACCCCAGTCGCATTCGTGGAGCTGGGAATCTTTATAGTATACGAGAATCCCGGACTCCTGGGCATCCGTTACACCGTAAGGGAGGATAGTTGCCAGCCCTGTATTGCGCAGCCCGAGAAGCATATCAAGATGATGGTGGCATGTCACCCTTACAGTGCGGTCATGCCGTGTGGCAAGATTCGACATCTGGAACCACTGGAAAAGCTGGCGCAGGTATCCGGCGGAATGGCGGCGTTCATCAAGGACCGATACGGTGTAGCGGACGCCCTGTGCATCTACAGCGTCGTATAAGCGCGAATTGAGCGTGAGATCGTCGTCCAGGCTTGCCGTCTGGCGGGATACGCGCAGCGATGTATCAGGCCGCTCCAGTGTGTATGTGCGGCTTCGCAGGGTGCGTATCTCCAGGCCGACGTTTTTCAGGGCTTCAATAACGCCTTTACCCCATACGCCAACGTTGAGGGTCCCTGCTGCAAAACGTACGAGGAGGCCGGCCGCGCGCCCTATGAGGACGGCGAAGAGTACTCCTATAAGGGAATCAGCGGAAAGCATGATAAGGATGAGCCCGAGTGTGATGGTGAGGTTCCAGCCCCATTTGACGCTCTGATGCATTTTGCGCGGGCCTGAAGCAGTAAGGAATGCAGCGAGTGCCGAAAAGACGACCGGGATAACACCGTCAAGGGAACTGAGCTGGTAAAGGAGCAGCGGGTCATGGACCAGCGTGATAACCCTGGCTGCCCCGTAAGCTGCTGCGAAGCCGAGTATCAGGGAGAAAGTGCTTACTGCGAGCTGCTGCCATTCATTTTTGAAGACCAGCTGGATAAGGACAGCAATTATTATCCCGACTGTCACCAGCTGCTGGAGAAGGGACAGGGGGACCGCATACAGCCAGTTATCTATCAGATTGCCGAAATTCCGCACATCATTTTCAACTCCATGGGCCAGCCCCTGCAGCCGCATGGAGGCAAGGAGGACAAGCAGTGAAGCTATGATGCAGAGGATACAGTTCAGAAGGTCGTTCAGATCGTGCACCCTTTTAGGAGGGGTATCGATAATGCGGGTCTGCGGCAGGGAAACGGTATCCATGATCTCCAGGCCGCTGTTATCCGGTATGTTGCTGATGGGATCCTCAGATACACTGTCAGAGGCGTGAAACCCTGGGGACTCCGCCTTAGCGGTTTTATCTTCGCGTGATACCATCGGAATCCTTAATATAAAAAATTGGCAATAATAACTGGTATATCCGTAATGCAGCTGTGCCAGGGATCAGTCACCCGAAGGCCTGTCTGAAGGCCTGAGAGACTGCTGCTTCAGGGGGACGAGCTGCTCTGCTGCACCGAGATAAGCCGAAGGGCTGAGCCGGGAAAGCCTGCGTGCTGTTCCTTCATCGAAACCAAGCGCTGAGATGAAGCTTTCAACATCATGTTTATCTATCTTTTTCCCGCGCATAAGCTCTTTGACACGTTCATAAGGGTTATCCATGCCTTCAGCCCCGGTAAGCGCGCATGCGCGCATCGCAGTCTGCACAGGCTCGCCAAGGACTTCCCAGTTGCTGTTGAGCTCCTGTTCCATAGCTTCATTGTGCGGGTGGATGGAATCCAGGCCGCCGGCAAGGTTTTCCAAAGCCAGGAGGCTGTATCCAAAAGCCGAACCTATGTTGCGCTGGGTCGTGGAATCGGTCAGGTCGCGCTGCCAGCGGGTCTCAACGAGGGTAGCGCTCAGGGAGTCGAACAGGGCGCATGAGAGTTCAAAATTAGCTTCAGCGTTTTCAAAACGTATAGGGTTCACTTTATGCGGCATAGTGCTGGAGCCGGTAGCCCCCTGAACGGGGATCTGCACGAAAGTCCCGCGTGAGATATACATCCATATATCAACTGCAAGGTTGTGAAGGATATGGTTTATATGGCTGACTGTAGAGTACAGTTCGGCCTGCCAGTCGTGGGGCTCTATCTGCGTAGTGAGGGGGTTCCATGTAAGTCCTAAGCGGATGGCGACGAATTCCCTGCTGATGCGGATCCAGTCAGTCTGGGGGACAGCTGCGTAGTGCGCCCCGAATGTCCCGGTGGCGCCGTTGATCTTTCCCATGTATTCCTGGTTTTCCAGAGCGGTACGCTGGCGGTTTAGCCTGTATACATATACTGCCAGCTCTTTCCCAAGGGTCGTGGGCGTTGCAGGCTGGCCGTGGGTCAGGCTCAGAAGCGGCATGCCGGCATACTGTTCTGCTGCGGCGTCAAGCTTAGCAATAATACGTTCAAAGGCCGGGGACCATACGCAGGTTACAGCCTGCTTGATACAGAGGGCATAGGACAGGTTATTGATATCCTCGCTGGTGCATGCAAAATGTACCAGGGGTTTAAGGCGAGTCAATGAGGTCTTGTGCCCGAGCCTTTTTTCTGCAGAATCAAGGCGGCGGCCTATATAGTATTCGACTGCTTTTACATCGTGGCGTGTAACGGCTTCAATTTCAGCCAGTTCCCTGATACTGTCCGGTCCGAACTCCTTGGGGATGCTCCTGAGATAGCTTATTTCCTCTGCGGTGAGGGGATCAACTCCGGGGACAGCAGGGGTGCTGTCATTGTCGTGCGTACCATTAGCCAGCTGGATCATCCACTCGATCTCTACAGCTATCCTCTGACGGTTGAGTGCGGCCTCGCTCAAATACTCAAGCAATGGTTCTGTCTGCTTATGATAGCGTCCATCCAGGGGGCTTAAAGCCAGTGAAGGTTTGATATCAGTTAGCTTCATAGTTCAAGATTACGCTAAGGCATAAACGCGCAGATCTCCTGTTTACCCTATTTATGCAGGCGTCCCCGGAAGTAGTACTGCTTATCCATGGTGCCCCGGATAGTTTCTGCAAAATGCCTGTTGTGGCGTTCCACGTCATTGCTGTGGAGTTCCTGCGCATTCTGCCAGGCGGCACGCTGATAGTTCATCCCGTGTGTCAGCTCTTTGGCGGATGGCGCGCCTTTTACCCGTGTTGCAGTCCCTGCTGCGGTATCGGCGTCCGAACTGATGCCGCGGACAGTAAGGTGTTCAGCATCATGCCTGTTAGGCGCGCCGTCAAGGCTTGATATCAGTTCATCGTTCACTTCGGTGCTGGTGACCCATGTGCCTTTGCGGATGGGGTGGTTCGCAATAGGCGAGCCTGCTGTAACAACATGCTTTACATTGAAAGCGTGCTGCGGGTCACTTGCTATGGAGGCGGCCACAATACCTCCCTGAGAATGTCCGACGAGCGCTACAGGGTCAGAAGGCTGTATACCGGCCCGTTTCATGGCTGCCATAACGTATCTGGCGCTGTCGGCCTTGGCGCGCTGGCCCGCATCGGAGCTCATAAGGTCTACATTCTGTGCCCATCCGAAAGGGGAATCCATATGCCCGTCTGTTCCGGGGATGGTGACAAGCCAGCTGTGCTTCCCGTCTTTCGTGGTAAAACGCTGGATAGCAATAGTCCCATAATCCGTCCCCAGTCCTCCCGTGCCAAGCCGTTCCTGATTGGCCAGGCAGCTGCCGATATCGTTTGGTTTGGATAGCCGGCTTTCAGGGTTTACCGCAGTAATCGACAGTTTGTTGCCCTGTATGGCATTCATCACAGGTTCGCTTATGGAAGAGACTTTTGAGGCAGCATCGCTCACTGTCCCTCCTCCGGTAAGGCGGCTGGCCAGCCCTGACATAAAGCCTTCATGGGAGGCGTTGCTGTCTGTAAGGATCCGGATGGGATTGAACCCCTCTTTGCCGGTCATCCCATGGACCCCTGCCGATGCAGCACCCAATGCCAGTATCCCCAGAGCACTGTTCGTAGGCGACAGCGCGGTAAAAAGCCCTGTCAGCTTTGAGATGATGGAGCTGCTTGTTTCTTCAGCATGTGAGTAAGTGCTGTAGGCCCGGGTTACGCGGTCTGCCATACTGCTCAGTTTTTGGCCAAAACCGGCAAGCAGCGCAGAATTATTTTCGCAGGCTGCAATGATCCTGCCAAGCGGCAGAGAAGTATGAAGCCGCGTATTGTCTCCCGGGATCCCGGATGCTGCACCGCCAGTTCCGATGGGCGACGGCTGCATTGCTGGGACAGTTAGAAACGTATCCGAGAATGGCCCGCGGACCAGGCTGGGGTATTTCGGGCATGATGTAAACGGGCTCAGGGAAAGCAGAGGCTGGCATGCAATCACAGACTGTGCCGATGCCCATATCCGCGAATGTGCAGCCAGCTGCGCGCTATGCCGGTTGAAAGCATCGGCAAAGCGTACGAGGGAAGGCATATCTATGCTTGTAGAGGCGGCGCTTCCATACAGATATGAAGTTATATGCGGCTGTGCCATGATCTCCTCCTACGGCCGTATGCAGAGATGCTGTGCAGCAGGGATCGCGGAGCCTACTGCCGATACTTCTGTCAGAAGGGCTGCCAGGGATTTACGGTAATATTCTCCTGCTTTTCCCGACCATTCCATAGCGTATGCGCCGGATATGTCTGCCCGGACCCTTTCCATAAGTGTTTGTGTTTTTTGCGTTGTGTCAGTGACGAACTGCGACAGTTCCATCCCTGCGCGTATACAGATGCAGGGCATCTGCTGTCCCGCAGCGCCTGGTATCAGCGGCGGGTAAGAAGGCCTCGGGATTATGCAGGGGGTATCCTGGGGAAAAGTGTTATTTGCCATACGGAAATTGTGGCATACAGCGCCCGTCTGCCTTAACTTCTACGGCCACTGTGGCCGGATGTGGATAACACTCTGCAAAAACTGTTTGACAAAACAGCAGAAGGCTACCACGGTTTCACAGTTGGCTGTGGGGACTTGTCGGGTGAGGGGGCCGCCTGCTGGTCGGTAGAGTTCTGCCGCAGGAGTTTTTGTGTTTTTTTCTCATCCTCTTTATCTTCAGTACTGTCAGAATCCTGACGGCCGGAAGGCTCCTGTGAAGATGCCGTGCCCTGCTGGTCCGCTGCTGTGCCCTCTTTCCGGGCATCTGCTATTTTACGGGTCAGTGCGCGTGAGACGTCGGCATTATGCCTGATAGAATTTTTTAAGCCCGGTGCCGCGAGCAGCGAATTATTCTGCAAGTCTTTGAATGATTCATCCACATTTTTCTGGCTGGCTGCCAGATCATCTAGCTGTTTCTTTGAAAGAGAAGGTTTTTTATTGAAAGAGGCGATATTGGACTGCAAGGAACCGGTAGCAGAATTGAACGACGATACTGTGTAAATATTGACGCCGGCTATAACGGCTGCAGCCAGGGCCACTGCTCCGATAATGCCCAGGGCTATCCGGGTTGCAAGCGGCATCCGTGCATGTGTCCGCAGGTGCCGCCGGGACTTTGGCTTTGACTGGAGATTGGGTACGCCGGTCATAGCATCCTCCTTGAAGTAATGGTCCACGCTGCCAGTTCCCATGCGAAGATGAGGGCGAAAAGGGTAGTGAAAGGCCAGATTATAGGGACTGTATAATCTGCCCGCCGGGTTACTGTGCGGAGGCGGTAATCGCGGGAAGCTCCTGCAGAATCCTGGAGGGTGACCCCCCGCTCCTGCGTTATATGGATATATGTGCCGGAAAGTTCATCGGCAATGCTTTTCAGGCTTGCCTCGTCCAGTTTTGAAATGCCGTCTTCGCCGGTAGCCGGATCTTTGACCCATTGGCTGGCATTATCCTGTGTATCCATAGCCTTGACACCAACCTGGGTTAGCGGCACCTTGCCGCCCTCAGCAGAACCTACCCCAACAACGACAGCATTATCCACATATTTGCGCAGTGCGGAAAAAGTCCTGCGGGCCTGGCTCCCTGTAGATTCCCCGTCGGATATATAGTACAGCACGACGGTATCACCGGGATGGGCCTTTTTTGTATTAGCCATGGATGCAATAAGGCTGTCCAGCGGCGCATCCAGGTTCGATCCGCGGGAAGTTGCTGTAGCCTCGGTCGCCAATGTATCGGCCCATTGCGTGACTGCGTTGGAATCAGGTGTCAGCGGAAGGTCTGTACTGGTTGAGGCACCGAAACGGATAACGCTGAAACTGGCATCAGGGTACATCCGCGCAATATCTTTCACTGCGCGGCTTGCTGCATTCAACCGGGTGACCGACTGCCCGCCTTTATAATGGGCATCGTTTACTGCCATAGATCCTGTTGTATCCACTGCGATGTAGACATCTGTAGCATTCACCGCCTGCGTAGTATTGCGGACGTACCGTGCCGGGGTGAGGATGATTATTGCCAGCAGAAGGCACATCAGGACCCTTCGCACAACAGCCCAGACAGTAGTGTCAGTCATCTCGCTGTGCGGCGCTGCAGTACTGCGGTACCGGGCAACTGTGAAAACTGCGAGGCATACAAGGATAAGGGCGAGGATCGGGGAAACTATCCACCCGAACATAGGGGCAAGGGTCGCTGTCATCGGCGTAACCTCCAGGTGAGGGCAAGATATCCGCCGAATGCCAGGACAAGGATGATGATAAGCGCCTGCGGGGCATCGGCGACTATAGACTGGCGGCTGTCCCGGCGGGTCCCGGAGCTTGTCCTTTCTATTGCCTGTACAAGCGAACCGATATCCGGAGTAGTGTTCATATTGGTAAAGGAACCGCCGTAGCGTTCGATAAGGGTACGCATCTGTGATTCATTCGGCGAATGGGTATTTGATGCGGAACCGACGTACAGGCCGTCAACGGTAATATGCGATTTATTGACAAGCCCGGCCGCCTGCTCAAGGCTGTATGTCCCCGACTTGCCTTCTATATTGTCAGTCGCCAGGATGATAGAAGCGCTCCTGGTCGACCGGGCACGCTGGGAAGATCCTTTTTTATCAGCCGAACCGTTTGCATTCACGGAGAACTGCGGAAGCTGGAGGGCGCAGCTGACAAGGCCGTCGCCAATAAGTGAAGAAGAGTTGGTAATATTCCGCGTGCCCTCAAGCCAGTCCTGGATCTGCGCATATTCTTTTTGGGAAATATTATTGAAATCGCTGGAGGATACTTTTTTCAATATTCCGAAAGCGTGTTTGAGCTGGCTTTCTATAACGTCGGAATCATCAGTAAGCGGGAATACCGTACGTGTGGTGGAGTCAAAAATACTCAGGCCTATGCGGTCGCCCTGCAGACGGTCAATCAGGGTCAGATAGGCTGCAATGATCTGGCGGTCATAAGCAAGTGCTGATCCTGATACGTCGAGGCACAGGACAATATCCCGCGACCCGTAGGTACTGTTCCTGCGGTCCACAGTCGAAGGGCGTCCCATCAGCAGGGCTGTTATAAGGCTTATGGCTGCAAGGGCTATTGCCGCCGCGAAACTGAGGCGCCTGTATAGTTTGTACCGTTGGGACGGTATATCAGACTGGAGGTCATCACTTACTGTCCATGAGTATGCCGAAGGCTTTTTCTGCCGTTTCCCTGTCCTGGCGCCGGCCGGCCGGGCATTGGGGGTATCAGTATCCCCGTCAGCCTTATCGTCAGCATCATCAGGGGCAGTTCCGCCTGCATCCCCTTCGCCTGCGGCATCCCCCTCAGCTGTGCCGGGCCCGGTAACAGGCCTGCGGGGGTATCTGCTCCGCGCCCACAGGCCCGCGGCAATAACAGCGGCGGTAAAAACCAGGATGGTGAGGATAATGACTGCAGGCCATTGCCATGATATGACCGGTGTGTTCATTCGCCCCACCTTTCTATAAGCCCGGATACCCATTGGGCAGCTTCTTCAACAGATGCGTTCTGTGCTGCAGGGTTCCATTCAGCTTTTGCAAATTCAGGCGGGTAGAGGGCTTCAACAGTCTGTCTGAGCACCAGATACCCGTCCCTCGAGTTTCTGTCCGGCGTTTCACGTTTCAGCTCTGCCAGAGTATGTTTAGTAACATCCTTACCCAGCTTTTCTGATGCAAACTGGCGTGACAGGACAGAAAGTCGATGGTAGGCCTGTTTATCGTCAAGAAGCCCTCTGGCATGGTCTTTCTGTACTGCAATGATGCGCGTCTGCCACTCCGACCTGGTATGCGTGCGCCCAGCTGTTTTTGTCCGGGGCGAAACGGCTTTGCGCTTCATACTCCCGATAACAGCCAGCGTACCGGCAGCAGCAGCAACGATGATGCAAATGCACAGCACAATAATGGCCGGTGCCGCAGAATGCAGCGGATCAGGGGTCTGTGTGAATCTCATAGCGTGGGTATCTCCTCCTGCCGGATCTGTGTATGCGTGTTTTTCAGGAGGTTGACATTCCCCGCCCGGGTAAGTGCTGACGAGATACGGCGGATGAAAGCGGTGAACATCGCCTCGCTTGAGCCGGCATTCAGCACTGCTGCGCCTGCGCGGCTCAGCCGCTCTTCAAGGAGTTTGGAAATGAATTCCCTGCGTACCCGCACATCGTCATCCAGTTCTTTAACGCGCATAAAAGCAGGAATAGCACGGTTAGAGGCAGCGTCAATGACTGAACCGAAATCCGGCGCGGCGGAGAACGGGCTGATCGCCTCAATATCCACTACGATCAGGGGATGGGTCTGTGCGAGCACTCCTGCTGCCTCTATAGCCTCTTCACTCCATGCGGTATGTGCCGTTGCAATAACGATCAGCGCGTGGCGGTCGCGGATACGTTTGGCATAATCAAGAAGGGAAAACAGGTCCCCTGGCCTGGTCAGGCGGATATGGGCAATACGCTCAGCCAGATCGTCAAACGCCATATATCCGCCTGTCAGCGGGATTCGGGTGATGCGTGCCGAATCCCCAAGGATGACCGACAGCTCATCTGAACGGCGCAGCGACAGCACTGCGAACATGCGCAGCGCGTTCAGCGCCACCTCCATCTGGCTTTCTCCGCTTGTGCAGGTCCCGGTCATCTGCGCGCCGGAATCAAGCAGCATCCATACCCGGCTGGTAGCATTCTGTTCCTTGTCTGCTATCATGGGGCGTCCTGCGCGCGCACTTGCCTTCCAGTCGATCAGGCGGGCCTCATCGCCTGCCGTGTAGGGGCGGATATCCAGGAATTCATACCCGTTCCCCCTGCGGACAGACTGATGTTCACCCTCAAGCACCCCCAGCGCGCGTTTGACGGCAGGCAGCGATAAACGTGCACCAAGCGCCTCGATCCTGCGCCGTATGGTCTCCTGGGAAGCCTGGGGGTTCGTTGTATGTGGATGGTCAGGCATAGTCATTTCGCTGATTATAGATACTCCTTGTAGCAGGGGCTGCGGGGATTGCAGGGCAGGCTAGGGGACAGGGACAGTTTCAATGATGGAATCAATGACCTGGTCGCTGGCGACCCCGTCTGCCAATGCTTCAAAAGTCATGAGGATACGGTGTCTCAGTACATCATGGGCATAAGCCTTTATGTCCTCCGGGATCACGTAATCGCGGCCGCTGAGCAGCGCCTGTGCCTGTGCTACCCGCATCAGGGCAATAGATGCACGCGGGCTCGCCCCGAGCCGGACAAGTGTTGAAAGGCCGTTAATAGGATGTTGCCCTGCGCCGCGGCTTGTGGCAACAAGGTCAACGATATACTCTTTGACTGCCTGGGAGATATGGACTTTACGGGCATTCTGGCGCAGATAGGCCACATCCTGCAGGGAGATGCTGGTCTCAGGATCGCTGCCCGTACTGGGGACATCGCTGTTCTGTCCTGAAAGCATGGTCAGCATGCTGACTTCATCCGTATCGCTTGGATACGTCATGACTGCCTTCATCGTGAAACGGTCCATCTGGGCTTCCGGAAGGGTGTAAGTCCCTTCTTCCTCAATCGGGTTTTCAGTGGCAATGACCATGAACGGGTCAGGAAGGGATATCCGTTCCCCGCCTATCGTTGCTGCACCTTCTGCCATAGCTTCAAGCATAGCCGACTGGGTTTTTGCGCTTGAGCGGTTGATCTCATCAAGCAGGACGATGTTGGCATTGATAGGGCCAATCTGTGTGACCATCTTCTGCGAGGCGAAATCAAATATTTGTGTGCCTACGATATCGGAAGGCATAAGGTCCGGGGTGCATTGGATGCGCTTAAAGGACCCGGAAACGCATGATGCGAGGATCCGTGCAGCTGTAGTCTTAGCAAGGCCGGGGACAGACTCGATAAGGATATGCCCTCCGGCAACAAGTGTAATGATCAGAGATTCCCTGAGATCGTCCTGCCCTACGAGGCCTTGTGAAAAACGTCTGCGTATGCGCTCGGCGAGCTCCTTGTTGTGATCAGTGACATCAGATCCCAGCGGTGAACTTTCGCGCGGGCCTGAGGTATCGGCACTGTGGTCCTGGCCGTCGTTGTGCGAAGAAAATAATTCCATACTTAAACTCTATCTGTGATTGTTGACGTGATCTATATATTGGCTGGGGATTTTATATATTCGGGCAGTGTGCGGCAGCATGTGTACAGGCAGCGGCGCGGGTATACAGATCCCTGTTGCGGGAAGCCTCAGCCCTGGTGTCCCTGGGAGAGGTCCCAGTTTACAGGTGCAGCCCCCTGCTGCTCCAGATACGCATTCGCGCGTGAGAAAGGCCTGGACCCGAAAAATCCTCTGCTGGCGGAAAGCGGGCTTGGATGCGCCGATTTGATTATTTCAGCGTGGGGCAGCAGCGGTTCCAGGGATTGCGCATTACGCCCCCAGAGTATTGCAACGAGCGGAAGTGGCTGCCCCTGCCTGTCGGTGCGGCTGTCCAGCGTACGGATAGCCTGCTCGGTGACCTGTTCCCAGCCTTTGCTCTGGTGGCTGTTCGGAGCTCCTGCGCGGACGGTCAGGGACCTGTTGAGCAGCATGACCCCCTGTTCCACCCAGGGGGTGAGGTCGCCGTTCGGCGGCGCAGGCACATGGACGTCATCCATAAGCTCTTTATAAATGTTGCGCAGGCTGCCCGGTATAGGGTCAACATCAGGGGCGACGCAGAAGCTCAGGCCGACAGGATGTCCTGGGGTGGGGTAGGGGTCCTGTCCCACGATAAGGATTTTGACATTACTGACAGGCAGCTGGAATGCGCGGAATATATTGCCGCTTGAGGGGAGGGTAGCATGGCCCTGCGCGTGTTCCTGCCGCAGAAAATCGCCCATGCGGCGGATAACGGGCTCGACCGGTTCCAGCGCGCGGGCCCAGCTGGGATCCATGATATCGCTTAATGCTTTTCGGGGAGGGGCGGGAGATTGCGTCATAGGACTTATAGTAGTACGCACTGTAGCCCTTTCCCAGGCTTTAGGCTTTGGATGCAGGGGCATTCCGAATCCCGGTGCGTATAAGCCTCAGGATTTTGCAAACATATTGTAGCGATTTATAAAGGGATATAAATTGTATATGGCGATCCAGTATAAACTCACTGTAGATATCATTAGGAGGACTTATGGCATCCGGCAGCAATCGTGATAATACATTGGTCGATGATGAGTTTAGCCAGGCAGCAGGTACGCCAGGCGGTGCGCATCGCGGCAGGAAAGGCCTTGCTGTAAGGCTGCGCCCCTATATTATCGTAGTCGCTGTAGCGGCATGCCTCGGCATCCTGCTGTGGATGTGGGTCTCGGGTACTTTCAGCGGCCATCCTACAACGTCGTATACCAAGGCGGCTGCTTCCGTGTCTTCTTCCCCCTCGGCATCCTCCAAGGAAAGCACTTCCGGCAATTCTGCTGGTTCGGGATCATCGTCGCCTTCGGCTTCCAGCTCTTCCGGGCCGTCTTCTTCCTCGGGGAGCCAGGAAGCAGATAAGGGGACCCAGATCATTATCTATAACGGTGGGCATACGAAGGGGCTTGCAGCTTCAAAACAAGCCCAGCTCACTCAGGCAGGCTACACCCATGTTTCTGCCATGAACCCCGCAAACCGGTCAGTGCTTCCATCGCAGCAGACAGTATGGTATAAGGCAGAATCAGATAAGGCTGCCGCCCAGGCCGTTGCACAGCAGCTCGGCATATCTTCCGTGTCCCAGAGGGCGAATATAGCTGCGCCTGTAGTGGTGATCGTCCGCTAGCCCGGGGCCTCCCTGCCTTCCCTGTTTATTCCGGATTGGCGGCGGGTCACGCTTGAAGCATATTTTTTAGGGTGTTTCGCAAAAAAGTTGGCACTCGACGAGGCAGAGTGCTAATCTCATTTTTAGCACTCGAAGCATGGGAGTGATAATCGATAGCTGACGGTTGAGCGTCACGAACATGTGCGAGTGATGACGTAAGCCATTGTTCATTACAAAAAGAGGATAGTATGGCAAAGATTATTAAGTATGATGAAGAGGCGCGCCAGGGCATGCTTGAAGGCCTTGATGAGCTCGCAGACACCGTTAAGGTAACCCTTGGGCCCAAAGGCCGCAATGTTGTCCTTGACAAAACCTATGGTGCTCCGACGATCACCAATGATGGCGTTTCCATTGCAAAGGAAATTGACCTTGAGGACCCTTATGCACGTATTGGTGCTGAGCTGGTCAAGGAAGTTGCCAAGAAAACAGATGATGTAGCCGGTGACGGTACTACGACAGCAACTGTACTTGCCCAGGCGCTGGTGCACGAAGGGCTTAAGAATGTGACAGCAGGGTCGAACCCTATCGCATTGCGCCGCGGTATTGAAAAAGCATCTGATGCGATTGTCCGCCAGCTGCTTGCTACTGCAAAGCCGGTTGAGACAAAAGACCAGATAGCAGCTACTGCAACGATTTCTGCAGGCGACCCTGAAGTCGGCGAGAAGATCGCTGAGGCACTGGATAAAGTTGGGCAGGACGGTGTTGTTACTGTAGAAGATAATAACAAGTTCGGCCTTGACCTCGAATTCACTGAGGGTATGCGCTTCGATAAAGGTTATATTTCCCCCTATTTCGTCACCAATCCGGATGACCAGACTGCAGTTCTTGAGGATCCGTACATTTTGCTGACTTCAGGAAAGGTCTCAAGCCAGCAGGATATTGTGCACATTGCCGAGCTGGTTATGAAATCAGGCAAGCCGCTCCTCATCGTTGCTGAAGATGTTGACGGTGAAGCACTGCCGACCCTCGTCCTTAACAAGATCCGCGGTACTTTCAACACGGTAGCTGTAAAGGCTCCGGGCTTCGGCGACCGCCGCAAGGCAATGCTGCAGGATATGGCTATTCTTACCGGTGCCCAGGTAGTATCTGATGAGCTTGGCCTTAAGCTTGACTCTATTGATGATACAGTCCTCGGCCATGCTGCCAAGGTTATTGTTTCCAAGGATGAAACAACTATCGTTTCCGGCGCCGGCACTAAGGAAGACGTAGATGCCCGCGTTGCTCAGATCCGTTCGGAGATCGAGGACTCCGATTCTGATTATGACCGCGAAAAGCTCCAGGAACGTCTTGCCAAGCTTGCAGGCGGCGTCGCTGTGATCAAGGTTGGTGCCGCTACTGAGGTTGAGGCCAAAGAGCGCAAGCACCGTATTGAAGATGCGGTGCGCAATGCCAAGGCTGCTATCGAGGAAGGCCTGCTTCCCGGCGGAGGCGTTGCCCTGGTACAGGCTGCTGCTGATGTCCGCAAAGATGTCAATCTTGACGGCGATGAAGGTACAGGTGCAGACATCGTATTCCGCGCTATTGAAGCACCGCTGAAGCAGATTGCCCAGAATGCGGGCCTGTCCGGCGAAGTTGTTATTGATAAGGTGCGCACGCTTTCCGCGGGCCATGGCCTGAATGCTGCGACCGGCGAGTACGGCGACCTCATGGCTGCAGGCGTTACCGATCCTGTTAAGGTGACCCGTTCTGCCCTGCAGAATGCGGCTTCTATTGCCGGGCTTTTCCTGACGACTGAGGCAGTTGTTGCCAATAAGCCGGAACCTCCGGCGCCGGCAGCCCCTCAGCAGGATATGGGCTACTAAAAAGGCGCAGGCCTGGGCCTGATTCGGCACAGGCTGCAGAAGACTTTAAGGGCTGGCTGGTTTTTTCAGCCGGCCCTTAAACCTTTTTGTGATATGGGCGATCTCCATTGCCTGCGGTCAGCTGGCAAAAAGGTGCTGGGCATCAGCCTCAGCCTGTGCGTATGTAGCCGAGGCGCGGCTCATGGACTGCTGAATATTCTGCAGTGACTGTTCCATCTGCTGCTGGGCCGCACGCCACTGCTCCATAACTCCCTTGAACCTTGCTGCAGCTGCCCCCTGCCATGCGCTCTGGAGGTCCTGCAGGTTTGCATACATTGTCCCCACAGACTCCCGGATCCTTGTTACTGATGTATTGACTGCAGCGCTTGCGGACTGTAACCTGTCCGAGTCAACACGGTATGTCGCCATAGTGCTCCTTTAGTTTTTGAGGATATCTGCAGCAGAGACCCTGCCGGTATCCTTCCTGTTTCGTTTTTGCAATGCGTCTTTCCTCTATATTCCTCCGTCAGGCAATAAAGGTTCCAGCCGCAGGATCAAGCCTATCGCAGCCGTGCATGGCAGCCGAAGTATTCTATGGGATGTGGCTGGATGTGGACAACACGCAAGTTACGCAGCTTGACAGCCATATAATATGTATAGTAATTATAGCTTATCTACAGGCAGCTTAATACTAAGGATTGAGCCAATCTTCACCCGGACGCATAGAATTTGCTACTAATTCGCGGACAATTTTCAGGTAATCATCAGGAGCATATTTAGAATAAGAGGTATGGCAAATAATCCAGAAGCAACTATTGTAGTAGTTGATGATGAACCTTCGATTCGCGAACTGGTATCCACGAGTCTGCACTTTTCCGGTTTTGACGTAAAAACGGCATCAAACGGTACAGAAGCCATTGATGTTATTACCCAGACCGATCCCGACCTTGTAGTACTGGACGTTATGCTCCCGGATATTGACGGTTTTACAGTGACCCGCCGTATCCGCCAGCAGGGCGTTGAGGCCCCGGTACTGTTCCTCACCGCCCGTGATGATACGCAGGATAAGGTCATGGGCCTTACAGTCGGCGGCGATGATTATGTAACCAAGCCGTTCAGCCTGGAAGAAGTCGTAGCGCGTATCCGTGCCATCCTCAGGCGCACCAAGGAGCAGGTTGAGGATGACCCCGTGATCCGCGTGGCTGACCTTGAGATAAACGAGGATTCCCATGATGTGACCCGCCATGGCGTACTTGTTGATCTCAGCCCTACGGAATACAAGCTTCTCAGGTATCTTATGGATAATGAGGGCCGTGTGCTCAGCAAGGCACAGATCCTTGACCATGTGTGGCAGTACGACTGGGGTGGGGATGCGGCAATCGTCGAGTCCTATATTTCCTATCTGCGTAAAAAGATTGACGGTGTAACGTATACTGACGATAAAGGAAATGAGCAGAAAGTAGTGCCTGTTATCCAGACAAAACGCGGTATCGGGTATATGATCCGCGAACCGCGCGATATGAATGGGGTGCATGCATAGCATACAGGTGTGAATACTTTTATCAGGTATCAGCGGAAAGCAGAGGCGTTTGAGTTCGTGAGGGGTCAGACGCCTCTGTCTTACGCACCGTAAGGATAGGATGATGAGCAAAGATTCGCAGAGCAGGGCACCGCAGCCGCAGGCGGATACATCCGGAATACCCGGTACTGCGGCGCATAATGCTGCCGCTGCTGGAAGCCGCGGGCACAGCGGCAGTGCCAGGCCGGGTGCGCATCGGAGCCCCAGGGAGGGTTTTTTCAGGCGGAACAGCCGGAACAATAAACTGAATACTGGACGCATCCCTCTGACCGTGAGCCTTACAGTTATAGTTTTTGTCATCATCCTTGTTGCAGGGATCATCATGACCTTTGCAGCATACGAACTGGTACAGTCGGCACTTAATGATCAGACGAATACCCAGCTGAAGCAGCAGGCTGATTCGATCAGGAATAATGTGACTCTGATCCAGCGCCAGGCTGCCAGGAAAAACAATATCCCCGATATCCCGGCCCCTGGTTCCAACGGCCAGATGGATTCGGCGAGTTCCAAGGATACTGCACAGGCACTTGATGATTTCCTTGAAGCGCAGGGTGCGAACGGCCCCACGGATTATTTCCTCCAGATCAGGGATACGAATAACACCATCCTTGCCACGCCGTTTACGCCTTTTGCCAGCAACAATATGATCTCCGTCCCCCGCCTGAGCGAAACAGATTCCATAAAAAAGCAGGTGCCGACGGACGGGGAACCGGTAACGGTGCCTGCCAACGTCCATATATACAGCAATAACTATGATCAGAAAATCTATGAAAGGGCGGCCACGGACTGGCGTGTAATGGCTGTCAGCATCATTAATTCTGAGACCGGGAAAACTGAGTATGTCGTTTATGTTGCGCGGTCGCTGTTCTGGCAGCGTGATGCAGCCCGCAGGGTCGTGCAGTATTTCATCATTGTTGATATTGCGGTCATCGTATGCGGTGCAGTGCTGTCCCTTATACTGATCCTCAGGGCTTTAAGGCCTTTGAAGCGTATTGAGAAAACCGCCGCCGAGATCGCAGGGGGCAACCTTTCCGAACGTATCCCCGAGGGGTCTGCCAATACCGAAGTAGGCTCCCTTTCTTCTTCGCTCAATGCCATGCTGTCCCGCATTGAGTACAGTTTCAAGAAACAGGAAGATACGACTAACCAGATGAAGCGCTTTGTTTCTGATGCCAGCCATGAGCTCCGTACCCCGCTGGCCGCTATCCACGGGTATGCCGAGCTGTACAGGATGCAGCGCAGAACCCCCGGTGCACAGGAACGTGCCGATGCAACGATCGATCATATTGAAATATCCTCTACCCGCATGTCGTCGCTGGTCGAAGCCCTGCTTTCCCTTGCCAGGCTGGACGAAGGCCGCGGTATCGATCTCGGCCAGAAGATCGGGGTGGACCAGATAGTAAAAGAATCTGCCGAAGATCTGCATGCACTTGACCCTAACAGGCATATAACGCTTGGGCGGCTGGTCATTGACGGGGATGATATGCTCAATAAGATCGCTTCGGTTGCCTCCGGTACTGTGCAGCCGGTATCCCAGCTGAACCGTTTTAACGGCAGGCGGCATACGGATACTGGCAGAACACACGGATATAACGGCAGGGATGCCGGCGGCGATGCTGCACAGGCACCTGCCCCTGTGCCTTCCCCCGCAGGCAGCAGGATATCTGTAGTCGAATCCAGCCTGCCGCCGGTTACGATAGGAGGGGATCCGACACGGCTTCGCCAGGTACTGACTAACATTATCGGCAATATCCACAGGTATACTCCTGCAGATTCGCCTGTAGAAATTGGCGTAAGCATGGTGAAAGCTGTCACATCGACAGCAGACCTGAGCAAATATGACCCGAATGAAGAGACGCTCGGCACTTTCCTCGAAGATGTGGCGAGGGCGAACAGGACGAATTCAGGGAGGGAATTTGTTGTGATCCGTGTGAGTGACCACGGTTCGGGTATTGATCCTGCGAAGATGGAAAAGATATTCGAGCGTTTTTATACTACTGACCCCTCGCGCGCCCGGCAAAGGGGAGGAAGCGGCCTGGGAATGTCTATTGCGCTTGCTGTGGTCAAGGCCCACCATGGGTTTATCTGTGCTTCAACAACTCCCGGCGGCGGGCTCAGCTTTACTATCGTCCTTCCTGCATCGCAGACGAGGATGTTCCTTGACCGTAATGACTATGCCGAACTGTCAGGGATCTCCGTGGCTGATGCACGCAGGAACAGGGAGGCACAGAAGCGCCGGAGGAAACGCGGGAAAGAAGGGGAAAGCCAGCCTGCAGAGGCAGTGCAGCCCGGCCGGGATATGCCAAACTCTAAATCGTAGGGTAGAATCGTATATAGTCGTATACGTAACGGAAAAATCGGGAATATTTTAGCTTGTGTGCTGTTCAGGACTGAGTAACAGCATCCGGGTGGAATCAGGCAGACAGAGGTGTGATATGCCAACAGGAAAAATTCGCTGGTTCGAAGCAAAAAAAGGTTATGGCTTTATTACAGGCGATGATGGGGAAGATATCTTCCTTCCCAAAACCGCTTTGCCGGCAGGCGTAACAACGCTGCGCAAGGGGGCAAAAGTCGAGTTTTCCCGTGTTGACGGGCGTAAGGGCCCCCAGGCGATGGATGTTGTTGTGCTCGGTCCTGCGCCGTCAGTGATCAAAGCGACCCGCCCTAAGGCCGATGATATGGCAGCGATCGTGGAAGACCTGATCAAGCTGCTTGACGCTGCGGGCAACAGCCTGAGGCGCCACAGGTACCCTTCCGCGCAGGAGTCCCATAAGCTGGCAACTATGCTTCGTGCAGTTGCTGACGATTTCGATGTCCAGGATTAAACGCGCATGGCATAGAGAGCCGCGGAATAGGGAATTTTTCCAGGAAACAGTTCTAGGAGCATAATGGCTGAGACTAATGACCAGGAGCAGGATCCGAAGGCGCTTGCATACAGGGCGGCTGTTGAAGCTGCTGAGGACCCTCAGGATGTTGGCGGGTATGTGGATGCCCGTGTGTCCGATGAAGACGCGAATATCCATGATTACCGTTTTGAGTCGGGCATCGCAGGGTATGAAGGGTGGCAGTGGTCTATTACGATGTACCACGACTCTGACACTGGAAGATGGACAGTAGATGAGTCATCGCTGGTCCCCTCTGACAAGGCGCTTCTCGCGCCACGGTGGATCCCGTGGAAAGAACGCATCACTCCTGACGACCTTTCGCCTACTGATGTTTTGGGCACTGATGAGGATGATCCCCGGATGGAGCCCGGGGCAGGGGATCCATCTGATAGTAATGGGGAACCTGGTAATAACAGGGGATCCGGCTCAGACACATCGCAGGAGGATGTTTTTTCTGCGGTCAGTGAGTTTATGCTTGGACGCCGGCATGTTATGACTGCTGCCGCGCGTGAGGAAACAGCGAAACGGTGGTACAGCGGGCCGCACGGGCCGAAGTCCATGTCTACCCAGGCGGCAGACGGCAACACCTGCGGATCCTGCGCTTTCTTCATCCCTCTCCAGGGCGAGCTTGGGACCATGTTTGGCGTATGCGCCAATAAGTGGAGCCAGGATGACGGGAAAGTGGTCTCCCTGGATCATGGCTGCGGCGGGCATTCTGAGATTGAGCCTCCTGAACCGACCGAGCTGTGGGTGCAGTCTGACCTGCGTGTAGATGATGACCTTGATATAGAGATCGTCCCTCAGGCTCCGCGTGAGGAAAATCCTGAGGTTGAGCTTATTGAAGAGTCTGAGTCTGCAGCTGCAGACGGGCCGGCTGGCGAAGGCAGGGATTAGGCTGCGTCCGGCAGTTCCGGACCCATACCGGCGCTACAGCCGTACTGTGCATATATTTACGTATATTTAGTGGACAATCGTTACTGTACACCGCGCGCTGTCGAGGAGCTGGCGGCTGACTGAACCGAGCATCACAGCATCAAGGCCGGTCAGGCCGCGGGACCCTACGATCAGCCGGTTCGCATACCGCGAGGCGCTTTGCAGACCTTTTACGGCACTGATATGGAATGCATGCTGGTTCACCCGTACTGATTGGGGGATATGGGCATCGGAGACGATATCGGCAACGATTTTATCCGCATACTCCTGGGCCTCATCATGCGACGGCACGGCATGCGTCCTGTCGGCGATCTCAGAGAGGTTCTTTATCCTCCAGCAGTATATGACCTGGAGCGGCCGTCCGGTAGCCTGCGCTTCTTCTGCAGCGAAAGCAAGTGCGCGTTTGGATACGGCCGACCCGTCTACTCCTGCCACGATCGGCATAAGCGCAGAACCGAGCATTTCAGATTCGGTTACCGAAATCTCGCCTCCCTCATCACTGTCTTCCTGGCCTGTGGAGCGCCCGGCACCCTCGGGTTTGAGTGCTTTGGCGATTGATCCTTCGGCAGCTGTTTCTTCGGCTGTATCTGCATGGACTATTGTTACAGGGACCTGGGCGCGGTCAAGGAGGGAATCCGACATGGAACCGAGGAACCATCTGGCCAGCCTGCTTAGTGACCTTCTCCCTACGATTATCTGGTGTGAATTTTTGCCTATGTTCAGGAGCGCTGTGGATCCTGCAGCATGGACTGAAGTCAGGGTGAGCCTGTCCCGGTCGAAATCAATGCCGCGGCTTGCCCTTTCAGCCCATTCGTTGAGCTCCATGGTGATAAACTTGTGGATCTTTTCCCATTCAGCTTCATTCTCGGGACGTTCCCCCATATCCCAGGAATGAGTCCATCCATATACAGCGTTGACATTCTGCCCGGTTGCAGCGGATTCACGCAGCGCCCAGTTCAGCGCGGCGAAAGACTCGTCTGACCCGTCAACTCCAACAACGATGTCGGCCAGCTTCTGTGTGTCTGACATGCGGACTCCCTTCTGTATAGCCTCGAGCCACTATGCCTGCCATTCCCAGTGTAGCCCCTTACAGAGCCGGTACGCAACGCGCGGGGATATTTTTACGAAATTCAGGGATATATAAGGCTGTTGATTATGCATGTATTTATAGTTGAGCCAGAGCAACGCAACTTTTGCGTTAACGGCGTAATTCATCAAAAACGGGAACAGGAGTCACAACAAATCTGTATAGTTTAGTGTAGTTATTCCTTTATGAGATACACGATACAAGAGGAAAGTTTATGTTTGAACGTTTTACAGACAGGGCACGGCGTGTGATCGTCCTGGCCCAGGAAGAAGCCCGTGCGCTGAAGCATAACTATATTGGTACGGAGCATCTTCTCCTTGGCCTTATCCGTGAAGGTGAAGGCGTAGCGGCGAAAGCCCTTGCAGCTAAAGGTGTTGAGCTTGATGCAGCCCGCAGCCAGATCGAAGAGATGATCGGCAAGGGGTCTGCGTCTCCAGCAGGGCATATCCCGTTCACGCCCCATGCGCGGCAGGTTGTTGAACTTTCTTTGCGTGAAGCCCTCCAGCTGGGCCACAGCTATATTGGTACGGAGCATCTTCTCCTTGGCCTTATCCGTGAAGGCGAAGGCGTGGGGACCCAGGTCCTTATAAAAATGGGTGTTGATGTCTCAGACCTGCGCTCCAGTGTGATCAATGCGATCCGTGATACCGGCACCAGCAGCTCAAATGACGATATGGTCAACGCCGGAGGGATGGGGGATCAGTCGGGGAAAAACGGTTCATCCCTGCTTGACCAGTTTGGGCGCAACCTTACCGCTGAAGCCGGGGATGGGAAACTTGACCCTGTTATTGGGCGCAGCAACGAGATCGAACGTGTGATGGTCGTCCTGTCGCGGCGCACCAAGAATAATCCTGTGCTTATAGGCGAACCGGGCGTTGGCAAGACTGCCGTAGTAGAGGGGCTTGCGCAGAAGATCGTTGCAGGCGATGTCCCCGAGACCCTTAAGGGCAAGCAGGTATACGCACTCGACCTTGGTTCAATGATTGCCGGCTCCCGGTACCGCGGCGATTTTGAGGAACGCCTGAAAAAAGTCCTTAAAGAGATCAGGACCCGCGGCGATATCGTGCTCTTTATTGATGAGATCCATACTATCGTCGGTGCAGGGTCGGCAGACGGTGCAATGGGTGCTTCCGATATGCTCAAGCCGATGCTGGCGCGCGGCGAACTCCAGACTATCGGTGCTACTACAACAGATGAGTACCGTAAGTATATTGAAAAGGACGCAGCCCTGGAACGCCGCTTCCAGCCTATCCAGGTAGCTGAGCCTACTATCGCTGAAACTATTGAGATACTCAAAGGCCTTCGCAAGAAGTATGAGGACCATCATCATGTGACTATTACTGATGAGGCAATCCAGAGCGCGGCCGAGCTTTCCGCGCGCTATATCCAGGACCGTAACCTGCCGGACAAGGCTATCGACCTGATCGATGAGGCGGGCGCGCGCCTGCGCATCAAGAGGCTCACGGCCCCCAGCGCCCTTAAGGAGCTCGATATCAAGGTCGAGAAAGTCAAATCCGATAAGGACAAGGCTATTGCAGACCAGGATTTCGAAAAGGCTGCCTCCCTGCGGGATGCCCAGGAAAAGCTGGAACAGGAACGTAAAGACAAGGAAAAATCCTGGCGTGAAGGTGAATCTGATGTTTCCATGGTCGTGGATGAGGACACTATTGCCAATGTGATCTCTTCTTCCACAGGTATCCCTGTTTTCAAGCTGACGGAAACTGAATCCAAAAAGCTGCTTAACATGGAAAGCGAACTCCATAAGCGTGTTATCGGGCAGGATGAGGCTGTTGAAGCCCTGTCTCGCTCTATCCGCCGTACCCGCGTGGGGCTGAAAGACCCTAAAAGGCCTTCCGGATCGTTTATTTTTGCAGGGCCGACGGGTGTGGGCAAAACAGAGCTTGCCAAAACGCTTGCAGAGTATCTGTTTGACGATGAGGATGCCCTTATCCGCGTAGATATGTCCGAGTTCGGCGAGAAGTATTCTACTTCACGCCTTTTTGGCGCGCCTCCGGGATATGTAGGCTATGAGGAAGGCGGTGAGCTGACTGAAAAGGTCCGCCGCAAGCCGTTCTCAGTGATCCTGTTTGATGAGATCGAAAAGGCGCATCCGGATATTTTCAATACGCTGCTCCAGGTGCTGGATGACGGCCACCTGACTGACGGACAGGGGCGCAAGGTCGATTTCAAGAATACGATCATCATTATGACTACGAACCTCGGCACAAGCAAGATATCGCAGGCGCAGAGCACAGGCTTCAATATCGGCGGGAATACTGATACCAGCTATCAGCGTATGAAAGACCAGGTGCAGAGCGAGCTTAAAGGGCAGTTCCGTCCTGAGTTCCTTAACCGCCTTGACGATATTATCGTCTTCAGGCAGCTGACTGAGCCTGAAGTACGCCAGATCGTGGAACTTGATGTCAGGACTCTGAACGACCGCCTGTTCGAGCGCCATATGTCCGTAGAGCTTACCGGCGCGGCTAAGGACCTGCTCGCCCAGAAGGGTTTTGATCCGCTGCTTGGGGCCCGCCCGCTGCAGCGTGTGATCCAGCGCGATGTTGAAGATGCCATATCCGAGAAGATACTCCTTGGAGATCTGAAGGAAAATGAGCAGATTGTTGTTGATGCTGAAGGCGAAGGTATCCTTGGTGAATTCACTTTTACCAGCCGGCCTTTTGATTTCAGCGTTGGGAACGGGGGCGGCATCCCTGCTGCGGATTCCGGTGATACTGAGGCCGGCAGCCCTGAAGGTCCTTCTGCTGAACCGGTGCCTGTTGGTGCTGATATTGCGCCTGAAGGTGCTGGCAATGCCGGGCTGCAGGGGCATCCTGACGATACCGGCGGTACAGGCAGTTCTGCAGCGGAACCGCTGCCTCAGGATAATCCGACAGAATAAATAACGGCAGGCTTAGGTTCCTGGGTCCAAACTGAGCCGGGTGAGCGTAAGAAAGTGCGGTGCTTTATCGGTACCGCACTTTTGCTGTTTAGGCCTGTGTCCCCAGGTATTCAGCTTTTGTTATAATGATTACGGCTTGCGGGCAAAATAGGCAGACCATACGTGACAAGGGGAATACGATGAATACGGATCAGAAGCCTAAGCAGTCGCTGGGCAAGCGTATGAAAGCAGTGGTCCATTCATGCGGATGGAGCCTGCGGACAGCGCTGCAGACCGCACCTGCAGCATTTATCTCTTTACTGGTTATGAGCGCTTTGAGCGGTGTGACACCAGGACTGCAGACGTATGTTGTAGGGTCACTGACACAGTCAGTAGCGTCAGGTTCCCGTTCGGCGGCCCTGTGGTGGGCTGCTGCAACAGGGGTCCTTGTTGCTTTTACTATGGCAACGTCAATACTGACAGAATCAGTTAACCTGTTTGTCAGCGACCGGATACTGAATGCCTGCTTCAAAATGGTCAACAGCACTATCGCACGTATCAGCCCTGCCCGCCTGACCCGTGAGCGCAAAGCGGAAGAGGCCCGCCAGGCAAGGGAAGCTGTGAATAATATGGCAGTGTCTTCCCAGTCAAGCGGTATAGCCTCCATACTTTCCATGATCGTTGTCTGTGTGTCGCTGCTCCTGTCGATCTGGTATCTCAGCCCTCTTGCGGCCATCCTGGTGATACTGTGCTTATTCCCCATAACTGTAGCTGCTGCTATCCTGGCAAATGTGGAGGCTGTGGTCTGGCCGAAGATCGTTAAAACGAACAGGCGGTCGGAATACTTTGAGAACCAGATCACATATGAGCAGCAGGCGCACGAGCTTGCGCAGCTCCAGGGGCGCAAATATGTGGCGAAGCTCGCCAATGATAAACGTGATGAAGCGCTGAAAGGCAACCTTTACCTTGACCGTATCTACTTATCAGGTATGCTGGTTGCCGGCTTTCTAATCCTCGTTTTCGTTGTAGGGGCACTTATCGCGCTTATCAACAATAATGTCAGCGCCCCTGTCCTTTCAGGCGTCCTTGTAGGTATCCTGTCCGGGATAGTCAGCATGGCCAGCCTGGGATACAGGCTGGGAGGCATGGCGAAAAATTCTGTGTCAATAGAAGCGTTTATCTCATTCATCCATAGCAACGATAATGAGGATAAAGCTGAAGCCGCTGGGCAGCCCGCCGGCAGCCCGGCGCAGCAGCATGGCAGTACCCGTGATGCGCAGAAAGGAAGTGCTTATGCCCATATTCCTGCCGCTGCCCGCAGCAGCACATTAGCTGGTTCGCCGCTGCTTAAGCTGGATGGCCTTACGGTAATATATCCGGGGAAAACTGAGCCGTCCGTTGCTGACATCTCATTTGAAGCCCGTATGGGCGAAACGATTGCCCTTGTAGGGCGCAACGGTGCAGGCAAAACAACGACGCTGCAGGCTATGCTCGGTGTGGTGCCTGCGCAGGGCGGGACCCTGATACTTAACGGCGAGGATATAACCGCTGAAGGGTTTAATGAACGTATCAGCCATTTTGCTGTTATGCCTCAGGAGTATAACCGTTTTGAATTTACTGTCCGCGATAACCTCCTCCTTGGCCTTCCCGAGGGTACGGTAGATGATGCTCAGATATGGGATGCCCTGCGTGCTGTGGAAGAGGAGTCTGTGATACGCAAGCTGCCGCAGGGGCTGGATACCCAGCTTGGCGCAGAATGGGGAGGCGTGGGCCTGTCCGGCGGCGAATGGCAGCGGCTTGCACTTGCGCGTATGCTGCTGCGTCCTGCACCTGTCCGTGTGCTTGATGAGCCGACGAGCAATGTCGATTCGCAGTCGGAAGAGGTCATCTATTCCACGCTGTCGCAGGATTCGCATGAACATGCTACGGTGCTTGTATCCCATCGCGCGTGGACTTTGCAGAAGGTTGACCGGATATATGTATTCCGTGGCGGCAGGATAATTGAAACCGGCACATACAGGGACCTTATCAAGCCAGGGACTTATTTTGCTGAGTTGTTCGACTATCAGCTCAATGCCGGTGAGTAGCTGTTAGGCACATACACGTAAATCATCCACTGGTTATCCTCCGTCCGCATCCTCAGCGTGCCGCCCAGGGCTTCAATAGCCTCTTTATGCATGCGGAGCCCGCGGCCGGAGGCTTCTGCACCCGGCAGCGGCTTGGCATCCTTTATATCATTGGTTTCACGTATTGTGATCCCATCGGCATCGCTGCCAATGGCCAGGGCATATGAATCTTTGCCTTGTGGCGCATGGCGCTGTATGTTCGCAAATATCTCAGTTATGACGGACAGTATCTCAGCACGCGCAGCATCTGAAAAATAAGTATTGGCCCCATTTATTTTTACAGTGCCGGTAAATTTGAGGTTTTCCAGCCGTGCCTGCTCCCTGCTGACAAAACTGTGCAATTCCGGCATCAGGCCTGCTGCCGCCGGCTGCCTGTTTCCGGGTTTAGCTGACAGTGCTGGATCCCGGGTATATGTATCGTCATCCAGAAGATCCAGTATCTCATGTATCTGGGCGAAGGCCTGCGAAGAATGGTCGGCAACCAGCTTCCAGTCCTGTGCATCGGCTTCACTGATGCTATCTATGGCGCCTGCCCCGCTATGGCTGTGCGCAATAAGCGAAATACCGGACAGGTTATTCGTCAGGGAATCATGTATCCGTATAGCGAGGGCCTTCCTGTCCTGCATATTCTTCAGCCGTTCTTCCGTTATTTTCTGCTCCATACTGATACGTTGGGCATCAAGCTTCCGCCTGTGCTGGGAAAAAACTATCCCGGATAATAATCCTGCAGCGTAGAGCGCAGCCACCGCTACCCATGGTACCGGTTCCCACTGGTGGCTTACAGCCTCAGCAACGGTATGGATGGCAATGCACACAGCAAGGGCGGCAAGGGATGCCTGAAGGGAGGAATAATATGCAAGGACACCAATAGCAATGATTTCTCCTGAAAGTATCAGAGGATGATTGGGCCCTTCGACCAATGGGGCGAGCAGGGCGAAGAAAAGGATGGCCCAGCAGCCATACCGCGTGAGTACGGGGAGCAGGAAAATCATTGTTAAATAGGGGACGAATATAAGCCAGAAAATACCGCTTCCGGGTGAAATCATAAGGATCTCAAGGACAGAAAGGATCAGCCCGAAAACTGAAAGTACAATAAGCCAGGTATGGCTGGAATATTGCGACAGATAGTGTCGGAGTGTTTTTATCCTATGGGCATCCATCATTATAATCCTCAGTCAGTGGTTCAAATCCGAACAGGCCAGTATAAGTGCCCGGTTATTAGGCACGCCAAGTTTTTTAGCCGCATTCTGCAGGTGGGTGCGGACTGTTGTCTGGCTTATTCCCAGTTTTTCAGAGATCTGCTGCATTGATTCACCAGTGCACCATAAGTCCACAATCTCAGCTTCACGTGGTGACAGCTCTGTGTTTTTAGAGTTTCTGATCCTGTAAAAAGCATCCTGGGAAGAATCAAAATCGATGTTTTTATAGGGGAAGGGGGATCCGGAGCTTATCCGTATGATAGCTTCGGCGATCAGCGCCGGATCATCTTTGTGGATGATCCCCTGTGCTCCAGCTGCCGCAGCCTTGCGCGCGAAATGGTCTACATTGAATGATGACATCATAAGTATCGCTGTAGAAAAATTTTCGCGTCTGATAGCTGTGCATGCCAGCAGCCCGTTCATATCGGACATTGATATATCTGCAAGCAGCACTGTTGGAGGATGATGTGAAAGGCAAACGGAAACAGCCAGGGAAGATTTATCAACCGGGTCAAGGATATGCCATCCGGGAAGATGCTTTTTCAGGGTTGCGGCAAGCACGGCAAGTGTAAACCTGTCGTTGTCCATGATAAGCAGTGATTTGCCCGTAGCCGCTCCTTCCGTATGCTGGTACCTTGCTTATTTCAGTTTATACTTCAGCCGTTACGTATCGGCTATCCTCAGAAAAGAGGATACCTGTTTGAGGTCCGGCTAATAGCTTTGTAGTATCTGTTGCAGGGGCAATAGCAGCTTATCTGTCCTGAGATAAAGGATAAACAATATGAGTACGCTTACTGTTGATTCGCTGAGCAAACGGTATGGACGCAGTGCGGATCTGGCACTCGACAATATCAGTTTTCAGCTGGGCAGCGGCATGATTGCAGGGATCCTTGGCCATAATGGGGCGAGGAAATCAACATTGCTTGGTTCAATTATCGGGGAAGTGAAGGCGACGGCAGGGAAGATCGCATATGATACTTATGATCTGGCTGCTTCTCCCAGGACCGCGCGCAGGATATGCTCCTTTATGCCGCAGACTTACGCGCCATTGACCGGAGTAAACCCTCAGGAAGCTTTGACCAGTGTCACAGGGATGAGAGGGCTCCCCGATAAAACTGGGGAGAGGCTTGTCCATGAATTTATGGAAGAACTGGATATCGTAGAATATGCCCGCACACCTGAGAACAAGCTTTCAGGAGGGTATCACAGGCTGGTTTCCCTGGGAATGGCTGTAGTGCAGCAGGCTCGGGTACTTTTGCTTGATGAGCCTACTAATGATGTCGATCCGATACGCCGCAGGCTGTTGTGGAACTTGCTTCGGCGGATTGCTGATAACGGTGCTTTGGTGCTTGTTGTGACCCATAACCTCGAAGAAATACAGTCTGTAGCAGACAGGCTGCTGGTTTTTGACAGGGGTCATCTGCTTGCTGATTCGGCTCCGCCGGATCTTGCCGCGCTGTCCAATACGATCCGTTTTGAGATAAACGGGGAGTATCCTGCGCAGCTGCTATCCGGTTTGCCGGTGGCCAACATTACGCATACTGATTCTGTGACAGCATTTGAGTGTGACCCTAATAATAAAGGGCAGATACTTAGCCGGCTGAACCAGGCTTTTATTGATGATGATACTTTTGCATTCTCAGTTTCACATGGGACTATCCAGCAGGCATATGAAAAGCTTGTGGGAAGCGAGGCATTATGAAAACTTCTCTCCGCTCGCATAAAGCACTGTTGAAATGGAGCTTTCTAAGGCATCGGTATCTGTTCGTCTCTTTTACAGTCCTTCAGATTATGTTTGCCCTTGCTATAGTTTATGGATTGACGCTGATGCTTGATATGTCCGGCGGACAGTCTGCACAGAATGTCAATACTGGTGTCTGGCAGCTATGCCTGATAACGATTGGATGCAATCTTGCCCCGCAGATGATGGCCGGGTCGATCAGCGAAGGGTTTATGGAGTATCAGAGCAATTTACCGGTCTCAAGGGTTGGTATACTCCTGTCTGACTGGCTGATCTGGGCCCTTGTCTCAGCGCCTGGAGTTGCGGCGGCAATCCTGGCCGGATGGGCACGGTTCGGATTGGTTCCCCAGAATCCAGGGCTGCTGATACTCCTTCTGCTGCTGTGTATGCTGGTCAACCTTTCTTTTGGCTATACAATGGCTTTATGGTTTCCTCCGGACGCTGTGACAATAGTCGGCCAGGCCGTTATGTTTGTTGCTATGCTGTTCTCCCCGATACTGTATTCTTCGGATAAGCTCCCGCATTTTATTGTTGCTTTCCATAATTGCCTTCCGTTTGTCCCTATGCATCGGCTGATACTGGCGGCTGCTTTCCCGGGAAGCTCACAGATGGATTGGCCGGATCTTGCTGTCGTCCTGGTGTGGCTGCTTGCCTGCTCCGGCATCTGCATGGCTGGGCTTTACAAAAGGAAATAAGAGGATTGCGGGCAAATATGGAACTGGCAGACCTCTCATTCTGCCCGAAGAGGTACCTGAATGGCAGGCAGGAAGGAATGCGCACATAATAAACATAATAAAGAGTACTGTCAGGAATACTGGTTCTTCTTTATTCTGCCCATTGATACATCCGCCTGTATATCCTGCCGATATCCGCTAATAGTACTGTTTGCATGGGATAGCAGGAGACAACAGGGAATAGCCAGGGTGGAGGCTATCCGTATGCCAGTCAGTCATCCTGCCTTACCATCTGCCTGGCTACCTGTCGGGATGCAATGCGCGAAGCCATCCCTCCCAGTATGATCAGCAGGACGCATGCTGTGACCATGCCCAGATAGGTAGGAAGGAATGAGGCCACTTTCATGCCGGCTGCTCCCGCAGGGCTCAGGAGGAGCAGCCCCATCAGTGCGGAGATCACTGTGATGACCAGCAGCGGGGTGACTGTTTCAATGCGCCGGGCTTTATCGAGGATCTTACGGTCAGCCCCTTCCAGCGCAAGGCTGATATACTGGTCGGACTGGTCATAGACCATTGCACTTTGCGTGACTATAGCTGATACTGCGGCCAGAAGTGCCACGAACCCCAACGTGAGCATCCCTCCCAGGCCGACGTCGTGGCTGGCGATCACCTGGCTTGGCCTTTGCTGGCCGCCTGTCCCTGCTGCCGATGCTGCAGCTGCGGTTATTGAGCATACAAAAATAGCCAGGCCTACGCCTGCTGTTGATCTCCATGCACGCTTGGGATCGTCCAGCAGCCTGCGCAGCCCTATAAGGCTGGCAGCACTTCGCGGATGCCGCACGCATATCTTTGCCCATACTTTGATGACCCATGGTCCCACAAGGTTCAGCACGCCAACTGATATCCCCAGGCCAATAGCCCCAACGATCCCCATTACAAGGTATCCGGCGTCTTTTCCCAGGCGCATGGAGAATGCGATCAGGACCATCAGGAAGAAGGCTGCCCCTATAATGGCACGGCGCTTAGTCACTTTTACTCCGGATGCCCTCATGCTCACGCCCAGCGGGGTTACGTTCACCCTGTGCAGTGAAAACAGCGCGGACAGCACGCAGATAAGGGTAATGACAGCAACTGCAGCCAGCATGAGAGGTACCCCTACCCACAGCTGGCTGAAAGTGAAGGGCACTCCCTGAAAAACAAGGAGCCGTACCAGAGGGATCGCTGCTATATAAAGGAGGCATCCGACCAGGGAACCGGCAAGGGCCTGGCTGGCGCTTTCTGCAACAGTCAGCAGGGTAGTCTGGCTTTGGGTAGCTCCGATAAGCCGCAAAATGGACAGCCTGCGGTCCCGCCGCCGCAGTGTCAGCCGTGTGGCGTGCGCGGACAGGGTGATAAGCGGTGCCACTATCAGTGCGGCAGCAATGCTTGCCAGGAATATGTATCCGTCTGCATCTGACCGTACCTCACGGTCAGAAAATATCTGCGCGGCATTCTGGCTTCGTACGAGGAATGCGTGGAAGCCTCCCATGACAGTGAGGAATACCCCCATAGACACCGCGAATGCAATAACGGCAAGGGTGTTGATGCGCCGGTCTTCGCGGGAAGAACGCATCAGGCTTGTAAGGGTGCGGAAGTTCATGCGAGTATCCTCCCATCCTGCATGTGGATAGTCATCTGGCAGGATCTTGCCACATTAGGGTCATGGGTCACCATGATCAGGCTTGCCCCTGTGCGTGCACACCAGCCGGTCAGCAGTTCAATGATCTGTTCCCCTGTGGCCTGGTCCAGCGCGCCTGTAGGTTCATCCGCAAAAATGACGGAAGGACTGATAGCCAAGGCACGGGCTATTGCAATACGCTGGCGCTGCCCTCCGCTCATCTCGCCCGGCCTGTGTGATGCCAGCTGCTGCAGGCCCAGCCTTTCCAGCCAGTCTGATGCCGCTGCAACGGCTTTTTTATAGTCTGCCCCGGAGAGCATAAGGGGGAGCGCAACATTTTCCTCAGCGCTGAGTTCTTCGATCAGCTGCCCCGACTGGAAAACGAAGCCGAAATCGGACCGCCGCAGGCGTGTGCGGTATGCATCAGGCAATGTTGCCATATTGCGGTTTTTATATACCACGGTCCCCTGGGTCGGCTTGAGTATACCTGCGAGTACATGGAGGAGGGTCGTTTTTCCCGATCCTGAGGGGCCCATGATAGATAAGCTTGATCCGGCCACGATGTCCAGGTTCACATTATCCAGGGCGCGTACTGCATTTGCCTGCGGATTGCCTGACCCGCCGGTCTGATAGTCCATCGTTACGTTCCTTGCCATAAGCACAGGCGCTGTGCGTTCATCTCCTGGCATTTCTCCCGCCTTTCATAAATAGATAGCTGGTGTTTTCACATTTAGTATAAGCTTGAAAAGTTTCCGGTTTTATCGGGAAGCACCCTGAAATCACCCTGAAATAGGTGCGCGGGATATCAGGGGGCTTGCTCAGGGTGCAGCCTTGCACTGTACGTAATATAGTTGATACAGGAATCGGATAAGGTAAATGTACAGTATAGGATTACAAAGTTGATTTGGAAAATAGATACTGCACGGTTTGGCTACAGCGCGACAGTGCTTAAATGGATCGCGCTTATCACTATGACGGCCGACCATATCGGGTTTATCCTGTTCCCGCAGGCCACGGCGCTGCGTGTTATAGGGCGAATTGCTATGCCGGTCTTTGCTTACCTGATTGCTGAGGGATGCCGGTATTCCCGGCATAGGCTCCGTTATTTCCTGACAGTCCTGGGGACAGGGGCTGTGTGCTCGGTGGCGGCGTACTATGCAGCAGGGGGTACCCTGTATCAGAATATCCTTATTACTTTTGCCCTTTCGATTGCAACTATCTGCAGCCTGCAGTCCCTTATTGACTCGGTGGGAGGGGGTAACCGGGGCAGTATCCGCAGGAGCACAACCCACAGTAGTACAAAAAGTTCGGAAGGATATGGGCATAATTCTGGCAGAAGTGCTGTAGGTGACAGTAGAGGCATTATAAGAGTAAGCACGGAAAGCATACAGAGAGGGTTTGAGGGGAATACCGTTGAGGATGTGCCGGGATCCGCTGTGCGGCTGCCCGTCCTGCTGAGTGCTGCATGGTTCCTGGGCATGATTGCGGTTGATGGGGTGCTTGGATTCCCCGCCCCATTCCTGAACCGGATCGGGTTCAGCGTGGATTATGGTTTCATGGGCATCCTGCTGCCCGTTTTTGTTTATGCCGTCCCTAACAGGAGGCTGTGGAAGTGGCTTGCGCTTGCTGCAGGGATATGCCTTCTCGCCGTCCAGATGCAGTGGCTGGAGGCGTATGCATTCCTGGCCCTGCCTTTTGTCGCATTGTATAATGGCAAGCGCGGCAGATACCCTATGAAATATTTTTTCTACCTTTACTATCCTGCGCATATTGCATGCATTACGGGAATATCAATACTTATGTCGCAGTATTGATCCGGCGGCTTTTACGGGGCCCATGCTGTAGGAATAATTCAATGCACCCCCCCCATATAGCATCCCCTGATCCCTTTCTTCCATATTTATATATGTCATTTATCGTATATGCTCAGAGAGGGGTTATACTGCAGACGTCTTTTCTTCCTGGAGCTTGTAGAGCAGCATATTCGCGGCTCTTTAATGATGTACATCACATTTCCGGCGTTTTACAGAATATACTATTTGTAGTACAGAAAATATTGATTTAACCGATATTTAGGGGTTTGCACCGTAAGATTTTTATCCCGAAAACCCTTGATGAGGTTTCACTGTACTGGTAATGTTGTCATCGAGTAAGGAAGGATCAGACAATGGTCCTCACAGGTTTTTGATTATTAAGGGGTGGGCAGAATTTTGCTGACATGCGCAGGAGTTATCTCCGCAGGAAAAAGTACTATGACAAAGATCCTCTCAGAAGAGCTGGGGACTAAGGCTTTCTTTGAACCGGTAGAGGACAACCCTGTCCTCCCTCTTTTCTACAGGGGGAACAAAATGGTTGAAGCTGGTGAGGCGGACAGCAATCCGTATGCTTTCCTTCTCCAGGTGTTCTTTCTGAACCGCCGTTTTGCAATGATCAAGCAGGCTATGCAGGAAGACAACAACGTCCTCGACCGTTCGATCTACGAAGATTCTATCTTTATGAAAATGAATACGGACCAGGGGCATGCCACCGAGGAGGAGTGGAATATTTACAAGTCCCTTCTTAACAACATGCTCGAAGAACTGCCGTATGCAGCAAAGAAAAAATCCCCCGATCTGATGATCATGATTGATGTAAACCTTGAGACCATGCTCCATCGCATCAAGAAGCGCGGGCGTGACTATGAACAGATCGATACAGACCCGTCGCTGGTGAAATACTATGGTTCCCTGATCAAGTACTATGATGAGTGGAAGGCTACTTACGACAAGTCCCCGCTGCTTATTATCGACGGCAACAAACTTGATTTTGTAGAGGATCCCGATGACCGCAATACAGTGCTCAATATGATTGAAGAGAAAATGGTTGACGTTGGCGCATTGGGGCAGGCTCAGTATGATGACCTGCGCGCCAGGCGCGAAGGCTGATTTTTAATATAATCCATTTAAGGCTCCGGCGTGCGCGCCGGAGCCTTTTGTTTGCCGTATATAAATTAGCAGGATCACCGGCTGTGAGTTGGAGAATATGCGGTTTAGAACCGGCGAGTCCAGCTAATTTGAGTACAGATGTGTGTCCGCGGTCTTAAGACGTTTAGGTCCCTGGTGGTAAAACACACAGATACAAGAATGAAAAATGTGGAAAACCGCCACAACGGATTTTGTATCTGCGTGTTTTACCACCAGCGGTTGTGGATCGGAGGGAGTGGAATTCTTACCGGATAATGAAGCTCGGCGGTGACGTGTATTAGTATGGAGCAAGGGTGCATAATCACATCAGGTAAAATTTGTAAAATATGCGAAAGGACAGATAAATGAAAATTTGCAGCCAATGTTCTGCGCAAAATCCCGATAATGCCCGGTTCTGCCGTAATTGCGGCACGCAGCTCAATACAGGCGCAGGTCCGATAGGAGGCCATGCTCCAAGCCAGCCTGCGTCTGCACCGGCGCTTGTGCAGGCTCCGGCGCCTGTACCGGATTCTGCCCCGGCGCCTGCTTCTATGCCAGCCCCAGTGTCCGCGCCTGTCCCGGTTTCTGCCCCGGAATCTGAGAAGGTTCCCGGAATAGCCCATGGAGCGCCGTATAACCCTGCAAACCCTCAGGCTGGCGGAGTTAAACCTGACAGAAAAAATGAAGCCAAGGCTTTCTTTGCATGGCTGGTTTCCGCGCTGAGAAGGCCCAGTGGTTCGTATGCAACCCATTCCTGGTGGGCGTTCGTTGTTATGGCTGTTATGTCGCTTCTTCCAGCGCTGCAGATAATTATTATTGCGAATAAAGCAGTAGGCACTTCCCTCTCAGTTTTTGGCAGGCATATATCCATCCCTTCAGGGGCAGGTGCAGGCATTTTAGTATCTGTTTTCTTCAGGCTGTGGCTGATCTTTGCCCTGATATTCTATACCGCAGTGCTGCTCGCGTTCATTGGCCGGAGGCTGTTCGGGGAACCAACTACGTTTCTGCAGATGCATGACGCAATGGTGCAGCGCTTCCTCCCCGCAGCTATTGCCGTAACGGTTTCTTTCCTGCTGTCCTTATTCGGCGTTGGTGCCCTTTCGCTGATTATCATCCTGATAACCCTTTCATTCATCATGGCTGTCTCTTCTGTTGTTGTCAGCCAGTCGGAGAACCGGCGCGCTGCCGATGGGTTCCTGCTGTGGTGTGTCTTTTTCGTGATCACACTTATCGCTTTGGTCGTTCTTGGCACTGTTATCAGTTCTATAGTCCTTGGCGGGGCACAGGATATTATTAATTGGGGTTTTTAACGGGCAACTTAAGGTTGGCGCAAGAAGTAAGGATTTAGAGTATGTTTTGTACGAATTGCGGTACCGGCAACAGCACAGATAACAAATTCTGTATTGCATGCGGTGCACCATTGCGTAACACGGCTGTCAATACCGGCAGAGCTGGCGTAGCCCGTATAGCCCATACAGTCGGTACCGTCCAGCAGGAAACTGCAGTTATGCAGCCGATAGATACTGCATATAGCACCGGCACACCTCCGGCTTTTGCCCCCCGGACGGCAGAGGATACAGGTGTACTGCCCGCAGACGGTATCAGGGATATGGCTGCCAGGCCGAAGCGGCATATGAAGAGAAGCACTGTCATAGTGCTTACCGTTTTAGGGGTGCTGGCTGCCGGGCTGGTCATAGCGTATTTCATACTGCTCAATACTGTTTTTTCTGAGCGGAATGTGGTCAATGATTATGTTAATGCCATTGCCAACGGGCAGTACTCAAAAGCAACGAAACTTGTTGACCCCGGTGTCAGCAATGAGGCCCGTGCTTTATTTACCGATGTTATTGCCAGGGATCCGAAGGACCGTATCCAACAGGTGTCTGTAGGGGATATAACTAAAGACACTGCGCAGAACGGCAGGAAGCATAAAGTTACTGTTACCTATACGGTGAACGGGGTAAAGCAGTCTTCGACCTTAACACTGGAACCCAGCGGAAAGCGCTTCCTTATTTTTGATTCGTGGAAGATAACTACCCCCATGATCGAGAAAAGGGATCTGGCTATCCCTTCACTCCTCGACAGTATTGTGGTGAATGGAGTAACAGTAAAACTGGCAGGATACGAGGCCGGCGGAAGTTCCGGGACATCATATTCCCTGCCGAGCTATCCGGGTATGCTCAGGATTTCAGCCCCGAAGTCCCCTTATTGGGAATCGGAAACCGTATCGTCAGGGGAAACTGCTGGAGCTACCGCAATTTTAGAATTGACTGCTACGCAGAAGCTTAAGCAGGCTGTCCTGGATCTTGTCAGGCAGAAGGTAAAAGCGTGTGTCGCATCCTCTGCACTGTCCAAAGAGGGATGTGATTTCTCAAATGGATCCTTTGAATCATACAGCACCAGTTCAACAGCCTATACTGATATCACACGTACCGTAACGCAGGAACCTGCATTTGATTCCTCTGATTCCCTTGACATATCTGCCGGGACATTCAGGACATCGCGTATTGATGTTTCGATCCATTATAAATACCGGTATAGTGAAGATGAATCATGGCAGGATGGCGATACTTCGGATTCAGGACGGCTGGAAGGGACTTTCTCAGTGAAAAATGGGAAATTATCTGTCAGCTACACCTATGATTCAGGCGCATCCTGGCAGTAAACTGTCCTGGCTGGTCAGCCTTTACGGCCTGACCTTTTCCGGATGAGGCGGATCAGCCTTCCAAGCCCATAAGGGACAAATATGACAGGGATATACGCGACGGTATATTTGAGCAAGTCTATAAGCGGATAATATGAAAAATCAAGCACAAAACTGCCGGCAAGACGGAAGCATGTAGTACTGCTCCCGGGAAGCACACCATTGGTGCAGCTATCCATAAAAATAAGCGCCGCAGGGACCAGCGCAATAAATGTCATGATGAAACACACGATAGGGTAGAGCCACGTAGTTTTATACATAATGCCGAGTACCAGGCCGGTAATTATAAGTGCTGCCGGCCAGAAAATAATGATTCCGAAAGCTATAGATTTGCTGATAGTGTTATGTGTGTCATTGTAATACTGGTCGGCCAGCGTAAAAGCATACAGTGCAAAAATAAGTATCCAGCAGATGACCATGCTGCGGCTGGCTATATGGTGCTTAGCGGTATTACGTTTTTCCATAATGAGCCCCTTTGCCTATGCGGATTTCCAATACATGCGGAACATGTGCCCTGGATGCGATTCGAACGCACGACACCCACTTTAGGAGAGTGGTGCTCTATCCCCTGAGCTACCAGGGCAGTTTTCAATTAAGCAGGCCGGCGTATGCACTGGAGCCTGCACGTATCTATCATACAGGAGTCTTAAACTTTTTGGCGCGGAGTTTCTCCTGTCAGGGTTTGAAGGTACCTAAGGCTGGTACTGATAGTGGTAGTGATAGGGATGGAATAGGAGGGGTCGGGAGAGCAAAAGGCAGGCAAAGGAAGGCACCTGTCCGGCCTTTTACTCCATATTCCCCTGAGTGCCGGCATTTTCCCCTGCGCTTGCCTGATCAGCCTGCGCGGCATCAAGTTTGGCACGGACATCATCCAGTACTTCCTGGGCGCGCCTGGCCAGGGCTTCGCCCAGCTCCCACTGGCGTACCGAATTTTCCAGATCAAGCCCGCCTGCTTCGAGGGCCTGGACTGCCTCTGTAAGTTGATCGCGTGCCTGTTCATAGCTTAAAGCGCTGATCTGTGCGCGCTCCTCATCGGTAAGGGAGGAAGCTTTTCCAGTGCTTTCTGCCGGTTTTGCACCCGCTGCCTTTGCCATATTCATATCCTTAATATATCTTATATTTCTTACTGTTTATTACTTTACTGCAGTTATGCTACTACATTTTATTCTCTGCATTTTCCGGGTCCGGATCAGTGGAATCAACGGAAACGCCGGCTTTTCCGCGCCGCAGTGTTATAGTCAGCTTATCGCCGGCGGAGAGGGAAGCCGGATCATCGATTATATGCCCATCAGCATTCTGGACTACCGCGTAGCCGCGGTCAAGTGTTGACTGCGGGCTTAGGGCAGTCAGGCTTGCATGCAGCTTTTCAATGCCAAAGCCGGCTTCGTCAGCCAGACGCCGCATGCTTACATCAAGCCTGCGCGCGGAATCGTTGATCAGCAGCTGGGGCCTTTCCAGGATGGTCTGGGGATGCGTCAGGCTGGGGCGGTTCCTGTAAGCGTCAATACGCTGCTGTTCGGTATCGGCGGCTGTGCGTATGCGCTGCCTGATGCGGCGGCGCGCCTCATCAACAAGTGCCAGCTGCTCCATAACATCCGGGACAATGCGCTTTGCAGCGTCTGTAGGGGTGGATGCGCGCATATCTGCCGCCAGGTCGATCAGTGTCCAGTCATCCTCATGCCCAATAGCAGATACGATTGGGGTAACGCATGCAGCGGCGGCGCGCACTACGCCTTCATCGGAAAAACCGATCAAGTCTTCAAAAGAGCCGCCGCCCCGCGCAACGATGATCACATCAATGTCCGGGTCGGCATCAAGCTTGCGGATAGCCTCTATGACTTCAGGCGGGCATTGTGCCCCCTGCACATGCACATGTTCAATAGTGAAGTTGATAGTCGGCCAGCGGAGCCTCGCATTAGTCACGATATCGCCCTCAGCGCGCGCCTGGGGGGCGCATATTACGCCTATCCGATGGGGGAATTCCGGGATCGGCACTTTATGCGACTCGTCAAACAGCCCTTCCCCCTTGAGCTTCTTGCGCAGCTCTTCTATCTGCTGGCGGAGGTCGCCTTTACCAACCCTGCGGATATCATCGCCTATGAAACTCAGACTTGTGCGTTTCATCCATACATCAGGGTGCCCATGCACAACGACCTGGTCCCCCTGGATGAACTGCGAAGCCTGCGCTGCAAACATCCTCCACCCTGATACCTGGACGGTGACGTCTTCTGTGTTATCGCGCAATGTTATATAGGCGGAGCCCGCCCTGCGGGTATTGATCTCCTGGATCTGGCCTTCTATCCATGTTGCGGGCCAGCGTTCAACGGCATTATGGTATGCCAGGCTCAGCCTGCTTACCGGCCAGGGATTGTCAGGCGTAGTATCGGCCGCTTTTTCCGGCGGCTGTTTTGCAGTCTGCACTCCGATCTCAAAATTGGACATAATTATACTGTAATAGGCGAGTGGTACTGCTGGAGGAAGGGGGGGAAAAAAAGAGGTGCCGGCCTGTATTTTTAGCGGGGAGGGAGAGAGGGAAAAGGCGCTGGCCTGATCCATGACAGCCTGCGGTGTTGGCTGCTGAGTTTGTTAAGGTAGCAGTATGAGCAATACAGATTCAGAAGATCCGCGTAAAGGTTTTGACGGCTCTGAGGACCCTGAGAACCCTGATAGCTCCGGCGGACAGGATAACCCTGACGCAATGTCTGACGAGGAAGTCAGGGATATCCTTAAAGGGTTTGAGGGGGAGTTCAGCGATTCCGATATGTCTGCTGCGGTCCCGGCTGCGCAGGATACGGGTCCGGGACCTGGATCTGCCGGATCGGATACTCCCGGCCTCAGTGACGATGAGCTTAGCGAATTCAGCGACCAGCTTGAGGGGGTACTGGGGAATAAAGCGAAATGTGCAATAATCATCACCCAGCTGCGCTCTGCGCGTTTTCTTGCTGCCCTGTGTTCCCTCACAGATATTTCAGCGCAGTGCATTGATTCGCAGAACGGGGCATGCGCTGTTCTGCGCGAGCTTGACGGCAGCGGCCCTGAAGATGCTGCACGGGGGCTGACAGAGGCTGTTAACGGTTTAGCGGCAGTCCTTGCCGTCAACCGTGCCGATAAAGTCGATATGCATCTGTGGGTCGGAGGGAAGGAGGGGACATCATATGCGCCTCCTATAATACTGTCATCGGCGCCGTTATTCGTTGAAGATATGCTCACAGGGTCTTTGACTGTGCAGGAGGTCATCAGTGAAGGCACCCATGTTGAAGATAGCGGTTCCATAAGTAAAGTTGAGGCTTACGGGATAATCGGCGAGAACCTGAAATAAACAGCAGGGGACATATAGTAGCAGGAACAGGAGGGCAGTTATATGCCGGATATATCTGATGGGATTGGGCAGCCGTCGGGCGGGGAGCCTGATTCTCCGCATAAGAAGCCGCATAAGAAGCCAAAATACAAGATCGTGAGCAACAAAGTCCTTTCTTCATGCAGCGTGATTATTGATGTAACAGCATTCCTTATATGGTTCACACGGTGTTTTACCGACGCGCTTGGTTACCGTGTATATAATAATCCCGGGCTGTGGGGATTGGAGCCGTGGGAGGATGTCAGCAATATAGTTATTTTTTTTGAGGTACTCGCGGTAATAATTTTTATCGGGTTCAGGCTGTTTGGAGCTGTCCTGCTGAGCGCGGCTGCAACTGCAGGTATCCTCTTCTGGGGGGCATCGCATTCAGATAATGGCTTATTTTTTGGACTGGGCGGGATCATCCTTTTATCCCTCCAGTTCTGTATAGCTGTGGCCGCCGCTGTTGCATTTATGGATGTGCAGTATCAGAAAGACAGGCAGTTCCAGGAGAGGCAGGTAAAGGCTGACTGACTGTACTTCACTTTGCCGGGTACTTTGTTTTGACGTGAACATGTGGCAAACTTGAAGTATGAATGCACAGCAGGAGTTTGCGCTTCGCGCGGTTGAAGAGAATGACATACGGTTCATCCGTCTGTGGTTCACAGACGTCCTTGGGCAGCTGAAATCTGTTGCTATTGCCCCGGCTGAGCTCGAAGCTGCTTTTGAAGAGGGGATAGGCTTTGATGGCTCAGCAATCGAAGGCCTTACGCGCGTATCTGAGGATGATATGCTGGTGCGGCCGGATGCTTCGACTTTCCAGATACTTCCTCTGTCCAGCGGCGAAAATTCTACAGCCCGCATGTTCTGTGATGTCCTCACCCCTGAGGGGGAGCCAAGCCTCGGGGATTCCCGGAATGTCCTGAAGAATGCGTTGGATAATGCTAAGGGGAAAGGTTTCAGCTTCTATTGCCATCCTGAAATTGAATTCTATCTGTTCAGGCATCAGGATGACTGGACCCGTCCTCCTGTCCCCATTGATAAGGGCGGCTATTTTGACCAGGTCCCGCGCAGCTCGAGTATGGATTTCCGCCGTGCTGCTGTCAGCCAGCTTGAAGATCTTGGCATACCGGTCGAGTTCTCCCATCATGAAACAGGGCCGGGGCAGAATGAGATCGACCTGCGCCATGCGGGTGCTTTGAATGCTGCGGACAGCATCATGACTTTCAGGACTATTGTTAAGGAGATCTCACTTGACCGCGGGATATATGCAAGTTTCATGCCTAAACCGCTGGTAGACCAGCCGGGATCAGGCATGCATACGCATCTGTCGCTTTTTGAGGGGGATTCGAATTCATTTTATGAGGCGGGGCAGGAATTCAGTATGTCGCTTACTGCACGGCAGTTCGCCGCCGGGATCCTTTACCATGCGCAGGAGATCACAGCAGTTATGAACCAGTACGTGAATTCGTATAAACGCCTGTGGGGCGGGGCAGAGGCACCGAGCTATGTATGCTGGGGACATAATAACCGCTCGGCGCTGCTGCGCATTCCCCAGTATAAGCCCGGGAAGATCAATTCTGCGCGCATTGAGTTCCGTGCGCTTGACCCAACGTGCAATCCGTATCTTGCTTTTGCACTGCTCCTGGCTGCCGGTATTGATGGAATCGATCAGCAGATGGATCTTGAAGAGCCGACGAATGATGATGTGTGGGAACTTACGGATGCTGAACGCCAGGCAATGGGTATCAGGCCTTTGCCGGGGTCACTTGATGCTGCGCTGCGCCAGATGGAAAAGTCGGAATTTGTTGCCGGTGTCCTTGGTGAGCATGTTTTTGAATATTTCCTGCGCAATAAGCATGCGGAATGGCGTGAATACCGCCAGCAGATCACCCAGTATGAGCTTTCCAAATATCTGCCCAGGCTGTGAGTGTGCAGGCCGCTGCAGCTTCTGCTACTGAAGGGTATCCAGCAGCTTCTGCATGCGCTGGATGCTGACAGGCTGCAAAGTGCCGAGTTCCTGTGCCCACAGGGAAATAAGGAATTCCTCATACATCCATCGTATCCACTCGGCGGTTTTCAGGGCTTTATCATGCCCGGGACCGGAGGGTGTGCTGGAAGCGGCTTCACGGGCCCTGTCAACGAGGCTGCGGGCTTCGTCAGCCTGCCATGCCCACTGAACATCGCGGGATTTGTTGTCTTTTGCCTTTCTGATCCGCAGCAGGTCGGCCTGGCAGTATACAGATATGCGTGCGAGACTTTCCGGCGGGGTTTGGGCTATAAAACCGGGGAAGACCAGGGAAGCTATATGCTCGCGCACAGACTGCAGCACGGATAACAGCGGCAGATCGGCAGTTCCGGAAACCGCATGGCTGGTATCGCCGTAAGACTGAAGATCCCTGACAACATCCTTTGCCACCGCATATACGGTATCTTCGTAAATATCTTCCACTCCTGATACTGCCTGCGCAAGCTGTGTATCATCAGTTACCTTTCCAATATCCGGCAGAAGGCGTTTCACAGCAGCCAGCTGCAGGTCGGAAACCAGCTTTCGGGTCGAATCATAAGGGGCAGCCGCCAGCATAAGCGCTTCATCCCCCAGCCACCGTGATGAAATACGTTCTGCAGGAAGCGCAAGGTGCTTCACGGCCTCATCCCATAACATCTGCGAGCGGGGGACTGCTGAGGCGCCCGCCTGGCTGAGGAGGTTTGCCTTGGCAACATTCTTCCCCTGGGCCTGTGCTTTGCGCGCTTTCTTTTCCACATGTTTACGGGCACTGTGCCGGGCCGCTTCATCAAACCTGTTCTGGAGTTCTGCCAAGTCTTTTGATACCCCCAGGGTCTCTGCCTGTGATGCGGAAGCTGAAGAGTAGAGCACGGATCCAGGTGCCGCTGCCGGGGAAGGCTTCTGCTTGGTATCCCGTTCTACGCTGAAGGTCATGCGCACATAGCCGGGAAGGCGCGCAATCTGTTGTGCATTGAAAACTTCAGGATGTATCTGTGCACCGGCAACGGCTATCGCGGCCTGGGTGAAGACATGGGAGAATTCGGGGACCTCTTCCGACCATTCAGCTGTCCCGGGAAGGTTGGGATACCGGGTACTGATCCATTCGCGGATCTTCCGCGCAGTATCCGGCGCGGGTATAAGCTGTACGCGCAGTGTTTTAGGAAGGGATTTGATAGTCGCCGTGATCAGGTCATCAAGGAGCCCGGGAACATTCCAGGTGAATTCCTGCGGACGTATGCGCGAGAGTACCGACAGAGGTATGTGGACGGTCACGCCGTCGCGCTCAGACCGCGTATCGTATATGTAGCTGAGCCTGAGAGGGATCGTGGAGCCGTCTGTGCCGGCAGCATGCCAGTAATCCGGGTATGCATCAATGCTGAAGCCGGTATCCGTGCCGGAAAGCCTCTCTACGCTGTCTGCAGTGAAATCAAGAAGGCTGGGCTGCTCGGCATGTTCTTTTTTCCACCATGAACCGAGTGCTGCAACAGATGTTATACCCTGCGGAAGTTTTGAATCATAAAAAAGGAAGAGGTCGTCATCATTCACGCTGTCTGCGATGCGGCGTGTACGGTGTGTTTCCTCATCGGCCTGGTCAATAGCCTGGCGGTTGCGTTCCACAAAAGAATCATAAGGGAAGCGCTGGCGGATATCACCGTCAACAAGCCCTTGCCTGATAAGGAATTCCCGCGCCTGCTGAGGATTTATCCGCACCCATTGGACAGGCCGGTCCTGCACGATGGGCAGCCCATACAGGAGTACGGTGGACTTGGCGATCGCTGCGCCCTGGACACCTGACCAGTGCGGCTCAGCGTAAGTCGTACGTGTGAGGTGCTTTCCCAGGGATTCCGCCCACTCCGGCTTTATGGCTGCTGCGCTGCGTGCCCACAGGCGGGATGTCTCAACAAGTTCTCCGGCCATGACCCACTCCGGCGTAGTTTTGAAAACTGCTGATGCCGGGAAAAGTGAAAAGTGTATCCCGCGTGACCCCCGGTAGCTGTTTTTTAATGTTTTTTGCGCCCGTTTCAAAGCGCGAGCTTTCTGTGCCTTGTTTAAGCCGGCGAAGTCTGATGCCTTGGGTTCACGGACAGTCTGCATCCCCATGGAGCTGAGCAGCCCGCTGAGCATTGCAGTATGGATGCTGTCGCTGTCCCATGAACAGCACAGGCTATGTGCGGACTGCTGGGCCTGGGGGAGCTGCCGGATAGCGATATCAGGGCGGGAAATGGGGAAAGGCCCTCCCACTTTCCATCTCATCTCTGCGCACACTGAGCACAGCTGCCCGTAGAGGTCAGCCCACTGCCGCATACGAAGGTAATTCATGAATTCAGCTTTGCAGGCCTTTCTCAGGGCGGAATTACTCAGCTTCCCATCCGCCTGGAAAAAGCGGTCCCATATGTTCAGGGCGGTTATAAAATCGCTGGAGCTGTCCGCATAACGGTTATGGATCCGATCTGCTTCTTCAGCTTTATCATCCGGGCGCTCGCGCGGGTCCTGGAGGCTGAGGAAGGCGGTAACAACCAGTACTGCAGCAAGGGTATCCGCAGACATTCGGGATGCCTGGACCATCATGCGGCCAAGCCGTACATCGATGGGTATGCGCGCCAGGCGCCGGCCGATCCCCGTAAGCACAATATCGCCGTGCTTACGCTTGACGGCACCCAGTTCGGTAAGTTCATTGAACCCGTCTGTGACCGAGCGCATGTCCGGCGGGTCTATAAAGCCAAAATCGGTGATATCATCAGCCGTCCGGGCAACGCCCGCAGAAAGCATCTGAAGGATGACTGCCCCCAGGGAGGTGCGCTGGATTTCAGGGTCTGTGAACTGCGGACGTGATTCGTAATCTTCCCGGGAATATAAGCGGACAGCGATCCCGTCAGCAATACGTCCGCACCGTCCGGCGCGCTGATCTGCGCTGGCCTGCGAAATGGCTTCAACAGGGAGCCGCTGCACTTTCGCAGTTTTAGAATACCGCGAAATGCGGGCAAAACCTGGGTCCACCACAAAACGGATCCCTGGGACAGTAAGCGAAGTTTCAGCAACATTCGTTGCAATAATAATCCTCTGATGTTCGTGCGGTTCAAAAACCCTGTGCTGCTCTTTCGCACTGAGACGGGCGTATAACGGTATTATTTCTATGGCGTCTGCGTTGCGCAGGTCAGTCTTCCGCTGTCCGAATGCATGCGATACCGCGTCTTCGTAGTCATGGATATCGCGCTCCCCGGAAGCAAAAACAAGGATATCCCGTGCGCCCCTTTCCCGCGAGGATAAAGCCGCAAGTTCCAGGCATGCCCTTGCTACAGCGTGCGCAGTGTCTGCAGAGTCATCATGGGTTTTTTCTGCATTGCCGCTGCCGGTGCTGCTGTCCGTATTTCCGGCCCCGGGCACTGTATCCATCAGCGCGGGTGCTCCGCCTAAAGGCTCATACACGATGCGGACCGGGTATGTACGTCCGCTCACTTCAATAACGGGTACGTCATATCCAGTGACATCGCTGAAATGTTTCTGGAATTTCTGGGAATCGATGGTTGCTGAAGTAATGATCAGCTTAAGGTCTTTGCGTTTGTGGAGGAGCTGGCTGAGGTACCCGAGGAGGAAATCAATGTTCAGGCTGCGTTCGTGGGCCTCATCGATCATTATAGTGTCGTATGCGCTGAGCAGGGGGTCGCGCTGGATATGGGCGAGCAGTATCCCGTCAGTTGCTACGCATAAACGGGTAGAAGGGGAACTGCGGTCTGTGAAGCGTATCCGGTATCCTATCTCGCGGCCCAGGGCAGTATGCATTTCATCTGCGATGCGTTCTGCAACCGTCCGTGCCGCCAGGCGCCGGGGCTGCGTGAGCATGATCTGCCTGCCATGAGTACCGCGCCCAAGCTCCAGAAGCATTTTAGGTATCTGGGTCGTTTTCCCTGAGCCTGTCTGCCCGCTGATTATCACAACCTGGGATGAACGGACCGCCTGCATAATGCGTTCACGGGCTCCGCTTACCGGGAGTTCAGCCGGATAAATGAATTCCATGCTCATGCAGGTTCTCCGGAAGCGGGGAGACGGTGGATTTCAATTACCCTGTAGCCTTTGGATGACGAGTATTTTCGGACCGTATATCCCACCCTGCCTGATGAAAGTGCGGTTCCATTCCCGGAGCCGGCATTCAGTGATGTATCCAGCCATGGGATAAGCGAGTCGGCACCAAGGTTCTTCTGGACAACGAGATACGCGTATCCATTGGTATTCAGGCGGGGCAGGTATGCCATAAGCAGTTCGTGGAGGGCCTCTTTCCCGATGCGGATAGGGGGGTTTGACCAGATCACATCAAAACCGGTGCGGGCCCATTCATCGCCATACTCTGATGCAAGGCTTTCGGGGGTACCGGTTTTTATATTTGCCAGCCTGTTCTGCTGTGCATTATAGCGGGTAAGGCTAACGGCACGTTCATTGATATCAGCGGCCCATACGGAAGCTTCGGGGTATTCGCGGGCCAGTGCAACGGCTATAGGGCCCCATCCGCAGCCGAGATCCAGGCAGTTCAGGACTTCCCTGCCCTCATTGATGTCAGCGGCAGCCCCCGGCGCATCTTTGAGAAGGACTGCGGTACCCGGGTCAAGGCGGTGTGCGGAGAAGACGCCGTTGGATACCGCCATATCAGTAGGGATCCCGCGGATAACAGTATGGATAGTGCTTCGGATGTCGGCAGAGGACGGGTCTGCCGAGAAATACTGTTCAGCCATGCTGCCTCCACTGTGGTCCCTGTTTGAGGACTGGTGATATCCCCTGACCCGTGCCATTATACCTGGGGACACCCGAAATGGTGCGCATCTCCCTTTCAGCAGAACAGCCGGATAGAAAACGCCTGCAGCGCCTGACTTGCAAAAATATGTGAGACTATTAAGATAAAAATAAAAGCAGCAGAGAAACAATTAAAGAGGATTACGGTGAGGGTCAATTTTACAAAAGTACTCAGTGCTCTTAATGCAGAGAACACAGTGATCGATAAAAAGCTTGAGGACTGCCAGGATGGGATCAGTAGGCTTTCCAAACTTGCTTTGTCTGAGTACGGGCTGCAGGGCAAGGCATATACGGCTGTGGAGGATACCATACATTCGCGTGCGCCGTTTCTCCGTGCGCAGTGGAATGCCTGGGAGGCATTGAGAAACGGTAATTTATCCCATCTCGCAGCAATCAGCAGGCTTCGGGGCCAGGGTATGCATGATGAAATCGATACCGACAAATTACTTGCACGGCTGTGGGAGTGTTACAGGCAGATAGCAAAATGCAGGGACTCACAAGATGCTTTAATGACGCCAAAACCTGAGGTTAAGGCCGACTCTTCTATACGTCTGTCTCAGCTGACAGGGGGTTCGCTGACGCTTTTGGAGCCGCTCAAAACCGGACTGCAGAAACAGCTTGACCTTTTTTATCAGTATCAGCAGGCAGCAGCGTCATTTTATGCGGAAGCAGAGGCAAAAATATCACTGCTGAAAGCTGCTAATGCTGATGCTGCGCTGCTCCTTTCCGGCGGGGCTCCGCAGATGGAGTGGGTGGATGATGTAGAGAGGGACTACGCCATGCATCATACGGAAGATATCAAAAAATTTATGGCGCCTGCACAATATAAAGCGCTTATGGCTGCGCTCGGCAGAAAAAAAGATGGGAGCATTAATCTGGAATCTCTGGATCCAAAGAAACTGTACAGTAATGGAAAGCTTAATGAAGACTTGTGGAAGGCCCTGTATGCGCTTCCCAAAGCATACGTAACCGATGGGATGGCTGCTGCGGGTGTCAGGGCGATAGAAGAAATGGCCCTCGGCACATACAACAATGATAATCCGGACTATAAAAGCATCCAGACGGTTTTGAAATGGGCATTCCCCAGTGACGGGAAGACAATTTATACACTGCCTTCCAACGCGGCAAAAGATCCTGGGACGACGGAAGACAAAGAAATCGGTTACGGACATACAAAGAGTGATTTTCTGTTTCGCATGATCCAGGCATCGGACAACCTTATCCATAACACGGATATGCCTAATCTGGCAACTTTGCACTGGAAGGAAGCCACGTGGCCTATCCGTGTGGCAGTAGGGCAGATACTGCGTATAGCTGACGGTATCAGGCCCACTGTAGTTGAAGGTAAAACAAGTATATGGTCGTCAAGCAAAAACAACGATGGGGGTGTTGTTTTTGATGTAGCTATTTTCGGTCCTAATTCTCACTACAGTGTGAAAGAAAGTGCGGATCAGCGGAACGCATCAGTACGTATAATTGCCATGCAGTCTAACATATATGACTATGACAAGTTCAAAGGCGGAACCATATCGTGGCATGGGTCAAGTATAACGGGTTCTCTCCCCGATGTTGCGCGTACCTTGGAAAATATCCAGAATGGAAAGGATTTAGAGAAATATAGTTTCTGGTCCAGCCTGGGAGAACATGTCATAACTGAAACTGCGAGTACAGCTGTAAACTACTTCTTTGCAAGGACCGGATTATCTATAGCTAAAAGCCTTCTTATAGGAGTCCTGCATGATTTTATTGAGGGAAAGCAAAAAGAACAAGTCGCACGAGTACTTAAAAAAGTTGGAAGATTAGATGATGATTCACATCAGAACCCTGCGCTTAATGATGAAGGCGCAATAGCCTTTAACTATAATAGCAGTAGCAGTTCTGCCGGTGCCCAGGTTCTTGATGAGCATACCGATTTTAAGCTGATTACGTATTTTGCCAGCAAGAAGCACGAAGTTGCGCTGCGCAAAGCTATCAGTACTTTTAACAACAGTCTGTCCGGCTACTGCAAACCTAGCGAAAAACCTTTTAGTTACGAACGCTTTATGGAGAGTATGGCTGATCCGTTGAATCTTGATGGGCATAGCCAGGATTTCCTTAATTGGTGTCTTGAGAAGCCTGATTTGGTGTATCGGGTGGATTGTTTTGATCCGCTTGATGGGAAGTATCATAAGGCTGGTGAGGCGGTGGCGCTGAATAGTAGTATCCAACCGTCAAATTATTCCTATGCTGTTAGTGCGTATACGCTTTATGAACTAAAGTCTGATTTTGGGGTGGGGAGGTAGGTATGAACAGCAGTGATTACGCCAATATCCGCAGCCAGAGCCAGTTTGACAGTGCATATGCAGATGTCAGCAGGGAATTGCGTGCCCGGCGGGATGTGCTGGAAGACCGGCGCTCCGCGGTAATCTCCGAATACAGCCGTATGGAGGAAAAGTGGCTGGAGGGCAATAGCTGTGTGGCTGATACTGTATGTTTCGTTAATGAGCTTGCCGCAGAAGGGCTGATAGATGAATATTTCAGCAGTGAAGCTGGCCTTTTGGAGTCATAGCGCTGTGCAGTATTCAGCGAGCTTGATGACATGGCGTATGCCCGTGACTGTGTCTTAAGGGAGATCGATGAAACCTATGAAGCTTTTGAACGGGAATGCCTGCACAGGATCCATGAACTTGATGAGGCATATGGACGGTTCCGCAAGGAACGGTATAAAGGTCAAAGGTAGTACAGCTTTCAGCAGTACCGGTAAATTATCTAATAACAGCCAAAACAGTAACGGAGGAGCCATTATGACAGACGGGACGATCCAGACATCAGGGGAGGCCGCAGCAGTGACTGCAGAAATGAAAAAGGGGCTTGACGGCTATACGGATTTCTCCCCGGAAAAACTCGGGGAGGCGGATACCGTCAGCGGAGTAGAAAAGCATGATGACCCTGTATGCTCCGCTATAGTCGAAGGGCTGAAAGCGTTCAGGAATTTGGTTGAAAAGGATTCAGCCGCTGTTATCGAGACGGATAACAGGCTGCGTGAGGCAGACGCCGCAGCTGCCCGTGACTTGAATAATAAGATCGGCGCTATTATGGGCAGTAAAGCGTCCAGCGCAGACCAGCAGTAAAAACAGAGGGAGAGTGCTGTGCTTTCAGGGAGATGCGGAAGCGGGATAAGTAGCAGGCGCAGGTAAACTTGTAGCCATAAGATACATATAGTGCGTAAAACTGAAAGGCGCAATGGCAGAAAACAGGAACAGGCAGCTTAATAAGTCAAAAGCGAGCTATAAGAGCACCAGGAAGGCGGGACGCCGTAATACTGATCTGGGCTCCGTGCTGGATAGCCAGTCGGAGATACTCCTTGGCAGTACCCATACGGGCAGCCGTTCCAACGGTGCCATTGCGCGCCAGCAGGATGACGAAGGCTGGAAAGAACGTGAAAGCCGCAACGAGCTGAAGCGCGTTACAGGCCTTGGCGAATTGGAAGATGTTACGGAAGTCGAGTACAGGCGCATCAGGCTGGAGCGTGTTGTCCTGGTGGGGGTGTGGTCCAGCAGGGAAACAACGCAGGCGCAGGCTGAAGAATCGCTCCGTGAGCTGGCGGCGCTTGCCAGGACAGCAGGCGCGCAGGTGATGGAAGGCGTGCTCCAGCACCGGTTCAAGCCTGACCCTGCTACTTATGTAGGCAAGGGCAAGACAAATGAGATCGCTGCAATAGTGGCAGCAACAGATTCCGATACGATCATAGTTGATGCGGATCTGCCGCCCTCGCAGAGGCGTGCTTTGGAAGATGTGGCCAAAGTCAAGGTAGTAGACAGGACAGCAGTTATCCTTGATATTTTTGCCCAGCACGCAACAAGCCGAGAAGGCAAGGCGCAGGTGGAGCTGGCCCAGCTGGAGTATATGCTCCCGCGGCTGCGCGGCTGGGGTGCAGCCCTGTCCCGGCAGGCCGGCGGGCAGTCTGCCGGAGCTAACGGCGGTATTGGCTCGCGCGGCCCGGGTGAAACGCAGATCGAACTTGACAGGCGTGTGATCCGCACACGTATGGCGCGCCTGCGCAGGCAGATAGCCCGGATGGCACCTGCGCGCGATATCAAACGCGGGTCACGCCGCCGCAATTCGTTGCCTACGGTAGCTGTGGTCGGCTATACCAATGCCGGCAAATCGTCGCTGATCAACCGCCTGACCCGTTCGCATGAACTGGTGGAGAACGCGCTGTTCGCAACGCTTGATACTGCTGTCCGCCATTGCGAAGCGGCAAACGGCAGGCGTTTTATGTATGTGGATACTGTGGGGTTTGTCCGCCAGTTGCCCACGCAGCTGATCGAAGCATTCAAATCTACGCTGGAGGAAGCTGCCGGGGCCAGCGTGATCGTCCATGTTGTTGATGCTTCGCATCCCAACCCTTTCTCCCAGATTGACGCTGTTAATGATGTCCTGCAGGATATCCCGGGGATAGAGGGTACCCCGGCGCTCATTGTGTTCAATAAAATAGACTGTATTGATGAGGCTGCCCTTCAGCGGCTGAAAAACCTGGCTCCTGATGCGTTCTTCATATCTGCACTGACCGAGGAAGGCATAGACGCGCTGCGCAAAGCTGTAGAATCTAGACTTCCGCAGCCGGATGTACATGTAGATGCCGTGATCCCCTATACCAGAGGGGATCTGGTTTCGCGGGCCAGGCAGTTCGGCAGTGTTGGACAGGTCGAATACGGTGATACAGGTATACATCTGACAGCGGATGTTGACAGCCAGCTTGCAGCCCATATTGTTGCCAGCGCGGAAGTTGCAGCATCTGCCAACGGGGCATCCCATGATACAGCGGGAATATCTTCTGCAGATCATAGTGTTTCCGGCTTCGCAGGATAAGGCAGGGCGGGAGCCTTTGTGCTCCATCCTGCGCGCCGGCTTACGCATTGCTGTCGTCATACTGAAGCGCTATAATTAGCACTGGTTCCGGTGTTGTGCCCAATGCAGTCCGTGTGTCACAAACCGCGGATTTTAAGGGTTCATACGGAAAAGTAACAATTCTGATCCTAAAGAGGTTATTGTGGAAAAAAGTTATCGCCGTCCTACGAAACTGGCTATCATCGGCGCAGGTGCTGTTGGTTCGACCACTGCTTTTGCAGCTGCCCAGCGCGGTGTTGCGCGTGAAATCGTCCTTGAAGATATAGATAAAAAACACGTTGAGGCTGAAGTGCTTGATATGCAGCATGGATCAAGCTTCTATCCGACAGTGACTTTTGACGGTTCGGATGATATTGAAATATGCCGCGATGCTGACATCGTTGTTATCACTGCCGGTGCCCGTCAGAAGCCCGGTCAGTCACGGCTTGACCTTGCCGGCGCAACAATCAACATTATGAAGTCGATTATCCCCGGCGCAGTGGAAGTGGCCCCTAATGCTATTTTCATGCTGATCACCAACCCTGTGGATATCGTGACATATGTAGCGCTGAAGCTTTCAGGCCTTCCACAGAACCAGATGTTCGGTTCGGGGACCAACTTGGATTCTGCCCGCCTGCGTTTCCTCCTCGGCCAGCAGACCGGTGTCAATGTTAAGAATGTCCACGCATATATCGCCGGGGAACATGGTGATTCCGAAGTCCCGCTGTGGTCATCCGCGACTATCGGCGGCGTCCCTATGCTCGACTGGAAAGAGATCGAAGGGCATGAACCGCTTACTGCTGAAGTGCGCGAAAAGATCCATCAGGATGTGAAGAACGCTGCTTATAAGATCATTGAAGGCAAGGGCAGCACCAACTATGCTATTGCCATGTCTGCTGTTGACATCATCCAGGCAATCATGCAGGATTCCGACCGCATCCTTCCGGTGAGCTCGCTTCTTGACGATTTCCATGGTATTTCTGATGTGTGCATGTCAGTACCGACCCTGCTGAACCGTAACGGCGTCAACTCCCATCTGAACACGCCGTTAAGCGATGAGGAGCTTGCAGCATTGAAGCGTTCGGCTGAAACTTTGCGTTCTACTGCCCATGAGTTTGGGTTCTAGGCCTTCCTTCGGCCGGTAAAGACAGCCGGCCTGCTGCTGGAACGGATAACGGCCCGCTGCACGGTATGCAGTGGGCTGTTCTGTATGCATATGGGTATTTGTATGCAAGATAGGCATAAGATAGGCAGTATGCCTGTGTATACAGAAATACTTGATAACCCTCATGCCGGGCGGATACATAAAGCAGCATCCCTGCTCCGGCAGAAAAACCGCAGGGAAACGCAGCGTTTCCTTGTTGAAGGCCCCCAGGGCGTGCGTGAGGCTGTACGGTATGCGCCTGATGATGTACTTGATGTGTATGCTGATGTATCTTTAAGCAGTGTGAATGGCGGTACGGTCCGACAGATCATTGAAGATGCTGATGCTGCGGGTATTTATGTACACCTGTGCACCGGGAAAACCATATCTTCCATAAGCCCTGACAGCCAGGGGATACTTGCTGTTGTCAGCAGATCTTCCGTCCTTACGGAGGCGGATCATTTCCTGCAGCCTGATCCGCAGCATACCCATGCACACGGAGGCAGGTTCTATATTGCCTGCTGGGAGCTGCGCGACCCCGGCAATGCCGGTACGATCATCCGTACTGCTGATGCGGCGGGCTGCGACGGTGTCATACTTATTGGCGACTGCGTGGATATCACTAACCCTAAAGTTGTGCGGTCAGCAGCAGGGTCGCTGTTCCATCTCCCAGTTGCCAGCATGGGCGAAAATGAGTTTTTCGATTTTGCCCGCAGCAATGGGATCACTGTTATTGCTGCAGATGCCTACGGTACGCCGGATAACCCTGTTACGGAGCTGCCTGAAGCCGTCCGTGTCGGCGTCGGCAAAGGGTTCCCGTCTTCTGCCATCCTTTTCGGTAACGAGGCTCGGGGGCTGGAGGATATTATGATCAGCCGCTGTGATGAAGCGGTACGCATCCCCCTGTACGGCAAAGCCGAATCCCTGAATGTGGCGATGAGCGTTTCTGTAATCGCGTATACGTATGCTATGGCGCGTCATGTCGCACTAGACGAGGATAATTGTACTTCAGAATCCATTGAACAATGACGTCAGCGAACTTCCGTAGCTGCGCAGGCTGCTGCAGCAATTATGGCAGGGCTGGCGTTTTGTGTTTATGGACAAGATGTAGAGTATGCAATGGAAAGGCGAGTCGTGTCAGAGGCTCTTGAATTTAATGCCGACAGAGTAACAGCGGCTGTGGATGAGGGTATCGGGAAAGTTACTAATGCTTCGGATCTGGATGAACTGTATGCTTTCCGTGCCCAGTATACCGGCGGTGCCTCTGAACTTGCACGTGCGAGCAGGGCTATAGGCGGTCTCAGCCCGGATCAGAAAAAAGATGCAGGCAAACTTATCGGCAGACTCCGTGCTGATTTTGGCCGTGCTTATGGTGTGCGTGAAAATCAGCTTAAACAGGAGGAAGAGGAGAAAAAACTGGCCGCTGAAACAGTGGACATGACACAGCCTGTACGCCGCCATCCCATAGGGGCCAGGCATCCGCTTCCTAAACTGCTTGAAGATGTTGAAGATTTCTTTGTTTCTATGGGGTGGCAGATAGCAGAAGGGCCTGAGGTGGAAACGGAGTGGCATGATTTTGATGCGCTCAATTTTGGCCCTGACCATCCTGCGCGCCAGATGCAGGATACTTTCTATATCAAGGGAAACCAGGCAAAAGATTCTGCCGGGTTTACCGGATCGAATATGGTCATGCGGACCCATACATCCCCTGTGCAGGCGCGTTCCCTTCTCGAACGCGGCGTGCCTCTGTACATCGCATGCCCCGGCCGTGTATACAGGACGGATGAGCTTGACGCTACGCATACGCCGGTATTCCACCAGTGCGAGGCACTCGCGGTAGATAAGGGCCTCACCATGGCAGACCTGAAGGGGGTGCTTGACAAACTGGCTGTTGCGATGTTCGGCCCTGAGGCACGGACACGCCTGCGCCCGTCATACTTCCCCTTTACCGAGCCCAGCGCGGAGATGGATCTGTGGTTCCCCGACAAAAAAGGCGGGGCCGGCTGGATCGAATGGGGAGGCTGCGGTATGGTCAATCCCAGGGTCCTGATGTCCGCCGGGATAGACCCTTCAGCCTATTCAGGTTTCGCATTCGGTGTCGGGATGGAGCGTACCCTGCTCCTGCGCCATGATATTGATGATATGCATGACCTGGTTGAGGGTGATCAGCGTTTCAGCCAGCAGTTCGTCATGGGCGAGTAGGCATTTTGTACAGGTAAACATAAAAGTAAGCAGTATGATCGTTAGGGAGTAGTCAAATGCCGCTGATTGATATGGGATGGCTGCGTGAGCACGTCAGTGTCCCCGAAAATGAGACTTATGCACAGCTTGCTGCTGACTTGGTGAAAGTCGGGCTTGAAGAAGAAGCTGTACATGAAGGCAATGTTACCGGCCCCATTGTGGTCGGATATGTTGAAGACCTTGTCAGAGAGCCGCAGAAGAACGGCAAAACTATCAGCTGGTGCCATATTGATGTGGGGCCATACAATGTCCAGGACGGCGAGGGGAATACGGTACCGCGTTCCATCGTTTGCGGTGCGCCCAATATCGCACAGGGGGAAAAGGTTGCTGTAGCCCTCCCCGGTGCTGTGCTTCCCGGCGGTTTCAGGATCGAACCGCGCAAAACATATGGCCATATGTCGGAAGGTATGTGCGCATCTGCCCGGGAGCTGGGGATAAGCGATGACCATGAGGGGATCATCCTGCTCCGCAGTTTCGGATTGAGCGACAGCCAGTATAAAGCCCTCAAACCGGGTGATGACCTTATGGGGCTTTTCGGGCTGGGAGAGCCTGTCTTGGAGATCAATATTACCCCTGACCGGGGGTATGCCTTCTCCTATCGCGGGGTTGCCCGGGAATTCCATCACTCGACTGGGGCAGAGTTTACGGATCCAGTGGAGGCTCTTAACGAGACAGCACCGGTTGTATCGCATAATCCGGGCAGTGCCCGTGACGTTGAAGTAATTATCAGCGACAGTCAGCCCATCCATGGTGTTCAGGGCTGTGACCGCTATTATGCACGTGCAGTCCGCGGGATAGATAATGCTGGGAAGGTCCCCCACTGGCTGGCACACCGCCTGCAGCGGAGCGGGATGCGTTCCCTGTCCCCGGTAGTTGATGTGACGAATTATGTGATGCTTGACCTGGGGCAGCCGCTTCACGCATATGATCTTGATAAGATCGCCCCTCCGATAGTTGTGCGCCGCGCCAGGGAAGGGGAGCAGCTGACAACCCTGGATGGCAAAGGCCATAACCTGTCTCCTGAGGATCTGCTCATCACTGATTCCCCTGACGGCGCTCAGGGTTCCCGGATACTCGGCATTGCAGGCGTTATGGGCGGTATGTATGGTGAGGTGACGGAGGAGACCACAAATATCCTTATTGAATCTGCCCATTTTGATCCCGTATCAATTGCGCGGTCTGCGCGGCGCCATAAGATCCCGTCTGAGGCTTCACGCCGTTTTGAACGCGGTGTTGATACAAAACTCCAGCCGGCTGCCGCTGAAGAAGCGGCCCAGCTTATTGTGAAAATCTGCGGAGGGCAAGTATCTGATACTCCCGCAGACTACGATCAAACCGTGGAGATGCCTTCCATCCGTTTCAAGACAAGTGAAGTGAAACGCCTGACAGCTTTGGATATTTCTGTATCCAGGATTTCTGAGATCCTTACAGATATCGGCTGCAGTCTGGGCGGCGGCGGTAACGGCGAGCTTCTTGTTGAGCCCCCTACGTGGCGCCCCGACCTGCAGTTCCCCTGTGATCTGGTGGAAGAGATAGCCCGGCTGGTAGGGTACGATAGCATCCCTGTCCGTATACCCGCAGTTGCTGTAGAGGGGGAAACAGGCCTGACGCCTGACCAGATCCGCCGCCGCTGGAGTGCGGATACAGCAGCTGAATACGGCCTGACTGAGGTGTGGAGCTATCCGTTTGTCGGCTCTTCAGATTTCAAAAGTTTCAACCTTGATGAGGTACAAGAGGCGGCGGTCAGCGTTGAGATCGAAAACCCGCTGGCTGCTGACCGTCCTTACCTGAGGCGCGCCGTACTTGAAACCCTGGCGCGCACGGTCCAGCGCAATATAGGCAGAGGCAACCGGAATGTGCGTTTATTCGAGCTGGGGCACGTATTTGAGCGTGACCCGCTGGCACCGGCCATACCTGCCCTTCCCGGCGGGCGGAAACCGTCGCCTGAACAGCTGGAGGCCCTTGATGCAGGGCTGCCGCATCAGCCTGAGCATATTGCAGGGATACTTACAGGGTATGCTGAGGAACCCGGCTGGCTGGGGCAGTCCCGCCCTGTAGACTGGACGGATGCAGCTGAAGTGGTCCGCCGCCTGGCTGACAGGCTTGGTGCGGATATCCGATTCATCCAGCCTGCCCCTGAAGATATGCCGGCACAATGGCATCCGGGAAGGTTCGCCTACGCTGAACTCCCTGACGGGACGCGTGTAGGGGTACTCGGGGAGCTGCATCCGCAGGTCAACAGCCGTATGGATTTCCCGGAGCATTCTGCAGCGTTCGAGATTGATCTCACAGTACTGTTCAGCAAGATCACGTACAGGCCGCTGCAGGCACAGCATATCTCCGTATATCCGCCTGTTCACCAGGATTTTGCTTTTACGGTCCATAAGGGCATAACTTCCCGGCAGCTGGAAACTGCGATCCGCGATGCTTCAGGTGAATATTGCGAGGCAGTCGAGCTTTTCGATGTGTACAGCGGCGACCAGGTAGAAGATGATGAGAAATCGCTTGCTTACTCGGTCACTTTCCGCGCTTCTGACAGAACTCTGACGTCTGAGGATGCCGACGGGATCCGTGCTGCTATTGTTAAAGCGGCTTCCGCTTTAGGCGCCAGGTTGCGCGCGTAGCCGAGTACGGGCCTGGATAAGGGGCAATCGTGTATACTGTACGGAGTACAGGCGTATAGTACGCGTATGGTATATATACATAACAGCAGATAATGCGAAGAGGTGCAGGTATATATGAGCGACAGCAGTAATACTAACGGGGACCCCAACGGGATCCCGCCGCAGCCGGGCAGCAGCGCATCTTCAGCTTCCAGCGCTCCTGCCGGCGGCCCTGTGCAGCAGGATCTGCCTGAATACGGACAGATGTCCAATAAATACCCCGGCTGGGACCCATACGTGTACGGGAAACCCGAAACAGAAAAATCCGGAGCCGAGCAGGGCCGCCAGGGCGACACCGGCGCGCAGCCTAGTACACAGCAGCAGGACACGCGGCGCGCGGCGAATACATCCGGCAACGGCGGCGGCCCTGCCGGCAGCAGCAACCAGCCTTCCGGCAATTTTGGCTTCCAGCAGCCATTTTTCTATAACCGGCAGGGGCAGCAGATCCCGCTTTCCGAGTTTAAGCCTGATGACCCGGATAAGAACCCTTTGTACGGCCGATGGTCAGCGATGGCAATATGGTCGCTTGTCCTCTCTATTTTTATGCTGCAGCCCTTTGCACTGTTCCTGGCCGGCCTTGCTATACCGCGGGCCAGAATGTTCCATATGCGCGGAAGGGTGCTTGCGGTTATCGCGCTCATCCTTTCTGCTGCAGAGATTGCTTTTATCGTATGGTGGATCATGACAGGGCATACTGTTGAAGAGCTTAGCGCGATACTCAACAATTTTATAGATTATTTGCAAAGCCGCGGATAATCGGCTGCATAGGGTGGTACAGCTGTATCTGAGGCAGCTGTTGGCCGTTTCAGGGCTGCTGAAAAATAGCTGCTGAATAAGGCAGCAGCATAAATAATTAAGCCGATGGAAGAAACTATAAAATCGAAGTTTTTTTACTTAATAGCGCCAAAAACATATATAATAGAAAGAAAAAATATTAAGTAAGGAATCTTATGTTACAAGATGACACCCGACCTTCAACAAGAGTAGCTCGCAGAGATGCCATAGAGCGAATTCTTAATTCACAGGACGTCAATTCTCAGCAGCAGCTGCAGGTTTTACTGTCGCAGCAGGGGATTACCGTCACCCAGGCTACATTGAGCCGTGATCTGGATGAGATGAAAGCCATCAAGGTCCATCATGACGACGGTTCTGTTGCTTACGCCCTCCCTACCAGGGATGAGATCCAGAGGTTCACCCGCAAAATGGAGACACAGTCGGCCTACACCCTGATCGCTGAAGGTAAAAGGGCTCTGGCTGCTGAAGATTTCAACCGCAGCGAACAGCGCCTCGCCAGAGTGATCAACGGCCTGGTAACTTCTGTGGATTATGCTCAGAACACCATAGTTATCAAGACCTCGGAGGGTGCTGCCGAATATGTGGGAAGCGCTATTGACCGCCAGATCCTTTCGGATATCCTGGGGACCATAGCCGGGGATGACACCATTATCATGGTTGCACGCAGCGAAGAGGCGGCGCGCAACCGCAGTATCTGGGTACTGGCCCTTGCCTCCGGCGACAGTACTAAAGACGAAGAATCAATAAAATAAGAGGCAGGACGCACCTTCTTGAGGCGCTTTCCTGAAACTGCCTGTGAGGCTGTCCTCAGACGCACGCCTGCGGCCTTTTCTGTCTCGGATATTTGGCAGAATTGGTACGTAATTCAGCAGCGAGGAGTTTTCATGGCACAGGTTTGCAGCTATAAGGAAGCCGGCTTTAATACGCTTTGTGATGAGCTGGAATGGCGCGGTCTGATCAACCAGTCTACGGACCGTCAGCAGCTTGCCCAGGCGCTTAACGGGGAGCCGATCTCCTTCTATACGGGTTTTGATCCCAGTGCTGCCTCGCTGCATATCGGCAATCTTGTACAAGTCCTCCTTATGAGGCACCTCCAGGAGGCGGGGCATCATGCATATGCCGTTGTCGGCGGTGCGACGGGCCTTATAGGCGACCCCCGCCAGTCCGGCGAACGTACTTTGAACCCTAAAGATGTTGTTGGCGCCTGGGTGGAGAGCTTACGTGCGCAGATAGGCCCCCTCCTTATCAACAGCGGCGACAATGCAGTTACTTTCCTTAATAATTACGACTGGACCGGGAATATATCGGCTATTGATTTCCTCAGGGATGTCGGTAAAAATTTCCGGCTGGGGACAATGCTTGCCAAGGATACTGTTGCCCGGCGGCTGAACTCCCAGGAAGGCATATCTTTTACTGAATTCAGTTACCAGGTCCTCCAGGGCAATGATTTCCTCCACCTGTATGACACATACGGCATCACCCTGCAGACGGGCGGTGCCGACCAGTGGGGGAACCTGGTCTCGGGGCTGGACCTGATCCATAAGGTACGCGGAGCCAATGTCCATGTTATGACATCGCCGCTTATCACAGATTCGCAGGGGAAGAAATTCGGCAAATCCGAAGGCGGGGCGATCTGGCTTGACCCGGCAATGCTCAGTTCATACCGTTTCTATCAGTTCTGGTATAACCAGCCTGACAGCGAAGTTATTAAACTCCTTAAATTCTTTACTTTTCTGCCTAAGCCGGAAATTGAGCGGCTGGAACGTGAAGTTGGCACGAACCCGGGGGCGCGCGAGGCGCAGCGTACCTTAGCATGGGAAGTTACAAGCTTTGTCCGCGGGGATAAAGCGGCCCGGAGTGCGATCGATGCTGCTGAGGCCTTGTTTGGACGGGGCGAGGTTGCCCTTGATGCTGTTGATGCTGATACTTTTGAGGCATCAGTAGACGGATTGAAGGTCGCGGATGGGCAGGGCGGCAAAGTATTTGCCCAGGTGGCATCCGGAAGCCGTGTAACCGAGGCAGCTGTGGCTGCGGGACTGTTCAGGTCGGTTTCCGAAGCCAGGAAAACTGTTGCTTCAGGCGGCGTATACATTAATAACCGGCGCGTTGAAGATGCCGAACAGACTGTCGGGGGGTCTGACCTCCTGCACGGCCGTTTTGTGCTCCTGCGCCGCGGGAAGAAAGCCCTTGGGGTTGTGGAGGTACACTAATGGCAGAAAACAGCAGACGTTCGCGTAATTCCCAGGCATCGTCATCCTCTTCACGCGGAGGGGCCCGCGGCGGCAGCCACGCCGGCAGCCATCGCGACAGCAGCAATGGGCACGGCGGTGCCAGGCATTTCAACCGCAGCGCCGGCAGTGAGAAGGGTTATCGCAGCGGAGACAGGGACCGTACAGGGAAGAAGCCTTCCCGTTCTTCTTATGGCAGCCATTCTCAAGGGCACGGCAATTCCGGGCATTCCGGCAGATCGCATGACAGGGGTAATCAGGAACGCAATGAAGGCAGGAGGGGATTCACCGGCCGTTTTGACAGGTCCGGCGGGCGCATTGACAAGCGTGAGCGCGGGAACCATCAGGGCAGGCAGTCATCCGCAAATTACGATTCAGGGCGCAGGAATTCTGACGGTACGGTGTCTTATCCATCGCAGAATCCGTATACTGACAGGCGCCCCGGCGAACCTAAAATGCCTAAAGGCATGGAGTGGTCGATGCTGTCGAGGGATGAAAAAGAGCGTTTAAGGGGGCTGAGCAAAGAGCACGCAGAGAATATCGGGCTCCACATGCTTGCCGCTTATTCTTTGGAGGAGACCGATCCGGAAGCGGCGCTCGAGCACGCGCAATGGATAGTACGCCAGGCTTCCCGCATTGACCTGACACGGGAAACCCTGGCGCTGATAGCGTACCGCACGGGGGACTATAAACTTGCGCTCCGCGAATTCAGGACAGCATACCGTATGAACGGTTTCAATGATTATCTGCCGTTTATGGCCGACTGTGAGCGGGGGCTCGGCGAGCCTGAAAAGGCTATAGAAATGGCTACTTCCGATGGCGCGCGGTATCTGCGCGGGGAATCCAAAGCTGAAATGTTCCTGGTATATGCAGGTGCTCTGGCAGACCTGGGCAAATATGATAAAGCGGTTGAGGTAGCCCACGCGCTTGCACATGCCCAGGGGGTGGGAGGCGCCTACAGGATGCGTGCCGTGCAGGCCGAGCAGTACTTTAATGAAGAATCGGGCAATGAAGATGCTGCCCGTGCTCTGGATCCGCTGCTGGACAGGCTGGAATCCGAATTTGCTGAAGATGATAATGCGCTCAGCGATGATGTGATCGATAATGATATGGAGAATATTGATGATGACATGCTTCGCGGGCTTGGGATCGATCCTGCGGAATTTTACAGGCATGAGGATGCAGTCCAAGAGGGCAGCAGCCAGGCTGAGGAGGCCGGAGAAATCAAAGAAGCTGAAGAAGCTGAAGAAACTGAGGCGACCGGGGAAGCACTCTAGAGATGGATTATCCAACGATTATCAAAGGGACTCAGGAGCCGCTCAGCTCCCGGTATTCCCTCGCCCTTTTAGATCTGGACGGAGTGGTTTACCGCGGAGCGCATCCTGTTGAAAATGCTGCCGAAGGCATCCGGAAAGCGGAAAATGCCGGTATGCATATCGCCTACACGACGAACAATCCTTCACGGTATCCGGCGCAGGTCGCCGAACAGATACGCAGTTTTGGTATTGGGCTGGAAGACAGCGATATTATTACATCGGCAATGGTGAGTGCCCATATGCTCAAAGAAACCCTTGGGCAGGGCGGCACAGTACTTGTTGTCGGGAAGGGCCATCTGAAAGATGAGCTCAGGAAGGCAGGCCTTGAGGTGTGCAGCAGGGCTGCGGACCGCCCTCAGGCAGTCATCCAGTCGTGGTACCCCGATATCTCATGGAAGGAGCTTGCACAGGCTTCTTATGCCGTCAATGCCGGAGCCCGGTATTTTGCTACGAACCGTGATCTGACGATCCCGCGTGAGGAGGGGATCGCACCCGGTAACGGTGCGCTGATCAGGGCTGTATCCATTGCTACCGGGAAAGGGCCGGAGGCCTCAGCCGGGAAGCCTGAAGCCCATATGTACCATATTGCACGGGATATGTTCAGCCCTGCCGGCAGCCGCGTGCCTGTTGAAGAATGCCTTCCGGTCGGGGACAGGCTTGATACGGATATTGAGGCTGCAAACCGCGGCGGCTATGACAGCGCGGTCGTGCTTACCGGGGTTGCAGATGCCCGGCAGATAATACAGGCACAGCCGCTGCTGCGTCCATCTTATATATGTGCCGATCTTGAGGGGCTGAATAACAGGCAGCCGCAGGTCGTCCGTACGGATAGCATCCGGCATGGGCAGGGCGTCAGCGGCGTTTCATTCATATGCGGGGATGCCCTTGCATATGTCCGAGGTGAGGCTCTGACAGTTGAAATATCAGGGCAGCATGTTACCGGGCCCATTAGTTCGCTGGATGCTTTAAGAGCCGCAGCTTCGGCAGCGTGGGATGCTGCAGATAATCATGATGCTGACCTTCACAATCTGCAGATACCGCAGTTTTCAGACAGGCTGCAGTAATCCGGATGCGGCTGCAGCAAAGATGAATCACAAGGAAATAACATGGATACTGATAACAGAAGCCTCCAGGATGATACTGCAGACGGTGCTGCCGATGCTGTACAGGACAGGGAGGAGAGCATAACTTTATCCGATAAATTCCCTCAGCTGGAGAAGCTCGGCGATGCCGACTTCAGCGAAGTAATCAGCAGCTACCGCGCAGTCCTTGGATCCTTGCAGAAAGAGCTGGATGAGCAGTCATAGCATATCCGCACAGGGGCACAGTGCTATGAGGTGCGATAAAGCGCTTGCGGAAAGGGGATTATGCCGGTCGCGGACCCGCGCACAGGCGCTTATTGAAGAAGGCCGTGTGCGTGTTAATTCGGAACTCTGCATGAAGCCGTCTTTCATAGTAAGCAGCACAGATACTATTGAGATATCCCCCTTGCCCAGTGTACGGCACCATCCCGCTTTTATGGACGGTTTTGATTATTCCCACTATGTTTCACGGGGTGCAGCCAAACTCTTAAGCGCCTATAACGCTTTTGGCCCCGAAGGGCTTGAAAGGCCGGCGGGCAGGAAATGCCTTGATATCGGTGCTTCTACCGGCGGCTTCACACAGGTACTTTTAGACAAGGGGGCGCAGAGAGTCATTGCCCTGGATGTTGGGCACGGGCAGCTTGACCGCAGGATAGCGGAAGATCCGCGGGTCTTTGAGATGAGCGGGGTAAATTTCCGTGATACTGTGCCGCAGGATCTGCCGTATCTGCCTGACTACGCTGTTTCCGATGTGTCTTTTATCTCCCTTGCCTTTATTATCCCGCCTTTGCAGCGCATAGCGCTTGCAGCCCTCAAAGAGGGTGCGCCTGCGTTTACTGCCATACTGCTTATCAAGCCTCAGTTTGAAGTCGGCAGGGGGAACCTGGGGAAAGGCGGGATCGTTACCGGCAGCAGCCTCAGCCGCAGTGCTGTGGACAAAGTCCTCGGGTATGCGCGCCGCAGCGGTTTCACTGTGCGTGGCTATGTTCCGTCCGATATTACAGGGTTGCATGGGAACCGGGAATACCTGCTGTGGATTACGGTGGATAACATGCGTGATATTACCGAAAGCTGATAAATACAGTAAATCATTTAAACTATAAACAGCTGTATATAATAACTGGATAACATACTGCCAGGGAGGGCCATGGCCGAGCGGATAGCATATATTGTAACGCACAAACGGTTTGCCGTTTCTTCGCCGATAGTCAGCCAGGTTGCCCGGCTTCTGGGGGCATATGGCTTTTCCGTTACGGTACTTGACAGTGATAGCGATGGCACACAGCCTGCCGGCAGAAAAGGCTTTTCTGTTGATCCTTCCGCTGAAATCGTCGTTGTCCTGGGCGGAGATGGCACTATTTTGCGTGCAGTCGAGATAGTCAAGGGGACGCAGGTCCCTGTGATCGGCATAAACCTCGGGCATATAGGTTTTCTCGCTGAGTTTGAAAGTTTTGAGATCAGCAAGGCGATAAAACGGATCGCTGAAAAAGATTATACGATCGAAAAACGCATGATCGCGGATGTTGAACTGTGGCTTCCCCACAGGCCCGAACCTGTACATGACTGGGCCTTGAACGATACCGTCGTTTACCATGGCGCAAACAGCCCGATGATCCAGGTGGGGATCACAGTTGATGATGTTGCAGTCAGTTCTTTCGGATGCGACGGGGTCATCGCCTCTACGCCTACAGGTTCTACAGCATACGCGTTTTCTGCCGGCGGCCCGATAATCTGGCCAGGGGTGAAAGCCTTGGAACTGCTGCCTATCGCAGCACATGCACTCTTTACACGCCCTCTTATCGCGGGTTCCGAGTCCAGCTTTGGGATACATGTGCTTGAGGTGCAGGGTGATGATGCAGTCATGACCTGTGACGGGCGGCGGGTGCATACTGTACCTGCCGATTCGCGCATTACAGTCAGGGAATCAGCTGATACGCTCCGGCTGGCACGGCTGTCTGGCGCCCTGTTCGCTGACCGTCTGGTAACCAAGTTTAATTTGCCTGTTGTCGGCTGGAGGGAGCAGGCTGAACGCCGTATTGAAAACGGCGGGCCTTTGCAGAATACTGTCGGGGGCAGCCGTGCATCCGGAACAGAAAAATTCATCCATTTCCCCCATTACCTAGGCACGGGTGGTTTTAACCAGGCTATCAATGACGGGCTCAGCGAGATGGACCAGTACCGCATGTTCAATGATTTCAGAGCTGATGAGGATTAGGAGGTCATATGCTGGAAGAGCTTGAGATACGCTCTCTTGGGCCGATTGACCATGCCGTCCTGCATCCTCATGCCGGTATGACGGCAATAACCGGTGAAACCGGTGCGGGCAAATCCATGCTGTTGAGCGCGGTACAGCTTTTGTCGGGGGCAGGTACCCAGTCGGAACGGGTCTCTCCCGGTGCTGAACAGGCGTGGGTACAGGGGATTTTTGATGTTTCTGAAAACGGCCCGGTGCAGGACTTCGCCCGTCAGGCAGGTGCCGGCTGCGAGGACGGCGAGCTTTTCATTTCACGGAGTGTCCCTTCAGCCGGGCGTTCCCGGTCAGTGGTCAATGGGAAAAGCGTGCCCCGCTCGGTTCTGCAGGGGCTGGGCACATATACGGTTACTGTCCATGGGCAGGCTGAACAGCTGAAGCTTGCCTCTGCTTCCCGGCAGCGTGAATTCCTTGACAGATGTGCCCGGGACGGCAGTGAGCTTGACCAGTATCAGCAGGCTTATGCAGCGGTGAAAGAGGCGGATGGGCAGCTGGAACGGATAATACAGCAGCAGTCACAGGCGCAGGCCCAGGCTGATTATCTGCGTGAATCTATTGGGCGTATTGATTCTGTTGACCCTCAAAAAGGCGAGGATGAAGAGCTTAAGGCCCGGCGTACACGGATCGAAAATGCAGCCGATATCGCAACAGCCGTCAGCAGCGCGCTGGAGGCGCTGGATGCGTCTGAGGCGGATTCAGGTATGGGTGGCGATGGAGCGGCGGACCGCATAGACCGTGCAGCCCGCGTCCTCGAATCATCGTCTGCCAGGGAAGTTTTTAAGGATGAAGCACAGAGGCTGACATCCCTTCATGAAGACCTCCAGGATATTATATTTTCGCTGGCGCACCAGATACCTGACGATGTAAGCCCGCAGGAACTGGATGATATCAATGGGCGCATCCATGATCTGGATGAGCTTACAAAACGGTGGGGGCCAACGCTTGATGATGTCCTGGCGTGGCGGGAGAAAGCCGGTTATGACCTTGAAGACCTTGATGCATCACCCGAGCGTATCGAGGAGCTGCGGGCCAGACGTGAAGCGCTCAGGGTTGAGGCGCATAAAAAAGCGGAAGCACTTTCCCGGAAACGTTCTGAGTGCGCGCAGGAACTCTCTTCCCGTGTCAATGAAGAACTGGGATCCCTTGCAATGGAAGGCTCCAGGCTTGATATTACAGTAGAGCGCAAGGCACAGCCGGATGGATGGGGGGAAGATGCAATTTCTTTCCTTTTCACCCCTTTCCCCGGATCCCCTCAGCTCCCTATGGGGAAAAGCGCTTCCGGCGGCGAGCTGAGCCGCCTTATGCTTGCGCTTGAACTTGTTGCTTTTGATATGCAGCGCGGAGAGCATGGGCAGGGGGACGGGGTATCCGCCATCACAGCGGGCAGTACAGCACCAACATTGATTTTTGATGAGATCGATGCGGGTGTCGGCGGCAAAAGCGCTGTCGAGCTGGGGAAGAGGCTTGCACGGCTTGCTAAGGGCTCACAGGTGATAGTGGTGACCCATCTGGCACAGGTCGCTTCATGGGCAGATACACAGTATGTAGTGCGTAAGGGGGGCCAGCAGGACGGGCCGGATACGGCAGTGCATACGGATGTAACCGAAGCATCGGGTCACGCCCGTGTTGAAGAAATAGCCCGGATGCTTTCCGGGACGGATACGCAGGCATCGCTTGACCATGCGCATGAATTGCTTGAAACCAGCGTCCTGGAATAAAAAATCTGCGATATACAGGATTCAATGCGATACTTCAGCCCGCTGCCTGTTCTACATAGCCGGTCATATCGGCAATATCTACTGTGTCGTTGAACCGGACCGGGGCACTGTCTAAACTGCGCAGCTGCATCGGGGGCGTAGTGCCGCTTACAGAACTTAAAATATCCATACACTGGAAGTCCGACAGCCCGTTTTTGCCTGGAGCCGTGAGCGCGCCGGCTTCGCCGGGAACGCTGCCGGGAATACTGTCCAGGGCGCTAAGGACAGTCCGCGGGAACTTGTAGGGGCTTGCAGTAGACAGCAGTATCTGCGGCCTTTCAGGGCTGTTCCCCTGCGACTGCATCATAACATGATAGCCGCATGCTGTATGGGGGTCGATTATATAACGGTAGGATTCCCAGCAGCTGGTAATAGCGGATGCAACGTCATTTTCATCTGCCCACCCGCAGCTGAATATTTCCCGGATTTCTGCCAGAAGGCTTGGAGATATGCTGAAACTGCCGGTCCTGTCGAGATCATCCATAAGGTGGCAGATCAGCGCCGTATCGCCGCCGGACACGTAGTACAGCATGCGCTCGAGGTTGGAAGAAACTAAAATATCCATGCTCGGCGAGGATGTCGCATAAAACTCGCGGTTACGGTTGTATATGCCTGTTGTCAGGAAATCATAAAGGACATTATTCCTGTCGCTGGCTACAACAAGCTTCCCCACAGGGAGGCCCATGAGCCTGGCGTAATATCCGGCAAGGACGTTGCCGAAATTGCCGGTTGGGACGATAAAATCAATCGGGCTGCCGGCAACAACCGCATTGGTTTCAAGCAGCTGTGCGTATGCAGAAAAGTAGTAGGCTACCTGGGGGACGAGCCTGCCTATATTGATCGAATTTGCGCTGGACAGCAGCGTATGGGCTTTTGTGCCAAGCCTGTCCGCTAGGGGCTGATCCGTAAAAATATGCTTGACAGCAGTCTGGACGTCGTCGAAATTCCCTCTGACAGCGCAGATCCGGACGTTGCCGCCGGGCTGCGTGGCCATTTGCAGGCGCTGGATATCGCTGACTTTCCCTTCCGGGTAGAAAACCGTGATCGCCGTTCCCGGGCAGTCGGCAAATCCTGCCAGGGCTGCCTTTCCGGTGTCGCCGCTGGTAGCTGTGAGGATCATGATGCGTTTACCGGCACTGGGGTCTGCAGGTTCAGCTGCGGCCGCAGCCTGTGCCATGAACCGGGGGAGTATCTGCAGGGCGATATCTTTGAAGGCGCATGTAGGGCCATGGAAGAGTTCGAGGATGTAATGGCGTGCTCTATGCGTACCGTCTGCGGCTGCAAGCCTGTGTACTGGGGTGATGCGCGGATCGTCGAAGGCATCCCCGTATGCGCCGGCAATGCATCCGTCCAGTTCCTGTCTGGTAAAATCGGGCAGGAGGGCATGCAGCACTGTCCGCGCAATATCAGTATAGCTTTTTCCGGCTAATTCAGACGCATCAATATGATGTCCGGCTAACGAATCATTGACAAACAGCCCGCCATCATCCGCGATGCCTTTCAGTATTGCCTGTTTGGACGTCAAATGGCTTTCTGTGCTGCGTGTGCTGTGAAAGGATTCCATAACCACAGTCTATTAAGCTGTTAAGACCTGAGCATAATACATTTTCGTCCTCAGTGATTGGAACAATGGGATTATTATGAGCTATCCCAAAGAGGACATCAAGCGTTTGGAACGTGAACAGCCGCGGCTGTGGCTGCGTATCGTTTCTGAAAGGCTGAGTACTGTACGTTACGTTTTCGTAGTGACTATAGAAGACGGGCTTCCTACTGTAGCCCAGCGGGCTGCGCTTGAATATGCTGATGCTATGCTGATCGGATGGCCTCAGCCGGGTTCGCGGGATGTCCAGGATATACCTGACGAAAGCCTTGATTCGGTTGCAGCTGATATTGAAACAATTGAGAAATATATTGATGAATTCCGACAGGGGGAGAAGAACGGCGATGCCGATACGATGGCGGAGGACCTCAACCGGATAAGCGAGTGTGTAGGCAATGTGCGCAAAGTCTACCAGCCGGATTTCCTTCTGCCGACGTATGCAGAAGTCCGCCGATACGTAGAAAAAGAGTGGAATAACGATATGGACCAGATAGAATCTGGCGCCCGGGAGTACCTGGATATGCAGGACCAGGGGATCGCTTCCGAACAGATCGTGCAGAACCTGGAGGCTGACAGCGGCACGGCAGGATCGGCAGTGTCGGTAACATCAACAAATATAACGCAGGCTCCGACGGGTGCAGCAGATGCCGGTACATCAGGCGATAGGGCAGAAGGAGCATCCGGTAGGGCAGGAAAGGGCAAAACGCATAATGGGTGATGCAGGATCAGGAAGGGCAGGGCGGGGTCCCGGCAATGCCCCTCCTGTGGGTGCTTCTGAACGCAGTATGTCTGACCTCAGCAGTGAAACAGGCGTCAGGCATCGTAAAAGGCTTTCTGCACGGGGGAACAGGCACGATATCCCCAGAGTCGGCATCATGGGCGGCACTTTTGACCCGATCCATAACGGGCATCTTGTTGCAGCATCTGAAGTTGCCTGGGTATATGATCTGGATGAAGTGGTTTTTGTCCCCACAGGAAGGCCTGTATTCAAGCTTGATGCGGATGTAACGAATGCAGAAGACCGTTATCTCATGACCGTTATCGCAACAGCATCGAATCCGCAGTTCATTGTGTCGCGCGTAGATATCGACCGTCCGGGGGTCACCTATACTATCGATACGTTGCGCGATATCAGGCAGCTGCGTCCAGATGCCGAACTTTTCTTTATAACCGGTGCAGATGCCCTTACGGAGATCATGAAGTGGAAAGATGCCGGTGAGATGTGGGACCTTGCGCATTTTGTGGGGGTATCCCGCCCAGGGTATTCCCTTGACCTGAAAAAAGCCGGTGCCCCCGGGCACGCTGTGGATCTAATGGAGATCCCCGCCCTGTCGATTTCTTCTACGGATATACGCCGCCGGGCACGCGACGGGGAACCGGTATGGTACCTGGTCCCTGATGGCGTGGTGCAATATATTGATAAACATGGCCTTTACCGTAGCGCGCATTGATACCGACGCACAGAGCCCCTTCTTGGGTTATCTGCCTGTTAGTATGGAGTTGTTCCAAACACTGCGAATAATGGAGACATGGTGAGCGTAGTTCTTGAAGGCCAGCCGGACAAAAACCTCATTTTGGTTACTGGCAGGGCAGACCCCAAACTTGCGCAGGATGTTGCAAAATATCTTGGAATCGATGTTTTGGAAACGACTGCTTATGACTTTGCTAATGGTGAGATGTACGTCCGTTACACGGAATCTGTCCGTGGCGCGGACGTTTTTGTTATGCAGAGCCATACAGATCCTATCAATAAATGGATCATGGAACAACTGATCATGATCGATGCGCTCAAGCGTGCATCGGCCCGGTCCATCACAGCGGTGTGCCCTATGCTCGGGTATGCCCGCCAGGATAAGAAACATCGCGGCCGGGAGCCTATTACCTGCCGTCTGGTTTTCGACCTGTTCAAAACCGCCGGTGCCGACCGTGTTATGTCTGTTGACCTGCATGCTGCGCAGTCCCAGGGGTTCTTTGACGGTCCCGTAGACCATCTGCAGGCTATGCCCGTACTTGTTGAATATGTGCGTACACGTGTACCGCTTGATAATGTGGCCCTGGTGTCGCCTGATGCGGGACGTATCCGTGTTGCAGAGCAGTGGGCGCTGCGTCTGGGGGGCTGCCCGCTGGCATTTATCCATAAGACCCGCGATATTACCCGTCCCAACCATACCGTGGCCAACCGCGTTGTGGGCGATGTCTCCGGCAAAGACTGCGTCCTCGTTGATGACCTTATTGATACGGGCGGTACGATTGCTGAAGCGACAAAAATCGTCCTTGAGGCTGGGGCAAAATCTGTTATCGTTGTGGCAACCCACGGTGTCCTTTCGGACCCTGCCGTGGAGCGCCTGAAGAACTGCGGTGCCTGCGAAGTGGTTTTGACTGATACAGTTCCGATCCCTCCTGAGAAAAGATGGAAGGGCCTGACGGTCCTGTCTATCGCCCCGCTTCTTGCCGGAGCCATGAAAGCTGTTTTCAGCGATGGTTCTGTGGCCAGGCTTTTTGAAAACTATCCCCGGTATCATGGGGCTGATATACCTTTGGCCTATCCGCGTTCGGAATAAGATAGCTGCAGCTGTGTGCCGGTGACCAGCGGGTATGCCATAATAGTGCTTTGTGGGCGCTGCGGCGCCCAATTCCCCCATGGTGTAATGGCAGCACACGGGTCTTTGGAACCCTTAGTCTTGGTTCGAGTCCAGGTGGGGGAACCTGTGGTTGCGTAGCCGTTGCGGCTGCGCAATTTGCGTATAACAGGCAACACACGACAGGCGGGGCGGGATGCCCTGCAGATAGGAATCCAGGAAGAGATATGGCAAGATTGGATTGCGCGATTATCCTTGCAGCGGGGGAAGGGACCCGCATGAAATCGGATACCCCTAAAGTACTTCATGATTTTGCTGGAAAGACTTTTCTCCGGCGCGTTATGGACAGCGTCAGCGCGCTTCATCCGCGCAATGAGGCTGTGGTCGTCAAATACCAGGCAGAGCGGGTCGCGCAGGCGGCGCGGTCGTATAACAGTGATGCGGTTATTGTTGAGCAGGATGAGATCGCCGGGACCGGAAGGGCCGTGCAGTGTGCTGTTTTTGAACTGGAAAAACTTAATGAATTCCATGGGACTGTGCTTATTGTTGCTTCTGACATGCCCCTTCTGGATACTGCAACCCTGCATCAGCTCCTGGAAGCCCATGAGGCCCATAACAATGCAGCGACTGTCCTGACAGCAACCCTGCAGGATCCCTTCGGATACGGCCGTATTATCCGCGATCCGCAGGGGAACCTTCTGCGCATAGTGGAGCAGAAAGATGCCAATGCGAGTGAGCTGCTGGTCACAGAAGTGAATACGTCAGTATACGCATTTGATGCTGAAGTGTTGTCCCAGGCTGTCTCAGGGCTGTCTGCCGATAATGCGCAGGGGGAATTCTATCTTACTGATGCGCTGGAAACAGCACGGGAGATCGGGCATGTCGGTATTTTCCAGTCCCCTGATAACCTGAGTGTTGAAGGCGTCAATGACAGAGTGCAGCTTGCCGCATTGCTCAAGGCGCATAATATCCGTGTGTGCGAAGGCTGGATGCGTGAAGGTGTCACAGTTATTGATCCTCAGACAACGTGGATAGAAGATGACGTTAAGATCAGCCCTGATGCGGTTATCCTTCCGGGGACATATCTTAAAGGTTCAACTGCCGTATCGTCGCATGCCGTGATCGGCCCGGATACTACCCTTATCAATACCCAGGTTGATGAGGGCGCTGTAGTTGAGCGTTCCCGCGCAGAGGATTCCCGTATAGGGGAGGGGGCTGTGATCGGCCCATGGACGTACCTTCGCCCCGGCAATACGCTTGGCCCGCATACAAAAGCGGGGGCATATGTGGAAATGAAAAAGGCGGTTATAGATGAGGGGACGAAAGTGCCGCATCTCAGCTATGTGGGAGATGCGCATATCCACGAAAATACCAACGTCGGCGGAGGCACGATCACCGCAAATTATGACGGGGTGCATAAGAACCATACGGAAATCGGCTCCCATGTCCATATAGGTGCGGGCAATATGCTTGTAGCCCCGGTAACAGTAGGAGATAATGTTACTTCCGGTGCCGGCAGTGTTATCCGTCATGATGTCCCTGATGATGCTATGGTCTATTCCGAAAATTCACAGCATACAGTTGAGCAGTGGAAACCGGCCTGGGAACGTGAAAAATAGGCAGCGGATAATATAAAACAGGGAATAATAAAATAAAAATAACGAAAGCGAGAATTTATGCCAGCAGTACAGGATTCCATTGATTCAGTGCGTATTGCCGCTGCAGCTGCAGACAGGATGAAAGGTGAAGATATTATTGCCTTTGATGTCACTGAGCCGCTTGCAATCACCGATATCTTCCTCATTATTACGGGGGACAATCCGCGTCAGGTACTGTCTATTGCCGAAGAGGTCGAAAAGCAGATGCATCTGCAGAAGGGGATAAGCCCCCGCGAACGTGAGGGTGTCAGCGAGGGGCAGTGGATACTGCAGGATTACGGTGATTTTGTGGTGCATATTATGGATCGGGAATCACGCGAGTTTTACGATCTTGACAGGCTGTGGAAAGAGTGCCCGCGTATCGGCCTCGGGCTTCCTGAGCATACCGATGATGGCCAGAAGGGCGCCGTCGGGGCTGCTGATGCTGATACCTATGATGAGGCAGCCTCGGCAGATAACGGCCGGCCGGCTGAAGGGGCACTGGGTTAAATGGGGCAGCATGTACATTCAATATTCCTGATCCGGCACGGGCAGACTTCATACAATGCCCAGCACCGTTTCCAGGGGCAGATAGATATCCCGCTTAACGATATCGGGCGCTGGCAGGTCCGCCAGACCGCTGCTGAACTCACTCGCCTGTATGTGCAGTCTGACGGCGATAACACATTTGATGTGCAGTCGGGCGTAAATGGTGTGATCAATGGTGACGGAGAGCGTGTTGAGGTATTTTCGCGCGGTGCTTCCGCATATTGGGGCGGGCAGCCGGCCTCTCAGGGCGGAAGTGTGCCCTCTGCCAGGCATCAGATCGTAGTGAGCTCGAATCTCGGAAGGGCCCAGGAAACTGCACATACATTTGCTGATCCGCTGGGGCTTCCGGTCCATGTAGACGAGCGCGTAGCTGAACGCAATTTCGGTGACTGGGAAGGCATGTCGATGAATGAGGTCCGTGAACAGTTCCCCGAGGATTACGTCGCATGGGAGCGGTTTGAAGGCGGGGAGCTCAGGCATGGGGCAGAGCTTAAGGAGCAGGTCGGTACGCGCGGAGTCGCAGCTGTCACAGACTGGGCAGCCAGGGCAGGCAGTGATACTGATCTTTTTGTTTTCTCGCATGGAGCGTGGATCAATCAGACCGTGCAGACCCTTTTGCGGCTAACTGATACATATCCGGATTTTGCCAGCCTGGTATCTATGCGCAACGCTTTCTGGGTAAAGCTGTCCGGGCTGGATATGCCTGACGGTTCGGTACGCTGGCGTCTGGAAGAATACGAACATGGGCCGGTCGCTGCTTACATTACCGACTGGAATAATCCCGACCTTTCCGAACAGGCCAGCCTTTCCAGCCTCCAGGCCTAACTCATCTCGGTCTTCTGTACTTTGTGCGTGGCTGCTGTATGAGCAGTTCCTCCGATACCAGCCGTTTTATCATGCTTATCATGTTTATCGTGCTGTATGCTGAGGCTGTCGAGATCAATATCTTTAAGAGGGATGACTTTAGTGCGGTTCCTGATCTTGTATCCTAAATACAGGATCAGGAACAGCGGCACGGACATGTAGGTGACACATATCGCCTGCCAGTTGAGCGTCCTGAAAGAATTCAGATCCTGCCCGACTATGACCAGGATACACAGGATAAAAGCAAGGACAGGACCAAAGGGGAACCATTTCGCGTGGTATTTCATTTCATCAAGCGAATGCCCCTGTGCTATGAACGCCCTGCGGAAACGGAAATGCGATATGGCGATCCCCGCCCATGCTATAAAACCGGTGAGCCCGCTTGCTGCTACAAGGAATATGTAGATGTCGTTCCCGAAGATACTTGTCAGAAAAGTCAGAAATGCAACAAATGTTGTCCCTAACAGTGCAGGTATGGGTATGCCATGGAAATTGACCATACCGAAAATGCCAGGCGCATGTTTTTCTTTGGCAAGGGCATAGAGCATGCGTGTGGAAGCGTACATACCCGAGTTTGCAGCAGAGATAACAGATGTGAGGACTACTGCATTCATGATAGCGGCGGCTGCTGCGAGCCCTGCGCGTTGGAAAACCAGGGTGAATGGGCTCATTGCAATGTCTGTTGCTTCTGATCCCAGCAGGCTGGGGCTGGTGTAGGGGATGATGCAGGCGATAACAAATATTGAGAGGATATAGAACAGGAGTATCCTCCAGAATACCTGTTTGATGGCTTTGGGGATGCTTTTCTCCGGTGTGGCGGATTCGCCCGCAGTTATACCTATAAGCTCAGTCCCCTGGAAGGAAAACCCGGCGACGGTAAATGCCCCAAGCACTGCGGGGAAACCTCCGACGAAGGGTGCCTCTTTATATGTGAAATTAGACAGGAAAGTAGCTTTTCCGCCAATGATCCCGGCTATGGTAAGGGTCCCTACGATAAGGAAGATGATAACGGTTATAACTTTTATGAGTGCCATCCAGTATTCAGTTTCGCCGAAGGACTGCACAGCAAGTACATTGATGAGGAAGATCACAGCAAGGACGGCCAGGGAGAATACCCAGACAGGCACTGACGGGAACCAGTACCGCAGGACTATGGCACTGGTCGTGGTATCTACGGCAACAGTGATAGCCCAGTTGAACCAGTAGTTCCATCCCATCGCGAATCCGAGGGCAGGGTCGACAAAGCGTCCCGCGTACGTGGCAAATGACCCTGTTACGGGCATATATGTAGCCATTTCGCCGAGTGATGTCATCAGGAAATATACCATGATCCCGATTGCAGCGTATGCAGCAAGGGCCCCGCCGGGACCGGCTGAATGGATACTTGCCCCGCTGGCAACGAAGAGCCCTGTGCCGATGCTCCCGCCAAGGGCGATCATGGATACGTGCCGGGTTTTCAGGGCGCGCCTGACTGTGTTGCCGGAACGCGGCTGCTCAGGCTCTGAACTTTGCGCTGCTTCCGCCTGTATGCCTGGCTGCTTTGCTGCAGCGTACCCGGTATGTGATGGTGAACCGTCCTGCTTGCCCTGGTGATGGCTTCCTGAATTGCTCATTTTCCTCCGTACATCTGTGGTATAACGTGTTCCAGAGGCTGTGCGGCTTAAGCAGAACCGGATCTCGATAGCGCTCCGCAGCTGTCCGGGCCTCTGCAGTGCAGAAACCGTACAAACTACGACAGTCTTTGATCTTTTGGATCAAAGCCCAGCGTACGGCTGAAAAAGCGGCCGTGCGCTTCGGCGTTTTCCCCTTTCGCTGTTTATCGTTGCTGCTTTTCAGCTCCAAACAGGTACTGATGTCAAACGCGACCTCTGGTCGATGGAACAATTATGGGTTCCCATGCGGACAAAGGCTGCCTGTGCAGCCAAAAGATGGCTTTGCTACTTATCATGCTTGCTGATAGCATGCAGGCATCCTGCAGCCGTATAAACGAGGAAAATCAAGGCGTCCAGTGGATCCTGAGAGGTACCCGACACGCTGATAATTCAATCAGGGATAGCTAAAATACTCCCTATTCGCTAAAATGATTTTCGTACTTCGGGGCTATGGCGCAGTTGGTAGCGCGTCTCAATGGCATTGAGAAGGTCAGGGGTTCGAATCCCCTTAGCTCCACTTCTATAAAGTATGTGGAAGCCTTGGAAACATTAGTGTTCCAAGGCTTTCTTTTTCCCGTCCCTATAATGTGCCCACGTTTGCCCATGTTTGCCTATCTGTCATTATCCTCTTTTACTGTCTTTCAGATAATTGGGAGTACTTGACTGCAGATAGCTTTGCTTAGAGAAGTGCCGAAGAGGAATGCCGGATTTAAAGGTGCTATAATAAAGACTAAACTCGTATGAGTTTTTCATTTTATATCCTTTACTCCTGCCCATTGAGGGCAGGAGGTTATGTTTTTTACTACTGGGTATAGTGTGCTAAGAGTGTTTATATACCTGTTTACTCTCCTCTAGAAAATTGGCAATTTCCAGCTCCAGAGGGCTGGCGCGGCTGTGGAGCCTTTCCTGGTGTGGAATTAGCTTTCACAGATGCAGGAGGCTGGAACTGGCTTAGAACGTCAAGAGGGGAGTTAAGATCGCTTGGTAAAGTAAAACCAATCATATACTACGAAATTTGGTATCCATATGGATATCACAGCTGAAGCCTGTTAGTTTTGCCTGAATAGCTGCCGGATTCCAGAGGATCGCTCGTATCCATGCGCTAAGGCTCCTCGGCTTTATATCGAAATTGATCTTATTCATTTAAAATTGTAAAGATCCATAATGACAGATCCCGGTTGCAGATAAAATAAGCTATACTCTGCACGGTGTTTTAATCTACTTATAGTGAAGGGGTAACGTTCAATTTTTACTACGTATTTACTTCAGTATAAAATATAAGGTTATGATGTAAAGCTTACTCGGTGTATTGAGGGCGGTGATGACTATGATGCGTATATTTAATACGATTGACGGGCAGACAGAGCAGGTCTCGAAGCCTGAACGCGGCGCATGGATATCACTTGTTGACCCCACGGATATAGAGCTTTCGACGGTTTCACAGAAGCATAAGATCGACCTCGCAGACCTGCGGGCCCCTCTGGATGATGAAGAGCGCTCACGTATTGATGTTGAAGATGACTATACTATGATCATCGTTGATATCCCTACTGTCGAAGAGCGTGCTGAGCGGAACTGGTACAATACTATCCCTCTGTCTATTATTGTGACTGACGGCGTGATCATTACTGTATGCTCGCAGGATACCCCGCTTCTGCACCCGTTTATGGACGGGACTATCCGCGGGTTCAATACTTTTATGCATACACGGTTTATTTTGCAGATACTTTACCGGAATGCGGCAATGTATCTGCGGTATCTGCGTATCATTGACCGGGAATCCGACAAACTGGAGATCAGGATGCAGGATTCCACGCAGAACCGTGAGATCCTCATCCTCATGGAGCTGTCTAAGTCTTTGCTGTATTTCACCACAAGCCTTAAATCGAATGAAATAGTGCTTGAGAAGCTGACCACCTTGAACCGTATCAGGCCGTACGAGGATGATAATGATCTGCTTGAGGATGTGATCACAGAGAATAAGCAGGCTATCGAGATGGCAACTATTTACCAGGGCGTTCTTCAGGGGATGACGGATGCGTTCAGTTCCATTGTGTCGAATAATGTGAATAATGTTATGCGGGTATTTACTATTATTTCCATCGTCCTGACCATCCCGACCCTTGTATTTTCGCTGTACGGCATGAATTTCCCGTGGATGCCCTTCCTTGACAAGCCGTGGGGTTTTGCGACAGTTATGCTTTCCACCCTGGCCATTACCGTGGGCGCCACATGGTGGCTTATGCACAGCCGGTTCTTCAAAGTGGGCAAAAGCTGAGCTGCCCTCGGCCTACCTTCAGCCGCTGTCCCATCCCTGCTGCGCGGTATAAAGTCTGTATTATAAAATCTGTAAAGTCGTAAACAGCGGGGATAATTTCATACAGGAGTTTGCAACAGATACAGGAGAATTATGAGCACCGATTCCGAACCCAGGTACAGGTATACTGCGCAGGCTGCGCAGGCCATAGAGAAACACTGGCAGGATGTATGGGACAAGGAAGGCACATTCTGGGCCGGGAATGTGAAAGGCCATCTTAAAGATTATCAGGGGGACCACGCGGACGGGCGTACCCCGTATTTCGTCATATCCATGTTCCCCTACCCGTCAGGTAAAGGCCTGCATGTAGGCCATCCGCTCGGATATATTGCAACAGACGTTATGGCACGATACCACCGCATGAAGGGTGAAAATGTGCTGCATACTATGGGATACGACGCTTTCGGCCTTCCGGCGGAGCAGTATGCGGTGCAGACCGGGCAGCATCCGCGCATCACTACTGAACAGAATATTGCCAATATGCAGCGCCAGCTTCGCCGTATGGGACTCAGCTTTGATTACCGGCGTTCCCTGAAAACTATAGACCCTGAATATATCCGATGGACACAATGGATCTTTTCACGGATATATGATTCATGGTATGACGAAGGTTTTGTCCGTGCCGATGGGGCGAAAGGGAGTGCACGGCCAATTAGCGAGCTTGAAGCCCAGTTTGAATCAGGAGACCGTGAAATCCCGGGATTCGAGGGTACGGGGAAGCAGTGGAAGGACCTTACCCATGCCCAGCGGGCTGATATCCTTAATGATTTCCGGCTTGCGTATATTTCCAAATCCCCTGTCAACTGGTGCCCGGGGCTCGGGACCGTGCTGGCCAATGAGGAAGTGACAGCGGACGGGCGCTCAGAGCGGGGCAATTTCCCTGTGTTCCAGCGTGAGCTGAGCCAGTGGTCCATGCGGATCACCGCGTACGGGCACCGGCTTATAGAAGATTTGGATACTATCGACTGGCCTGAAAAAGTCAAACTGATGCAGCGTAACTGGATAGGCGAGTCGCATGGGGCTTCTGTGCGTTTCGGCATATACAGCGCTGACGGCAGCAGGCTTGGACAGGATCTGGAAGTTTATACAACGCGGCCCGATACCCTTTACGGCTCAACTTTTGCCGTTGTTTCCCCCGAGCATCCGCTCCTTGAAAATGTACCTGAGCAGTGGGAAGCTGATATCCCTGGCCGGTGGACGTCCGGATACAGTGACCCGAAATCTGCCGTCCGCGAATACAGGAAGACCTCAGCAGCGAAAACAGCCCGCGACCGGATAGAAGATAACGGGGCTAAAACCGGCTTCTTTACAGGGCTGTATGCCAAAAACCCTGTAACCGGGACGCTTTTGCCTGTTTTTTCTGCTGATTATGTGCTTATGGATTATGGGACTGGTGCCATAATGGCAGTCCCGGGCGGCGACCAGCGGGACTATGAATTTGCTGATGCTTTCGGCCTCCCCGTCATCTACACAGTAAAGCCTTCCGATGGTTCGCAGGACAGCCTCGGCAATTATGAAGGGAAATCTGCTTATATTCTCCATGACGGCATAGTTATCAATTCTCCCAGGGACGCTGATGAGTATACGGGCACTGCGCCTTCACTGAACGGCATGTCAGTTGACAAAGCTGCTGAGGCGATGGTTGCATGGCTTGAACGTGAGGGGGCAGGCGAAGGGAGAGTCTCCTACAGGCTGAGGGATTGGCTTTTCTCCCGTCAGCGTTACTGGGGGGAGCCGTTCCCTATCGTTTATGATGATGAAGGGGTAGCCCATCTGGTGCCTGACAGCCAGCTTCCTATAGGCCTGCCTGACGTCCCGGATTATGCTCCGCGCACATTCGACCCTGAAGACAATGAGTCAGACCCTGAAGCGCCGCTGTCACGCAACCCGGACTGGGTAAACGTCACCCTTGACCTGGGGGATGGGCCTCAAACCTACCACCGTGATACCAATACCATGCCTAACTGGGCCGGATCATGCTGGTACTATATGCGCTATATTGATCCGCATGACAGTGCGCATATGGTTGATAAAGATGAATTCGCATACTGGCTTGGCCCCCGGCACAACCCTACAGCAGGGGATGCCGGCGGGGTAGACCTGTATGTCGGCGGCGTGGAACATTCTGTGCTTCACCTGCTGTATACACGGTTCTGGCATAAAATCCTTTTTGACCTGGGGTATGTGAATTCCCCGGAACCTTTCCACAAGCTTTTCAATAACGGGTATATCCAGGCATATGCATATACAGATTCCCGGGGGCAGTATGTCCCGGCTGCAGAAGTCGAAGAAAAGGATGTGGACGGTGTATCTGAATATTCCTGGAAGGGGCAGAAAGTCAGCCGTGAATTCGGCAAGATGGGCAAAAGCCTTAAAAATATCATCACGCCTGACGAAATGAGCAGACAGTATGGTGCTGATACTTTCCGGCTGTACGAGATGAGCATGGGGCCCATTGACGAATCCCGCCCTTGGGATACCAAAAATGTCATCGGCGGGATGCGGTTCCTGCAGAGGCTGTGGCGCAATGTGATTGATGAAAATACAGGGGAGGTCTCTGTTACGGAGGATGCCCCTGACGGTAAGACCCTTAAGCTGCTTAACAATACTATCGCCGAAGTTACCGAAGAGATTGAGGGTATGCGGCCGAATACCGCTATCTCCAAACTGATCGTGCTGAATAACCATCTGACTACAGTGAAGGCGGTGCCCCGGTCAGCGGTAGAGCCGCTGATCCTTATGCTTTCCCCGATAGCTCCGCATATATGCGAAGAGTTGTGGAACAGGCTGGGGCATGCGGAATCGATAGCCCATGCGCAGTGGCCTGAAGCAGACAGCCGGTATGTGGGCCAGGACACGGTTACTGCCGTGATCCAGATAAAAGGCAAGGTCCGCGGCAAGCTTGAAGTCCCCGCCGATATCAGTGCTGAGGAGCTGGAAAAGCGTGCATTGGAAAGCGAGGCAGTGGCCAGCAGGCTCGGAGGGAAAGCCCCAAGGAAGGTGATTGTAAAACCGCCAAAAATTGTGTCGATTGTTCCGGCAGAATAGCATTCCGGGGTTACTGTTACTGGCAGGCCTCCGGTTCCGACCTGAGAGGTTTCGGCTGAGAGGTTCCGGCCGGGACGCTGCAGCTGCCGGATACGCGGCTGAGGCCTGTTGTCAAGCGTAAGGCAAGGTGTGTTATCCACATTCAGCCACAGCTTATGAAAATGGTGCCATAAACGATGGTTATATGGCACCATTTCTGTATGCGGCACGGTAAGATTCCAGGACGGCACCGGGATATTTATGCACACCCATCCCACCGGTTTTTTATGACGCCCGCGCAGGCGGTATGCATCATCCTTATCCTCGTCACAGGGCTGTGTGCCAGCCTGACCCTGCTTATCATACAGTCTTCAAGCATACGGTCACTTCAGCAGGCGGTGGGTATTGCTGCGTCCGGCCGCAGCAGAGACACCAGCCGGCATCAGGATCACCAGGGGAAGGATGGGGACGCCGCGCAGCACAGTACCGGAGATTCTGGCAATACAGGCAGTGCAGCCGGGCAGGCAGAGGAAAGTGAGCAGAGCCGTACGCTTCAGCAGGAAGCAGAGCAGAAGGGAGGGGCTGCCGGGATGTCCGGACAGCCCTCACAGGGTACCGGGATTTCGGGCAATGGAGGAAATCCCGGAAGTACGGGGAAGCAGGATATGCGTATCAATATCAATTCTGCTTCTGAAGAGCAGCTTGAAACAATAAAAGGTATAGGGCCATCTACTGCAAAGAAAATTATCGCTTACCGCACATCCCACGGCCGTTTCACATCTGTTGATGAGCTTCTCAACGTTGCAGGGATAGGGGCAAAAACACTGGCAAAAATCCGCGGCAGCATCAGTGTATCCGGGTAGCGGAGGCGGCGGAACGATGAAAAACAGTATCTATAAGGATTTCAGATTATGCATTGTTGCCGTGGCTTTATGGGCAGCTGCGCTGATATGCCATATGAGGCCCGAGATGATCCCCGGTTTTGCCATTTCCTGCGGAGCGGGTATCGTAGCAGGCTCTGTAATAGTGTGGCTGTGTGCCGGCAAAGTGCCTCGCCTGCGACCCGGTATCCTTGTGAGTGCAGGGCTTTATTGTATTGTGTGCTCGGTCGCCGGCCTGTGCATGGCTGTCAGCGTATGCGTATATGAAAATACGGAACAGTCAGATATCTCTGCGTTTGGTATATCTGGCATGCATGGCAGGCATGGCACTTTTAATGCTCCTGGCGCATCCGGCATACTTGGCACCCTTAGCGCACCCGGCAGAACTCAGCTGTCTGGTTCCAAAGATACTTCTTCCGCACCTGTATCAGTGTTCGTGCGGGCAGAATCGCCGATGACGGCTTCCGACAGGAGAAGCTTTGACTGCAAGATCGATGCGCATATTACGCATGTAGCCGATGCCGGCGGCGTCCTGTCAGCTGTTTCGCTGCCTGTACGTTTATATGCGAAAGGCGGGTCATGCATATTTGAAAATCATGGATACTTTGCTGTTACAGGCGCAATATCCCGGGCCCAGTATGGGAAAGTCCCATACTGGATATCTGCCGGCAGCAGGGCAGGGGGACCGGGTGCTGCTTCTGCAGAGATATCCGTAAAACTTGTGGAGAAGCCAAAACTATGGTTCAGATATATAAACAGGATGCAAAATGCATTTATCGCACAGACACAGCGTCTTTCGCCGCAGGGAAGGATACTTGTTCCGGGCCTGACCTTAGGTGTTATGGGCAATGAGTCCTTCCTCGCGGATAATACTTCGGCATCAGGCAAAGTATCCGGGAACGGGGTACGGGGAAGCGGTGCTGTTCCGGAAAGGCAGGCAGGGATAGGCAATGCAGGCCCGCCATCCATTCCAAGCGCATATATTTCCCGTATTAAAAATTCTTTCCTCAATCTGGGGATCATGCATCTCATGGCTGTTTCAGGGAGCCATTTTGCCCTTATCGCAGTATTCCTCAGATGGATACTTGTCCGGCTGCATGCGCACCGGAAGACAGTAGCCGGCGTGACAGCATGCGGATACTGTGCGCTTTATATGTTTATGTACCCTTCAGACTCCATAGTAAGGGCTCTGGTTATGGGGATGCTGGGGATACTTGCATTATTCGCAGGCATCCTGAAAAATGCATTTTCACTGTTAAACCTTACGGTCATAATGGTCCTGCTTATCTGCCCATCCTATGCATGGAGCTTCGGATTCGCCCTGTCCTGTTCTGCTGTTTACGGGATATTCCTTTTCCATCCCGGCCTGTGCGGGATACTGTCACGGTATATCCCCAGAGCTGGCGCACAGGCTGTATCCCTTACTGTCTGTGCCCAGCTGCTGAGCCTTCCGGTAAGTATCCTCATAACGCCATCAATACCTGTACTGTCTGTGGCTGCGAACCTTGCCGTTGCGCCGTTCGTATCATGCGCAACAGTATTTGGCATAATAGGGTTCATAACGTGTACTGTATGGCCTTCCTTATCTTTCGGCTGTGTGTGGCTCGCTTCGGGGTTTACCCAGGTAATGAATGCTGTATCCCTATGGATGTCGGACAATCCGTGGTGCGCGGTGCCGTGGCCTTCGGGGATAAAAGGTGTGATGGTTTTAGCTGCGGTATATAGCGCATTCAGCGTGGTAGCCATTGCTGTGCGGATTGCACGTGCTGTGAAGACAGATGCTGCAGGAATAAGTAATGATGCTGAACTGCATATAGGACCGCGTGAACGGATACAGAGGTACCGGGATGATATCCGCCGAAGTATTTTTGTTTCCCGCTGGCAGCAGGGCGCTGAAGCGGTTTGTCCACCGATAAAGGAACAGTGGAAGCATGCCGCAAGGAAGGATACATATCGTCTCAGGTGCTGATGATTTTCTGGCAGCCCAGCGTGTACGCGAGCTTAAGGATAAAGCGCATGCAGCACTGCCTGATGCTGAGGTTATAGAGCTCGACGCGGCATCCTGCACATCCTTTGATTTCGATGAGGCGGTCAGCCCCTCCCTTTTGTCGGATGCATCAGTTGTTGTCATTTCCCATGGGGAGGACATGGCTGAAGATGTTGGGAGGGCGCTGGTCAGCTACTGTTCAGATGCCCGGGCATCAGCCAGCCCCGCAGCAAGTATCGTTATCGTACAGCATAACGGTTCTGCAAAGGGGAGCGGCATTATCAGAAGGGCACAGGCTGCGGGTGCTGCAGTCGATAAAGTTGCGGACCTCAAGAATGCAAATTCGCGGACGAACTTCGTCAGACAGCGTTTTGAAATGTATGGCCGGCGTATCAATAATGATGCTGCACAGTTCATAGCGGATACTCTAGGGGCCCGTACCGGTGAGATCGCTGCATTATGCCGCCAGCTGTGTGATGATTTCCCCGATAACCCTATGACACTTGCTATTGCCCGTACCTATCTGTCTGCGGACCCTCAGGTCACAGGTTTTACTGTTGCCGACTTGGCTATTGGAGGGGATCTTGCGCAGGCTATTATTGGTATGCGGAATGCCGTGATACAGGGGATAGATCCTCTGGCGATCCTTGGGGCGATTGCTGTAAAGATCCGGTCAATGGCAAAGGCTTCAGCTGTTGACCAGGGCAAAATCACCCCTGCTGAGGCAAAAATGTCGCTCTGGCAGCTGCGAAATGCACGCCATGATGTGCGCGGGTGGACTTCTGAAGGCCTGGGTAATTGTATCCAGATTGCAGCATGGGTCGATGAACAGTGCAAAAGCAATGGGGCGGACCCACTCTATGCAATGGAATATCTTCTGAAAGCTATCGCATCCAAGGGGAATATCCGGATGGATGGGATAAACAGATAAAGGCCGGTAAATATGGTTTATACAGAAAGCAGTCCGGATATTATGCTGCGTGCTGCTACTGCCGACGATATGCGCGCCTGCGGCAGCAGTATTGCGAAAATTATGCATTCTGGCGACGTTATTGTCCTTTCAGGACCTTTGGGTGCGGGGAAAACAACCTTCAGCCAGGGGATAGGCATGGGGCTTGATGTGGAGGGGGCAGTTGTATCCCCAACTTTCACTATTGCCCGGGAGCTTGACGGTCATTACAGCGATGGTTCGCCGGCCCATCTTATCCATGTTGATGCATACCGGCTCCCCGGATCTGATAATGACAGGAGCCTTCAATCACAGGACCCGCACAATGCAAAAAACCGGCTTCTTGATGAGCTTGAGTCGCTCGGCCTTGATGAGGAGCTTGAAGATCCCCGCCCGGGTACCTGCATACTTATAGAATGGGGGTCTGCGATGGCGTCCGTCCTGTCGGACAGCCGGCTGGAGATCAGTATTACACGTCCTGTAACTTCAGCCCGTACATCAGACGGGTTTTTATCAGATGGCGGGGAACGAGCTGTCACCCTCCATCCTGTAGGCGCGGCATGGGATAATCGTCTGGGCTCTTTACAGCAGAGCTTGGGGGCCGGCAGCGATAAGCGGTAATTATGATAGACAAAGATAATGATGATAGGTAAAACTGATAAAGGTGCATACGAAGATATGTCCTCAGCCTCTTTGGGACACTGTTTAGTCATTGATACGTCTTACGGGTCCTGTGTTGGTATCATTGGCTGCAGCCCGATCGTTGAGGCTGATTCCCGATGCCATGTTGAAAAGCTGCAGGTGAATATTGACCGGGCCATTTCTGATGCCGGTCTGGGCTACGGCGATCTGGATACCGTTATTGTGGGGACTGGGCCAGCCCCGTTTACAGGGCTCCGTGCCGGGATAGTTGCTGCCCGTGCCCTTGCTTTTGCAGAGGATATCCGGATCATAGGGCAGGATATCCTGGAACCGCAGGCTTTATGGCGGTCATGGGCCAGGAAGGGAGACCCCGGCAACCATGATAACGACGATAGCGGTACGTACCATCTGACGCTGGCTGTTAATGACGCCCGGCGTAAGCAGCTGTATTATGCGCTGTATGGTGAGGCCCGTCCCGGATCCGGATATGCCCGGCCGGCGGATAGCCGCGATGCGCTCCCTGACATTTTTATCCCTATGGATATCGCTTCAGCAGAAGATATAGCAGATTCAGTTTTGTCATATCTCAGCAGCCATTCTGCCGAGATATGCGCGCAGGCCGGCCGTTCCCGTATTGCTGTTGATATTGTGGGGAACGGCAGTAAAAAATACAGGTTCGCATGGGATATTTTCGGGGATTCCCTGGGGCAGGTCGTTGAGGGAACCTGCCTGTCCGACAGGTCACCTGAGGGGCTCGGCATATTTGCTCGAACCGCTTGGGCTCACTGCAGGGCAGGGGATGCATGCGGAACAGAGCCTTTATATTTGCGGCGGCCTGATATTACTATTCCATCAGCTGGGAAACACAGGCTGGGACAGACGTCCATATCGCTTTCACTGGGTTCCGGAACAGAAGGGCCTGCCCTCTCATGATCAGGAAAATGGCTGAACGCGATATTGCCCGTATCGCAGAACTTGAGACAGAACTTTTTGGTAAAGAGGCGTGGAACGAAGATATTATCAGACAGGAACTGGCGGCTCCGTCACGCATGTATATTGTGGACGAAGATAGGGAGTCAGGCGATATCTGCGGATATGCAGGCCTCTGGTTTGATTCGGATGACGCCCAGATCATGACTCTTGGCGTCAGTAAGAAATATCAGCGCCAGCACAGAGGGCAGAGGCTGTTAGATGAGCTGTGCCGGGCTGCGGCCGGTTTTGGAGCCGGACGTATGCTCCTTGAAGTCCGTGTCGATAACGGTCCCGCTGTCAGCCTGTATAAGAAAAACGGGTTTGAGCTTATGGGTATCCGCAGGCGGTATTACCAGCCTGAAGATATTGATGCATATACTATGGCCCGTACTGTTGCTGAAGGCCGTAAGGGGGATTTTCAGGAGGACTATCATGAGTGAGCCGGTAGTTTTAGGGATCGAATCGACATGTGATGAAACGGCGGCTGCTGTTATCCGCGGACGCACGGCGCTGTCCAATGTTGTGGCGTCCTCTATGGATGAGCATGCCAGGTATGGAGGCGTCATACCTGAGCTTGCTTCCCGGGCACATGCCGAATCCTTTGTCCCCGTTGTTTCGAAGGCGCTGTCAGATGCCAATATGGATCTTTCCGATCTGGATGCTGTTGCAGTCTCGGCGGGCCCGGGTCTCGCCGGTTGCCTGGCTGTTGGGGTCTCAGGGGCGAAGGCACTCGCTGCGGCAGCGCATAAACCGCTGTACGGCGTTAACCATGTTATCGGGCATATCGCGGTTACGCAGCTGCAGTTCGGCGTATTTCCGCGGGACGTCCTGGCCCTTATCGTTTCAGGCGGCCATACTTCGCTGCTGCATGTACGCGATGTAGCGCGTTCTGTTTCTGTTGTCGGCACTACCCTTGATGATGCTGCCGGCGAGTGTTTTGACAAGATCGCCCGGCTTCTGGGATTCCCGTATCCGGGCGGCCCCTATATCGACAGGCATGCGCGCAGCGGGGACCCGCACGCAGTCAAGGTACCGCGGGGGCTGACCCAGGGAAGGTCTGCTGCCCGGCATCCGTATGACTTCAGCTTTTCGGGCGTGAAAACGGCAGTGGCACGGTGGCTGGAGGAGCAGGGTGCTCTGGGTAACAGAATCCCTGTTGACGATGTCTGCGCTTCACTGGTTGATTCAGTGGCAGCAGTACTTGCCGACAAATCCGTACAGGCATGCAAGGCCTTTTCCTCGGATACGCTGATCGTCGGAGGTGGGTTCAGCGCCAATTCGCAGCTGAGGGCTAAGCTGGCTGAAACCGGGGCGCGCAGTGGAGTCAATATCCGTATCCCCGAGCTTAAGCTGTGCACAGATAATGGTGCGATGATCGGCATGCTGGGCGTGAACCTTATAGAAGCGGATATCAGGCCTTCTTCGCCCGGATTTTCTATTGACTCCTCCATGCCGATGGACCGTATCTGCATGGAATAGGTGAAAAGGGCAGAAAGCCCATGCTGAAGGAAAAGCCCATGCTGAAGGATATGCCATTGGTATAATCTGCTGTAAGACGGGTAAGCACATGCAGCGCATGGAACCGGCAGTGCGATGTCCGGCAGCATGGCATAAACAGGATATAAAATGGGGAACTGGTTTATTGATATTGATCTTGACAAAGGATGGTTTCCTGCATCGATAACTGTAATCGTTGCAGTACTTGCGGTAAGCCTCCTCCCTCTTTTTGCACGGCCGCATACCCAGCGGGAGCGGCGCGTTTCCCAAACCGGGGATACCGGAGGGGGCCAGGGCATCGGGGATACTCAGAAGCCTCCGGCCTCTGCCGTATTCAGAAACTTTATATCCCGATGCCGTCATCCAAAGATCACTGCATTTGCATGGCAGGCCCTGTTCGCAGCCGTATTCTTCGGTTTCGGGTGGGCTCTCACATATCTTATGTCGCATGTGTGGGTCGTATTCGGGGTGGAGCTGGGGCTTCTTGTGATTGTTAAAGTTGCAGCCGCAATGGGGATCTTCGGGTTTGCTGCTGCATCTCTGCTGGCGTATCGGGGGAAAAGGAAGGTGCTTTCTGTTATCCTCATGATATTTTCGGTTATTTATGGGGTCGTAGGTGTGAATGCTGTTTACGGGCAGTATCCGACCATCAGGTCGGTTTTGGGTGCTGAAGCTTTCCCTGAAATGCCGGGATACCAGCCTCATGGCACAACACGGACAGTGAAAGAATGGGAAGCAGCAGCGAAGGCGGGAAAATTGCCGAAGCTGCGCAGGGAAGGGATCGTCCGTACTGTCGATATCCCCGCCCGTATCGCACATTTTAAGCCGCGTAAAGCCAATGTTTATCTTCCTCCCGCGGCCCTCGCCGATAACCCTCCCAGGCTCCCTGTCCTTATCGCCCTTTCCGGCCAGCCGGGCAGCCCTGACAGGTTTTTCCTTTCGGGGAGATTTCAGGATTCCCTCAACGAATTTGCAAAAAAGCACCATGGCATAGCGCCAATAGTGGTTTCACCTGACCATCTGGGGGATGCTTCGCATAATACATTATGTTCTGATACCCCTGTATATGGGGATGCGCAGACATATATTACCAGAGATGTAACAGGCTGGATCACATCCCGCCTTCCTGTGCAGCTTCCCGGCAAGGCCTGGGGCATCGCGGGCTTTTCAATGGGCGGCACATGCGCAACGCATCTCGGGCCTAAGTATCATAATCTGTACGGGCATATCATTTCCATTGGGGGCGAGGTGCATCATTCCAACGGTCCTGTCCCTGAAATGGTCGGCAGGTTTTATGGCGGTTCACGTGCAGCGTACGAGGACCATGTACCGGCGGTGGCAATACGGAAATATGGCCTGCCCAGCCAGACCATCCTTTTCGGTGCCGGCCAGTATGACCAGATAGGGCAGGATAATGCGCGGTCTGTTGCGCAAGCGGCCAGCGCCAGGGGGATGAAAGTCGATGCGGTTGTTGTTGCGGGCAAAGGCCATGACTGGAACAGTGTAAGAGCTGTCATGAACTACGGGTTAGCACAGTTTTGCATGGAGACCGGATTGTCACAGGGCACTGTGCGTATCAGCAGTTTCCCTTCGCTGACCCATATGGATGGGGTGAAGATATCGTACGGACAGGAAGGCCACGGCTGAACTGCGGTACAATAACAATGGATTGGAGTCCGGCAGGGGGGCTGGACCCGCCGAGAGGCTGGAAATATGGAGAATTCAGATATGTCAGATATGTCAGATAACACGGGGCAGTATGCTGGTGATAAACAGCTGCCGCCATCAGGCGCTGTCCCGGCGGCAGGGCCGGAGTATGAGGCATCCCGGGATCACAGATTGAGGAAAGGAGGGGGCTGCAAAAGTTCCGAGGAGCACGGGAACTATAAGGGATTGAAGGTTTTAAAGGCCATAGATCCTTCGCGGCATCCTGCCCGTGCTCTGCTCCTTGACGGCCTCCAGTGGATAGGCAAACACCCCCTTGCCGTATCGCTTGCCGTGTCCTTCCTTCTGTACAACATTGTTATACGTGCTGCTATTTCTCGGCATATTAATTTTCGGCCTCTTCTGCAGTATGTCGGGCATGAATATTTCCGCACCAGCTACAGGCAGCTGATCGCAGGCAGATGGTATACAGCTGTTGCTTCTATTTTCTTCGTTGACGATATCCCTCAGATAATTATTGGGGTCATAACGATCTTATTTGCGGTCAGCATTGCTGAGTCCCATCTTGGCCTTCTGCGGGCTGCAGCGACCGGCATAGTATGCTGCATCATCGGTTTAAGCTCAGGCCTTGCTTTGTGCTACCTGATCCAGGGGCATGGCAGGCAATGGCATATATTGCTTGACCTTTCGCTGTCCTATGGGCCGGGAGTCCTTGTTATCGGCCCGCTTATGGCTGCCGGTGCTGCTATCACCCCATTATGGCGCCGAAGACTGTATATTTTTACGTATGCTGTTATACTTGCCGGGCTTTTATACAGGGGCGAACCTATCGATTATGTTCTGCTGATAGGGGCTTTTGTCGGACAAGCCTGCGGCTTCATGTTCGTCCGTAAAGCTGTCCAGGATTTTGTTATTGAGCCTGTCCAGGCAATAGAAGTATGGCGGATACTGAGCATTATTACGGTTATAGCTGCGGTAGGGCCCCTTATTGCTGTAACATCGCCGATCCATGCGGGGCCTCTGTCGGATATCGGCCTTCTTCTCGGGCCTTCCCAGGCTGATTTTGCAAAAATAACCGAATGCATGCAGCAGGTGCACAGTACAGGGTGCTATATGCGGTACGGTTTTATGCGTGTCCATCTTTCCGGGGCATTGCTTGTCTCGCTTTTGCCGGTAGCCATTTCCCTCATCATCGCATGGGGTATTTACCGTGGGCGCAGGACTGCTGTCCATATGGCCATTGTATGGAATCTGGGGATTATTATCCTTTCCGAAGTCTATTACTTCGTGCTTCCTGTGCTCCTGGAAAGCCTGGCATATGGGGAACAGGCGCAGGCCCAGCTGGGCAGGGCCCTGCCGTCGCACGGGACGCTGAAAAACTTCGCAGCTATATGCCTTCTGCCTCTTATCCTCATTATCGTGTATATAACGCAGATACGCAGGTTCCATATCCGTACCCGGCCTGCACTCCTCTATAGCGGAGCTGCTGTTATCGGTGTAACGTTTATTGCACTGAGCCTTATTTATTTCCTTGTGGTCAAATATACCCCCAATCCGCTGCCGGACGATGGTACGGATTATCCTGAGGGGCAGGCCAGCGGCGTAAACATCCTTATTTCGCTGATGGTCCGGTACCTGCCTATCGGCTTTTTGGGACTGGCACGGTTAGCCTCGATCCCGCTTGGCCCGGTTGCGGGCATCGTTGCAGGGATTATTGGACCCATATTCTGGACCGTTACAGGGGTTATTTTCGTCCTGTGGTTTTCCGATCACGGCAGCATAGGAATGAAAGAGCATCAGAAAGCAAGCGGCCTTGTTGAGGCCGGCGGTGAATCCATGTCATTCATGGCTACATGGGAAGGTAATGATTACTGGTTTTCGGCATCGGGTAGGTCTGCCATTGCTTACCGGGTAAATTTCGGGATCGCCCTGACCGTTACCGGTCCCTTCGGGGAACCTGCTGAATACAAACAGGATATCATTGATTTCACTAAATTCTGCGACAGCAATTCATGGATGCCAGTTTTCTATGCTGTCCATGAAGAGCAGCGGAAGTGGCTGGAAAAGCTGAAATGGAACAGCCTTGATGTAGGCACTGAAATGGTCATTGACCCGCGCCAGTGGAAAACAGCCGGCAAAAAGTGGCAGGATGTACGTACCGCTATCAATAAAGCCAAACGTGAGGGTATCACTGATGTTTTGTCTACATATCAGGATGCCACATTCGATATCCGTTCCCAGATTATGACGATCTCTGAAGAGTGGGCAGAAGATAAATCCCTCCCCGAAATGAAGTTCACACTTGGCGGCATTGAAGAACTTATGGATCCCCGCGTAAAACTGCTGTATGCTATAGATGGGGAAGGTACAGTCCAGGCTGTTACAAGCTGGCTTCCAGTTTACCGCGAAGGCAGGGTGATAGGATGGACCCTTGATTTCATGCGCTATCGCCAGGATGCCATCAACGGGATCATGGAATTCCTTATTGCACGTATGGCTGAGCGCCTGAGGGATGGGCAAAGTAATAATCCCAACGGTCCGGCTGCTGACCCCGGAATGCGCGATATCGAATTCCTCAGCCTTTCAGCAGCCCCTCTTTCCGGTATCCGGCCTATTGAGGGAAAATCTGCAAGCCTGACACATATACTGCAGATGACAGCGAATATGCTTGAACCTGCGTATGGTTTCCGATCACTCCTTTTCTTCAAGAAGAAGTTCCAGCCTGCAGAAAACCATGTGTATATCGCTTATCCCGATTCTTCAAGGCTCCCTCAGCTGGCGCTCGCCGTTACACGTGCATATCTGCCGGATATGAAGATACGCGATGTCATGTCGCTTGTAGGCACTTTTACGAGGAACCAGAAACGGCCGGACGGGGCGGACAGGCTGGGAAAGGAAACCCACGGCACCAGACGGCCGTCCGAATTCCATAAAAGCCGTAGTTCGGCTGATACAAAACACGCCGTATAGGTTTTCTCCTGCTATCGTGCTTAAATATTGTTTGTTGTCTGAAAGATAACAGCATGCGCCAGTAGCCCAACGGATTAGAGCATCTGACTACGGATCAGAAGGTTGCAGGTTCGAATCCTGTCTGGCGCACATGCAGTCCCTGCCCGGAAATAGGCGGGGATTTTTGTTATTCCCTGCCTGTACTGTCCCGTATCAGTGAAGTATATTATGATTTATGGTTAAAGGAGACCTCCGGGCAGGATGGAAAATAGCGGTTGGCGGATAACAGGAAGGAGCGCACATGGGCCGGATACCGAAACGGTATAAACCGCACGGGCGGCAGAGCGGGAAATCCGACAAACGGAATACCCGTAATCAGCATAAAAGCGCTTCGAGGCAGTCGCTATCCAAAACAGGGCGCCGTCGCAGCAGAAGGAAGGCACTCAGCAGTCTTGCACAGAAAGTGATCCGCCCTTTCCGCTCTGTGACACTCCCCGGCTTTTCTGAGGATATGCTCGCCGATGGTAAGGATTCCCGCTGGCGCCGCCCAGGGAGGATGCTCCTTAAACTTGCGCATTCTGACCGCGCGTCGGGGATTATCATGCTGTGCTTCGCCCTGGCAGGCCTGCTTATGGCGAATCTGCCTGTTACGAAAGGGGCCTACGAAGCCTTATCAGGCTATACCATCGGGGTACCGCACACAAACCTTGTCCTGGAGATTGGGCATTGGGCGCAGGACGGCCTTCTTACGATATTCTTTCTTGTCGTGGGCCTGGAGCTTAAACAGGAGCTGTCAACCGGTTCCCTGTCAAATCCCAAAGCGGCCGCTGTGCCCATGCTTGCAGCGGTAGGAGGCATGCTTCTTCCCCCTGTGATTTTCATTGGCGCTGCCTGTGCAGGCACGCATCTGGACCTGGTACACGGTGTGGGTTTTGCTGTTGCCGCGCAGGGATGGGCTGTCCCCACTGCTACAGATATAGCGTTTTCACTGGCGATCCTGGCGATTTTTGCCAAGGCGCTGCCGGGGTCAATCCGTGCTTTCCTTATGACACTGGCTACAGTTGATGACCTTCTGGGTATCATCATTATTGCCATTTTCTATTCTTCCCTCCATGCGTGGTACTGGTTTGCCGGAGTTGCTGCCTGTGCAGTGATATGGTCATTCCTTGTGCGTATGAAGCGTGTCCCCTGGATTATCGTTGCCGGTGTCGGCCTTCTTGCGTGGGTCATGATGTTTGAAGCGGGGATCCATCCCACGCTGGCCGGGGTGCTTGTCGGGCTTCTGACGCCTGCGCAGCCCGTGTTCGACGAGGAGACCCCGCGTGCTGAGCGGTATCATGACAAGCTTCAGCCATTTTCCGCACTCCTGGCTTTACCGGTATTCGCTTTTTTTGCAACAGGCATCTCATTTACCGGCGCATCAGGAACGTCATTTCTCCTTTCTCCGATCGTTTACGGGGTCATTCTTGCCCTTGTCCTCGGCAAACCTCTCGGAGTGCTTGGAGCTACATGGCTATCTACCCATGTGTTTAGGCTTAAACTTGCGCCTGGGCTGAAAGTAAGGGACCTTATCCCTATGGCGACTGCCTGCGGAGTAGGGTTTACCGTGGCTTTCCTTATGGCATCGCTTGCCTATAAACATGTACTGCTTCAAAATGAGGCGCGCTTCGGCGTCCTCGTAGGGTCGCTGCTCTCCGCCGGTATCGCTGCTGCCCTTTTGTATAACCAGTCTTTGCGCTACAGCAGAGATCCTGAACAGGAAAAAGAAGAGCTGGCGCTCAAAGACATGGAATTCAGCAGGGAAGGGTAGCGTCTGGACCACAGGCCGCAGGGTTACCTGAGGTATAGCAGGGAGACAAAGCATATTGGGTTGATGCCGGAAGCTTTGACAGGTATCCAAATCAGAGTACAATATACAGGTCGAATGGTATTAATACAGAATTAAAAATATGGTAAGAGCCTGTGTGGCTCAGGGGATAATAATTGCAGAAGTGCAGAAAGGCTTGGTGCACGATGACAGAGGCAGACTATTCGGGGGTAAAATTGGAAAACGCCCAGGCCTGGATCGACGGGATTGCCGATGAGTTCAGGGAAGGGTTCGAAACCCTTGCGGATATTGGTCCGGCAATATCTATTTTCGGGTCAGCCCGTTTAGGCGCGGAAAGCCCATATTATCAGGCGGCCGAAAAGATGGCTGGACTTGCAGTAGGGAAAGGCAAGGCAGTGATTACAGGAGGGGGGCCTGGGATCATGGAAGCGGCTAACCGTGGTGCAAAACTTGCAGGCGGCCGTTCCGTAGGCTTGGGCATCGAACTGCCCCATGAGCAGGGCGTCAATGAATACGTAGATACTTCTATTACATTCAAACACTTTTTTGTCAGAAAAACCATGTTCCTCCAGCATTCCCAGGGGATCATCATCTGTCCCGGCGGTTTCGGCACATTTGATGAGATGTTCGAAACCCTTACGATGATCCAGACACGCAAAGCCCCCCGTATCCCGATCGCATTATACGAGGGGAATTACTGGCGCGACCTGTTTGACTGGCTTGATACAACAGTAATGAATAATGGTATGATCTCTCCGCTTGACCCTCAGGTTGTCAGGTTCACTGATGATGTTGCTGAGGCGGTCGATATCGTGACAACTCCGCTGGCCGGATAATAGCGGCCAGCGGTACTTCTTTTGACAAGAGGTACTTCAGAAGGCTGCATGTGCCGGCGCCTTGCGGCCGCAGCCGCCGGGCAGGTCCGACCTGCTGTGTAACTGTTTTATGCCTGAGCACTCTGCATTTTAATCTTATTGCCTTGTGCAGAAGAGTATCCCGGAACCGACAGGCAGCAGGACTGAGGTGTAATCTTCCGCTTCGGAAAATCGGGCAATCAGCTCCCGCATACTGACTGTGTGGTCGCTGCGGTCTGCAGGATTGATAACGCCGCCGTTTGAAGTACGGCTGCGCAGCGCCAGGACGTCAGTGATAAGCAGGACACCTTGCGGACGCAGGAGCCGTGATGATGCAGCAGCGATCTGCTGCGGATCGCCGGCTCCATTGCCGAGGATGACCATATCGTAGTCATTCTCATTGAGTCGCGGAAGGTATTCATTGATATCTGCGGTCACTGTACGGAGCTTAACATTATTAGTATTGCTGCGGGCAGGGCTGTAGCTGTTCCGCAGGCCTGGCCCTGTTTTTGAATGTGCATTGATGACTGTGATAAGGCTTCCGGGCGGAAGGGTTTCTGTAAGATACTGCACCTCCATCTCATTATCCGAGCCGATAGCAATAACCGTCCGGGCATCCACAGTCTGTGCCAGCTGGGCGATGAAACTGCATTCGGCCGCGCTGGCATGCAGGTCATGAGGGTCAGCAGATGCATAGTGTGATCTCATATCATGGGTATTTTCGGATTCACGGTCCAGCGCATATTGTTCTGCGTATTCACAAATTTTAGAAAATGAAGTATGAAGGCGTTGTTGTTCCATACTTCGATTCTATGGATATCGCAGGAAAAGAGGTTCGCCAAAATGGACCGGATGAGGCTGCGTGCATTCTCCCGTTTCGCCTGCTATCGTGCGCATGGCGGGTGAGCGCTGTGGCAGATACAGGATATGTCCGTGGCGGAGAGCAGCAAAGTCGCTTTCCCTTCTGCTATGAGGGCGTTGCATCCGGTGTTGTACGGCTTATTATTGTCGCCGGGCGCAGCATATACATCGCGGTTCATATCGGCCGCCCATGTTGCGCTGTTCAGTGCACCCGACCGGTGCCGTGCCTGGGCGACAATAAGCGTCCGTGATAATGAAGCGATAAGCCTGTTCCTCATAAGGAAACGGAAGCTTTCCGGCAGCGTGTCCGGAGGAAGCTCACTGACAAGCGCCCCATGATGGCTGCATATAGTATCGAAAAGGTTTGAATTGCACTTCGGGCCGCGGGTATTAAGGCCTCCGGCAAATATTGCAACGGTTTTTCCGCACTGGTCGCCGATATCCTGGTACGCGCTTAATACACCCCAATGTGCGCAGGCATCTATCCCCATTGCCCCTCCTGACACTACACAATGCCCATGGAGCGCTGCCTGCCGTGCTGCGTTGAAAGCCGTAGATCTGCCGTATTCGGTGCAATCCCTTGAACCTACTATGCCAACAGGCGAATCACAGGATATAAGGGCACTGGGGTCGCCCTTCCCCCATAAACATAGTGGAGGCGTGCTGTCCGTTATCCGGCAGAGGTCACTGAGCTGGCCAGGCCAGCAGGAACTTCCCGGGGTAATTATCCAATATTCGTTATTCTGTGTAAAATACGTCCACAATTCCTTTGCTGACAGCCCATTGATCAGGCGCATCCGTCCGACCCACCTGCTGAGGGATTCCTTGAATGAAGCTATGGCGCGATCGTGGTTTTTATACCGGTGCGTGCAGATGATCTCTTCTATATGCCTGTTCAGGACCGGTGTTAGCCTGGCCGGGTCATCAGCCAGCTGTTTAAGCTGTACAACCATTTCCTGCGGGCTGATCCTTGGGACCTTCTGTGCAGCACACCTGCCTGCTGCCGGCAGCGCGGCAGACACAGCGGGATACTCTGCAGCCAGGGCAGACGATGTGCCGCTGTATGGTTGGGCCAGTTCATCTGACCGCACTTCAGCGGCTGATGATGGGGATATGCCAGTTAGCGCGTACATGATTGCATTTGCAGTGTTGCAGCAATAAGCAAGGGTGGCTAAGGCAAGGGCTTCGGGCTGGTTCATGGTGTTTCTCCGGTCCTCAACCCAATGGCTTCAAGGATATGGCCTTCATCCGGTTGTGAAGCACCTGCGAGATCGCATAAAGTCCATGCGATCCTCAGTACTCTGTCTGTTCCCCGCATACTCAGTTCCTGCTTTTCTGCGGCTTTCTGCAGATATGCCATAGCCGTACGCGGGGTGTTCTCGCGCAGCCATCCGCCTGGTGCTGCTGCATTGGTTTTCCATGGGAAACACTCAAATCGCCGGAATGCCCGCTGCCGTGCTGCTGAAACGCGCTCCCTCATATGCTCTGAAGAGTAATAAAGCCCGTTGAGGGGTTCCGGTCCAGCCTCCTTTTCCTCCCGGGCAAACATGAGCTGTGTTGTTTCCATATCGGACAGTGTTGGCGCATCAACTTTGATATGTATATCAATGCGGTCCATGATCGGTCCGGAAAGCCTGCCCCAGTATTTATTCCTCTGGCGCGGAGTGCATGTGCATCGCTGCCCGTTGCCCCAGTTAAAACCACATGGGCACGGGTTGGCAGCCATAATGAGCTGGAACCGGGCCGGGTAAAAAGTGGTCCCCTTAGATCGTGCGAGGCTGATGACCCCTTCCTCAAGAGGCTCCCGCAGGGACTGCAGGCATTGGGTAGAAAATTCAGGTGCCTCATCCATAAAAAGGACTCCGTTATGGGCCCGGGTTATTGATCCGGGGCTGGCAAAACCGCTGCCGCCCCCGATAAGGGAAGCAGTGCTTGCGGTGTGATGGGGAGCCTCAAACGGCGGGAAAAGGTCATGGATATCTTTATGGAGCGTACCGCACAAAGATTTTATTGAAGCGACTTCCAGTTTCTGTTCTTCAGTAAGCGGAGGCAGTATTGTAGGAAGCCTTTTAGCAAGCATGGTTTTCCCTGCTCCCGGCGGGCCGGTCATAATCATGTGGTGCCCGCCCGCTGCAGCAGCTTCCAGGGCGCGTTTTGCTTGGGTCTGCCCAATTACCTGGGAGAAATCAAGCTGTTCTTCTTCGGCGTACCTGTCATCAATAAGTGCGGACAATGCTTTCCGACTGCCTGTCTGTGGAAGGATGCGGGTCCACCGTCTATCCTGTGCGTGATCGGTACAGTCACATAGAGAGCCGTATCTTTTGCGCATCGTTTTCCTTAATGTTCCTGTCGGATTGCAGCAGAGGATAAACTGCGCAATATGGCAGATACCGATAATATCCAGGCCCTGCACCAGTTTCGCTTCTTCAATATTATCCTGCGGTACGAAAACTGTACTGATCCCGCTGTGCTTCGCATACAGAAGCATAGGCAGGATACCGCGCACCGGCATAACGCTGCCGTCAAGGTTCAATTCACCGATGACCAGGGAATTGCCGAGGGTCTGCGTTTCGATCATTCGGGAGGACGCCAGTATGCTTGCAGCGATAGCAAGATCGAAAGAAGATCCGCTTTTCGGGACTGATGCAGGGGAAAGGTTAACGGTTACACGTGTCTGCGGCCATGTGAACCCGGCGATCATGCATGCTGACTTGACCCTTTCCCTTGCTTCTGCAAGCGATGTGTCGGGCAGCCCGATGATGGAAAAAGCAGGGAGCCCCGGACTTGTGAATGCCTGGATCTGGATTGTGTACGCTTTGAGCCCCCACAGGCCAATGGAGAAAGATGTTCCTATCGGCATCATATCTCCCTGAGGTGTGTTATAGACGGGACGAGCGAATCTTCAAAGGAGATGGCTATGACATCTATGCTTACAGGACGGCGGATCCTTTGCGGATGCGCTTCGAGCCAGAGGGATGCTGCCCTTTTCAGCCGTATGAGTTTCTGTGGTGTTACTGCTTCAACAGGAGTGCCGAATAACATGCATCTGCGTGTTTTTACTTCGATAATAGTTGTATGCGTTTTCCTGCCGTTTTCGTATGGGGAGACCGCTACTATGTCAAGTTCCCCGTACCTGCAGGACCAGTTACGGTCAAGGATCACGTAACCCTGTTCCCTCAGATAGGTACAGGCGATGTTTTCTCCGTAACGTCCGAGCTCATGAGGCGTCATAGAAGCTATTGGGCTGTGTGTGGGCCCTTCGCGGTACTTTGCCGGATATACCGCCTTATTGTGCGGCTTTTGCAATACTGGTTGAGTCATACATCTACTTCACCACAATTCCGGCAGCCAAGGCGAATTAAAACTGTAATGTGGTCGAATAGGGAACACGCCTCAAAAACCGTTAATCTTGTATGTGTATCAATCAGTGGAAAAGTATGATAGCTGTGGAAAGCTGCGGATACACGCGTAAGGATGATAATACAGGCCTCAGCTTTTGCGTATCCGCCTGTGTGTCGTTTACAGATCTGTTAATTCTTTGAGATTGAGCTCAAAACTGACACCGCGTTCCTCAAAGTGGGGCTGGTTCCTGGTGGAGACCATAGAATTACGCACGAATTCACCAGCAATATAAGCTGCCTGGGGAAGGGAACGCCCTGCCATAACTGCTCCGCATAATGCCGAAGCAAAAGTATCGCCGGTCCCGTGGATCATAAATGGAAGCTTTTCATGTGCCAGCTCCTTTTTCTGATCCACTCCATCCTGCGCGTTGACGACATAGTTACGAAGTTTGCCGTCACTCCTGTCTATCCCTTTAAGAACAACGTTCTTCGCCCCAAGCTCCAGAAGGTTCCGGAGGATTTCGTTTACCTGGGGATCGGTAAGATCCTGCCCGGGATACTCTGTCCCGATAAGGATAGAAGCCTCAGTCAGGTTAGGCATGAGGATATCTGCGCCATCTGCCAGACGGCCCATCGCATCGCATAACTCCTGTGTATATGTCGGGTACCGCTGCCCGCCATCACCCATTACCGGATCGACGAGGCGCAATGCCTGGGGATACTCGCTGTATAAGCGTTTAATGAGATCGACCTGCTCAGCATTGCCAAGGAAACCTGAATAGACCGCATCAAGGCTGACATCCTCTTTCTGCCACGCATCAATATAATCAGAAAGGATATCGGTCGTATCATGGAAAGTATAAGTCTTGTACCGTGTGTGGGCGGAAAGCAGGGCTGTAGGTACAGGGCAGACGTCGCAGCCGGCTGCCGACAAGATAGGGATCGCGGCAGTGAGCGAGCATTTGCCGTAGCCGCACATATCGTGGACTGCAGCAACGCGAGGGATATACAGGGGATCCCTTGTATACAGGACGGTACCCGGAATATCGGCAATCTGGGGTGCAGGCATGTAGTCTCCTCAATATTCGATAGTTAAGTTTTAAATTTTCACTTCATACATTAGCAAGATGGCTCACTATTCTCTTTATAAGATATTTTCTGACTGCGGATTTGAATCTGGTTTTATAGGGCTTTTATAGGGCATCGGTACTATTGATTTCATCAGCTGGTTTTTATTTATGCGGATTTTCCCGGGTTAGCGATATGCAGATGTATATCTGAAGCGTATATATTTTTGTGGTTCTTGGTGTGTGTGGTGTGCGACACGCCGGGGTTGTGTGGGGTGGGGTGGGGGGTGTATTGTTTTTTGTTGCTGCCTGTTGGGGTGTGCTTCCTGTGTGGGGGTGTGGTTCCTGTGTGTGGTGGTGGTTTGAGAACTCAAGAGCGTGTTTTGTACTACTTTTATGCTTATATGTTTTTGTAAGTTGTGGTCTGATTGAAGGCTGCGCCCTTTTGTGGGGTGTGGTTTTTGGTTGGGTTTTTGATTGCCAGTAGAATGCTCATGTTGTGCTGCCTGTTGGGGTGGTGTGGTGTGGGTGTTTGTTTGTGTGAGGCTGCGCCCTTTTTGTGGGGTGTGGTTTTGCTCGTTAATTTATTTTATTTTTTGTGGGCCTGTGTTGGGCTTTCTACGGTTTTTGTGTGGAGGGTTTGATTCTGGCTCAGGACGAACGCTGGCGGCGTGCTTAACACATGCAAGTCGAACGGGATCCACTGGGCTTTTGTTTGGTGGTGAGAGTGGCGAACGGGTGAGTAATGCGTGACTAACCTGCCGTATGGTTGGGGATAGCTCCTGGAAACGGGTGGTAATACCCAATGCTCCAGCTGGATGCATGTCTGGTTGGGAAAGCTTTTGTGCCATATGATGGGGTCGCGTCCTATCAGCTTGTTGGTGGGGTGATGGCCTACCAAGGCGTCGACGGGTAGCCGGCCTAAGAGGGCGACCGGCCACATTGGGACTGAGATACGGCCCAGACTCCTACGGGAGGCAGCAGTGGGGAATATTGCACAATGGGCGCAAGCCTGATGCAGCGACGCCGCGTGCGGGATGGAGGCCTTCGGGTTGTAAACCGCTTTTATAGGGGGGCAAGCTATGCCTGTGTGGTGTGGTGAGTGGACTTTATGAATAAGCACCGGCTAACTACGTGCCAGCAGCCGCGGTAATACGTAGGGTGCAAGCGTTGTCCGGATTTATTGGGCGTAAAGGGCTCGTAGGCGGTTTGTTGCGTCTGGTGTGAAAGCTTACTGCTTAACGGTAGGTTGCGCTGGATACGGGCAGGCTTGAGTGCAGTAGGGGAGACTGGAATTCTCGGTGTAACGGTGGAATGTGTAGATATCGGGAAGAACACCTATGGCGAAGGCAGGTCTCTGGGCTGTTACTGACGCTGAGGAGCGAAAGCGTGGGGAGCGAACAGGATTAGATACCCTGGTAGTCCATGCTGTAAACGGTGGACGCTGGATGTGGGGCCCATTTCCACGGGTTCTGTGTCGGAGCTAACGCGTTAAGCGTCCCGCCTGGGGAGTACGGCCGCAAGGTTAAAACTCAAAGAAATTGACGGGGGCCCGCACAAGCGGCGGAGCATGCGGATTAATTCGATGCAACGCGAAGAACCTTACCAGGGCTTGACATAACCTGGATGATGCCAGAGATGGTGTGTCCCTTCGGGGCTGGGTTACAGGTGGTGCATGGTCGTCGTCAGCTCGTGTCGTGAGATGTTGGGTTAAGTCCCGCAACGAGCGCAACCCTTGCCTTGTGTTACCAGCGGGTCGTGCCGGGGACTCACAAGGGACCGCCGGGGTTAACTCGGAGGAAGGTGGGGATGACGTCAGATCATCATGCCCCTTACGTCCTGGGCTTCACGCATGCTACAATGGCTGGTACAGCGGGATGCGATACTGTAAGGTGGAGCGGATCCTGTAAAACCGGTCTCAGTTCGGATCGGGGCCTGCAACTCGGCCTCGTGAAGGTGGAGTCGCTAGTAATCGCGGATCAGCAGTGCCGCGGTGAATGCGTTCCCGGGCCTTGTACACACCGCCCGTCAAGTCATGAAAGTGGGCAGCACCCGAAGCCGGTGGCCTAACCTGTTGTGGGGGGGAGCCGTCTAAGGTGAGGTTCGCGATTGGGACTAAGTCGTAACAAGGTAGCCGTACCGGAAGGTGCGGCTGGATCACCTCCTTTCTAAGGAGAATGTGTGCCCTGCACGGTGGTGTGGGGGAAGAAGCACCCTGATTAGTTTCCCTTCTTTTTGTGTGGAGGGGTGTGGGGTGTGTGGTGTGGAAACAGTCAAAAACCCTTTTACCGGGATTTATGTGATGTGTAAGTAGTGGTGGTGCTAAGCGCGCTGTTGGGTTCCCTGGCCATGACTATGGTTTGGGGCAGAAAACCCGTCTCATGGTTCCCTTTCCTCTGGTGGGAGGGGGGTTGTGGGGTGTGGGGTGGTGGTTTGACAACTGGATAGTGGACGCGAGCATACACCTGCCTGTAAGGGGTGGGTGTGTGTCTGTAGCCATACCCTGGTCACTCTTGTTTTTGTGGGGGTGGTGGGGTGTGGCGTGTTTTAGTGTGATCATTTGTGATAATACTTGTAGTGTTGTCTGGGGTTGATAGGCGTGTGTTGTGCCAGGCTGGGTGCTTGGTGTGGCATATGGTGGATGCCTGGGCACGTATGACCGATGAAAGACGTGTGGGGCCGCGATAGGCCTCGGGGAGCTGCCGACAGGGCGTTGATCCGAGGGTGTCTGAATGGGGTAACCTGCCACCTGTTATGGGGTGGTACCGCGTATATGCGGGGGGTACGCAGGGAAGTGAAACATCTTAGTACCTGCAGGAAAAGATATTCCGTTAGTAGTGGCGAGCGAAAGCGGAGGAGACTAAACCATGCGCGTGGTATAAGCGCCTGCTGGTGCGTGTGTGGTGTTGTGGGGTTTCTTGAGGAAGTCAGGCGGCTTCCTGCCTAGTGATAAAGTCTGGTGTGAGGTGAACATGGTTGAAGACATGACCGTAGAGGGTGATGGTCCCGTAGCTGAAGATGCCAGGCCTGGGAAGAATGTCCCCGAGTAGCACGAGCCTCGTGGAATCTCGTGTGAATCTGCCCTGACCGTGGGGTAAGTCTAAATATATGTACGTGACCGATAGTGCACGAGTACCGTGAGGGAAAGGTGAAAAGTAGCCCGGGAGGGTAGTGAAATAGTTCCTGAAACCATGTGCTTTCAATCCGTCAGAGCCTCTTGTTGGGGGTGATGGCGTGCCTATCGAAAAATGAGTCTGCGAGTCAGTGGCATGTAGCGAGGTTAACCCGTGTGGGGGATCCGTAGCGAAAGCGAGTGTTAATAGCGCGTTTTAGTTGCATGTTCTGGACCCGAAGCGGGATGATCTAGCCGTGAGCAGGTTGAAGCGTGGGTGAGACCGCGTGGAGGACCGAACCCACCTAGGTTGAAAACTGGGGGGATGACTTGTGGTTAGGGGTGAAAGGCCAATCAAATTCCGTGATAGCTGGTTCTCTCCGAAATGCATTTAGGTGCAGCGTTCGTGGTCGCCTTCCGGGGGTAGAGCTACTGGATGCCAAAGGGCCCGTATGGGGTACTGATGGCAACCAAACTCCGAATACCGGTATGGTTGTGCACGGGCAGTGAGTCAGCGGGGGATAAGCTCCGTTGTCGAAAGGGAAACAGCCCAGATCGTCGTTTAAGGTCCCTAAGCGTGTGCTAAGTGGGAAAGGATGTGGAGTCGCATGGACAGCCAGGAGGTTGGCTTAGAAGCAGCTATCCTTGAAAGAGTGCGTAACAGCTCACTGGTCTAGTGTCTCCGCGCCGACAATGTAGCGGGGCTCAAGCACACCACCGAAAACGCGGCAGCCGCCTCTTAGGGGGTGGTTGGGTAGGAGAGCGTTCCCTACGGGGTGAAGCCACGGGGTAACCGTGTGGTGGACTGTAGGGAAGTGAGAATGCAGACATGAGTAACGAAACGCGGGTGACAATCCCGCGCGCTGGATGACTAAGGGTTCCGGGGCCACGGTTAACGTCCCCGGGTGAGTCGGGTCCTAAGGCGAGGCCGACAGGCGTAGTCGAATGGATGAACGGGTTGATATTCCCGTACCGGTATCACACCGCCCACACTCGAGGCATCACACGCTAGGCACTGTTTCCTTCCTGTAGGCCCTTTCGGGGGTGTACAGGGGGTGGTGGTGTTTGGTGGTGGGTGTAGTAGGGGAGCAGGGGAGTGACGCATGGGGTAAGCTGGCCTGGCCTGGTGGTTATGGCTGGTTAAGCGTGTAGCAGGTGTCAGAGGCTAATCCCTGACAGCAGACTGTGAGACGTGATGAGCATCATCTTTAGGGGTGGTGTGCTGGTGGTGCCTTGTGCCGAGAAAAGCTTCACTGTTAGGTGTGGTTCCGCTCGTACCCTAAACCGACACAGGTGGTCAGGTAGAGAATACTAAAGCGTTCGAGTGAATCCTGGTCAAGGAACTCGGCAAATTGCTCCCGTGCCTTCGGCATAAGGGAGGCCCTGTGAGATGATCCCACCTAGCGTGGGTGAGTGTTGTGGGGCGGCACAAAACAGGGGGTAGCGACTGTTTACCAAAAACACAGGTGCATGCCAAGACGTAAGTCGCTGTATATGCACTGACGCCTGCCCGGTGCTGGAAGGTTAAGAGGATCCGTTAACCCGTAAGGGTGACGCGGTGAATTTAAGCCCCAGTAAACGGCGGTGGTAACTATAACCATCCTAAGGTAGCGAAATTCCTTGTCGGGTAAGTTCCGACCTGCACGAATGGCGTAACGACTTCCCCACTGTCTCGACCAGGACCTCGGTGAAATTGCAGTACGAGTAAAGATGCTCGTTAAGCGCAGAAGGACGAAAAGACCCCGGGACCTTTACTATACCTTGGTATTGTCGTTCGCTGCTGGTTGTGTAGAATAGGCGGGAGACTATGAAACCCGGCCGCTAGGCTGGGTGGAGTCATCAAGTGAAATACCGTTCTGCTGGCAGTGGGCGTCTAACCTGAGCATGTTATCCATGCTAGGGACAGTGCCTGGCGGGTAGTTTAACTGGGGCGGTTGCCTCCTAAAGAGTAACGGAGGTGCTCAAAGGTCCGCTCAACCCGGTTGGCAATCGGGTGTTGAGTGTAATCACACAAGCGGGCTTGACTGTGAGACTGACAGGTCGAGCAGGGACGAAAGTCGGAGATAATGATCCGGTGCCGGTGTACGGACGCGGCATCGCTCAACGGATAAAAGGTACCCCGGGGATAACAGGCTGATCATTCCCAAGAGTCCATATCGACGGGATGGTTTGGCACCTCGATGTCGGCTCGTCGCATCCTGGGGCTGGAGCAGGTCCCAAGGGTTTGGCTGTTCGCCAATTAAAGCGGCACGCGAGCTGGGTTCAGAACGTCGTGAGACAGTTTGGTCTCTATCCTCTGCGCTCGTTGGAATCTTGAGGAGCCCTGCCCATAGTACGAGAGGACCTGGGTGGACGAACCTCTGGTATGCCAGTTGTCACGCCCGTGGCACTGCTGGTTAGCTACGTTCGGATAGGATAACCGCTGAAAGCATCTAAGCGGGAAGCCTTCTCCAAGATAAGGATTCCCCCACACCTTTGAGTGTGAAGAGTCCCCCCACCAGACCATGGGGTTAATAGGCCAGACGTGGACACATGGCAACATGCGCAGCTGACTGGTACTAACGGACAACAGCACCAACCCGTACACACACACGCTAATCAACCCTACCAATAGCAACACACAAGACCAACACACTAATCACCCGCGTCTACTATCCGGTCGCCAACCCACCACCAACAACACATATAACAGAATATAGTTTTGTGGCGGTCACAGCCCAGGAGAAACGCCCGGCACCATCCCGAACCCGGAAGCTAAGCCCTGGCACGGCAATGATACTCCACCCGACAGGGTGCGGGAAAGTAGCACACCGCCACCACAACACATCACAATATAAGATATAAAATGATCCTGGCAGGGAATACAACCTTACCAGGATCATTTTTTATTTCTGCGTATTTTGACGATATAGTTTTATCCGGGGACTCTATATCTATATCTATACTGTTGCCGGCTGCGCGGTATCAGAAGGGTTAAACCGTACCAGCTACTATATCGGTGTAAGAGTTATCGGGGACCTGTACTTTATCATTATTCCTGCCTGCCCCTGGCTATCCTGCTGCGAAAATGTGTAAGGCAGTGGATATTTTACGCGGAGCTTAGCCTGAAATATAACAGATGTAATTCCTCAGTGGTTTAATAAAAATGCCGTATATATCTCTGAACTGGTTATGCGGAGCAGACCCATGCAGAAGCGGATACCGGAAAGCGAGTAATCAGAATGGATAATATTGGCACGGATAATGCCAAAGGTTTCAGTGTGCGGGTTATGCAGGCAGGAAAGGTGTGTGTTTCGCCTTCACTGCCATTCGGCGGTGATGATGCGAGCCTTCTTAGAGGATCGGGGATATTCACCCCAAAAGCAAAACGGCTCTGGCTCCCTGTCTGTTCTTTTCTCGTGACAATGCCTAAAGGGCGAATTATCGTCGATACGGGCTGGGATAGAAGCATGAGCCCACACGGTGTTATTGGATCGTAAAGCACAGATACGGTCTTTGGATTCATGGCTGCTGTACAAAGTGAATCAGGGGGTAGTTGCCGCAGGAATGACCGTTCCGGAACAGCTTGGGCGGAAGGTGATTTCGCCGGAAGATATTGATTATGTAGTCGTGACCCATTTGGATTGTGACCATGCTAATGGCCTGAGGGGACTGGCCGCAGCGAAGCATATTATGGTAGCCGCCCAGGAAATGCAGTATGCGACGGCATTCCCCAATAATCTGGTCCGGTTCCGTAAGAAATGGTGGGAAGGGCTGGATATTGACCTGTATACGTGGAATGATACCAACGGTCCGGCGCATCACTCATATGATCTGTTCGGTGACGGCAGTGTCCAGTTCATCAATATCCCAGGCCATACAGACGGTCAGATAGCAGTAAAAGTCACTAATAGTGACGGCAAATTTGTACTTCTTTTTGGCGATGGGGGATATTCGTCCAAGTCGTGGGAAGAGATGATAACATCCGGGATATCAACCGATAAATCTGCGCAGAAGCATTCTCTTCAGTGGATACGTGATCAGAGCCGGAACCCTGACTGTATAAAATCAATGGCTTGCCACGATCCTGATAATAAGCCGCAGGTCATTACATTCTGACTCTTAGGCAGGCAGTGTATCTGATGGGATAAGTTTTCAGGAAAGTACGCAGGGTAAAGCTGGGCTGCTGCATGTGCGCCGTGCAGATTTGTATGTGCAGCGGCAGTCTTGGATAGGTATCCCTAATCAATATTGACGATTTCGGAGCCGAATGGCCAGAAAGCCAAAGCTGCCATTTTAAAGGACTGTATGCCGAATGGTATGCCGATAATAGTACAAAGGTTGACCAGTCCTGCAAAAACATATATCGCTCCGAGCATCCATCCGAAAGTGAGCGCCCAGATAATGTTAAAGATACCCGTGGCCAGGCCGCCGTTATTGATAACGGTTTTCCCGAATGGGGCGAGGGTCAGACCCGCCATCTTGAAACATTGGGTGCCAAAAGGTATCCCAATGATAGTAATGCACAGGATGCAACCGATAAGGAACCAGAGGATGGCGGTCTCCAGACCTCCGAGGAGGATCCAGAGTATATTGCCCAGTAAACGCATAACTATTCCTTTCGCCTGTCTGTTTGTAATTTTACTTTAGCAGAATCCTTGTCGCAATGTGGAGGCTAACGTCATTATCGAGTATGGATGTGGTTAAGATTTTGGGCGGAAGGCCGGTAATATGGCCTTCCGCCCAAAATCTGCAGTTATGCTGGCACTTCATGCATGGAGCAGGGAAAGCGGGCTCGTCTGAGTCACGGCGCATCAGACAGGGGAGGGCTACTTGCTGGCTGTCAGATCGTAGATCGTTGTGCCATTCACAGTTTTTGCTGTAAAGTTTTTTGCAACCCACTGAGCTATTTGTGAAGCGTTTGATGAGCCGCCGTTCTGCTGCCCGCCTCCCATTTCACCGCCGGATATGTAGTAGTGGATAAGGCCCTGTTTCACATATTCCTTGAACTGGGCAAGGGTAGGATAAGCATCCGTACCATTGAATCCGCCGATCGCCATAACAGGTTCTTCGCTGGCCAGCTGGTAGGAGGCGGCACTCTGTGATGCAGTAGTTGCTGCGGCCCACCGGTATCTATCTGCGTCCTTTTTAAGAAGGGAGACAACAGCAGAGTTGTTTGAAGCACCGCTGCCGCCGAGGAAACCGCCTCCTCCGCCGCCGGGACCGCCAGCGGTATTGCTGTTACTTGTGTTGCTGCCGGAATTATTGTTGTTCTGGGGATTTCCGCCCTGAGTACGTGTATTGTTCTGCCCGTCGGTGCCATTATTCCGGCTCGTCCCGGGGCCATTGCCTGCACCGTCCTGTGCTGGATTCTGTGAACTGTTGCCTGTGCTTCCATTCGGGACTCCGCCAGGCATACCTCCAGGGGCTCCGCCGCCGGGACCGCCGGCCCCTCCCGGGCCGCCTGAATTCGGACCGGCTGTCACGATAGAACCATGATGCCCGGAAAGGACAGTTGCGGATGTCCATGCAACGGGGCCGACAAATACGGCAGCAGCGCTCAGTGCAACAGCAGCTATGCGCACAATGGTGAGGCTCTGCGAAGGCCGGGTTGCAGCTGCAGAACCATCTTTGGCAATAGGCTGTGCAGATGCAGTGTGAACGGCGCGCGGGTACATCACACCTGCAACGGCAAGTGTCAGCCCGCCGACGATACCGCTTATAAGGACGGTCCGTGAGAGCCACGCATATGAAGCTACTGTATTGATAAGATTGCTTGACCATATTGCTGTAATGATCACAAGGGCAGCTGCTGTGAGCGGCGCCCAGGTCCTGTCCCGCTGCGACCACAGGCAGGCGACCGCTATAGCCGCGAGTATGGCGACTGCGGGCGCAAGCGCTACGGTATAGTATGCGTGGAAAATGCCGGACATGAAACTGAAAACCAGCCATGTTACAGCGAGCCATCCGCCGAATACGATAATACTGGCACGCCGGGGGTCTGTGCGCCGGGAAGTACGTGTGGCTATCAGCCCGATAACTATTCCCGCGAATGCGAACAGGGCCAGCCATGTGATCTGGGTTGAGAATTCGCTGGTGAACAGGCGGCTCCATCCGGTCTGGCCCCACATCCCGCCCTGTGGTTTTCCGCCTCCCGGCACAACAGACCCTGTTTCATTGCCTGTAATACGGCCCAGGCCGTTATACCCGAAAGTCAGCTCAATAAAAGAGTTGTTCTGAGACCCTCCGATATACGGCCGCTTTGAAGCCGGGACAAGCACTGTCAGTAGCACCCACCAGCCAGCAGCGATCACCATGGAAAGGATGGCAGCCAGCCCATCCACGATCCTGCGGATGATCCCAGTAGGCGAAGCGATCAGGAACGCTGCGGCAATCCCCGGAAGAATAAGGAGCACCTGGAATTGCTTTGTCAGGAAGCCGAATCCAACAAGAACCCCTGCAAGGGCCATCCAGCCGGTACGCACCATATTCCCACGCCGTGATGTGTCGTATTCCACTGCGCGCAGAGACGCATAGCAGGCTCCGACCATCAGCAGCACCAGCAGGGCGTCAGGATTGTTGAAACGGAACATAAGCGCCGCCACGGGGGTAGTGATGAATGCAGCGCCTGCAATAATCCCGGCCCAGTTCCCCCAGTACCGGCGGACAAGGGAATAAATGAGGAAGGTGGTAAGGACTCCCATCACAGCCTGCGGGAAGAGGATGGCAAAAGAATTCAGCCCGAATATCCGTACGGACAGGGCCATAAGCCATATTGACGCCGGCGGCTTGTCGACTGTAATAGCATTGCCGGAGTCAGAAGATCCCCACAGGAATGCCCACCAACTTTTTGAACCGGCCTGGGCTGCGGCTGAATAAAATTCATTGGCGTATCCTGATGCAGTAAGATTGATAAAGAATACCGCAACAGACAGCACTATCAGCGTCCCGAATGCTATCCAGTCTATTGCAGCCCTTCTCGGCAGGGCATAAAGGTTTGCATACATTTTCCTGTTTTTGCTAGCCCTGCGGTATGCTGTGCCGCCTGATGCGCTATCGGCAGCGGTGGCTGCGGGGAAGTTCTGACCTCTATTTTTCGCGTTATGTGCAAAGGGTGAGGATGCTGTTGTCATGAACAGCCCTTTCTTGATATGTTTCAGTATAGTGTTCAGTTATTGGCAATTTTAAGTTTTCAGATTGCAGGAAGCTTTGCGCAGCCTCAGGCGGCCTGTATCGCTGCAAGCGGCACAAGGCTTCCACGGAATGCCCGCTGTACCCGGCCCTGGTAATATGTTGCCCTGTCTCGGAGCATGTCAGCATACGATGCGTGAAGTGTACGCCGCATCCGCCGCATGCCTTTAAGATCTTTAATAGCAGTGTCTACAATGTGGACTGTAGTGCCGCTGTCTTCGACCCAGCGGACAGGGACCTCTTCCAGGCGCTTGCCTTCACTCTGGGCAAGGAGAAGCAGTTCGGTGTCAAAGAACCACTCATCATCAACGATCCGGGGGAGCAGCTCTTCCGCTGATGCGGCACTCATCGCTTTGAATCCGCACTGGGCATCGTGGAACCGTGCTCCGGAATATGCGTGGAGAAGGAAATTGTACGAGCGCGAAATGGCTTCACGCTTGAAAGAGCGTCGGATATCTGACTGGACCATCAGCCTGGACCCTATTGCTATATCGACTGTACCGGCAAGGATAGGAAGGATCAGCGAATCAATATGTTCCAGTCCTGTAGAAAGGTCAACGTCCATATATGCAACAGCCCTTGCTTTTGACTCGCTCCATGCAGTTTTAAGGGCAAACCCGCGCCCTTTGTGGTTGATGCGTATGAAGCGTACATGGTCCGGATAGCGTTCGCTCAGTTCGGATGCTATGACCCACGTGCCGTCTGTGCTCGCATTATCGGCAATAACTATTTTCCAGCTGAAGTTCGACGGGACGCCGTCAGCAATGATTGCACCATGCTCATCAGCAGTGCCGGAGAGGTACGCCCCTAATTTTTTGACCGAGCTTTCGAGCTGATCCTGTTCATTGTAGGCCGGGATAACAAAATCAACATCTACCGGTTCGGGGAAGCCATAGCGTTCCACTATTGCTGATGTGCGGTATCCTTCCTGATAACGCGACCTGTATACTTTCATCTGATGCGCTGAAGCATCCCTGACAGGTAGCGTTGATCCGCCAGATATGCGGTCTCTGCGGACCTGTGCTGTTATAGCAGCCATATGATCACCTCTTTAATCTGTGTACAGCTCTATTAGAAATCCTTATACTGGATAATTTTCCCTATTCTTATGGAAAGTTACCTGAATGTCCCATGGATAAATCTGGATAGTTCCTGAAAATCTTCCGGAAGCGGCACCTCCGCAGTTATACATCAAGTAATATGCCCGGATCTGGCTTGTAGGCGGGCTGGCTGCCATATATCCATCATGTGGAACCCTGCCGCAGCTGCAGCCGCAAGTTATATATGGGCAAGTATGATGAGTAGCAGAAAGAAAAACAGTATAAAGGAGGCAGCATGGCTGATCCGGAAACAGGTATGCAGTCAGGAAAACCGGTTGTTGCGGTAGTTATGGGGTCTGCCAGCGACTGGGGGACTATGAAAAAGGCATGCGATGTTTTAGACAGGTTCCAAGTCCCGTATATGAAAAAAGTAGTTTCTGCACATCGCACTCCTGGACTGATGGCAGAATTTGCTTCTTCTGCACGGGAACAGGGGCTGCACATAATAATTGCCGGTGCAGGGGGCGCGGCACACCTTCCCGGTATGATTGCAGCACAGACGACACTGCCTGTTATCGGTGTGCCTGTACGCTCGCATGCATTGAGCGGATGGGATTCGCTGCTGTCAATCGTCCAGATGCCGGGCGGTATCCCCGTAGCAACAACTGCTGTCGGGGATTCGGGTGCGGTGAATGCCGGACTGCTTGCCGTAAGCATCCTGTCGGTATCAGACAGCAGGCTGGCCGATGCGCTGGCGGATTATCGCGGTAGCCTTAAGGAAAAAGTGGAGAAGTCAAATGCCGAGCTTGTCTGAGATCACGAACGGCCGTATGGAGAGCCTCAGGCGAGGTGATACCGTCGGTATCGTAGGAGGCGGGCAGCTTGGGCGCATGATGGCAATAGCTGCGCGCTATATGGGATTCCGTACAGGGGTACTCGACCCTGTCCCCGGCTGCCCCGCTGCACAGGCAGCAGATTTTCAGGTTGTTGCCGGGTATGATGACCGGTCTGCTATCCGTAAGCTTGCCGAACGCAGTGATGTGCTGACATATGAGTTTGAGAATGTGGATGCGGATGCCCTTGATGAAGTCGCGGGTATAACGGCGATCCCGCAGGGGACGGATCTGCTCAGAGTAACACAGAACCGTATTGCGGAAAAATCTTTTATCAACAGCCACGGGATCCGGACTGCCCCATGGAAAGCAGTGGGATCCCGCCATGACCTTGCCGGTGTCCTTGAACAGATTGGGTACCCGGCGATCCTGAAAACAGCCGCTGGCGGGTATGACGGCCATGGGCAGATAGTGCTCAGAGGCGTGCAGGACCTTGGCAGGGTCCCGGATGCGGAAGGGTTCCCGGAATCTGTCCTCGAGGGTTTTGTTGATTTTGAGTATGAAGCGTCTATCCTTGTGTCCGGCAATGGCCGGGACTATGTTACTTTCCCGGTAGTACGCAACGAGCACAGGAATAATATACTCCATATGACGTTTGCTCCAGCCCAGGCGGAGGAGGGGGTCTGCTGGCGCGCAAAGGAGCTGGCCCTCAGCCTGGCACGCGGGTTCAGTCTCAGCGGGACGCTGGCGATAGAGCTTTTTATTACCCGTGACGGGGGTGTGCTGGTCAATGAGCTTGCCCCGCGTCCGCATAATTCGGGCCATTACACTATAGAGGCATGCTCATTCAGCCAGTATGATGCTCATATCCGCGGGATAGCAGGCTGGTCACTGGAGCAGCCGAAACTCCTCAGCCCTGCAGTTATGGTAAACGTGCTTGGGCAGCATGTAGGGCCTGTCCAAAGGATCGCTCCTAACTATCCTCAGTGGCATGTCCATGACTATGGCAAGGCTGAGGCAAAGCATAACCGCAAAATGGGCCATATCACCGTCTTGGCAGATGATACACAGCAGGCAGCGCAGGAACTGGCAGGCACCCATTGCTGGGATGATATCCTGGGATAAGGAGGATATAATGGCTGAGGACGATCATAGCAGCGGCAGCAGTACATGGTTTCGGAAGAAGCACCGGAATACTGTCCAGAAAGATGCAATACTTAATATTTTGCGGTCTGAACCTGATTTCATGTCATCTCCCACCCTTCACAGCAAGCTGCAGTCTGCCGGGCTGAAAGTCGGCATGGCGACAGTGTATCGTCAGCTTGGTGTTCTGGCTTCAGAAGGCAAGGTGGATACTATCCATCTCAACGGAGAGCAGCTGTACAGGCTCTGCGATGAAGGGCATGGAGGGCAGAACCATCGGCATCGCCATCACCATCACATGGTCTGCGAAAATTGCGGGAAAACCGTTGAGATCGAGCCGCCGAACGAGCAGTGGATCAATAAGGCTGCTGCAGAGCACGGGTTCAGCGTCACATATCATATGTTTGAAATAATAGGGCTGTGCCCTGAATGCAGGCGCAAGTTGGGTGCTGAATAATAGGGAATAAAAACAGAGGACAGAAACTGGTATAAAAGCAAGGGATCCGTGCGACGCGGATCCCGGTCAGGCGGCAATTGTGGAAGATCTCGGTGCAGTCTTTAGGCAGCTGCATTGCTTGTGAGCAATCTGCCGTCTGATGTATTGGCCCAGACAAGTAATTTCCTGTCACTACTGTTTATGCTTGCGATCCCCGTAGGGACTGTTGTTTTCAGTTCGCTGAGCGTATGGAACACAACGGTGACATGGGCGGTATTTCTTGCTGCAGCAATTGTTATGCTGGCCCTTTCGATTGCCGGCGCGGGGAAAAGGATACAGGCTTCAGGCGAAACAGATAAATAAATAAGCCGAAGGAGGATCTGCTGCGTGAAAATGGTAATTTGCTGTCTTTCTCCAAAACTGAAGGATACCAAGCTGTCCAGCTTTACTGCTGCCTGAGTGCCCTGGCCCCAATATCATGGCGGTAGAACAGGCCGTTAGTGTGTACGCTGTCAAGGAGCGAATAAATACGGTCCCGGGCTTCGGCAACAGTATTGGCAGTCGTCTCAAGGAGCAGTACCCGCCCTGAAGATGATACCAGTCCGTGTCCGGCATCATCGGCATGTGTTTCTGTATCGGTGCCTGCGTCTGTGCCTCTATAAGAACCGCCGGTACTGCCGGCAGCTACCCCGGCGAAGAAAATATGGGAAGAATCCTTAAGGCCTGCCTCGGCTATAGCGCTGTTGAGGTCAGGGATCACCGCACCTGTACGGGTATTGCCGGGATACCCTTCTGACGCAAGGATAACGCCTAAAGTTTCTGTACCATCATCCCGCCAGGTAAAACCGGGATCTTTCCCGTTAAGGACAGCCTCAATCCCAGCTCCCAGATCGCTGGTGAGCCGGGGAAGGATGACTTCCGTCTCCGGGTCGCCGAAACGCGCATTGAACTCAATGACCTTAGGGCCTTCGTCAGTTGCGATCAGGCCGGCATAGAGCACGCCTGTGAAAGGGATGCCTTCAGAAGCCATACCTTCAACAGCAGGATGGATGATCCTGTCAACTGCTGTATCAACAATATCACCGGATATCTGGGGGACCGGGCAGTAAGCACCCATACCGCCGGTATTAGGCCCTTCGTCGTCGTCATAAGCCCGTTTATGGTCCTGCGATACCGGCATGGTCCAGAACCTGTTTCCGCTGACAAAACTCATCAGCGAGAATTCTTCGCCTTCAAGGAAGTCTTCAATAACAACGCTGGAACCTGCGGAGCCGAACTTATTGCCAACGAAAATATCGTGCAGGGCCTGCAGGGCGGTATCCGTATCCATCGCGACAGTAACACCTTTGCCGGCCGCCAGCCCGTCCGCTTTTATCACCACCGGCGCCCCATGCTTTTCAATATAGGCTGATGCCTTTTCAAAGCTGGCGAATGCAGCATAGGCGGCAGTAGGGATATTATGCCGGTGCATAAGCTGTTTTGCGAAAGTTTTTGACCCTTCTATCTGGGCTGCCGCACGGGAAGGGCCGAATACCGCGATCCCCGCTTCCTGCAGGTCGTCAGTTATGCCTTCCATAAGCGGGCCTTCAGGGCCAACGAATACCCAGTCTATACTGTTAGCCCTGATAAAATCGATAATCGCAGCATGGTCAGATTCATCAAGCAGGACGGTGCGTATCCCGTCAGAAGCCATGCCAGGGTTCCCCGGAGCACAGTAAACAGTATCTACTGCAGTGCCTTTCAGCAGGGTATAGGCAACGGCATGCTCGCGTGCCCCCGACCCGATCACCAGGACTGTGCTTGCCATGTAAACTCCTTACTTTACTGGCCAGTTATCAAAAGAGCTTTGAATGAAGTTCTGCCTGGCCGCCCGCCTGTTCTGTTATGCTGCCGATAATGTAGCAGGGCTCATCGTGTGAATCAAGGATAGATACCGTCCTGCGGACATCATCCGGACGCACCATAAGAACCATGCCTATCCCCATATTGAAGATGTTGTACATCTCCAGATGCCCGACATGTCCATACCGTTCAATAACAGTGAAAACAGGGGGTACCGGCCATGAATCGATATCAAAGGAAGCGGCAAGGCCGTCAGGTATGATCCTCGGTACCTTTTCCAGGAATGCCCCGCCCGTGATGTGTGCAATACCCCTGATAAGGCCGGTGCCAAGCAAAGGCTTCAATGCCTGTGCATAAATGCGTGTAGGCGTCAGAAGGATATCGCCGAGCTTCCTGCCCCCAAGCTCGGGGAGTACGGAATCGCAGGACAGTCCGCCGTCTTTGAAGAGCGCCTTGCGGACCAGTGAGAAACCGTTGGAATGCAGACCTGAGGAGGGAAGCCCAATAAGGACATCGTTTTTACGGATATCCGATCCGTCAATAATGCAGCTTTTTTCAACGACCCCTGTGGTAAAACCGGCAAGGTCATATTCGTCTGCATCATACATATCCGGCATTTCAGCTGTTTCGCCGCCGACAAGGGCAGCGCCTGCCTGCACGCATCCTTCGCAGACCCCTTTGACGACCTGCTCAAGCAGCTCAGGATCATTTTTTCCGCAGGCGATATAGTCAAGGAAGTATAGCGGTTCTGCACCCTGTGCAAGTATATCATTAACACACATTGCCACGCAGTCAATGCCGATAGTATCGTGTTTGCCCATCATCTGTGCAATAAGCAGTTTTGTGCCGACACCGTCGGTCCCTGAAACGAGTACGGGTTCCCTGACATCAAGCGAGGAAAGGTCGAAAAGCCCGCCGAAACCTCCTATCCCGCCGGCCCCTTTACGTGCTGTGCGGGCCACATGCTGCCGGATCCGCCGGACTACTTCGTATCCGGCTTCAACACTGACTCCGGCTTCTTTATATGCTTCAGGCATAGGTATCCTCCTGGCTGTCTGTTACAAACTCATTCCCATCATATCGCGAATGCCTCATGGCGTATGTAGTGATGCGCCTACGGTCTTCATCGGAAAGCGATGCAAGGAATTCCTGCTCGTAATCCCCGAGGCTTGTAGGGTAATCGCCATTGAAATATGCTACACACAGCCCTCCGTAAGGGGCGTCGGAATGCAGCCCGATAGTTTCCACCAGACCGTCCAAACTCAGATAGGCGAGGGAATCCGCTTCAATATATGTGCAGATCTCATTGACTGATTTCGTCGCAGCGATAAGCTCTGAAGTCCGGGAAATATCAATACCGTAGTAACACGGATATTTAAGCGGGGGAGAAGCAATGCGCATATGTACCTCGCGCGCGCCTGCTTCCCGCAGGAGGCGGACTATGCGCTTCGATGTAGTCCCCCTGACTATGGAATCATCAACCACAATAACGCTCCGCCCTTCCACCACACCGCGCACAGCGGAAAGCTTCATACGCACTCCCTGCTCGCGCAGCTCCTGGGTTGGCTGGATAAAGGTGCGTGCAACATACTGGTTTTTGACCAGTCCAATCTCTTCCGGTATTCCGCTTGCCTCGGCATATCCTGCTGCAGCGGACAGGGAGGAGTTCGGCACGGCAATGACCATATCAGCATCTGCAGGTGCTTCCTGCGCCAGCCTGGCCCCGGCGCGCTTTCGCGCAGAATGGACATTGACGCCGTAAATGTTGGAATCAGGGCGGGCAAAATATACGAATTCCATAGAACAGATAGCTTTTTGGGTATGACCGGTATATTGTGTGATGGTATACCCTTCATCAGTTATAACGCAGATCTCACCAGGCTCAATATCGCGGATCAGGGTGGCTCCGACCACATCCAGGGCGCATGTTTCTGATGCCAGCACATAGGCGCCGTTTTTCATCCGGCCGAGGCTCAGAGGGCGGAAACCGTTGGGATCCAAAGCCCCGTACAGGGCCGTATTGGTCATCAGCAGATAGGCGAAGCCGCCGTGTACCGTGTTCAGGGCATCTTTGAGCTTATCCAGAAAAGTGTTTTCAGCAGACCGGCGGATAAGATGGATAAGCACCTCAGTATCAGAATTGGAATGGAAAATTGCCCCCGAATCCTCCATCTCGGTGCGCAGGGTTTCGCAATTCGTAAGATTGCCATTGTGGCATAAGGCTACAGGCCCGTCATGAAACCGGAAAAGGAAAGGCTGGACATTATTCAGGGATCCTGTGCCGGATGTAGCGTACCGTACATGCCCGACTGCCCTGGTGCCGTGGAGGGAGGCAATATCAGCATCATTCCTGAAAACTTCGCTGAGCAGCCCAAGCCCGCGATGGCTGGTAAGCTCGCCATTGTTATTGACCACAATGCCTGCGCCTTCCTGCCCCCGATGCTGCAGCGCATGGAGTCCGAAATACGTCAGCCGTGCTGCGTCGTCGTGCCCCCACACGCCGAAAAGCCCGCACTCCTCGTGGAGGCCTTCAAGTTCTGCAGACATATGTCCTGCCTTTCATTTTTCTGCCTATACTGTGCATGTATAAGCTGGTATCCTCCCCGGTCGTCTGGCGGAAGCAGTATAGTACATGCAGCGTAAGCAGTCAGCCAAGGAAGTACCTGACTCCGCCCTCAAAGATAGGCTGGTACGCGGCTCCCGGGACATTTCTGTACAGCCCGTTCCCGCTGCGCTCGCTATGCCCCATTTTACCAAAGATCCGGCCATCAGGGCTTGTGATGCCTTCAACAGCAAGGACAGAACCGTTCGGATTGACATCAAGGGACATAGATGGTGTGCCGGCCTCATCAGTATACTGGGTGGCTATCTGCCCGTTTCTGACAAGCGTATCAAGTGCTGGCCGGTCGGCAACGAAACGGCCTTCCCCGTGGCTTACAGCAACAGTGTGGATATCGCCCTGGCGGGTTTGAGACAGCCACGGGCTGAGCGTTGATGCTATGCGTGTGTGCACAAGGCGGCTTTGATGGCGTCCGATAGTGTTGAAGGTCAGGGTTGGGCTTTTATCCGTTGCCGGTACAAAATCGCCGTATGGGACAAGGCCGAGCTTGATCAGTGCCTGAAAACCGTTGCAGATACCGAGGATAAGCCCGTCGCGGTTATTGAGCAGATCCCGTACGGCATCGGTTATTTCAGGTGAGCGGAAGAATGCTGTTATAAATTTTGCGGATCCGTCAGGCTCATCACCTCCTGAAAAGCCTCCGGGGATCATGATGATCTGCGAATGCCGGATCTTATCGGCGAGGGTTTTGACGCTTTCGGTCACATCCTGCGGGGAGCGGTTATTGACAATAAAAGTTTCAGTATCAGCCCCTGCCCTGCGGAAAGCCTTTGCACTGTCATACTCACAATTATTACCGGGGAAAACAGGGATAATAACTTTGGGCGCTGGCCGTGATGCCGTAAAACGGGACAGCCGGCGTTGTCTTTTATCCGTGCCGGGTTGCGGAGCTGACTGGCTGCTGTCATAGTTCAGCGGTTCAACCCCCTTATCTGCCGGGTATACAGTTTGCGGCATCCCCGCTCCGGCAGTTTTCAATGACTTGTCCCTGTACGGGAATACAGGCTCCAGGGCGCTTTCCCAGATTTCCTGGATATCGGCGAGTCCGGTTTCTTCTTCGCCGACGCTGAAAGTGTAAGTATCAGTTGTTTCCCCAATAATATCAGCAGAGAAACCGGCAGAGCCGAGGATGTCCCTGACAGCTTCATGGTTGTGTGAAGCTGCAGGGGAAAGTTCAATGATAAAGCTTCCATAACGGGGTATGAAAAGGTCATCAGGATGGATGCTGCTGTTGAGCTTTACACCGATCTGGTTTCCTGCACACTGCAGGAACAGCGCCTGCGCCGTGCAGCCATATCCGGGGGTCGCAGCGGCGAGGACAGCGCCGCGGGCAGTACAGCCGGAGGCCTTATCAGGCGTGATACCGGTATCCATAAGCTTCTGAACGGCATCCATCACTTCTACCATGCTGTGAGGATCAGGCGTGATACCGTCTTTTTTATAGCGGGGGGATATCCGGAGTATCTGATGCCCGGCCTCCTTGAATTCAGGCGAAACCGCATCATCGGCCTCTCCTGTTGCAACAGCGAAACTGACCAGGGTAGGAGGGACATCAAGATTTTCAAAACTCCCGCTCATCGAATCCTTGCCGCCAACAGCGCCAACACCAAGGTCAATCTGAGCCATAAGGGCGCCAAGCATAGCCGCCGCTGGCTTGCCCCAGCGGCTGGGATCATTCCCGAGTTTCTCAAAATATTCCTGGAAAGACAGATAGGATTTTTCCCGGGAGAAGCCTGAAGCGATAAGCTTGCTTACGGATTCCACGACAGACAGGTAGGCTCCTGCAAACTGGTCTGCTTCCATAATATAAGGGTTGAAACCCCATGCCATAGCGCTTGCTGTTGTTGTTTCACCGTCAACCGGGAATTTGGCGACCATGACCATTGGAGGTGTCAGCTGCCTCCTGCCGCCGAACGGCATCAGGACAGTAGCTGCCCCAATAGTGGAATCAAAGCGTTCGGAAAGCCCCTTCTGTGAAGCGGCATTGATATCGCCAGCCAACGCAGACATACGCTGGCTGAAGCTGCCCGTATGCCATGCGTCAGGGGTCCTGTATGCCCCCTGACGGGCAATATGGACATGCTGGCTGCGCCCTGCGCCATTTGAAGCAAGGAATTTACGGCTCAGATCAACGATCGTCCTGCCTTTCCACCGCATACGCATGCGCCCGGAACCTGTGACTTCTGCTATAACGGTGGCGTCAAGATTTTCTTCATGTGCAGCAGCGAGGAAAGCATCAACATCTTCAGGTGCAAGCACGATCGCCATACGTTCCTGGCTTTCAGATATCGACAGTTCGGTACCGTCCAGACCGTCATATTTTTTAGGGACTGCATCCAGATATATCTCAAGGCTGTCTGCCAGCTCACCTACGGCTACTGATACGCCGCCTGCCCCAAAATCGTTGCAGCGTTTGATAAGGGACGCCGCATCATGGCGCCGGAAAAGCCTTTGAAGTTTGCGTTCTACAGGGGCATTGCCTTTCTGTACTTCAGCACCGTCCTTTTCAATAGATCTGACGTTATGGGATTTGGACGCTCCCGTTGCCCCGCCTATACCGTCCCTGCCGGTACGCCCGCCGAGGAGGAGTACCTTATCGCCGGATCTCGGAGCCTCGCGGCGCACATTTGCCTGCGGCGCAGCACCCACCACGGCGCCGATCTCCATACGTTTAGCTACGTATCCGGGATGGTAGAGTTCGTGGATTTCTCCGGCAGCCAGGCCGATCTGATTCCCATAAGAAGAGAAACCTGCTGCCGCAGTAGTTACAAGTTTCCGCTGGGGGAGTTTGCCTTCCAGTGTTTCAGATACCGGTACCCGCGGATCTGATGCCCCTGTGATGCGCATTGCCTGATATACATAGCTGCGCCCTGACAGGGGATCGCGTATCGCGCCGCCCACACATGTGGCTGCCCCGCCGAAGGGTTCTATCTCAGTGGGATGGTTATGTGTCTCATTCTTGAAAAGGAGGAGCCAGTCCTGGTCTTTCCCGTCAACATCTACTGTAACTTTAACGGTGCAGGCATTGATCTCTTCAGATTCATCAAGCCCTTTCAGGGTACCGGTGCCTTTAAGGTAACGTGCACCTATAGTACCCATATCCATCAGGCTGACAGGCTTATTATCACGCTGCAGCGTACGGCGGATACGGAGGTATTCGTTAAAAGCTTTTTTTACCGCAGTGTCATCAATAGTTATATCATCCAGCTGTGTATTAAAAGTAGTATGCCGGCAGTGATCTGACCAGTATGTGTCGATAACCCGGATCTCTGTGACGGTAGGGTCCCGTTCCTCTTCCCGGAAATAGCTCTGGCAGAAAGTAATATCTGCCAGATCCATGGCAAGGCCATAGTCTTCGATGAATTGCTTCAGTTCAGTCTGTGACAGTTTACGGAATCCATCCAGGGTTTCGACAGGACCGGGCTCGGGCGGAGCAGCCTTGAGCGTCCGCGGCCTGGCAAGGTCCGCAATACGCGAATCTACAGGGTTGACTACATACGCGCGGATAGTACTGATATCGGTATCGGTAAGCCTGCTGCCCACAAGCACATAGACTTGCGCTGTACGGACCGCAGGCCGCTCCGTCTGGCTGATAAGCTGGATACATTCGCTGGCGGAGTCCGCCCGCTGGTCAAACTGTCCGGGCAGGTATTCAACGGCAAAAATAAGGGGAGGGGCCTGGGCTGTGCCGTCATCGACAGCTGCTGACACTCCGATGCCTGCCTTGCCCAAGTCTGCATAGGTAACATCGGTCTGAGGCTCGCTGAAAACCGTGTCGATACACTGATGGAAAAGTTCCGGTGTGATCCCCTCAACATCGTAGCGTTTAAGTATACGCAGATTTTCGAGGGCCGTGACCCCCGCAATAGTGCGGAGCTCGCACAGGAGCTGACGGGTCTGGGTGTCAAACTGCGTCTTCTTCTCAACGTAAATGCGTTCTGCCACGTAGTTCCTTTCGCCGGAATTCGACTCTGAAAATCCTAGTGCTGCCCTTCCTGCCTCTCAGGATCCCTGTGCAGGGTTTCCAGGGATGCCGTTTGGGAAGCGGAAACTGAATAGTTTATTTTATGGAATTGAGGGGATGCGAAGCATGGAGTTTTTCCAGCCGGCCCAGTATTTCTTCATAAGCCGGGATGATATTCCCCATGTCACGCCTGAACAGATCTTTATCGAGGTGTTCCACATGCCCTTCAGCAGTTTTTGCTGTATCCCATAAACGGCAGGTATCCGGGGTTATCTCATCGGCAAGGAGGATAGTGCCGTCAGATGTGCGCCCCATCTCTACTTTGAAATCAACAAGGGTAACATTGATATCGTTGAAAATAGCTGTCAGTGCATGGTTGATTTCCCGGGCTTTTGCCGAAATGATATCAAGCTGGTCGCGTGTTGCGAGGCCCAGCGCGATGGCATCGTCAGTATTAATGAATGGGTCTCCCAGAGCATCATCTTTCAGGCACAGTTCAAGGACCGGGCGGCTCAGCAGGGTACCTTCTTCCCTGCCATACCGCCTGGCGAAACTCCCAGCAGCGATATTGCGCATGATGATCTCCAGCGGGAACATTTCCATTCTCCGTACAAGCTGTTCAGTATCGCTGATCTGAGAAATAAAATGGCTTGCGATACCGCGGTATGCAAGCTCATTGAAGATAACAGCTGTAATACGGTTATTAAGGCGCCCCTTGCCTTTGATCTGCGCTTTCCTGGCGCCGTTCCCGGCTGTTGCCTGATCAAGGTATTCGACCCACAGAACTTCAGTGTTTTCAGTAGCGAACAGTTTTTTAGCTTTACCTTCATAGAGCTGCGATAGCTTCTGCATAACTTCTTAGGTGCCTTTCAGTGTGGTGGCATAGGGACGGGTATTCCATCCTTCTATCCAACAATCTACCCGTTATGTATTACAGGAAAAGCAGATCCCGGAGGGAAATCTCATTATGCGGACTTGATGGGGCTGACTGTAACAGTGAGCCCCTGTGCGGTTTGTGCTGCTGCTTCCCTTGCTTTAGTTTCATTAGATGCGTAAGCCAGAGCGATTCCCATACGCCGCCTGCCATGGATTCCGGGTTTGCCGAAAATACGCAGGTCACTGTGCGGTATACGGAGGGCGCGGGCAAGATTGCTGAAACTGGCCTGCCCTTCACCCTGTATGACGATTGCCCGGCTTGCGCTGATATAACCAGGATGGGCAAGCCCGACAGAGTTTTGCGGTACAGGGATACCCAGTATTGCCCTGGCGTGGAGTGCGAATTCGCTCAGATCCTGGGAAATGAGAGTCACCATACCTGTATCGTGGGGGCGGGGAGAGACCTCGTTGAACAATACGCGGCCATCGGAAAGGACAAATATTTCAACGCCGTAAACGCCCCATCCCAGCTCGCCATTCTCCTGTGCGGCGGCAACAAGGCCTTCAGTGATACGATGCGCAATAGAAGATGCTTCAGCCATAACAGCTTCAGGGGTATGGGCAGGCTGCCAGGATTCCTTGTAATCCCCGTTTTCCTGGATATGCCGGATAGGGCTGCATGCTGCCACCCCGGAGCTTGATGCCACAGTAAGGATAGTCAGTTCGTAATCAAGCGGTGCGAGAGCTTCTATGATCACGCGGGATACCTCGCCCTCATGTGCTGCGCGCCGTCCGGACTGTGCCTCTGACCATGCTTCCTCCAGCTGCCCCTGGCCGTACACAATTGACTGCCCGTGGCCGGAAGAGCTCATAACCGGTTTGACAACACAGGGAAACCCAATGATGGCTGCCTTGCTCCGGAGCTCACTGAGGCTTCCCGCAAACAGGTATGGCACAGTCGGCAGGCCCAGCCTGTCATGAGCAAGCGTCCGCAAAGCTTCGCGGTCCATGCATACTTGTGCGGCGGCAGCACTCGGGGTAACTTGGATCCCCCGTCCGGCAGCCCTTGTAAGCACTTGTGTGGCGATAGCTTCTACTTCCGGGACAATAATATCGGGATGGATCTCGGTGACAGCATCCTGCAGCGCATCAGGATCGGCCATATCCAGTACACGGCTTTCGTGTGCGATATGCATGGCAGGGGCATGGGCATAAGAATCTGCAGCGCACACCCATGCCCCCAAGCGCATCAGTTCAATAGCTATCTCTTTGCCGAGCTCGCCGGATCCGAGCAGCATAACACGTACGGTATGGTGCCTGTCCGGCAGTGCGTCCTGTGCTGTATCTGCACTGTTCTTGCCGGAGCTGCCGTCTGCTGCCGTATTTTCAGTATATGGGACTCCAACGTGCCACTTGCTGATGGTGCTCATGTCCTTATTGTGTCACCAGGGATATATCAGGCAATATTGCATCTATCGATTAGTGGGGTGGCTAACGCGGCTCGAACGCGCGACCTCCTGAACCACAATCAGGTGCTCTGCCAACTGAGCTATAGCCACCATGTGCGCACATTCTGTGCAACAGATGAAAACTATACACGGATTAGTGGACGCAGTATATAAGCATGTCGTACACGGGGTTTTCTGCTTTTACGGTACTTTTCAGGCGTGCTGCTGCGGGCCGTTTTCCCGGGCATCTTTGATCGCTGCGCGTTCCATAAGCTCAAAATCGCGGGCACAGCGCGCTATATTGTAGTGCCGGCAGGCATATTCGGCATATTTCCTGCCCCATATGCGCCGGTCTTTGGGATGTTCGATCCACCAGTCGATGCGCTGCGCGAGTGTTTCTGAGTCGCCGGCAGGGAAAAGGGAGTTGCCTGTAAGGGCGAAATTCCCTGCTGCGCTTAACCGTGAGCCGGCAATAACGGGGACCAGGCCGCACGCCATGCCTTCAAGGACGCTCACACCTTCAATATCAGCTATGGAAGGGTGCACCATAAGGTCGGCCTCCCTGAAGAACCGGGGCATTTCAGAGTGTTTGCGGAACCCGACAGATGCGGTATTAGCAAGCTGTTTTCTGCATTCGGATATGAGATGTTTATACAGCGGCCCGGTCCCCGCAATGCGCAGCTCGATATCTTTATTGTGCCGGCACTTGCCGATAGCGCGGATCAATGTTATATGGTCCTTTTCACGGTTCAGCCTTCCTGCAGCAGCAATAACGAATTTCTTTCCTGTACAGGGGGATTGGGCAAATCCGGGACTGTATGCCATATCTGTATCTGTACCCTCTTCTGCCCCGATACTGTCCCCAGCATCACATCCAGGGCTGAAATCCGGCTGGTAGCCGTTGGAGATGATGTGCAGGGCATTCCTGTAACGGCGGCGCTGCAGGAAATCCGCTTCCATCTGTGTAGGTACATGTATGTGCCGTATCTTTTTGTAAAAGTAATGGTTCAGGCCTGTATATATGGCTGAGGAAAGCCCCGGGATAAAACGGCATGCCCCCAGTGAATACATGATATTCTCAGGCTGTATATGGAACCCCGCAGTTACGGGGATACTGTGGGACAGGGCATAATCCCGTGCATGCCTGCCGAAACTGAAAGGCTCGTAAATATGGATTATGTCAGCATCCTTGAATGCGCGCCTGAACAGCACAGCGGAGGGCCTGGCAAAACATGTCTGCTGCCTGTGCGCGAACCATGTAGCAACGGGAATATGCTGTTCCCGGGCACGGTACTGCGCATCGGGCGCCCCCACCCCTATAAGCCTGACGGTATTCCCGCGGCCTGTAAGTTCACGGGCAAGCTGGTATGCGGAATTTGCCGTGCCATTGCTGAAATTGCTCAGTGAATCTACCACAAGGGCGATCGTCAGAGGCCGCTGCATCCCTGTACTGTATTCAGTATTTCCGGATTCAACCCGCTGCCCGGATGCTTCAGGGCTGCTGCAAGGTTTTCCGTCATCCGCAGTTTTCACAAATCAATTATGGCATGCATTCCTGAGAGCGGCAATTATTGGATGATTATTACAGGCAGCGGGCAGTATCAGTTTTTAGGGTAAGGTTTCCTGAAGTCCTGATTTTTATGTGCATATTTAAGATTATGCTTTATTCAGTTTATGACAGGCGTATAGCCGGTCTTCACCGGGTAGGAGTAGAATAAGGGCTGCTGGAGTTGTGTGGTTCAGAAACTGGTATAAGCAGCAGACTGGCGGCAATGAAAAGCATGATTATAAGTGAGATAAATTTTTCATTTCGGTGAAAAATAATCGAAAGGATTCACAATATTATGGGTACTACTAAAGTAAGGGCTGCATTGCCTAAGGCCGTTATCGCCCTGGTAATGGCATTCGCCTCCGTAGCCGGTCTTTCAGCATGTACGAGCCCGAGCCTGTGGTTCAAGTCGGACGATCAGAAGATCGAAACTATCCTGAACAGTAAATCGGTTAAAGACAAACTGGCGTCTACTAATAAGCGTTTTCAAAACCGTATCAGCGTGAGCCTGTCCCACGAAGGGAAGACTATCATCTATACCCTTAAGCTTAAGAACCAGGGTGCAACAGATGAACAGATCAAAGAGGCCCTTGAGCCCCAGCTGAGCACCTTGTGGGATTCAATGCAAAGTTCCGCAACAGAGGTCATTGACGAGTGCCGCAAAACAGCTGGCGTCAATGGCGTTAAGGTCCGTATCGACCTTTTCGCTGAGCATGGGCTCAAAATAGGCAGTAAAACATACGACAAATAGTTCTATGCCTTGCTGCGGCGCTCCGGCACGGCGGATATGCAGGCAAAACTGCGGTTAATGCTGGTTGAAGTGCACAGAAGATAAAGAACAGCGCAGGCCGGGAGCCTGACAGCCCGTTCCCATCCGATCCATACCGGGCGGGGGCGGGTTTCCTTTTCTGACAGCTGCTTCAGCCTGCGTCATGATGTGCGGTTAGAATGTTGTCTGTTAAAACTGCAGGCGACGACTTGGGAACCCATGCGGAGACCTGTCCAGTTACACACATATGGAGGCACTGTATGCTCCAGGATATACAGGATGACAGCGGCGAAAATATATCAGGCATAAAGGGACGGAAAAAACCGGACGTAGCTGAATTGCTTAACAGCAGGACCCGGTCGCAGAGTATCGCAGGCCGTTTCACAAGATGGGCTGCTGCTGTTGCAGGCGCTGTCATGGTTGTGGCAGCAGGGTATGCGGTTATTACTGGCGGCAAGACCCGTAACCCGCAGCAGGCATCACGTATCTCAATCGGCCTTCAGCTGGCACCGGCAAATCTTGATATCCGCACCCAGTCGGGGTCTGCGCTTGATCAGCTGCTTATCGGCAACGTTTATGAGGGCCTTGTTGCACGTACTTCAACGAATACAGTAGTACCGTCGCTGGCAAAATCGTGGGAGGTCTCCAACAATGGAATGGTATACGTTTTCCATTTGAATACTGATATGCATTTTTCCAACGGGCATAGGCTGGATGCAGATGATGTAGTGTGGTCCATCAGGCAGATGATGGATAAAAAATACCAGGGCTATTCATTGGTCCAGAATTACAGATCTGTGGAAGCAGTAAACCCGAATACCGTTGTCCTGAGGCTGACCGCACCATATACAGAACTGCTGTGGCAGCTTACCGGGCGTGCCGGCCTCGTTTTTGATAAAGACGCGCATTACGATATGAAGGTCCGGGCAGTCGGCTCAGGGCCCTATACCATAGCCGATTATAAACCGGGAGTTTCAGTCAGCTTCCATGCAGATACGCGCTATTGGGGTTCGCATAAGCCTAAAACGGGCACTGTAGATATCCGGTACTATGCGGATACAAACGCTGGCCTGAACGCTTTGAAAAGCGGGGAGGTCCAGGTCTTGGCACCCTTATCGGACCGGCTTGCTGGATCAGTGGGGAAGGATCCCGCATTCACTGTGAAGGCAGGTAACGGTACCGATAAGTATGTCCTTGCGTTTAATAATAAGAGAGACCCTTTTACTGACAAGCGTGTGCGTCAGGCGATACGGTTCGGCATAGACCACCAGGCAATAATCCGTTCACGCGGGAACTATGATCTGCCGCTTGGCGGGCCTGTCCCGCGCCTTGACCCGGGGTACCAGGATCTTACGGATATATATCCGCATAATAGTGCCAAAGCGCGGAAGCTTATGGAGGAGGCTGGATACGATGCATCCCATCCTCTTGATATTTCCCTGGAATATGCAAATATCTATCCGGCTGAAATTGGCGATCAGCTCAAGTCGCAGCTTGCGCAGATCAATATAAGGCTGTCTGTAGAGCGTGTCGATTTCAATACATGGCTTAACCATGTCTATAAGAACAGGGATTATGACCTGTCGCTTGTTGACCATAATGAGAGCCATGATTTCCATCAATGGGCCAATCCCGATTATTACTACGGCTACAATAACCCGCGGGTGATCAGCCTGTATTCGCAGGCGCTTGCAGCTTCCGATAATGCAGCCCATGATGCCTTGATCGCACAGGCGGCCCGAATCGTCAGCGAAGATGCAGCTGCAGACTGGCTGCTTAATTACCGTGTTATCACTGCATCCAGGAAAGGGGTCAGCGGTTTCCCCACGGATTTGAACCAGGTATACCTGCCTCTATGGAATGTTTCGTCCAGTTCAGGACTGAAGGCAGCGGAGGGCAGATAAATATGAGGACTGCACAACGGATAGCAAAAATGGCCGTGAGGCGGCTGCTGTTTTTTGCAGCTGCCATGGTTATACTGTCGATACTGGTTTTCCTTGTCCTGCGCATCCTTCCCGGAGATCAGGCTTCCCTTATCGCAGGGCTCAACTCTACGCCGGAACAGGTGGCACGGCTGCGCAGGAAGCTGGGGCTTGACCGCAGCTATGCCAGCCAGTACTTCAGCTGGCTTCAGGCTGTATTTCATGGGGATCTGGGTACTTCGCTGCTTACCGGGCAATCTGTTGCTGGGCAGGCAGCGCAGCGCTCACAGGTGACGTTCCCCCTGATATGCATAAGCCTTATCCTGTCAGCCCTTATCGGGATCCCGCTCGGGGTAAGCAGCGTAGCGTCCAGGCGTCCTGCTGTGCAGAATATATACCGGATCGCAGCTATCTGTGCTGCCGCTGTACCTGCATTGTGGCTCGGGCTTCTCCTCATTATGCTTTTTGGCAGGGGTACAGGCGTCATCGGCGTCTTTCCTGTATCTGGTTTCCCCGATGACGGCTGGGCTTCCCCTCTGGAAGCAGTCAGGAGCCTGATACTGCCTGCTGCAAGCGTATCGGTTATTACCGGTGCATCAGTTATGCGGTATACACGTTCAGGACTGCTTGATGTTGCCCGGACGGATTATATCTCCATGAGTATGGCAGCCGGCATGACGCGGAGGGAGGCACTGTGGAAGACCGGCCTCCGCCTAGTGGTACCGCAGCTGGCCAGCGTTTTCGGGATAACTTTTGCCGGTATGGTCACGGGTGTCCTCGTTGTGGAACAGCTGTTCGCATTGCCGGGGCTGTCGGGCATGCTGATGCGTGATATCCAGAACAGGGACCTTCTGGCAGCGCAGAGCGAGATCCTGCTCCTTTCGGCCCTGTTTTTTGCTGCAGGTCTTGTTGTTGACATTATGTGCATAATCACAGACCCGCGGCTGGATAGTGCCGGTCCCGATGCCGGCACAGACGGAGTAGGGAGGTAGGTAGGCGATGGCTAAGAAAACTGGTGCTGTGGTTTCCTCAGTATGGGGTGTATTGCGGGGATCACTCAGCGGGCGGTTCTCTCTAGCAGTTTTAGCTGTCTGGGTGCTGCTTGCCCTGGTATCGCTGGTATGGACCCCATATCCTCTGCTGGATCAGGAAAAAGGCAGTATCCTTGCCGCGCCCTCATGGCGTCATCCTTTAGGGACAGATGCTGCGGGTGCGGATGTTGCCAGCTGGCTTCTGAAAGGCAGCAGTGTTGAGCTGGCTGTTGCTGCCCTTGTAGTTTTTATTACTTTTCTTATCGGGTCCGCAGGCATTGCTCTTACAGTCAGCTCCCATCGCATCGTATCGCGGCTTAGCACAGTGGCTATCGATACCCTTATCGCTGTCCCGACGATAGTTATTGCTATGGTCATTGCAGTGCCGTTCGGGGCGTCTATTGCTGTTGTAGTTATTGCCTGTTCCGGTGCGTATAGTTTTACGCTTATGCGGATCGTACGTCCGCAGGCCCTGCTGGCCGTGTCATCTGATTATGTGAAAGCAGCACGCTGGGCAGGCGCCGGGGATTGGACGGTTTTCCGCAGGCATGTGCTTCCGTCTGTCGCACCAATGATGATTATTGAACTGTCGCATTGCGCCGGCACAGCAGTACTGGCAGAAGTCGGGCTGACTTATCTGGGAGTAGGGATGCCGTCTGATATCCCTTCATGGGGGCATACCCTCGCCACATCGTCGCAGCTTATCAGCGTATATCCGCTTACTGTAGTGTGGTCAGGCCTGTGTGTTGCTGCCGGCGTGTCTGCCCTGAATATCATGGGCGACAGCATACGTGAGGCAGCTGATCCTGTGACGAACCCGCGGCTGCGCTCAGCAGTCGGGGGCTATAGCCCTGGCTTACAGGGGGAAAAAGGATGGCATAGGCCTGGGTATAGGGACGATAGGGGCAGAGGAGGACAGGCATGAGTATATCAGTATCAGGGCTGAGTGTTGATATAGCAGGGGAAGATATAGTCCGCGATGTGTCCTTCTTTATTGATGACGGGCAGAGGGCGGGGATTATAGGGTCTTCAGGTTCAGGAAAATCTATGATTCTGAAAGCGATATTGGGGATACTTCCTGAAGGGGCGCATGCCCGCGGATCTGTGAAGCTTGATGGCATAGAGATTTTGAATTTACCGGATAAAAAGCTTTCAAGGCTGCGCGGGACCTATATAGGGTCGGTTTTTCAGAACCCGTCTCTGGCACTGAACCCGGTGGAGACGGTAAAAAAGAATCTCCTTCTGCCTCTGACGCTGAGAAAACGGCTGACAGGGAAAGAAAGCGATAAGGCAGCTGCTGCAGCACTGCAGTCTGTCGGGCTTGACAGCAGTATGCTTGGAAGGTATCCGCGCGAACTCTCCGGAGGGCAGCAGCAGCGTGTGGCTATCGCTGAAGCTATGATCAATGATCCTCAGCTTATTATTGCCGATGAACCGACCACTGCGCTCGATACCATTGTCCAGAGGCGTATCCTTAGCCTCCTCCTCGGCAAAGTCCGGGAGTCAGGCGCTTCGCTCCTTTTTGTGACGCACGATTTTTCTGTGCTGTCGGCAGTTGCGCAGGAATGCTATGTTATTGACAAAGGCAGGATAGTCGATTCAGGTAAAGTCGGAAGTTTCCTCAACGATCCGGGCACAGCACGCAGTGATGCGGCCCGCAGGCTTGTTGCAGCTGCCCGTGAGCTTGCCCTGCATGCCGATAATATGGGCACCGCAGGCATCAGCAGCAATGGCGGTACTGGTATTGGTACTGATGCCGATACAGCTTCGGCCAATCCTGCAGCGGATGTTTCAGGGAAGGGGGATGCGTAATGGCAGTATATGAAGGCGACAGGAATGCGGATACCCCTCTTATTGAGGCGATCGGGCTGAATAAAGCATTCATACGCAGCGGGAGGCGGATCACAGCTGCCCGGGATGTTTCCCTGAGCGTCCGATACGGTGAGTCTGTAGCTATAGTGGGCGAATCAGGATCGGGGAAGACCACTGCCGTACGGATGGCTCTCGGCCTGGAACAGCCGGATTCAGGGCAGGTTTTCTATAATGGCGGCAATATCCGCAAAAAAAAGTGCCGGGATGGCCTGCGCAGCGTTACAGGGCTTATTTTCCAGGATCCCTACTCGTCTATGGACCCGCGGTGGACTGCCGGACAGATAGTTGAGGAACCGCTGGTACTGCGCGGCGGCCTCTCGCGCAAAGAAATGGATGACAAGGCCTGTGATTCCCTGGCTGCTGTGGGGCTCGACCCTTCTGATTTCATGGGACGTTTTCCTCAGGATATGTCCGGCGGCCAGGCGCAGCGCGTAGCCATAGCAAGGGCACTGGTTTCAGGGCCAAAACTGCTTGTGGCTGACGAACCTATGAGTGCTGTCGATGTCAGCGGACGCCTGCAGATAGTGAAGGTGTTTAATAAGCTCCGCGCTCAGGGGATATCTATGCTCATGGTGCTCCATGACCTGGGGCTGGCGCAGCAGCTTGCTGATACTGTAGTTGTTATGCATAACGGTAAAGTTATTGAAACAGGCTCTTCCCGCCAGGTGCTGGGACATCCTTTGCAGCCGTATACACGGGAGCTTATTGCTGCGGCACAGTGGGATGTACGGCAGCCTGAGGCCCGGGTGTAGCAAGCGTGTAGAAGTGCAGGGGTATCCGGTTGTGGCGAGGTGCAGGTCTGGGATAATAGTACCAGGCATGGTACGCAGCACGTGAGCAAAGGACAGCATATGAGTTTATCAGCAACAGGGCAGTGGGATTTTGAGACATCGGCAGCCAGGGAGAATTATGATGCCGCTTTGCGCGAATATCCTGCCCAGGCGATTATCGATCTTGCTGCTTTGCGGGATAATATGCGGCATATAATTGGAATGGTGAAAAAACCGGGATCCGGTGCCGGGGGGGCTGAAGCCATGGGGGTTGTGAAAGCTGACGCATACGGGCATGGGCTTGTCCCAACTGCGCTGGCTGCACTTGCCGGGGGCGCTTCATGGCTGGGGACTGCACAGTCGCGTGAAGCCCTGAAGCTGCGCGAGATCGGTATCGGGCCGGGCAGGGCGCATATCTTAACGTGGCTTTATAACGGCGCACGCGATCCGTTCGATAAGCTCATCGGTAACGATATTGATATAGCTGTCGGCTCCCTGTCAGGGATCGCAGCGGTGGCGCATGCTGCGCGTGTAGCAGGGAAATCGGCACGGGTTCACGTGAAAGTAGATACAGGTTTTGGCCGCAATGGTTTTACTTCTGAGGAATTTGATGCAGCCCTGCGGTCCCTGCGCGCAGAAACCGATGAAGGCCTTCTTGATGTAGTAGGTGTCTGGAGCCATCTGGCTGTTGCGGATGCGCCTGACGATAAGGAAAGCGTCAGCGCAACAGATGCACAGATAGCCAGTTTCAATGGGTTTGTAAGGCGTATGGAATCGGCAGGCCTGCCGCCAAAAATTCGGCATCTGGCAAACACGGCCGCAACTTTTACCCGGCCGGATATCCATTTTGAACTTGTCCGTCCGGGCATCGGGTTGTATGGGTATGAGCCGGATCCTGCTATGGGGCAGCCCCAGGACTGGCATCTTACACCGGCAATGGTGCTCCAGGCCCAGCTGGGGACAGTAAAAGACCTTCCGGCAGGACATTCAATTTCTTACGGGCGGACATATATTACCCGGTCAGCCACGAGTACCGCTGACCTCCCTGTAGGCTATGCGGACGGCATCCACCGTTCGGCATCCGGCTTCAATGAAGCCGGGGCGTTAGGTGTGGAGCATACGGGAGGGCCTGTACGCATCATGACCAGCGAGGGCCCCAGGATCATCCATGTCAGCGGCAGGGTCTGCATGGACCAGTGCATCCTCGATCTGTGCGGCAGTGCTGCGCAGCTGGGTGTTGCTGAAGGCGATACGGTGGAACTGTTCGGCCCTGGGCGGGGCGAACAGTATGGGGAGCCTACGGCGGATGACTGGGCACGTGCAGCCGGCACTATCAGCTATGAAATATTCACCTGCCTGCGCAACCGCATTCCGCGCCTTTACCGTCACGCTTATGATGTCTTGGGAGCAGACGATATCAGGCTCCTCAACAGTTCCCGGCTGATTTAGGATATATAGGCTTATACCGCAGCCATAAAACTGGATACCTGCAGCAGGTACATCCGGCGGGGCGATACGGAGTCTTACCCTTACCGATTATAAAGCAGGGTCGCTGAGGACGATATATAAGCCGTAAAAGGCCGATAGGGAGATGATGCTAAAGTGCGGAGTATGGCAGCGTATGGAAAACAGAGGCGGATTCACAACCGTGGGGCTGACAGCGTCTTTTTTGATGCCGAAAAATCTGTGCGCAGCGAAGGGTATTCCCAGTTTGATGAGGAACGGTGGGCTCCGGAACCGGCGAAATCCCGGAACCGTACAGAATTCGAGCGTGACAGGGCGCGTATCGTCCATTCTTCCGCCCTTCGCCGCCTTGGTGCAAAAACCCAGGTGCTCGTTGCCGGTACCGATGATTTTGCGCGTACACGCCTGACCCATACTCTGGAAGTTGCTCAGATAGGCCGCCAGATTGCTATGATGTTCGGGTGCGATCCTGATGTTGTGGACTGCGCCTGCCTGTGCCACGACCTGGGGCATCCTCCTTTCGGGCACAATGGCGAGGCAGCGCTGGCGCGAATATCGGAAGGCATTGGGGGTTTTGAAGGCAATGCACAGACTTTCCGGCTTCTGACACGCCTTGAGCCCAAGATCTTCCATCCTGACGGCCGCAGTGCCGGCGTAAACCTGACCCGTGCTGCCCTCGATGCTGCCACGAAATATCCGTGGACGAAAGAGGAAGGCGCGCATCATCCCGATGGCCCGAGAGGGAACAAATTCTGTGTTTATCCTGATGATACCGGCGCTTTCGCATGGCTGAAGCAGGGCGTCCGGCAGTGGGCGAAGCCCATGGAATGCCAGATTATGGACCTGTCAGACGATATCGCCTACAGTGTGCATGACATGGAGGATGCCATAGTTGCACGGTCCTTTGACCCCATTGCTATGAGGGATCCCCATATCGTTGACGGGATAATCGCTGTAACCCGGAAGTGGTACGGGGACGGGTGGGATGCCGACAAACTCTCTGCCGCGCTTTGCCGCCTTAAGGATATCAAGGTTTTCCCGGATCACTTCGACGGGTCCCGGCAGTCCCTGGCTGCTTTGAAAAATATCACCAGCAGGCTGATCGGACGTTTTACAAGCTCGGCTGAGATTGCTACCCGCCAGCTGTACGGCGCGGGGAATCTGACCCGGTATAATGCCAGTGTTGTTGTGCCCGAAGAGACGCAGTATGAGATCACAGCCCTTAAAGGTGTAGACGTATATTTTGCTATGGAACCGCGCGAGCATGAAGCGTTCCATCAGGAACAGCAGAAGATTATTGAAGACCTGGTTGATGTTTTTATGGCGGATACCCCGTACAGCAATGACGCGCTGGAGCCTGTATTCCTCCAGGACTGGCGTGAAGCGGCGAATGACAGTGAACGCCTGCGTGTCGCAGTAGACCAGGTAGCAAGCCTTACCGACGGTTCGGCGATTGCCCTCCATTCCATTTTGTGCTGACAGCAGCATAGAATATAAGAACCGTAGCAGGAAGCTGCCGTGTATATGGTGTATGGAATGCAGCAGACGATATGTGGAATATGCATAAGGAAGGAGCGGCATGCCTGGTTATATTACCAAAGAAAGCGTTGAAAAAGTACGCGCGGCAGCAGATCTGTATGACATTGTCAGCGCCGATGTGACGCTTAAGGCCAGCGGTGTCGGCTCTTTTGTCGGGCTGTGCCCTTTCCACGAGGAGAAGACCGGGAGCTTTAATATACGTCCGTCCCTGGGGACGTGGCATTGCTTTGGCTGCGGCCTGGGCGGCGATGTTTTTGGCTATGTGGAGCAGAAGGAAAGCGTCGATTTCGCCCAGGCGGTCGAGCTTCTTGCGGATAAATACCATATTGAACTGGCGTACGAAGATACCGGCCACAGTACCCGCCAGAGGCAGGGGTCTACCAGGGCCAGGCTTCTTGAGGTCTGCGAACAGGCACAGAAGTTCTTTGTATCCCAGCTTAATACTGATGAAGCGCTGGCGGCGCGAAAACTGCTTGCAGGACGCAATTTTACGCAGAGCGACTGCGAGAGGTTCGGCTGCGGATATGCGCCGCAGGCGTGGGATACTTTAGTCCGTTATCTCGCTGATCGCGGCTATACCCAGCAGGAGATGGTGGATGCCGGTGTTGCCCGGCGCGGGCAGAATAACAGTGTTTACGATTACTTCCGGGGACGGACTACCTGGCCTATCCGCGATTCTACCGGGCGCACCCTGGGTTTTGGGGCCAGGAAGCTTTATGATGACGATAAGGTTGCGGCAAAATATATCAATACCCCCGATACAGCCCTTTACCATAAAAACCAGGTGCTGTACGGCATTGATATCGCGAAGCCGAATATAGTAAAACAGCGTAAAGTCGTTATTGTTGAGGGGTACACTGATGTGATGGCGTGCCATCTTGCCGGGGTGGATACTGCTGTGGCAACATGCGGAACGGCTTTCGGCGAGGAGCATGCGAAGATCGTGCGGCGGTTTATCTCAGATAATAAGCTTGGAGGCCTTCAGATACGCGGCGGTTCAAAAGTTATTTTTACTTTCGATGGTGATGCCGCAGGGCAGAAGGCGGCTATGCATGCTTTCGGACTTGACGGCGCATTCCTGACCCAGACTTTTGTTGCAGTTGCAAGGGAGAACATGGATCCCTGCGATCTGAGGATCAAATATGGCGACGATGCTGTGCGGAGCCTAATTGAGCAGTGCACTCCGCTTTATGATTTCGTTATTGATACGGCTGTCAGGACTTTTGATACCCGTTATACCACTGAGCAGATCGGCGCTATGAAGGCTGCGGCGCCTGTGATTGCAAGGATCCGCGATTACGCGCTTGTTGACGGGTATACACGTAAGTACGCCGGGCAGATAGGCATTGATATCCAGAGGATGCGGAGCGAGGTAAACATGCAGCGCAGGCGGCTCGGTATCCGTTCCGCTGATGCGTTTCTTTCTTCTGAACACAGGGATCACGGCTCCGGGCCGGTCCGGGAGCCTGATTACGCCCAGCCTTTCCAGCGCCGGCAGCTTGAACATCAGAATATTGTGAATCAGTCGTATTACCGTGTGGATGATGTTGTCTTCAGCACCGAGCAGCAGTTTTTTGCCATCCTTATCCAGTCTCCGCTGTCGATGCTGGCTGCGCCAAACAAGGACCTGTATGGGCGGCTGAGTGAAAGGTGTTTCCTGACACCGGTTTTCCGTACTCTGTATAACGGCCTGCAGGTTGCCGGGGGGCTGCCCGAGCGCGATATGCCTCAGGGGCTATGGATACATAATCTTACTAAGGCCTGCGGCCCCATGATGGAACAGGTGATCAGCGAGCTGGCTGTACAGCCTTTGCCTTTATCGGCAAAAGGGCGTTCACCATCTGCAGATGAGAATAGCCCCGCTGCTCTCAATAATGCCGGCGATACCGCCCGTCCCGGCGGCGAATCAGTGCAGCTCCGGGATGCTACTGAAATCGAAATCAAATTTGCCGGGCAGCTCCTTACGAGACTGCTGGATGCTGATGCCTTGAGGGCGATCGCCAGGATGAAACGGAAAATGGCTAAACTGCTTGAAGGAGAAGAAAAGGTTTCCCTTCTTAACAAAGTCGTAGCTATTGAGGCATGGCGCAAAGAGCTTACTGCACAGGCTTACGGCAATATTGACTACTAGGGCAGGCATGTCTGCGCACTGCTTGTTTTTGCCCTGTCAGATTTTCCGCAGGACTGTAACGACCTTCCCCATTATTGTGGCGTATGTACCGTCAATAGGTGAGTAACTCGGGTTGTGGGGCATCAGCCAGATATGCCCTGTTTTGTCTTTCCTGAAGGTTTTGACAGTAGCTTCGTCATCAAGAAGGGCGGCAACGATATCACCGTTCTCTGCAGTATGCTGTTCGCGGATAACAACGAAATCGCCGTCGCAGATGGCTGCGTCCACCATGGAATCGCCATGGACTTCAAGCATAAACAGGGTACCGTCACCGGTAAGCCGCTCGGGCAGTCGCATAACGTCATCAATATGCTGCTCAGCTGTGATGGGTGTACCGGCCGCAATACGTCCGACTAACGGGACATCATGCGATTGCGCAATAGACTCGCTTGCATGCTGGGACGGGAAGGGGTATATCTCAGCGCGGCCATAGGAAGATGTGCCATTTTCGGTTTTATGCTGATTTATATCAGGATCGGAGGTCTCGATATCGGGAATTTCCGCTTCCGGGATTGAATCCGCTTCATTGCGGGCAATGAGTTCGATAGCGCGTCCCTTATTGGCGCCCATACGGATGAACCCCTTTTTCTCCAGTGTATCCAGCTGGTGTTTTACGGAAGAAGTGCTTTTAAGCCCTACAAGTTCTGCGATCTCACGGAATGATGGGATATAGCCTTCGGCATTGCTGTAATGTTCTATTGCACGGAGTATCTGCAGCTGGCGTACAGTGATACCAAGCCTGTCGGCTTCATCGGCTCCGGCATTCGCCGCTATTGCGTTATCTGCTGAGAAGGGCACGGTGCTCATTCATTATCCTTAAATCAAACATACAGATTGGTCATTACACATAAGTATAGCGTGAAATCTTTGTAAAAGCAAACAGATGTTCGAAAAGGGCGTTGACGGAGTCGAACATATGTGCGATAATTAGAACAGATGTTCGAAACATTAATGAATAGATTAGGATCACAAAAGGAGTTCTGATGGCTGGAGTTATGGCAAAACGGGCAACATCCCCTGTATCTGTGACGGGGAAAGCCCCCTCAGCTGTGCGTATGGTACGTCCTTCCGCGGCCCGGAAGGCAGTGCCCAGGCTGACAGTATTCTCAGCATCAGTTGCCGGTATGATTGTCGCTGCTGTTGCAGCTGCGGGCTTTATGTTTATGAGGCCGGTACAGGCGCAGGCGCAGATCGAATCGACTGCCCCTATGGAAGTCCAGAGTTATGTTGTCGGTTCCGGCGATACCCTGTGGAAGTATGCACAGATAGGTATGAAGCCTGGTGATAATGTAAACGATTATGTTACGTATCTGATGAAGCTTAACCATCTGGACTCTGCAGACCTCACACCGGGGCAGCGTATTATCGTCCCTAAGCATTAACAGATATCCGGTATTAATAAGATACGCGAAACTACGGTGTTTGCCTGTATACAATAATAAATAGGTATGCCTGGCGTTAGGGTGAAAGTATGCATTGTCCTTTTTGCCAGAGTGAGAATACTAAAGTCCTGGATACCCGTGTCAGCGAAGACGGTTATGCAATCAGACGCCGCAGGGAGTGCCTTGCCTGCCATAAACGTTTTACGACCCAGGAATCAATAGTGCTGTCTGTTGTCAAACGTTCAGGAGTCACGGAACCTTTCGACCGTAAGAAGGTGATCTCAGGCGTAAGCCGGGCCTGCCGCGGACGTGCAATCAGCGAGGAAGACCTCAACCGGCTGGGACAAAAAGTCGAAGAAGACCTCCGCGCAAAGGGGCAGGCTGAAATACGGTCGGAGGAGGTAGGGAAAGCTATCCTCCAGCCTTTAAGGGATCTCGATGACGTTGCATACCTGCGGTTTGCAAGCGTTTACAAGCATTTTAACTCCATGGCTGATTATGAGGCGGAGATAGATGATATACGCCTGCATAAACCCGGTGAAGGCAGCGTTAAAGGTCAATAACCTCCTTGTCATCTTCAGATTCAATAATAACCAGCTTCTGAGTCGGACGCGTCATCGCAACATACAGGTCTGACGCTGCAACAGCGCGTGAAGCAGCATTCTCCATAATGAGCCCGGGCCTGGCCAGGATAACTGTGTCGTATTCCAGGCCTTTGACTTCGGCAGGGGTGCAGACGTTTACCTGGGCATCCCATAACGGCTGGGATGTAAGGCGTGTGAATTCTGCATCGCTGATCCGGCTGTCCATGCGCATAGCGATACGCAATGATTTATTCACGGCGTCCTTTATTTCGGCATCACAGATAACTGCTATCCTGCCGCTGCCGTCACGGGAAACATACCGGCATATCATATCAACTGCATTCCGGCTGACTGCATCGAAAAACCCTGCCTGTGCCGTACCGTTACGGGAGCCGGATGGCAGGGGTACGCGCACTACCGAATCCGGTACAGTGCGCGCAGCGCTGACCGTTGAAACGTGGAGCCCTTCACTGCGCGCGAATCCTGATGACAGATCGCATACTTCCTTCGGATTGCGGTAATCAACTGTCAGCTCATCAAGCTCCCAGCCGTCCGGGCCGAAAAGGGGGTCAAGGGTACGGGACCATGAACGGGTCCCTGCGATTGCAGATGTCTGTGCTACGTCGCCGACAATAGTAAATGACCTTGATGGGCAGCGGCGTATAAGCATACGCCAGTCCATGGGGGTCAGCTCCTGCGCCTCATCTATAACAATATGGCCGTATGCCCACTCCCTGTCATTGCCTGCCCGGGAAGCAAGCGTTGCATCATCCCCGCCTGTCATTGCAGTGATGAGGCTTTTAGTATCGACCAGAGAAGGGTCAACGCCGGCGAGCTGCATGGATTGGCGGGCGTATTCTTCTTCGCGCCTGCGGTCAGCATCCTGTACTGCGCGGCGTGCAGCCTCATGCGGATCCGGTCCGAGCATATCCATCGCTTCGTCAAGTATGGGCACGTCGGACCGTGTAAAAGGGGAACCTTTGGGACGGAGAAGGAGCTGGATATCCTCCTCTTTCAGCCATGGTGCAAACTGCCTCATCCTGTGCGGTTTTGAGAAAATATCGCTGACCAGCCACTGTGCGGACATGGGGAGCCATGCCGTATTCAGGGTTTTCCGTACGCTGCTGCTCATCCTCAGGGTAATGCGTGCGTTATCCAGTTCGTCCTGGTCGGGGACGTAATCAAGCTGGTCAGCATAGCGGCGAACCATAAGGCCAAGCATGGAATTGACGAATACGTCGCGTGCCTGGTTATGCGGTTTCCTGCTGCTGCGGGCGTTGCGCTGCGACTGTTCAATATCTGTAGCGAGCAGGGGGACTTTTATACCATTGACAGGGATAACCGGCAGGTCCCGCGGTATGCGGATACGTGCCGCAATCGCATTCCTGAGCATATCTGCCATGCGGCGGCTGCCTTTAAGGGCTGCGGCATAAGGGGTATCTTCAGCTTCGGCGCTGATCCCTGGGATGAGGGTGTCTATGGTCCGGCTTATGACACCTGTCTCGCCCAATGAAGGCAGCACCTGGTCGATATAGTGCAGGAATGCCTGTCCTGGGCCTATAATAAGTACTCCGGAATTGCGGAGCACCCTTCTGTGCGTATAGAGGAGATAAGCAGCACGGTGCAGGGCAACCGCAGTTTTCCCGGTCCCCGGACCGCCCTGGACAACAACGGCCTGATCTATCCGTGAACGGATAATACGGTCCTGCTCTGCCTGGATCGTTGCTACGATGTCTGTCATTTTCCCTGTGCGGCGTGAACTGAGTGAAGCCAGCAGGGCACCTTCGCCGGTAAGTGTGCCATGCTCACGGGCCTGTGCCACCTGGTCGGAATGTGCGTCAAGTATTTCATTTTCAAGTGCCGTAACGGTGCGCATGCTGAGCGTGATATGGCGGCGCAGTGCTGTATCCCCGTGGTGCTCAGGCGTTGCTTCGTAGAAAGGGCGCGCGGCCTCTGCCCTCCAGTCAGTGAGGATAGGATCGTGGCTTTCGTCGGAAAGCCCGATACGCCCAATATGGTGCCTGTTGCCGGCATTGTCGTCTATCCGCCCGAATACAAGGCGGTCTTCTACGGAACGCAGCTGCATAAGCCTGTCTTCATACATGACTGCAAACGAATCGCGTTCAGACCGCTGTGTAGGGGAGCCATGCCCTCCTCGGGCGCGTACGGAATCTAACCGCTCCCGTATTTGTGCACGCAGATCATCCAGCCTTTTATAAGCATGGTTAACAACTTTTTGCTCTTCCTGAATCTGTCGCGAATACTCGGTCACAGTCGATTTCCCTTGTGTAAAAGCCGTAAAAAATCATAAGATAGTTTACTCTTACACTGCTACAAACAGTATGCGGAGTAATGCTGCTGCAAGTCGGGTGCAGGTACAGAAAAGGCGCAGATGCAGGGCTCCCGGATTTGCATAACGCCCTGCTCGGCAGGCTCTATATTCTGCGTTGCGGGTATAAAAGCAGAAAAATACGGAGCCGTAAGCTCAATAGAATTCCAGCATCCCCTCCGAATCCTGATATACATTCCTATGCAAATGATCATAGTTTACGGCATATTTAATCAGATTGATCTGGAATGTATCTGTACGTAATTTATGTGATCGAAGCGTGAAGGTTTATGCCGGAGACTCAAAAAATACGACAAATTTCTAAAATGTGGGGGAAAGTGGAGAAAAATGGGGTAAAGTGGGGAGTGATTGGAGGTCAGATATGCGTGGAACGCACGGTACAAGTCGCGGATCAGGCGGCAGCAGTGCGGGTTTCAGCAATGAAATGGCCTCAAATAATGCGCAGGGGACTGCCGGCAAGGATCAGCCGGAGCAGCAGGGATCAGATTTCCCGGCACTCCTTCTCGGGACGTATAATCCGAAAATTGATGTAAAAGGCCGTGTTGCGCTTCCTGCAAAGTTCCGCAGCCAGCTGGGCAGCGGCTGCGTCCTGGCCCGCGGGCAGGAACGGTGCATCTATCTTCTTCCATTTGCAGAGTTCCGGCGCATTGCGGCACAGATACAGCACACTTCACTGAGCAATAAAGCCGCCCGGAACTATTTGCGGGTATTCCTCTCAGGCGCAGTTGACCAGGAACCGGATAAGCAGGGGCGTGTGACCTTGCCCCCAATGCTCCGGGAATATGCGCATATCGAGAAAGATATTGTTGTCATTGGCGTAGGCACCCGTGCGGAAATCTGGAACCGTGAGGATTGGGATGAATATCTCAAGGGGCAGGAAGACGGATACAGCGATATAACCGATGATGTCCTTCCGGAGGTAAATTTCTCATGAAGGATATAGCTTCGATCCACACCCCTGTACTGCTTGATAAATGCGTCGGCCTTGTATGCGGCGGGCTGCCCGGTACAGGGTCACCGGTGATCGTTGACTGCACGCTCGGCCTCGCAGGCCACGCATCAGCCTTCCTTCAGGCGAATACTGGCGCGCAGCTTATCGGCATAGACCGCGACAGGCAGGCGCTTGACCTTGCATCCCAGCGGATGGAAAGCCTCGGCCTTGCCGGCCGCTTCATTCCTGTGCATGCGGCTTTTGATGAAGTTTCCGGCGCCCTGGCGCAGCTTGGGATCAGCCATATTGATGCAGCATTCATGGATCTTGGGCTGTCGAGCCTGCAGATTGACGAGGATGCACGCGGATTCTCCTATTCCCATGATGCCCCTCTGGATATGCGTATGGATACTTCGCAGACGCTTACTGCGAAAGATATCCTGGCCCAATACCCGCAGGATGCGCTCACCCGGATATTCAGGGATTATGGGCAGGAGCGCTACAGCTCTCTGATTGCAGCGAGAATTGTGCAGTATCGCGGGAAAAACGGCGATATCATAACGACCGGTCAGCTCAGCAGGCTTATAGACGATTCCGTCCCGCGCGCCCACCGCGCTGCCGGAAATCCTGCTAAGAGGGTTTTCCAGGCCCTGCGTATTGAAGTAAACGGCGAACTGGACAAACTCGCACGGACACTCCCGCAGCTTGCCACGCATCTGAACAGGGGCGGAAGGATCGTTGTTGAGTCTTACCACTCGCTTGAGGATAAAGCCGTTAAAAGTTTTATGGCACAGGGGCTCCATGCTGATGTTCCGGACAGGCTCCCCGTTGTCCCGGATAGCGCGCGGCCGTTTTTTAAGGACCTTACGCATGGAGCAGCCAAGGCTGATGCAGACGAAATACAGCGCAATCCCCGCTCTTCTTCTGTGAGATTGAGGGCAGTAGAACTTATCCGGGAGCTCCCTAGCCGATGGAAAAAGCGATGGGGCAAAGGTTCCCTCAGCAATCAGACATAACGGCGTATAACAGCACAGAGTACAAGGCACAAGAAGAAAATCAAGGAAAATTAAGGAGAATATCATGGCAGCACAAGCGCGCAGGGTACGTATGGAAGCACGTACAGCACGTTCTGAGGCTTCCCGTCCCCAACTGCGGGTGATCTCGCACAGCAGCACGGAGCATGCACGCATCCGTGCGGCACAGCCGGCAGCAGCATCATGGCTGCAGCGGCATATCACTGCACGTATGGCGCAGTGGATCGCCGTAGCAACGGTTGCCGCAATAAGCTTTCTGGGTGTGCTGGGCATGCGCGTAATGCTTGTTGAGAACTCTTTTGAAGTGGCACAGACCCAGCAGAAAGTAACACTCCTCAGCCAGGATGTGGAACAGGAGCAGGCCCAGCTGGACAAGCTGCAGTCAAGCCTTCCGGACCGTGCCCAGAAACTGGGCATGACTACTTCCAATAACTCCGTAACTGTTGATATGAGCGGTACCGGCCAGTAAAAATACAATATAGCCGGTGGCCGGCAGACGCCTGTCTGTCTGTATCCTCCGCATGCGTACAATAGTAGGGTGGTGAATAAGGTGCCTGCAGCAAGAAGCAATCCGTCATGGAAAGGGGATCCGTCCGGCAGCAGCCATTCACGGAACCATGACGGTCCGGCATCCGGGAGTGCCGGACGATGGCTTTCCCGTTTGTTCCCTGACACCCATGACCTTTCTTACAGCAGGGTATTCCGCCGGCGCACCCTCGGGCTGTTCATCCTTATTATACTTCTTATTATTGGCCTGATCGTACAGCTGACAGTTGTCCAGCTGGCACAGGGGGCATCGATTGCACGTGAGGCAGCGGCAGCCCGCAGGGTCGAGAATATCGTCCCGGCAATGCGCGGCACCATCACTGATGCTAATGGCGCTGTCCTGGCCCAAAGCGAGCAGCGGTATACGATCTATGCGGATCAGAAAGGCGCCCGCAATTTCCAGCCAATAAAATGTACCGGAAATAATAAAAGCGTCTGCCATTCGGTCAATGGCAGAGATGTCCCGGGGTCGGGCCCCTCCGCTGCTGCCAGAATACTTGCCCCTGTGATCGGTATGAATACAATGGAGCTTGGTGCAAAGCTTGCAGGCGGCAACTCATATATAGTCCTGAAACGTGATGTAGCGCCTGCTACGAAAAGGGCGATCGACAAACTCCATCTGTCCGGTGTTATCGGTTCCACCCTTACAGTGAAACGTACATATTCCGGCGACACTGTAGCAGGAAGCCTTCTTGGCGGAGTCAACTCGGAGAATAACGGTGTTGCGGGGATCGAGAGCATGGAGCAGAGTTCCCTTGCCGGCCAGGATGGGCAGCAGGTCTATGAGCACGGCGGGAACGGACAGCGGATACCCGGTACGGAAACAGTGATCGTGCCGGCCAAAAATGGCGGTACGGTAAGGCTCACCATTGACAGGGATGTCCAGTGGCTCGTCGAGAAAGCGCTTAATGAACGTATCGGCGAAGTTGGCGCGGAATGGGGCGTTGCTGTTGTCCAGGATGTGAAAACCGGGAAAATACTTGCTGTTGCAGATACAGGGAATTATAAAGCCGGCAGCCCGCAGGCAATACTCCATGGTTCAAGGGCGATGACCGCAACATTTGAACCGGGGTCTGTAGGGAAGCTTATTTCTGCATCCGGGCTCCTTCAGCTTGGGCTGCATAAAGGGTCTGACCGGTTCAGCGTGCCTGGCGTGATCACAGTTGACGGTCAGCAGTATAAGGATGTGGAGAGCCATGGGGTCGAACAGCTTACGTTGGCAGGTATCCTTAATGAATCTTCCAACGTTGGTATGATCATGGCCTCAGATAAGCTTTCTACTGCTAACCGTTACGATTACCTCAAGAAATTCGGCATTGGGCAGAGTACAGGCATCAATTATCCCGGTATTTCAAGCGGAAGCCTGCCGACACCTGATAAGTGGGGGATCCGTACAAACCAGACCGTCCTGTTTGGGCAGGGCTATACTGTGAATGCCCTCCAGCTGTCAAATATTGTAGCAACGCTTGCCAACGGGGGGGTCAGGGTCGGGCAGTCCATTATTGACAAATCGACGGACAAGGATGGGAAGGATACTACCCCCAGGCCTGTGGACAGCACCCGTGTAGTAAGCCCTTCAGTCGCTTCTGACATGATGGATATGATGGAATCCGTAATGACTGAAGAATACGGCAGGGTCATTAAAGTTGACGGATACCGGCTTGCCGGTAAAACAGGTACTGCCGAAGTTTCCGGCGGCGGCCGTGCCCTGACAAAAACAGTTGGCGATACTTCCGTCGTGATCCCCGCTGACAGCCCGCGCTTTGTTATAACAGTCATGTATATGAACCCGTCCTCACACGGCGGCATTGCTACCGGTCCCGTCATCAACAAGATTGGTGAATTCCTTATGCAGAAGTATAAAGTCCCGCAGTCCAGGCCGCGCGAAAATGCTATAAGTACTACATGGTAGGGATTGGCTGTTATACATAATGGGTACTGGCAGCAAACCATATATCAGCCCTGTCGCTGTGACTGCAGGCAGCCTGAAAATAAGGAGATTGGCATGAGCTTCCTGACCGGTAACATATCCGGGCATTATACGCTTGAAGATCTGATGCACCAGTTCAAGGTGACCAGCACTTTCCCTTACGGGCGCGATATAACTATTACTTCCCTGACGGACGATACCGCAGCTGCCAGTCCGGGAGGCCTCTACCTTGGCCACGGGGATGGCGATATACCGGCTGAGATCCGTAACGCGCAGGCACAGGGCGCATACTGCATACTGTTCCCCAGCAGCGTATCAAAGGTTATTTCCCAGAAGGAGCTGCAGTCTGCCGCAACGGTACCGGTACTGTTCGGCGACCTTAACCAGTTCGATTTAGGGAGGCTCGCCTATATGCTTGCCGGCAGGCCTACAGATACGCTGGCTACTTTTGGTGTTGTCGGGTCCCAGGCAACATATGCATCGGACAGCCTTGCGCAGCTTCTGCATCTGCTTGGCAACCCTATAGGGGTTATTGATTCGAGAAGGTCGTTCTCACTGGAACGCGAGCTTACATGCACATATCCGCTGAACCCCATAGATACTGAGATGATCCTGTCCCAGATGCTGGAGGATGGGGTCAATACGGTTGTCCTTACGATCAATGACAGAACATTTAAGCGGGGTGCCTTAAGCCAGGTAGGGCTTGATGTATGCGGGCGCACACAGTCACGTACGATGGCGGATCCTTTGCCGGACACGGACCGGGTAGGGGAATCAGGCGAAGCTGTGCAGGATGACGGGACGGCTGAGCAGGAGACAGCGGGCATCCAGGGCGGTAATACTGATGTGGGTACTGCCGCCGGACCGTCTTCTGACGGTACCGGAGCAGCTGCTGTACAGGGGGCCGGTGCCGGCAGCCCGCAGGCTTCAAAGCGGACATGGTCGCGGTGGATACCCAGTTACCGCAGGAGCGGGGACAATCCTGAGATCGGGGCATTGAAACCCCAGCTCAGGCGTTCCGTTAAAGATTTCGGAGCGATCATCAATGATGATACGCATTGTGTAGCGCCTACCGATGCTGCGCGCCAGGTTGTGCAGAGCATTGTAGAAACTGCTGATATCCGGCATGAGTATGAGCTGTATCTGGCTGCAGCTATGGCGATGAGCGCAGGGGTCAGGAAAAATAATGTACGCAGTGCTTTGCTGCTGGCTCAGGAGATCAACAGGCGGCAGGAGGGCAACTCATGATCGTAACTTCTATTGAGCAGTGTGCCCGGGAAGTCTGCGGGCGGATCATCTACCCGGATACAGCAGGGCATAATGGCCATGCGCATAATGTTTCCAAAGTCGTTATGGATTCAAGGAAGGTCCGGCCCGGTTCGCTTTTTATCGCAATCAGGGGGGAGCGCAGTGACGGCCATGATTTTGTCCGTCAGATCGGTGCGGACGGGGCAGTGGCTGCCGTAGTCGAGCATGCAGTAGAAAATGCAGATATCCCGCAGATCGTTGTCAGCAATACTGTCAAAGCATTGGGAAGCCTTGCCAGGTACAATATTGCCAGGCGCAGGGAACTGGCCGTACAGGGTGGTACCCCTTTTACTGTTATAGGCATTACAGGTTCGGTAGGGAAAACGACGACAAAGGATATTGCATACTCTCTGCTTTCCTCAGCCGGGCCGACGGTAGCTCCCCAAGGGTCGTTCAATAATGAGATCGGGTTGCCGTACACAGCTCTTGAAGTTGATAGGGATACACGGTTCCTTATAGCTGAGATGGGGGCTTCAGCGTTGGGGGAGATAGCCTATCTGACGCATATAGTTCCTCCCGATATTGCGGTTGAGCTTAAAGTCGGGGTGGCCCATCTTGGCGGGTTTGGTTCTGTAGACAATATACGGAAAGCTAAAAGCGAACTTGTCCAGGCGCTTTCAGCAGATGGGACTGCCATCCTCAATGCAGATGATGATAATATACGGCTTATGGCCGGCTCTGCAGCATCCGGCACTATCATCTGGTTCGGTATCAAAGACAGGGATCACAGTTTCCCAGATGCCTGCAGCAGCGGGTCCGGCGGTAAAAAGGCTGTCGCTGTTTATGCTGACAATATTTCTGTAGGCCATTATGACTATCCTGTTTTTGACCTTCACCTGCCCGACAGCAGGCCTTACACCGTCCGGCTCGGGATACCCGGAGAACATAATATTTATAATGCTTTAGCAGCTTCCTGCGTCGCATACCGTGTTGGTATCCCGGTGCAGGAGATTGCCCGGATACTTGGGGGGCAGGTCCTGAGAAGCCCGCATCGCATGAGCATCAGCGAGATAAATGCCGGCAGCCCGGATATCTCCGGCAGCCGGAATACGCAGTTTACCCTGATCGATGATTCGTTCAATGCCAACCCTGATTCTATGGAAGCGGGGCTTAACGGCCTTGCGCAATGGAACAGGGATGCGGATGCCGCTGCCCAGCCTTATCGCGTGGCTGTTTTAGGGCCGATGCTCGAACTCGGTCCAGGTGAAGAAGGGCTGCATAAGGACATTGGCCGGTACGCGGCAGAACACGCTGATGCTATTGTTGCTGTGGGGAATGAGAGGGATCCGGCTCTTGACGCTTTAGCCCATTACCTGGCTGACGGTGCAGCGCAGGGATACCATGGAAAGGAAGGCCAGGTTTCCGCACCGGTCTACTGGGCCGAGTCTGCGGCTGATGCTGCGCAGCTGGTCTCATCGCTTGCTGCCAGCCATCCGCACACTGTTGTCCTGCTCAAAGGATCCCACGCATCAGGTCTGCAGGGGCTTGCAGATATGTGGACTGCACAGGGGAGGAATAAATAATGATCGCCCTTATAATAGGCCTGGTCGTCTCTCTTATTGTTATTTTCGCCGGTACCCCGATCCTTATCCGGGTCGTTGAAAAGATGCATTACGGCCAGTATATACGGCAGGACGGCCCTAAGAGCCATCAGGTCAAACGCGGTACACCCACAATGGGCGGCATTGTGATCATCCTGTCTGTAGTCCTGGGCTGGCTGGCATCGGCATTATACAGGTTCGCAGCTTTCGGGACCAGGTTCTCTGTACCTGCCTTGCTTGTGCTGTTTGCAATGCTGTCTATGGGCTTCCTCGGGTTTATTGATGACTTTGCCAAGGTGTCAAAAAAGCAGAATGAAGGGCTGAGCGTCCATGCGAAGTTTATAGGCCAGTCCATTTTTGCCACGTTATATGCAGTCCTTTCCCTTGTTGCAACATCGCCTGAAACAGGCCCTGCCGCACATCCGGGTATCACATTCAATGAGAATATGATCATTGATTTTAATAAGCTGGGTACTGTTGCCGCCATAGTGCTTTTTGTGATCTGGGTAAATTTCCTGATGACTGCGTGGACCAATGCTTTTAACCTGACGGACGGTTTGGATGGCCTGTGTGCAGGAAGTTCAATGATCGCATTCCTCGGGTATGCCATGGTTGCATTCTGGCAGAGCTACCACCACAGCGGGATGCATCTTAATGGTTTCGGGCGCCTTGCTTTCCACCCGGGCGGGATGGCGTATACAGTTGCCGACCCCCAGGACCTCGCCATTATTGCGATATGCGCCATTGCCGCATGTTTTGGCTTTCTATGGTATAACACGAATCCCGCAGAAATATTTATGGGCGATACCGGATCCCTTGCACTCGGCGGGCTTTTCGCCGCTTTATCCGTCGCTACCCATACAGAGGTCCTGGCGGTTATTATTGGCGGGCTTTTCGTTGTGGAGACCCTGTCAGACATTATACAGGTCAGTTTCTTTAAAGCGACGCATAAGCGGGTATTCAAAATGGCGCCGATACATCATCATTTTGAGCTGGAAGGCTGGACAGAAACTAAAGTAGTCGTAAGGTTCTGGATGGCTGAAATGATATTTGTATTGATAGGGGTCATCCTCTTCTACGGCGACTGGGTTTTGAAATCGGGCCTTCTATAGGCCGCAGCGGGACAGATAATATACGGAAACTAAGAAGGAATGATGACTGAGGAACTGCATACTGTTGCTGAATGCATAAACAAAGGCCTTGCTATAATGGTTGCCGGTCTTGGTGTAGGCGGTTCCAGCGTTGATTCCATCCTTACCGGCCGCAGGATACCTCACATAACTGTAGACGACAGGAAGCCGGCGGCATATACATTCGCAGATGCCCTCAGCAGCAGCTTCAAGTGGGATACTGTAGGCTGCATAGTGACATCTCCTGGGTTCTCGCCGTACAGCGATTTCCTGATGTGCGCTGCCCGGAATAATATCCCTGTTATTTCTGAAGTCGAGTTTGCATGGCAGATCAGTTCAGATAGCAGCGGGACAGGTTCCCGGGCGCAGTGGATAGGGATCACCGGGACAAACGGGAAAACATCAACTACGGAGATGACATCCGAAATCATGCGTGCCAATGGTTTTTCCGCCCCCGCTGTCGGCAATATCGGTACGCCTGTATCGCAGGCCGCTGTTGATAAAGATAACCGTATGCTTGTTGTGGAGCTGAGCTCATTCCAGCTCCATTACACGTACAGCATCCGGCTGGCCGCGGCTGCGATAACGAATCTCGCGCAGGACCATCTTGACTGGCACGGCGGTTTTGACAGGTATGTTGCGGATAAGGCCAGGATATACAGTAATGTCACAGATGCGCTTGTCTATAACGCGGATGATGCGCGTGTCACCCATATAGCGCACAGTACGGTCCTGCGTGAGGGCTGCGAACGTATCGGTTTTACGCTCAAGCCCCCTGCTGAAGGACAGATCGGTGTTGAAGAAGGATGGATAACGGATCGCCGCCATCCGTCAGGGCCGGTGCCTGCAAGGATAGCGCCGCTCACTGATTTCCCGCATCTGTGTGAACCCGATGGCACAGTCTATCCCCATCTTCTTGCTGATGCACTATGTGCTTTCTGCCTGGCAGCAGGCATGGGGGCTGATCTGCAGGACGCCGCCCATGCGCTTGCCGGTTTTGCTCCCGGAGGGCATCGCATTGTCAAAGTTGCTTCATATATACCTGGACCGGGGCAGCCTGCGATCCGCTTTATTGATGATTCCAAGGCGACTAATGCCCATGCTGCGGCAGCATCGCTAAGCAGCTTCCCGGACAGGTCTGTGGTCTGGATCGCAGGGGGCCTTACAAAGGGCGCCCATTTTGATGATCTGGTCCGCAGCCAGAGCCATGTTATGACATCGGTTGTCGTTATCGGCAAAGACCAGGCATATATCCTTGAAGCCCTGAAGAAATACGCCCCCGATATCCCGTATACGCTTATTGACCCGTCCGACAATACAACGGTCATGAAAAGGGCTGTTGATGCTGCCGGACGGTATGCACAGCCGGGGGATGCCGTGCTGCTTGCGCCGGCCTGCGCGTCAATGGACCAGTTCGCGTCGTATGCTGACCGCGGGGACAAGTTTGCTGTGTGTGCGAAAGAATGGGTAAAGGCAAAACAGGATACGGGACAGGAGGCGGAATGATGGCACGGTACAGTAAAAAACTCAAGTCTGACCCTCAGCTCAGAGGGCTTGATAAAGCAGTCGAATTGGTAACACAGGGCTCATATATCGAAGGCGGTCCCGCTGAGGGGCGTGCGGGCAGGCCTGGCAGGAAAAATGCGGATTACAGCGGATGGCGCAGTATTTTTAACCCGGTATTCTGCTACAACGGCATGATCTTAGTTGCCGGCGCGCTGACAGTACTGGGCATTATCATGGTGTTCTCAAGCTCAAGCGTCAACCTGGTATCAGCCGGATTCAGTTCATGGCGCGATGCTTCGCGCCAGCTGCTGTTCGCTGTGATAGGCCTTCTGGCAGGGGTCGGTCTTGTCCATTTCTCTGATGCGGTATCTAACCTTATCCGGTATACCAGCCTGTTCATACTCCTGGGATCGTGGGTACTGCAGGCCCTCACCCTTACCTCTCTGGGAAAAACAGTTAACGGCAATACCGGATGGCTTGTTATCGCAGGCACACAGTTCCAGCCGGCAGAAATCATGAAGCTGGCATTATGCCTGTGGATGCCTTTGACTGTCGCCTCAGCTTCCAGGCGTGCTGAAGGTAAGACTACTCTGGTGCAGAGGGCTTTGGCATACTGGCCTGCACTGGTGACATTCCTTATTTCCTTCATCCTTGTTTTCGCCGGGAAAGACCTGGGGACAGGGCTTATTATTGCCGTCATAGCATTGGTAGCCCTGTACGTTGGCGGTTTCCCCCTCGGGCTGTTCTTTGGAGGGCTCATTATTGCCGGAGGGGCTGTTTCCTATTTCTTTGTGCTGGGCAATGAAAACAGGCGCAAACGGCTTCTGGCCGTTTACAGCGGATGTCCGGGCGGCCCCTCGCAGGATGGCTGCTATCAGATCGTCCACGGAAAGTATGCGCTGTCCTCAGGAGGGCTGACCGGCCTGGGGCTCGGGGCTTCACGCGAAAAATGGAATTACCTTCCGGAAGCGAAGAATGATTTTATTTTTGCCATCATTGGGGAAGAACTGGGCTACATCGGTGCAGTATTCGTGATACTCCTGTTCCTCATACTTGCATGGTGCATGGTTAATATTGCACTCCGGAGCAATGATACGTATTCCCAGACTGTGATCCTATGCGTCACCGGATGGATCATTTTTCAGGCATTCGTTAATATCGGGGTCGTTACTTCGGTACTTCCGGTTATAGGCCTCCCACTGCCGTTTATTTCTGCCGGGGGAAGCGCCCTGATCATTACTCTGATGGCAATGGGTATTGTTATAGGCCTGTCGCGCAGGCAGGAAGAAATAAGGGCATCGCTTGGCCGTGATAAAAAACGCAGGAAGAAAACAAAGCGGGTATAAAACAGGTCAGAGCCCGTTTGGGTGGAGCGTCAGGGAATAAGGTTTACAGGGCGCGCGGTATGCTCGGAATATGACAAAACCTTTAAGCGTAGTTTTCGCCGGCGGCGGTACCGCAGGGCACGTAAACCCTCTTCTGAGCATGGCTTCAGAACTGAAAAAGCTTGATCCGTCTGTGAAGGTGTGCGTTATAGGAACATCTGCAGGTTTGGAATCCAGGCTAGTGCCCGAGGCCGGTTTTGAGCTGGAAACTATACAGAAGGTCCCGTTCCCCCGCAGGCCGGATAGCGCAGCTTTGAAATTTCCCGTGCGATGGCTGTCAGAGAAACGCAGGGTCCGGGAAATACTTACCCGGCATGGTGCGGATATCGTTGTTGGAGTTGGCGGGTACGCTGCCGCCCCTGCATATTCAGCTGCCCATTACCTGAAGCTCCCGCTTATCATCCATGAACAGAATGCCCGCGCCGGCATGGCGAATAAGCTGGGTTCACGGTGGGCTGATTTCGTCGGGACCGTATATGACAATACAGGCCTCAGAGGCGGCAGGGGAACCATAATCCAGCGTGTAGGGCTTCCTTTGCGCGAATCTGTTTCCCGTGCTGCCGGACGCCTTGAGAGGGACCGGGTGGGGACGAGGCTGGAAGCAAAACGGCAGCTTGGGCTGGATGTGCATAAGCCGGTTATCCTTGTTACCGGAGGGTCCCTTGGCGCTGTGAGCCTGAATACTGCCGTTTCGGACAGCGCTGAAAGCCTTCTGGCCTGTGCCCAGGTGATCCATCTTACCGGGAAAGGAAAGCTTGCTGCGGTTGCGCACAGTGTAAGCATCCATGCCGGCAGGCAGCATCTGGCAGGGCTTAGTTTCAGCAGTACCGGGCCAGGCAGTGACGGCGGCGGCACTGCGTCTTCGGGCGATTACCACGCCGCTGAATACTGGGAGAGGATGGATATTGCATTCTGCGCGGCAGACCTGGTAATCTGCCGCTCCGGGGCGGGGACTGTAGCCGAGCTGTCTGCACTGGGCGTCCCTGCTGTATATGTCCCCCTTCCTGTCGGTAACGGCGAGCAGAGGCTTAATGCCCAGCCGGTGGCTGATGCCGGCGGCGGATATATCGTCAACGATGCAGACCTTGATCCTGAATGGATAAAGTCCCATATACCTGGGCTTATCACTGACCGGGACCGTCTTGCCGGCATGTCGCGTGCATCATGGGGCTACGGCGTCCGCAATGCTGCAACTGTGATGGCGCAGCACATATTGGAAGTATCCCGGTGCTGATTTCCATGTTGCAGGTACACTGGTAAAAGGCATCAGCCGTGTGGGCGGTGACAGCAGGGAATAGACAGATCAGGCACATCCAGGATGTGAGGAGCTATGGCATATATGATTTTAGATCCGGCAAGCCAGCCTGTGGATTACACAGCGTTTACGGTGGAAGACCTCGGCAGAACCCATTTTGTTGGTATCGGCGGCGCAGGCATGAGCGTCCTTGCTGAGATGCTTCTGGAAAACGGTGTGGATGTGTCAGGATCCGACAGGGAGGCTAATACTAAAACAGAGCGCCTGAAAACCCTCGGGGCCCGTATTTATATCGGACAGTCAGCCGGGAATGTACATGATGCCGATACAGTAGTCTGGTCAAGCGCAATAAAGCCTGATAACCCTGAAATCATTGCTGCCCGGGAATGCGGGGCGCTGCTTCTGCATCGGAGCGATATCCTTGCCCTCCTTATGCAGAAACACCGGTATGCTGTTACTGTTGCGGGAGCACATGGGAAAACAACGACCAGCGCAATGCTTGCACAGATACTGGCGGCGCAGGGCGAGGGGGATCTGAAAGACCCCAGTTTTGCTGTGGGAGGTTCGATCCGTACACCCCGGGGAAGCATTGACGGCGGGCATGCCGGTACGGGCGAGGCGTTTGTAGCTGAGGCTGATGAGTCGGACGGAAGCTTTGAAAAATATCATCCCTATATTGCAGTGATCACGAATGTCGAACCTGACCATCTTGACCATTATGGGTCAGCAGATGCTTTTATGGCCGCATTCGCCGAGCATGCGCACCATGCGCAGAAATACGTTGTCCTGTGCGGTGATGATGAAGGTGCTTTATCAGTCCTGGCATCAATGGGTGAAGAGGCATCCCGGCACTGTGTTGTGTATACGGCACGGCAGGGTATTGACCTCAAAGGGTCCTATGCCCTGCGCGTCCTCATCACCAACGAAAATGAAACTCCTGAAAAGGAAGGTGGCAGGAATGACCGTACCGGCAGCAAAGCCCTCTCTGCTGCGGCAGAACGGTTTTCTCTGACATTCCCCTCCAGCCTGATCCCTGAGATGTACAGGGGTAAAGATGGGGGAAGGGATACACAGACGTTTGATGTTAAGCTGCGCGTGCCGGGTATCCATAATGCGCGCAATGCTGCTGCTGCTATTATCAGCGCCGTACTTATGGGCATGGATCCGCAGAAGGCATGCAGCGCCGCATTTGAGTTTTACGGCGCAAAACGCCGGTTTGAGATCCGCGGTACTGAAGATGGCGTAACGGTTATTGATGATTATGCACATCATCCGACGGAAATAGAAGCTCTGCTCCATGCTGCGCGGCGCAGGTTCCCGCAGTCAGCGATCCATGTGATATTCCAGCCCCATCTGTTTTCCCGTACCCATTTTTTTGCGCAGCAGTTTGCAGATGCCCTGAGCATTGCCGATGATGTTGTGGTTACGGATATTTTCCCGGCACGTGAGAAACAGGAGGACTGGCCGGGGATTTCCCCCGACACTGTTGTTTCACGTATTGGCCGGGCAGGGTCACATACCGATGCGTACAGTATCCCGGATATGGATACTGCAGGCCGCTTCGCCGCGGACAGGGCGAGGCCAGGAGATATCATCATTACTGTCGGGGCAGGTTCCATTACTGATGCTGCTAATACTGTACTTGGGCAGCTGCGCCATAACGGGCACCGTGCCCAGAACGGAAAGCAGGGCAGCCATGTTTGAACCCTTTAAAAAAAATGAGCCCGAAACAGGGGGAAGTCCGTCTGCCGGCAGGAAGGGCAGCGGACGTACAGCACAAAGCAATATAAGCCGATCCTCACAGCAGCGCATGCCCCGCAATATCACGGGCCGGCGGGGGGATGGGAAATCCCCGGTACACAGGGGCGCAGGTAAAAAGACTGCCGGCGATACCGTTAAAAGCGGGCAGGGGCAGTTCATAGACCCCCGCCAGATGCGTACCCGCAATACAGTTGAAGAGCTCGCTGCTGCTGCCGGCAGTGGCCGCCAGAAAGCATCTGTACGCCCCAAACTTATCGATTTTACGAGAAAGCATAAGGAAAGGGAGAAGAACAGCAGGAAAAAAATCATCAGGGATATTGCCATTGTTATTGCTGTTGTAGCTGCAGTTTCCGGGATTATTGCGGCGCTCCTGTTTTCCCCGGTACTGGCGTTGCAGCCTGGTTCCATTACAGTTACAGGCACAAATGAATGGGTGCAGCCTCAGGAGATTAGGAAGATCGCCCAAAAGCAGTCAGGAAGATCGCTCTTTCTGCTGGATACAAAGGCTATCAATGATCAGGCGGCAAAAATACCGGGCGTTTCCGGGGCAAAAGTCAGCCGTCGTTTTCCCCATGGCATAGAGGTCAGAGTATCGGCATCCAAACCCGCCGCAGTCCTGAAAACGGATTCAGGGCAGACGCAGGCGGTTGATTCGCGTGGGCGTACTATGTCCGCAGAGAAAGCCTCAGTTGACGGCATACCGGTTATCACAGTTGCAGACTTTACTGCAGCGCTGAAACAGAACGCTGTTAAACAGGCACTCAAAGTCCTGTCTGCTTTGCCTGAAGACCTGCGGTCGCAAATTACCTCTGTAACAGCAGAGACGCAGGATTCAGTAACGACTGTACTGAAAAGCGGGTATACCATTATTTGGGGCAATTCGTCACAGATGGATTTCAAAAAAGCGATTGTCCGAAAAACCCTTGAAAAACTTGCTGAAGATAAAAGCCCCAACCGTGTTATTGATGTTTCTGCCCCTGACCATGCAGTAATTAAACCGGATAACTCAGGATCCGCCGGCTCGCCGTCTGCGCAGTGATTCGACAAAGCCGGGAATATCACATAAACTGTTCTGGTTGCTCTTAATACAGTAACAACGTATTATGTTGTATACGCATGTGGCTGAAAAAGTTAATATGGGGTCGATCGGTTTCGACGGTGACCTGTTCGTTGCAGGGAAGCGTGCCGAGAATGCAGGGGTCCGCTCGTTAACGTCCTCCTGCAGGAATTAAGTGCTAAATCTAATCGCACTGAGTTTGCACTTGCTGCCTAAGCTTCGCGCTAGGAATTAAACAGCGAGTTCCAGCTCCGTCCTCTCCTTTTCGCCTTCGGGAGGAAGCAGGGCGTCATAAGAAGGCTTACCTGGGATACTGAGGCTCAAGGTATTTCAGGGAAATCTGATTGAGCCTATGCCTGTTGTGCGTTGTCTGCGTCAGCGCAAAGGCAGATAAATAGCCATAACGGCCAGCAGACTACGCACGTAGAAGACTGCAGGTACGGTTACCGGACCGGGGTTCAATTCCCCGCGGCTCCACTCTGATAAGCTATGTGAAAGCCTTGGAAATACTAACGTTCCGGGGCTTTTTCTTTTTCCCTATTGCTGTGGCGTGGCCACGTTTTGCCCTTATCTTTCTGATATTATCGCATCCGGGCATGGGGTAACCCCAAACATTTCCGGTTATTGCAATGTGCTGCCAGTCAGGTGTCCTGGCACAGATGCTGCCACGATACGTAGTCGGGTATCTCATCGGGATATGCCGGCCATGCTTTGCGCTGGGTACACACATAGGCAGCGGTATTGACTGCTTTCTGATGTGCTTCAGGCATGGATGCCCCTTTAAGCAGTTCAGCCGCCATGACCCCGTCGAATACATCGCCGGAGCCTATGACATTGAGCATCTTTATGTGAGGGGTCCTGATATATGACCTTTCACCGGTGCGTGCAGTAATGCAGGAGAACCTGCGCCCGGCTGTAAGCGCCACATATTCCAGCCCGGAATAACGGCTGAAGAACCATTGGCAGGCGTCATCGTCATTTCCTCCGATACCGAACAGGGAACGGAGAAAAGCGCATTCACTGTCGTTCATTTTGAAATATGTAGCAGTGCCAAGCAGCTGATCAATGAGGTCACGGGAAAAATAATCCCCTCTCAGGTTGATGTCAAAAAACCTGAAAGCATTGTGAGGGGCGCTTTCGAGGAGCTCCATTATTGCCGATCGTGATTCTTCATTCCGTGATGCTAATGTCCCGTATGCAATCCCGTCAGCCATGTCCACGGCTTTCCGGATATCATCGGTAATTTTCAGATGGTCCCACGCAGCGTTTTCGGTTATAGTATAGGAATTTTCATTGTCTTCAACAGCTACTCCGGCTGTGCCGGTAGGATAACTGTTCCTTTCAAAAAGGCAATGGATACCGGCAGTGCGGACGGTAGTCTCCAGCTCATCGCCAAGCTCATCGTTGCCCAGGGCACTCACGGAGTATCCGTCTGCGCCGTTCTGAATGGCATGGTATGTAAAATTCACGGGGGCACCGCCGGCTGTTTTGCCCTCCGGGAAGATATCCCACAGGACTTCGCCTAAACTGATGATAACGGGTTTCTTTGCATGGCCTTCCGGACCATTGGTCATATATCCTCTTTCTGCCGGATTCCGATGCCGCACGGATAAATTATATTATTGCCGTCCGGCGGTTACTGTTAGTTACCTGTTATCGGCAGAAAGGAGGCCTGAGCAGTCAGACATCCACTGTTCTACATCATCTGCCTGCTTAGGGATGTCGATACTCAGCCATTCCGGGCCGTTTCCAGTCATAAGGACATCATCCTCGATACGGATGCCAACACCGCGGAATTCAGGGGGCACCAGCATATCATTCTCTTTGAAGTACAATCCCGGTTCAATGGTAAAAATCATTCCAGGGGCCAGCGGGGCACCCTGATACTCTTCATACCGTGCCTGGGAGCAGTCATGCACGTCCAGCCCGAGATGATGAGCGACCCCGCATGCATGCCATCTGCGATGCTGCTGGCCTTCAGGGCTCAGGGATTCTTCCACGCTTACCGGCAGGATACCCCATGAATGAAGGGCTTCAGCCAGGACACGCATGCATGCTTTATGGATATCGGAATAAGTGGCACCAGGCTTCGCTGCTTCAAACCCCGCCTGCTGCGCATCAAGCACCACCTGATACAGGCTACGCTGGAAATCAGTAAAATGGCCGTTAGTGGGGAAAGTCCGCGTAATATCTGCAGTGTACAGGCTGTCAACCTCAACGCCGGCATCAATGAGCAGAAGCTCGCCTGATTCCACGCTTCCCGTGTTGCGCATCCAGTGGAGGGTAGGGGCATGTGCCCCGGAAGCAACGATAGTGCTGTACCCTTCGGTATTGCCCTGCTCACGTGCATTCGCATTGAACTGGCCTTCAAGTATCCGTTCGCCACGGCTGCTGCCAAGCGCCTGCGGCAGTGCGGAAAGCATACGGCTGAAACCGTCTTTGGTGGCTGCGATCGCCTTGCGCATTTCGCTGATCTCATACGGATCCTTGAGCATGCGCTGGACCGATGCTGCCTGGTAAAGCGCATCGTCATCGCTGAGTACTGCTGAGATATCAGCGTATCCGTTTTTTTCGCGCATGGCATCGATCTGACCGGTCAGGGCAGGGTCTGCGTTACGGATAATACGTACATGGATACCTCCGTCGCCAGCAGAAACATTGCGGCCTACAGCATCATCAAAACCAGCTATATCCGCGGTATGTATCCCCGTCATGGTTTCCAGGCCTTTAAGCCCCGGACGGGCGCCTACCCAATATTCGCCGTATGCAGCTGAACGGTAGTAGTCGGAAGTCGTCTGATCGCTCCGGGGATGGGCATACAGTGTTGCGTTATGGGTCTCCTCTGTACCTGCATCCTTCCCGTTTTGGACTGAAGGCACAGGTTCAAGCACGAGTATGGCACCGGCCTCATAATCCTGGCCAAGGCCTGTATAATAGGCGAATGCTGAATCCGGGCGGAAAGCGTAATCGCAGTCATCATTGCGGACTTTTGGCTGCCCCGCGGGGATGATAAGGCGCTCACCAGCGAACTTCCTGCCGAGGGCCCTGAGACGTGCAGGAGTATACCGGGAAGAATCCAGAGGCCTTATATCACTGTTTTCTTCACCCCACCCGGTAAGCATGAACTTTTCAAAACCTGTGGATTCAGGGCGCAGCGTGCGGTTATGGCTGCGCTCAGTCTGTGCAGATTCTCCTGCAAGCGTTGTTTCATCAGGATGCTGCTGGCCTTCTGTTTTCTGGCTGTCTGTCATGGTTCCCCCCAGCTGTTACGTGTATAAGGTTATATCCCAACTATAGGGACAGAGGGCGATAATCTAGTCCGCTTATTGGCTTAAAATCGGGGATTATGTCGCAGGAGTTTCCGCAGGGCGGCCGCATGGCTTTGCATGAAGTATATCAGGAGATTATGTCTCGCGCCCCAGAGCATGATTTTGACCCGTCACTTGACCGTATGGCAATGGTCCTGGATTTTCTTGGGCATCCTGAAAAATCTTTCAGGGTCATCCATGTTACCGGGACGAACGGCAAAGGGTCGACCTCCTATATGGCGGAGTCGCTGTGCCGCGCATATGGCCTGCGGACAGGGTTGTATACATCGCCGCATATCCAGAGCGTAACAGAGCGTATCTCTATTGATGGCCAGCATGTCAGCGATGAACAGTTCGTTGACCTTTATTGCCAGGTCAAAGATTTTATTGATATGGCAGACCGGCGCAGCATTGAATCAGGCGGCCCCAGGATGAGTTTTTTTGAGGTCCTCACTGTTATGGCTGTGTGGGCTTTTGCGGATGCGCCGGTCGATGTGGCAATCGTTGAAGTTGGTATGGGCGGGACCTGGGATGCAACTAATGTCCTGGATGCTGATGCTGCAGTTATCGGGCCTGTTGATATGGACCATATGCAGTGGCTTGGGGATTCTGTTGAACAGATAGCTGCTGAAAAAGCAGGGATAATCAAGCAGGGGTCAGCCGTGATCGTAGGGCCTCAGGAGCATACGTCTGTTATGCCGGTCATTGAAGAAGCTGCCGCACGGGCAGGGGCGGTTTCAGTTCAGCGGGACGGCCGGGAGATTAATGTTGTGGAACGCATGCCTGCTGTCGGCGGGCAGCTTGCTACCCTCCAGACCGGTAACGGGATATATCGCGATATCCCAATATCAGCATTTGGCCGGTACCAGGCACATAATGCTGTGGCAGCGCTTGCCGCCGCCGAAACAGTTATCCCGGTCTCCGGACAGCTGGATACTGGTGTTGTTTCCCAGGCGCTGCAGACAGTGAAGATCCCCGGGCGGGTAGAGATCATCCGCTCATCGCCAACAATCATTCTTGACGGCGGGCATAATATCCAGGCAGTGGGCGCTGTCCGTGATGCTATAGAGGAGAACTTTGATTTCAGGCAGCTGATAGGCGTCGTTTCCATGATGAAGGATAAAGACGTGGAATCGGTGCTGGGGATCATGGAGCCGATATTGGAAAAGCTTATAGTCACGCAGAACTCGTGGGGTTCCCGAGTTATGCCGGCTGATGAGCTGGAATCAATCGCCATCGGTGTCTTCGGCCCTGACCGCGTTATCCGTCAGGACAGCCTGCCTGATGCTATCCAGCAGGCTGTTGACCTGGTAGACAGCGATGATGACCTGGGTGTGGGGTATGGCCATGGAATACTTGTGTTTGGCAGTTTCGTAACTGTAGGCGATGCCCGTACCCTGCTGGAAGAAAGGCCCGGAGAGCAGCTGGAACATGCTGTGTCCCTGCATGATGCACATAACGCTTCATCTGCTTCGCGGGCAGGCGATGAAGATCCCCTTGCAGGCTATCTGCAGGAAGTCATGCATGACGGTCTTACGGACATTGATTATTATGAACCGGATTTTGACGGCCCTGTTCCCGGACACGGGAACAGGCAGGCTGATCCCGGTAAAGGGGATAATTAAACAGGAATGTTTGAGGATAATTAAAGTTTATGTACGTTAAAGAGCTGACTATAAGAGGATTCAAGTCATTCGCCAATATGACTACCCTCCGATTCGAACCCGGCATTACTGCAGTTGTCGGGCCTAATGGCTCCGGGAAATCGAATATAGTTGATGCGCTTGCCTGGGTAATGGGCGAGCAGGGTGTTAAAACCCTTCGCGGTACATCAATGGAAGATGTGATTTTTGCGGGGACTTCGTCACGCCCGCCCCTTGGGCGTGCGCAGGTATCGCTGACGATCGATAATTCTGACGGCACGCTGGATATTGAATATTCTGAAGTCACTATAAGCCGCACGATCTTCCGAAACGGCGGCTCGGAGTATGCGATCAACGGTTCACCCGTGCGGCTCCTTGATATCCAGGAGCTTCTGAGCGATACGGGGCTGGGCTCACATATGCATGTCGTTGTAGGGCAGGGCCGGCTTGATTCCATTCTGCGTGCAACCCCTGCTGACAACAGGGCATTCATCGAAGAAGCGGCGGGCATCCTCAAACACCGCAGGCGCAAGGAACGGGCTCTGCGCAAACTCCAGACGACCCAGGAAAACCTTGACCGTCTTGATGACCTGCTCCAGGAGATCCAGCGCCAGCTGGGACCGTTACGCAGACAGGCCAGGGTGTCGCGGAGGGCTGACAGCATACAGGTAATACTGCGGGATGCAAAAAGCAGGCTGTATGCTGATGATGCGGTGAAAATAATACAGATGAGGGACAGCATACGCCGTGACCTTGCGCAGATCCGTTCACAGCTGTCTGCCCGGCAGCAGGAACTTACTGAAACTAAAGTCGAAATAGAGCGTTTAGAGGAGCTGGCAAGCAAGTCCAGCCCTGCGATAGATGCTGTTAACCAGACATGGCATGATATGTCGCAGATAGAGGAAAGGTTTGCTTCGCTCAGCGCCCTTGCCCAGGAGAGGGAACGTTCGTGGCAGTCCCGTATTGCCCCCGTATCGGGGGACGAACCTGATATCCTCCGTAAGCGTGCTGATGAGCTTGAGTCCCAGGCAGAGGAAGAGGAAACCCGCGTGCAGGATGTGCGCCTCCAGCTGGACAGGGAGACTGAGAAGCGGGCAGCCGCGGAAAAGCAGCTTGCTTCCCTCAGACAGATGATCGCCCAGCTTCGTAAAAGTGCGCAGGAGCGTGATGCCAGAGTATCCCGGATCCGTGAAATGCTGGCCCGCCAGGAGGCACAGAAACAGGCATCTGCTGACCGCAGGGCTGACCTCATTTCTCAGAAAGGCTCTCTGGAAAAGCAGCTGGCACAGGAACAGGAGCATGCACAGGAACTGCAGCTGAAACATGACGGCCCGGAGGAACTGACCCGTGATGAGCTGGATAACGCCCGGCAAAAGGCTGAGGAGGCCCGTAACGAGCTGGATCAGGCGCGGAGCGGCCATCGCGATATCGAGTCAAAAATCATTTCGCTGCAGGCTAAGGCAGATGCGCTTGATGATACTTTGCAGGCCCGCAATACGTCAGGCGGCCTGGAACGGCATAAAGATATTGAAACACTGGGACGCCTGTCGGCATATATACGTATTGATGAAGGCTGGGAAGAAGCCATTTCAAAAGCTTTGGGCCCTTTTGCCAGTGCCGTCGTCATCCCGCAGCATGATGGTATTGCGCCGGCAATGCGGATAGCACACGATGAAAAAATCGGCAGGGCAGTTGTTGTTACTCCGTCAGACGGAGGATTGCGACAGGCCCGCCGCAGCAGTCCCCATAAAGGCGGTCCCCATAAAAAGGGCATAAGGCCCGCGTGCTCAGTGATCAGCATCAATCCTCATACACCGGATCCGGCGGTAGCAGCACATATCGTGGAATCGCTCTCGGTCCTTCTTGATGATGTGGCACTTGCTGATTCCCTGGACGACGCTGTATCTGTATTTGACGGTGCACCTGGCGACGGTGATGGCGCTTCTTCCCTGTATTCCCAGATAGTGGCTGCTTCCGGGGAACTGGTGACACCGGTTGGTGCAGTTGGGGGCTCATCGAGATCCCCAAGCGACCTCAGTCTTGCAGCGCGCCGGGATAAAGCCCTTTCGCAGTGCGAAGAGCTGAGGCAGCAGGCAGAAGGGTATGGGGCTGCTATCAGCACGGCTCAGCAGAAATATGATGTGCTCCGGGCACAGGTTGAAGAGGCCAGGACTAAGCTCACTGAGGATCGTATACATCGCGAACAGCTCGACAGGGATATTGATGCGGCCGCACAGTCGATGGAAAGCATCCGCCACCGGATACTCCAGATTGAAGAAAAGATATCATCGGTTGCAGATGAGCAGGAAGCGTGCGCCCGTACTATCGGTAATCTTACTTCTGAGCTCGAGGCTGCGGCGCACGCAGATGAAACGGATATGAGTGCCGATGATATGGACCGGCAGGAGACCGAACTGGAATCACAGCTCGGCGATGCCCGTGAGCGTGAAGTAGCTGCACAGATAGCATGGAATGAGTCAGACCGGAAGTACCAGTCATTGCAGCGTCAGGCGGCACTCCTCAGGGATAATGCTGAACAGGCCGCTGCCCGTCGTAAACATATTACTGAACAGAACAGCCGGTATTCCCAGAAAGCGCATAAGGCTGCGCAGATATCACACCTTGCAGCAGAAGCGGCCCGGATGCTCCATACACAGCTGGAGCGTGTGGCCCGCAGGCGTGAAGAACTCCAGTCGCAGGTATCTTCACATGACGAGGCCCTTACCCGGCTGCGTAATATCCGCAACAGCCTTGAACCCCAGGTTGATGCGCTGTCTAGGAAAGAGCGTGACAGTGATGTCCAGCGTGAGCGTGTTGCTGCCCAACTGGGGCAGATAACGCAGAAAGTCCTTGATGATCTCGGCCTGACTGTTGATGGGCTGCTCAGGTCTTATGGTCCGGCACTTCCTGTCCCGGTGCTTGACGACGCAGGCATCCCTGTCCCGTTGGCGCCGGACAGCAGTGATATTCCTGGCAGCAGCGCTGCCCGCAGCGATCCGGCTGACGACGATCCGGATGGCAGAGATACCGCTGAAGTTCCGTCAGGGACTGCTTTTGACCCTTCTGATGCTGATTACATACGCTCACATTTCAAAACTGTGGAGTATAACCGTTCCGAACAGGAGAAACGCCTTGCCAAAGCCCAGCGTGACCTCGCAGCCCTGGGCAAGGTAAACCCGCTGGCTACCGAAGAATACGATGCCCTGCAGACGCGGCACCAGTACCTGAGCCAGCAGCGCAACGATGTTGTTTCCTCCCGTAATGACGTGATGAAACTCATCAGGAGCCTCGATGCAACAATGATCGAAGTTTTCAAGGAGGCGTTTGAAGATACGGCCCGAGCATTTGAAAAAGTGTTTGCCACACTTTTCCCGGGAGGTACAGGGCGTTTAAGGCTTGATGATCCGGAAGACCTCCTGGCTACCGGGGTAATAGTTGAGGCAAGTCCTGCAGGCAAACGGGTCAAACAGCTGACACTGCTGTCCGGAGGGGAACGTTCCCTGACCGCCCTGGCGCTCCTGTTTGCCATCTTTACTGCACGTCCGAGCCCGTTTTACATACTGGATGAAGTCGAGGCCGCCCTTGATGACATCAATCTGACACGGCTGCTCAATGCGCTTAACGATCTGCGTATGCGTTCGCAGCTGATCATCATTACCCATCAGCAGAGGACGATGAGCATTGCGGATGTCCTGTACGGTGTGACTATGCGTTCGGACGGTGTTACTGCGGTAGTTTCACAGAAACTGAAACAGGGCAGTATGCAGCTTGACGGTCCTGCGGACAGCTGATATCCGTTCTTATCTGTCTCTGGATCTCCGTCCTGCTACACGGGTATCAGCGGATACGGATACACGGGAACGCAGTTACCCCTTTTTAGTATTTTTACTGTTTTTGTTTTTATTATTTGCAAAAATAGAACGGATATCGAAATGCCGGATTTTCTGCATCATAGTAAGCAGGGAATATGTCACTTTCCGGATCGGGAAATCGCGTTCAGGTGAAACAGGGGTGATATTTTCGGTGAATTTCGTTTTGAATTCATTCAATCCCATCAGGCTCGGCGCAAAGTCACTGCCAATACCCATAAGGTCGTATTCGGTGATACCCTGTTTGCCCAGCTCGCAGCATTCGGCAAAGAGAAGCCTGTCAGTCACATGCATTTTCCGCGCATCTGAACGCATTGCAGCATAGTATCTTACGGCATGCGTACCGCTGACGGTAATGATGGACCATGCTACCACGGCACCGTCAGCACGCGCTGCAAAGACCCGGCAATGCGCGGGACCCAGGCTTGTTATCATATCAGCATAGTTCTTCATAGGTGCGGGGGCAAAACCATCCCGTGAACCCGTATCTTTCATAACTTCGTAGTAAAGTGTGAAATCTGCAATTGCCAAATCTGTTTCATCTGTGCATACCGCTTCACATTCGCGCAGCGATTTCCTCACGTCACGGCGTCCGCGCCGTTTCATACGTGAAAGGATCTCGTCTTCGCCTCCCGTAACATCAATAATAACAGTCTGATCGTAAGGGACGGTCGAAAGGACAGCATGGCTTTCGGGCAGCTGCCTGCTGGATGCCATGCGCACAAAAACAATATCCGGTGCATGGCGGCGTACAAACTGTGTTACAGCATGGAGGACAGCAGATTCTTGTGCAGCCGCGTCAGTGCTGTCCCTGTTCGCTCCTGCCGCATCCTGTGCAGTCCCGCCGAGGAGGACCGGTCCGTGCGCTGCCCTCAGGAAATGGTATCCGTGGGTAGAATACCTGACAAGGCTTATAAGGGCTACAACAGTATGTCCGTCATTGACAGTAAGGAAATGCCATGGTGATCGCCCTTCGATCGTATCCTGATATCGTGCCCACTCTTCAGTCTGTTCAATAGGCAGGGTAATCCCATTATCTGATGCGGTTTTCCGGAATTGCGCACCTGTGACGGGCGATACTGTAAACATAAGCCTCCTCTGTGTTCGTCAGGACAACTGGTCAATTATACTGCCAGGGTATTATTACAGGCTGTATCTGTACGGTTCACTGTCTGCCGGCAGTATTCTTCTGCGTGTCATTCCGCTGGTTCCAGCGTGAATGGAGGCGCATGGCCGTGTTCCATATCCCGGCGAGCGGGTTGAGTGCGCAGTCGAAGGTCCCGATCCAATATGTAGGCTCATTGACCCACAGAAGCTTGAAGTCGCTTATCCCGTCATTAAGCAGGCCGTTGAGGTCGTATAACCTGCTTCCGCGCTGCTGCGCATCTGTTATAGCCGCCCATTTAAGGGCATAGTTGGCACGCAGTTTTTTGCCTTTATCGCTTACGGCTCCCCATAGCTCAAAAGCGGTACCGGCACTGGCAGCATTCCACAGGAACGCCTCGGTTTTCCCTTCTGCCTGCGCCACAAAGATACTGCTGATGCCGTCAAGGCAGTCGAAAGCATGATAATAGAACTCGTCTGAATGCAAGGCAAAACCGTCGTGGCGCGCGGTATCGTGGTACAGTTTCATAATATCGGGCAGGTCGCTGCGCGTAGCCGGCCTGCAGGATACGCCTTCACGCCCGGCTTTGCGTATGTACTGCCGTGCTTTTTTAGAGTGGATGCCGCGCAGGATATCCTCCTGTGTGCCCGTAAGCGGTATTACGGCGGTTTTGGAGATAAGGACGGTAGGGGAAGGGGACCAGCGGTGCGAAAGGGAAGCCTCTGTTACAGCAGGATCGATTTTTACGCTGACTGCATGGGTGTTTTCCGCGCACCATGAGGCGCAGGCGTCTGCAACAGTGCTGAGCGGTACTGATGGGGAGGTTATAGGCCCACGGGGGATATAGCACATATTGCGGAACGGCCATGGAAGCCTCCGGATAAGTATTTGTGCGGCGCCGATCGCGGATCCTCCCTCGGAGACGGATATCCTGCGGACAGCCCACGGCCCTGTCTCTGATTTAAGCTCTCCCCACTGCCATGACTGCAGGGGATGCCCTTCAAGGCTTCCCCATAAGCTGTCCCACGTATGGCGGTCCGTTATTTCAGTTATCTCTGTCATTTCTCACCTGGCTGTGTTGCGCTGTACTGTATCTGTCAGGATACTCTGGATACCTGGGAATTGCCCGGCAGCCCTTAAAATCCTGTAGAAGTAGGTTTGGGGTAATACCGGCGGAACTTGCGCCACTGGCTTATAGAGGATTCGCAATGGTATATGCGGCGCCTGATTGAATTATCGTTTGGATTGACAACAGGGTCTATACGCCTGCGGTTCCTGATGAGGCCGGCGACTTCGTCGGCAGTTTGCGCATCAGTAATATACCGTTTCAGAAGGCGGTCAGGGATCACAGTGTACAGGACCTTGCCTCGCGCAATACGAGGAGCCCTGCCGGTCCTGGCAGTGCTTTCAGCTTTTCCAGGCGCAGGCTTTTTCTGCTGCAGTGCGCCAAGCCGCTGGACTGTATGGGATGGATCCGCAGAAGAGGGGATAAGGTCACGGATAAGCTCTTCCATAGGGTTTATTCCTGCCCCCACACAGTAGAAGCTGTTGCGTCCGATGCGGGGGTTGACTTCCAGGAAATAAAAGGTCCCGGTATGCGGATCCCGCTTTACATCAAAGTTGGCGAAACCTGTGTAGCCTGTTGACTCCAGGAACCTCTGGGCGGGACCCAATATTTCTGCGACAGGCTGTGTGACCATAGCGCAGGGGTTGCCCAAGGTTGCCGGGTGGTGCTCTTCAAGGAGGACCCGGGCGGAAGCCATAAATGTTACCTGTCCCTCAGTATTGGAATATGCGGTGATTGAGTACATGTAGGTATCATCGCCTTCAATAAGCTGCTGGACAGTGAACTTGCCGCGGTAGCCTGCCGTACGCAGGGCATCCCACAGGCTGTCCAGTTCATCCTGGGTGTCGATGCGGTACACTTTCTGGCGGCCTTCAAACTGGATCTGCTCATACTGTGCGCTTTGCGCAGGTTTGGCAATAAGGGGGAAATGCAGGGTATCGGGTACAGGTTGCGGTTTCCAGCTGCTGCTGCCGGCTTTAGAAAAATCTTCATAGAATGATTCAGGGACGGACATGCCGTTGCTGCGTGCAAGCTGTTCAAAAGATTCCTTATCATTGAGTTTCTCAATAAGATCAAGCTGCGGTACGGGCAGTGTATAGAACTGCTCAAGGCGGCTGCGGTTTTCGGCAATTGTCTGGATACGCCACTCAGTATTGGCCAGAAGGATAAGGGTGCGTCCGGCGTCCTCTCTTTTCAGTTTTTCCCCAAGGGAACACAGCTCCTCTATAAGCGGCTGCGCTTCCGAGGCATTTGCGCAATAGTGGCGGGTCAGGATCGCTGAATCGCGGATCGGCAGGGGGTCGTATTGGGTAACAAGGACAGGTTTAACGCCGTAAGCATCATTGAATTCCCTTGCTATCGCATATGCGCCAATATCGCCACCAAGGATTACCGGGAGGAAATCAGCCATGGAGGAGCCCTTTCATTACGGCATCGTCGCCTTCATAAGGGACGTGCTTATTAAACTGTTTGATCCATCGTTCGTTGCCCTTGCCTATAGCGAGGATGACCGTAGTCTGGCCAGAGGCCTTATGTGCATCGCTGACCGCCGCCCGCAGGGCTTCCTCGCGGTCAATAATAATGCTGTGCTCTACATCTGTATTGGTGATATAGCGCTCCATTTCCTCACAGATATCCTGCACTTTTTCGGTATCTGTATCCTCTGTGGTAAAGATGAAACGGAATATCCTGTCTTGGGCAGCTTCGACAATCTCTCTGCGGCGGTCATAGGCCTTGTTCCCCGCTGAGCCGGTAATGAGGATGATCCGGGGGCTGAGAGATCCGTACGTTTTATCAACGTAATCCAGAAGCGCTGCTGTGCTGACGCCGTTATGCGCATAATCAACTATCCCTACTGTACCGTCAGGGGACGTAAAGGTTTCCATACGTCCGGCAATAGTAACCTTTTCCATTGCATGCAGCGCATTTTGCACAGGAGGGGAGCTGAGGTCCATGCCTGCTGCCCGGACGATGGCTACTGCAGCTGCGGCGTTAGCATAGTTGAAATCCCCTGCAATGCTGAGAATAAAAGACCCTAAAGGCGTGGTACCGGCATTGATCAGGAATGACTGGCCGTCGGATGAAGGATAAGCATATACATCCTTGCTGTTTGCAGAAACAGGCGGCCGGCAAAGCCTGAAACGGGAAAGCTGTGTGCTGCAGCGCAGGGCATCCTCTTCCACCAGCCCGGCATGGTCCAGATCCGCATTGATCACGATATGCGAGCTGTTTGCGGTAATTTGCCTTTTACAATAGAAATAGTCTTCAAAAGTCGGATGCTCAATAGGGCTTATGTGGTCCGGGGAAATATTGAGGAAAGCGCCTGCATCGAAGTGGAGGCCATAGACCCGGTCTACTTTATAGGCCTGGGAGGAAACCTCCATAACAAGGTATTCCATGCCGTTATCGGCTGCTTCACACATAAGGCGGAAAAGGTCAAGCGACTCAGGCGTTGTCAGATCAGATTCCGCAAAAGTATGCCCGTCGGTACAGTTGTCCACCGACGACAGGAGCGCAGCCTTACCCTGGGAATAAGCGTTAAGTATGGAATGGGTGAAATATGCGGTAGTTGTTTTGCCTTTAGTACCCGTGATCCCAATAACCGTGAGCCTGCGGGAAGGATATCCGAAAAAAGCGGCTGACAGCAGGGCCATCGATTTTTTTACATCGTTGACAATGATCCCCGCAGCCCCGGTCGATCCGCTGAAATCTTCCTGGGCAACATAGCAGGGAAGCCCTGAGCTGTTTGCCTCCGTGAGGTAAGAGGCTTCAAACCGGCCCTTGCAGAAGAGCAGGGTCTGGCTGCCGACATCCCGTGAATCATAGGAGATATCGGTAAATACCATATCCCGATACTTCGTGCCCAGGGCATCAGCTGAACGGGCCCATTGCCCATCTGCAATAATCTCTCTGAGCTGACCGTGGGAATCAAGTATGCCGATCGCCTGGGCAAGGCTCAGCGTATGGGAAGACGGGGTAGGGGAAAAGGTATCGGGCGAGGATCCTGCAGCCGTTGTCATAGTAGCCTCAAATTATAGTAAACAGTTATTCTCAACACCATCTACTCTATTTTATTACTGAGACGAGTGGCGGGTCTGCCGGTACATCAGCGGGCGGGATGGTTAAGGCGTGCTATAAAATTATCCATAGACGGCATAGCGAACGGTGAGCATATGAAACAGAAGATGACCCTCCAGGAAACATTAGCCCGGCACACGCATACGCATGAAGAAGACTGGTACCCTGTGTTTAAGGCGCGGTATGGGATGGAAGTAGTGTTCCGTGCGCTGCATGATGTTGTCGGCAGCGGGGATGTCCTCACACAGCTCTATACCTGCATAACAGCTGTTGATCCTATCATTGCCGCGGGCCTGGAACCCAAATACGGGGATATTGATTTCGACAGCCTCTCCCTGGCGGCCCCGCTTCCCATCGGCAATAATACACGGGCTGTAGTTTTTCAGCATACTTTCGGTATTATCGCCCAGGATTCCATGGAGAGGGCTGTAAAAGGCCTTCGCGGGAAAGGGGAAGAAGGTAGTGGAGAAGACAGCGGCAGCAGTTTCACCCTTGTTATGGAGGACTGCGCGCACTGCGCAGGCAGGATGGCGCGGAGCGAAGATGGCGTACCTCTGGCAGACATCACTGTATTCTCTTTTGGCGTTGAAAAAATGCTTGATACCCGTTTCGGAGGCGCTGTCTGGGTAAACCCCCGGCTTGGCAGGATGCGCAGCGACGTAGACAGGGAAATCAGGCTGCGGCTGGGAAGCCTTGGGAAAATAGGCATGCGCCTTAACTGTGTTACCAGGGCATATGTTAATCAGAACCGCATCTTGGGCCGTCTTGGTGCTGCGGGAACCTCCCTGCGTACATGGATGGCTGCTGCAGGGCTGTATGAACCCCCTATAAGCGGTGAGGAAATGCGCGGCAGGCTGCCATATAAGCCGATGCGCCCATCTGAGTGGATGAACAGCAAGGCTGCCGCCCAGATCAGCATGCTGCCGTCAAGTGAAAGTGCGCGCAGTGCAATCGTAGATATTTACAGGGATATGCTGGGCAATAGGGATGGTATCAGGATCCCCGGCCGTGTCCTTGCGGCTGGAAAAGCCTTGCCGTTGCTGCGTTTCCCAATTTTTCTGGACAGCACCCGAAAGGCTGAGGCTGCGCTTCAGGCGGTAAGACGAACAGGTGCCCTTGCAGAAAGATGGTACAGGCCCGAACTTTTCCCCGGTGCTGAGGACGCGTCTATCTACCGTATCCCTGAAAACAGGTCTGGTGTGAAGACCAGTACAAAATGCAGCGCACAGGTTGTATGCCTGCCTACCCAGCTTAGTGCCGGGCGTGCCCGGAATGCCTGCCGGGCCGTGCTTTCCGTACTCAGCGCTGTACAGGGAACCACGAATCCCGAACAGGCGGACGCCCCAGGGATTCCAGATAGGCGTTGAACTGTTCTTTCCAGGTTCCATGGGCGTTGCGCTGCCAATCCATAAGCCCTGCAACAGTAATAACCCCGGCCTGCGGGTATGCTGCGCATATAGGCTCTATAAGGTCTACTGCTGCAACCGTATCAGCAGTGGCATCGTGGAAAGACCCGTGAGGCTGCACGCCGTAATAATATGTGGTGTCGGTGAGGGTCCGCCTGCCGCTGCGTTTGGAAACCGCACGGTCAATAACCAGAGGGTCTGCAACGATCAGCTCCCGCTGTGTCCCTGTTAAGAAATTATCGGTATCAGCGTCATTGATCTCAGTAACAATAGGCGCCCGACCGATGCGCCTGAGGTCGCCGTTGAGCATATCGACATCAAAAGGGGCGTTGTAGGCGAGAAGGGGGATATTCTTCAGCTGGGCCTGGACGATAGTGCCTGCAATTTCAAGGATAGCTGTTTTCTGATCAGCACCATGCGCCTCAAGGAAATCGTCGGTGAATCCGTTAACTTTGGAGGCCAGCGGGTTCATCGGTATCCCCGGCGCTATGATCCATTCTGCCACAGTGTCGCCGGCATAGCCCGTCTGCGGGTCGCGCAGAACCAGGCTTGCAGAAACTATAGCATCTTTTCCGGCATAAGTCCCCGTAGTCTCTGTATCGAAACCCAGAAGCAGGGAGTCTTTCAGCGGAGTATCCGGGCTCTGGATTTCCAGTGTTTTCAGGCGTTCCAAAATTGCTGTAGACATATTTGTATGGTACCTGAGGCAGACGAAAACATCTCTGCAGAAACCAGACATGCGGAGGATGTGGGAAACCCAAAAGTGTGGAAGAATAAAGGGGTGGCACATACTTCAGAAACGATATCAGACAGCGGCCAGGACGGTACAGCTGGCAGCAGGCAGTCTTTTCAGGAGCTGGCAGCCCCGCTTATCGACGGGCTGTACCGGTATGCTATGAAATTGACGAACAGCCCTGAAGATGCCCAGGACCTTGTACAGGATACTTTTGAACGCGGTTTCAAGCATTTTGATTCTTTCAGGCAGGGGACGAATTTTGCTGCATGGATGACAACTATTGAGCGCAACCTTTTTTTCAACCAGTATCAGAAGGCAAAGCGCAGTCCCAAGCGTGCCAATGATGAAACAGGCGAATATAATGACTGGGACATATATTCTGCCTCTGAGCATACGGGGGAAGGTCTGAAATCCGCCGAACAGACGTATATCGATGCCTACGCTCCCCAGGAGATAATGGAGGCTCTGAATAAATTATCCCCCGAACGCAGGGATGTGTTCATTGCAGCTGCTATTGACGGGAAAAGCTACCAGGAAGTCGCAGACGAATTCGGTATTAAAATAGGCACTGTGATGAGCCGGCTGAACCGCGCGCGTACGCAGCTGAAAAAAGAACTGGAATCGTATGCTATGGAAAGAGGATATTCCAAAGTGCATCTCGCCAGAGCGAAGCAGAAGGGGGAGGGGACCAGCAACGGATAGTTTTCACTGACTGAGAAGTATCGGAGAGTATGGGAAGAATAGCGGGCAGCAAAGGTTGACCGTGTAGTAATAAGATTTGGATATATCAGACCGGCAGCGGGATAAGGAACGGTTACGATGACAGTTTATGTACGCAACAGGCGCAAGGTGAAAGTAAAGCAGGGATTCCAGTCCCGCGTAGGATGTGTGCAGCGTGTGCGCGCCCATATTGACAGCTCCCAGTTTTCTTACGAACAGGGTGCTGTTGTACGCCATGCGGTACGCAGTACCACCATCCGCAGCACGGCTGATGTTGCATACATACCTGTGGTATCAGTAATAGAGGAAGTTACATGCGGCTGTTCAGACTGTTTCGGCCCGGAAGACCTGTCAGACATGGCTGAAGCTGCGATGCTCGACTGTATAAAACGGGTGCTTCGCCCGCATACCGTTCCGGAAAGTGTCCATGACTGTTTGTCCCGATGCCTTGAGGAATTATGCTCGGGCAATTGCTGACAGCCTGATAAGGTGTAAGTAACTGTTTTAGATCCAGGGGGATTCCCCCTCCTTGAAAACTGGTTTATCTCCTGCTGCATAGGGATCGTACCGTTCTGAGTTGCAGCCGTATTCCTGAAGGTACGAAATTTTCAGGTCTTTATCCCATACAACGAGCGATACACCGTCAAACCCCTGTTTGGGTCCGCCCTGCATTGTGCACTCGAAAGTCCAGAGCACAATACTTTTGTCGGAATCATGAAAGAACCTCTGGATATCCCATGCCAGAACCGTGCCGCGGCTGTTCCATTCAGAAAACCAGTGCCTGATCTTTTCCAGCCCATGGTATTCGGGGCCCCAGCTTTCTATATATGTTGCATTATGCGTAAACAGGCTGCCGATTCCCGCATCATTTTTCTGAAGCCACATATCGAACCAGCTTCGGATCATTCCTTCTTTGTATTGTGGTTCATTGCCCATTGTTCTGCCTCCTTGTGCGGGACTGTACCTGCTATAAGTGTATCCCTGTACAAGGGCATGTTCTTGCTGTATGTATCAAGGATTGTTATGATCTTTCCCTTTTGTTTTAATGATGCTAAAATTTTCCTGCTATCTGAGTATGGCAGTTCATATTCGTTGTGCCCCAGTATTCTCATCCTGCCCTTTTTGTTGTACAGTAATTTTATACATTCGAATTCTCAAAAGCTATATTAGCTCCGTCAGGCATGTTATGAGTGCGGTGATCGTAAGCTTTTTTTATTTCGCCAATAAGTGTTGAACCGATATCACGGGATATCCAATCGACGCTAAGCATAGTATTCTTTTCTTATTAAAAGGTATAGGTATTGAAGTTTACCAGTTATTTGTTACCATGTGCCTGACTTGATAAGAAGGATTTTTGAGCTCTGAAGCGAAGAACTCAGGATAGTATTTTACAGTGTCACCCGGGCTGATCCAGCGGAGGAATTCCCGATGCCCGTTGTCAGCTGAGCTTGTGCAGACAGGATTGAAACTGTCCGGTACTGCCATATAGAAAAAGAAACCGATCTCGTAGTATTTTTTGCCGCTGTTTGATCCCCAGTCACAGACAAAACGGTTCTCATAGATAAACCCTAATCTGTCTACCTTCAGTTTGTATCCTGTTTCCTCATACACTTCGCGGAGCACAGCTTCCTCAGCAGTCTCACCGAACTTAATCCTGCCGCCTACAGAGTACAGATAATCTGAGCCGGTATTACCAGCCATAAGGAATTGAGGACCTTTCATAAGTATTGCACCGACGCGGATATTGACCATCCCGCTGCCTGCGGGAAGGGTAAGGTCTGGTGCGGAAACCATAATGATGCTCCTTTGTGTTATCAGGGGGGAGAAAAAAGAAAGGTATTAGATAAAAAATGCCCTGTATATCACGTACAGGGCATTAAACATTATTGATTTTTAAGCATTTGGCCTTTTGCCGTGGTTCGCTGCCTTTTTACGGCGCTCACGACGCATACGTCCGCGCTTGCCCATAATAACTCCTTTATACGTTTCAATACCTAGGGTATTATTCCACACTCATACGACTTAAACGCATAGTGCCGGCTGCCTGCGATTGTGCAGTGTATTTGCTTTATGCCCTGCGGGCGCTGTAGTGGATTGTGGTGCTTACCTCTTCCCCTGGGGCAATGGATATAAGGCCGATACCGCTGCGGAACGCATTAGCGTATGCGGTCTGTGGTTCCACGGCTACCCCCTGGGGGCGCGTGCTTTCGGGGAAACCTGTACCGGTGCATACCTGGAAGGAGGTTACAGTTCTGTCGCCGCTCAGCTCAACTGTAATGCCATCCGGGCGGGTGAATACTGCAGTGGCCAGCCCGTCCGCATTGTGCCTGACGTCTGTCCATGCATCATCAAAAGGCCGCCCTTCCAGGGTCGGGCCGTTCCTCAGATCGTATTGTGTGCCGTCAACATTTTCGGTCCCGGTAGGAAGGAGCCTGCCGTCAGCAGTGACATGCGTATCGGCAGGGATAGCCAGACGGCACTGTGCATTGGCTGCATCAATGGCATCGCCATGGGCGTCCGACCCATTAGCCAGCCACGGATGCATGGCGCATGCCCACGGGGCGTTTTTAGCGTCAGCATTATGGGCAGTTACAGTAACATGCAGCCCTTCAGCATCTGCAGTATAAACTGCGCGGACTCTCAGATCGAAAGGATAGCCGCTGAGATAGGGCGTCCGCCAGCTTTGTGTGATGCTGGTTTCTGTAACACTGTCGAGATCCCACATAGCACGGTATCCATAGCCATGTATAGCATTGTTCCGCCCATGCTCATCAATGGGAAGCTCATACCGGACCCCCTCAAAAGTATACTGGCCGTCTTCAATACGGTTGGGGTAGGGGATAAGCAGCTGCCCTGCGCAGCTGTGCGGGATATCATCAGCCGGTGAGGGGGTTACGATATCTATCCCTTCCCATGTCAGAGATTTCAGCGCCGAACCCTGCTGAAAGACAACAGCCCGGTAGCTGCCTGATTCAATAATATACTCATTCCCGCGATGGTGCTGGTGCCGCGGGCGGATAATATCCATAGCGTACTCCGTTGTAATCCTGATAAATGATGATAGTCCTTTTAGTGTTCCGGGGCATCATCCCCTCTAAAAAATCCCCGGCCTGTTTCCGTGTAAGCCGGGGATTTTCACTTTTCCTGCAGCAGCCGGTAAAAGCTGCCGGTATATTCCTGCTACTGTGCCAGTTCTGCGAAGTAGAGGAGGGTACGGATCATATTGCAGGTGAAGCCGTACTCATTATCGTAGAAAGCTACTGTCTGTACCAGCTGATGGTCCTCAGTAGTGTTGACAACAGTCTGGGTCGGGTCAAACACGCCGCCGTGGGTATCGCCGATGATATCGGAGGATACGATCCCGTCAGCATTATAGCCGTAATACTCGCAGTTTTCGTATGCTTCCTTGAACTTTGCGTTGATCTCGTCTGCAGTAGTGCGCTTTTCAAGTTCAACAGTCAGCTCTGTTATGGAACCGTCAGGGACCTGCACGCGCTGGGCATGCCCCTGGAGCTTGCCGTCAACGGAAGGTACCACCTTGCCGATAGCCTTTGCAGCACCGGTGCTGTGCGGGATGGTATTCACAGCAGCAGCACGGTTGTTGCGCTCCTTGGAATAGCGCGGGCCGTCAAGGATCATCTGTGTACCGGTATAGGCGTGGATAGTGGTCATGAAGCCGATCTTCACACCCCAATTGTCGTCAAGGGTCTTGATCATGGCTGCCAGGGAGTTCGTGGTGCAGGAGCCTGCAGACACGATGCTGTCGGATGCCTTGAGGATATCATGGTTGACGCCGTATACGACTGTCGGTGTGGTCTCATCTTTAGCAGGGGCAGAAATAAGGACTTTCTTTGCTCCGGCATCCAGATGCGCCTGGCTCTTCTCGGCAGAAGTATAGAAACCGGTGCATTCAAGGACATACTCGACACCGTTATTGGCGACCCACGGGATATTAGATGCATCTTTTTCGGCATAAACAGGGTATTCTTTCCCTTCAACTATGAGGGCGGTATCGGTTGAAGAAACCTTGACCGGAGTACCGTCAGCGTGGCGGAATGGGCCCTGGCTGCTATCATATTTCAGAAGGTAAGCAAGCATGGAAGGCGTAGTCAGATCGTTGATTGCTGCGACTTCAATGTCATTAGCTTCACCGCCTTTTTCCTGAAGCTCAAAAATGCGGCGGAATGCAAGGCGTCCGATACGGCCGAAACCGTTAATACCAATTTTTACTGTCATATATTTACTTCCTTAGGAAAATACCTCACTGGGCCTGCCAGCGGGATAGGCTTTATTGCCAACGGCTCTATTGTATCTGCGAGACTGTACTGAATCAAGGCGCGCGGGTGGCGAATGTGCCGAGAGAAAAGCCCTGCACGGGCATTCGCGTACAGGGCTTTGTGTTGTGAATTCCGGGGATACGTATATCCGGCAGCGGAGCCTACAGGAGATCAAGGAGCTGGGGATCCGCCAATGCGATAACAGCGGCCCGAGCATCTTTAGCTGTACGCGCATCAAGTGCATAGGCAGCCATCTGCTGGCAGGTAGACAGATCATGCATATGCAGGGCAGCCCGAACGGCATTCACTTTGGTTGCAGCCATGGAAAGCGAGTTGACACCGAGCCCGGTAAGTACCAGGGCCATAAGCGGATCACCCCCTGCCTCGCCGCAGACGCCTACAGGCTTTCCTGTAGCTGCCCCGCCTTCGCAGGCAAATTTGATCATGCGCAGGACTGCGGGCTGCCAGGGCGACAGAAGGCCTGCCAGCTCCCCGTTGAGGCGGTCTGAAGCCATAGTATACTGCGCAAGGTCATTAGTGCCTATAGAGCAGAAATCGACTTCAGACAGGATCTGCGAGGAACGGATTGCAGCTGCAGGGACTTCGACCATAACGCCTATTTTCGGCAGGCCGAATCCGCGGGCTTTCTCCGCGAACCATTCCGCCTCATCAACAGTTGACACCATAGACGCCATGACCCAGAGGTCACCGTGCGTTTTCTGATAAGCGTTCGCCAGCGCCTGCAGCTGGGTATCAAGCAGGTCAGTCCGGCGCATCCCCAGGCGCAGGCCGCGTATCCCTAATGCAGGGTTCTCTTCCTTGTCCTGGTTCGCGAAGGCCAGAGGCTTGTCGGCACCGGCATCAAGCGTGCGCACAACAACATGCCGCCCTCCAAAAGCTTCAAGTACCGCGGTATAAATATCTGTCTGCTCTTCAAGGGCAGGGGCCTCTTCGCGCCCGAGGAAAAGAAATTCTGTGCGGAACAGGCCGGAACCTTCAAGGTCGAATGCGGCTGCGCGTTCTGCATCCCCCTCCTTCCCGATATTGGCGTAAAGCGCCACATGGTGGCCGTCGCGGGTTGCACCTTCCCCTGATGACCCTGCCAGTGCTGCAGCCCGGCGGCGGGAACGTTCCTCAAGCTCTGCAATTTCAGTTTCTGTAGGGGAGACGACCACTTCACCGACACCGCCGTCAAGCGCAACCGTGCCGCCGTCATGGACATGCTCTGTAAGCCCACTTATCTTGACGACGCATGGGATGCCAAGCTGTGCTGCGAGTATGGCTGTATGGCTGGTAGGCCCGCCTTCCTCAGTCAGTATGCCCATGACGAGTTTTGGATCAAGGGTGGCGGCTTCAGCTGGCGCAAGGTCATATGCTGCAATTATTACTGGTTCGGTAATATCAGGCACCCCCGGTGCCGGCAGGCCGCGCAGCCGTGCAATAGTACGGTCCCTGACATCATGCAGGTCAGTGACCCTCTCTGCCATGTATCCTCCGAGTTTTTTCAGCAGCACCGCATAATCTTCGACAGCACTGCAAACTGCGTGGGTGGGCCCTTCCCCTTTTTTGAGTTTTTTATCGACCGATTTGATCAGCCCCTTGTCAGCGGCCAGCTGGGCAGTTGCTGCAAGGACTGCTTTGGGTTTTTCATCGGTTGCCAGGTCACGGCGGTTTCTCAGGTCCTCTGCTACAGCCTGCATAGCTTCGCGTATCCTGGCGCTGCCTGCTTCCCAGTCAGTGCATGGACCCTCGTCCGGATCTGCCTCCGGAGCCGGCATAACGAATGCCACGCGGCCGTGGGATGTCCCTGCATATACGCCGATACCGTTCAATATCTGGTGTCCATCAGACATACAAATCCTTATCCTTTCTGTACTTATACTTATTCCTGACAGTACTTATACTTTGCTTTCCGTTGCCCGGCCCGTACCCAGGCCTTATTCTGCATCCAGGTCACGGGCGAGCAGCTGCGCCAGTTCATCCATTTCAACGCCTTTGGAATCGTCATCGCAGGTGATGGTTACTTCATCACCGCCTTTGACCCCTAAAGTCATTATTTCAAGCGCCGATGCGGCATCTGCCTCTTCACCGTTGAAATGCATTGTAACGTCAATGCCTTTGTCGTCAACCGTTTCGGCGACTAAAGCTGCCGGACGGGCATGAAGGCCTACAGATGCGCCTATTGTTGCTGTACGTGAAATCATGGTATTGTCCTTTCGGTATGGTTTTTATAGGCACTGCAGAGGCTTTTCAAGCCCTCTGCAGAATTTTGTAATTTATTTTTATAGCTTGTGGCTGTACTGTTCTGACAGTACCGGCCCTGACAGTGTTTTCCGATGGTAGCGTCTGTCTGGTCTGCGGTCAGGTACCGTCCGGCTTTTCTGCTGATCCTTTCCCTTCGGCTTCCTGGGCTGCCTGCTTGCGGACCCTGGCAATATGCAGGGTCAGGTATGCAATTTCATCATCCGTTATCGGCCCGTTGAGCCGCAGCTCAAGAAGGGATGCAGTAGTCCTTGCACATTTATATTCATCAGGGTAAGAATCCTGTATTGCTTTCGAGATGGCAAGGGGCTCATTGGTCAGCTGTTTGTTCTGATAGCTGCGGACAAACAGGTACCTTAAATGTGTGATGAAACGCCCTATGCTTACCGTGCTCTGGTCAACACTGATAGCGAATTCATTCTCGATTATTTTCACTATCTGCTGGATAACGCCTGTCATCTGGTAGGTATATGACAGGTCCCCTGTAGAGAACCCCGCATTCACCAGATGCAGTGCAAATGCTACGGCTTCAGCCCCGGGGAGGGCATTATCCAGATGGGCATTAAGATAGCTGAGCAGTGCAGTTGCCTGTGAATATTCGTCAGGGTAGAGGGTTTTGACTTCTGCAATGAGGGGATATTCAACAGGCGTACCGGATTTCAGACGGTTCAGCGCCCCCACAACATGGTCGGCCAATGCCACCGTAAGTATGGGGTTAAGGGCACTCCCTTTCACGGAACTGCCGTTACTTTTAGCGATCCCGCACTCCACCAGCGCGTCGGCAACAAGGATAACGATTTCAGGGGGTATCCCTGCGAGCATCGTGGCAACATGGTCGGGGTCCCTTCCATCCGCAGGGATGAATTTTCTGCCTACCCTGGACTCATCTACATGCTGCCCGGGCTTAGCTTGGAAGCCAATACCGCGTCCGGTAATAATGACTTCCTCACTGCCGTCCCGGACGAGGACCACGTTGTTATTGAAAACCCGCAGGATATCCATGTAACCCTTCCTTAATGGGCAACGTCGATAACGTCGGTACCGGGTTCAGCATCAATATCGGTATGGGGAGTAACTGATGCCATTTTCCTGGTATTCGTTACCGTCATAATCGTTGTGGTACTGTATCCGGCTGATTTTACCGTACTGTAATCCACGTCGGCGAGCTTGTCACCTGCATTGACGCGGTTGCCTTTGGACACAGCCACTGTAAAGCCCCGTCCGTCAAGTTTGACGGTATCAATGCCGATATGGACAAGGATTTCAGTGCCGCCGTCGGTTTTGATGCCGTAAGCGTGGCCGGTTTTTGCGACAGTTTTCAGGATGCCGTCGGCAGGCGCGTAAACTGCACCGTCTGCCTCATCCGGGACGATCCCCACACCGTCCCCGAGCGCATGGGAGGCAAATACCTTATCGCCGGTATCTTCCAGCGGTATTGTATGCCCGCGCAGTGGGGATACAATGTGTTCAGCGGATCCGGAGGCAGCGGTACCAGAACCGCTGGCTTCCTGCGGCACGGACACCGGTGCTGCGGAACCGTGTGCAGGAGCAGATGCCTTGCTTTGCAGCGTTATCGGGCTGCCGGATGTTTGTGCTTTTACTGCGGCTTTCTGCTCAGCGGTACGGTAATCGAAGATGAGGATCATGGCCATGGCGGTGAAGAATGCCACGGCAACGGAGATCGCGTAGACCCACATCTGGCTGAATACCGGGATGGTAAGGAGCGAGGTGAAAGCGAAAACATTCGTTGTGACACCGTGTACGGCCTGCCCTTTGACTATTGAAGGGAAAAGCCAGCCAAGCACTGCTATGGTGACGCCGCCGGCTCCGCACCCAATAAGCATGCGTGAATATATCTTCTTGAAACGCAGATGGATGCCGTACAGCGAAGGTTCGGAAACACCGCCGAGCAGGCCTGCCGCCAGCGCGCCGGCAGCAGTCTCCCGCATGCGTGTATCCTTGTCGCGTATAGACAGGATAAGGACACCGCAGGTAGCCCCGAAGCAGGCGAAGTTCCATGTACCCATAGGTCCCTGGATAAAATCGTAAGTCAGTGTATTAATGTTGGCGAGCATAAGCGCGTTAAGAGGCCAGTGGAGCCCAAGCGGCACAAGGAACGGATAAATGAGCGGTATGGCTATGGCGAATACGAATGGTGCATGCAGGTTGAGCCATCCGAGGACAACGCCCAGGCCGTTGCCGACCCAGATACCCAGTGGGCCGAGCAGGAATGCTGTTACAGGGATCATGATCAGCATCGACAGGAAGGGGACGAAAACGAGCTGCACACTGCTGGGGATGATCTTCTGCAGGCCTTTATAGACAAGCGCAAGTACTGCTACCATGAACAGCGGCACGAAGACATTGGAAGAATAATCATTTAGCTGCAGGGGTATGCCGAATACTATGGTAGAACATGTTTGTGTCCCCACGGAATTTGCAGTACAGTGCAGTGCCGCTTTTGCAGCATTCAGGCCGTCGGAATTGCCGAATATTCCGGCATACCCGTCAGGATTTGACAGTGCCAGGTATTGCGGCGTCATTACCGCAGCCATGATTGCTGTCCCGACCCAGGGGTCGACTTTCAGCTTTTTAGCGCCGTTGTAAGCGATCATAAGGGGAAGGAAGTAGAAGACGCCTTTCCACATGGCCTGGATGAAAACCAGTGTCGGGTTGGCGGTGTCATTGGGGATGACTTTGCATGCTATCAGTACATTGACTATTGCAATGATGAGTGAAGCGCCGAGCAGTACTCCGATGATGGGGCGGAAGGAATCTGAGAGGAAATCGAAAAAGGCGTCCACATAACGGTTCTTCCCCTTCACCTTTGCGCGTTCCTGTGCTTTAACGTCCGCATTGGACAGCCCGGCATCACTGTCTGTGCCGACGGCATCATCATCTTCCCCCATCTTGACGGAAGCCATGGAAGGCAGGGATTCGATATCGTTGTAAACAGACTCGACGCCCCCTCCTATAACGACCTGGTAATTATGCGCACCCTGGGATACTCCAGCGAGCACGCCGTCAATAGCTTCAATCTTATCTGTGTCAACGCGGGAAGCATCTTTCAGAGTGAACCTCAGCCTTGTTGCACAGTGGGTCAGGGATGTGATATTGCCTGGGCCGCCTATCTCATCGATTATAGCCTGGGCGGTTTCTTTGTTACCCATATAGTACCTTTCTCGTCAACGAGTGGTCATTGGTATAGATGCCGGGATGCCGCCCTGCGGTGCCTGCCACTGCAGTGTGCAATAAAAAAGACCTGGGAACGCATGTTAAACAGCATGCGTTCCCAGGTCTTGCCTCGTCAGAGTAACAACCCTGTCATCAATGCTTTCATACTATTGGGTTTTTATGAAAATGGCAAATTACCCGTATATTTACGGCGATTCTTTCTTATGTCTGCAGCATAGATAACTTCCTTCCCTTTCCGTGATTGCCGCCCACAGGCGTAAGCTTATGGGCGGCAACCGCATGCAGGCCAGCGGTATAATTGTAGAAAAGGGCCGTATTGGACCGGGCAGGATCAAGGAGGTGCTGATGCTGACTGTTGCTGTCGTTGAAGATGACACTGCTGCTGCTGAGCGGCTTGAAGCGTGCCTGGATGAATACAGCCAGTCCCGTGGTATCCAGTTCAATACTGTCCTGTTCCAGGATCCGGTCCGTTTCCTTAACCCATACTCGGCACAGTATGACATCGTATTCATGGATATTGAGATGCCGTCCATGGACGGGCTGGAGGCAGCAAAACAGCTGCGCCGGCTGGACCAAGGCGTGGTGCTGGTTTTTGTAACCAACCTTGCACAGTACGCTTCCCGTGGTTACGAAGTAAATGCATTGGATTATATTATCAAGCCGTTCACGTATTCGGATTTTGCGCGCAAGATAAGCCGGGCGGTCAAAGTATGTGAACAGGATTCGCGCAGCGTGGTCATTTCCCAGCGCGGACGGGCGCAGCGGGTACTTCTGCGCAATATCATGTATGTTGAAGTCCGTGGGCATGATCTCCAGTATCATCTGGAAAACCGTACGGTAAATTCTGTGGGCACTATGCAGGAAGCGGAGGAGAGGCTTACTGGATTAGGTTTTATCCGCTCCGGGAGGAAATTCCTGGTCAATTCACGGCATATCAGTGCTGTTGAAAATAATACGGTTGTTTTGTCTGACGGGCACCGGCTTCCTGTGGGCAGGGCTTACAGAAAAAGTTTTGTTGCCCAGCTCGCAAAAATTTTAGGTACCGGCTATGGCTCCTGATCTGCTCCTGGCATTTTTCAACTCTTCAGGGTTTGTTTTTGAGCTCCTGTTTTCTATAGCGCTGTTCACGTCGCAGGTAAGGCGCAGGCGGTATTTTGCTGTAAAAGCCCTGCTTTGTGTAATTGTTATGGTGGCTGTCGCCATAATGTGGGATATTGCAGTCCCCGATGCTTCATGGGCAGCAATGGCCAGGTGCCTTGTTTTCTATCTCTGTTTCTATGCAGGTATCCGGATATGCCTGTATTCGGATCTCAGGAAAACCCTGCTTTATCTGGTCGCCGGTGTCACCGCCCAGCATCTGGTTTACTGCGGAGCCCAGCTGCTGGCTTTCTGTATCGTGCACGGTGCAGGGGGCAGACCGTCTCTGGCCCGATATTCCAGTGTTATCTATGCAGCAGCATTGATTCCGTTTTTTATCTGTGTATATTTTCTGTTTGCGTGCAGGATACGGAGGATGCCTTTTGATGATATTGAAGTGAGCACCCGCATCCTGCTCCTTGTAATTGGCGTTTTTCTCAGTGTTACTGTATTCGCGAGTATTTATAACGGGTATACATCCGGTGAGGGCATACCGGGGCCGGTTTTTGTTACTTTTATTATGACCCGCATGATTACCTGTATTTTCCTTCTTGAGCTTTTGGCTCAAATGGTGGACCGTTTTGCTGCCGTACGGCAGAGTGCTGTTCTCCAGCAGCTGCTCAGCCAGCAGAAAAAACGGCTTGCTGCTGACAGGGAAACAATCGATCTTATCAATATCAAGACCCATGATCTGAAAAAGCAGCTGAGCATGCTCAACGGCAGGATTCCCGGTGATGAGATCAATGGGCTCAGGGACCTTGTAACGATTTACGATTCAACTATCCGTACGGGCAATGATGCGCTGGATGTGCTGCTGACGAACAAGTCCCTGATATGCAGGGAACGTTCCATCCAGCTGGAACGTATGATCGACGGGTCCCAGCTGTCTTTTATGAAACCGCAGGACATATACTCGCTGTTTGGGAATGCTGTGGATAATGCGGTCGAAGCGGTGACGCAGATCAGGGATGCATCCCTGCGGTATATCCGCATGACTGTCCGGGAGAGTAAAGGCATGGTCATTTTCCATATTGAAAACCCCTATACGCAGGAACTGGAGTATGAGGATAGCGGCGAGCATGCTTCGCAGCTGGCGGGCGGCAATCCTGAGAAAAGCCGGGGGCTTCGTGCCGGCAGCCTTGTAACGAGCAAGGCGGATAAGCAGTATCATGGGTTTGGTGTCAAATCTATTGGCCTTGTTGCCCAGCAGTATGGAGGCGCAGTTTCCATTGATACTGACGGAGGGATTTTTTCCCTGGATGTTATGATCCCCTCCCGCCATTAGCCGTACTGAATCTCACGGATCAGGGATGCAGTGAACAGGTATGGCAAAGGGCACGTATGCTGTATGCTTGCATAGTATGAGCAATACAGCAAAGAACCGGTTATATGCATTGACCTGTATAGCCTGCGTGGCATGGCTGGTGCAAAGTATCTATGAATATGTGAAGCAGGGGACCCTCACCAGCTATGGAAGCATTATTTTTATCGTCTGCCTTCTTGCCGTTATCACATATACGGGTATCAATGCCCTGCGCGGCTTTGTAAGGAGTGCTGCCCGGACAGGAGGCGATACTGATGCTGAAGAAAGGCCTGTAGAAGGCAGTGCCGGCAAGGCTGATAAGAGCTTTGCGGATTCTTCTTCGGATACTGGTGATACTTTTACAGAGGGCGTTTCTTCCGCTGCCGGTACACCAGCAGCTGGATAATAACAGACCTCCTATGGCCCGTACAGCTGCAGCAGAAGGTACAGCCTCTGCTGCTGTCTGCGGTTCCTGCAGGCCGGTACCCCTGTTTATTTGTTTTTTCGCGGCCTGCGCACAGGCTGATGTTCTTCCTGAGGCTGGAAGTAGGGGAACCGCTTGACAGCCCGGGAATGGACTGCAGGGATAGCGCCTAAGATGAACCCTGCAAGGAGCGCCCCAATCAGTACCCATGAAGCGATATTCTGATTGGTGAAAATAAGGATGATCACGCCGCCCATTGACACAGTCCCCAGGATAGTGGACAGCCGCTGATGGCTTTGCGTCATCTTCCTGGTATCCATCGGCAGGAAACCGAAAACAAGTCCGGCAGACAGGCCGGCAACCCCTAGGATAACGGTGATGATAATAGTTGCGGTACTCATAATGTGTCACACTTTCTGTTTCTGTTTATATGTTTGCAGTACCTTTCCGGACTCAGGCACCTGCCCCTGCGCGATAAAAGATATGCCGGGCATCTAACCCTGTACTGAGGCTTCGGCATATCTGTCTATCAGTCTCCGGTTAACAGGTGCCTGCCCTTTAAGCCCGTCTTTCTGCTCTGCAGTAAGGCCATTGAAGTCGCTGACGCCGGCTATTCTGGCAATCACTTCCTGATAGGTGGTCTCTGAAGTTTTATAAACACCTGTTATGCGTCCGTGCCGCATAATTGCTATACGGTCGGAAACCGCAAAGACATCCGGAAGTGTATGGCATATAAAAACGACTGATTTCCCTCCGGCCCTCAGGCTTCTGATGTGATTGAGAGTTTCGGCCGTTTGTATAACACTCAGGGATGCGGTAGGTTCATCCAGGAGGACGAGCGACGGGTCATTCAGCAGCATCCTCGCCAGTGCCACAGTCTGCCGCTGTCCGGCGGACAGGGCGGAAATAGGGGAGTAGACAGATATTGAGGAGTTCATGGCATTGAGTACCTTCCTTGCTTCCAGGTGCATCCGCTCATCCTGGCGGATGTTCATCTGTGCTGATATTTCAGTGCCAAGGAATATATTTGCAGCCACATCAAGGTTATCGCAGAATTCTACGTCCTGGAACATGGAAGCTATCCCCATGTCTATAGCATCGTGGATGGAGGGTATACGTGCTGCTTCGCCTTTCCATGTAATAGTCCCGCTGTCCGGCTGAACCAGCCCGGACAGTACTTTGATCAGCGTTGATTTACCCGCGCCGTTGTCTCCGACGATGGCAAGCACTTCATGTTTTTCAATGGTAAACGAAACATCTTTCAGCGCCTGCGAAAACCCGAGGGTAACATTCAGATGCCGGACATCTGCCAACGGTGTCTTATCTATCATGCGGGCCTTCTTTCCTCGCTGTGCCGCTATTAACGTCTTGCGCGGCAATCGAATCAAGTTTTATCCGGGAAATGCTGCTGGCAGATTCCAGCCCTAACAGTACTGCACCGCGCTCAGGCCGGGTAAGTGAAGGGTCTGCCAGGATGATTTTTATGGGTGTCAATACTTCAGGGAAAAGCAGCCGCTGGACGGACTCCTGGAATGAATCAAAAAATGAATCGCGGGCTGCAGCGAGCTTCCCTCCAAGTATGATAACTTCCGGATCTACGCTTATGCACAGATCGGCTACTGCAGTACCGATGCGTAACGCAGCATCCGATATGACCCTCCTACATCCGGCATCCCCGCTGTTTGCCTGCTCTATGAGGTCGTCAAGTGTTGTGATATTCCCATGTGTGACAGCCAGCAGTGATACGAGCCGCTGTTCATTGACGACAGTGTTCAGGCATCCCCGGTTGCCGCAGCTGCATACACCCCCAAGGGGATCAACCTGTATATGCCCGATCTCGCCGGCCATACCTGTTGCCCCGCGCATGATTTGGCCGTTCACAACTATTCCCGAACCGATGCCGTCGCCTGCATTGATAAAGACAAAATCCGCCTCCCTTTCTTCGGGGCTGCTCAGCCGCAGCTGCGCCAGGGCTGCAAGGTTAGCGTCATTGTCGATTGTTGTTTTTACATGGAATATTGAGGAGTAATATCCCGGGATATCTACATCTTCCCAGCCGGGGAGGATCCCTGAAACGCTTATTTTCTGGAGTTTATAATCAACCGGGGCTGATAAGCCTACACCGATGCCTATGAGTTCATCTGCTGAAGCATCAATTGATGTCAGGGTTTCTTTAAGCAGGACAGCGGAACGCTCAAGGGTAGAATCAGCCTGATGGCGGGCGCCAAGAGGCAGGGAATGCTGGGCCAGAAGGGTATTGGCAGAATCGGTTATACACAGGTTCAGTGAGCGTACGCCTATGCAGAACCCGGCTGCTATGCCTTCGCGCCGGCTGATGCTTACTAAAGATGCCCTCCGGCCTGACCTTATTGATGATGAGGTTTCAAAAACGCCGTCATCAACAAGCTGCCGGACGAGGTTTGATACTGTTGCTGTTGACAGCCCTGTATTTTCAGCCAGTTCAACTTGTGTAAGGGATCCGAACTTCTGGATGGTATCGAAAAGCAGCGCCTTATTGGCTTCACGAAGTGAAGACTGCGAGCCGGTAAACGGATTCCTCATAACACCAGTATAATGCAGATTGCAGAAGTATGCACCATGTCCATATAGAAAGCAGCATGATCGGTTAAGAATATAAATAGTGCAGGGTTGCGCTGCTGAGCAGTTATTATTCCCTGAAACCGCTATTTCAGAAAGACTCCAGTAAACGTTAAGAATTTATGATAAAAAGAAAAACGACACGAAACTTGATTATTGAATTGACTTCTTAAATTCAATAAATTAGGATAGTGATAGCAGAAAATTTCTGCACCTATGGATCGTATCCATAGATAACCTGGTATTCCTCAAAGGAGAAGGATAACCATGAAAATTACAAAGAAGCTGGTTGCGCTTATTGCAGGTGTGGCAATGCTTGGGGCTATGGGGGCCTGCGGAGGTTCCCGCAGCGGCGCCGGCGCCGGCAGCACAACGAAACTCGAAAAAGGCGCTACTATCGGTATCTCAATGCCGACTAAAAGCGAGGAAAGATGGAATAAGGACGGTAACGGGCTTAAAGCAAAGCTTGAAAAAGCAGGTTACAAAGTCATCCTTTCTTTTGCAGATGATAAGCCTGCCCAGCAGAATGCCGATATTGAGAATATGGTCAACAACAATGCCAAGATTGTTGTTGTTGCGTCGAAAGACGGCACTGCAGTCGGCCCGGCCGTCGAAAAGGCCAAGGATGCAGGTGCTACAGTTATTGCTTATGATCGCCTGATCATGAATACCAACGCTGTCGATTACTATGCAACTTTCCAGCTCGAACAGGTAGGCGTCCTGGAAGCCAGATATATCATCGATAAGCTCGGGCTTGAAAAGGGAGCTACAGGTCCTTTTAATGTGGAGCTTTTCACGGGTTCTCCCGATGACAATAATGCCAAGTATTTCTTCAAAGGTGCGTGGGATCTGCTGAAACCGTATTTTGAAAAGGGGATACTTGTTTCCCCGTCAAAGCACGGAGGCGGCGTGACCAGCAAATTCACGGTCGGTGACTGGCAGAAGATCTCCGTACAGAGCTGGAAAGCGGAACAGGCGCAGAAAGATATGGAATCAATCCTTGACTCAACGTATTCCCATGGGGAGAAGCTTTCCGCAGTTCTTTCCCCCTATGATGGGATCAGCCAGGGCATTATCAATGCAATAGAATCGAAGCGGCCGGATATGGTGCCGGGCACTGATACTTGGCCGGTTATTACAGGCCAGGATGCTATGGAGCTAGCAATTTCGAATATCGCAAAACAGAAGCAGGCCGAAACGGTGTTCAAGAATGTCAATAAGCTTTCTGATGCCGTATATGACATGATCCTGCAGATCGCAGACGGCAAGGAAGTTACCGGGCTGAACGGCAAGTTCAATAACGGCAAGAAAGATGTACGGTCCAAGCTCCTTGACCCGCAGAATATCACTAAGGATAATCTCAGTGATCTTGTCAAGGCAGGATATGTTACCCAGTCGAAGTTTGACCAGCTGACGGGCAAATGACCTTACCAGGGCAGGGCAGGGGCTGCGGAGTTTTCTGCAGCCCGGGCTCCTGCCCGGCTTATCTAAACCGTATAAATAGAAATATATACGACTATTTAAGAAGCCAGGCAGCATGGCACATGCCGCGATGCGCATGTACCGCTGCACTTCAGATAATGGGGGATTATTATGGCTAATTGTGGGGAAGTGTGATATGTCTGGAACAGATACCCTCCTTCAGATGAAAAATATCACCAAAACATTCGGTCCGGTGAAGGCGCTGACTGATGTCAATCTTGATGTCAAGCGCGGCGAGATACATGCTGTCTGCGGAGAAAACGGTGCCGGGAAATCGACCCTTATGAATGTGCTGTCAGGCGTATATCCTCACGGTACTTATTCGGGCGACATCATTTTTGACGGACAGGCCTGCGAGTTCAGGAATATCAAGGCATCTGAAGAACTTGGGATAGTAATAATACATCAGGAGCTTGCATTAAGCCCGTTCCTGTCGATTGCAGAAAATATCTTTATGGGCAATGAACAGGGTTCTCGCGGTGTGGTCGACTGGAATGCGACACGTTCGCGTGCGCAGGCCCTGCTTAGCCGCGTTGGGCTTGATGAAGACCCTTCACGGCTGATAATGGATATCGGCGTTGGCAAGCAGCAGCTGGTAGAGATCGCTAAAGCACTGTCCAAAGATGTCAAGCTCCTGATCCTTGACGAACCGACTGCGGCGCTTAATGATGAGGACTCGGCGCACCTTCTTCAGCTTATGCGGGAACTGCGCGATGACCATGGCGTAACGAGCATCATTATTACACATAAGCTTAATGAGATCGCTGCGATTGCCGATAATGTCACCGTTATCCGTGATGGGTCCACGGTGGGCAGCATGCATGTAACCGCTGATAATCCTCTCGACCAGGATGAGCTGATCAGGCTTATGGTGGGCCGTCCGCTGCACAACCTGTATCCCAGGCATGAGCCGCATATTGGCCAGGAAGTGCTGGCTGTGAAAGACTGGACAGTCCATCATGCGCTTGATACCGGCCGCATTGTTGTAGACCATGCCAATATTAGCGTCCGTAAAGGTGAGATTGTTGGGCTTGCAGGGCTTATGGGTGCGGGGAGGACTGAGTTTGCCATGAGCGTATTCGGCCATTCCTATGGCTCGGGGATATCCGGGGAAGTGTTTATCCACGGCAGGCCGGTAACGATGAAAACTCCGGAAAGCGCTATCAGTGCGGGGCTGGCATATGCTACGGAAGACAGGAAAGCCTATGGGCTTAACCTTCTTCAGAACATACGCGAGAATGCATCGCTGGCGTCCCTGCGCGAACTGTCAAAATTCGGTGTGATCGACTCCAATGTGGAACGCAAGGAAGTAGAACATTACAGAGGTGCTTTCAATATCAAATCAACAAGTATTGAAGTTCCTGTATCAACGCTTTCCGGCGGAAACCAGCAGAAAGTCGTCCTGTCGAAATGGGTCCTTTCAGATCCGGATATCCTTATACTGGATGAACCGACACGCGGCATAGATGTTGGTGCTAAATTTGAAATATATGAGATCATTGAAGGCCTTGCTGATTCAGGGAAGGCGATCATATTCATTTCTTCAGAGCTTCCTGAGCTTATTGGCGTGTGCGACAGGATATACACGGTAAGCCAGGGAGTGGTCACTGCAAATATTGAGAGGAAAGATTTCTCTCAGGAATACCTTATGAAATTTATGACAAAAGAAAAGGAAAGGAAAGGGGTTTCCCAATGAGCTCCGCAAATGTCAGTGTGGAAAAGAAGGGCAATACATCGCAGCCCGATAGGGGAGGCCGGAAGCATCCGCAGAGAAGGCAGGAGTCGCTTGTAGCATCGATTACAGGCAATCTGCGCCAGTACGGTATTGTCGGCGCCCTTGTTGTTATTGTCATTGCCTTCCAGATCCTTACGGGAGGCGTACTCCTCAAGCCTAACTCGTTCGTATCCCTTATCCAGCAGAATGCTTATGTGATCATACTTGCTATCGGCATGGTGATGGTTATTATTGCCACGCAGATCGATCTGAGCGTGGGGTCGCTTGTTGCCTTTATCGGCGGGGTGTGTGCCATCCTGATGCAGCATATGGGTATGAACTGGATCCTCGCGATTATCATAAGCCTTCTCGTGGGACTGGTAATCGGTGTCTGGCAGGGGTTCTGGATAGCCTTCGTGGGGATCCCGGGATTCATCACGACGCTGGCCGGCATGCTCATGTTCCGCGGCCTGGCAACGGTGATCGTTGGCGAGTCTGTGCCTATTACATCAGACTCTTTCCGTGGGATCGCACGGAACTATCTGCCGAATATCCTCGGGTTCTGGGGCGGGTTCGATGGGCTTACTATCGTCCTGGGGATCCTGTGCTTCGCCCTGTTCGTGTGGAGCCAGCTGCGCAACCGTAAGAAAGTTATCAAAGTGGGGCTTATCCCTGAAGCGATGAGCCTGACGGTCATCAAAATCGTCGTCGCTGCCCTGGTGATAGGGTTCGTAACATATCTGCTGGCATCCTCGGGCAACAGCACTGAAGGCGGGACGCCGATCATGCTTGTTATCGTTGCTGTCCTTGTAGTGGTATACCAGTTCATCCTGAGTAGGACGGTTTTCGGCCGGCATGTCTATGCCCGGGGCGGGAACCGCAGGGCTGCGGAACTGTCCGGTGTCAACACCAAGATGGTTGATTTTATCCTGTATATCCATATGGGCTTCCTTTCTGCCGTAGCCGCTATTGCGATGCTGTCCCGCCTGGCGTCTGCTACTGCGCAGGCAGGTATGGAATTTGAGATGGATGCTATTGCGGCATGCTTCATCGGCGGTACGGCTGTTACCGGCGGTATCGGCACTATACCCGGTGCCGTGATTGGTGCGCTGGTTATGGGTGTTATCAACCAGGGCCTGTCGATCATGGGTGTTGATACGGCTATTGTAAAAACGATCAAAGGCCTTGTCCTGCTCCTCGCAGTTGCCTTCGATCTGCTGAGCAAGAGGAAGAAGGCATAAACAGATAACAGATAAAATATAAAGGCTCTCCTTGAATAAGATTCCGCAATAGGCACAGGTGCACTTCCTTCTGCAGGATGTGCCTGTGCAGGGGCTGCTGTCGGCTGACAGCAGCCCTTTTTTGATGAGAGGGAGCGGCGGAAAAGGGTGTTGCCCGTGCGTGGGGGGGGGGGTCGGGCCATCGATCGCTGGTGGTAAAACACGCAGATACAAAAAATAAAATGTGGAAAACCGCCGAAAATAATTTTGTATCTGCGTGTTTTACCACCAGACTGGGAAATGCAGCAAAAAATGGCTGCGGAAAACTGCCGGCACTGGGCGAGGTATGGATGTGATTCTCGAAAAATGCTAATGGGCCAGATGGCTGGAAACAGCTGTACTCACAGTGCCAAGCGATTTTGCAGGGTCACGCTGTGTAACAACAGTCGGATAGGGGGCTTCGCTGGGATATGTAATAAGCAGCGTCCCGGAAGAAACCTCTATAGAAGACTTGGTATCGCCGACAAATTCGTTACGGGATCCGAAATCGTTGATGCTCTTCACAGTTGCATGGTCCAGCCCGTATTTCAGGCCGGTTACAGATACATCTGTGCATACATCGCTGTATGCGAAAATAGAAACCATCCTGCGCGGAGCCACATAACCGTGAGGGAATTCCATCCTGGCATCGCATATTGCTGTTACTATCGTATGGTCGCCATGGAGGAAAGCGATACCGCCGGACTGTGCAATCAGCGCAAGTATGGTCATGCTGGAGATCGTATGGTCGATCTGCCTGCCGAGTGCCCCGTAAATATCAAACTGGTGCAGGCCTTTATCCCATGCATATTTTACCGCTGCTGAGAGGTCTGTATCATCTTTCTGCGACGGCAGGGTAATAATATCTGTATCTTCTGCCAGTGACCCCGCTGCCGCCGGATTTGCCAGGGAATCATTATCGCCGATAAGGGCATGAGGGGTGGCCCCTGCCGCCAGCGCATAATCAAGCCCTCCGTCTGCAGCTATAACATACGAAGTTTTGTCGAGATAAGGTATTTCCTCGTAGTATTCGCCTGCTGCGAAAATCGCACAGCGCGTGAACACCGGGGAAGATATCCCGCGGTATCCGTGCGGACCACCTGCAGTGGACGGAGAACCGGTCAGTTGTGCCATATATTCAGTATAAAAGGCTTTCAGTATATTCATATGATCATGATCTGCTGCCGATACTGTACAGTTATACCATGCGCACAATTACTTCGGTATTCTTTGATATTGACGGGACTCTGACAAGCTTTGCAACGAATGATGTCCCGCGGTCTGCCCGTGATGCAGTTGAGATATGCAGGCAGAAGGGTATCAAAACAGCGCTTGCAACAGGGCGTTCGCCTCAGGAGCTCCAGGCAGTACAGCGTACGCTTGATATGGATTTTGACGGCTGTGTCTGCATGACAGGCCAGATAGCATACGACGGGAAAGGCACTTACAGGGATGAATATCTGAAACACGAAGAAATAGAGCTGTTCATCGGCTATCTCCAGGACCATCCTAATATCAGCGTGCATTTTTCTGAAAAGGATTACGGATATTTTAACCGTATCGGTGCTGAGGTTACGAAACTGTACAAGGATCTTGGGGGGACCGTCGATAAGGCGGTAATTGATGATCCGATGCGTGCCCTGGATCACAATATTTACCAGTTCAGCATGTTTGTGCCGCTTGATGTCGAAAAGGAGCTGGATACGATGTTTACCCATATCCGTCCTGTCCGGTGGCATCCTGATTTTGCTGATTTTATCCCTGCGGATGGCGGCAAAGATAAGGGGATACAGGCCATGCTTGACGCATGGGGCCTCGGCCGGGAAGGCTGCGTCGTATTTGGGGATGGCGGCAATGATATTGATATGCTTGACTATGCAGGTATCGGCGTAGCAATGGGGAATGCGCATTCCTCTGTTAAATCGCATGCCGATTATGTCACCCAGAGTGTCGATGATGACGGGGTGTACAAGGCACTTAAACATTTCGGCATAGTGTAGGCTGTCTTTGCCCAGGTTTCGCAGGGTTTTGCCTGTGTGCTATACCTGTATGGTATTATTTTGTGGTAAGTAGGATTCAGGTCCCATTGACGGCTATGCGGGCAGTTTCGCCCACCCCGTCTGAGACGACGGGGATACATAAAAACGGAAATGAGCAGTAATAGGGTGCCGGGATATTCCCGCACAGGATTCCAGGAGGTGTGTGATGGCCGAGATACAGAGCGCTCAGGATCTGGCAGGCAATGCAGAGTTAGGCAGCAGTGGCCAGACTGATATGCTGCAGCCGGATACGCATAGTATGCGGGAGGCATGGCGGAGCGATAAAAAGGACCCTTCCCGCACGCTTGTTGAACTGCAGCACGTGGAAAAACATTACGGCTCACTGCATGTCCTGAAAGATATCAATCTTAAAGTCACCAAAGGCGAGGTGCTTGTGGTCCTCGGCCCGTCAGGCTCCGGTAAATCTACTATGTGCCGTACCATTAACAGGCTTGAAACTGTTGATTCCGGTTCCATCCTTATTGACGGTGAGCCGCTTCCGCAGGAGGGTAAGGCCCTCGCTGACCTGCGTGCTGAAGTCGGTATGGTTTTCCAGCAGTTCAACCTGTTTGCGAATAAGAACATCCTTGATAATGTAACGCTCGCCCCTATCAAAGTGCGCCATATGAAGAAAGGTGAAGCGCAGGATGAGGCGATGGAGCTTCTGGCGCGTGTAGGTGTTGATTCGCAGGCCGGTAAAATGCCTTCTCAGCTGTCCGGCGGGCAGCAGCAGCGCGTAGCTATCGCCCGTGCCCTTGCCATGCATCCGAAAGTCATGCTGTTCGATGAGCCGACTTCAGCGCTTGACCCTGAAATGGTCAATGAAGTCCTGGATGTTATGGTAAGCCTTGCTTCTGAAGGGATGACCATGATCTGCGTTACCCATGAGATGGGTTTTGCCCGTAAAGCTGCAGACCGTATTATTTTTATGGCTGATGGGAAGATCCTCGAATCCGGGACCCCCGACCAGTTCTTCGGCAACCCTCAGACAGCCCGTGCACAAGACTTTCTGTCTAAGATCCTTGAGCATTAAGCAGGAAGAAGGTAGTTTTATGATGTGTGGAAATACGGTTGTCCCCGGTGCCGGTGCCTGTGCCGGGCACAGTATGCGCCGCAGCCCGGGGTACGGTAGCAGGGCCGGCAGCGGCAGTACCCGCCGCAGGCGGATCGCAGCACAGATTGCGGCACTGTTTATTGCCATGGCAAGCATAGTATCCCTGGCTGCGTGCGGCAGCACGTCCAGCAGCAGCCATGTGATAAAGATCGGTATCAAGTTCGACCAGCCTGGGGTTGGATACAAGAAAAGGGATTCATACTCCGGTTTTGATGTTGAGGTAGGCCGCTATATCGCGCACAAGCTTGGATATAAGGATTACGAGATCGTATGGGTTGAAGCGCCTTCAAAACAGCGCGAGACTATGCTCCAGAACGGTGATGTCGATATGATCATAGCATCTTATTCCATTACTTCTGACCGTAAAAAGACTATTGATTTCGCCGGCCCGTATCTGGTTGCCGGGCAGGACCTCCTTGTCCGCAAAGACAACACATCTATCCGTGGCCCTCAGGACCTTAACGGGAAACGTCTGTGTTCTGTGACCGGTTCAACATCTGCAACTGTGATCAAAAAACGCTACGCGAGCAAAGTCCAGCTTATGGAACAGCCAAGCTATGCCGAATGCGCTACAGCCCTGTTTTCAGGTATCGTAGATGCAGTCACAACAGATGACATTATCCTCGCCGGGCTGGCTTCCAATGCCCGGGGAAGACTGAAACTGGTCGGGAAGCCCTTTACCCAGGAATACTACGGCATCGGTATACAGAAGAATAAGAACTCCAAAGTTTTCGCGCAAAAGATAGATGCTGCGGTCAATGATATGGTCAAAACCGGTACATGGATGCGGGCAATCAAAAATTCCACTGCAGGTTCAGGATATTCACCGGACCCTCAGTATAACCCGCCGGTCGCCAGGGAAGGTGAATAGCAGATGAGGGATTTTTTCACAGGATTTGTCCAGCTTTTCCAGGAATATAATATCCCTGCGGCGTTCTGGGTCAATATCCAGATCACGCTATGGTCAGCGCTTTTCTCAATGGTTGCTGGAGTGATACTCGTTATGATGCGTATCAGCCCAATATCGTCATTGAGGGGGCTGTCTGCGGCATACACTGAATTCTTCAAAAATATGCCGCTCACTATCATTATGGTGTTCATGGTCCTGGGTTTCTTCGGCCAGCTAAAGCTGAAGTTTTCTGATAACTTTACTGTCAACTTCTTCTGGCTTGCTGTCGTCGGGCTGAGCGCGTATACGGCTGCATTCGTCTCAGAGTCGTTAAGGAGCGGTATCAATACCGTCCCTCTGGGGCAGGCTGAAGCATCCCGTGCTTTGGGGCTCACTTTTATGCAGTCTGCGTCTTCGGTCATCCTTCCGCAGGCCCTGCGCGGATCAGTAGCGCCTCTGGGCAATACGCTTATTGCCCTCCTCAAGAATTCAACGGTTGCGGCAGCGGCATCAGTGACAACAGAGACATCATCATTAATGAGTGAAATGCTTGAGTTCCATCCCAGCCGGATACTCCAGATATTCCTTGTTTTCGCTGTCGGATACCTTATCCTTATCATTCCGATAGGCCTGGTTACAACATACCTGTCCAACAGATTGGCGGTGCGCCGATGAACAATTCCCAGAATTCCCGCGATACGTCATCGCAGCTCCTTTTTGATGCCCCGGGGCCTAAGGGGCGCCGCAGGATCCGCGTTATCAATGCTATTGGTGCGGTACTCATAGCAGCCCTTATTGTGTTCGTCCTTATGAGGCTCCACAATCCTCCTGACGGGGAAAACCAGCTTAGCTGGGAACTGTGGAAGCCTGCACTGGACGGTGAGGCATGGGCCGATTTCTACCTGCCCGGGCTTGTGCAGACGCTGAGCGCATCAGCGGTAGCAATTATAGGGTCTGTGGTTTTCGGCCTTATCTTTGGGGTAGGCAGGCTTATCCCTAATATGCTTGTACGCGCAGTATCAGGGATCGTAGTTGAGTTCTGCCGGGCCGTGCCTGTCCTCCTGATGATGATTTTCATGTGGCGCTGGTTCGCAGCTGCTAATATCCCATCATCAAGCTACTGGGCTGTGACGCTTTCTCTGGTGCTGTATAACGGCTCCGTTGTTGCTGAGCTTGTACGTTCCGGCGTCGGCAGCCTTCCGGGAGGACAGCGCGAAGCGGCCCTGGCGCTGGGGCTTACCAGGACGCGATCCCTTATGACTATCGAAGTCCCGCAGGCGTTATATGCAATGCTCCCTGCGGCGATTACCCAGCTTGTTGTTGTCCTTAAGGATACGGCATTGGGTTCTATCATCCTGTATACGGACCTGCTCCAGCAGTCCAGGCGGCTGGGTTCTATGTATTTCAATATCCTCCAGGCATTGACTATCGCTGCGGTCCTGTATTTCATCATGTGCTTCATTGTTTCCAGGATCTCCGAGTGGCTGCCTGCGCATATTGCAAGCCGTACATCGGGCTCAACGATCCCTGACCCTACGGCGCCTATTGCTATCAATGACCCTTCTAACGTCGTGCGCGTTAAAGTTGCGCGTACGCCGCGCCCGTTTGGCGGTGCACAGCCGGAGCTTCCGGACAGCTATGGTGCTTCAGGCGTCACTCCGCACGGCTGGCGGGGCGATTACCGCGGTTATCTCCATGATGATGAGGAGCAGTACCTCCATGGGCGCGGGCGCTACGGCGACCCTTCGTCTGTGGAAAAGCTGGCTGATATGATCACTCAGGAGATCCGCGTACATACCCCGAAGAAAAAGAGGCCGGTAAGCAAAAAGAGGCCGTCCCGGAAACATCGCTGGCTTCGCAGTTCCATGCGCCGGGTAGATGAATCCCGTTATATCGGGCCTTTGCCTGAGCAGGGCGCCGTCCCGAATGATACGCAAGGTACCAAAGATGGGGATGCTGAGAATACTGGCGGTATTAAAGGCACTGCAGGCACACATAGTCCGGATGGCACCAATACTCCAGGAACGGGCGGCGAGTAAAGCAAATATTCTGTATATGCATATATGTCAAGGGGTATGGTAATCTGTTTAAGGCTTGAGAAATCAAGAAAGTGGATCTCCCACCTGGAAGCTTTCCGCAGCTTCGGGTAAGGCTTATGCCTTGTGGCAGTAATATGCCATATATGTTGCGTGGATCGCAGCAGTTTGCGTATGTCCGGGTGATTCATACGGAACAATATGAAATGGAGTCATCATCAGCGAACAGCGTATAAATGATGAGATTCGTGCTTCTGAAGTGCGTCTCATTGGACCGCAGGGTGAACAGGTCGGTATTGTTAAAACAACGATAGCGCTCAATCTTGCCCGCGAAGCAAACCTTGACCTTGTCGAGGTTTCTCCGCATGCCAAACCGCCGGTAGCAAAGCTTATTGATTACGGCAAATTCAAGTATAACGAGAAGATCAAGGCCCGTGAGGCCCGCCGCAACCAGAGCACAGCTGAGGTAAAAGAAACACGTTTCCGTCTGAAAATTGATGATCATGATTTCGAAGTGAAAAAAAACCAGGTCGCTCGCTTCCTTGAGGGGGGCGATAAGGTCAAAGTCAGTATTATGCTGCGCGGACGCGAGCAGTCGCGCCCTGTTGGCGGTATTGAACTGATGCAGCGTCTTGCGGGCGAGGTAGAGGAATCAGGCACAGTTGAATCTGCTCCCCGCCGTGATGGACGGAATATCATTATGGTGCTTGCGCCTAAAGGTAAGAAAGTCCATAAGCAGTCTGAACAGCGCCGCCGCGGTGCCGGTTTGCGTGAAGAACGCCAGGCCCGTCAGCAGGCCCGTCTGACTGCTAAAAAGGAGGCTCAGAAGGCTGCGGCTGAAGAAGCCCATAAAACCCTTGAGTCTTTGGGCATCGAACCGGTACAGGTACATGCTTCCTCATCCGGCAGGGCAGCATCAGGCGGCAGCAAGCCGCGTGGGACTGGCAGGGCTAGGGCTTCCAGGGAAGGCAGATCCACAGCAGGTTCTTCGAAAACTGCCGGGGAAAACGCTTCCAGGAAGACAGCTTCGAAATCATCTGCAACAGCAAAAGCTTCTGCGAAGAAGACCTCTTCCCGCACTGCAGTGAAGGCAGCGAAGAAGGCATCACCTAAGGAGGGCAATAATGCCAAAGATGAAAAGTAATTCCGCGCTTTCCAAACGTGTCCGCAGGACGCGCACAGGCAAGCTCGTGCATAATGGCAGCGCTATGCGCCATAATCTGGAAAACAAGTCTGCCCGCAGACGCCGCCGTATGTCTGATAATAAGGTACTTGCCAAGGCGCAGACCAAGAAACTCAGCGCCATGCTCAACCGGTAGCGGGCAGCTGCAAGGGCTTAAACAGGCATAACAGGGAAAATATAATAATCTAGACGTCAGGAAAGACGAGGAAATAATTATGGCACGTGTAAAACGCGCAGTGAATGCACATAAGAAGCGTCGTACAGTACTTGAACGTGCGTCCGGCTATCGCGGCCAGCGCTCACGCCTTTACCGCAAGGCTAAGGAACAGCTCCTGCACTCCTTTAACTACAACTTCCGTGACCGCAAGGCGCGCAAAGGGGATTTCCGCAAACTGTGGATCACCCGTATCAATGTAGCTGTCCGTGCGGAAGGAATGACATATAACCGTTTTATCCAGGGGCTTCACCTGGCAGGCATTGAGCTTGACCGCCGTGCCCTGGCCGATATAGCTGTCAATGACTACGATACTTTTGCAGCTATTGTCAAAGAGGCTAAAAAGGCACTTCCGAAAGATGTCAATGCTCCGGTAAAGTAGGACGTCTCGGTAATTTTAGATGATCAATGGGGGAACAGCACTTATGCTGTTCCCCCATTTTCATATGCGGCAGCATCCATTCCCCGTGAAATAGGTCCTTTTTTATTTCTGGTATTCGTTCCTGGTGGTAAAACACGCAGATACAAAAAATGTTTTGCTGGTTTCCCGCAGTTTTCATTTTTTGTATCTGCGTGTTTTAACACCGGAGGGTGTACGCAGTACGGCCATCATTGGTTAAAAATAGGGTGGGGGATGATTAGCCAGCTGTTCCTTTCATAAAAACTTACACAAATATTTGTGCAGATTTATCATAATCGAGCTGATTCAGGAGTACCATAGAAGGTACTACCATAGGGAGTACTACCATAGGAAGTACAGTATGCTAGAGCCGGCAGGCTTAGTGGCATGAAAGTCTCATTGAATGGCGGCATGCCCCAATGGTGGTTCGCCTTCAAAAATAGAAAGGAAACCGATGAGTGATCCGGTTCAGTCAGATAATAAACACGTTGTTGTAGCTTTGGGCGAGCTCTTGTGGGATATGCTTCCCAGCGGCAAGCGGGCAGGCGGCGCCCCTACTAATTTTTGTTACCATGCGATGAAAAACGGTGCCGATGGGTACGCTGTAAGTGCGCTTGGTGAGGATTCCCTTGGCGACGAACTCGAAGGCGAGATCAAAAAGGCCGGGATCAAGCATGTTATCAAGCGTAACGCATACCCGACAGGTACTGTGGAAGTCCATCTCAACGAGGGGATCCCGACGTATGACATCGTTAAAGATGTTGCCTGGGACCATATCCCCTTCACTAAGGACATGGTCGATCTGATCAGGCGGGCTGACGCAGTGTGCTATGGCACGCTGGCATGCCGCGGGCAGGAGTCCCATGATACTATTATGCGTCTTCTTGACTGTGTGAGGCCAGGTACGATGAAGTATTTTGACATTAATCTCCGCGGGGATTTCTATTCAAAGATACTTATTGAAGAGCAGCTTGAATCTGCAACGGTTTTTAAGATCAACGACGAAGAGATCTCGCAGCTGCAGACGATGTTCAGCATTCCCGGGACGGTTGAGGAAGTTGCGAAATGGTTCCTCAAGGAGTATGGCCTGGATTATGTTATCCTCACTGCAGGAGGCGAATATTCCCAGGTATTTGCGGCTGACGGGAGGGAATCAAAAGTTGCGACCCCTCATGTGGAAGTCGCTGATACCGTTGGTGCAGGGGATTCCTTCTCCGGAGTGTTCTGTATTGAGATACTCAAAGGTACCCCGCTTCATGAAGCGCATAAGCGTGCTGTTAATGTGGCTGCTTTTGTCTGCACTAAAGCCGGCGCATGGCCAGAATACCCGGAGGAGTTACCTGATTACGTCGTTGAGCAGGGGCTTGAGTAGCCATCGCGCCAAAAAGTTCCAGAAACAGTAATAGTATACTTTTTTAGAGGAAGGTTTCTTATGACAGAAACGCAGAAAAGAACAACTGCAGCAGTAGTTATCCCTATTTTTATCACGTTCTTTACTATGGGGTTCGTGGATTTTGTGGGGACTGCCGCAAACCAGCTGAAAGATGACCTTGGGCTGTCAGCAGGCCAGGTGAGCCTGTTCACAACTATGGTGTTCTTCTGGTTCTTCATTTTTGCTATTCCCAGCAGCTATTGCATGAACCGTTATGGACGGCGCACTACGGTACTTCTTTCCGTTGCAGTTACTATTGCTGCCTGTATTTTCCCCATTATCGCGTATGCTATCCCGGAGGTCTCTTCAGCGGTCAAGCTGATACTGATGGTTATTTCCTTTATCCTTCTGGGGATCGGGAACGCTATCATGCAGGTTTCCCTCAACCCGCTGATCGCAAACCTGGTTTCTCCAGACAGGTATTCCAGTACGCTTACATCAGGCCAGTTCGTCAAGGCGATCGCATCCTTCTCAGCACCGCTGATTGCATCATGGCTCGGCAGTGCCCTCCATATGTGGTGGCTGACATATGTCCTGTTCCTGGTAATCTCCGTTGTTGCTTATCTTTCATTGCTGGCGGATAAGGTTGAGGAGAAAAAAACAGATGCGCCGAATATGTCGTTCGGGAAAGTCCTGGGGCTTCTTAAAGACAAGATCATCCTCCTATGCTTCATTGGTATTATGTGCCATGTCGGTATGGACGCCGGCGTCAACACCTATGCTCCACGGTTCCTGATCGGTACGCACGCAGGTATGGGAGCAAACCAGGCAGCGTACACAACGAGCCTGTATTTTGTTTTCCGTACCATCGGCCTTGCAGCGGGGATGTATGCTCTGACAAAGCTGTCCAACAGGATCTCTATCATAATCTGCTCCAGTATTGTCGGGCTTTCTGTAGTGGCATTCATTGCATATACGGTTATCCCGGGTGCAGGTGACTGGATCCTCTGGGCAGCTCTTGCGCTGATTGGGTTCGGCAATTCCAATATGTTCGCGATAATGTATTCGATCGCAGGGCTCCATATGCCGGAACGCCAGAATGAGATATCGGGACTTATGATCATGGGCCTGATTGGCGGTGCGATCCTTCCTCCAATCATGGGCGGCGTCTCTGACGCTATAGGAGGGCAGCTTGGTTCTGCGCTTGTCCTTATAGTCCCGGCATGCTACTTCATTTTCCTGGCGTGCAGGCCAAAGCTGCTGTTAGCACAGGGAAAGGCAGCTGCTTAGCCACAGTGGGATAGCCGGGGCAGGCTTGCTGAGTGCTTATACAGAGTTTATAAGTTATAGGCTGCTTGTTGGCAGTATAAGTTAAAAACCGCATTGCAGGACGGTTTCTGTCCCCGCAGGATTAGCTGCTGGGGCAGCCTGTCGCCTGCATGCAGTTTTTGTATGTTTTGGCACAATACGGCATACAATATAACTATTATGACTGCAGGCATCACTACGGATATGGATTTCCCGGAAGGTTTCGCGGGTACAGCCGGACTGTTCCTTGGATATATCTCTATTGAGCGTGGCCTTGCAGCGGCCACCGTCAAGGCTTATGAGTCTGATCTCAGGCGTTACACGGTATGGCTGGGGGAGGAGGGGATACTGTCTCCGCAGAAAATATCGGAGAAGAATGTTGAACAGTTTGTCGCACAGCTTTCGCAGGAGGGGGAATCCCAGCGTTCAATAGCACGCCGGCTGGCTTCCATCCATGAATATCACCGGTACCTGGTATCCAGAGGTGAGGTGCCGGCCGATGTGTCTCAGGGGATCAGGCCTCCCAAAGCAGCATCATCGCTGCCGGACGTCCTCACTGTTGATGAAGTCGCACGTATGCTTGAGAAAACGGCAAATGACAGGGATACGGATCCTGTTGTCCTGCGTGACAGGGCACTCCTGGAATTCCTCTATGCTACGGGTGCGCGTGTTTCTGAGGCCGTCGGTGCCGATATCACTGACCTTGACCTTGAATCACGGTATGTAAGGCTGACAGGGAAAGGCTCCAAGCAGCGTATAGTCCCTGTAGGGTCATTTGCCTGCAGGGCTTTGCAGCGGTACCTTGACGGCCCGAGGGCGCAGCTGCAGGCGAAAGCGAAGAAAAAACAGGAGATGCGCGCAATATTCCTCAATAAACGGGGCGCACGCCTGTCACGACAGTCTGTGTGGGAAATAGTCCAGTCCGCTGCACAGCGTGCCCATATTACTAAGGAAGTCCACCCGCATACGCTCAGGCATTCGTGTGCTACGCATCTTATCCAGGGCGGGGCTGATGTCCGTACTGTACAGGAGCTTCTAGGCCATGCCTCTGTCACGACAACCCAGCTGTATACGCATATATCCCCCCAGGCCCTTATTGAAAGCTATATCAGCGCCCATCCCCGCGCACGGTAGTGTATGAATAATGGCCAATCCCCACAGCTGCATATAAGCCCGGATTCCGTTAACTGCAGCTGTATCCATATAAAAAATGGGGCAATAAGCCGTTAAGCTTATTACCCCATCATGTCAGGTTACCTGTGCCCTTCCTGAAGCTGTCCTGCCTGTTTTACTTCTCCCAACCTATGTTCTCTACGAGAGTGGTCTGGTATCCGGCAGGGCCGTAATTAGCCAGGCCCTTGCTGTAAACACCCATAACAGGGCCATTAGCATACGGGAACTGCCCATAGAGCGCCAGCGCCTTCTTTTCGGCCTTGTTTGCCTGCTTGATCTGGTCGGAGACTTTATCAAGTGATGTAGTCTTCTTGAGTTCTTCATCGACTGACTTCTCGCCTACGAAGGAGTAATTGGACTCAGAATCAGACCCGAAAAGCTGGTATCCGCTGTTGAAGCCATCGGGGGTTGTGCTTGACCAGCCTATTTCCACGATATCCCAGCTTCCGCTGGTAATAGTTTTGGAGAAGTCGGAAGAAGGCTTGTTGTCAATGGACACTTTCAGCCCTGATGCTTTTGCCATTTTCTGGACAGCAAGGCCAAGGGCCTTTGTTTTAGGATCATCGCCAAAAGTAGTGTAGCTGAATGCAAGAGCCTTTCCATCCTTAGCATAATAGCCGTCGGATCCCAGCTTATAGCCGGCCTTTTCGAGTGTTGCCTTAGCGTTCTTCACATTGAATGCAGATTCCTTCGGCATATTGTCCTCGTAGCCTGCCTGGTTCTGATACACAAGCTCTGACCCGGGGACAGTCTCATCCCAGTCCACACCGGAGAATGCAATCTTCGCAAGCTCCTTGCGGTTGATGCTCTGGACGAATGCTTTACGCACCGCTATATCCTTCAGGGTAGCGTTCTTCGTATTGATTTCGAAAACGCGCACCCGGGAAGCCCAGCCGCGGCGGATCGTCGCCCCTGCAACACTTTTCACAGTACGGATATCATCTGCAGAACTCAGCCCTGCCGCGTTGATTTCCCCATTTTTGAAGGCATTGATCTCAGCTTGGTCGGAGAGCACCTTGTAGGTGACTGTCGTCATCTTCGGTTTATCTCCCCACCACTTCGGGTTTGGAGTGAAAGTTATCTGCGAATCACTTCTGGATTTAATAATGTAGGGGCCGGCGCCGAAATCGGTGTCATGAGGGTTGTTTACCCAGCCGTTTGTATACGTCGCTACATTTGCAGCCTTCGGGTGGAGGATATCAATGAATGAATAGGCAGGATAGTAGGGGGTCTTCATGGTGATTACGGCCTGCTTTGCCGAGGTGCCCTGCTTGACGCTTTCCACCTGTTCCCAGCCCGTTGTAGATGCAGGTGTATAATCCTGGTTCTGCCCGCTCTGCACGGTGTAATATGCCTGGACGGCAGTCCAGTCGATATCAGTGCCGTCGTTCCACTTTGCCTTAGGGTTGAAGTTCAGCGTGATGGTCTGTTTTCCGTTGACTGTTGCCACGTTGTAATCGGTAAGGTAATTCTTGTTCGGGGTTACTTTTGAGCCATCCGCATTGTATATCCACAGCTTAGGCATGTAGTAGCTCCACATAGTCTGCATATATGAGGTATTCCCGTTAACGCTCAGATTGTTCCAGTCCGGACCAAGCTCAACAGTGGAGTAGGTGATTGTCCCATTATCTTTAAGCTGGTCGCGGGATTTGGGATTATTATAGACACCTGTTTTATCTGGCATTGGGAGCTTGCCGGAATAGGTGACCGGTATACCTGATGCAGGCTGGGTCTTGTATTGCCCGGAATTAGTGCCGCCTGAATTCCCGCACGCAGCCAGAGCAAGTATGGCGGCCGTTGATGCTGCAACAGCACCGCATTTGACGAGTACAGATGTTTTCCTCATTGCCCGTTCCTTCCATTATGTATAACATTTATGCATACGTATTACTACGGATAAGCGTATCGTTATCCTTTAGTCAACGTCGCAGTAGTTGGTATTCTATATATAAGAACGAATTTGTAAATATCAAAATATAGATTTCGGTTATTTTCTTGTATAAAAATCAGATAAATATTAATCTATTTTGTATATAAATCGATATTATTTCTGAGATTTTCGCATATGATCTGTGTGACCTGGGCGGGACAGAGCAAACCGTACATTGCTTTAATAGATTGGAAAATAAGGGGAAAACGGTTTCTGAAGAGATGATATGGATGACGATAGCTGATCAATGAATAATTTTAAGGATGTTATAAATTGTACTTATAAAGAGTTATAGTATTTGCACGAAATATAATTCCATATTTTGAGACAATGTATAAAGCAGTATGCCGAAACGGATTGAGATTGATACTCTGATCCCCCCCCCCCCCCCAACCAGTGGAAAATGCCCGGGACTGAAGCTTGACAGAAGAGGAAATAAAAAGGCGGGCAGCAAACTTGCTGCCCGCCTTAAGCCGGAACAGTCTTATAGCAAAACTGTCCTTTAGCTTATGGGAAGTTACTTCATCCAGCCCACATCTTCACGGAGGACTGTCAGGTAACGTGCAGGGCCTACGTTAGCAAGCCCTTTCTTATACACACCCATGGTCGGGCCGCTCCATATGGGGAGCTGCCCGTACAGTGCAAGAGCCTTTTTCTCAGCTTTATTGAAGGCACTGAGCTGCTTGCTTGGATCGCTAATAGTAGGCACCTCTTCAAAAGCTGAGTCGATAGAAGCATTACCGGCATGGGAAACATTGCTTTCCGACTGGCTCCCATAAATCTGCTTGCCTCCCACGTACCCGTAAGGGCTTCCCGACTGCCAACTCATGGCTATGATTTCCCAGTTGCCGCTGTTGAGTACAGTGGAAAACTCTGAAGAGCCTTTGATATCAATATTCAGCTTGATACCCGCATTCTTCATCATCTTCTGAACAGCCAGGGCAATTGCTTTTGTTGTCGCAGAATCAGAGAAATCGGTATACGTAATGGACAGGTCTTTACCGTTCTTCTGATAATACCCATTGGATCCCATTGTGTATCCGGCACCTTCAAGTGTTTTCTTAGCGTTTGCAGTGCTGAAACCGGAATCTTTAGGCATATTGTTTTCGTAGCCCTTTCGGTAAGGAGCTACAAGCAGGGACCCCGGAGTGTTTTCAGTCCAGTCAAGCCCGGCATAAACGATCTTCACGAGCTGGCTGCGGTCCAGCGCCTGGTTGAATGCCTTGCGTACAGCGATATCCTTAAGGCTGTCTTTTGTGGTATTCAGCTGGTATGCAGCTGTAGAAGATCCAAAACCTCTGCGGATCTGTGCATCTTTGATAGTGTGGACTGTAGCAAGCTTATCCTTAGACCCTACACTGGCGGCATCGATCTCGCCGTTTTTGAATGCATTGATCTCAGCCTGGTTTTCCAGTATCTTGTAAGTCACTGTTGTCAGCTTAGGTTTGTTGCCCCACCACTTTGGATTGGGCTTAAAAACTACCTGGGAATCAGAACGCGAATCGACAATGTAAGGCCCTGCACCCCACTCGTTATGAGGGTTATCGATCCAGCCCTTGGTGAAAGTATCCACACTTGCAGCCTTCGGGTGGTAGATGTCAACAAAAGTATTAGCCGGGTAATATGGCTTAGCCATCGTGATCACGGCCTGTTTCGCAGATGTGCCCTGCTTGACGCTCTCTACCTGATCCCATCCATCTGTGCTTGATGGAGTGTAGCCGTTCTCTGTGCGTACCTTCCACGCAGCCTCAACTGCAGTCCAGTCGATATCAGTGCCGTCATTCCATTTTGCTTTAGGGCTGAACGTTATGGTGATGGTCTGTTTGCCATCTACGGTCTTTTCATCGTATGAGGTGATATAGTTCGAGTTTGGCGTCAGCTTTGAACCATCGGCATTCGATATCCACAGCTCGGGCATGTAGTAGCGCCACAGAGTATTTATATCTACCGTATTGCCGTTGACACTGAAATAGTTCCAGTCCGGTCCCGCCGAGGAAAGGGAAAAAGTTGCTGAACCGCCGTCCTTCAGTTTCTCACGGGGCTGCGGATTGTTGTAGATACCATTGGCTTCAGGCATAGGGAGCTTGCCTGTGTAAGTGCTTGGAGTCCCGTCAGCAGGCTGAGTTGCATACGAACCGGTACCTGAATTGCTGTTCCCGCATGCAGCCAGAGCAGCAATCATAACTACAGAAGTAGCAACAGCACCTATCCGTGAGATTATTAAATTTTTCTTCATATAATTCATTCCTTCTAGAAAATGATATTACGTCTGAGACATGGCGCAAAAACAGATGGGACTGCAATTGCTGCATGAGACTTGACCTCTTAAGTATACATAATTAATGCAACAACATGGAATACAGGATATATTAAAAAATATAATTATTCGGTATGAAAATTATAAGGATCATTATAAGATCGTTGATATCCTTAGGTTTTCCGTTCCCCGCCTGCACGGGTCAATCAGTTAAATTTATAACGATATGATGGATAAATGTATAACAAGTATTTATAAGACAGGGCTGGCGCATCCCCTGCCCGGGGATGCGCCAGCTTCTGCAGATATTTGATGAATCGAGCCTGCCCTGCTGTGGGGACTACGCCTCTGTATGCTTTTGTGCCAGCCCCAGAGTACTGCTGAAAGATTCAACTTTACGGAGGTTGCCGTCCTCGAAAACATACCGTTCGCGGCTGCGTTCAATAACAGGGTCCGGGATAGGGATGGCCGACAGGAGGGCTTTGGTATACGGATGCTGAGGGTTGCTGAATACATCCTCTGTTTCGCCCTGTTCAACGATCACACCATGGTACATAACAGCAACCCTGTCCGAGATGTGGCGGATGACTGCCAGGTCATGGGCAACGAAAAGGTAAGCGATCTTCAGCTGTGCCTGCAGATCCTCAAGAAGGTTGATAACACCTGCTTGGATGGATACATCAAGCGAGGCAATCGGTTCATCAAGCAGCAACAGCTTTGGGTTTGTTGCCAGGGCACGGGCAATAGCGATGCGCTGGCGCTGCCCGCCGGAGAACTGGGTAGGGAACCGGTCCACATAATCAGGGTTGATCCCTACCATAGTCATCAGCTTGCCGATACGGCTGTTGATATCCTTCTTATTCCAGTGCTGCGCATTAAGCGGTTCTGCAAGGACATCGTATACAGTCATACGTGAGTCAAGCGAACTCAGCGGATCCTGGAAAATTACCTGCACCTCTTTACGAAGGTCTTTGCGTTCTTTGCGCTTAAGGGTAGAAATATCCTTGCCCATAATAGTTATAGAGCCCTCTTCAGGCTTCTTCAGCTCTACGATCTGGGTAAGCGTGGTAGATTTTCCCGATCCTGATTCGCCGACAAGCGCAAGGGTCTCGCCCTCATGGATGTCAAAAGTGGAGTGGTCAACTGCGGCGAGTTTGCCGATGACCCGTCCGAAAGACCCTCCGCTGGTAATAGGGAACGTCTTGGTAAGGTCTTTGACAGACAGGACTACAGGGCGTTCGTTGCGCGGGACATCTGCCCATTTCGCCGGAAGGTCTTCGGGCGCGGGGAACACCTCTTTATATGTAAGATGCTCATTATGGATCTTTTCGATCTTGTGGCATGAAACGAGGTGTCCGGTACCCTCCTCGGCAAGCCTGAGTTCAGGCTCGGTCTGATGGCACTCTTCTGTTGCCAGCGGGCAGCGGGGGGAGAAGGGGCATCCCGCAGGTATGGCTACAAGTGAAGGAGGGTTCCCGTTAATAGGTACAAGACGCTGGCTGGCCGGCATATGCGGTTTGGGGACCGCGCCCAGAAGGCCCATGGTGTATGGCATCGTAGGGTTGGCGAAAATCTTGTCAACGCTTGCACGTTCAACAGCCTTGCCTGCATACATAACGAGGATATCATCTGCAGTGCCGGCAACAACACCAAGATCATGGGTTATAAGGACAACTGCTGCATTGGTTTCACGCTGCGCAACAGCAAGCAGGTCCAGCACCTGCGCCTGGATGGTCACATCAAGGGCTGTAGTAGGTTCATCGGCAATGATCACATCGGGGTTATTAGCAATAGCGATAGCAATCATAACGCGCTGGCGCATACCCCCTGAAAATTCATGCGGGAACGACAGCATGCGTTTCTCCTGGTCATCAATGCCGACAAGCCCGAGGAGTTCTATACAGCGGTCATGCACGGCTTCCTTCGGCATGTCAGGATGATGGATGAGCAAAGCTTCTGCAAGCTGGTCGCCAATAGAAAACATAGGGCTCAGTGCGCTCAGGGGATCCTGGAATATCATGGAAATACGTTCGCCGCGGATCTCCGACATCTCCTGGTCAGTCCTGCCGACCAGCTCTTCCCCGTCAAGCGTTATGGATCCGCTGATGCTGGCATTTTCATCCAGAAGGCCTATAAGGGAAAGGGCTGTGACAGACTTTCCTGAACCGGATTCACCTACGATGCCAAGCGTGCGTCCGCGCCATAAGTCAAAATTAAGTCCCCGTACGGCCCTTACAGCCCCAGCTTCGGAAGCAAAGGATACATTGAGATCGCGTATCTGCATAACAGGGTCACCCTGGGGCGCACCTTTAGGGCCTTCAGCCTCGCGGTACTCGTATTCGAGGGTATCATCGCGGACTATTTCGATCTCATCCGTTTTGCGGAACCCTTCATTGTCAGTCTCCGCATCGATTCCTGAGGGATCCGGATTTATCTCAGTTGCATGTGTCATTGGTATTCACTCCTAAGCCTTAATTACTTTATTTCAATTTCAGACCGATACCTGTCCGGAAGCACCAGAGCGGGGGTCTACCGCATCGCGCAGGGCATCCGAGATCATCATCAGGGTAACGCACAATACTATCAGTGTTAACGATGGGAAACCGACGATCCATGGGGATGTCTGGATAGTCGCCTGTCCGCCTGAAAGAAGGGTACCCAGCGACGTATCAGGCAGCTTGATACCCAGGCCGAGGAAGCTCAAGCCTGTTTCAGACCCGATGGAGCTGATGATCCCCAGGATAAAATTGAGGATAATGATAGAGGCAAGGTTAGGGATAAGATGCCGGATAATAACCGTGAAGGAGTTGACCCCCATGTACTTCGCTGCTTTGACGTAATCGCGTTCGCGAAGGGACAGGGCAACGGTCCGTATAGTACGGGCGAGCCCGATCCAACCAAAAGCCGACATGCCGACAACAAGCCACAGCCAGCCTGCAGACGCATTTGCAGCGCGGACGATAAGGGCGATCAGGAGGAAGCTTGGGATGACCATAAGCGTATCCAGTATCCACATGCCGATTTTTTCAAAGGTACCCCGGAAATATGCGATAGCACAGCCAAAAATAGCAGCAATAACAGTGGTGGCAAGGGCGGACAGCACACCGATAGTCAGGGACCGTCCCAAGCCATGGCACAGCGCAGCAAACATGTCGACACCCGTGGAATCGGTACCGAGCCAGTGGTCAGCGCTCGGAGGTGAAGCTAATGCTGCGAAGTCGGGATCATCGTAGGCATATCTGGCGATTTTGTTTCCAAAAAGGGCGAGGAGGATAAGAAGCACGAAAACTGTAACACCAATAATAGCCCGGGGCTGCCGGAAGAACCGGCGGGCAATAAGTCGCCAGTATCCAATGTGTTTGACTGTACTGCCGCCGTTTTCTGCTTCAATGGCCTGCTCAGCCTTGATCTCTTCGAGGGCATTGACTACCTGCCGGTTGTCGGCTACTTCATCCAGAGAAGCCTGTGCCTCCTGGCCGGAAGGCTGGGTATTCTCAGCCATGGGTTCGTTCCCATCTTTTATAGTATCTGCCATAATTCCTCCTGTCACCTAGCTCATCTGTATCCGGGGGTCGAGAAGCGCAGCCACGATATCCGCAAGGAGTGCCCCGGCCAGTGTGGTTACACCGGCAAAAGCCATATATGCTACCGAGCCGTAGATATCGTTGTTATTCAGCGCATTGATAAAATATTTGCCCATACCTTCTATGCCGAACATCGTTTCAGTAAGTGTGGCCCCTGTAAACACGCCTGCAATAGAGTATGCGATACCCATTGCCGTGGGGATGAATGAAGCCCTCAGTGCATGCTTGCGGATAGCCTGCTTGCGTGTTAGGCCCTTCATACGTGCAGTACGCACGTAATCGGCCCTGATCTCATCAAGGAGATAGGTACGCTGGGAAACGTGGTATCCCACGGAGCCGACGATTGTCAGTACCAGCGTCGGGATAAAGATATGCTGGCAGAAATCTATGAACCATTCGAACGGGTTGTTGCCTGTGTAGGAGGACAGTCCGGTCACGTAAAAAAGGGTATGGCCGGCCCACGTATTGATATTGATGAAGAAAAAGATAAGGAGCAGCGCAAGGACAGGGACAGGGATGCACATCAGTACAGATGCAAGGCCGGTAAATACTGTATCCTGCCATTTATACTGCCGCATTGCAGTATAGACGCCTATTGCAATACCGATAATAATACTGAGCACTGTTGCGAGGGTGACCAGTTCAACGGAAGCAAGGATACGGGGGGCCATAATGCTGTTGATCCGCTGCCCGCTTGGGCTCTGCCCCCAGTCCCAGCGGGTAATGACACCTGTCAGCCAGCGCCAGTACCGTACGAAGATATTGGTCTTGTCGTTAAGGTTTGCATTGTTGAGGGAGGTTTCAATGGATTGCTGGGGAGGGCGCGGTGTACGGCTTTCATAATTGGACCGCGGGTGCATAAACCAGCTTGCGAGGAAAAAGGTCATGGACACAGCCACAAAAAGCATGACGATGTATCTGCCCAGCCTTTTCACAATAAACTTGAACATATTCCATTCCTCAATTTCAAAGGTCCCGCAGTAGTGTTCCGCCGGCCGGCCGCCGGTCAGAATACCTGAAAAAGCGCCGCAGGGCCTTTTAACCTATCTGAGTTTTTAAAGTATGTTCATAATACAATGACCGTGAGTCTTAAAACGGTGAAAATATACAATGATAATGAATATTTTATGTTACGATGATGTATAAACCGCTAAATACCAATAATACAATGTATAATATTAATAAATAATTGATGGAATAAGGCAAGCGTGTCGGAAAACGGTAGAACAGCCTTAGCCATTGCTGGACTGACAGTATCCATGTATACAGCTCAGAAAACTATGTGAACAGACAGTGAAAACAAAAGACAAGAGTTATTGGTACAGTTACAGTATGCCTATAGATATGCTTGGACGCGACTACAACACTTTTCCCGCGCCCGACAGCTTGAAACAGCACGGGCCTGCAAGGGTCGTGGCTATGTGCAATCAGAAAGGCGGAGTAGGTAAAACGACCAGCTCTGTTAATATAGCGGGCGCACTTAGCCAGTATGGGCGCAAAGTCCTTATTGTAGATTTCGATCCTCAGGGGGCGGCAACGGTCGCTTTGGGGATCAACGCGAACCAGATTGAAAATACAATATATACGGCACTGTTTGATCCGGATATGGATGTCCACGATGTAGTAGTCAGTACCCGTTTCCCTAACCTCGATATTATCCCTGCCAATATTGACCTGTCTGCTGCCGAAGTGCAGCTGGTGACTGAAGTCGGACGTGAACAGGTGCTGGCAGGGACTTTGCGGAAGCTGAAGAATGAATACGATGTGATCATTATTGACTGCCAGCCATCGCTGGGGCTGCTTACAGTCAATGCCCTGACCGCAGCAGATGGTGTTATTATCCCCGTGGCTGCTGAGTTCTTTGCGCTGCGCGGGGTAGCCCTGCTGATGCAGTCTATAGAGAAAGTACGCAGCAGGATCAACCCCGACCTGGAGATCTATGGTGTGCTCATAACGATGTATACCAATACTATCCATTCGCAGGAAGTCGTACAGCGTATCTATGAAGCATTCCAGGAAAAAGTTTTCCATTCCGTTGTGTCGCGGTCAATCAAACTGCCTGATGCGACTGTAGCCGCTGCACCTATCACCATGTTCGCCCCTGAGCATCGGACAGCGAAAGAGTACCGTGAAGTTGCCCGTGAGATAATTGCTGAGGGGATCGTTGCGTAACCTGTATTTGCATAACTGTTTGGAAATATATGTATCTTCCGTGATCCGTCTCATATTTTGAGATGATCCTGGGTGGATATGAGCTGTCGAAACTGCCGGGCAGACATGATTATTTTAGCGTTGGAGGACCGTGGCCTTAGAAGAAACTGGGATATCTTCCGGATTTACTGTAAGCCTTGATGCTTATCAGGGGCCGTTTGATGCGCTGCTGAGCCTGCTCGCACAGAAAAAACTGGAGCTGTCAGAAATATCGCTTGCATTGATAACAGAAGACTTCCTCTCCTACGTTTCCAAACTTGATATGGCCTTAGATGCTGACCAGGTAAGCTCATTCATTGATATAGCTTCGATCCTTGTGGAGGCCAAAAGCGCGAGCCTTCTGCCGGGAAGCAGTGATAACGGCCCGTTTGACCAGAGCATGGAAGCCCTGCGTGAAAGGGATCTCCTGTTCGCCAGGCTTCTCCAGTACAGGGCTTTTAAGCAGGCCGGCGAAGATTTCCGTGTCTCTATCGCAGCAAATTCAGGGCGTTTTATGCATCCTGGATATATGGACAGTACGATCGCCGCAATGCTTCCGCAGCTTGCATGGTCTGTGACGCCCCAGGCGCTGGCGCAGATCGCTGCTGAGGCGATTGCCAATGCTCCGCTCAAGGAAGTGCGCGTTGACCAGCTGCATGTGCCGATGGTCTCCTTAAGGGCCCAGGCTGCCATAGTCCGTGACAGGCTGCGTTCTGCAGGGGACAAAACAGATGTGACTTTTGATGAGCTTATCGCCGATGCACAGGAAACAATAGAAATAGTTGCGCGGTTCCTGGCCCTTCTTGCCTTCTTCAAGCAGGGAGTACTGCAGTTCAGGCAGTCAGGACCATTTGAGAGCCTGCACGTGCGATGGATCGCCGATAACGATACGGAAACAATTGTGAATGCTGTTGCCATGAGCGAGGAGGACTTTGCATGAGCGATGCAGATATGCCTGCGGCAGAGGCTGCACCAGGTTCCCTCAGGCCCTGTATGGAGGCCATACTGATGGTTGCAGATAACCCGGTCAGTTCTGAGCAGATGGCGCGCGCCCTTGATATTTCTGAGGCGCGTGCTGACGAGATACTGCGCGGCCTCGCGCAGAGCTACGATGATGAAGGCAGGGGGTTCGAGCTGCTTATGACGTCCCGGGGATGGCAGCTTGCGAACCGGCCGGAGTTTGAGAATGCTGTTTCAGCTTTCGTCACTGATGGGCAGACAGCACGGCTGTCGCAGGCTGCGCTGGAAACGCTTGCTATAGTTGCTTATAAACAGCCCATAACAAGGGCTCAGATAACAGCGATACGCGGGGTCAGCTCGGACGGGGTGATCCGTTCCCTTACCGTGCGCGGGCTTATCCGGGAACACGGGGAGGATGAGGAATCACGCGCAGCCCTGCTCGTTACATCCGGGCTTTTCCTTGATAAAATGGGTATCCGGTCCCTTTCCGAACTGCCTTCGCTGGCGCCTTTCCTTCCGCAGACGGTCAGCGAATCAGTAAGTGCAGCCGAACAGGAGAGAGGCAGTTCAGTTTAGAAGAAAAGCTATGCCTGTCAGGTGCCGACTGTATCCTTTTCTTTGGTTTTGAGCTTGGCGCATGCCATACAGAATACACCAGATAACTGTAAGCACGATATAGGAATAAACAGGTAAGTAGCAGGTAAGGGAAATATGGTAACTCGTTCTGATATCCGTAATGTTGCAATCGTTGCCCACGTTGACCATGGCAAAACGACTCTCGTTAATGCCATGCTTCAGCAGGCGCACGTTTTTTCAGAACGGGAGGAAGTCCCCGACCGGGTTATGGATTCCGGTGATATTGAGCGTGAAAAAGGTATCACCATTTTGGCCAAGAATACGGCCATCAGATACACAGGGCCCCTGGCGGCAAAAGTGGGGCAGCCTGACGGCATCACTATCAACGTTGTTGATACTCCGGGGCATGCGGATTTCGGCGGGGAAGTGGAACGCGGTATCTCCATGGTAGATGGCGTCCTCCTGCTTGTAGATGCTTCTGAAGGCCCTCTGCCCCAGACCCGCTTCGTCCTTCGCAAGGCGCTGGAAGCTAAGCTCCCCGTGATCCTGGTCATCAATAAGACAGACAGGCCCGACTCAAGGATATCTGAAGTTGTCAGCGAGACTACTGATCTCCTGCTTGGCCTTGCCCAGGACGTTGTAGAAGAAGGCGTAGACCTTGATATCGATTCCCTGCTTGATCTGCCTGTCCTGTACTGTGCGGCTAAAGCGGGCATTGCGTCCGGCGAACAGCCTGCAGACGGCAGTATCCCTGCCGGCGACAGCCTGGAACCGTTATTCGAGTCGGTTATTGAAAATATACCTGCGCCTGAATATACCGAAGGGGCGCCTTTACAGGCACATGTGACCAATATAGATTCATCGGATTACCTGGGCCGTCTTGGGCTGGTACGCATATACAATGGGACTCTTGAAAAGGGCAGGAGTTATGGGCTTTCCCGTGTTGACGGTTCTATAGAGAATTTCCGTTTAACCGAGATCCTGCGTACGAACGGGCTTGACCGCGAGCCTGCCGAAGAAGCAGGGCCGGGGGATATCGTTGCTGTCGCGGGCGTAACAGATATCATGATCGGCGAAACTATAGTCGATCCGGAAAACCCTCAGCCAATGCCCCTTATCCACGTAGATGAGCCTGCTATCTCCATGACATTTGGGACGAATAATTCGCCTCTTGCCGGGACTGAGGGCAAAGACCATAAACTGACAGCGCGTATGATCAAAGACCGGCTTGACCGCGAGCTTATCGGTAACGTATCCATCCAGGTGTGCCCTACAGACCGCCCGGATGCGTGGGAGGTGCGCGGACGCGGTGAACTGGCTCTTGCTGTACTTGCTGAAGAGATGCGCCGTGAAGGGTATGAGCTTACTGTCGGGCGTCCGCAGGTCGTCACGAAAACGGTTGACGGCAAAGTCAATGAACCGTTTGAGAATACGACTATTGATGTGCCTGAAGAGTATATGGGGGCTGTAACGCAGCTTATGGCGTCACGCAAAGGGCGCATGGAAGCTATGTCGAACCATGGCTCCGGATGGGTGCGCATGCAGTTCACAGTCCCGTCACGCGGGCTTATCGGGTTCCGTACCCAGCTGCTGTCCAGTACGCGCGGGACCGGTATCGCTTCTTCGATCTCAGCGGGATACCAGCCATGGGCGGGCGAGATCAGTATCCGCCAGAACGGCTCTATGGTCTCAGACAGGCAGGGCAAGGCAAGCCCTTATGCAATGCAGCGCCTGCAGGCGCGCGGCAATTTCTTCGTTGAACCGCAGAGCCCTGTGTATGAGGGACAGGTAGTAGGGGTGTGCAGTAAGCCCGGTGATATGGATATCAATGTTACCCTGGAAAAGCACATGACGAATATGCGTTCTGCAACGGCAGATGTCCTGGAGACTTTGACACCTCCGATCCAGATGAGCCTTGAGGAATCTCTGGATTTTGCGAATGAAGACGAATGCGTTGAAGTGACCCCTGAATCTGTCCGTGTGCGCAAAATTATCCTTGACCGCGAGCAGTGGTATAAATGGAATGCGCAAAAGCGCCGCCAGTCTAAAAACAGCAGCAACTGATAAAATGGAATAACTGACAGGCCGGCAGTAAAAGAGCCGGCATTGGGAAGTATTGGAATATCAGATGGAACGTCTTACAGGACCTGTAATGCCGGAGCCTGAGGGTAAGCCCTCAGAGCAGGGACGGTATGCTGTTTTTCCGGATGGTACTGTTACTGCTGCCGGCCATGACCTTCCAATGACCTATCAGTGGCCGGTATGGCTGCGGCTTCTTGCAGCATGCGTTACCGGTGCGGCCGTTGCATGTATCGGCACAGTATCGCACCGCATGGGTGCTGCGAACAGCATCCCTTACGGTGCTGTGCTGTCCCTTCTTATAGTTACAGCTTCGGCATGGTCAGCGCGTGCGCGCTCAGGGTATGCCGGGCTCATCCTCCATTTCATATTCGCCTGCGGTACAGCATGGGGGCTTGCAATCCTGCAGAAAACATCTTCGGCACTGGTTGCCGTAGCCAGCCCTGCGTTTGTTACATATGCGTCCCAGCACGTGTGGCAATGGTGGCTGTACGGGATCATTATTGTACAGGTTATCCTTGCGTTTTTCCCTGCACGCTGGTTTACTGTCGGGGTGTCCAGGGCTGTCCGCCGGGGGATGCAGGGATCAGAGCCTTCCCGGGGCGTCCGCTGACAGATGCCGCCTTTCAGGTACAGGCTTCATACGCACTATTGTCCGCGCCGGTATAACGATATCTTCAGCAGGCCTGCTCCCATTCGCTGAAGCATCGCGATGCAGGTTCAGCTCAGTTCCGTCCCAGCTGACGGCATGCCCGATAAAATCCCTGTATTGCCGGCGGCCGCTGTGTTCATCGATGCCGTCAGCAATGCGTACAACGATCCTGGAGCCGGAAGGTATATAGGAAGGAAGCATATCCTCATTGTATAGTGCTGCCATACGGAACTCAATAATCAACAAGCTGGATCCGCTTATATCAGCTTAGAGCCATATCTGCTTCCGCCCGTTGATATCTGCGCCGCACTGCCAGTTGTTTTATCCGAAGCGCTCAGCGTATCTGTCCGGGATCAGCACAGGTACCGCAATTGGGAGCATTTGCAAATTAATATGCTATGGGAGTCAGGGCATTTACAGGCCGCGGTAAAATCAGCACAAAGGATGTAATGCGCGGACTGCAGGCAGGGGGACTGATATGTGGTATGAGCCGATACTGGGCAAATATACAGGCTATCTGGCCAGGAACAGGGGGCTGAGTGCTAATACTGTCAAGTCGTACCGCAAGGATACTGAACAGTGCCTCCATTTCCTTTTCCTCCATGGGATAACGGATATAAAGGCTGTCAGCAGCGATGGGCTGCGTATGTGGATGGCATATGAATCAAGGAATGTTGCCAGATCATCCCTGGCGCGCAAAATAGTTTCTGTACGCGGGTTTTTTGAGTACCTTTATACCCATGGGCTGCTGCAGTCAAACCCTGCACAGGACCTGGGGACTCCTAAACTTCCGAAAACGCTTCCCGCAGTATTGACGAAGAAACAGGCTGATGAGCTTATGAAAGTATCGGGGGAGGAACCGTCTGCAGGCCGCGCAGGGAACAGCCAGGCGCAGGCGGCCGGCAGTGGCCGCAGCAGGGAGGGGGAAAGTCCGAGCAGAGCTGATGATCCGAAAGCTGGGGCACTTTTCCTTCGCAATGATGCCATTATCGAACTCCTGTATGCCACAGGGATCCGGGTCGCAGAACTTGCAGGCCTTGATCTGACTGATATTGATTTCTCTTCCCGTACCCTCCGCGTCACAGGCAAGGGGAACAAGCAGCGGGTGGTTCCTTTCGGAGTGCCTGCCTGCAGGGCCCTGGACAGATGGCTCGCTGAAGGGCGCAGGCTGCTTGCAGCACGCCGTCAGGCAGGGAACGCACGATCTGCCGGATCCGGGGACAGGCATAAAGCCGACGGCAAGGGTTCTGTCCAGGATGCCGGTGAAGCTGTATTCCTCGGCGAACGGGGCGGGAGGATCAATCAGCGTCAGGTAAGGGATATAGTCCATAAGCTTGCGCATCAGGCCGGTGTCCCTGATATCAGCCCGCATGCCCTGCGCCATTCAGCTGCAACACATCTTCTCGACGGCGGGGCTGACCTGCGTGAAGTCCAGGAAATGCTGGGCCATTCTTCTCTTGCGACTACACAGCGTTATACCCATGTTTCCATGGAACAGCTGACACGCAAATACGAACAGGCATTCCCGCGGGCATGATCATGATAAAAGGCCATTGGGCGGCACGGTGCGGCCCCTTTGTTGGAGCAGACCTATATCCTTGTAGGGTATAGGAATGGAGCCATTACAGGTATAGGCGAAATTGCAGGGGGCATATCAGATGGCTGTTCACAGGCGTATAAAGCGTTGGCATGCGGGCATTGCATCCTTATGTGCAGCGGTTTTATGCATTGGCCTGGGCGGATGCGGGAACAGTACCGCTGCAGTGCCGTCACCGCCAGGAGGCGCCCGGAATACTGATCTTTCTAAAATTATCACTGCTTATAATACATGGCCTGTAGACGCCATAACTCCGGGCAAGGCACAAGACGGCTCAAGCACCCGGATAACAGATCTCCTGTTCGCCGGCCTTGTATCCAATGACAGCAGCGGGAAGTGGCATTATGATGCCGCAGTATCTATTGAGCCTAACGACGATTATACGCAGTTTACAGTCACCCTCCGTCCGGATATGGCTTTCAGCGACGGCACAAATGTGACCTCTGAATCTTTTACAAAAGCATGGAGCTACGAGGCAAATATCCGCCACCATCAGCCTAACGCAGGGTATCTGTCGCTGATCAGCGGGTATGATGATTTGAGGAGAAGCGATATTGCTGATGACGCGCAGCTTTCCGGCCTGAATATTATCGATGATACGACTTTTACTATTGAACTCAGCAAACCCTGCCTGACTTTTATCAGCATGCTTGCGCACAGGGCTTTCTATCCGCTTCCGCAGTCGTTCTATGCCGATCCGTCAGGCTTCGAAAAGGCCCCTGTCGGTAACGGCCCCTATCGGCTGTGGTATTGGGATCCGTTGGGGCACCCTCAGAGTATGACGCTTATCCCTCATCTGAACTATCATTCTGTAAATTCTGCACGGAATGACGGCATCAGATTCATTTTCTATTCGGACAGCCGGAAGGCGTACAGAGATCTGCAGGACGGGAAGCTTGATGTCCTTGATACCGTCCCCGGAAATAAATACAAGACGTTTGCGTCTGATAAGAAGGCCATCGCGGTTAACGGGTCGGGTTCGCGTATCCAGATGCTTATGGTCTCGCAGGATTATCCCCATTTCGGATTTGATGATGAAGGGCTTCTGCGCAGGCAGGCTATATCCCGCGCATTGAAGCGTACATCACTGATCTCTGACACTATGCCAAACCTGGCTTTGCCTGCAACAGATTTCCTGAGCCCTGGGATTGCAGCGTATACCGACAGCTTAAGCGGCAGCGAGGTTTTTACATACAGTAAGGCTCAGGCCAGGGCTTTATGGGCTAAGGCAGACAGCATCAGGCCGTGGGGCAGCGATGATGCTATACGCATCTCGTATGATGCGCAGGCAGATAATAAGGCTCTGTATGATTCCATCGCCCGGCAGCTTAAGGACGTGCTCGGCGTAAAAGTGGAGCTTGCTGCTGTCCCCTCAACAGGGGAGTTTTATGGGAAAATCAAGAGGAGGGAAATATCGGGGTTCGCGGGAATTACATGGAACCCCAGCTTCCTTACCCCCTGGGAATATCTTAAACCGCTGTACTCAACGGACAGCGCCAATGCTGACGGCAGCTTCAATTTAAGCGGTTATGCTGATGACGATTTCACAGCTATGCTGTCGAAGGCACTCACTGCTGCCACGGCAAGCTCTTCTTCCATCCTTTACCAGAGCGCAGAAGAAACCCTTCTCCAGCAGCTTCCGGGTATCCCCCTGATGTATAAAAATTCTTTCGGTGTGAGTTCGGCCACAACCAGCGGTTTTTCCCTTAACTCAAACGGCGTGCCCATGTATTATCAGATAAGAAGGGACAGCCGGTATCTGCTCTAGGCAAAAGTACCGGACGGTATACGGCAGGTATTGGAAAACAGGAAAGGACAGCATATGGCGATTACAGTTGCAACATCGAATGTTAACGGTATCCGTGCTGCGTATCGGAAAAATATGGAGGCATGGGTAAGCGAGCATAAGCCTGATGTGCTGTGCATGCAGGAAGTCCGCGCCCCGCAGAAAGATACAGATGCGATCCTTGCGAGCTTCGCCCGGCACTATACCGGCGGCAGGCTGCGCGCCGCAGGCAGTGTCGGATGCCTTAATGAGGTATGCAAGATCCCGGGGCGTGCCGGCGTGGCCCTTATCAGCGACCTTGTGATCACTGATAAACGGTATGGGCTTGCGGGGCTGAGTGAAGATGTCGATACAGGGCGATGGATAGAGGCTGATATCACAACGCCTTCAGGGTATGGGTTCACTGTTGTGGATGTCTATATGCATGCTGGCAACGTTGATGACCCCGCTAAGATGAAGCAGAAATTCCGGTTCCTGGACCATATGATGGAACGGGCGCAGGAGCTGGAAAAAGTTGCCGAAAATGGCGGCAGGCAGGCGGTTATGTGCGGCGATTTCAACATTGCGCATACGCCTGCGGATATCAAGAATGCCAAGGCAAATGAAAAGAATTCGGGGTTCCTTCCTGAGGAACGTGCCTATCTGGACAGGCTCCTTGGGGATACCGGTTTTACTGATGTGATGCGGAGCCTTGCCGGGGATATCCAGGGGCCGTACACATGGTGGAGCCAGCGCGGACGGGCCTTCGACAACAATACCGGCTGGCGTCTTGATTACCAGTTCGCTACTCCGGGGCTTGCCAGGAGAGCCCTCAGTTTTACGATCGACCGGGCAGACAGCTATGACACGCGGTGGTCCGACCATGCGCCTCTGACAGTTGCTTATGATATATGATCATGCCTGTAGAGCTATAGGGGTGGAACTATAGTTATGGAGTGTATACGCAGCAGTAGCAGATACTTATAGCGATAGGAATATAATGTTTGGTTTTGGAAAAAAATCGAAAAAAGGGCATGCTTCGCAGCCTGAAACTGAGTCAGAAGAAAGCGCGAAAGATCCTGAAACAGCCCCTGTTCCTGGGGATAGTGGCGAAAAAACAGCCGGGCCATGGGACATTAACGATGAGGATGCGCCTGATTTTGATGCAATGATCGATATCGGCGCTATGTATTTGCCTGCGCTTGACGGCGCCCAGTTACGGCTGAAAGCGCAGAATACAGGGGATACCCAGACCATTATCGGTGCAACCCTTACTGTTGGCGATTCGAGCCTTGAGCTTGAAGCCTTTGCTGCGCCTAAAACGATGGGCCTGTGGGATGATATCCGTTCTGAACTTATTGAATCGAATGCAAAAGCTGAGGAAGTTGACGGCACTTTCGGCGCTGAAGTACTCCTCCCGGTCAAAGTCAAAGACAAGGAATTTGTGTCCCGAATTGTAGGGATAGACGGGCCGCGCTGGATGCTCCGGGGTATTTTTACAGGCCCTGCCGCCCGGGAAGGTAGTGACGAAAAAACTGTCTTCGATGACTTTTTCTCTGAGATAGTTGTTGACCGGGGCAGTGAGCCGCTGGCCCCGCGCGACCTCATCCCTATGACTGTGCCTCATGCGCCGCAGCAGGATGATGACAGCGACGGCCCTCTGGAGGATAAGGCTAAACGCCCTGCACAGCCTGACGGCTATGATGTCCAGACAACTGTACAGACCTCCCTGACACGCGGTCCCCTGTTCTCTGAACTGCGGTAATGGCTGGTATCGTATAAACATGGATAATGGTACATCACGTCGGGGCTGGTATCCCCGAAAAGGCATAAGCTCGCTGGCATCAGATGATTTTTCTGTGATCGCTGCTATTGGGGGCATCCGTGGAATGGTCGAATCGGTCCTTCCCGGGCTTGTTTTTCTTGCCCTTTTTGTAACAACACACTCCTTGCTGTGGACTGTCCTGGTATCTGTTGCTATAGCGGTTGCGGAGCTCGCCGTACGTCTGCTGCAGCGGCAGCCCATAACAGGCGCTCTGTCAGGTATAGGTGCTGTTGCCATATGCCTTGTCTGGGCATGGCTGAGCAGGGATGCACGTAATTATTACCTTCCGGGTTTTATTGTCAATGCAGTACTTATTGTGCTCCTTGTCGTATCCCTTGCAGCCCGCATACCGGGGGTCGGCTGCGTAGTGGAGTTCACGAGGGACGCATCCGTTGATAGGCCTTCGCAGTGGCTGCACAGATGGAATGATGACCCCGGCCTGCACCGTGCATACACCTATATCACGTGGATATGGGTCGCAGTGCTTATATCAAGGCTTGCCGTCCAGGTACCCCTGTATTACACGAACCGGATAGACTTGCTCGGCACAGCACGCCTTCTTATGGGCCTGCCGCTGTATGCCCTTGTTATCTGGGTCTCGTGGCTTATTGCAGCTGACCATATACATCGCAATAAACTTGCCAGGCAGCAGGAAGCTTCTGATAGGCAGGAAGATACTTCTCCTGAAGTGCCCGCAGAAAAGTAGCCGGCTTCTTCATCAGCCTACGGAAATTTTATGGATAATATTGTGACTGCATCAGATACGGCAAGCGCCACCGGGAACGGCGCGGAGGCTTCGGGCAGCCGTATTGAGGCTGAAGCCGAGATAGAGCGTTACGCAGATCAGGGCAGGTGCGTGGCCCATATAGACGGAAGGGTCGTGTTTGTGCGTTTCGCCCTGCCGGGGGAGCGGGTGAGAATCCTTATTGATGAGCCGCATAACCGGAAAGACCGGTTCTGGACAGGCGAAGTCATAGAAGTCATAACAGCCACCCCCGACCGTGTGAAACCCGTATGGCCCTTAGCTGGGCCGCTTGCATGGGGCGGCGGCGTTGGCGGGGCCGACCTGGTCCATGTGTCCCGTCAGGGGCAGCTTGCATGGAAACAGGCGGTTATCAATGAGCAGATGAAGCGTCTGGGGCATATCGATGTCAGCGTTCCTGTGAGTCCGGCGCCTGGAGACGAGGAGGCAGGAGGGCTCCACTGGCGGACCCGTCTGGATCTTATCGCAGATGGGAACGGTCACCTTTCTATGCGCAGGCGCGAGTCGCATACCCGTGTAGCCTTAGACGGGATGCCTCTGGCATCGCAGCAGTTGTGCAGTATCGCGGAGTATCACGGGTTATGGTCCCATCCGTTTGACCCTGATGACCATATCCGCATCAGTGCGCCCGAACCCCGGCCCGGCGACCCCGGCCTCATAGAAAGCGGCAATTATGCTGTCCTTGTTAACGGGAAAGTGCTGTACGGCAGACGTGAGCTGACGGAGAGGGTTATCCTTGATAACAGGGCTGATTTTACTTACCATGTTGATGCAGAGGGCTTCTGGCAGATGCACCGCATGGCCCCTGAAGTACTGGCCGGTACTGCCCTGAAGGAAATAGCTGATGCCGGCGCAGGTGGTGCGCGCGTTATCTGGGACTTATATTCAGGCTCCGGCCTGTTCACCCTTCCGATAGCTGCCCTGTACCCTCATGCGGAAATACTCAGTGTTGAAGGCGCACCCGCCGCTGTCAGGAATGCCCGGAGAAATCTGAAAGAGGCAGGGGCAGATAATGTGACAGTACTTGAGGGCGATGTAGTGAAGGTTCTCCGTTCACTGGGGAACACGGTCCGCTCCCGGCTTACCCATCCCGATATTATCCTCCTTGACCCTCCGCGGTCCGGTGCCGGCCGAAGGGCCTGCGAACAGATCAGTGAGACAGGGGCCCGCAGCATTATTTATATTTCATGCAATCCTGCCAGCCTTGCCCGTGATACCGCGTATCTGCTGGACAGCGGGTATATCCTTAGCTCCATATATGCCCACGATATTTATCCAATGACACATCACGTTGAGACGGTAGCAGTGTTGTCCAAACTCGCTGCCGATAAGTATATAGATATTTGAAATTAAGCTTGATGAACTTGATTCGGCATCTGCTGAAAGCAAAGCGACTTATACGCAAATCAGAGAATAATATTAGAAAAATTTGATTTAAATGTTCTCACACCTATATTACACAGATTAAGAAGAAGTGTGGAGTTATACTAAGGGAGCATTACAGTAAATCAAAAATTGGATTTAGCGAGGATAAAAGTATGCTTCGATTGGAAAAAGTCAATGGAAAAAATGTATGGGACATTATAAGACTTGAAGTATCTGATGATCAGAAAAGCTTTGTTGCAGCCAATGATATAAGTATTATTGAAGCTTACACGGCGCTCACCGGAAATGGCTATGCTTTCCCTTTTGACATATACGAAGATGATGTGCCCGTTGGATTCCTGATGATAGGATTTGATGCCGATGATTACTGGGAAACGCACCTAAGATAGCCAGGGGGAATTATAACCTGTGGCGGCTTATGATAGATAGGAATTATCAGGGTAAGGGGCTTGGCAGGAAAGCAGTCAGCCTTGCCTTGGATTTTATAAATACTTTTCCTTGCGGAGCAGCAGAGTATTGTTGGCTATCGTATGAATCTGAAAATGATGTTGCCCGCCAGCTATACAGTTCGTTCGGCTTTGCTGAAACAGACGAAAAGGACGGGGAAGAACTCATTGCCGTTCTGAAGCTATAACGCAAATCCCAGTTTGTATAATTAATATACTCAATCCAGGCGATAGCAGCACCGTTTTTTTCTATACCCAAATTTAAGAGAGAGGAACAGCTGCCCCTATATCTGTAAGAAGCCTGGCACCGTTTTCTCCATATATTTTTGGCAGTATGCTTTCCCACTTTTTGCTGTGCTCAAGGTCCTGTTTTTTTATCTCAATAATTTTCGCCGGCGAGTGCGGGAAATCTGATCCGTATACAATATGATCATCGTTGGTTATCGAAAGGAGCATATCCAGCTGGTTGGGTTCAGGGTCCCCTGCAATATCGAAATAAAGGGAACGGATATTATCATCAACATTGGTTTCATCCATAAGCCCGTTCCTGGCGAGTATTTTTGAGACGCCTTTCATGCGCTGGTACATAAAGGGCAGGAACGATCCTGTGTGTGGGATAACAAAGCGGATATCGGGGAACCGTACCATAATATTGTGTGCGATCATATTGAGAAGGGCCCTGGTCGTATCCGCGGGATATTCGAAAAGCGCAGCAACCTTGCCTGTGATAACATCTTTCGGAGCCTGGCGCGCCCGGTTGGGGTGGATAATGACCAGCGCCTTGCGTCTGTTGAGCTCTTCCATAACAGGATCAAGCTTCGGATCCCCCGGGTATACGCCATTGGCATTGGTAGGGAATTTGACGCCTAATGCGCCCAGCGTATCCATAGAATACGCAATCTCATCCAAAGACCCTTCGGCATAGGGGAGCGGAAGGCAGGCTGTAAAGCCGAAATGTCCGGGATCATCATGGACTGCTGCTCCCAGTTCTTCGTTGATCTTCCGGGCAGCTGCCGCCGATTTGGCATCATTACCGTTATGGATATGCGGTGAGGGCAGGGAAAAAATAGAATAGTTGATTCCGGCCTCAATTTAAGCTGCCAGGCATACGCTTAGTTACACACGGCAGGATAGACTGTTGATATTGTAGTTAAAAAGCCGTGTAGGATACGGACCCTATGAAGGAGAAAAAATGAATATGGCGCTGCAGATTTTCTGCTGCCTGATAGCAGCCGAATTTGCATATATTTTCTATCTGGAAACTGTGATCCCGGATTCGGGGACAACAGCAAAAGTTTTCGGGATGGACGTCAAAGACTTGAAAATGCCTGCCATGAAAACTGCAATGAAGAATCAGGGGGTCTATAACCTCGGTATTGCCGTCCTCCTTATCCTTGCAGCATTTGTGCTCCACAGCAAGTATGCGGTTGCCGGGCTGCTCGCTTATATTGTCTGTGTTGCCCTTTATGGAAGCTTTACTGTCAGCAAAACTATTATCCTCAAGCAGGGCGGGCTTGCCATTATTGCGCTTATCCTGTGCTTTTTTTAGGGCAGTACTGCAGCTGATGCGCAACAATGCGAGTATATACGGGCATATAGCAGGATATATAGAAGATAAAAGGTAGAATACCTGTATGACCGGAAAGCCACTAGCATACAGGCAGCACAGCAGCACGGTATTTTTGCGTACAGTTGTTTTCTGCATATGTGTGTGCATTATGCTGTCTGCCTGTTCGAAGATTTCGGGAGGGCAATCTTCACGCGCTATCGGGCATTCATATTTTCCCGGTGATCCCGGCTATACACTGGCTGATGGCGTTGATGATACCGATATGCGTATTGGCCTTGTGGGGGCCTGCTGTACCCATGGGGCCGGAGACAATGTGATGCAGGCATTGAGCCGCGAGCTGTCCCAGACATATGCCGTTGCTTCGTACTCGCCTATTGCGTGCACTGAAAGCACATCATCATCGGACAGCGTCAGGGCGCAGGTGGCAGAGATCGATTCATATCTTGAGCGCCATGTCCATGTGATCGTTGTACATCCGCAGGCAGCCACAGATCCGCGGTGTTCCCGGGCCGATAAGGCTGCTTTTGCCCGGGCCCTCGAGAAGGTGCGCACACACAGGACTGCAGCCATACTGGTCAATACTTCTGAGCAGCAGGCAAAAAACATGGGTATAGGGTCTGAATATTATGCAGCATTATGGAATATTTCAGTTGAACAGACGACCCAGTCCGGTAGCTCTCAACCGGGCACAGAACAAAGGCCGGCGCCTGCAATGAGGCCATTGGATGTTATCAGGGCTGTTATTGATGATACCCCTCATGCTACCGTACTGAGAAGTGTGATCAATAAACATAAGACAGAGTAGGAACAGGAATATATGGCACAGGCTTCACAGGTAATTTCACAGGCAGATCAGCAGAAACCGGCTTCCGCCTTGCCTGAAGTCGCGGTGCTTGGGCTGGGCACTGCCGAAGTGCAGCAGAGGATAAGCGCCGGCCAGACTAACGCGCTTAAAGAAAAAACGTCACGCTCAATATGGCAGATCATCCGCGCCAATGTTTTCACCCTTTTCAATGCGATAATCTTTACCGCTATGATACTGGTACTTATCACAGGCCGCTGGCGTGACGCCCTGTTCGGATTCGTGCTCATCATCAATACAGGGATCGGCATTTTCAGCGAAGTCAGGTCAAAACGTACCCTTGACCGGCTGTCCATACTGGTAGAGGCATCATATGCAGTCCGGCGGAATGGGACTAACACGGAGATCACCCGCGATAAGATCGTACTTGACGATCTTCTGTGGATACGCGCAGGTGAACAGGTCCCTGCAGACGGGCAGGTCCTGGCGAGCTATGGCCTGGAGCTTGATGAGTCGATGCTTACCGGGGAATCCCGAACCGTGAAAAAAAGCGAAGGGGATTCCGTGCAGTCGGGGAGTACAGCTACAGCAGGCATGGCGCTTGTAAAGGTGACTGCTGTGGGCGCCAATAGTTACGCGGCAAAGCTTACCTCACAGGTCAAAAAATTTACAAAAACGCATTCCGACTTAAATGATGGCATCAATAAGATACTTAAAGTCATGACGATTATCGGCATCCCTATGGTCGTCCTCCTTGCATGGAGCCAGATACGTGTAGTTGGAGGTTTTGAGGCCGCATTTACTTCTGACCTGTGGAAGGATGCCGATATATCTGCTGTTTCCGGAGTTGTAGGCATGATACCGGAAGGCCTGGTGCTGCTGACATCGCTCAATTTTGCCATAGCAGCCATGCGGCTTGCACGTCAGAATACCCTTGTCCAGGAGCTGGATGCTGTAGAGACCCTGGCACGTGTGGATGCCCTGAACCTTGATAAAACAGGGACTATCACTGATGGCGGGATAGTCTTTGACAGCATTGAAAACCTTGGGGATAGCAATGATGCTGATACCGGCAGCCCCAGATATCCTGATGAGAAAACGGTCAGGCGTGCACTCGCTGATATTTGCAATGAAGAATCCCCGAATGCAACAGCCCGCGCAGTCCTGGAAGGGCTGAAAAGCAAGACAGGTACGCCATCTGACAGCAAACCGGGAAGCATACAGTCGCGCACCCCCTTCTCATCTGCCAGGAAATGGAGCTCTATTACGTATGCAGATGGTTCCCAGTGGTTCTTTGGCGCTCCGGAAGTACTCCTTTCCGGTTCCCAGGCTGCGATCGATGCTGATACCAATGATCCCGGAAGCCTGTACCCTGATGTTTTTAAACGCATAGAAGCCTTTGCCGAGAAGGGGTCCCGCGTCCTCCTCCTGGCATATGCGCCGAAAACAAATGTGCAGGGGAGTGATCCCGCTGAAACGGTAAATCCCGGGATCGTACCTGTATCGCTTATTATCTGTTCCGAGTCTATCCGCAGCGATGCCCGTGAAACTTTAGCGTGGTTCCGTGAACAGGGCGTGAGATGCCGCGTGATTTCCGGGGACAATCCGGGGACAGTGGCGGCGATAGCCGGGAAAGTCGGCCTGACAGGCGATAGCATGCCTCGGTATATGGATGCCCGCAATCTTCCCGATGACGTTGAAGAACTTGCAGAAGTCCTGGAGGATATAGATGTCCTCGGCCGTGTGCTCCCCGAGCAGAAAAAAGCAATAGTGCAGGCCCTGCACAGTAAAGGCCATACCGTAGCTATGACAGGTGATGGCGTTAATGATGCCCTGGCGCTCAAAGAGGCTGACCTTGGCATTGCGATGGGCAACGCGACGCCTGCCACAAAAGCTGTTGCCCAGATAGTGCTTGTGGACTCGAAATTCTCCCATCTGCCCAGTGTGGTCGCACGCGGCCGGCAGGTGATGGCTAACATGGAACGTGTGGCAAGCCTGTTCCTGGTAAAAACCGTATATTCCGTGCTTATCTCGCTTGGCGTAGTGCTGAGCTTCATGCCTTTCCCATATTTGCCAAGGCATATTACATATATCGGTTTCCTTACTATCGGTACTCCGGCATTCATCCTGGCGCTTGCGCCTAATACACGCCGGTATATACCGGGTTTCCTGAAACGGGTAGTTGCTTTTGCTTTCCCCGGAGGCGTGGCTGCAGGGCTGTCCGTCCTGCTGGCAGCATGGATAGTGCCGCCGCTGATGCACTGGAGCTATAGCGGTTCGGATCTTGCACAGCTGCGGACCGTGTGCAGTATTGTGCTTTTTATAGTTGGCATTGCAATCCTTGCAAGGGTTGCACGCCCTCTGAGATCGTGGCGCGGTATTTTAGTCCTGTTTTTCTTCGCAGCAGGGGTCATTGGCGCATTCATACCGTTTATCGCAAGGTTCTTTGAAATACACCTTCCTGTCGGGCAGAGTCTGGTTATCACAGCAGCAGCCGTATGTGCCGCCGTGGTGCTTTTCTTCGTCTGCTACGGTGTACAGGGCATTATTTCGCGGTATACGGACCATTCCGGACGTCGTCCGGTCCGGTCCCGGTAGCGGCCGACCCCTCCTGCCCCCGAGGCTCCTTAAACTCTTCTATTGCAGGGACGGTATCTCTGTTCCTGTGGAGGCGAATATTTTCAAAGGGTATCTGTGACAGGACCGTGCCGCAGAAAATCAGGATACTTCCGAAAATAGCAGGTCCCGTCATAGTCTCATGGAGGATGAAGACCCCGCCTACGGCTGAGAATAATGATTCAAGGGACATCAGGATAGAAGCCTGCGCGGGCTGTACGTACATCTGCCCAACTATCTGGAGCGTATAAGCAACACCAACGGCGACAATACCTGTATAGGCTATGGAGACCCATCCGTGTACGGCTGCCTGCATATTGATGGATCCGTCCCATGCAGCAGCAATCCAGCTGAGGACAGCAACAATAAGGCTTTGGACGAAAGAAAGCATCATAGTGTCAACATGGCGTATGTTGGCATCGATAATAATGATATGCGCACCGAAAAGTGTGGCAGAAGCAAGAAAAATGAGGTCTGAAAAGTCTATTCCGGACAGGCCGCTTTTACCGTAGATGCTGAGGAAATAGAAGCCGATGATTGCAATAATGATCCCTGTTATAGCCGTCACTGAGGTTTTCTTCTTCAGGAAAATGCGGGCAAGTATAGGCACAGCAATAATATAAAGCGCTGCGATGAACCCTGCATGCGCAGCCTGCTTTGAGATTTCGACCCCAAGCTGCTGGACGGTGCTTGCACTGAAGAGGAATACGCCGCAGACACAGTAGATAAGTATCCGGTAGAGGAAGGAACCCGGTTTTTTGATATCCGACAGGGCAATGACCGGTATTCTCAGGGATGCAGTATGCCTGTGCGCCTTTCCTGTTTTACTCAGCCCCCTGTTCCTCCGTACGCCTTTTCCTGATGGTTTTTCTTTTCCTGCAGGACCGTCAGCCTGGTCAAGGGACTGGAGGATCTTTTCTGCCCGCTCATGCCGCCTTGCTATAAGGTTATGGCGTCTGATGAAGCTCCATACCGCGAAAGGCAGAAGGCTCAGTGAAGCCAGCGTGAAACGCGTTGCATTGAAAAACCAGAACGACATAGTGTCTGAGCCTTCAACGGAAAAGACGAATGCAAAACCCCAGCATGCTGCAGCCATGACTAAAGCAAGGGAGCCTTCAATGGTATGGTGCTGCGAAACATTGCGCATGGTATCCCTCCCTGGTGCTGGCCGTGCCGCTGCAGCGGGCTGATAATTATTACATCATATAATTCTAAGGGTATACCACGGTTATAACCATGACACTCTTATGCGCCATATACATGGAGTGCCATATATGTGCCGGGCATGCAGAAAGGGGCCTGAAACCTGTTACGGTACCAGACCCCTGTTTGAATATACTCTTAGGATTACCGGGATGGCCAGGCCATCTGCCGGGTATCTATTACCTATTTGTCTGTTATCATCAGTTCCGGCTGCCGCCTCCGAGGAGGGTCAGCAGGTTGACGAAGAAGTTGATAAAGTCGAGATAAAGGTTCAGGGCGCATACGATTGATACCCGCTTGATCATTTCCGGCTGTCCCTGGTAATGGTTCAGGATAGCCCGTGTAGCCTGGGCATCATACATGGTGAACCCGGCGAAAAGCAGCAGGCTGATGCCGCTGATAATCATAGTGCCACTGGATACGCGGAAAATAAGCAGGAGGACTTCAACAACTATAAGGGTTATCAGCGCCGCAGTAAGGATGGTGCCGAACTTGAGGAGGTTCCGTTTAGTTGTCAGGCCGATCATGGAAAGGACAAAGAAGAAGAGGGATGACATCCCGAGGGCCAGGCCGATAGTCTCCAAGGTGTAGACATAAAAAACGGTAGACAGGGTAAAGCCCATGGACGCAGCATACAGATAAAATATGACACGTGCAACAGCAGGGGGCATTTTCATTACCTGGGAGCTGAGAACAACAACAATAATAAACTGCGCTATAAGCAGGCCCCAGAAACCAAGCCGGCCTGTAGCAGCTGTGTATGCTTCAAGCCATCCTTGGCTCGCTGCAAGCCCTGCAACAGCTGCAGTAACGAGGATCCCCAGGAACATCTCGAAATAGACACGTGTTACCGATGTATGCTGTGCCTGCTCATCCTGCGCATAGGCAGCGGTAGCATCCATATACGGCTGCTGTGTGAAAGCCCTCTGGGCGCCGGCAGCATTCTGGGTGTACTGCGGGTATGGCTGCTGGCCGTAAGGCGCCTGGGCCTGGTCCTGCTGGTAGCCGTTGCCGGCTCCATACTGTGGCTGATCGTTTGTCATGACCCCACTCCTTGATTGATATGATTAGCGCGGCAATCAGGCGGTATCCGGATTATCCGCATATGTGTCTTATTTCTATTCTACAGTATTATTCTAAAACACGTGATTGACCATATGGAGGTATCGGGCTTATGCCTGCACGTTAATGCTGCAGCGGGGAAACAGATACATTAATTATTGATTTTCGGTTAATCTTCGTCACGGATCACAGTGTAGCTGCGCGGTGTCAGATCAATGTCATCATCTTCAGAAACATGGGAATCAATAATGTCACGATGGATGAACTGCATGGTGCCCTCAACCTGGGCCAGGGTAGAAGCACACTCCTGGAGCGTCCCTGAATGGCGCGCAATCTGGTCATCACTGAGATTACCCTTGTAGCGCAGCTTATGTTCAAGGCTTGCCCAGTAGTCCATAGCGATAGTGCGGAACTGCACTTCAACAGGGGTGATGCGCGGGCCGGTAGTAAGGAAGACAGGGACCCGGTAGATCGTATGGAGGCTCCGGTAGCCGCTTTCCTTGGGATGGGATATATAATCCTTGACTTCCATGATCTCAATGTCTGACTGTCCGGAAAGCATGTTCGCCACGGCATAGACATCATCGATATAGTTGCATATCACACGGATACCCGCAATATCGTATATGTTATTCTGCATCGCTTCAATAGTCTGCGGGAGATGGCGCTTCTTAAGTTTGCCGAAAATAGACTTCGCGCTTTTGATGCGGCGCTCCATATGATGGATAGGGTTGTGCTCGTAGCGTACGTGGTATTCATCATCAAGGATTTCAAGCTTCGTGCTGACCTCGTGCATAGCGCCGCGGTAGACTTGCATGGAATCAACGAACTGAGAAACGTAATCACTGAAATCGTCAATGTCAAGGTCCGACAGGTCGATCGGGATATCCTGCTGCCCAAGCGCAAGGTTCTGGAGTTCATTGCGCAGCTCCGCAGTGTTCAGTGTCGGCTGTTCATCTAAAATCATGGTTCCCCCGCATAAAGAAGTCAGCATATATGATACAGGGAACACGCCACCAAGTAAAGGAGTAGTTGGAGTCATTGGGTAATATCACTTATATGAATGAAGATATGATGACGGCTGAAGAACGTTCGGGGGCAGGCAGTACTGCGGCAGACGGGGCCGCTGCGCAGACAGCCCTCCGGCAGGGCAGGGGGAAAGGCGTCTACTATGTCCATACGCTGGGGTGCCAGATGAATGTGCATGATTCTGAACGCATCGCAGGCGTCCTGGAAGCTGACGGGTATGTTAGGGCAGACCAGGAACAGATCGATAATAACGATGTCGACCTGATCGTTATGAATACCTGTGCAGTCAGGGAGAATGCTTCAAACCGCATGTACGGTACGCTGGGGCAATGGGCGGAGCTGAAACGCGAACATCCGCAGCTTCAGATAGCTGTAGGCGGGTGCATGGCCCAGAAAGACAGGCAGCGCATCACACAAAGGGCACCATGGGTCGATGCAGTATTCGGGACGAAAAATATAGGTTCGCTTACCGGGCTTCTGGATAAAGCCCGTATGTACAATACGTCCCAGGTAGAAGTAGCAGCAGACCTGGAATACTTCCCCAGCCAGCTTCCAGCGGCCCGGGCATCGCGGATATCGTCATGGGTCGCGATTTCCGTAGGCTGCAACAATACGTGCACCTTCTGTATAGTCCCGTCGGTACGCGGGCGTGAGCGTGACCGCAGGCCGGGGGATATCCTTGACGAGATACAGCGCTGTGTAGATTCAGGTGCTAAAGAGGTGACCCTGCTCGGGCAGAATGTCAATTCGTACGGATACTCCATGGGGGACCGTTATGCGTTTTCCAGGCTCCTGAGAGCCTGCGGCGATATCAAAGGGCTGGAAAGGGTCCGTTTCACTTCGCCCCATCCCGCAGCCTTCACAGATGATGTTATTGCTGCCATGGCAGAAACGCCTAATGTTATGCATCAGCTCCATATGCCCCTGCAGTCCGGTTCGGACAGGATATTGCGCGCGATGCGAAGGTCGTACCGGACATCAAAATTTATGGGGATAGTGGACCGCGTCCGCGAAGCGATGCCTGATGCCCAGATCACAACGGATATTATTGTAGGTTTCCCCGGCGAGACAGAGGAGGATTTCCAGCAGACACTGGATATCCTTGGGCGTGCACGGTTTGCGGGCGCTTATACTTTTGAATATTCCCCCCGCCCGGGGACCCCTGCCGCGCTTATGGAGCAGATCCCCGCGGATGTTATGCGCGAAAGGTATACGCGGCTTCATGATATGCAGGAATCAATAACCCTTGAAGAAATGGGAAAGTTTGTAGGACGCGATGTTGAAGTGCTCATTTCCGGGACTGGGCGGAAAGATTCTAGTACGCACCGTGTTACAGGCCGCGAACGCACCGGGACACTGGTGCACATTGGCGTCTCGGAGGGGGAGCAGATGCCGCAGGTAGGAGACTTTGTCACCTGTACGGTAACAGGGTCTGCCAGGCATTATATTATTTCTGATCCTGATGTCCGTTCCGGGCACACGTACAGTGTCCGCAGATAAAGCCTCGCAGGGATTGTTTGAGAAATGCAGGAAAATAACGGCAGCGCAGCAGATATGCCATATAAAGTGATTTCGGTCATAGGACCTACAGCTTCGGGGAAAACTGCCCTGGCAATTTCGCTGGTGCATGCCCTGGAAGAAGAAGGGCGTGCCGCCGAGATCATCAACGCTGATGCTTATCAGATGTACCGCGGTATGGATATTGGTACTGCAAAAGCTTCGGTGCGGGAACGGGCAGAAGTAAAACATCATCTTATTGATATCATCAGCCCGCAGGAAACGATGACTGCTGCACGGTTCCAGAAACTTGCAAGATGCTGTATCGCTGATATCCAGGCCCGGGGGGCAACGCCTGTGCTGGTCGGCGGTTCGGGGCTGTATGCAAGGGCAGCGATCGATGATATCTCTTTCCCCGGAACTGACCCTCAGATACGGTCCGATATTGAACAGCGTGGCAGGGATATTGGCGCAGAAGCGCTTTTTGCTGAGCTTGAGCGGAAAGACCCTGACGCTGCTTCCCGTATGGACTGGCACAATATCCGCAGGACCGTCCGTGCGCTGGAAGTCATTGCCCTTACGGGGAAGCCGTATTCGGCTGCGCTGCCCCATTACAGGTATGTTATACCCGCTGTCCAGATAGGCCTTGACCTTACCAGGGAAAACCTTGATGAGCGTATAAACCTGCGGACCCGCAGGATGAGGGAGGCCGGTTTCACCAATGAAGTGCGTCAGTTACGGGACCGTCTCGGTGCTACCGCCATAAAAGCTTTGGGATATCGGCAGATCATAGATTACTGCGACGGGCTGATAGATGAGGATGAAGCCTATGAGCGTATTGCACACGATACCAGGCGCCTGGCCCGTAAACAGATGGGATGGTTTGGCAGGGATCCGCGTATCCACTGGCTGGATGCGACGGCACCTGACCTGCCTGGACTGGCGATGGATATCGTGCACCATGCCGATTCCGGCGATTATGACCGTGATGACAGGGTTGCTGATACTTATGTCCAGCATCATTTAGGCGGACTTGGATAGCAGTCATCTGTGGGCAAAGTGATATCAGGGATTTAAGACTTGATATTTTTGTGGATTTTATGCGCTTGCCTCTCTCTGAACTGAGTTTTACGTTATCCTTAAAACCGTTATGGTACGAGGAAATTCATCATCACGCAGGCCCGGCGATTTACAGAATAACGGAAGCGGCAGGGCTTCGCCACGTTCACAGCAGGAACAGCATGGGCAGCGGGCGGCAGCAGGTGCAGATGCGGCCCGACGGCAGGAGCCATGGTGGAAAAAGGCCCTGCTTTTCTTCCCGCGCGCCCTGGGGAAACTGATACGTTCCGTCACGGGGGCTGGGGTTGATGATAATGAGGCTACGCGCGATGGCCTGTGTTTTGTACTGATTATTTTTGCCATCCTTTTTGTTGCGAGCGAATGGTTCCGTGTACATGGCTTTTTTGCTCAGGGGCTGCATATCCTGGCATCCAGCCTTTTTGGTGTTATGAGTGTGGCACTGCCGGTATTGCTGATAGTTATCGCTTTCAGGCTGCTGCGCAATGTAGGGGAGCGGTCGGATTACGATAATTCGCGTGTAGTGTCAGGATGGTTCCTGCTGATGTGGTCCGTCTGCTCCATTATTGATGCTGTGAGATCCGCTCCGCTGCATAAGTTCATGTGGGATTCTGTACAGTCCGCCGGCGGCCTTTTCGGCTTTGTCCTGGGATCCCCTTTGTCCTGGGGCTTATCGATCCCCTTTGCCATAGCGGTTTTTATTGTTATAGCCCTTTTCTCGCTTCTGCTGATCACGCGCACCCATCTGACTGATATACCGAAGATTTTTGCAGGGCTGGGGCGCAGAGGGAACGGCGACACCGGCTCGGAAGAGTTCCCTAATGAAGTCCGCATAGGTGACGGGACCATGCAGTTCGCTGATGGCGTATCAGCCCATGATGGCAGTGACGAGGTATCTGGCAAGCCTTCGTTCCTGAACAGGTTTATGGGCATGTTCCGGCGCCGGAAGGCCGATACCTCGTTGGATGAGTATGAAGGGGACACGGCATTCGACAAAGCCCATAACCGTGAAGAATTTGGCTCTGACAACCCCACCCGGGCGCTGTCGGTCGATCCGGGCAACCCCGGTGCAACTGTAAGCATGCCGACTGGTATATCTGATGTCCCCCAGCCTCCTGCCCCTTCTGCATATCCAGCTGTGCAGGGCGACAGTGCCACTGTGGCAGTCCCGCAGGGCCGGCAGGCCCAGGATGCTGCAGCTGCTGCAGATCCATCCGGTGACGCTGATGAATTCACGGTTGCTGATGACGGACGTACTGTGCCTGGTGATGAAATGCCGTACCAGCTTCCTGCATTGGATATGCTTGTCCGCGGCAAGCCCCACGCAACTAAAACACCGGAAAATGAACGTGTGATGATGTCGCTTCAGGCAACTTTCAAACAGTTCGGTGTCGATGCGCGGGTGATTGGTTTCCTTCGGGGGCCTTCAGTGACACAGTATGAGGTGGAGCTTGGCCCGGGGGTAAAAGTTGAGAAGGTTACCAATCTCCAGAAAAATATTGCTTATGCAGTGGCCAGTTCTGATGTCCGCATCCTTTCGCCTATCCCGGGAAAATCTGCCATAGGTATCGAGATACCGAATGTTGACCGTGAGATCGTGCATCTGGGGGATGTCCTGCGTTCAGAAGTGGCGCTTAAGGATGCTAATCCGATGGTTGCCGGCCTCGGCAAGGATGTGGAGGGGCATGTTATTACTGCAGACCTTACTAAAATGCCGCATCTGCTTGTTGCCGGCGCTACAGGTTCCGGTAAATCGAGTTTTATCAACTCAATGCTTATGTCAATAGTGATGCGTGCGACCCCTGAACAGGTGCGCCTGATCATGGTTGATCCCAAACGTGTAGAGCTTACTGCTTATGCAGGGATACCTCACCTCCTTACCCCTATTATTACTGATCCCAAACGTGCTGCCCAGGCGCTGGAGTGGGTCGTCAAGGAAATGGACTCCCGGTATGATGACCTGCAGTATTTCGGGTTCAAGCATGTCAAAGATTTCAATAAGGCTGTGCGTGAAGGCAAGGTGCATGCTCCCCAGGGGTCTGGCCGTAAAGTTGCGCCGTATCCCTATCTGCTTGTAGTCGTTGATGAGATGGCTGATATGATGATGGTTGCCAAGAATGACGTGGAAAGCTCTATCCAGCGTATTACACAGCTGGCCCGAGCAGCAGGGATCCACCTTATCCTCGCCACGCAGCGCCCGTCTGTTGATGTTGTCACAGGCCTTATTAAGGCGAATATCCCTTCACGCCTGGCGTTTGCGACGTCCTCGGCTACGGATTCGCGGGTGATCCTTGATTCGACGGGTGCAGAGACCCTTATCGGACAGGGCGATGCACTGTTCCTGCCGATGGGTCAGGCAAAGCCGATCCGTGTGCAGGGCGCGTGGGTCGGCGAGTCGGAGATACATCAGGCTGTCGAGTATGTGAAGACCCAGCGTAAGCCCAAATACCGCCAGGATATCGAACAGATGGCACAGCAGCAGGATGCCAGGAAAGCTGTGGATGAAGAGATCGGCGATGATATGGATGAGCTGCTTCAGGCCGCTGAGCTGGTGGTTACCGCACAGTTTGGTTCCACATCCATGCTCCAGCGCAAGCTCCGTATCGGTTTCGCCAAGGCAGGGCGCCTTATGGACCTGCTTGAATCCCGGGGGGTGGTCGGGCCTTCTGAAGGTTCCAAGGCAAGGGAAGTGCTTGTGCAGCCTGAACAGCTCCCTGAAGTCCTCGCCTTCATCAGAGGGGATGCGCCTGAGATTAGCCGTGAACCCGCTGATGCTGCGCGGCAGCAGCCTTCTTTGCCGGCAGATATGTCGTTGGCGGATGATGGTGCTCAGCCTTCTCAAACGCCTTCCTCGCCTTCGCCGGAGGCGCAGGAAGATGCGGGGAACGGCCCGCATCGGCAGCAGCCGCAATCCTCTGAAGGATATCCGGGATATACCCCTTCCGAAGATTCCGAGGCATACTATCCTTCAGCGGGGGCTATAGCGCATATGGAGCTTAACGATTTCAATGCCCCGCCGCACGTGGATAATAATACGGTCCAGTCGGATAATGACTACGGCAGATATTATTCATAAACCTGCACAGGCGGCAGTATAACAGCATATGCCTCTGGCACCTGTCCCCGTTTGACCCGCTGCCTGTACTGAGGGAATTGCCTTTGTGCGGTATAGGGGATACTCTTGTATGTAAAGAATACGGCTGACTGCACAGGCTGGCGGTATTATAACGGGTGGTAAATTATGGAAGACAGCAGCTCAACACGGAAAATGCCATTGCTCAAGGGCTGGAATGCTGTGCCGAACCTTATAACATATGTGCGCATTGTTATGGTCATAGTATTCATCACCCTTGCTGCCCAGGCAGGACCGCTCGGTGTGTCTGATTATGCCAAACGGTGGACGGCTGCTGTGCTGTTTATTGTTGCTGCCAGTACAGATAAGCTGGATGGCTATTTTGCCCGCAAGTATCATCAGGTCACTGAGCTTGGGAAGCTTATGGACCCGATTGCTGATAAGCTGCTTATCTGTTCTGCCCTCATTACCCTGTCTGCTTTCGGTGAACTGTGGTGGTGGGTAACGGCCCTTTTCCTTATCAGGGAGATCGGCATTACCGTAATGAGGTTTTTTATTATTGACAATGGCGGGAAAGTCATTGCCGCAAACAGGGCAGGCAAGTATAAGACTGTCGCTGAGTGTATTGGCATAGGGATGCTCCTTCTGCCGGTATGGCTTGTGCCGGGCATTCCGTCTGTGGCCGCGAAAGCATACCGCATTGCCGGCCTTGTGATTACGCTTATTGCCCTCGCCCTGTGCCTGTACTCAGGCGTTATGTATGTTATTGGTGTCTTCCGTCCGCGCAGCCGGCAATAGTATGTTTATGGCTGCCCGCGCATACAGGCAGATAGGAGCATAGGCTTTATAATTATGGACAGCGTCGCTCCAGGCAGTATTCTCCCTGTTTTAAGTACTGCACAGGTTACCCGGGATGATAAAGCAGCCCGGGCTCTGGAAATATGCCGCAGCAGAGGCTTTTTTATTGCCTGCGCGGAATCATTGACTGCCGGGCTGCTTGCAGATTCTTTTGTTCGTATCCCCGGTGCATCAGATGTATTCCTTGGGTCGGCAGTCACGTATACGAATGAGGAAAAGCATCATGTCCTGGGCGTCAGCAGCACGCTTCTGAGGACACAGGGGGCTGTTGCTTCCGAAACGGCATGCCAGATGGCTTCCGGTGTAAGGGATCTGTATGCTTCAGCGGACGAAGGCTATTTGCATAACGTTATCGGCCTTTCTACTACAGGGGTCGCCGGTCCCGGTCCGAGTGAGGGGAAACCGGAAGGGCTGGTATATGTTGCCTGCACCGTGCCGGGTAAACCAGTTTTCCCGGGGGTTCCTGTACGCGTGAGGCAGCTGCAGTGCAGCGGCAGCAGGGAAACTGTCAGACGGGAAAGTGTTGAAGGGGCTCTGGACCTGCTGCTGGCAGTATTGGGGGAAAAGCCCTGACATACAGCACCTGGGCGGTGCGGACGTCAAGATGTGTATATGATGTGTGCTGTATGGCGCACCGGGAATAAATCGTGTGCGGCGATGTTGACACTTTCAATAGATCATAACTTGGACACGCGGAAGGATGTGCTATGGCAGAAACGGCTATGCAGCTTACATCAAATCTTGAGACCCATCGGGCGAGGCCTGTGATAATGGAACATACTGAAGCCATGAATAAGAACCTTACTCCGGCACAGCGCAGGGCTGTTGAATTGGCGCGCCAGCAGATCATAAAGGCGAAGCAGGCCAGGGCTGCAATAGATGAAAAACAGAATTCCGGATACAGCCGCTGGGTGCATTCTGAAAGCCGTGAGGATAGCGGTACGAAGCAGGGGAACATCCAGGACCCTGTTGCAGAAGGCGAGATATCCCTGCGCAAAGTGCAGGGAGGCATACTGAGGTCTTTACGTACGCGCGACCATAAAACGCTTCGTGAGATCAGCGAAAAAGCGGGGGTATCCCTGGGCTATCTTTCAGAGGTCGAGCGCGGACAGAAGGAAGCCAGCTCTGAATTGCTTATGTCTATCACTGAAGCACTCGGGGTACGGCTTTCAGATATGCTCGTTATGGTAGCTGACCAGATACGTGTTGCCGAAAATAAGGCAGCAGCCCCCGGCATTACAGATATCCCCGATGAGGCTGCAGCTGTTTAATAACAGTACATATGTCAATGCGTGAACGTGAGTTTTGGGAACTGCTTGAAGAAGTATTTGGAAGGGTCTACGGCCGCAGTATCGCCAGAGACCAGAGGCTGGCGCGGCTGCAGTCGATGACAGTATATGAAGCGCTTGATGCGGGGATTGAACCACGTGTCGTATGGAATGTGCTCTGCGACCAGATGGATGTGCCCGATTCCTCCCGATGGGGGAAGGATCATAACGCGCCTCCTATGCCGGCAGCCTGATTCGCGGCAGTATGTTCGAACACATGTTCGACCATTATTGTAGAATGGGGTAAGCAAAAGTAAAGATGGATATGGGGCGTGTTATCCACATCTGACCACATAAGAGTAAAGATATATACACTTGTGTCCGTACAGGTATAGTGGATAGCACGAACTCATGAACAGGAGAACAGATGCCACGTACAAAAGATACTGCGAACGCCCAGGATGCACGCCGCCAGGCTGCATTGGATACTGCTCTCGCACAAGTTGAGAAGGCCTTCGGCAAAGGTTCCGCAATGCGCCTGGGGGATAAGCCCGTCAACCAGGTAGAAGTTATCCCTACAGGATCCATTGCCCTTGATCTTGCCTTGGGAATAGGCGGTTTGCCGCGTGGCAGGATCATCGAGATATTCGGCCCCGAATCGTCAGGTAAAACGACTATTGCCCTGCATGCAGTCGCCAATGCCCAGAAGAATGGCGGTGTTGCAGCATTCATAGATGCTGAGCATGCGCTTGACCCTGATTATGCGCGCAAGCTGGGCGTTGATACCGATTCCCTGATCATCTCCCAGCCTGATAATGGCGAGCAGGCGCTGGAAATAGCCGATATGCTTATCCGCTCGGGCGCGCTTGACATTATCGTTGTTGATTCGGTAGCAGCCCTGGTGCCGAAAGCGGAAATTGACGGCGAAATGGGAGACAGCCATGTTGGCCTCCAGGCACGCCTGATGAGCCAGGCACTGCGCAAAATGACAGGTGCTCTGTCCCAGTCTAACACCACAGCTATTTTTATTAACCAGCTGCGCGAAAAGATTGGTGTTATGTTCGGCAACCCTGAAACGACAACAGGCGGTAAGGCCCTTAAATTCTATTCTTCAGTCCGTCTTGATATCCGCCGTATACAGACGCTGAAGAATGGTGATGAAGCTGTAGGGAACCGGACACGTATAAAAGTCGTTAAAAATAAAATGGCACCCCCTTTCAAATCAGCAGAATTTGATATCCTTTACGGTGAAGGCGTATCAAGGGAAGGCTCGCTTATCGACATGGCGCTTAGCGCCGGGATCGTGAAGAAATCCGGTTCATGGTTTACATATGAAGGCGACCAGCTCGGACAGGGGCGCGAGAAAGTCCGCCAGTTCCTTAAAGATAATCCTGAACTTGCAGATGAGATTGAAGGCAAGGTAAAAGTTGCATATAATGTGATCCCTGACCCTGCTGCCGATGATGGCAATCCCTCTGCATCTTCTGAGGGCAAAACAGCGGACGGTAATGGCAAGCAGCCTGAAGGCGGCAAGTGACCGGCAGCTTGCCCGGCATCACTGCGGGGGACACGGATCTTAAGCCGGATAAGGATTCTGTATTATACAGATCAGATGAGGAAAATAAATGCCAGGAGGCGGCTCTGCGGCTGCTGGATGCTGCTCCAAGATCCTCCGGTGCCCTGCGGACACGTCTTATTGCAAAAGGCTATGAAGAGGAAACTGTCGGTAAAGTCATAAGGCGGCTTGTATCTTCGCGCCTTATTGATGATGGGCAGTATGCCCGCAGCATGGTGCAGTATTGCCTGTCTCGGTTCCTTGGGGAGTACGGGACAAGGCAGGAGCTGCGTAAAAAAGAGGTTGAAGGGCCTCTTATCACTGCTGTTGTTGAGGAAGCGCGAGAGGCCGGCAAATTTGAAAATTCCGCATACGAGCTTGCCCTCAAAGTATCGAAAAAAACCAGCGGGCTGGATACCAGAACCAGGCTGCGGCGTTTTTGGTCGGCATGTGCGAGGAAAGGGCATGACCCGGACACTATACGCAGGTATACTGATATCCTTTGTGAAGATTCCGAAGGGTTGGAAAACGAAGAATAAAAATACGGATGCTTAAGGGTTAAGTCACTGGGGAACCGGGCACTGGAGTGCTGAAAGTGAGACCTCTTATACCCCGGGTTCTGTCGTTATGCAAAGCATACGTGTGGTTATCCATCTCGACTTAACGTTGCCGCTAAGCTCCAGCAGCCTACCCGAAGACGTGAGCGAGCAGCCCATATGCCTTCTGCTTGGCCTTGCTCCCAATGAGGCTTGCCGTGCGGTCTGCGTTACCGCAGATCCGGTGGTCTCTTACACCGCCGTTTCACCCTTACTCCCATACCGGTGTATGGGGGCGGTCTGCTTTCTGTTGCGCTATCTCTCAGGTCGCCCTGGGCGGACGTTATCCGCCATTGTGCTCTGTGGAGCCCGGAAGTTCCTCAGTACTGTAAAACAGTACCGCAACCACAAAGAGGTCTCAGTCCGTCCAGACTAGCAAAAGCTGTGAACACGTTACAGGGAGCACATATCTTTTTGTGGCTGTGTTATGGTAATCACGACACGGTGCAGAAGATTTTAAGGAAATGCGATATTATAAAAATAACGACGAAGCCGTCGTTATGAACAGCGGTTCACCGCTCAAACCTAGGAGGTTCGCATGGAAATTGTAGTGACCGGACGTCGAATTCAGATAAAGCAGAGGTTCCGCGACGTTATAGACAGCAAAATGAATCGTGTAACTGCAATAGCCCCGGATGCGCAACGTGTGACGATCGTAGTTACGCATGAAGGCAATCCACGCCAGGCAGATACAGCAAAACGTGTGGAAATAACCGTGTACGCCGGACGGACGGTTATACGCGCGGAGGCATCCAGCAGCGATGAATACAGTGCGCTTGATCTGGCCCTTGATAAACTGACACTGAGGCTGCGCCGTTCCCGTGACCGGCGCAAGGACCATCGCCGCGGCTACAGCAGTGAAGTCCCTGTAGACCTTGGCATGGCTGAAGAACCGGCAGTTACCCCGCAGGAGCTGGAGGAGCCGGCATTGGAACCGACGAACAGCACTGATGAGGCAGTGGCGGGGGATCTGGGCCCCGGTGAATCTGTTGAAGTCCAGGTAGGGGATACACCTGTGACGATCCGCCGTAAGCTCCATATTGCCGAGCCAATGACGATCGACGAAGCAATAAACCAGATGGAGCTTATCGGTCATGATTTCTTCCTGTTCGTCAATATTGATACGAAGCGCCCATCTGTGGTATACCACCGTCACGGGTGGAGCTATGGGGTATTTGAAATAGATACTCCGGAAAACGCAGCACGGTAAGCGTGCAGCGCAATAATAAGCTCAAAAATAATATTTATACTGCAGCCACCGATACCCGGTGGCTGCTTTGTACTGCGGCGTAAATATCAGCACGATTGGGTACTATAGTAAAAGTTTGTCTGAACAGGCCTGCTGGTCCATATGGCGGGCTTTGCTTACTATGCACAAGGAGTATGGAGTGTCATTACTTGATAGAGCACTGCGAATGGGCGAGGAGCAGCAGCGTCGTAAGCTAAAAGGCGTTGCTGAGGCTGCGAACGCACTGGAAGATGAGATTTCTGAGCTGACCGACGACGAACTTAAAAGCCAGACAGCGAAATTCAAGGAAAAGCTTGATAACGGTGCAAAACTTGATGATCTCATGCCTGAAGCATTTGCGACAGTACGCGAAGTATCCAAGCGTACCCTTGGGCAGCGCCACTTTGATGTGCAGCTTATGGGCGGTGCGGCACTCCATTGGGGGAATATTGCCGAAATGAAGACCGGTGAAGGGAAAACACTGGTCGCAACTCTCCCAGCATATCTCAACGCCCTGGAGGGTAAAGGCGTCCATGTTGTTACGGTGAATGATTACCTTGCGAGCTACCAGTCTGAGCTTATGGGGCGCATCTACCGTTTCCTGGGGATGGAAACTGGGTGCATCATTACAGACCAGCAGCCGGCAGAGCGCCGCAAGCAGTACAATGCAGACATCACCTACGGTACAAATAATGAGTTCGGTTTTGATTACCTGCGCGATAATATGGCGTGGGAAAAAAATGAACTCGTCCAGCGCGGGCACCATTATGCAATAGTTGATGAAGTCGATTCTATCCTTATCGATGAAGCCCGTACACCGCTGATCATCTCAGGCCCGTCTGAGGGCGATGTTACCCGGTGGTACCGCCAGTTCGCGCGCCTTGCTCCGCGTCTGGAGCGCGAAACCGATTATGAGGTCGACGAAAAGAAAAAGACTGTAGGCATCCTCGACTCAGGGATCACTAAAGTTGAGGATTACCTGGGCATTGATAACCTTTATGAGCCGAGCAACACAGCCCTGATCGGCTATCTCAACAATGCCATCAAAGCCAAGGAACTTTTCCTGCGCGATAAGGATTATGTTGTGCAGGGCGGGGAAGTCCTCATCGTTGACGAGCATACCGGCCGTATGCTTCACGGGCGCCGTTACAACGAAGGCCTCCATCAGGCTATTGAAGCTAAAGAGGGTGTGGAAGTCCAGGCGGAAAACCAGACTTTTGCAACTATTACGCTTCAAAACTATTTCCGTATGTATGACAAGCTTTCGGGCATGACAGGTACTGCTGAGACTGAGGCAGCTGAGTTCATGAACACATACAAGCTTGGCGTTATCCCCATCCCTACGAATAAGGACATGATCCGTAAAGATAAGGATGACCTTATTTTCCGTACCCGCAAGGAAAAGCTTGTGGCTATCGTCAAGGATGTGGCCGACAGGTATGCCAAAGGCCAGCCTGTACTGCTGGGTACGGCATCCGTTGAGGCATCTGAAGTAGTCTCTTCCCTGCTTGATGTGGCAAAAATACCACATAAAGTGCTCAATGCGAAGCATCACGAAGCAGAGGCTGCAGTAGTTGCTGTCGCAGGGCGTAAAGGTGCTGTGACTGTTGCCACGAACATGGCAGGCCGCGGTACTGATATCATGCTGGGCGGGAATGTTGAGTTCCTTGCTGACCAGAAACTGAAATCCCAGGGCTATTCTGCCGAGGATACGCCGGAGGAATATGAACGCCTGTGGCCTTCTACACTTGAAGATATCAGGCAGCAGGTCAAGGATGAACATGAAGAAGTAGTCGAACTTGGCGGATTGTATGTGCTCGGCACAGAACGCCACGAATCCCGGCGGATCGACAATCAGCTGCGGGGCCGTTCCGGGCGTCAGGGCGATCCCGGCGAATCGCGCTTCTATCTGTCCCTGGAAGACAATCTGATGCGCCTGTTCAATACCCAGCTTGTAGCTGCCGTTATGCGCAATAATATGCCGGAAGGCGAGCCGCTGGAGCAGAAGAGCATATCGCGCGGTGTCCGCAATGCCCAGAAATCGGTTGAAGCCCGGAACTACGAAATGCGCAAGAACGTGCTGAAATACGATGATGTTATGAACAAACAGCGTACTGTCGTTTATAAAGAACGTATGGAAGTGCTGAAGGGTGCTGATATTGCTGCAGATGTGCAGGAATTTATCAAGTCCGTCATCAACTCATATATCCACGGCGCCACACGCGGTACCGACAGGGTGGACCGCTGGGATTATGAGGGCCTGTGGAAGGCTTTGAAGAGCATTATCCCGCTTGATTTCGATACTGACGAAATTGAATCTGAAGTTGCCCAGCTGAAAGGCGATAAGGCGCGCAGAAAGCTTGCAGAGCTGATCTACGATAAAGTCCATAGTGAATATGAGGCGCGGGAAGCCCTTATTGGTGCTGACACTATGCGTGATATTGAACGCCGCGTCGTCCTGGCGACGATGGACCGCAAATGGCGTGAACATCTGTATGAGATGGACTACCTTAAAGACGGCATCGGCCTGCGCGGTATGGGGCAGAGGGACCCTCTGGTCGAGTATCAGCGTGAAGGCTATCAGATGTATAATTCTATGGTCGATTCGATCAAGGAAGAGGGAATCCAGCTGCTTTTCAACCTTGATCTTGAGGCTGTTGCCCATGCGGATGAAGAGGACAGCCAGCTGGACGGGCATGATGATGGGGAGCTTGAGTATTCATCCCCTGCAGACCCTGATTCGGATACTGATGACGGGCCTGAAGCTTCCGGAGATGAACCGGATGACGTTAATACAGATGATACGGATGGGAATGGCGCTGGTTCCGCCAAGACAGAATCTGGCCGGCCATCTGACGGCGATGCGTCTTCCGATAAGGAAGGGCACAGCTATGAAGGGTCGGTGACAGGCATGGCGCCGATATCCCATGCTGAGCAGAAAGTCCCCCTGTCCCGGCGCCCTAAGAGCGAGGAGCTGAAAACCCCGTGGGCTGACGGCAGGACGTTCCCCGGTACACCTAAGAATTCCCCCTGCCCGTGCGGCTCAGGGCGCAAGTATAAAATGTGCCATGGGCAGAATGAGAAGGCGGATAAATAAAAGCTGGATCACATAAACAGTACTATAATTAATCTGGTATAGTAAGGTACAGGATTAACATACTGATATACGTCCGGTTACAGATAACGGAATCCGTAACCGGACGTTGTGCAAGGGGGACTGATATGCATACAATGGCTGTTGATATTGGCGGTACCAAGATCGCTGTAGGGATATGTGACGAGGATGATACAATCATCCGTTCATGGACAGTCCCGACACCGAAAGAGGCTGATGCCATAGATAAGCATATTGCCGAGATGTACCGTGAGACGAAAAAGCTGTATGACGATATTGCGGCAATAGGTATATCGGCAGCGGGAAATGTTAAGGAAGACAGGCATACTATAGCATTTTCGGCGAATATCCCGGTGTGGATCAATTATGACCTGTCTTCGCATATCGGGGATCTTATTGGCCATGAGGTGCCCGTAATCGTAGAGAATGATGCCAATTGTGCCGGATGGGGCGAATATGTCCATGGGGCTGGCCAGGGGCATACGAATATGGTTGCGCTGACTGTGGGTACCGGCCTTGGAGGTGCTGTCGTGCTCAACGGGCAGCTGTACCGCGGGTCATTCGGGATGGGGTCTGAATTAGGCCATATACCTATGGTTCCGGACGGTGATTTCTGCGGATGCGGTTTGCGCGGCTGCGCGGAACGCTATACTTCCGGCAATGCACTCGAGCACTTTGCCCGTTCTGCTGTGCGGCGACGGCCCCAAGAGGCTTCCCGCCTGCTTGAACTGTGCAATGGGGATATCGATGAGCTTGAGGGGAAAATGGTTTCCCAGGCTGCTGTCGAAGGCGATGCAATAGGTTTGTACGCCTTCAATAAGATTGGGGAGTGGCTTGGCCGCACAATGGCTTCTATTTCAGCTGTCCTTGATCCGGATATTTATGTGATCGGCGGAGGGGTCGTCGCCGTCGGCGATATCCTCCTGGATCCGGCCCGGAATGCGTATGTCCGTTTCCTCCAGGCAAGTGCGTACCGGCCCCATGCAGAGATAGCCCCGGCTACATCCGGCCAGGATGCAGGACTTATCGGCGCGGCTAATCTGGCGCTGCACTGACCTCCCCGATGCCTGTACCCGTCCGGATGTATAGGTACGCTCACGCCCGGCCGGGGAAAGGGCATAATCAGATCTGTGCCCCATCGGCAAAAGGCGGGTTGCCGCTGCCGGGGCTGTCAGTATGGCGGGTTTTCCGTGACGATCGTATAATACCGGCAAAAATACCCAAGGCAATAAGGAAAAGCACTGCAGCACAGATCGCCAGCAGCTGGGACAGCTGAGGGAAACGTACTGCGCATAATACGGCAATAATACCGAGAAGGATGCAGGCTACACCTGTAAAAATACCCCCTGCAGCCTGTACCGAGAAACTGTCCACTGTTTCCGGCGCTGTAAAACGGTTATCCAGGGAATCAGCATCCAGCCAGGACGTCCTGAAACTGCGCGGTCCCGGCTTCCCGCCTGATACAAAAGCTGAATTTTTGAAATCCGCGTACGAGAACTTCCCCTTCTCATCGTGCTTTTCTTTTGCCTTTCTGGCATGCCGTTCAAAACGCCTGGCATCTTTTGAGCCCGCGATGTCAGACAGCTCCTCTTTATGCTCCCGGGCAAAGGCTTCCCAGGATGCGTCAGACGGATCGGGATCCTGCAGACTGCCATCGTGTTTGTTTCTGGTCATACTTATACTGTAATAGGTGATAACGATAGTACAAGACGGGCAAACGATACAGAGGTCCTATAATGTTATACTGGTTTTTTGTTAAGGTTTTAGGGCCATGGGCCCGTCATCGTTTTTCCCCGAAGGCGTTCGGTGTAGATAACATCCCCCGCCAGGGCGGAGGGATCATTGCTGCGAACCACTTGTCTGTTATAGATGACGGCGTTATCCCGCTGACATCACCGCGGATGGTCCATTATATGGGGAAAAGCGATTATTTTACCGGTAAGGGGATCAAAGGGGCGTTCAAGAAATGGTGGTTTACCTCTGTCGGTGTTTTCCCTGTTGACAGGGCAGGAGGGGCTGCTGCTGAAGGTGCTATGAATACGGCGCGGGACATTATCGAACAGGGGCATTTGTTCGGTATCCATCCCGAGGGCACCCGAAGCCCGGATGGGAGATTATATAAGGCGCATACAGGTGCTGCACGCCTGGCGCTGGAAACCGGATGCCCCGTTATACCTACAGGGCTTTTCGGCACAGACAAAATTATGAAGATCGGACAGACTATCCCCTCTAAAGGCACGTGCACAGTTATCTACGGCGAGCCTGTATATCCTCCGCAGCATCAGGAAGGTACAGGGCTTACCCGTCGGGAAGTCCGCGATTTCGCTGATAAGATCTCGCGTGCAATACAGCAGATCACCGGCCAGGAATATGTCGATGAATATGCGCAGGTGGTGAAGAAGCAGATGGCTGCTGAAGCCGCCCAGAAGGCTGCAGACCAGGCAAAGAAGGATGCCAGTGCTGCTAAGGCTGAAGCATCAGCCGAACCGGAACTGTAGGATACGTGCAGAACTGATTGCGGGCCCGGCTGTCCCATAAGGATATTTCATAAGCCTGTTACCACGAGAAAAGTGATACTGTCAGCACTATTTCCCGGGGTTTCCCGCTGCCGTCCATTATTGTGACTTTGCTGCCGGCTTCTATCGACTGGCTGCTTACTGTTTTCCCAATCCCAAGGGTATTTTTCTGGACAACTGTAAACCCCATATCTTCCAGGACAGACCGGGCACGGGTGAAATCCATCCCGGTAACATCAGGGACAGTTACTCTTTCGGGGCCTTTGGAAACTACAACGGTAACAGTGTCGTTCCAGTGGATCTGGGCGCCTGCCTTCAGCGAGGCTGAGATAACATGGCCTTTGTCAACAGTAGAAGAATATTCCTCTTTCATTGTTATTTTCAGTTTTGCTTCATCAAGCATTGCTTTGGCTTTATTCCATTTCAGGCCTTCTATATCCGGCATGGCTACTGCTTTTTTGCCCAGGGAAAGGGCTATCTCTATCCTGGCATTATGCCTGAGGGTTTTACCGGGAGAGGGGGAGATACTGATGGCAGCACCCTTGGGGATAGTGAGCGAATAGCTGTCTTTTGACCCGTCATGGCTGATATTGGTGAATCCCAGCTTCTTTAAGGCTGCGAGAGGGTTTTTCCCGTTTGAAGTCTTTGGGTCAGTGATATCTGAGGGGATCGTGATCATTTTGACGCCGCGGGATACAACTATGGTGAGATGCCCGCCCCTTTTACTGATATGCGTCCCCGCGGTATCAGGGGAGCTGGAGATGATTTTCCCCTTGGGGACTGTATCGCTGTATGCATAACTGGCTGTATAGGGGATCCCGGAAGACTCAAGGGCTGATCTGTAAGCAGCGAAATCGCTGTTTTTGATAGTACAGGACTGGGTTGATGTGGTGGCGTTCGACGTGCATTGCCCGTCAGCAGCAACAGGGAGTATGTAATAGCTGCCGGGGCCCGCAAAAATCCACCACAAAACTGCGGCAATGGCCGCAGCTGCGAGAAACCCTGCTCCGATAAGTATCCGGCGGAGGCGGGAAGGCATCTTCCTGGACCTGGACAGTACGGTTTCCTGTGCTGCCGAAGTACCGGAGGGTCCGGACGATGGGCCTGCCCCGTCTGCTGCGGGCAGGCGTCCAGCCGAGCTGTTGCGTCTGTCATGCGCTGTGTATGGAGGTACGGGTGCCGGCCAGGTCGTTTCTTTCCGTGTATCCGCTGCATAGTGCGGATCCCCCGAATTACGGGATCCCCGGACTGTACGGGCTGTACTGCTGGATGCTGCTGAAGGGGTATCTGTATGCGAGGGGAGGGCAGTTTGCCTGATCTGATGTCCAAGATTGCCGGTCCCGGAGGGGACGTTCTCGTTCCCCGGGCCCGCTGAATACGGGATTCTAACCGCCAGCTGTGCGGGGGACAGAGAACGGGAGATTACCCGTATCCGGCGCAGTGCTTCAGCAGCATCTTCGGGCCTGTCCTCCGGCTGCCTCGCTGCAAGGGAAGCTATAAATCCACTGAAAGTATGGGGGACGGACGGATCAATACTCTCAAGGGCCGGGACATCATCATGGACATGCCTGAATACCACAGTTACGGGGTTGCCCGATATAAAAGGGACATGGCCGGTGACCATTTCCCATCCCATGATCCCTACGGAATACAGGTCAGTCTGTGTGCTGGAATAATTATTTTCTATAGTCTCCGGTGCGAGATATGACGCTGTCCCCAGAAGCATGCCTGTACTGGAAAGAGTTGCCTGGGAAGTGGCTTTTGCCAGGCCGAAATCTGTAATCTTAATAACACCCTGGGTCGCGATCATAATATTCTCAGGTTTGATATCGCGGTGGATCACATGGGACTGGTGAGCTGCCGCAAGGCCGTCCAGTACCTGCGTAAGGATGCGGATAGTATCATGGATGCTGAAATTTTTGCGGACATTCATTTCCTGGCGCAGGGTTACCCCATGGATAAGTTCCATGACCAGAAAGCTTCTGCCTTCATACATCCCTGTGTCATATACGGGGACAATATGCGGATTCGAGATAGATGCGGCTGACCGTGCCTCCCGATGGAACCGTTCTGTATATTCTTCCGAGTGCTCTGACTGCGCCAGCCCCGCATGCATGATCTTAAGGGCGACTGTCCGCCCTAAACGGTTATCTTCAGCCTCATATACCGAGGCCATGCCGCCATCAGCGATTTTACGGACAACAGTATAGCGGCCGGCGACTGTCCGCCCTGAAGCGCTATCTGTAGTTCCTGTCATATGTGCAATATTACGGTAATGTCGTGAGAATCATCGGGGCAGCAGTTATGCAGGGGCTATACGAACAGCCCCATAACATGTACTACTGCGCTGATGCGGCTGTCCGGGATATGCAGCTCTGAAAGCCCGTCTTCCAAGGCTGAGGAAGCTTCTGTAAAGAGCCGGGATATCCTTTCCCTGGACCGTTCAATAGCCCCGCTTGATTCGAATATCCGGCATACCGCAGGTATATCGTCCCGGCTGCGCCGGTTTTGTGAATAGATATTGATCAGCGTGCGGCGGTCAGATGTATCTGAAAGGCGTAAAGCATCCGACAGGAGAACAGTCCTTTTGCCTTCAAGGATATCCCCGCCGAGGGGTTTGCCCGAGGTGCGGGACGTAACATCAATAAGGTCATCGTTGAGCTGGAAGGCAAGCCCGAGAGGCTTCCCCACAGTATGCGCCATACGGGCTGAAATTTCAGCATCAAACGCGCAGGCCAGGAATGCCAGCTGGATTGGGGCGTAAACCGTATAGCTTGCTGTTTTCCACAGGTATGTTTCTAATGCTCCAGTTTCAATACTGTCCGGATCCGTAAGATCCAGCGATCCCATTGACAGATCCATGATCTGCCCTGTTTCCACGCGGTGGTGCATATCAAGGAACGCAGCAGTTATTTCCTGACTGTTGCTGAAAGCAAGGCCTGACCGGTGTGCTATGGCAATGCTGTCTGTAGCCAGGATGTCCCCCAGCATGATCGCCATGCCTGTCCCGGCTGATGCGCTGTTAATGCCCGGACGGCGGGATTCCAGGGCATAGCTCAGGGCCTTATGTGCTGAAGGGGATCCTCGCCTTGTATCCGAATCATCAATAATATCATCATGGATGAGTGCTGCAGTCTGGAAAACCTCAATTGCACAGGCAAGATCCAATGCCTGCTGCCTGCGGGTATCCGGCAGCCCCAGGCATCCGCACAGGGACAGCATCAGCAGGGCCCGCAGACGTTTTCCGCCATGTGAAGATGCTGCCGCCTGGCTCCCGGCAGCACTGAGGAAGATATCGTGGGCAGCAGCGGGCGCAGACGAAGGGGGGGAGCTGTAAGGGCCGTATTTGTGCTGCTGTGATGAGACTAAGTCTGTAAGCCTGGTATCTATGGATTTTTTCAGTATATCAATAGCGCCATCACTGGATGTATCGAACTGGGCGGCAATATCAGGTGCAGCAGGATTCACTCTGCCAGTGTACGCGATGCATGACACAAATACATAACACAAAGCCTTTCAGCGGGAAAGGGAAAACTGGTGTGAGTTCTCCACATCCGACCACATGCTTGGAATCCCTTTGCAGGTAATGCAGCATACCGCCACACTGGATCATACGGATCCATACATATATGCCAATGGAGGTAACAGTGGCCATAACAATATCAGAGACGGTGCTGAACAGCTTTACGGATATGCTGCATACGGAATGCTCCCATGAGGTGCTTGACAGGTTGCGGACAGGATTGATAAGCGACCGTAAAATGGGCGGGCTTGTATGGGCTGATAAGAAATGGTTTGCCGGTCCCATCAGAAGGATGTCGCAGTTCATGGAAAGCAGCCGTGATGCCGTAGATCCCCTGACCGCTGAAGATTGCGCGCATTTTATTGTTGGCATAGCTGAAACAGCAGCTTTGCGCGATGCTGTGATCTGTTCGGCAGTCATGTGTATGGAACCGGATAAGTATGTGATGATAGCCTGCGAGCCGTATAAGGCTGCCAGTGCCCAGTTCGTCTGCGATGCCCTTGACCCGGCATTCAATGACGCCGGGATACCGCGCAGGACTCGGCAGGGCATGAGGCTTATACAGCTGATGGGGCAGTGGCCCGCCCTGCTGCCTGAAAAATACAGGACAGGGATTCTGGCCGTTCTCGCATATGTTTCATGGTGGCTAGGAGAGCCCGAGATGTCATTGAGATACTCGCAGGAATGCCTGGGTTATGACAGTTCCTATAACCTTGCAGTTATTATGGAGCGGGCTGTCAGGTGGGGAGCAATGCCGGCATGGTACAGGGAAAGCAGGAATAACAAGCCTTCAGGAAAAAACACAAAGGCAGTGAAACGGGAATAATTGTCCGAATGGTATGGTTCATTACTAAGTAGTAGTTGCACTTACCCGAACTATGCCTATTTTACGATGGGCCTATCCAGGAGGAAACGTGGTCACCAGAAAAACAGCCGGCACAACAGTTACCCGAAAGACTGCTTCTCCAACTAAAACTGTATCTGAAAACAAACCGAAAGTAAAGGGTACAGCCAAAGAAAATACAAAAACCGAAAATACAAAAACTAAAAGGAATGCAGTAACAGGGAAAACAGTAAAGAAGGCTGCTGCAAAAAAGGTATCTGCTGCTAAAACAGCAGGTACGGCAAAGGCAAAACCTTCTGCAAAGCCGGCTAAAGCTAAAAATACTGAAGCTGCTGCTAAAAAGGCCAAGGCATCCCAGCCTGGTACAGAAGCGCCTTCGAAAGCTCCATCTGCGGAAGCCAAGGAAACCCGGAAAACTGGAAAAAAGCAGCAGGTATCTGCACGGAAGGCGAAAACATCAGCGAAACAGCCAGAAGCAAAGGCACGAACAGAAAAATCAGAAAAAGAGCATGCCGCAAAACCCGTCAGCAGGAAGAAGGCTGCCGGAAGCACTGCCCATGAGCCTGAACATCATCCTGATGATACGCAGCATGAGGATATCACTGACATTGATCATGAAGATGCCGGTCTTCCCGGTTCACTGGACGAAGATGACCTTAACGAGGGTATAGGCCCGGGGGCAGATAATTCGAATGCCCTGGACCATATTGATGACGCAGTTGAGCTGGATGAGAACGGCGATCCCATCAGTATGGATGATGACAGCATGGAAGAGGGCCTGGAAGACAAAGAGCTTGAAGATGATGATGAAGATGCCGAACTGCAGGAGGAAAAACAGCCTACGGAAGAAGGCGCCATTGTTGTCAGCGAAAAAGACGATGACGAGGATGACAGCCTTACTCCAGCAGGCAACCCCAAACGGCGTGTGCTCACTACAGGTGCAACATCGGATCCTGTCAAGGACTATCTTAAGCAGATAGGGCGCGTCAACCTTTTGAACGCTGAGCAGGAAGTTGACCTTTCCGAGAGGATAGAGGCCGGCCTGTATGCCCAGCACCTCCTCGATACGTCTCCTGCTGAAGACCTGACTTTCCAGCGCAGGCGCGAGCTCAGATGGGCTGCTAACGACGGGAAGAAAGCCAAGGACCATCTGCTTGAAGCTAACCTGCGCCTTGTGGTATCCCTTGCTAAAAGGTACACAGGGCGGGGGATGCTTTTCCTTGACCTGATCCAGGAAGGCAATCTCGGCCTTATCCGTGCAGTTGAAAAATTCGACTGGAAGAAAGGCTTCAAGTTCTCAACTTATGCAACATGGTGGATACGCCAGGCAATCACACGCGCAATGGCTGACCAGGCGCGTACCATCCGTGTGCCGGTCCATATGGTGGAAGTGATCAATAAACTTTCCCGTGTACAGCGCCAGATGCTTCAGGATCTTGGGCGCGAACCCACACCGGATGAGCTGGCCCGTGAACTTGACATGCCTGTTGAAAAGGTGCAGGAGGTTCAGAAGTACGGGCGTGAACCGATCTCACTGCATACGCCGCTGGGTGAAGACGGCGATTCTGAATTCGGCGACCTTATCGAAGATACAGATGCCATAGCCCCCTCCGAGGCCGTCGCCTTCTCGCTGCTTCAGGAGCAGTTCAAGCAGGTACTGGAGACTTTGAGCCCGCGTGAAGCAGGTGTTATCAGGATGCGTTACGGATTGGAAGACGGGCAGCCTAAAACCCTGGACGATATCGGGCACGTTTATGGCGTTACCCGTGAAAGGATACGGCAGATAGAATCCAAAACTATGGCAAAACTGCGCCATCCGGCACGGTCCCAGACGCTGCGCGATTTCCTCGATCAGGAGTAGGCACAGCCTGCCCCGGCCAAGGGTATCTGTGCGATTCAGAATAGGCGGAGATTAACGGTATTTGACTTATGGCTCAGAAGACAACGGAAAAATATAATGCTGACAGCCTCTCAGTCCTGGAGGGACTTGATGCCGTACGCAAGCGTCCCGGCATGTATATCGGCACCACCGACAGCCAGGGGCTTATGCACTGCCTCTGGGAAATAATTGATAATTCGGTAGATGAAGCCCTTGCCGGAGCTTGCAGCCATATCGCAGTCACTCTGCATACAGACGGCTCCATCACAGTTGCCGATAACGGCCGCGGCATCCCGGTAGATATTGAAAAAAAGACCGGGCTGTCCGGTGTGGAAGTAGTGCTGACGAAACTCCATGCAGGCGGCAAATTTGGGAATGCAGCCTATAACGCAGTCGGCGGCCTGCATGGCGTAGGATCGTCTGTTGTCAATGCGCTCAGTTCCAGGCTTGATGTAGAAGTTGACCGCGGCGGCAAAACGTATCGTATGGAATTCCACCAGGGACATCCCGGCGTGTATGCGGATGAAGATCCCGCGAGCCCTTCCCCTGATTCCGCATTCAGCCGTACCCGGAAGAACCAGCCCACTGAACTCCGCGTCATCGGTAAATATTCAGGCAGGCACACGGGTACACGGATCAGGTACTGGGCTGATCCCGAGATCTTTAATGATACTGCGCAGTTCAATTATGACCAGCTTATCGACCGCGTGAGGCAGACCTCCTTCCTTGTGCCGGGGCTGCGGATCGAGGTGATCGATGAAAACGTTGAGGATACTATAGAGGGTGATAACAGGTATCCTGTCTCAGATAGTTCCCCTTCAGCTGTAATAGAAGGCATGGATATAGCTGAGGCTTCTGTCCCCGGCCATCCCAGGGTCCAGGAATTCCTCCATGAAGGCGGGGTCATCGATTTCGTGGATTACCTGTCGCATGGCGAACCGGTAAGCGATATCTGGCATATTGAGGGTGACAGCACATATGAGGAGGAAACCCAGCGGGTAGATGCTGAGGGTGATCTCCATGCTGAAATGATCAGGCGTACCTGCCATGTTGATATCGCCTTGAGATGGGTCAATGATTATGAGACCGTGATGCGCAGTTTTGTCAATGTTGTTGAAACACCGGGCGGCGGCATGCATGCTGACGGTTTCCTGAATTCAGTGACCCGAAATATCCGTAAAACCGTCGAGGCCAATGCCCGTAAACTTAAGGTAAACCTTAAAGACCCGTTAATGAAAGTCGAGCGTGACGATGTCCTGGCAGGGATGGTTGCGGTTGTCACTGTACGCATCGCTGAGCCTCAGTTCCAGGGGCAGACCAAGGATGTCCTCGGGACAGCCCAGGTCAAACCTATTGTTACCAGGATGTGCGATAAGCAGTTCGGCGATATGATAACCGGATCAAAGCGGGGCTTCAAGGACCAGTCCAGCCGTGTACTTGAGAAGATCGTTGGCGAAATGCATGCCCGGGTGCAGGCCCGGAAAACTAAAGAAGTGACACGGCGGAAAAATGCCCTTGAATCGGCATCCATGCCGGCAAAGCTCTCTGACTGCCAGCCCGGCAATGATGATATTGCAGAACTGTTTATAGTTGAAGGGGACTCTGCACTGGGGACTGCCAAAGCTGCCCGTAATTCAATGTTCCAGGCGCTGCTTCCTATCCGGGGGAAAATACTTAATGTCCAGAAGGCTTCTGTTTCGCAGATACTCGCTAATAAGGAATGCTCTGCCATCATCCAGGTCGTGGGGGCAGGGTCGGGCGCTACTTTTGATATTTCGCAGGCTCGGTATGACAAAGTTATTATGATGACTGATGCGGATGTTGACGGAGCCCATATCCGCACACTTCTGCTTACGCTGTTCTACCGGTATATGAGGCCGCTTGTTGAGTCAGGCCACGTTTATGCAGCTGTCCCCCCTCTGCACCGCATTGCTTTGGCCGGTAAGCGTAAAGGGGAGTACTTGTACACGTATTCCGAGGATGAGCTGAGCAGGGTACTGGGCCGGCTTGATTCTGAAGGTACGGCTTATAATGAGGATATACAGCGTTATAAGGGCCTGGGGGAAATGGACGCTGACCAGCTGGCTGATACTACGATGGATCCCAGATCCCGTCTTCTGCGCCGCATACGGCTTGAGGATGCGCGTGAAGCTTCTGAAATATTCGATCTGCTTATGGGTGATGAGGTACCTCCGCGCCGTCAGTTCATCATTGACAACGCCGATGATTTTGACCGCGCGTCGATAGATGCCTGAGGTGGGCCGGCATGCGGTGAGGAGTACTGCGGCGGATTTTTGTATATCCAGTGTCTGAATGTATATTACGACAGATAAGCCACAGAGGCCGGAAGGTCCTGTCCGGATGCATCCCGCCTGTCTGTAGGCTCGGGAAGCGGTATCGGGTTGCCGTTCTGTGCAGAAGCCAGTACGGGGTATTGTCCGGCCCATGATGCAATAAGGGCATTTTCGCCTTTCAGGAAGCGGTGCGAACGCACGCCTCCTGTGTTCCTTCCCTTAGTAGGGTATTTTTCGAGGGGCGTTATCTTTGCGCTCCCGTTATCCGTTCCCGGCAGGGCGTCAGCATCACCGGCTACGGTAACTACAACTGCCCCTGAAGGGGCGGCGTAGGGGTCGTCGCTGCCCGGTACCCATGCGACCTTTCCTGCCGGTATGACATTGAAGGATGTGACGGTGCATCCGGGGGAGAGGCGGATGCCTCCCATCCCTGCAGCATTACGCCCCTGAGGCCGTACATTCCCTGCCGTATATGTCAGGAGGCTGGAATCACTTGAGATAAAGACCAGGCGGTCGGCATCCTCAGCTGCTGCTGCGAATACTACTTCGTCGCCTTCTTTAAGGTCAATTACGGACCATGAATCCATAGTTGAAGGCGCGTCGCCATTCCAGCGCTTTACTGTCCCGTTCCGGGTGCCTATGGCAAGCGGTGCCGGGGCAGGGGCGCCTGCATTGTTCGGATCGCTGGTGCTGCCGGTACTGAGCGGGATAACGGTAACAGCTTTTTCCCCCGCAACGGGGTCGGTGCTGTCCGTCATCCCCAGCAGCTCATCAGCCCGTACCCCGCCCCGGGTGCTGAGGGGGACAGCTGCAGGAAGGTTGGGAAGGTCTGCGCTGTGGGCAGTGACCAGACGGCCTTGTGAGGTAATGATGCCGTATATTGAACGGGTAGTTGAAGGTATAGCCGCAAGGATGGTATCGCTGGCTGCCCGAGGAGGTTGGACAGTCCGGGACCCCCATATGTCCAGCGCACTTGGCGATGTACGGGCTATAAGGCCGTCAGCACTGAATATAATAGCGCAGGGTTTGTCTTCCAGTTCAAGCGTCCCTGCAGAGCGTGCTGAGGCAGGAGCAGCGGAAAGCGCAGATGAAGCTGAAACAGCAGCAGTGATACTGTCCGTTCCGGCAGGGCTGAGTTCCATACGTGAGGCTGCTTCAGGGACCCCGACAAAATCGCCGGATCCATCCATATCAAGCAGGACGGTCCGTCTGGGTGTATCCCACTGGGCAGCAGCATCATCCATTGACCGGATGACAACCATATCGCGGGCTTCGTCTGATGACAGGATCTCTTTCAGGCGTGCTATTTCGCGCTGGAGGTCGTCACGCTCAGCCTCAAGCTCGATCCGGCTCATTTTTGTCAGCCTGCGCAGCCGCAGGTCGAGGATATACTGTGCCTGGATGCCGTCAAGGTCGAAAACTGCCATAAGCCGGGTTTTTGCAGCGTCGGCATTATCGGAGGTCCGGATCACTTCGATTACTTCATCAATATCGATCAGCGCAAGGAGCAGTCCGTCAACAAGATGCAGGCGTTCCTCTGCTTTCCTTTTTCGGTATTCGCTCCTGCGGGTTATAACGCTGCGCCGATGCCCGATCCACACTGACAGCATTTCTTTAAGCCCCATAGTGTGCGGACGGCCGTCCACCAGGGCAACATTATTGATAGTGAATGAATCTTCCAGAGGGGTGTATTTGAACAGCTGGCCCAGGACGGCATGCGGGTCAAAACCTGTTTTGATCTCGATAACGAGCCGTGTACCATTATGCCTGTCTGTCAGATCGATAGCGCCGCTGATACCGTCAAGCTTCTTATTTTTAACACCTTCAGAGATACGTTCAAGGACCTTCTCCGGACCTACCATAAACGGCAGTTCTGTTACTACAATAGCTTTTTTCCGGGCTGTGACATTTTCAATATGGGTCGCCGCACGTGTGCTGAAAGACCCGCGGCCTGTATGGTATGCTTCGCGGATGCCGTCACGCCCCATAATAATGCCGCCACCCGGCATATCCGGCCCGGGGATGTAATGCATAAGGTCTTCGGTGGTTGCATCCGGATGCTGCATCAGATATTTTGCCCCGGCAACGACTTCACCGAGATTGTGTGTCGCCATATTTGTCGCCATACCGACGGCAATGCCGGATGCGCCGTTAACAAGCAGATTGGGGATTGCGGAAGGGAGCACTGCAGGCTCTTCAAGCTTGTTGTCATAGTTCGGGGTGAAATCGACTGTATCTTCGCTGATAGATTCATTCATCCCCGATGCCGAAGGAGCCAGCCTCGCCTCAGTATACCGTGATGCAGCGGGGCCGTCATCCAGGGAGCCAAAATTGCCGTGCCCGTCAACGAGGGGGAGCCTCATGGCAAATGGCTGTGCAAGGCGCACCATAGCTTCGTAGATCGCCGAATCGCCGTGAGGGTGCAGCTTGCCCATGACTTCGCCAACGACCCTTGCGGATTTCATATAAGGCCTGTCGGGGGTCAGATTCATCTGTCCCATCTGATAGATGATACGGCGCTGCACAGGTTTCAGCCCGTCGCGTGCATCGGGGAGTGCGCGGGCATAGATCACAGAGTATGCGTAGGCAAGGAATGAGGTGCTCATTTCCTCATTCAGCGGGGTATCAACAATATTCTGCTTGACAGTCCGAGGGTCATAACTTGCAGCATGCGTCCGGTGCTTCGGCATATATCTCCTTTGCGCTCATTTAGTATTATCCACAACAGCCTCGAAAACATATATCGTGCAGGCGTTACAATAAAGCCGTGGACAGGCAGGGTTTTTCACGGATACCATCCGGGATATCAGGCCGCGGAGGCAGGTACGCCCAGCCGCGGCATTTAAGCGCTGTCCTTCCCGCTGTGAGCGCAGCCATTGGGATACCGGTATCTTCTGCGGTACATACTGACCCCGAACAGGACAGGGAAATACTCGGCATACCGCATGCAGCATCAGTTGTTGTTGTGCTTATTGACGGTCTCGGGTTCCATAACCTGTATGACAGGCGGGGGCACGCCCCTTACCTGCGGTCGCTTATACTGTCGGAAGGCAATGACCGGCCTGTCTCCACGTGTTTCCCCAGTACTACTGCAGTGGCGATGGGGACTTTCGGTACAGGGACATGCCCCGGCCTTACAGGTATTACCGGATATACACAGCTTAATCCGTCAACCGGCAGGATTGCACAGATGCTGTCATTCCTCAACGCACCGGATCCCAGGGAGCTCCAGGTCCAGCCCACGGTTTTTGAGCAGCTGTCCCGCCAATCTGTACGGGTGACGGCAGTAGGGCTGCCGAAGTTCAAAAAGTCGTCCCTTACAGCTGCGGCCCTGAGAGGCAGCGATTACCGTGCGGGCCGTACACCCGGCGAACGTATCCGGGAAGCAGCCTTTGCCGGGCGTACACCCGGCGTTACGTATATATATATCCCCGATGTGGATGCAGCCGGGCATCGCTATGGCCTCGACAGCAGCCGGTGGACAGAGGCGCTTGAAAAGGCTGACCGGCAGCTTGCCGTACTGCGGCAGAATCTCCCCGCGGGCACATGTATTATTATTACAGCCGACCACGGGATGATCAATGCTGATCCCGGGAGCCGCACAGATATTGCAGAGAATCCAGCGCTGTGGCCGCATGTAAGCCATATCGGGGGAGAGCCGCGCAATGTCATGCTGTATGCTGAAGGGCGTAATGATCAGGAACGCCTGGACAATGCCCGTAAAATATACCATGCGTATTCCGGGTTCATGGAAGGCCGCGCAGACGTCTATCTTAAAGAAGAAGCCATTTCACAGGGATTCTACGGTTATGTGAGTACCGAAGCATATGCTGTGATTGGTGATGTTATTGTTGTGCCCCGGGGCAATGCAACCCTGGTTGATTCCCGGTTCCAGGAGGACAGCGCTACGCGCCTGCCGTCAGTGCACGGAGGTGCGACAGGCTTGGAAACTGACATACCTCTGCTGATTGACGTTATCTGAGACAGCATATGATGCTGATATCCCGCATTCCGGAACACCTGCAGCCTGTCCTCCGATAAATTATTCTCCAAAAAGTATTTCATCCCATTGAGGGACAGATGAGCGGCGCCGTGCTTTTTTCTTTGTTTTCTGTCCCTGGCTGCTGTCAGCCTGATCCTGCGGGCTGCCGGAGGATCCGGCCTCAGGCCCGGAGTGTTTCCCCGTATGCTTCTTCTGCAGTCCGGGCATATCCCTATCAGCATTATCAGCAGTGTCTGCGTTGTCTGCAGTGCTGCCGGTGTTTTTCCTGTCCTTTTCTGCAGCCCGGGATGTGCGCCCGAATGAGAACAGGGTACCCATACGGTGCTGCCTCTGTGCCTCAGCTTTCGTGCCGCTGCCGGTATTGTTATCTGTGCTGTCCGGAATCTGTCCGCCCGTATTGGAGGAGGAAGGGACGGCGTCCGTCCGGGAAACTGCGGACCGGCTCTCCTCTGGACGGGGGCCGGCAGTACCGGTATCCGCGTCGGATGGGGTTGCTGCAGACCCCTGGCCGGCATCTGCCCGGGGTTTTTCCCCATCGCCGCTCATCCATTGCGGGGCGAGCGGGCCCCGCGTATTGATATCAGGGCTGCCGAGCCCGTCGTCGCCGGTGTTGCCGAACAGCTCATGATCCACAGGGCTTGTATTGGCTCCAAACACCCCAAAAAGCTTCTGCGCAGTTTTGTTCAGGCATACAATAGTGCTTGTGCGGGTATTATACGACCACTCAGCTGTTGCTGTGCGCCCTGCGGCAGCGAACTGTGCCCTGATGCGCCACGGATCGCGGCCAACCCTGGTGGCCCGCCAGGAGATAGTGTTGTAATCTGCACCGTAATTATGCATGGATTGCATAAGCAGCTGCTCAACAGTAGTATGGGGGGCAAGCTTATCGTCATTCTTGACTGCAGAGTTAAGGAACTGCGCTATGGTGAAGCTTTTCTCCTGCTCGACCTGCTGTGCAAAACGCCGTATCAGGGCGATCTCAACATCATATTCCTGATGTATCTCTTCCGGGGACTTGCCTTCCCGCGTAAGGACCTGTATCTGCCGGATAGGGAGCGTCTTGAGCTGGTGCGGCTGCGCTGGCCCTGAATTGTCTGATACTATTTGCCGCGCCGCCAAAATACCTTTCTCAAGATCATCGCTTATGCTTACAGTGAACCTGTTATGTGTGCGGGTCTCCTCAAAGATCAAGGCGCCGTTATCGTCAACGGCAATAAAAACCGCCTGGTTTACCTGCGGGTCAGCCATAAAAGTACCTCACTTATTAGGTGTTGTATCCCATCTTATCGGAAGATTTTTACATTTTGCACAGAAACACGTCGTGTCGGTGTTGCCAAATCCAGAATTTCGTGTATTCTATGGCGCGTATCCATTTTTTGACGAAAGGCTATGTATGGCACAAGACTACGATACACCTCGGTCCAAAGACGAGGATGAAGAATCGCTGGAAGCGCTGTCCAACAGTACCCGTCAGGATCAGGCCTCTGATTTGGATGACGACGAGAATGCCATTGCGGAAGATTATGAGCTTCCAGGTGCGGATCTCAGCAATGAGGACTCTTCTGTTACCGTTATCCCTCAGCAGGGCGATGAATTTGTGTGCTCTGAGTGTTTCCTTGTATATAACCGCCGGCTCCTTGACCATTATGAAAACGGCAAACCCGTATGCAAGGACTGTGCTGCATAATGGCAGATGACAGAACGTATAACGGGCCTGAAAATGTTGAAGTGCTGATCACGTACAGTGACCCGGATATTGAAGCGGCAGGCCTGGGGTATGCGCATCAAGGTGATGCAGGATGTGACCTGCGCTGTGTGCAGGGGTTCGAACTGAAACCGTTTGAACGCGCCCTGGTGCCTACAGGGATATCTGTTGCGCTGCCTGAAGGCTATGTCGGGCTGGTCCATCCCCGTTCAGGCCTGGCCGTAAAACGTGGAATAACTGTCCTTAATGCGCCGGGGACTATTGACGCAGGATACCGCGGTGAGATCAAAGTCCCGCTTATCAATCTTGATCCGGATGAGACTGTGCATTTTGATGCCGGTGACAGGATCGCCCAGCTCGTTATCCAGAGATATGCAGAGGCACGTTTCATAAAAGCAGAGGTACTGCCCGGGTCTGACCGTGCTCAGAATGGGTTTGGCTCTACGGGTGTCTCAGATTAGGATTTTCGGGGCTGTTGTATAGGATAGCTGTATATCCGAGGAGGCGCTATGAGTGATCCGCATCAGCAGCTGAGCGATGAAGATGCCCTTGCGCGCCAGCTTGGTACCGAGATCAGCACAGATCCCGCCAACCCTCTTCTGCCGATCTGGCAGTCAGTCCGTTACCATTATCCTGACAGTGACCTGTCTATACTCCGGAAAGCATATAAGCGCGCTGTTATCCAGCATTCGCATCAGCAGAGGCGCTCCGGCGAGCCCTATATCATCCATCCCATAGCAGTTGCGCAGATACTTGCAGACTTGGGCATGAGCCCTAAAGTCGTAGCAGCGGGGCTTCTCCATGACACTGTTGAAGATACCGAGTACACCCTCGATGAATGCCGTGCTGAATTTGGCGATACTGTTGCGGGCCTTGTTGATGGGGTAACGAAACTGACGAAAATGGATGTCGGTGACAGTGCGCAGGCTGAGACTATCCGTAAAATGGTCGTGGCAATGAGCCGGGATGTCCGTGTACTGGTCGTCAAACTTGCAGACAGGGTGCATAATGCCCGTACCTGGCGCTATGTCAAAGAATCCAGTGCGCAGAAAAAGGCGCAGGAGACGCTTGACGTGTATGCGCCTCTGGCAAACCGGCTGGGGATGAATGCCATCAAAACTGAGCTCGAAGAGCTGTCATTCAAGTCGCTCCATCCAAAGATATATCACGAGATCGTCCTGCTGGTCCAGAAGCGCGCCGGTCACAGGGACGAGTTCCTGGCCCGGATCCTTGACGACATCAACCATGACCTTGATGCGCAGAATATTAAAGCTTATGTAACGGGCAGGCCAAAAGACTATTTCAGCATTTATCAGAAGATGATCGTCAGAGGCCATGATTTTGAGAATATTTATGACCTTGTAGGCGTCAGGGTCATTGTTGATTCCATACGGGACTGTTACGCTGCGCTCGGCGCTGTGCACGCACGGTGGAAGCCCCTTCCGGGCAGATTCAAAGATTATGTTGCCATGCCTAAACTGAATATGTACCAGTCTTTGCATACAACAGTTGTCGGGCCGGGCGGGAAACCTGTAGAAATACAGATCCGTACGTGGGATATGCACCGCAGGGCAGAATTCGGGATCGCAGCACATTGGAAGTATAAGGCTAACGGGCAGTCCGGGCGGGCATTGTCCAAGCCTGACCAGTCAGATAAGGAACGTGAAAAGGATATCGGCCTGCGGCCGCAGGCCGAAGAGCCTCAGGAGCTTACGGAGGCTGATAACCTCAGGTGGATCCAGCAGCTGGCTGACTGGACAAGTGAGACCCCGGATTCAGATGAGTTCCTCGGATCGCTTAAAAAGGATCTGGGAGCTGCCGAAGTTTATGTGTTTACCCCTAAAGGGAGGATAGTTTCAGTCCCTCAGGGAGGCACACCGGTCGATTTTGCGTATTCAGTCCATACCGAAGTCGGGCATCGGACGATGGGCGCGCGCGTCAATGGGCGGCTTGTCCCGCTGGATACCCTTCTGGAAACTGGGGACACTGTAGAGATCCTTACCTCCAAATCTGATACACAGGGGCCTTCCCGCGACTGGCTGAATTTTGTTAAAAGCCCGCGTGCGCGCAATAAGATCCGCCAGTGGTTCTCGAAAGAACGCCGTTCTGAAATGATTGACGAAGGGCGCAACGAGCTTATGCGTTATATGCGTAAGAGGAACCTTCCTACACAAACCCTTATGGGCATGGAAGCATTGCTTGGCGTGGCGCAGGACCTGAATCTGTCCAATGTCGATACGCTTTTTGCTGCGCTCGGCGACGGGCAGGTTTCAGCCCAGAATGTCGTATCCCATCTTGTTAAAGATGCTGGGGAAGGTGAAGTCGAAGAGGATATCGGGCAGTCCCTCCTGCCGTCCAGGCAGACAAGATCAAAACACAGCAGCACTGCGGATATCGCCGTCAAAGGGGTAAGCGATGTATGGGTCAAGCTTGCCAAATGCTGCACCCCTGTGCCGGGTGATGCCATAACCGGCTTTATTACACGCGGATCAGGTGTTTCGGTGCATCGGGAAGATTGCGTCAACGCCCAGCATCTCAGGAAAACCCATCCTGAACGTATGGTAGCTGTGTCGTGGACAGGGAATTCAGGGACATTCCTTGTCAAAATCCAGGTGGAGGCCCTTGACCGCGGGCATCTGCTTACCGATATTACAAAAGTGCTGGCAGATATGGGGGCTAATATCATTTCCGGAAAAGTTTCCGCCGGTGATGACCGTGTTGCCCTGTGCCAGTTCACTTTTGAAATTGCGGCACCAAGCTACCTGTCAAGGATACTGTCTGAACTCCGCAAAGTTGACGGGGTCTTTGACGTATACCGTATAACAGATAACAAGCTTTCTGCAAACCCGCGGTTCCGCCAGCTTTAGCTAGCTGATAGCCTTGAGCCATGCCTCCTTGGCTGCCTTCTCCGACTCAAGGTCTTTTTTCTTAGCCGGATCAGCCTCAGCAGCTATCTTCCTGTCAAGTTCTGCCAGCTGGGTGTTCAGCTGCACTTCAAAATCGGATTTTCGTGCATCGGTCTCGGGGTCTGACTGGGCCCACTGTGCATCTTCAGCTGCTTTGATCTGTTTTTCAACATCATCAAGGGCACTTTCGATGCGATGGACATCTGTACGCGGCACATGCCCAATACTGTCCCAGTCATCCTGGATACGGGCAAGCGCCTGACGTGCCTGCTTTGCCTGTTCTGCCGTGTTCACCGGTACAAGTGCCTGGGCTTTGACGAGCAGTTCTTCCTTTTTCTTAAGGTTTTCCGCTTCGTCTTCGTTCGTTTTATTGCGGTCAGCCTGGCGTGCGTCGAAGAAGGTATCGGCGGCTTCGCGGAAACGCTTCCATAAAGCGTCATCTTCAGACCTGCGGCCAACCCTGCCGGCAGCTTTCCACTGGTCCATAAGGTTATTGAACTGGCGTGAAGTGCCTGCCCAGTCAGTAGAATTTTTCAGCTCTTCAGCCCTGGCAATGATCTTTTCCTTCTGTTCTTTTGCAGCAGCCCTTACAGTATCTCGCTGCTGCATCCATGACCTCCGTGCAGAGTTGAACGAACTGCGGGCTGCCGAAAAACGCTTCCATAGTGCATCCGCCTGCGAGCGCTCAATATGGATCGAATTCTTCTGATGCTCCTGCCACCGGCTGAACAGCTCCTGGAGCTTGTCTCCCGTCTGTTTCCAGTTGACTGAATCATTCAGGCCTTTAACGAGCTCTTCAGCTTCCGCCACGATATGTTCGCGTTCTTCAGCAGCTTGTGCCACTGCTGCCTTACGCTCCTGGGCAAGTTTTTCCTTGACTGCGACTGATCTGGCCTTCAGCGACTCGAGCTGGTCCCTCAGCGCCGGGATATCCCCCACAACGTCAGGGGATTCAGTATCTTTATCCAGCTGGGACAGGGTATTATCGATCTCGCGGGAGCGGATGCTGCCGGCATCAAGGCGCTGGCCGAAGCGGTCGATTTTAGCCTTGAGGTCAAGATACCTTCGGGCGAAAAAGTGCAGTGCACCCTCAGCGGATTCTTTTGGCAGCTGGCCGACTTCACGCTCGTCATCGCCGTCTTTGACATACACAGTCCCGTCTTCCGCAACACGGCCGAAAGAAGACGCATTCTCCAGATCCGCAGCATTGTACGTATTGACAGTACTTGATTTCTGCGTCCTGCCGGCGAAAGCTTTCGGGGAAGGGATAAACGGTTTAGGTGCCTGTGAAGCTTCAGCTTTTTCAGACGCAACATCGGATGAGGTAGTAGTAACAGACTCATCAGTCATGGCCAACTCCTTGGTGGTAATAGGAAAGTGGAAACCGTGTGCACAGCGATTTCCTCAACATCACCTATTATAAGGGGTTATGGCTAAAAAAGGCGCATCAATTTCGGGATTCCCTGAGTGGCTCCCGCAGGAACGTGTTGTAGAACAGCGTGTTATCGATACTCTTCGCAGGGTTTTCGAGCTTCATGGATTTCTGGGGATCGAAACACGCGCAGTGGAGACGGGCGCCAGCCTGCTGAAAAAGGGGGAGACGAGCAAGGAGATATATCTGCTGTCCCGCCTCCAGGAATTTGGGCAGGATGATGCCCCGGTAGAAAGCCATCTTGGCCTCCATTTTGACCTTACTGTGCCGCTGTCCAGATATGTGGTTGAAAATTCGGGCGGCCTTGTTTTCCCCTTCAAGCGCTGGCAGATACAGAAAGTATGGCGGGGGGAGCGTCCGCAGGAGGGCAGGTACAGGGAATTTACCCAGGCAGATATTGATATAGTGGGTGACGGCACGCTGCCTGAGCATTATGAAGTCGATGCACCGCTGGTCATGGTTGAGGCGCTTGAGGAACTCCGCAGCCTCGGTCTGCCTGCTGCAGTCATCCATGCAAACAGCCGCAAGCTTTCTGAGGGTTTTTACCGGGGTATTGGCATAACAGATGTTGACCCTGTGCTCCGTGAGATCGATAAACTGGATAAAATAACAGCTGATCAGGTTTCACGCCTTCTTCAGCAGGATGCAGGGTGTACTGCCAGCCAGGTTGAAGCATGCCTTCGTCTGGCACAGGTGACTGCTTCAACTGCTGACGGGCTGCGCGGATCGTGTGCGTCGTTATGTGAGGAATATGGGATCGAGCACGGATCAGATCCCTATGCCCTGATGCAGCAGGGCGTTGATACGCTCGCAATGATTATTGACAGGGCGTCAAAGATCCGTCCCGGCGCCGTGGTCGCTGACCTGCGGATTGCACGCGGGCTTGATTACTACACTGGTTCCGTGTATGAAACATTCCTTGACGGTGCTGAGCACCTTGGATCAATATGCTCCGGCGGACGCTATGATAACCTGGCCAGCCAGGGGAACCGCACATATCCGGGAGTCGGCCTGTCTATCGGAGTGTCACGGCTTGTTTCCTATCTTCTCCATACAGTCAGCGCATCGCCGTCACGGATTTCCCCGGCCTGTGTCCTGGTGGCCGTATGGGATGAGGACAGCCGTATGGTATCTGACAGGATCGCCGCAGCGCTCCGCAGCCGGGGTATCTCCTGCGATGTGTCGCCGAACTCTGCAAAAATCGGCAAGCAGATCAAATACGCCGACCGCCTGGGGATACCTTACGTGTGGTTCCCTGCTGAGCCCGGGGGTGCAGGTCCCGTACCCGGCCATGACCAGATAAAGAACATCATCACAGGGGAGCAGGAAGATGCCGATGTCTCTTCATGGGCCCCTGCACCGGATTATGCCCGTCAGGATATAACCGCCGGAAACTAGCAGGGCCTGGCAGGGCAGGATAGCGGAGCAGCGTCCCCTGTGCCTGTACTCAGGATGGGTATCTGTTATTCCTTCTATGCTCTCCCGTCCCGGCAGCTCCTTAAAGGGGAAGGGAAGGCTCCTGCGGGAACCCCTATAGGGGGCATGATGTACTCTTAGTGAGTTGAAAACTGAAGTTTGCTGTGAAAATTTGAGGTAAAAGGAAATGAGTCAGACAGCTTATCGTACACATCATTGCGCAGACATCGCGGAATCGCTTATCGGCCGGACAGTTACTGTCAGCGGGTGGGTAGACCGCCGCCGTGATCACGGCGGAGTGGCGTTCCTTGATGTACGGGATGCGTCCGGGCTGGTGCAGGTAGTCATCTATGATGAAGAGGTTGCACGCCCACTGCGGTCGGAATTCGTTGTAAAGGTAACCGGGGATGTGCGCGAACGCCCCGAAGGCAATGAGAATGACCATATAGCTACAGGAAAGGTCGAGATCGTAGCCCAGGAAGTCGTTATACTGTCGAAATCTGCAGCCCTGCCGTTCCAGGTATCAACAGCGCTGGCAAATGAAGCTGAAGAGCAGCTTCCAGGAGATGATACCCGCCTGCGGTACAGGTATCTTGACCTGCGCCGCCCCCAGATGCAGCGCAATATCAGGCTCCGGTCCGATATGGCGAAAGCTGCCAGAAATGAGCTTGATAAACTCGGATTTACTGAGATCGAAACCCCTACGCTTATTAAATCAACCCCTGAAGGGGCACGTGACTTTGTCGTCCCGGCACGGCTTTCACCCGGTTCATGGTATGCGCTGCCCCAGTCGCCCCAGCTGCTGAAGCAGCTTCTGATGGTTTCCGGTGTGGAACGGTATTATCAGCTGGCACGGTGTTACCGAGACGAGGATTTCCGGGCCGACCGCCAGCCCGAGTTCACCCAGCTTGATATGGAGATGAGCTTCGTCAGCCAGGAAGACGTTATCGCGCTGGCAGAGCAGGTGATTGCAGCTGTATGGAGAAGCGCAGGATATGAGGTTACTCTGCCTTTCCGGCGTATCTCATGGGCAGATGCCATGGATAAATACGGTTCCGACAAGCCCGACCTGCGTTTCGGCAATCAGATCACAGACCTCACACGCTATTTTGAGAATACGCCGTTCCGCGTGTTCCAGGCTGACTATGTGGGTGCTGTAGTCTATAAAGGTGCGGCGGACCTGCCGCGCAGGCAGTTTGATGCATGGCAGGAATGGGCGCGCCAGCGCGGTGCCAAGGGCCTTGCATACGTGCAGTTCTCTGAAGATGGGGAACTCAAGGGGCCTGTTGCCAAGAACCTTTCCGATGAAGAGCGCAGCGGCCTTATGGAAGCTGTCCATGCGGAAGCCGGGGACGCTGTCTTTTTTGCCGCAGGTGCCAGAGAGCCTTCCCAGCTGCTGCTCGGCGCAGCCCGCGTTGAGATCGCAAAACGCCAGGGCCTGCTTAAAAAAGATGAATTTGCCTTCGCATGGGTTGTTGATTTCCCGCTGTTCAAGCGTACAGATGACCCTGATGACGATGATGTGGCTGTAGGCCATTCTGTATGGACCTCTATGCACCATCCTTTCACTATGCCAAGTGCAGACTGGATCGATACATTCGATAAGGATCCCGGGCATGCTATGAGCGATTCCTATGATATCGTGTGCAACGGCAATGAGATCGGCGGCGGATCGGTACGAATCCACCGGGATGATATCCAGGACCGTGTACTTGAAGTCCTGGGAATCGGTGAGGAAGAGGCGCAGGACAAGTTCGGTTTCCTGCTTGAAGCGTTCAAATTTGGTGCACCTCCGCATGCCGGCATTGCTTTTGGATGGGACCGCTGCGCTGCAATACTTGCGGGCGAGGATTCTATCCGCGATGTGATCGCATTCCCCAAATCCGGAGGCGGTACAGACCCTCTTACAGGTGCCCCTGCTCCAATTTCAGACGAGCAGCGCGCTGAAACCGGCGTGGACTATGATCCTGAAGAAGATGAATAGGCTGGCTGTTGCACAATAAATCGGATCTAATATGCGGGGGCGGCATTTCCAGCCGCCCCCGCATATTATTAGACTTATCTCAGGATCCAGGATAACCGGTTATTCCCCCGTGTTGGGACTGTATGAATTGAGCCTGGTATTCAATGCCAGGATTTCCTTTTTCCCGATAAGATATGCGATGCCCCACAGAACTATATAGACTGCAAACCATATTGCTGTATATATAGCCAGCCATGCAGCGTTGAGCGGGAACCAGCCCGCTGCGATGGCAAGCGGTGTGAACAGGGCATAGCACATAAGGCAATGTATGGCAGTTCTCTTGAGTACTGACCAGTCACTCTTGAATCGGATATAAGTTACCCATGTGAACATTATGCCCATAAGTACCCATAACAGGAAGCTCACTGCGACTGCTGAAAGCTGGTTAGGGAACCGCCGCATGAATTGGGGGGAAGACGGGTAGTAGGCTGAGGTCCCGAACCCCATGCTGAAGGCGAGTGAAAATACGCCTCCTATAAGCATGCCCATACCGGCGCCCATGACGGTATCGCGCAGGAAAGCCCCGATAGTCAGGGGACGATCTGTTTCGCCGATTTTCTTAATAGGCTTTTGTGGACTTTCGGATACAGGTGCAGATGCCAATTTATGTGCCATAATAATATTCTCCTTAATATGTGATATCAGCAGTTATAACCCAAGCCTTCGCTTGAATTCGCTTATAAAACGGCGTGATACCTGGATTTTCTGTTTGTTTTTCATAAAAACGGTGATAGTCCCGCTGAAACTCAGGTCCAGGAACTGGATATAGTCCATGTTCAGTGAGGCATTCCGCGAGGTTTCAATAAACTTTTCGGGAAGCAGCTCCCGTATCTGGTAAAGCCTGCCTTTGTATTCATACTGCGCATCTTTTGTTGCCACACAGGTGCGGTCATGGAAAGTATACACAGCATAAATATCATCAGTATTTACCGGTACGAGGGAAGTCCCCATAGTGCACCACACTATGTCAGGACTGCCGGTATCCCCGGTAGGAATCTCCGGATGGTGGTGGTCATGTAATGGCCTTTCGGCAGTGAGCAGGTCAGCGGCAGACTGTATGCTGTCAGTGATTTCAGTGATATAGAAATCTGTGTGCTGTTCATCCGCCATCTGTGGGTCAATATGGAAATTGACTTTCATAAGGCCGACCTCCTTTCCAATGATGTTTGCCTTCCGCTGAATATCCCCGGCGGTAATACCACTATAAAGCACCAGTCCGGCCTGTGGTACGTGATTTGGGTGAACGGCAGGTAAAGCACGGTGAGCGGTTTGTTATGCCGCACTATATGATGGAATAGCCCGGTACAGACTGTTTACGAAACTGATCCCTGACTTATAGGAGCGGATGGTAATGGCACATACTGATATTCCAGGAAGCACGGATCTGTCCGGGCCGTCCGGACCGAAGCATGCGCCTGCTGCACTGGGGTCTTTGATCCCGGAAGGCTCCTTCAGCCCGGGTGCTGCAGAACTGGATGATGATGAGATCCTTGCCCGCTTCGAAAGATGGGTCAGCTCAGTCAGGCATCTCACGCTGTGGCCTCATCAGGAGGAAGCGGTACTCGCGCTGTTATCCGGCAATCATGCCATTGTCAGCACGCCCACGGGGTCAGGGAAATCCCTAATAGCTGTCGCAATGCACTTTATGGCGCTGTGCCGCGGCGGGCGGTCATACTATACCGCCCCTATCAAGGCGCTTGTCAGCGAAAAATTTTTTGAATTAGTTTCTATTTTCGGTGCCGGATATGTCGGTATGATCACAGGCGATACACGTATCAACCCGCAGGCGCCCGTAATCTGCTGCACTGCTGAGATACTTGCGAACCAGGCGCTCAGGGAAGGCAAAAAAGCTGATATCAGTTATGTTGCCATGGACGAATTCCATTTTTACGGGGATCCTGACCGTGGCTGGGCCTGGCAGATACCGCTGCTCGTGCTGCATAATGCCCAGTTCCTGCTCATGAGTGCAACACTGGGAGACACCAGTGATATTGCTGCGCTGATAGAAGACAATACAGGCCGTACGGTGGATACTATTGCTGATGCGCAGCGCCCTGTGCCTCTGGAATATACGTATGCCGCTGAGCCCCTGCAGTCTGTAGTGAACAGGCTTATCAGCAGGGGGCAGGTCCCTGTTTATATAGTCCATTTTTCGCAGGATGCCGCTGTGAATACTGCTGAAGACCTGTCAGGCCTGGGGGTCTCGAGCAAAGGGCAGCGTGATCAGATCCGTAGGGCATTGGCACATACAAAATTCACCACAGCTTTTGGGAAGTCCTTAAAACGCCTGCTGCTCAATGGTGTCGGTGTCCATCATGCGGGTATGCTTCCGCGGTACAGGAGGATGGTGGAACAGCTGGCCCAGGACGGGCTTCTGCCCGTGATCTGCGGGACGGATACATTGGGAGTAGGGATCAATGTCCCGATACATACGGTTGTGCTGACGGCATTGGCTAAATTCGACGGAAGGAGGCAGCGGCGCCTTAAGGCGCGCGAGTTCCATCAGATAGCAGGCCGGGCAGGCCGTTCAGGGTTTGATACAGAAGGGCTGGTGATAGCCCTCGCGCCTGAATATGAGATAGAAAATGCGAAGGCTCTGGCCAAAGCGGGGGATGATCCCAAAAAGCTTAAAAAAATCAAACGTAAAAAAGCCCCTGAAGGTTTTGTGAACTGGAGCGAGGCAACATTGACGAAACTTATTGGCATGCAGCCGGAAACGCTTGTGCCGCATATGAAGGTTTCCCATTCACTCGTCCTTGATGAGATCGCCCAGGGAGGCAATGCATGGAAGCGTATCAGGGAGCTTATAAGCAGCAGTGCCCAGCCTGAGGGGGATAAAAAGGAGCTCCTGGAAACTGCAGCATCTGTTATGCAGACACTTATCAGTTCCGGGATCGCTGAGAAATGGGAACTGGAAGACGGCACCACAGATTACACGCTTGCAGTGGATATGCCTGATGACCTTGCGATGGACCAGCCGTTAGCGCCATTCCTTATAGCTGCACTTGAGCTTCTTGACCCTGATGACCCTGCATATGCGCTGAATATCATTTCTGCTGCTGAAGCTACCCTGGAGGATCCCCGTCCAATACTGCGTGTGCAGGAGCGGCGGGAACGCGATGAAGCCATGGTCCGTATGAAGGATGAAGGGATAGATTATGATGAGCGTATGGACAGGCTGCAGGAGGTTACGTATCCGCAGCCGCTCAAGGATCTGCTCATACCCGCTTTTAACCAGTATCTCCGCGATATGCCGTGGGCGGCGGATTATGATGTAAAACCAAAATCAGTCCTGCGCGACATGATTGAACAGTCAGCTGATTTCTCCCAGTATATTTCAAGTTATGGGGTGTCCCGCAGCGAAGGCACGCTTCTGCGGTATCTCAGCGATGCATACCGCGTACTTTCGCGTACTGTTCCCCCGGATAAGGCGGATGAGCGCCTGCGCGATATCATCCAGTGGCTGGGGTACGTTGTGCGGACTGTGGATTCCTCGCTTGTTGACGAATGGGAAAATTCTTACGGCGAAGCATCCAGGGAGCGTAACGGCCGCGCCGGATCCCAGGAAGCTTTTTCCGCGCCGCCACCTTCAGGTATGGAAGCGGTAGCCGCCGACCGCCGCGCGCTCCGCGTCCTCGTCCGTAACGCGATGTTCCGCCGGGTGCAGCTTATGGCGCTTGAGGACAGCCAGACCTTAGGGGAAATGGATGGCAGTTACGGATATGGGGTCCATGAATGGGATGCTGCCCTCGATGGTTTCTTTGATGCCCATGATGATATCCTTACAGATACCGATGCCCGTTCTGCAGAGTTCTTCATCCTTGACGATTCACAGGAAGCGGCAAGCCATACATGGCATGTCCGCCAGGTGGTATGCGACAGCGACGGCGACAATGACTGGGCCATTGACGGTATTGTCGATATAGTAAAGACACAGGACGAGGGCGATGCGGTATTCAGACGGTACAGGGTGGGCGCTGCTGAGCAGCTGCGCGATGTCGAACCGTAACGCTTAAATAATAGGGATATCCACAAGCTCAACGCATAAGATCTTGCATGCTGTGGCCTTGCTCCCCAGTATGCGGGGAGGCTGTTATGGAACGGTTGCTGGTCCTCGAAGACGGGACGATATACAGGGGCTTCGCCTTCGGATCCGATATTTTCCGTATTGGTGAACTGGTTTTTAATACATCAATGACAGGGTACCAGGAAATCATCACAGATAATTCCTATTGCGGGCAGATCGTTACAATGACCTACCCGCTTATTGGTAATTACGGCATAAACGGTGACGATAACGAAAGCCTGGAACCTGCCCTGTTCGGCCTGGCTGTACGCGATTACTGCCCTGAGCCGAATAACTGGCGGAGCCGGGAGACGCTGGACCAGTATCTGAAGCAGAAGGGCATACCGGGGATATATGGCATTGATACTCGTGCCCTGACCTTGAAGATACGTGAGGCCGGGACGATGAAGGCAGCAATGGCTGCTGCCGATGCTGATACTGATACGCTTGTTTCACAGCTGAGGTCGGCAGATTATCTGCATGACCAGGTGAAGCGTGTATCAACAGCCCGCCCGTTCCCTGTCCCTAACCGCGGGCATAAAGTTGTGCTGATGGATTTCGGCGAGAAACTCGGTATAATCCGCGAACTGTCAAAACGGAACTGCGATCTGATCGTTGTACCGTGGAATACGGATGCGGAACAGATCATGGAGTACCGCCCTGATGGCGTAATGCTGTCCAACGGCCCGGGGGATCCTGCTGATATCCCCGAAGCAATCGACACAGTACGCCGTCTTTTAGGGCAGGTAAGCATATTTGGCATATGCCTGGGGCATCAGCTTATTTCCCTGGCATGCGGGGCACGGACTTTCAAACTGAAGTTCGGCCATCGCGGATCCAACCATCCTGTGAAGAACCTGTCTACAGGGCGTGTAGAAATAACAGCGCAGAACCACGGATATTCTGTAGACATCGGAAGCCTTGCCGGAACGGGGCTTGAGGTCACTCATGAGTCGCTTAATGATAAAACGTGTGAAGGGGTACGGCATCAGGAATTCCCTGTATTCTCAGTGCAGTACCATCCTGAGGCAAGCAGCGGACCGCATGACAGCAATTACTTATTCGATGAGTTTATTGCCCTGATGGACAGGGAATATGCCGGCAATGCGGGATCTGTCCGTCCCGGCCGGCGTGACAACATGGAGGTTCGGAATGCCTAAACGTACAGATATCCATAAAATACTTGTTGTCGGTTCCGGACCTATAGTTATCGGGCAGGCAGCTGAATTTGACTATTCAGGGTCCCAGGCATGCCAGTCACTGCGGGAAGAGGGGTATGAGGTAGTCCTTGTCAATTCAAACCCCGCAACGATTATGACAGATACATCTATCGCAGACAGGGTATATATTGAACCGCTGACTACGGAATTCCTCAAGCGCGTAATATATAAGGAGAGGCCTGATGCCATCCTGGGAACGCTGGGCGGGCAGACCGGCCTGAACCTGGTCGTTGCCCTCCATAATGACGGGGTGCTCGATGAATTTGGCGTAGAAATACTGGGAACAGACCTTGAGGCTATCAATAAGGCTGAAGACCGGGAGCTCTTCCGCTCACTGATGAACGAACTGGGGGAGCCTGTCCCGGAAAGCGATATAGTCCATACTGTAGAAGATGCAGAGAAATATGCCAGTGAACTCGGGTATCCCGTGGTTGTGCGGCCGGCATATACGCTGGGCGGCACTGGCGGCGGTTTTGCGCATAACAGGCAGGAGCTTCGCCGTATAGCTGATGCCGGGCTGAAAATGAGCCCGGTGCACCAGTGCCTCATTGAGCGCAGTATCGCGGGTTTCAAAGAGATCGAATATGAAGTTATGCGTGATGCCCATGATAATGCCATCGTGGTATGCACCATGGAAAACATTGATCCGGTCGGGATCCATACAGGCGACAGTATTGTAACGGCACCTGTGCAGACGCTTACCGACCGGGAGAACCAGATGCTGCGTGACGCTTCATTAAGGATCATCAGGGCTTTGAAGATATGCGGCGGGTGCAATGTCCAGCTGGCGCTGGATCCGGACAGTTTCTCATATTATGTGATCGAAGTCAACCCGCGTGTATCGCGGTCGTCAGCGCTGGCAAGCAAGGCAACAGGATATCCGATCGCCAAGGTCAGTGCGAAGCTTGCTGTCGGGCTGCATCTGGATGAGATCATCAACCCTGTGACAGGGACATCGTATGCCTGTTTTGAGCCGGCTCTGGATTATATCGTGACGAAATTCCCGCGTTTTCCCTTTGACAAATTCCCCGGTGCGGACCGCCAGCTTGGTACGCAGATGAAGGCTACGGGCGAAGTTATGGCTATCGGCCGCACCTTTGAAGAGAGCTTCCTCAAGGCAGTACGCTCGCTTGAAATGAAGCTTGACCATGCGCAATGGCCCGATTATTCAGGGCTTGACAGGCAGGAGCTGATGCACCGTATCCGCAGCCGCGATGACAGCCGTATTTTTGCTGTAATGCAGTGGCTTCGCAACGGGTACAGCGCGCAGGAGGTTCATGATATTACAAAAATAGATGATTTCTTCCTGTCCCACCTTCAGAAAATCATACGCCTGGAAAATATGCTTCGTGAGAACAAAGGCGACAGGGATGTTTTGCGGGATGCAAAGCGGAGCGGTTTTTCCGATCCGTATATCGCACGTGCGTGGGGTATGGATGAGGCCAGCATTTACAGTATGCGCCGGGAGTATGGGATTACCCCTGTCTATAAGATGGTGGATACCTGCGCTGGTGAATTTGCCAGCACAACGCCGTATTTTTATTCCACGTATGAAAACGGTTCGCAGAACGAATCCCTGCGCTCGGACCGCAAAAAAGTGGTAGTCCTGGGTTCGGGGCCTATCCGTATCGGGCAGGGTGTGGAATTCGACTATGCAACGGTGCATTGTGTGGAAACATTGCGCGATGAGGGCTATGAAGCTATCGTTATCAACAATAACCCGGAAACCGTATCAACAGATTTTTCCATCAGCGACAAACTGTATTTTGAGCCCCTTACCGTTGAAGATGTCATGCATGTCATTGACCTTGAGCAGCCGCTTGGCGTCGTTGTCCAGTTTGGCGGGCAGACAGCCATCAATATTGCGGCATCCCTTGAAGAGCGGGGAGCGCGCATTCTGGGGACATCACTGGAGGATATTGACAGGGCTGAAGACCGCCATAAATTTGAGGCTGCTTTGAAGGGGCTGGGGATACCTCAGCCCGAAGGCGACACTGCAGTAACTGTTGATGAAGCACTTGCCATTGCAAACCGTATCGGTTATCCCGTGCTTGTACGGCCCAGCTATGTCCTGGGCGGGCGTGCCATGGAGATCGTCCATAATGATGGTGAGCTCAGGGTCTATATGGCTACTGCGGTGAAGGAGATCAGCCACGATGCGCCGATCCTTGTCGACCGCTACATCATGGGCAGGGAGCTGGAAACGGATGCTGTTGCTGACGGCGAAAATGTTTATATCCCGGGTGTTATGGAGCATATTGAACGTGCAGGCATCCATTCCGGGGATTCGATCTCCGTGTATCCTGCGCAGATGGTCCCGCAGGATGTTAAGGATACTATCATTGATTATACTGCACGTATCGGCAGAGGCTTCCATTTTATAGGGCTGTATAATATCCAGTTTATCGTTGATAAGGAGAACCGGGTGTACGTCCTTGAGGTCAATCCCCGCAGCTCGCGTACCGTACCTTTCCTGAGCAAGATCACTGGCGTTGCTATGGGCAATATAGCTGCACGGGCGATCCTCGGGCAGTCTGTCAGGGACCAGGGCCTTACCCCCGGGTACAGGCAGGAGCCCCAAAATGCTGTATTCGTGAAGGCCCCTGTGTTCTCTTTTGCCAAACTGCGCAGTGTGGATACGGTGCTTGGCCCTGAGATGAAATCAACAGGCGAGGCACTGGGAGGCGACGGCACCCTTGACAAGGCGCTGTATAAGGCCCTGGTCGCAAGCGGAGTGCAGATACCGGAGCATGGGAATGTACTGATCACCGTTGCAGATAATGACAAGGCAGAGGCTTTGGACCTGGCCAGGCGTTTTTCAGCGATCGGATATGGCATTTATGCAACGGGCGGTACAGCCGCATATCTGAAAAGGCATGACAGCTCACTGTTTGTCCGTAATGCTGCAAAAGTAAGCGAGGCCGCTGAGGGGCATGATTCAGTAACGGACCTGATCCAGAAAGGCCATGTGAATTTTGTGATCAATACTATCTCCAGTTCAAACAGGGATCTGCAGAACGACGGGTTCCTGATCCGCCGTGTGAGCGCCGAGAATGCCATCCCGTGCATGACAAGCTTTGATACAGCACGGGCGCTGCTGAGCGTTATGGAATCGCGTACATTCAGGCTGGAAAGCATGGGCGGGCAATGCAGCAGATCGGCGGCTGAGTAAAAATGGCTGGAGATAACCTTTTTGATGCTGCTGAAGTACCGGATGGTGTGGCAACACGGCCGCTTGCTGTACGGATGCGCCCTGCATCGCTAGATGAAGTCATAGGGCAGGAGCATGCGCTCACACAGGGGTCGCCGCTGCGCCGTGTTGCGGCTGAGCCTTCGCATTCGCGGACAGCGCCTACGTCGATTATCCTTTTCGGCCCTCCGGGAGTAGGGAAGACTACTCTGGCATATATCACAGCGCAGCAGTCGGGGCGTGCTTTTGAAGAGCTTTCAGCAGTTACTTCCGGTGTTAAAGATGTGCGCGAGGTACTTGCCCGTGCCCATGAACGTCTGGTATCGCAGGGACGGGAAACTGTCCTGTTCATTGATGAAGTCCACCGCTTCTCCAAATCCCAGCAGGATGCCCTGCTCCCAAGCGTAGAGAACAGGGATGTGACCTTTATAGGCGCTACTACGGAGAACCCGAGTTTTTCCGTTATCCCGCCTCTCCTTTCACGATCAGTAGTGGTGAAGCTTGAGGGGCTGTCCAACGACAATATACGCGAAATCGTTGAGCGTGCTGTCCGCAGCAGGAAAGGGCTCCACAATGAGGTCCGCATCAGCGATACTGCCGTTGATGATATAGTGCGCATGGCCGGAGGGGACGCTCGCAAGTCCCTGACTATCCTTGAGGCTGCTGCCGGTGCTGTTACCGGCGATAGGGAGAGGGCTAAAGGCAAACGCCGTGCCGTTATCACTTCTGATACTATTTCCCGCGTTATGGATACCGCACAGGTCCGGTACGACCGTGATGGTGACGGCCATTACGATGTTGCCAGTGCATTTATCAAATCCATGCGGGGATCCGATGTGGATGCCTCCCTGCATTATCTGGCCCGTATGATCCGTGCGGGGGAGGATCCCCGGTTCATAGCACGCCGCATTATGATAGCTGCGTCAGAAGAGGTAGGGATGGCAGCCCCGCAGGTACTGGGTATTACGGTTGCCGCTGCACAGGCTGTATCGATGATAGGTATGCCGGAAGCGCGGATCATACTCTCGCAGGCTGTAATCGCAGTAGCAACTGCACCTAAGTCAAACGCAAGCTATATGGCGATCGATGCAGCGCTGGCTGATGTGGATGCGGGGGATATAGGGCAGGTCCCGCTGCATCTGCGCAATGCCCCCACTGCTTTGATGAAGGAGTGGGGGAACCATGACGGCTACATTTATGCCCATGATGCACCGCATGATATTGCCCGGCAGGAATATATGCCGGAGGAACTGCGCGGACGTGAATACTACCACCCGAAGCCTAACGGTTATGAGCGTGAATTGAAGCCGCGGCTTGATACTATCCGTGAGATACTTCATGGCGGCGGCCGGCCGCAGGATCCCGGCCATGCTGGTGAGCAGGATAACAGCAGCAACAGCAATAAGTGATACTGTACCACAGCCGGATCCTGGACGGCAGTAAAAATAATAAAATGGGCTTGGAGCTGTGGCCCCAAGCCCGCTATCATAATCCAGATGGCAATAAATAGTATTTTTCTGCTAATCAATGAGAATCGCCGGACGATCCTGAATCAGCTCCATTAGTCCCTGAGGACACCCCCGGTGCCGTATTCTGATTCGCCGACGAATTACCACCTCCATTGCTGCCGGGGCCAGCCGGGGCTGACCCGCTTTGACTGTTTCCTGAGTTCAAACCCGGTGCCCCATTGGGAGCTGAATTCCCCTGTGAGCCTGAGTTTGAACTGCCCGGTGTACCTGTGCCGTTCTGGGTATTCCCCTGTGGACCGTTGCTACCCGGGCCGCTGTTAGATCCTGTGCTTCCCGGCCCCTGCCCCATGCCGCCCCGGGAACCTCCCGACCCGCCGCCCGGCATCCCATTGCTTGAAGCTGAAGCTGCCCCCGCAGCTGCTGTATAGATCGCCCCTCCGGCTGCGCCTCCTGCGAGGCCGCATGCCAGGGCCACTCCTGCTGCCAGAAGCACTACCTTATTGCTTCGCTTTTGTGTGCCCTGCACTGCAGCTGCTGACGGCACTGCACCCGATGCGAAGCTTTCCGGTTGGGCAGCGTACTGCATATTTGCGGGGTCATTAGCATAATCAGTCTTAGGAAGGGCGGCAGTTTCTGCTGCATACGTATCTGCAGAAGCCTTCTTAGCAGAAGCTTCATCATTATAGTCTGGTGTACTCATTGTTTTCCTTTCAGCATGAGTGCCGTATCTTTAATTATGGGTACCAGATGTCCTGGCAGTATCTATTACAATGTTCTTTTCTCAAAATAATCTTCATTGAAGCTGATATGGATTTAATAATTAACTTTTAAGAATCATAGTTAAAGCTGAATGTAAACTGATAAAAGTAAGGCTGTTCGGAGTACTCAGCCGCATAACGGGTAGAGGAATCTTGCACAGGTATTAGTATAACGGTATGGAAACAAGTGGAGAGCTTACTTTTGCTTTGGCCCAGATCAATACGTGTGTTGGCGACCTTGACGGGAATGCCGCTAAGATCCTGGGTTACTCGCGTACCGCTGCGGAGAAAAACGCGGATATTGTCCTTTTTCCTGAGATGGCCGTAACGGGGTATCCTATTGAGGACCTTGCCTTTCGCAATACCTTCCGCAAAGCGGCAGATGCAGCAGTCGGGAATATAGCCCGGTCCCTTAAAGAAGAAGGATTGGGGCAGCTATACGTCGTCCTGGGCACAGTAGGTACAGACAGCAGCGGGAAGCCGCGCAACAGGCTGCTGGTTATCCATAGCGGTACAGCCGAAGCCCAGTATGATAAGCATTTTTTGCCTAATTACGGCGTATTCGATGAATTCAGGATTTTTGCACCTGGGCAGGACGACCTTATCCTCACAGTAAAAGGCAGGCGGATAGGTTTCGCTATCTGCGAGGATATATGGCAGGACGGGGGGACTGTTGAAAAACTGGCGCACAAAGGTATTGATATCCTGGCAACTATCAACGGTTCGCCTTATGAGGAAGGCAAATTCCATACCCGTGTTGACCTGTGCAGGCGGCGTGCCCGGCAGGTCAATGCCCCCGTTATCTACCTTAACCAGGTAGGGGGGCAGGACGACCTTGTCTTTGACGGGGCCAGCTTTATTGTCAGCAGGGACGGATCAGTCATTGAACGGTCCAGACAGTTTGCTGAAGATCTGGTTCTCTGGACGTATACTGTGCCTGAAAGTGTTTCCGGCCCCGGATCCGGTGCTGATAACGGGGTGCAGACAGCACCCGTGATGGACTCTGATGAAGAAGTCTATACGGCATGCGTTACCGGATTGCGCGATTATATGGAAAAGAACCGCTTCACCGGTGTGGTCCTGGGGCTGTCCGGCGGTATAGATTCAGCTCTTGTTGCGGCCATGGCAGCTGATGCCTGCGGCGGGGAAAATGTATGGGGGCTTTCCATGCCCAGCATGTATTCATCTGATGGGTCTAAAGATGACGCCGCTGATCTGGCCTCACGTATCCATGCACATTATGAGATACAGCCTATTGAGCCTTTATTCAAAGTTTTTGAGGGACAGACAGGCGTTGACGGCGTAGCTGCCGAAAACCTCCAGGCACGTATACGCGGTGTACTGGTGATGGCCTATTCCAATTCAAAAGGCCTCCTTGCCCTTGCTACAGGGAATAAATCTGAGCTTGCCTGCGGATATTCTACGATCTATGGCGATGCTGTCGGCGGTTATGCGCCTATCAAAGATATATTGAAAACCAAAGTATGGAAGCTTGCCCGGTGGCGTAATAATGCGGCACGCCGCAGGGGAGAAGTACCTCCCATCCCGGAGAATTCCATCACGAAAGCCCCGAGTGCTGAATTGAGGCCGGGGCAGAAGGATTCTGATTCGCTGCCAGAGTATGCGCTGCTTGATAAAGTTTTAGAAGCATATATTGAAAAGGTCCATGGGCGCGAAGACCTCCTTAATGACGGTTTTGATGCGCAAACAGTCAATACAGTCATGCGCCTTGTAGACCAGGCAGAGTGGAAACGGCGCCAGTATCCGCTGGGACCTAAAGTCACAGCCCTAGCTTTTGGCCGTGACCGCCGCCTCCCTGTGACCAGCGCATTTCGGGAGGACCGGCCGCAGGGGTGATGCCGGGCTGCGGCAGACCAGAAGGCGTAAAAGCACCTATCGCAGCTGTGTTGAGATGATCAGAATGCAGAAAACCAGGAAATATATGTTCCCGGAGTATAGGAAAATGCGTTCAAAAAGGCCGAAATATTTTTTCATAACCGGCAGGACCATTCCCAAAATAAGGGTACTCAGCCCTATCCTGACGAAATATTCGATCGCCTTAAGGACAACAAAAAATCCCATACTTACCGGCTTAAGATAATCCGTCATATTGAGTATGAGGATAGCTAATGCAGTGAACTGGAGTACTGCAAACAGAAGATGCAGCCTCCCTTGTGCAGTTTTTGGCGCCCCTTCAATATCAGTAGGGAACACAGCTACCCCTATGAAACCGACCAGCGTAAAAATGAGCATAATAATTGCGATACTTTTGAAAGTAAATACGTACTTCCATGCGACAAGGGCGATCGCTATAAAGATATTCCGTATAATGCCCGAATATCCGGCAAGAAGGAAATATTTCCTGCTCTGCCCTACGCCGTAATCACTGACTGCATGATGTATCGGACTGTAAATGTGCTTATTGGCTATGTGAAGATAGGCCATTATCCCCAGGTAGAAAACTATGCAGAGAATGGAAATGGAAGCGCTGAAAATTGCCATAAGCATCCCTTTTGATATAAGCTATACACAGATTTATATTATATATACCTGAAAAACCTCTGTAAACCTGTTATAGCCAATATACAGCCCTGTCGGAAAGGAACCATGGTTATGGACAAAGATACAGCTGGCACTGTGAAAGGCAGCGGCAACAGCGAAAATCCTGGGGAAAAGGTCCGCATTGATATTGAGGCGCTAAGGAAAGAACTGCCGCCGGTCAGCAATGATGAATTGCCTGATCTGTCCGACGGGAAGAAGTGGTATTACAATACCCGTACCGGTGACGTAGAACACGGCAAACTGTCCTCATTTACCCATCGCATGGGTCCGTATGATACGCGCGAGGATGCAGAACGTGCTTTGAAGATAGCCCGTGCGCGCAACGATATATGGGAAGCTGAAGATAAGGAATGGGCAGGGGATGACTCCCAAGATACTGACAGCCCTAAAGAGGCCTCACGAACTGGAGGTAGCAGCACAGACCATGACCCTGCCCGGAACTCCGGCAGCGATAATCCTTCATGGATCTGACCGTACGGACAGTTCCACGCAGCACAGCATCAGCCGTAATTGGTAATGATCCAGTCTGCAGCGTTTTCCGTTCCATGTTCCTGTTTGAGTACAGCCCCTATCTTTTCCGATTGCCCGCGGATACCAGCTTCTTTAAGCATATGAAAGTGCTGTTTTAATTTCTCCGCTGTAAGCGCCTGCTCGGAGATCGGTTTTAATGCATACCCTTTACGGTACAGGTACTGTGCCCAGAAAGGCTGATCGCCTGAACACGGCATTATCAGCTGCGGTATACCTGCCCTTAATGCCGCTGCTGATGTCCCTGCCCCGCCATGGTGGAAAACTGCACAGCATCTGTTGAACAGAAGGTCATGCGGCGCCTGCTCTGCCGCAAAAATCAGGTCATTGCCGCTGAAGTCAATAGAGCTGTTGCCTGTCAGGAGGACGATACGCTGCCCTGTTGCCTGCGCAGCGCTTTCCAGCATATCCATGAAACGGTGCGGATTTTTTAATACGATACTGCTGAAAGTAACGGCTACAGGTTCGGGCCCGGAGTATATGAACTGTTCAAGTTTTTTGTCCAGTGCATCCTGTGTGTTGAGGAAGAAGAACCCCGGCAGCCGGACATGGCCTTCCCAATCGGTAACATCTGAGAAGAGGCTTGGGCTTATCGGGTAGATAATCGGTATTTCCTGGCCTTCCCGATAATATGTATACGCTCCGGTTTTACGCGCAGGAAGGCCCAGGGTATCATGCCGGAACTGGTTGATCAGGGATATCTGCGCTGATTCGCTTCTGCGGTTCACCAAATAGGTTTTGCGGTTAAGGAACGGTCCAAAATTATGATAAGACGAGACCGCAGGGCAGGGGAAGCTGCTTATCGGGTAAAGAACCGGGGCAGGAGGCATGCTGACACAGGGTATGCCGAGTTTAACAGCCACATCAACAGCACCCAGGGCTTTAGGGTGGTAGACAATGAGATCGGCTCCCTGGGCAGCAGTATAGTAATCGTCCATCGTTGCACGGTAACCGGGGTTGATAACTTCCCTGACAAGTTTCAGTGTAGTCTTCATATGGCGGATGGGTTCCTGCGAAACCGCCTTTCCTTCAGGGGTCCGGATAATTTGCATCAGATCGAGGGAAGCCGGATAAAAGCTGACGCCTTCTTTTTCGATGGCTTCCCTGAAGCTGCTGCCGGCGGCAATAACGCTATGGTGCCCGCGGCGGTCCAATTCTTTTGCCAGTGCCAGGAATGGCTGGACATCACCTCTGGTGCCAGCTGTCAGGAAACATATCTTCATAAGGACCTATCCAGGATAGTTTTACAGTATATACAATAATCTTACTGTACTATACTATCGTGACGCGATACTGCGGGCTACAGCTGATGTGAGCAACGTCACGCATTCTTTCATTTCTGGGCTTAATACTGGCGGTTTTTTGGAACTGCCTACCGGGTACAATAGGAGTATCCGGTGCATAGCTGCATCGTAAAACGACACACATTAAGGAGTGCGTATGACAGCAACAGAAAAAGCAGTTGCTTCTGAAGAGGATCTCCGCGCTGAAGCGTGGAACGGCTTCGTTGGAGGAAACTGGCAGAATGATATTGATGTGCGTGACTTTATTCAGAAGAATTACACGCCATATGAGGGTGATGAGTCATTCCTGGAACCTGCCACGGAAAAGACCCGCCATCTGTGGAAGAAGCTTGATGACGAATACCTGGCAGTAGAGCGCAGGCAGCGTGTGTACGATGTAGATACACACACGCCGGCGGATATTGATGCTTTCCCTGCCGGATACATTGATGATCAGGATGATGTTATTGTTGGCCTTCAGACAGATGTCCCCTGCAAACGCGCTATGATGCCTAATGGCGGCTGGCGTATGGTAGAACAGGCTATTATTGAAGCAGGCAAGGAGCCTGATCCTGAGATCAAGAAGATCTTTACCCGGTACCGTAAAACCCACAATGACGGTGTTTTTGGCGTATATACTGCACGTATCAAGCGTGCGCGCCACAACAAGATCCTTACCGGCCTTCCGGATGCCTATGGGCGTGGCCGCATTATTGGCGATTACCGCCGTGTGGCGCTGTATGGTGTCAATACCCTGATCGCTTTCAAAAAGCGCGATAAGGATTCCATACCGTACCGCAATGATTTCACAGAGCCGGAGATCGAACACTGGATCCGTTTCCGCGAAGAGCATGACGAGCAGATCAAAGCCCTGAAAAAGCTTGTCGTCTTGGGGAATGAGTACGGGCTTGACCTGAGCCGCCCGGCACGTACTGCCAGGGAAGCTGTGCAGTGGACATATATGGGTTATCTGGCCTCTGTAAAGAGCCAGGACGGTGCGGCAATGTCTATTGGCCGTCTGAGCGCTTTCTTCGACTGCTATTTCGAGCGCGACCTGAAAAATGGCGTTATCAATGAGCAGGATGGACAGGAGATCATCGACAATATCGTTATGAAGCTCCGTATTGTCCGCTTCCTGCGCACTAAGGATTACGACAACATCTTCTCCGGGGATCCGTACTGGGCAACATGGTCAGATGCGGGCTTTGCCGATGACGGGCGTACCTTGGTTACCAAAACCTCTTTCCGTTTGCTTAATACCCTGACTCTCGACCATCTTGGGCCCGGGCCTGAGCCGAATATCACCATTTTCTGGGATCCTAAGCTTCCCGAAGGGTATAAGCGGTTCTGCGCCAAGATCTCTATTGATACTTCTGCTATCCAGTATGAGTCCGATAAGGATATCCGCAGCCACTGGGGCGATGACGCAGCTATTGCCTGCTGTGTTTCCCCGATGCGCGTGGGTAAGCAGATGCAGTTCTTTGCTGCGCGTGTGAACACGGCTAAAGCATTCCTTTATGCCCTTAATGACGGGCGTGATGAGATGACAGGCCTGCGTGTTATTGATGAAGGCGTCCTGTCTCCGCTGCAGTTCAATGAAGATGGGTCCCTCAGCTTCGAGTCTGTTGTAGCCAACTATGAGAAGGCTCTTGAATGGCTGTCGGAGACTTATGTTGAGGCTCTGAACATCATCCATTACATGCATGATAAGTATGCTTACGAGGCTATTGAAATGGCGCTCCACGACAAAGAGGTATACCGTACCCTTGGCTGCGGTATGTCTGGCCTGTCGATCGCTGCCGACTCCCTGTCCGCTGTCAAGTACGCCAAGGTCTATCCCATCTACAACAAGGATGCGAAGGGTACCCCTGAGTATGTTGAGGGTGCGGACGATGACCTGATCGTCAACTTCAGGACTGACGGCGAGTTCCCGGTCTACGGCAATGACGATGACCGCGCCGACGACCTTGCCAAGTGGGTAGTATCCACTGTTATGGGCCAGGTCCGCCGCCTTCCTGTGTACCGTGACGCAGTGCCGACCCAGTCTATCCTTACTATCACTTCCAATGTTGAGTATGGTAAGAATACGGGATCCTTCCCGTCAGGGCATAAGAAGGGCACTCCGTTTGCCCCGGGCGCAAACCCGGAGAACGGCATGGATTCGCACGGCATGCTTCCTTCCATGTACTCAGTCGGCAAGCTTGATTATGATGATGCCCTTGACGGCATTTCGCTGACGAATACGATCACCCCTGACGGCCTTGGCCGCGATGAGGATGACCGCATCACCAACCTTGTAGGTATCCTGGATTCCGGCAACGGGCATGGGCTGTACCATGCGAATATCAACGTCCTGCGCAAGGAACAGCTTGAGGATGCTGTCGAGAACCCGGAGAAGTATCCGCACCTGACAGTGCGTGTATCCGGATATGCTGTGAACTTTGTCAAGCTGACGAAGGAACAGCAGCTGGATGTTATCTCACGTACCTTCCATCAGGGAGCTGTAACTGATTAATCTTAGCTGCTGCGATGCTGCGGCCATTTAGGCTGCGCACAGGGCAGGCCAAAGCAGGATGCAGCTTTTACGGGGAGGGGGCCGTTTTGGCCTCCTCCCCTCTATCGCCAGGGGAATAAGGATGTCAGAATTTCGTGTGACCAAGCCTCATATGCTCAGGGAGTCGAAGGCTTACGCAAGCCAGACCCTTATGGGAGGCCTCTCCGGGTTTGAATCCCCGATAGGGCTGGACAGGAGGGACAGGCTTGATGCTTTGAAAACCGGTGATATCGGTTTCGTGCACTCATGGGATATCAATACTTCCGTGGACGGCCCCGGAACCCGTATGACTGTTTTTATGAGCGGATGCCCGCTGCGCTGCCAGTACTGCCAGAATCCTGACACCTGGAAAATGAGGGACGGGCAGCCTGTCTACCTGGATGCGATGATAAAAAAGGTCGAGCGGTATAAAGACCTTTTCCAACTTACAGGCGGCGGGATCACATTCTCCGGCGGGGAATCCATGCAGCAGCCTAGATTTGTGACCCGGATTTTCCGCGCCGCAAAGGAGATGGGTGTCCATACCTGCCTTGATACATCAGGCTTCCTTGGCAAGAACTATACGGATGAAGATATCAGGGATATTGACCTTTGCCTTCTTGATGTTAAATCCGGCGATGAGGAAACGTATCGCCGTGTTACAGGCGGGACCCTTCAGCCAACAATAGATTTTGGGAAACGCCTTTCTGCGCAGGGTGTAAAGATCTGGATCCGTTTCGTGCTCGTCCCCGGGCTCACTGATTCTGAAGAAAATGTTGAAAATGTTGCCCGGATATGCGAGCAGTTCGGCGATTCCGTTGAACATATAGATGTCCTCGGTTTCCATCAGCTGGGGCGCCCCAAGTGGCATGAGCTGCGCATCCTGTATCCCCTTGAAGATGCGAAAGGCCCGTCAGCAAGCCTTAAAGGGCGTGTAGCGGGGCAGTTCAAGGCACATGGCTTTGTAGTGTACTAGAATGCTGAAAAGTATGTTAAAACCGGCACGATAGAAATCTATGGTCAAAGAACAGCGTGATATACATCTGCTCGCCCAGCCTTCAGGAGGCGTACCTGATGTTATTGATACCAGGGAAGGCTTCGATGATTTCGTAGACGCTTTTGCGAATGCGTCAGGTGCTGTTGCGGCAGATGCTGAAAGGGCTTCAGGGTACCGGTATTCGCAGCGGGACTGGCTGGTCCAGCTTAAAAGGGAAGGGGCTGGGATAGCGTTAGTTGACCCTGTCGCATTAAGCAGGCAGGGTGTTTCCTGGGCGGTTTTCAATGAAGCTGTCGGCGAAGCAGAGTGGATTATCCATGACAGCCTTCAGGATCTGCCGGGATTCAATGAATTGGGGATAAAACCCTATAAGCTGTTCGATACCGAAAGGGCTGCACGTCTCCTTGGACAGGCACATTTCGGGCTTGCAGCGGTGACTGAACGGTATCTTGGGGTCACCCTTGCCAAAGAACATTCTGCAGCAGACTGGTCCTACCGTCCTCTGGGCAGGGATATGAGGAACTATGCTGCTTTAGACGTTGAAGTCCTTATTGAGCTTAAAAAGCTGATGGCCGCTGACCTTAGAAAGGCCGGGAAATCTGAATGGGCCAGGGAGGAATTCGGCTACCTGCTGGACAAAGGGATGCAGCCGAGGGAACCGCACCCTGAACCATGGAGGAGGATATCGCGGATCACTGCTATTGACCACGACCTTCGCGGCCTGGCGGTTGCACGTGAGCTGTGGACTGTACGCGACCGGTACGCGCGCGAATTCGATATAGCTCCGAACCTGCTCCTGTCGGATGCTGCAATCATTGATGCTGCCCAGCGCAAACCCCATAATTCAAAGGAATTTATGCGGATACGGTCCCTTAACGAACGGGTACGCATGGTTAAAGGGGATGAGCGGGACAAAATGTTTGAACGGTATGCGCCGATCCAGAGGAAAGTGCGGTCGGCAATATGGAAGCAGGCAATAGCCAGGGCGCTGGACCTTCCTGAAGACCAGCTTCCCCAGCGTAAAAAAGGCAATCCTGACAGTGCATCGAATGCCCCGAAATCCATGAAGTTCTGGAAGGTGCATCATCCTGAACGGTTTGCGAGGCTGCAGAATGCTAAGAAGCTTATAACACAGGTCAGCGAAGATACTCATACCCCATCAGATATACTGCTGAAGCCTAAGATCCTGAGGAACCTGTGCTGGCAGGAGAATGTCAGGCTTTCGGCACAGGAAGTCTATGATTTCCTTATAAGCCAGTCCGCGCGGAGATGGCAGGCTGAGCTGCTTTCTGAGTCGTTAAGTAGCGTTATTATATAAAGGTTGTCTTCACGCAGACAGCTGAAGGATGCTGCTGCACAGCGTGGAGCGAAATACGAATAGACGACGAATTGGAGCCCAGCGTGAAAATCAGCGTTAGGAATGTAGAACCTACTAAGAAGGTCCTTACAGTAACTATTGACCCTGAAGAACTTGAACCGCATATGGATAAAGCCAGGAAGGATATTGCCGGCCAGGTCAATATCCCGGGATTCAGGAAGGGGCATATCCCGGGGAAACTTATTGAGCAGCGTTTCGGATACAGTGCAGTCGTAGGGGAGGCCATCAATAATGGTGTCCCTGAGTTTTACAACACAGCTATTGAGCAGAAAAAGCTCCGCCCTATGGACCAGCCCAAGATCGATGTCAAAGATGTTCCGGAATCCAGGGAAGACAGTAAAAAACTAAAGTTCACTGCTGAAGTGGAAGTGCGGCCTGAAATTGAGCTTCCCAAGCTTGAAGGTATGGAAATTGAGGTCCCTGCCCCTGCTGTGACCGATGAAGATGTGGACAGGCGCCTTGATTCCCTGCGCCAGCGTTTCAGCACACTGATTTCTGCTGACCGGCCGGCGAAAAAAGGCGATTTCGCTAATATTGACCTGAACGCCGAGATTGACGGCGACACTGTGGATTCGCAGGAAGGCATCAGCTATGAGATCGGTTCGGGGACTATGCTCAACGGGCTTGATGAGGCTTTAGACGGCTTGTCTGCCGGCGAGCAGACGACGTTTGAAAGCACGCTTGAGGGCGGTGACCATGAAGGCGAAAAAGCCCAGATCCACCTGACCCTGAATTCTGTTAAGGAAGAGCAGCTTCCGGATCTGGATGATGAGTTTGCTAAAGATGCTTCCGAATTCGATACCCTTGATGAGCTGAAGGCAGATATCCGCAAACAGTGCGAAACTGATGCCCAGGCACGTCAGGCAACTGAGGCGCGCGATGCTTTCATGGCTAGGCTCAAAGAAGGCGAAGATATCCCGGTTCCTAAAGGTGTTCTTGAGAATACGGTGAACGATCATCTGCGTTCGATGGGTGTGCAGGATGCTTCCAAGGCAACAAAAGAGCAGAAAAAAGAAGCCGAGGAATCTGCTGAGAAAGAACTGCGCGACCAGATAGTGCTGGATACGCTTGCTGAGGCACAGAATGTGCAGGTAACACAGGCTGATGTTACTAATTTCCTCGCCTCGATTGCCCAGCAGTACGGAATGGATCCGTCTAACTTCATTACGTCTATTGTCCAGAACGGGCAGCTGAATTCTGCTGTCCAGGAAGTTGCGCGGTCCAAAGGCATGATTGAAGCAATGCGTCAGGTCACGTTTAAGGATACTGACGGCAATGCAGTAGATCTTGGCCGTTTCCTCGGCTCGGATGATGCTGAAGAAGAGGAAAGCGTCGCAGCAGCATCTGAGGCTGCAGCCGTAGCAGATGAGATCGCCAACTCAGATAAATAATTTTCTCCTGAGCCACAGGCAGCGGTGCCCGCGTCCTGCATGCCGGAACAGCAGTACAGGATATTTTCGTTGCCGGCTCAGGAAGTATAAATGAAAAGCCCGATCCGCCGGGCTTTTCATTTAATATGGATGCCTTTATTATGAGCAACTCTGATACTTCGGATCCCGCTGGGGACTCTGTCCCTGTATCTATTTTTACGCCGAAAAAGTGGCGGTTCCTGGTTTTCGTCATTTTCGGCTTGGGAAGTATTATCGGCCTGTGCTCTGCGGGCCTGTCTTTCCTTCTGGAATTTGTCCAGCAATATATCCTTGGGGCTGCTGAAAGCCTTCATGACCCTACGCCTTTTGGCTCCCCCTGGTGGAGGCGCCTTGCCAGCGCAGCATGTATATCTATCTTTGCAGCGGTGATTTGGTGGCTTATCCGCAGGCGCTCACGCATACCTTCAGTTTCAGGCGCTGTCCACGGGGCTGCCATGCCGGCGGGCCGGACCTTTATCCATGTTCTTACACAGATCGTCATCGTAGGGGCGGGGATGTCTGTAGGGCGGGAAACTGCACCGCGGGAGCTTGGCGCCATGCTTGGGCAGAAATTATCTCAAAGGTTTCGCCTCAGCAGGAATGACATGGCTGTTATTATTGCGGTAGGCGCCGGAGCCGGTTTTGCTGGCGTTTATAATGCCCCTTTGACCGGAATGTTCTTTGCAGTTGAAGTGCTTCTGGCAGATACAGATATTATAGTTGCTGCGGCTGCGCTTGGGACAAGTGCTGTCGCGGCATTCATCGGAGGGCTTCTTAAAGGAACTTCAGTATTCTACAGCGTAACCGGGCTTACTGTATCATGGCAGATCATTCTGTTCGCCGTTGTGATGGGCCCTGTAGCAGGTATATGCGGATATGTTTTCCGGCTTCTGACGCAATGGGCAAATACCAACAGTGAACGTACCTCACGGGTATTATGGATGCTCCCGCTCGCAGGCCTGCTGACAGGGGTTGCCGCTGTCTGGCTCCCTCAGGTCATGGGGAACGGGCGGGCTATGGCGCAGACGGCATATAATTCAGTTTCCGTTGCTGCCATACCTCTGCTCCTGATCCTTATAGCTGTGAAGACATCCCTCACTGTACTTACGATACGGTCAGGCGCATCCGGCGGCGTGCTCACCCCTGCGATTGCCGTTGGTGGTGCTATCGGCGCTATCGCCGGCATGGGATGGGCTTATCTGTTCCCTAATGTAACGGCAGGAGCGTGTGCATTTATTGTGAGCGCAGCATTCCTTGCAGCTTCGCAGAAGGCTCCTCTGATGGCTTCTGTTTTCATGCTTGAAATAACGCATGCCAGCATATCCTTTATTATCCCGGTAGGTATCGCTGTGGCCTTGTCTATGCTGGTGTCATCATGGCTGCCATCATCCCGCTTACATAGGTTGTGCAGAGCAGAGGCAGCAGGAAAAGAAGGCCTCTTACCCGACTCCGGCTCAGCAGCGGAGGCGCCTGCTGCGATACGGGATCAGCAGGCCTGAGCAGGCATGGTTTCCCGTGCCATATCCCACATGATGTTTCAAAGTTGATATGGGCGGGCTCAATTTTATGCTTATTGCACAAAACAGTTATGCAGTCTGTCAGCAAAGGTATTCTTAAAACTGCAGAATTTATTGGTATAAAGGAGATCAAGTGACGACTAATCTGCCGGTTTCCCCCCGTATGGAAGAGGGGGATATCCCCGTTGCGGGGGATCCCATTTTTAACAGGCTTCTTAAAGACCGTATCATCTGGCTTGGGTCTGAAGTCAAAGATGAGAATGCGAATGTGATCTGCGCGCAGATGCTTATGCTTGCCGCCGAAGACCCTAAAAAAGATATCTGGCTGTATATCAATTCGCCGGGCGGTTCCATCACTGCCGGGATGGCGATCTATGATACGATGCAGCTGATCGAACCTGACGTAGCAACTATAGCTGTCGGTATGGCCGCATCTATGGGGCAGTTCCTGCTTTCCAGCGGGACAAAGGGGAAGCGTTTCATCACTTCCCATGCACGTGTGCTTATGCATCAGCCGTCGGGCGGCGTTGGCGGTACCGCAACAGATGTACGCATCAATGCGGAACTGATCATGGATATGAAAAAAACAATGTCTGAGCTTACTGCAGAGCAGACCGGGCATACCGTGGAAGAGATCTACCGCGACAACGAGTATGACCACTGGTTCACAGCCCAGCAGGCTCTGGAGTATGGATTCGTAGACAAGATCGTTACGACTCCTGGATCCATCACTGCAGAAAGGCAGGGTGAGTAGATATGGCATCTGAAGAAGCACAGTTTATCGCCCGTGCACAGCGGCTTGCGGGGCCGTCCGGCACAACAACGGCAGGCATGCCTCAGGCGCGGTACGTGATGCCGCAGTTTGAGGAGAAAACATCGTTTGGATACAAACGTTCCGACCCCTATACAAAGCTGTTTGAGGACCGGATCATTTTTATGGGGGTACAGGTCGATGACACATCGGCAGATGATATTATGGCCCAGCTCCTCGTGCTTGAAAGCCAGGACCCTGACCGCGATGTTATCCTGTACATCAATTCGCCGGGCGGTTCCATGACTGCCATGACTGCCATCTATGACACCATGCAATACATCAAGCCGGATGTGCAGACCGTATGCCTCGGGCAGGCGGCCTCTGCTGCGGCTATCCTCCTTGCTGCAGGCACTAAGAGCAAGCGCCTGATGCTCCCTAATGCACGCGTGCTTATCCACCAGCCGGCAATGGGGCAGGATTACGGTAAGGCGACTGAGATCGAGATACAGGCAAAGGAACTCCTGCGGATGCGTGAATGGCTTGAGGAGACCCTCGCCAGGCACACCGGGCAGGATGTCGAGCGTATCCGTCGGGATATTGAAACGGATACGATCCTGACTGCTGAGCAGGCTAAGGAATACGGCATGGTTGATGCTGTCCTTGAACACCGCAAATAAGCTGGCTTGGCCTGGCTGGCCTTAAAGCCCCTCTCCTAAAGGGAGGGGCTTTTTTATCGCCGTATTGATGAATACCATATCACTGCGGATGCGTGGGAAGGGCTTACGGTGTTAAGGGGTACGGTAAAATCGGGAGAATGGATATTGCTTCCGCAGAAGAAAGACCTGGTGCTGTATGGGGCAGGTAATTGATTACAACGACGATATGCCCCGCTGCAGTTTTTGCGGGAAAACTGAGCTCCAGGTCAACAAGCTGGTCACAGGGGACGGCGTAGCCATCTGTGATGAATGCATTGAGCTTTGTGTCGAGATAGTTTCCGATGAGCGCCATGCCGATGCGCAGCAGCACGCCTTGGACCTTATCTCCCCAGGCAGGATAGCCGGGCATCTTGATAAATATGTGATTGGGCAGAAGGATGCGAAACATGCCCTGTCTGTTGCTGTTTATAACCATTATAAACGGATCAATATGGAGCTGGAAGATTCGGCGGAAAAACTGCAGCGGACATTGTCCAAAAAGCATTCTGACCTGGAAAATGTTGAAGTTTCCAAATCTAACGTCCTCCTCCTCGGGCCTACGGGGACTGGAAAAACGTATCTGGCGCAGACTTTGGCCCGTATTATGGACGTTCCTTTCTCTATTGCTGATGCAACGACCCTCACAGAGGCCGGCTATGTCGGCGATGATGTGGAGACTGTGCTCCAGCGTCTGATCCAGGCTGCAGATGGCGATATACAGCGTGCCCAGCGGGGGATCATCTATATTGATGAGATCGACAAGATCGCCCGCAAATCGGGGGAGAATACATCAATTACACGTGATGTGTCCGGTGAAGGCGTGCAGCAGGCTTTGCTGAAGATCATTGAGGGGACTGTTTCTGCGGTCCCTGTTAAAGGCACGCGTAAGCATGAAGACCAGGAGATGGTCCACATCGATACGCGCGATATCCTGTTTATCTGCGGCGGCGCTTTCGTCGGATTGGAAGATATCATCCGGCAGCGGCTCGGGAAACGTGAAACCGGTTTTGGCACTGACTGGAGCATGCAGGATAAAAGCGATGATGAAATACTTACTTTCGTTACGCCGGATGACCTTGCTGAATATGGGCTTTTACCCGAATTCATAGGCCGTATGCCGGTGGTGAGCACACTGAGCCCCTTGAGCATAGATGATCTGGTCGCTATCCTGACAGAACCGGCCAACGCGCTGACTAAACAGTTCCGGAAAATGTTTGCTGTTGAAGGTATTGAGCTGACGTTTACTGACGACGGGCTGCGGGCCATAGCACAGGAATCCCTTGAGCTGGGCACGGGAGCGAGGGGGCTGCGCTCCATTATGGAAAAGACACTTCAGGAAACTATGTTCCTTCTGCCTGACCGTGACGATGTTTCACGGGTCATCGTGGATAAAGATTCCGTATCAGGCGATTCCCAGCCGCAGCTGGTACTCAGATAGGGGATACGCCATTCCGGTGGGGCTCCGGCACAGGTGCTGTCCCCACCAGGCTCGTCCATAACAGCGGTCATCCTCCATCCACAGGTTTCAGGACGACTGTTTTCCTACTTACCAGGATTTCAGGGTCAAGATAGGACTTTTCCCCTGTTTTGATGCCCCACTGTACGCATATATCCCGGCAGTGGTCGCTTCCGCCTTCGACCCAGCCTATTTCCTGCCCTTTTTTAACATGCGTCTTAACTGCAAGGCCGGTCTGTGCAGGTTCAAAAGTACTGATACGGCCTTTGCTGTGGGTGATGCTTACCACATTCTTCCCGGCCACAATTCCTGCAAAGGAAATAATCCCATCCGAAGGCGCATATAGCCGTGTTCCCGGTTCAGCCCTGATATCGACTCCGCGATGTCCGCTGAGCCACGGCTTCGGCGGCGCCTTGAATCTCTGGATGATCTCTGGGCTGGATCCGCTGTACCCCTTTACAGGCCATCCGTACCCTGCAGTGCAGGACGGCGCAGCACACGCAGCGGGAGGAAGCATACAGCCTGGCAGGCTGATAATGCTGATGAGTGCAGCCAGTACAGGTGCAGCGGCAGCGGCGAGCTTCGATTTTTTTACATACGTCATAATCCCATTGTTAAAGTATGCAGATAGATACGCAAAATAGGATGGGGATGTGCATAAATGAATGACACGCCAAAAGTTATCCACGCGCTTTTTCTCCATACCCGCTCATATAATTAGTATCTCGTGCGGTGCAATACGCACGCTATTCCCGCATAGCTCAGTTGGCAGAGCGTCTGACTGTTAATCAGAATGTCGCTGGTTCAAGCCCAGCTGCGGGAGCGCTTAAAGCCGGGATGATATCCCGGCTTTTTCTATGTGCTCGCTGCATTTGTTGCGTACCAGCGTGTAGAATAAAGGGGTACTTGCACAGTTGCCTGGTGCAATAACTCAAATCGGGAGAAATATATGCTTAAGGAATATACACGTCCATTGACTGCTGCTGTTGACGACAATAAAAATATCTTTTCACTGCTCGACGGCAGGGCGTCCAGCCATCCTGAAGATGACCTTATAGGATATAAGGGCGATAACGGTGAATGGCAGTATTTCACAGCAGAGGAATTCCGAACAAAAGTGATTTCGGTCGCCAAAGGGCTGCTGGCCAGGGGGTTCAGGAAGGGGGAGGCTATAGCCATACTTGCCCGCACCCGGTGGGAATGGACCTGCCTTGATGCGGCGATCACCAGTATTGGCGGTGTAGTTGTCCCCATTTACGAGACGGATTCACCGGCCCAGATCAAATATATCGTGAATGATTCACATGTCAGGTATGTTATAGCCGAGAATGACGAGCAGCTTCATAAGGCCAGTACCGTGGCCGATGAATGCCCGTCCCTGGAGGCGATATTCGTTATAGATACTGACGGCGACTCAGTCATCGATATCCTTGAAGAGTTTGGGAAAGGCAAAACTGATGAAGATTTCTGGGCCGCTGAAAATAATGTATCCGGATCCGATCTTGCAACGATCGTATATACATCAGGGTCTACGGGGACACCTAAAGGTATCGAGCTGACCCATTCCAATTTCGTCTTTGTCGCACAGTCAGGCGACCAGTCGGTCAAGGAGATCGGCCATGCGGAAGGAGGGTCACGCCTGCTGCTGTTCCTGCCGCTTGCGCATGTATTTGCGCGGTTTATGCAGTATTTCAGCTTCTGCAACACTATTACGCTGGGCCTTTCCAATGATTTCAAAACGGTCATCACAGATTTCCGGGATTTTAAGCCTACGTTTATCCTTTCCGTACCCCGTATTTTTGAAAAAGTGTATAACGCAGCATCGCAGAAAGCAGGGACCGGGCTCAGGGGCAAACTGTTCAGCAACTCCGCAAAGCTCGCCCGGGAATGGTCCCGTGCACAGCAGCAGGGGGAGCATCTCCCTCTGCCCAAACGGGTGATGCATGCATTTTACAATAAAGCCGTATACTCCCAGATCATGGATGTATTCGGCGGGCGTGTCCGGTATGCTATATCGGGCGGGGCCCCTCTGGATACTGATATAACGCATTTCTTCAACGGCATAGGCCTGCCCATCCTTGAGGGTTACGGTATGACCGAAACCTGTGCGCCGGCCACTGTAAACCCGGCGGAAGGCTATAAAATAGGTACGGTCGGGCTTCCTCTGGAGGATATTTCCATAGGCATCACTGATGATGGTGAAATATGCATAAAGGGCCGTGATATCTGCAGGGGCTACCATAATAACCCTGAGCTTACGAAGCGGCAGATATCAGACGGCTGGCTCCACACCGGTGACCTCGGCACTATTGACGATGACGGGTTCCTTACGATTACCGGCCGCAAGAAAGATATGATCATCACAGCCGGCGGCAAGAATGTTTCCCCAGAAATGCTTGAAGCTTCTGTCATGTCTTCACCAGTTGTCGCCCACTGTGTTGCAGTAGGGGACAGGAAGCCCTTCATCGCTGCGATTATTACGCTTGATCTGTCTGATGCCAATGACTGGCTCAGAGGGCAGGGCGCGGCAGAAGTACCGGATCTCGATGAAGCCGCAAAGAACCCTATTATCCGCGCTGAAGTCAAACGCGCAGTCGATAAGGCTAATACGCAGGTATCGCGCGCAGAATCCATCCGCAAATTTGAGATTATACCGGATACGATCTCACAGGATAACGGGATGCTTACCGCGAGCCTGAAAATAAAGCGGGCTGTTATAACAGACCATTACCGCAAGCTTATTGACACGGTGATTTATGCGCCGCGTCCTCTGCGGAAAGACAGGCACAGGCCATAAGGCTACCTGGCAGGGTAGGGGGCAGGCAGCAGGGAGCGTAAAGCCCGTGAGCGGCGCAGCAAACAGTTACAGATCAGCATCCGTAGCTTTTATATACCCTTTATCGATAAGTATTGTTTTCATATTTGAAGCGCTTATGGTAAGAAGCGGTTCATCCAGGGTAACAGATTTCGTGGTGCCGGACGGCCTACTGCCTGCAGACACATTTTTCATTGCTGATGCAATGTATCCCAGGGATTTATCCTGCGCAATGAATGCGCATATCTGGGCGAGATCACGCGCATAAGCCTTGCGGTCAATAAAAGTTGTTGACCACTGTTTCCCGTTGACGATATCCGGAAGGCTGGAAAGATACGCTCCAAAGCCTGTGACAATAGGCCACTGGGGATAATCTGCTGTCTCCCGTGCATTGCGGCTGTCGTCTGCCGGGCTGTCCGCTCCGTTATCATCCCTGACAAGCGGTTCAGGGACGGGCCGGCGTTTTACCGTCGTACCGCCCGTAAGGTTCCTGACAACGCCTCCCACTGATATCTGAGGGTTGATATCAGCGCTTGAACCTGTGTATCCCATGCGGCCGAGGGCTTTAATGACAGCTGCAGCAGTATTGTCGTTGACGGCAAGTATCCCGTTTATCCTTCTGTGGCGGCGGCTATCATGTGTTGCCAGCCGTGCCGTAACTGCATCCGCTATGGAACTTTGGTCTGAACCATCAACAGTTACATTCTTCCAGTCTTCCGCAGAGCTGTTTTTAGTAAGCAGGCCTGAAGGGCTGTAAACACTTCCGGATGCATAATAAGGGCCGAGGATATCCCATACCCCCTGGAAGGTTTCTTTAGTGAAGCCATTATCTTTCACCAGGGGCAGCAGTATTTCTATACTGGCGGGATGCTTCGCAGAGGCTTCAGAAAGCTTAAGCTTGCTGACAAGCTGCTTTGCCTGGACCCTGCCTACGTCGCGGCCTGTAAGCATGGGGACCTGTATATCTGCGGTGAAGCCCTTGACCGTGTTCCCGAACAGGACAGTCCTGATACCTGCTGACCTCGCTTTATCAAGCGCGCGGCGCAAAACGGCCGTACCAGTATTACCTTCCTGCTGCGCAGCATACGGCGAATACTCTTTTGTCAGAGGGCTTTCTGCCTGCGCAGGTGCTATGAATATGATCTTTTTCTTATGCGAACCGTCCTGTGCCTTCACGTATGAGGACAGTTCACGGGACTGCTCCTCTATATCGGAAGAAGAGGTATGGCTGATTGCCGATTCGCTGAACCCCTGCTGCATGAGTTCCTGCCGGATGTCACTGTACAGCGCATCCCATGAATTCGGCGAGTGCCTGTTCCCAATATTTATAGGGTCACGGGGCGTAAAAATACCAACAGCTGTATCGCCGAAAGCCTGGCGTGCAGGCTCCGTCCCATGAGAGCATGAGGCACACCATATGCCAAGTATGGTGACGATAAGAACAGCGCATAGCTGTCGAGCCTTTTTGCCCAGCATGGCCATATAACAAACCTCCGCATAGACCCTTTAGTCCTAGGATATACGGGGTCATGCCTAAACTGCCCGAAAGAACAGGCCATGCTCCGCTTCCCCTGCCATATCGGATCCGGATAAATCGTCTTAAGGAATCCTTAATCTTAGAAGTATGACGCAGGAAATTGAGGTAGGCATAGGCAAAACTGCGCGTCTGTGCTATTCACTGGATGATATATCAGTAGTCCCCTCCAGGAGGACCCGCGACCCCGAAGATGTGGATACATCATGGCAGATAGACGCTTATAGTTTTGACATACCGGTTATCGGAGCTCCAATGGACTCTATAATGAGCCCCGGCACCGTTATCGAGATAGGGAAGCTGGGCGGCCTGGGAGTCCTTGACCTGGAGGGGCTCTGGACACGGTATGATGACCCGGCCCCGCTGCTGGACAGGATCCCTGACATCCCTCAGGATGAGATAACACCGTATCTGCAGAAAATATATTCAGAACCGGTCAAAGCTGAACTGATAACCCGGCGGCTGCATGATATCCGCGATGCAGGCGTTACCGTTGCAGGTTCCCTCACCCCCCAGCGGATACTGGAATTTTACTCAACTGTCCTTGATGCCGGTGTTGACCTGTTTGTTATACGCGGTTCTGCGGTTTCTGCCGAGCATGTGTCGGCAAGCCATAAGCCCCTGAATCTGAAACAGCTCATTTACGAACTTGATGTCCCCGTCATCGTGGGCGGCGCCGGTTCCTACCATGCAGCTATCCATCTTATGCGGACTGGTGCTGCAGGCGTGCTTGTCGGGCTCGGCGGGACGGCCGTGTCGTCATCGCGTTCTGTGACCGGCATGCATGTGCCTATGGCAACAGTTATTGCTGATGCTGCTGCTGCACGGAAGGATTATATGGAGGAATCTGACGGCAGGTATGTCCACGTTATAGCTGATGGGGGGCTTGGCAACTCAGGGAATTTCGTCAAAACGTTTGCCCTTGGTGCGGATGCTGTCATGATGGGGGACCCCCTGGCCAGGGCTGTTGCCGCGCCTGCGCATGGGTCGCACTGGGGGCATGAAGCCACCCATTCCCAGCTTCCCCGCGGGCGCCGCACGCAGTTCCGGCCATCCTGCACGCTGGAGGAGATATTGTACGGCCCAAGCAGTACTGCTGACGGGACTATGAATTATATCGGCGCACTGAAACGTGCTATGGCATCGTCAGGGTATGTGGGCCTCCGTGAATTCCAGAAGTGTTCGATTATTGCTGCACCGTATGAGACGAACTGAGAAGTCCTGAAATGCTGTAAACGTAACGCATATATACCGTATATTGTGGATAAGTGTGGATAGCTCCGGGAGTTATTCACACTTTTCTTTTATTAATTTGACTTTGCAGGGCGAATCTGAAAGAGTACGAATATAAAGCTGGATATTAGCATACAGGGAATAGGGAGGAGTCCGGTAAACCACTGTGCTTGTTTGGGATAAAGAAAGGTAAGGTAATGGCTGACAGTAGTGGTGATGCACATGGTTTAAAGCGGCAGCCTGGGAGCATTACAGCATATGGGGCTGCGGAAAACGTCGAAAAGGAGCCCCGTTCATTCGAGTTCATAAAAACAGCAGGTGCTACAAAGACGAATATAAAATTCCACATCGCACGATGCGTCCCGGAAGATATATCCCGGGCCGAATGCGGGAAAATCGCGATAAATGCCTGTAATATCGCATGCCTGAGCATTGATGTCCTGCGCGGGCGGCTCAGCCCGAAACTGCTGACCCGGCTGATGTCCCCTGAAATTATAGAGAAAATGCTTATCACCGAAGCCTTTGCACAAAAATATTCCGATCCCGGGCATTTTGATGCCATTGATTCCGCTGAAACCAGGCATATGCCTGTTATCGCACGTTTCGTATACGTTATGGCAACCAGCCCCGTAACATGTGAGGCAACCATCCTGCTTGGGATAGGGCCTAACCTATGCTGGTGCAACCTGGTAATTTCCAAACAGCGCGGGAAATGGATATGCACTATGTGTGACGTAGGCTGACCATAATTCATACCCTCCATAGCGTAAACTGAAAATATGCTACGAGAGTTTACGTATCCCGATATCACGGTCGTTACTGACAGAGATACCATTTATTCTTTCCTCTCTGCCCGCGCACAGAAAAACCCGGATGAGCCCCTGGCTGCATACCTGAAGGGGAAAAACAGGGACTGGGAGTATGTCACTGCAGCACAGATGCTTGACGCAGTGCAGAAAACGGCTAGAGGCCTTATTGCTTTGGGCGTTAAGAAGGCGGATACTGTCCTCATATATGCGCCGACATCATACCAGTGGGGCGTTGTTGATTTCGCCTGCGCTGCCGTGGGCGCTGTTTCTGTACCGGTCTATGATACAGATTCTTCCGGGCAGGTAGAGAATATTGTTTCTGAAACACATCCGGCCATAGCTTTTACCGCAGGTGAAGAACGCGCCCAGATACTTGAGCGTCTTCGCGCGAACTCCGCCAATTCGGTCCAGTACGTATTCAACCTGGAAACAGATGGCCTGGATGCGATTGAAGACTGGGGGACAGGCGTATCGCAGGATAGGCTTGATGAAGCGGTCAATGCAGTCACCGGATCAGATATAGCTACCATTGTGTACACTTCAGGATCTACCGGGAAGCCTAAAGGTGCGATGCTGAGCAATACGAACTTTGCCCATATCGTTGTTAACGGGCCGAATATCCTGCCGCATATGCTTAATGGTGATCCGACACGCCTTCTGCTTTTCCTGCCCCTGGCCCACTGTTTCGCACGATACATACAGTATTCAACTATTTTCAGTGACAGGGGCGTTGTCGCGTATCTGTCTGATGTCAAGCACCTGCTGAGCGATATGCGTACATTCAAACCGTCCTATCTGCTTGGCGTCCCCCGGGTGTTTGAAAAAGTCTACAATGCTGCATCCCAGAAGGCGGGTGCCGGGGTAAAGGGAAGAATATTCGCCAACGCAGTCAAACATTTTACCCAGTGGTCCAGGGACGAGGAAGCCGGGAAGAAGCACACCCTGCATGAGCGGAGCAGGCATGTTTTCTATGAACGTGCGGTAGGGGATTCCATCCGTTCCGCTATGGGAGGCAAACTGCATTTCCTCGCCTGCGGGGGAGCGCCCGTCAATATTGACCTCGCGCATTTCTTCCACGGGATCGACGGCATCACATTTATCCAAGGCTACGGCATGACAGAAACTGCAGCCCCGTGTGTTATCAACTCAGAGATACATAACCGTGTCGGCTCTGCGGGTATGGTAGCCCCCGGGTTCTCCTGCAGGCTTGCCGATGATGATGAGCTTGAGATCAAAGGCCCCAGTGTTTTTGTCGGTTATCTCAATGACCCTGAACGTACTGATGAGGTTTTCGACGGTGCCGGCCACAAGTGGCTGAGGACAGGGGATCTTGCTGAGATCGATGATGACGGGTTTATTTATATAGTTGGCCGCAAGAAAGATGTTATTATCACTGCAGGCGGCAAGAACGTTTCCCCTGCGCCTATGGAAGATATCATCAAAACATGCCCGATAGTTTCCCAGGCTGTGGTCATTGGAGACGGCCGCCCATTCATATCGGCCCTAGTCACGCTTGACCCGGACATGCTGGAGACATGGCTTACCGGTCAGGGGCGCAACGGCCAGGTGACTGTGGAAACTGCAGGCTCAGATGATGCTGTCCGGTCATATATCCAGGAGTATATCGACCGGGCCAACTCTACTGTTTCCCGTGCCGAATCGGTACGCAAGTTCATCGTCATTCCTAATGATTTCTCTCAGGATGATAAGACGCTGACACCAAGCATGAAGGTGGTCCGCGGCGAAGTTATGAAAAAATACCAGGACATTATAGATAACGATATTTATGCGCCAAAACCGAGCTCTATGCCCAAGGCTCCGACGGCCAGGATCATGGAAGCTGCAGATACCGTTTCCGAGTCTACCCAGCGCTCCTTCAAGCAGGTCCAGGAAAAAATAGACCCGATCTGGAATAAAGCAAGGGATACTTTGACGGAAACTGTGCCGAAGTATGTGAAGCTTACCAGAGATAGTGCAAAAGATGCTTCTGCCAGTGGCACATCCGCTGCTGATGGAGATGCGGCAGAGGTTTCTGACAGCGCTCCGCAGGACGTATCGAAAACAGGCAAATGAGGTACCGTGGCTATCAGAGAAATCAGAGTCGTCCCTGATCCTGTCCTGCGCACAGCATGTGATCCGATCACACAGATAACCCCCTCAGTGGAACGCCTGATCCAGGATCTCCTTGATACTGTTGACGACCCGGGCCGCGCGGGGCTGTCGGCAAACCAGATAGGGGTAAGCCTTCGCGCCTTCTCTTATAATATCGATGGGAAAATCGGCTATATCCTTAACCCCGTGATCAAGGAAACATCAGGCGAGCAGTACGGTGATGAAGGGTGCCTGTCGGTTCCGGGGCTCTGGTATAAAACGCGCAGGGCTGAGTATGCAAAAGCCGAGGGCACCGACCTTAAGGGCAATAAAGTAGTGCTTGAGGGGCACGGTATCATGGCACGGATGATCCAGCATGAATGCGACCATCTCGATGGGCATGTTTATCTGGACAGGCTTGAGAGCGATGAGCGCAGGCAGGCCCTCCGCTATATGCGCAACCACCGCGGCTCATAGTTTTGCCCTTATACCTATATGCCTGTATACTGTTTTGTGGCGTGCCACCACTTCCGGCTGAAGTATAGTCGCACATGCAAAGGCCATCCGTATTGTCTACGGCACGCAAATTCGCGCTATGCAGGCGACGGTCTGTGTCGGTCGATTCGTGAGAATTGCACTCAGATACGCATAGCCAGGCAATAACCGACAATGAAAGGTATATCATGGCACAAATTACCATGAGCCAGATGCTTGATGCTGGCGTTCACTTTGGTCATCAGACTCGCCGTTGGAACCCTAAGATGAAACAATACATCCTTATGGAACGCAACGGTATCCATATTATTGATCTGTTCAAATCACTGGGCATGATTGATGCTGCGTATTCCTTCATCAAGGAAACTGTTGCCCATAACGGTACGGTACTTTTTGTAGGCACCAAGAAGCAGGCGTCCGAGGCGATTGCTGCGCAGGCTGCCCGCGTAGGGATGCCTTATGTCTCTGAACGCTGGCTGGGCGGCATGCTTACTAATTTCCAGACAGTCTCCAAGCGCGTAAGCCGCATGAAAGAGCTCGAGGAAATGGATTTCTCCGATGTCCATGCCAGCGGGCTGACAAAGAAGGAACTCCTTCTCCTTGAACGCGAAAAAGATAAACTTGTCCGCCAGCTTGGCGGTATCCGCAATATGAACCGTACACCTTCAGCAATGTTCGTTGTTGATATCAATAAAGAAGCCCTTGCCGTGGAAGAAGCCCATAAGCTGGGCATCCCGGTAGTTGCGCTTGTTGATACGAACTGTGATCCGGATGCTGTAGAGTATGTTATCCCTGCCAATGACGACGCCATCCGCGGCGTGGAACTGCTGACTTCCCTTATGGCCGATGCTGTTGCAAAAGGCCTGCTGGCCCGCTCCGGTAAAGGCGGCAAGGGCGGTTCTGCCACTGGGGAGGCGTCATCTTCACAGCCAATGGCTGAGTGGGAGACAGAACTCCTTACCCATGAGACCGCAGCACAGGAAGCTCCCGAGGCTGAAGCCAAGGCCGAGGAAGACAGCCCGGACAGCGGATCTGAGGATACAGCTGAAGAAGCTGAATAAAACCATTGTTGTAAGTGAACGCAAGGAGTAAAAATGGCACAGATTACTGCCGCTCTTATTAAGGAACTGCGCGACGCTACAGGCGCCGGCATGATGGATGTCAAGAAAGCGCTTACTGAAGCCGAAGGCGATATTGAGCGTGCGAAGGAGATCATCCGCGCTCGCGGCATCAAAGCTGCCGGCGCCCGTGAAGGCCGCAAAGCCCAGGAAGGGCTTGTAGCTTCCCGCATAGCTGACACCGCTTCCGGCCAGGCCGGCTACGCAGCTGAGCTTAATTCTGAAACCGATTTCGTTGCTAAAACACCTCAATTTGTTGAGTTTGGCGATGAGGTCATTGAAGATGTCGTCAAGGCTGGTGCTTCCAATGAAGCTGAAGCCCTTGCAGCACCTTCGCAGTCCGGTACGATCAAGGATACTGTTGAAGAAGCAGGCGCACTGTTCCATGAGCACGTAAAACTGGGGCAGGTAGCCAAAGTTGAGGGGCCGCATGTAGAGATTTATGCACATCGCAAATCCGCCGAGCTGCCTCCATCAATCGTAGCGATGATCGCAACTGACGAGGCCGGTGCAGAGGTAGCACATGAAGCTGCTCTGCAGATCTCTGCCATGGCTCCCCAGTGGCTGTCGCGCGAGGATGTCCCTGCCGATGTCGTAGAGTCGGAGCGCCGTGTTGCTACGGAGAAATCGCTGGCAGAGGGCAAGCCTGAAAAGATCGTCCCCAAGATCGTTGAAGGGCGCCTGCAGGCGTTCTATAAGGAAGTCTGCCTCCTTGACCAGGCGTATGTCAAAGACCCCTCCAGGACGATTGCGGATCTGTTCAGGAGCGTAAACGGGACTGCGCTCGCTTTCGCCCGCGTAGAAGTGGGCAAAGGACCGCAGGCTGAAGAGGCTGCTGAGTGATCCCTGTCAGTTTATGATCGGATGGGGCTGGGGCTGGAAGGCTTCAGCCCCATTTCTTATATATACCAGGCACGTGCTGCTGTCGCGAATTTCAGGTAGCATGGTAGGGAAATATTTTGGAGGTACGCATGGCACAAGGCAAGGATGCTCACCCTGCACGACGGGTCCTTCTAAAGCTCTCAGGAGAAGCTTTTGGCGGAGGATCTGTGGGTATAGATACCGCTGTTATCCGCCGTATAGCCGGAGAGATCAGGCAGGCTTGTGCAGACGGCAATCAGGTAGCAGTTGTTGTTGGGGGAGGCAACTTCTTCCGTGGGGCAGAGCTCAGCCAGGCAGGGCTTGAGCGCGCCCGTGCTGATTACATGGGGATGCTTGGTACAGTCATGAACTGCCTTGCATTGCAGGATTTCCTTGAGCAGGAAGGCCAGGCAACGCGCGTCCAGACTGCAATAACAATGGGACAGGTCGCTGAAGCCTATATACCGCTGCGTGCTATACGCCACCTTGAAAAGGGGAGGGTCGTTATTTTTGGTGCCGGTGCAGGGTTACCATATTTTTCAACAGATACGGTATCGATCCAGCGTGCCCTGGAGATTGGATGCAATGAAGTCCTTATGGGCAAAAACGGTGTGGATGGTGTATATTCGGCAGACCCCAAAAAAGATCCGTCAGCTACATTATTCCACACGCTAAGCTACAAAAAGGCCCTTGTAGATAACCTTGCTGTTATGGATGCCGCTGCACTGTCCATGGCGAGGGACAACAATATGCCTATACGTGTGTTTGGACTGGAAACTGCGGGCAATATTACCCGCGTCATCAATGGGGAGGCATTAGGCACCCTGGTTACGCACGATAGCCAGCCGTAGCCTGCTGACAGCCCGCACAGGACATATAACAGAAGTTTTATAAACTATAACCTATTTTAAGGAGATACTATGGCAACAGTTGTTGAAGATGCACAGTCGCAAATGGAAAAAACTATCGAATCTACAAAAGAGAATTTCGTCGGGATCCGTACCGGGCGTGCAAACCCGGCTCTGTTCAACGGCCTGGCAGTCGATTATTACGGTGCGCCGACCCCGCTGAAAGCCCTGGCCTCTGTCGGCGTATCAGATAACCGTACCCTGGCAGTCACACCATTCGATGTATCGCAGTGCGCGGCTATTGAAAAAGCTATCCGCGACTCTGACCTCGGAGTGAACCCCCGCCGTGACGGCAACGTTATACATGTCACACTTCCTGAGCTTACTGAAGAACGCCGCAGGGACTATGTCAAACTCGCCAGGGAATTTGCAGAAAAAGGCAAGATCGCTATCCGCAACATCCGCCGCAGGACCAAGGAAGGTATCGATACTTCCACCAAAAGCGGCGAATACGGCGAGGATGAAGGCAAGCGCCTGCAGAATGAGCTTGAGAAAGTAACAAAGAAAGCTTCCGATGAGATCGACAGCCTCCTCGAAACAAAGGAAAAAGAGATCCTGTCCGTATGACCCCTGCAGCATGCGCGCTGCAGCCCTGTAAAACGAACCTGAATGAGTACTGATAATCATGACAAAGGATGACCACTCTGCCGTTACGGACCTGGATGAGGCCGTAAACGCAATAAACAGGAAGACAGGCAGGAATATGCCTCAGGCGATAGCTACGGGGGCTATTCTTATTACGGTCATAACACTCAGTTTCCTTTTCAACCCTCAGCCATTCATATGGCTGATCGTTATATTCATGGTGATCGGGCTGTGGGAGCTGCGGATCGATTTCGCTGTGGCAGGTCTGCGGATACCGGTAGCCGCTTTATGGGTATGTTCTGCGGCGGTACTTTTAGGGTGCTATTATGCGCCGGCGGGGTACCATTTCGCCGCGGCTGTGACCGGCATCATCATCACGCTTTTTATTGTCCTGCTATTTGCAAGTTTCAACCGGCAGCATTCAGAGCGGGCGGCGCGCGCAATACTTGCCAAAATCAATACAGGGATGGCGAACGATGCTACTGTTGACGACCTGCACGCTGCCAGGCCTCAGCGGTACCTCCACATTGCCGCTTCAATACTCACTGTATTCTATATACCTTTCCTTGCAAGTTTCATAGTGCTTCCCATAACAATGAAACACTATGTTGCGCATGCTGTCCTGCTTGTTTTTATCCCGGCGCTGGGGGATACCGGGGGGCTCCTTTTTGGTGCTGTGCTGGGCAGGCATAAATTGTCTGAACGCATCTCTCCCAATAAAACAGTCGAAGGGATGATCGGGTCTGTCCTGTTTACTGTTGTGGGGACATTGGCTGTAGGGCTGTGCACATATACTATCGATGAGCTGAGATCCAAATGGTGGATCCTTCTTATCCTGGGGATACTGCTTGGCATAGCAGGGATGTTCGGCGACCTATGCGCATCCATGCTTAAACGTGACTTGGGGATCAAAGATATGGGACATCTTCTTAAGGGGCACGGGGGAGTGCTTGACAGGGTCGATTCCATCCTTATGTGTGCACCTGTGACTTTCTTCACTGTATTCTTCTTCGGGTTATAGGGAGAAATGCATATGCCTTCTTTACTATCGGACGATATCAGCGAGTCTGCCGAAACAGGTATAACACCCGGCGGCACCACAGGGGCTTTCAGGGATGTCCTGTCTAAGCATCATGCGCACAGACGGAAACCGCCAGTACATTTCACGGATATGTCTGATGGGGAACGCGATGAAGCGGTCAAAGAGCTGGGGTACCCGAAATTCAGGGCAGGCCAGCTGGCGAGACATTATTTTTCCCATTACACTACTGATGTTGCAGGCTACAGTGATTTCCCTCAGGACCAGGCCGGCACCGTGAAGCAGCGCTTCTTTCCCGATCTCATAACCCCTTTGCTTGAGCAGACTGCAGATAACGGGGCAACTATCAAAACCCTATGGCAGCTTTTCGACGGTTCCCGTATTGAATCAGTCCTGATGAAATACCCGAGGCGAACAACATTATGCATCTCCAGCCAGGTCGGCTGCGGTATGGGCTGCCCGTTCTGCGCTACAGGACAGCTTGGGCTGACACGCAATATGTCTGCCGGAGAGATACTTGAGCAGGTACGGTATGCAGCGGCACAGGCAAGGGATGGGGCGCTCGGGGAACCTGTGCGTTTGAGCAATATCGTTTTTATGGGCATGGGTGAAGCCCTGGGGAATTATAATGCCATGCTGAAAACTATCAGGCAGATAAGCGCCTTGCCTCCGCATGGTTTCGGGATATCAGCACGCAATATCACGGTATCGACAGTGGGGATCGTCCCCGGCATTAAAAAGCTTATGAATGAACATATACCCGTACGGCTGGCTGTTTCCCTCCATGCACCGAGTGATAAGCTCCGTGACGAACTCGTGCCCATGAATAAACGTTTCAATACGACGCAGGTCCTTGATGCTGCCCACGACTATTATATGGCTACGAAACGCCGCGTAAGCATTGAATATGCCCTCATGAAAGGCATCAATGACCAGGCCGGGCATGCACGGCTCCTTGCCAAACGGCTCAACCATTATGGGGACGACTGGGTGCATGTTAACCCTATCCCGCTCAACCCTATTGAAGGGTCCAGATGGACTGCTTCAAAACCTGAAGATGAAGCCCGCTTTCTGGAGATCCTGCATAATGCCGGTATTGCCGCTACACTGCGTGATACACGCGGGTCAGATATTGACGGCGCATGCGGGCAGCTGGCGGCCAGGGTAAAAGATCCTGGTGTACTCCATACGGTACAGTAGTGACAAAAGAGTATTTGATTAAAGAGGAAACCTATGACGTTATCGACGATCCCATCACCGCCTATTCTCAGCTTTTCACTAGGCCCCCTGACTATACGGTTCTATGCCATTTTTATGCTTATCGCTATTGTGGCAGCAGTATGGGTCACGACTGTCAGATGGAAAAAGCTGGGCGGTACTTTTGACCAGATCTTTGATACCGCTATCGTAGCGGTGCCGTGCGGCATCATTGGGGCGCGCCTCTATCATGTGATAACAACTCCGCAGCTGTATTTTGGTTCCGGGGGGCATTTTGCAGATATCTTCAAAATATGGAACGGCGGGCTCGGCATATGGGGGGCTGTGGTATTGGGCGGCCTTGGGGCCTGGGCATGGTGCAGGCACAGGCATTATCCCATGGCTATCCTTGCAGACTCTATTGCCCCGGCGCTGCTCATTGCCCAGGCGATCGGGCGTTTAGGGAATTACTTCAACCAGGAACTTTACGGATCATGCACAGACCTTCCATGGGGCCTGACTGTAACCAGTTCATCCTATGATAATCTTGGTTCCTGCGGCATCCACGGCCCGTTCCATCCGACTTTCCTTTATGAAATGATCTGGAACCTGATGGGGGCAGCGATCCTCATCGGTATGACCCGGCACATACAGAAACGCTTCAGGGCAGGGAGTACTTTCGCCCTCTATGTTATGTGGTATACGCTCGGGCGCACATGGATTGAGGCCCTGCGCATCGATTATGCGGTAAAGGTGCTTGGCCTGCGGGTCAATATCTGGGTATCCATCTGCGTTTTCGTCGCTGCGGCAGTAGCATTCGTCCTTATCCAGCGGTACTCAGCAAAGACTTCCGCCCTTGCCGAAAAACTCAAAAGTGTTACAGAGCTTGAAGGGGAAGTGCAAAGCGGCTCTATGACGCCTTCAGACCTCAGGAACCGGTATAAAGAGGAAAATGCAGCTGCCCACAGCGAGAACAAGGCTAAACGGGAGCAGAAACGCAAAGAGTACGCTGCCAGGAGGGCTGAATACGAGCATGCCAAAGAGCGGGTACTGGCACGTAAAAAAGCTGAAAAAGAGGCTGAGGATAAAGATGCTGCCACGGATACAGAAACAGCTGACCATGAAGGCGCGGAAACCCAAAAATAACATATAGCCGTGTCGGTCATAGTAATTAGAATTAGCTGTATGACTATTCAAATTGCGCCGAGTATACTTTCAGCAGATTTTGTGAACCTGGAAAGCGAACTGAACGCCATCAGGAGCGCAGACCTGGTCCATGTTGATGTGATGGATCATCATTTCGTCCCCAACCTTACCCTGGGCGAACCGATAGTCAAAAGGATCTGCGAAGTATCACCCATACCAGTTGACGTCCATCTTATGATAGAGGACCCTGACCGCTGGGCACCGGAGTTTGCCCGGTGCGGTGCAAAGTCAGTAACGTTCCATATGGGGGCAACACATGCGCCGGTCCGGCTGGCCCGGCAGCTTCACGATATGGGGGTAAAAGCATGTTTTGCCGTCCGTCCTGCGGAACCGGTGGAACCTATTTTTGACATACTTGAAGAATTCGATATGGTCCTTATTATGACTGTGGAGCCGGGGTTCGGCGGCCAGAAATTCCTTGCTAACCAGATGGGCAAAGTACGCCGTCTGCGCGATGAAATATCATCACGCCATCTTGGCACCGATATCCAGGTAGACGGGGGAGTGAGCCCTTCAACAGCCCATATAGTTGCAGAAGCAGGTGCAAATGTGCTTGTTGCAGGGTCAGCGGTGTATGGCGCTGACAGCCCTGCAGATGCTATCGCCTCCATCCGGCACAAAGCGCAGGAAGCATTCCGAGGTTAGGACAGAAAGAAAGATCTGAAATCAGTTGAGAATTATTGGGGAGCAGCGACTGCAGATGAAATGGTCACATGATACGGATAAGAGCGGGCTCAATACTGCCGATGAACAGCAGCTCAGGCCGCGGGACATTATTTTCACTATACCAAATTTCATCAGCCTGCTGCGCCTTATATCGATACCTCTGATTGCTTATATGCTCTATACTGACCATAAGTGGGCAGCCCTTATCATCCTTGCATTATCGGCGTTATCTGACTGGCTTGACGGTTTCCTCGCACGCAGGATGCACCAGATCAGCAAAATAGGGCAGCTGCTTGACCCTCTGGCTGACCGGCTCCTTATATTCTGCTCAGTGCTCGTTTTCGGTATGGCCGGGCTTTTACCGTGGTGGCTGCTTATTGCGATAGGGCTCAGGGATCTGGTCATGCTTATTGAAGTACTCGTTATCGCACAGTTTGGATACGGCCCGCTGCCGGTGCATTTTGCGGGAAAGACCGGTACGGCGCTGCTGATGATTGCCATCCCCGCACTGATAGTAGCAGATCTGGGGCAGGGTTACATTTTCACGTCCCTCCATCTCGCAGCGGTAGCCTGCAGTATCTGGGGTGTCGTACTCTACTGGGTCGCCGGGCTTATCTATTTAAAGCAGGGGTATGACATCCTTCATATCCAGCGCGTCCGGGAGCAGTCCTGACTATGGCTGCACAGAAACCGCAAAAGCCCCGGCATCCTGACGGATTTCCGGCTAACAGGCTTAAAAGGAGGAAACCCGGCGAAGGGCTTTTTGACGATCCCTGGGAGCCCGATACTGCGTTATTCATACAGCCGGCCGAGCCACGGGACGATTCAATATACCTTGATGCTGCTGCAGAGGACATCGACAGTCTCCAAACATTCCTTCCTGTTTCACAGGCAGTCCGGAGAAGGTCAGCCTTTTCTGCGTCAGCCGCAGGCCTTCTCCGCTATGAAATCAGCGAGAATACGATGGGGGCAGGGCATACTGGCGGACGCCATTCTTCTTCGCAGCTTCTTGATGATCTCATCAACCACCCCATGGACCAGATGTATGATGATTCGATGCTTACCGCAAGACGTACGGGGAAAGCCGGGACTTGGGTGATGCGGGCACTCAGCTTTATTTTATGTGTTGTTATTGGCGTTGTCGGCACGCAGGCAGTAAAACTGCTGCAGAGGAACACTCGCGCGAAAGTCCGGGGTGCCCTCAGCGCGCAGGTCAGCAATGCGAACGAACACCAGAAAAAACTTTTAGCTGAGGTGACTGCTGCGCAGCAGCGGTTAAACAAGCTTACCGAATCTGTAGATAATTTTGAGCTGTCACAGAGGCAGAAAGAAGATAACTTCTCAGCCGCACTGACCAAGATTGAGGGGCCGGGATTACGGATAGTTATCACCAACCCTTCCTCTGATACTTCAGCGGATGACCAGGGCGGCAACCGCACTTCAGCAGGGCAGGCTAAACAGTCCCTCACTGATGAGCAGATGCAGATCATCATCTCCAGGCTGTGGGCATATAAGGCTGATGGTATTGCGGTCAACGGTATCCGGCTTGGGCTGCAGAGCTCCATACGGCTGGCGGGCAATAATATCCTCATCGGGACAACACCCATTACAAGCCCCTATACTATTGAGGCAATAGGGAATGCGCATGAACTGTCTGCGGCTGTTGACGCTGAGCATAATCCGAGGTTCAATGAAATGCTGAGAAAATATGGCATATCGGTTACTATTTCCAGTCAGCGGAGTTTAACGCTGCCGGCTGCAGGAATGGTCAAGATCAATTACGCAAAGGAGAAATGATATGGCAGCGATTCTGGGTCTTATAGCTGGTGTTGTGGCCGGGATTTTCTTCCAGCCTAATATCCCTATCTGGCTGCAGCCGTACCTGCCAATAATGGTCGTTGCAGCACTTGATGCCCTCCTGGGGGCGGCCCGGTCATATTTTGAGCGTAATTTCAGCGACCGGGTCTTTATCATTTCTTTTATTGCTAATGTTATAACCGCAGTGCTTCTGGTATTTTTAGGTTCCCAGCTTGGTGTCGGTTCCCAGCTCACTACAGCAGTAATCGTCGTACTCGGTATCCGTATATTCTCCAATGTATCTGCTATCCGCCGGTACATTTTCAGGGCATAGGGGAGAGAGGCTTTATGGCATCACAGGGTACAGGGCGGCAGGGCGCTCCGGAAGAAGACCCCAAAGGTATCAAGGGGATAACGGGCAGCAGCAAAGCAACGAATAGCCCGGAAGGCAGCACTGACGAAGCGGAAGCAACCACAGGCGCTTTTTCAGTGGTACCCAGAAGGCGCCTTATCCGGATCCCCAGGATATCAAAAACAACCCGGAATAAGGTTGTGGCATCATTCATAATCTTTGCCCTTGGGGCTGCCCTTGGCTTCGGCTACATGTGGCAGAGGCGCAATACGGATACTACATATACCAATTTGAGTGAAGACGAACTGGTCAGGCTGCTTGATGAAACGAATACCCAGATCAGCAGGCTGGAAGCACAGAAATCCGCCCTCGCAGCACAGCTGGCTGCTATTCAGAAGGCTGCCAACAAACAGGAAGAGATCAACCGTATTGCCAAGGAAAATGAGCAGACTAACGGGATACTCTCGGGCAGGCTTCCCGCCCAGGGGCAGGGGATAACCATCACGATCACGCAGGGGCAGACGAAACTTTCTTCCGCTATCCTGTTCAGCGTTATTGAAGAGCTCCGCAATGCAGGGGCCGAGGTGATCGAATTCGACGGTGTGCGGATAGTCACGTCATCTTACGTGGTAGATACCGAGAACGGGCTTGAATGCGACGGCGTTATTATTGGCAGCCCATTTGTCATCAAAGCTATCGGAAGCTCCACGACACTTCAGAATGCGATCGATATTGCGGGCGGGGTTGGCTCCAGGCTCAAGGTCCAGTACGGTGCAACAGTTAAAGTAGAACAGTCGGACCAGGTCGTGATCAATGCAACAGCACGGCCGCAACAGAATAAGTACGCGAAAACGGTAGAATAGAAGTATGACTGATCCAATACCATCTGCAGGCGAAACAACAAGCATAGGGATGCCGGCAATCAACATGTCGCCGGTTACAACTGCCGGACAGCGCCCCCTTACGAAAGAAGATATTGAAACCATTGCCAAACTTGATGCGGCTTCTGCGCTTCTTATCTCTACGCGGGGACCGCTCACCGGATCCCGGTACCTGCTGGATGAGGAGACAGTGCGTGTGGGGCGTGACCCGCATGAGGATATTATGCTTGATGACGGTACAGTTTCCCGCTCGCATGCTGTATTTACCCGCGTTGATGGGCGATACCACATCACTGACAGCGGAAGCCTGAACGGTACATACGTGAACCGGGAACGTGTTGACGATGCCGTATTGCGCAATGGCGATGAAATTATGATAGGGAAGTACCGTTTCGTATTCTTCACAAGGTCTGCTGTTATTGCCCAATAGTCCTTCACAATTAAGAGGATAAACTACAAGTAGGTAATTTAGTTACGTATACAGGATGCCTGCATAAGGCGTCAGAATAGAGGTTTGTATGGCTGAGCATAATAAGCCGCAGCTGTCCCTGCACATCAGGCTTGAGGACCGCAAAGACCTTTCAGGGAAAGATGCTGTCCAGGGGGAACTGTTTGAATCAGCTGACCGGCAGGAAGACCTTAAAGGGTATAAAGGGCCTGTAGCTGCAGAAGTTGCGGGCATCACATACAGGCAACTGGATTACTGGGCCCGCAAGAAAATAGTAGAACCGTCCATCACGCCGTCGCACGGTTCAGGGTCACGGCGCCTGTATTCGTTCCGCGATGTTGTGATCCTTTCGGTTTCAAAACGTCTCCTTGACGCAGGAGTCAACCTGCAGAATGTTAATAAGGCTATTACCTTTTTGATGGCGTACAGCCTTACGGATCTGGAGCATATGATGATAGTATGCGATGGTGAGAGTGTTATGCAGTGCACGGATAACCACCAGATGCTGGATGTGATGAGCTCAGGACAGGCAGTTTTTGGCGTATCTGTTGCGGCAATCTGGCATAAGGTAGAAAATGACCTTAGCGCGCAGGATTATGTGGATATGAGGAACACCGGTGTCCGGGTACATTCCCAAAGCGTTATTGATGAGCTTGCGGAGCTCAGGCAGCGCAAACGTATTGAAGCACAGCGCGCACAGCGTGAATATCAGCATGCACAGGGTTTATAACTGTAAAATTTTAAAGTACTAAAAATGGGCTGGCTGCCAAAGGCAAGCCCATTTTTTGTGTTCTATGTGCTGGTCTGCTTAGAGCACTGTGCGTTAAACGTTGCAGGAAATCAGGGAAGTACAGGAGACTTTTACGTGTCGATCTATTTTCCAGGGAGCCATGCGAACTTATCTAATCTGACATAACGTACATTATCGGCTTACTCATCGAAATTACTAAATCAATAAATTATGGCCTTTATCTGTTTACTCGTAATCCGGTATCCAGCCTTCATTATGCATAGCTAGACGCTTATCCAGTAGATCCGAAAGCTCTTCAATACTGCGGCGCTCCAGAAGCATATCCCAATGGGTACGCTGAGGTTTCGCAGATTCATCAGATTCAGTTTCTTCAGTATTCTCACGATGTGCAATCTGTCCGCAGCGGCATTCCCATGTTTCCGGCTCTTCAACGCCAACAGCTAGAGGAAGGATCGTACGATGTCCCTGAGGGCATACATAAGCGACTTCATGGCGTGCAGCGAAATCCACGTTATCGTCCGACTCCAGCGATTTTGCACCTATACTCATACCTCGTAATGAACGCTCTGCCATAAGGCCTCCTTGTTACGTAACACAACAACTTTACTAAAACAGCGCGACTCACACAATATTCCCTAATCCCCGTCAACTCCGCTGTAAGCAACGATCCCTTTATTGACGAGGTCAGCAGCCTTCTGCGCAACCGTTGCGGTATAAGGGTTATCCAGATATTCTCCGACTTTGGACAGCTGGATAAGGATATCCACCGTGCGTTTGCAGCTGCGGACAAAATCGCCTCCGGTAAGCTCTGTGCCTGCCAGTATCTCAGCAAGTGATTTACCGGATGTCCAATCAAATATCGCTTCGCAGAGGCCAAAATCAAGCTCTCCGGCATCGTCAAGGCCGGCATCTTCACATTGCCACCGTATCTCTTCATCAATCTCAGCGATACCGGCAGCTGCCTTCGCAATACGGCCGCCAGAGCCCCCGGGGAAATGCCGCGGAAAACCTGATCCTCCCCGTGTGCGCGATTCATATACGAATCCGGATGCAACAGCAGCCATTTCTTCCGGTGAAAGCCCGTCGAGAACTCCTGAAATCAGGACCTGCGCAATAGTGATGTCATTCTCACTGTAGATCCGCCGCAGGAGCTGGCCCCGGCAGCATACCGCATACTCCCCTCCATGCGATTTTTCAATATATCCCAGGCCGGCAAGGACGGAACATATCCTGTCGAACTGTCTGGACACAGTGCCTGTCCGTGAATTGTAGCGGTCTTCAAGCCTGTCCAGCTCCTGGGAAAGCTTGGCCCATTTATATCCTATACGAAGATGGTTTTTGATATCAGGGCATTGCCGGCACGGATGCGAATGCTCCTCTTCCCGGAGCCTGATAATTTTTGAATCCAGGTCGCGCCATGCGCGGTCCTTTGCTTTTTTGTTCTTAAAAGATGTGTGCTTAAGCCTGCGCCGTTCAGAACGTTCCGCATTAGTGAGCTCCATACGCAAACGCATAAAGGAAGCAAAATCGCCGTATTCACAGGCGAAAGCCTTTTCATACCCCTGTATGGACTCACGGCCGGCCCGGATCTGGGAAATGAGCTTTTCAGCTGCCTTTGCTGCTTCCCATTGTGCAAAAGAATGATCCAATGTTGAACGCACTGTATCAGCATCATATAAGTTAAGAAGGTTTACGGCCATGTTGAACGTCGGCCGGAAGCTCGAATGCAGCGGGTACACCCGTTTTGACGACAGCGCCGCTGCTGTTGACGGTTCAAAATCGCGATGGTCAACAACTATGGCATAACCGACAGAATCAATCCCGCGCCTCCCCGCACGCCCGGTAAGCTGCGTGAATTCGCCGGGCGACAGCGTTTCATGCGATACGCCATTGAATTTCTCGAGCTTTTCAACGACTACACAGCGAGCCGGCATATTGATCCCCAGGGCAAGTGTTTCCGTTGCGAAAACGATTTTTAGCAGCCCCTGCTCAAACAGTTTCTCGACTATTTCCCTGTATAAAGCTACCATCCCTGCATGGTGCGGGGCTATCCCCTGTTCAAGCGCATTCCTGAAATTTGCAAAGCCTAAAGCCCTGGCATCATCCCTGCTGATACGCCCCTCTGCCATAGAATCAACAATACGCCGGATCCTGCGGGCCTCAGAACCGCCTGTCAGCTGCAGCCCTGCACGCATACACTGTTCAACAGCCTTATCGCAGCCGTTGCGTGAAAATATAAAATAGATACCGGGCAGCATATCCAGAAAATCAAGCTCATCAACGACTGCCCACCGTTTGGGTGTGTATCGGGCTGCAGGCCTGTTACGGGTATCTTTCAGGCTGCCCTGCCAGGATGTGCCGGCCCCGCCTCCCCTGCCGCGGCGATAGGGCTTCCCGCCTGCGCCGGCACTGCTGCGTACCGCTTCATGGTCCCATTGCTTTATAAGGGCTGTCAGCTCGGGATTGACTGCGGACGTATCACCGTTGAGATAAAGGCTGACAAGCCTGGGCTCTTTTTTCTGATCGTGCTGAAGCAGGACTTCCTGGATAAGGGGTACCGGACGTTTTTCCGAAACGACCAGGGAGGTCTCTCCCCTGACAGATTCTATCCATCTGGCAAAATCCTCAACATTGGACACCGTAGCCGATAATCCTACTATTTTCACCGTTCTGGGAAGATGGATAATGACTTCTTCCCAGACCTGCCCTCTCATCCGGTCTGCCAGATAGTGTATCTCGTCAAGGATAACGTAACGCAGCGCTGTTAATGTGGCTGAATCTTCATACAGCATATTGCGCAGGACTTCCGTTGTCATCACGATGATATCGGCCTGGGAATTTATTGATATATCGCCTGTAAGGAGGCCGACTTTGTCAGGACCGTACCTGTTTGCCAGCTCATGGTATTTCTGGTTGCTGAGCGCCTTTATAGGGGTTGTATAAAAAGCTTTTACATTATCCTGCTGGGCCAGATGGATAGCAAAATCAGCAATAACAGTTTTCCCCGCACCCGTCGGCGCTGCAACAAGAAGGTTATTCCCGGATTCAAGATCATCCAGGGCGCGCCGCTGGAATTTATCAAGCCCGAACGGAAGCGACTGTGCAAATTGTGCCGCGCTTGTGCCTTCCTGTCTGCGGCGCTCCCGGAAAGCCTGGTATTTTTGCGCGGGACTGGGCCCGGCATTGCAGGAAGATGTATCCGTTGCTGTATGGCGTGCGTTTTTATAGTGTTTATGATGCGTCACTGCTGGAACGACCTCGCAATCCTTGGCGGAAGAAGCATCCTGGCAGCGCTGGGGGCGCATTCGGCCTTTACGGGGAGTTCGCCGACAACTTCCCCATCACCCATAAGTACAGGCGGGTACGCAGAACTGCCTGAGTACCGTAGCTCAGCACTTCTGATCTGCTGCCATCCAATGATCCGCTCGCTCAGATGTGCGCCGCTGTATGCCCGGAACAGAACGCGCATCCCTTCAACGGGTGTGGGCATCCATTTTGCCCAGACCATATCAAGTGTGCTGTCCGTCACTGACGAATACGGGGATATCTTGATGCCGCTGCCCATGTATGGCGCATTAGAGATAACGAAGAGAGGGGTTTCCAGGTCCAGGTGCTGCCGGTTTTCGGACAGGTCGGTGAAACTGACAGAAAAGCCGTATGCCTGCGGATGGCTTATCTCAGCGATCCCGGCATATCCATACCGCAATTTACCGACAGGGATGCCTGATGCATTGGCCCGCAGGTTGATTGCAGCATCAATAGAACAGTTAAGGGAACCGGCAATGTATGTATCGACCCTTTTGCGTACATCACCCTCATAGCCATCGGGAATAGCATCATCTGCAGAAGTAACATGGATGAGGTCCACGCGGGCGAACGAACACATCATGATACTTGCAAACACGGCTTCAATGCTGGTATCTATACGGTGGACAGGAAGGCCCGTACTCCGTGCAAAATCATTTCCGGAGCCGCAGGCTATAATACCCAGGGCAACACGTGTATGGGCAACAGCGTTCATCCCGAGATTGACCATCCCGTCTCCCCCTGCAACAATCAAGATGTCCAGATCCTGCAGGGAACCGCCGATTTTAAGAGCCGACTCCTCCCGGGAATGGCCTGTCAGGTCAATAACTGTGCATCCCAGCTCGTAAGCCCTGTGTGAGACTTTTCTGATGATAGCGGGGCCAATTTTCTTCCCTCTGCCGTTATCAGCTGCGGGGTTCGTAACTATGCCTATCCGGGGAGGATGGTTCCATTTGCATGCAGCAGCCCTCGTATCCGGCATATACGTCCTCCCCTTGCAGGCTTTCTGGTGCCTCTTTAATTTCTTTAGTCGTTATCAGATATATTGAGCTGCTGTGCCAGCCTATCAGTATCTTCACGGGTAGAATCCGCCCAGGCTGTCCACTGATCCTGGTGACGCTGGGAACGCCTCCGCCTGCGCTCAATAATACCTGCATGTGCCTGAGAGTAAGCGTCAGCATTCTCACGGATGGTCTTTGTGAATGACGGGACCATATCCCGCTGTTCCAGTCCTTTATTCTCCATCATCCTGGAAATCCGCGACTGCACCTGCCCGGCAGTCCCGGAAACCTTGCCCAGCGCATCCTTCAGGTGCAGCAGGGCGTATACAACGCCAAGTATGAAAACTGTCAGCGCTGCAATAACAAGTATTGCCCATCCCCAGCCTGGCATCAGTTTCTCCTTCTGTGATGTTCATGCCGTTTAGCATCAGCTTCTTCCTGCTGCTCAATATGGGTCAGCTCCCTGTCAGCGCGCGCAGTGATCATAGAACGGAGGGTCTTCGGCCCAACTGCCTTGATATGGCGTGCATGCGCGATACAGAATGCGACGAACCACGAGTCGGAAGAAATGATAAGATGGACTTTCTGCCCGTCCTCAGTATCTTCAACCGTCGCCCCCGGCAGGTTTTTGATAAACGGCATCCCTTTCTGATTGGTAATGAATACCGCCTGGGTACCGTTCTCAAAATTCCATTCCCGCAGCTCCGACAGCGGGACTTCGGGGATCTCAACATGATGGCTTGGCTCTACCGCCTCAACAGTGCCTATGCGCGAAAGGCGCAGGGTCTGCCAGTTCTGGGACTGCGAATTACGGCGCTTGCGGGCGGAAACCTGTGTCTCCTTCGTAGGCGGGTTCTGAGGGGGGTCCTTACGGTCTTTATCTGTAACACCGGTCCACGCCGCCAGATAATACACGCCCTCATCCACAAAGACTTTGGCAGGAGCCACGAGACGTCTGCGGGTACGCCCTGAACCGTCAGTGTACTCCATATCAAGCAGCTGGTCATGTTCTATAGCGTGCTTGATAACGGGGAAACTCGCCGGAGCAAGCTCAAAACCCGTCAGGCTGAGCCATGGCGTCTGTCCGGGCCGTGAATATTCATGCAGCCGGTTATACAGATCCATTGCCTGCCTGCGGTCGATATCAGGCATAAGAGGCGAATGCGCCAGATAGCTTACCGATGCGGTCAGCATACTCATATATTGAGGCGAGACCCCTGCAAGGCGTTCGAGTCCGAGGGAATTAGTAGCGCTGACGATGCCTTCCTCCTCCAGAAGGGGCCAGTCGATCTCGAAGAACTGGCTGCCGGCCACTTCCCCATCGTCCGAAACCGTTGTCAGAGTACCGATATCTTTACGGATCGTATTGACAAAACGCCTCTGCTCTTCAGAGGTCCGCGGCGCGCCAATGAAACGCTCCGCAAGTTCAGAAACAGAGTATTCTTCCCCCCGATGCGCAGACAGGAAAAGCATAAGATGCAGACGCCGGTCAACTTCTGTGCCTGTCTGTACAGTCGGCTGCTTCTTGGGAAGCTCATCATCGTCTATCTGCAGTTCATCAACAGGCATGACTTCGATCTGCGACGCAGGTACCGCATCTTTGGATTCTGACAGGTCTGCCAGCTCAAATCCCTTCGCTGCCGACAAGCGGCGCTTATAAGCTTCACGCGCCTCTATAGGCTCAATGATAAGGGAACCAGGGTGGTCAAGCATATACGAAGCGAGATCATCGGAATCAGTATATGCTACATTGATATTTTCACCCTCAAATTCAACTGTTGCAGCGAACCGGCGTGAATCAACTATATTAGTGAGGACTTCCGGTATTTTCTGAGTCCCCAGGCCAGGTGCGATCGAGTCAAGGCCCAGCCCAGGCGTAGGGGTCTGCGCCAGGCGCGGCGTGCTGCGGCTCTTGTGCTGGATTTCCTTTGCCCTTTGAGCATTTTCCTGTTCATTCGCAAAGACCGACCTTGCCAGATAATTTGCAGCAGCCAGAAGAGGCAGGTCTTCAGGCTTGAACTGGGTCATGATGCGCGGCTCATCACCCAGCTGGAGCCGGTAAGAAGCAAAATCCTGCCCTTCAGATTTTGACGAATATTCGGGCTGGCGCGATTCAATAGCTATACCCATCGCCGTCAGCTTGGCACGGTCACGCTGGAACTGCTTTGCAAATGCAGCTTTTGCAGCCTGATCTGCCAGTTCCCCATAAGAATCAGCATAAGCTTTAACGCGCTGCGCAATCTGACGCGATGTCAGCCACTGGGGAAAAGCCGATGATAACACGGCGAGTACATCAAGCTCATGTTTCCCCCATTTATCGGAAAACCGGCGCCTGCCGTTCGTTGGTCCTTCAGCCATATGTCCTCGAGTTGTACTTTCTTTCACTGTCAATTTATAATTCTCCGGCCGAAGTATACGCATACATATTTTTCCATTGCATTACGCACACTCCTACTCTATTTTAGTATGTTTTTTCACAAAACACACATTGGATTTTAAATTCTTTTATGCTTATAGCATCCCTGCCCTACTGCCATGAATCTGACTCGATCCCCTGAGGTCCTACGAAGCTTCCATTGGGCACATATGACGGCCTCCCCAGATCGGACAGATGCGCGTCTGCGAAGCAGTGGACATCCTTGCCGAAAGTCCAGTCACCTTCAACGGTGAAGGAATTCGCTGCAGCAAGAGACGGCACGGAATAAGGGAAACGCTCATCGAAGTCTTCGATATTCTTATAATACCGTGTATCTAAATTAATATCAGGGAAGATATAATTCCCGTCTTCCATTTCAAAAGCATCAGTCAGATGGAAACGGTCAGACCGCAGGATAACAAGGTCATTTGTCGTTTTGACGGGAAGGAAACGGGAACGGCTCACCTCTACGCATACTGCATCCTCGAAAAGCGATACTGCCGCCCCCATAGCTGTTTCCAGCTGGATCACATTCTGGGTAGACGGATCAGTAGGGTCAACAGTTTTGAGGTTGCGGATCACGGGGAGCGGCAATATGCCTTTATGCTCTTTCAGCAGCTTCTTCAGCGCACTGATGCGGACCCAGATATTATTGGTATTGAAGAACGGATGGATATTGACATCCGTTGCAGCTTCCTTATCATCCGGATGCACCTGCGTCATCTCGCGCAGCATAAGGCAGCCGGTCTGCCTGCTGCGGACGATCTGGCCGCCTTTCCGGTCGGCATCAGTTTTCCGCGCGACCTCGACCATAAACGATGCGCCTGACTGGGCGAATGCCCCTGAAACTGTGCTTGAAGGCCGGGCACCAAGGTTATCGGAATTGGAAATGAACAGATATTCCATCCCTTCATTCTGCAGGACATCCAGCAGCCCTGATTCCCACAGCGACGTAAAAACATCCCCATGCCCGGGAGGGCACCATTCAAGGTCAGGGTCGCTGGGGAACGATACGGGTGCGCCCGTTGCACCTACAATCTTGGGTTCACGGTTCTGAAGGAATTCAATAGGGATCTCGTCCTGATGGAAATTACGGTTACGGCGTATCCGCGCAATAGATTCCTTCGACGTATGGTACGAATTCATAAATGTAAGCGGCAGCTTGACCCCCTGCTGCTGGCGCACAGTAGTCACCTGCCCCAGGATGATATCCAAGAAATTCATCTGGCGTGCTTTATGGCGCCGCACGGGAAGAAGGGATTTCGGCCCCTGGAGCCCCATTGATGTGCCAAGCCCTCCGTTGAGCTTGAGCATAGCCGTCTTCGCGAGGGCTTTGCCTGTTACCTTGTGGCTTATAGTATCATGGATATCGCCGATATGGCGGATGTTGTCCATCGGTTCTATCTCTGACTCACGGATCCATTCCTGTTCATCGTTTTGCCACACATCATACAGCCTTTTGAACTGTTCAACGGCAACTTCGCTCATTTCACTGTCGCGCATCTTCTGCGCACATGCTTCAAAGGACTTACCAGTCATAGATACCTCTCATCAGGATTAACCTCACCAATTTTAACGGATAATCCTCAGATAAGCAAAAAAGCAGCCAGAATTGTCGCGGCGCAGCTGTTTTACCAGTTTTCCTGTTACTCCCCGCTTAATATATGGTATGCAGCCACCCTGTCTGCATTGCCAAGGGCCGCGACCGCACTGGAGATAGCTTTCCTGTCCTGCACCCGGGCGTCAGCGAATGAAGACATGGCATGCGAAACAGTATCTGCCATATTATCGTGGTCTGACGCTGCCTTGACAGAGACGGAGGCCTCCGCCAGCCCTTTCAGGCGGAATGAGCCATACTCTTCAGCATTGCCAAGGGCCTGGAGTGCGCCTGCGCCGTTATCAGCCGATACTGTTATTGTTTCACTCGGCATGGTATGAATCCCTCTTTCTTATATAATCATCGTAAATATCACTACGAAGTTTTTTCAGATACTGGAGACTGCTGTCAAACTGTGTTTCAGTTTCACGCACCTCTGCTTCAAAACTGTCAATACAGGACTGGATCTGAGAAGAAAACCGGCGAGGCAGCTTATCCAGCTCCTCGTTCAGAGCAATACGGACTTCCTGGAAGTAGTCCTCAGTTTCCTGCTGTTCACGGATAAGGCGTTTGCGCTCCTGATCGATCCCGTCCTGCTGCATGTCAAGTTCATGTGACAGTTTCTGCATATATTCGTAACGCCTGTCTTCGCTGCTCATTTTGCGAACCTCGTTCCAGGCGAAGGATAATTAATATACTGCCAATTGTTCTTGCTATAAGATTCCGGGACCTCATCCCCTGCTTTATAAATATCCCCTATGTCCACAGTGTATATGAGTTTAGCAGGTTGGGCCAGCCATGACAGGAACCTTTTTACACTGGCCGGAGGTCTGGTTTTAGGGGTTCCTGAAGAATAATCATAAGGGGCAAAAACATAAGCAGGATGGCCCACACTATCCTCAATCTTCCTGATAGTAGGTATATCTTTACCCTGAACCTCTTTAGCATACTGCTCTAATGCCGCCTTGAGGAAAGGCCTAACCTTCGCAGTAAATGAGAAACCTGTACACGTATAAGAACCTCCGCACTTGTACACAAATTCCTTAAACTCAGCATCAGGATTACTCCCCGGCGGATCATCCGGTTCAAAAGCCCCACCTTTATATTTATTAAGGTAAATCCAGGTACTACCCGACTGGACCTCCAAAGACCTCTGCACCCGCTGATGGTATTCCTGAGCCTCATGCCGCCTATACTGTAAAACAGCAGCAGAACCAACAGTACCTATACCAAAAACAAACAGCACAACAACCAGAAGACCCGTCAAAACAGTCCTTCTACGCCTCACAACCCACGACACCCCACTCACTTCACAAACCTCGTGTTATCGTATGGCGCTCTAAGATAATCCCAATTGCAGCCAAACCTGCCTTCCGGAACCGCATCGCCTGCTTTGTGCTTGCCGCTGGCGCTATCAGTAGTATATATGAGTTTAGCAGGTTGGGCCAGCCATTGAAGAAAACGTCTGATAATAAGAGGCGGTTCAATATCTGACACCTCAATTTCAGTAAAACGTTTATAAATATATGAAGGAGTTTTTAAACTTTCTTCTATTTGCTGTACTGTAAAAGTATGTTTTATACCTGTTTCATTATAATACTGTCCTAATGCACTATTCAAAACAGTTTTTGCGCGATCAGTGAAAATAAAACCTGTACATGTATAGTACTTCCCGCATTTATACGTATATTTCTTATATTCGGTGCCCACACCCTCCCCATACCTATATTTAGTTACGAAAGCCCTTCCCTCCTGCCCTAAAAGAATATTGTTCTCCATAAATAAAGCTTGGCTTTGCAATGAAGACTGTATTTGCCTACGATATTCCTGTTCCTGCTTCTGCTTATCCTGCAAAACGGTAGCTATTACAATACTAATTACGCCGACTGCAACTATAAAAATTAACAATCCCAATAAGACTGCATGCTTATACCGCATATTTCTTAGTAAACTACTATTCATTTTGCAAACCTCGCATCATCGAAAGGATCTTTAATATAAGACCAGTTCCTCTTTGTCTTTGAAAGAGGAACAAATTGACCAGATTTGTCGCCTTGCGTGTATTTGAGCTTAGCAGGCTGCTTCAGCCATTGAAGAAAACGTCCTAGGGAAGTTTGAGGGTGTTTGGGCTTTGTAGTCTCAGCAAAATTCGTATCTCCCTGTGCACTGTCTTTAACAACAGCCGTGAAGTTATTCCTTAGGCCTTTTGAAACTTCCTGTTCTGATACTTTATTATCTGGATTCTCAGTATTATATTGGCGGATAGCCTCCTCCAGCCATAGCCTGTCAACCTTCAATACAGGTCTCTCATAGCTGAGAGCATCTTTGCCATCGCTGCTGTAGCTCAAATCGCTGCCTATGCTCATGGAACAGTCCTCAAAGAAGGGGTTTTTACTTAGAGCATTAGATATAGATATATTTTTAACAAGTTTATCCCATAAAGCCTGCCGGTCAGATTCATCATTCTTCTCCTCGACATAATCAATAGCAATGTCCAGCAAACTAAGCACTGCCCCGATATACGGAGTGATATTCTTGCCGTGAACGAAGGCTTTTTCAATAAACTTGTTCATACCTTCTTCAACTAACCATTTTTGAGTACTCCCTAAAGCATCCAATTCTGCAGTACTTTTTTTATTATAATTCCCGACTAAGAAACCCAATAACTGGTAAACTCCGGAAGGACGCCCGACAATAGACATGGAAACATTCTCCCAAACACTGTCGGTATTGCCCCCGCTTATACGTGGATAGGAGTCATCTCCAACAAGGCCATTAACACTGACAGTGACATAATCTGCATCAATATTTTCGATACCCCCGCTTTGCACGGTAAAATCAAAAGTTAAGGGGTCCCCCCGACGTGTCCAGACCCCTCTGGATGCCATCGCATTGATTTGAGTCACAATGGATGCCACACGTTCCTGGATGCGACGGTATATGGACCACAGGCCGGAATCTGGCTTATAGACATTATCCTGCTGCCCGCTGCGCGACAGATACGCAGCAAAATCACCAAGAAAAGCAGAACTTTTCCATCTGCTTCCAGCTGCTGGCGTAGCCACTGTATTCCTCTGCCCATTTACTGTGGATGTTGAGATATCGAATGCCCGGGCAAACTTATCATAATCATGATGCATCTGGATATCAAGGAAATACTGAAGATCTTTTATCCCCTGAGGCACGTACTTCTTGTCTACCTCCTTATGCTTCGCATAATCGGCAGCGGCATCATCATACATCGCATAAAGGGCGTGGCTTATATGCCCCATATCTTCATCATTGAAGAAGCCTTTCGGCATATAGGAAAACCATAGCGCGGCATCCCTGTCAAGTTTGCCGTTATGATAGATCTCTTCAGCAGCGATATTGCCATCCGCTAATACACGATGTGCCGTATATTTAAGGCGCTGCCGCTCGCCCGGATCTTTCACGTTGTTATCAATAGCTTCATCAGACTGCTTTATACGGGTATCATTATATGCTTTGCTGACTTCGTATCGTAAAGCTGAAAGGCCGGGACTATTCCAGCTGCCTGTCATGGCTGCAGCATCTGCAACTTTTGTAATGCGTGAAATCAGTCCGTTATCAGCACACATACTGACGACAGGATCATAGATATTATTTGTCGAATACAGGTATTCTTCTAAGATATCTTTTACTTCTGCTGCTGACATGAGAACAGCGCGCAACATTTTACCTATCGACAAAGCAGCAAATGGATTGGGCGGATTGATTACACGTCCTCCGAAGGTAGGGTTTGCCCCGGTCCTATTAGATCGTAACGAATCTGATTGCAGGGAATTCAGGTTCTGTATCCTTCTGTCAAGGTCTTCCCTGTCTACGACATTCAGCTGTATATCTGACGGAATAAGCTTATCTGAGGCCTGCAGGTTCTTCCTGTCTGCTGAGAGCAGCTCTATTAAAAAAATATAGTGGGCTTTTGCTACGAGACATTCACTGTCTAAACGTTCCTGGATAGCCGTGAAAGCTTTCCCCCTCAGACCATGCTGGGACAGAGACATAGAAAGGCTGTTGATCTGCTGCTGGGCAAGCGTTATCTCATTTTCAACAGCAGATATTTCACTGTTCAGCCTGTCTGTAAGTTTTCCTATCGCAATTCGGACCATACTGTCCCCTTTGGTTTCTCACTTATCTTCACTTCGCTATACCAGTCGGGCCAGCGGGATTTGAACCCGCGACCCCTTGACCCCCAGTCAAGTGCGCTACCAAGCTGCGCTATGGCCCGAACTAAGTACTTTCAATCATCCCGCAGAATAAACGGAATACTTGCAAGCACGGTTAACAGACTATCACAACCGTTAACTTTCGTGTCGCATGAATGCCATATGTCATTATGAACGCCGTTTCTTTTCTTTGATCCTGACAGATATCTGTATAGGGCTTCCCTCAAAACCGAATTCTTCCCGCAAAGACCGCTCAATATAGCGGCGGTACCCATGCTCGAGAAAGCCTGTAGCAAAAATAACGAAACGGGGCGGTCGCGTAGCCGCTTGTGTGGCAAAAAGTATCCGGGGCTGCTTCCCTCCCCGCAGCGGGTGGGGATGAGCCGATTGCAGCTGTCCCAGGAAAGAATTGAGCTTGCCTGTAGGGATACGCTGATCCCAAGAGGACAGTGCTGTATTCATCGCATTAAGAAGGCGGTTGGTATGCCATCCGGTCTTTGCCGATAAATTCACACGCTGAGCCCACAAAACCCTGGTAAATTCGGTTTCCCACAAACGCTCAAGACGCTGGCGGCCAAAATCATCAAGCTTATCCCACTTATTGAATACGAGGACGATGGCGCGCCCGGCATCCACAGCCTGGCTCATGATCTTCAGATCCTGGTCCGATATGGGCTCGGATGCATCAAACAGCACCAGGGCCAGCTCAGAACGTTCTATAGCCGCCTGCGTCCTCAGGCTTGAATAGTAATCAGCGCCTGTCTGTTTGTGCAGGCGCCTTTTGATCCCTGCAGTATCGATGAAAAGCCAGTCATCATTGCCGATAGTGACGATCTCATCAACAGGGTCGCGTGTAGTCCCCGCCTCATCATGGACTACGGATCGTGCCTCATGGGCCAGCTCATTAAGCAGTGAAGATTTACCGACATTGGGCTTCCCGATGAGGGCAACCCTCCGCAAAGTTTCCGGGACCAGATACCCGGACCTGTTTTCAGCCCTTTCCAGCATAGCTAAAGCAGTGTCAAGCAGATCCCCTACTGCCCTCCCATGCATGGCGGAAATCGGCTGGGGTTCCCCTAAACCAAGCTTCCAGAACTCCGCAGCCTCATATTCAGCCTCAAGGGTATCAACCTTATTCACAGCAACTGTGACAGGCTTACCTGAAGCCCTGAGCATGGCGGCTATCCTGGAATCAGTATTTGTAAGCCCCACAGTGCCATCAACAACAAGGATCACTGCATCAGCCAGGCCGATAGCGACCTGTGCCTGGGAAGCAATAGCTGACTCTATGCCCTCAACATCGCTTTCCCAGCCTCCCGTATCAACGACCTTAAAGTCAGTGCCGGCCCATTCAGCATCATAAGAGACCCTGTCGCGGGTAACACCCGGGGTATCTTCAACAATTGCCGCGCGGTGCCCGAGTATCCTGTTGACAAGCGTGGATTTCCCCACGTTCGGGCGTCCCACAACCGCAATCACGCCGACCGCGGCATCATCCTGCCCGGAAGCTTCCCCATCGTTGGACAGCCCATCAGTAATAAGGGCCTTATCATCTTCTTCTAGTTCGTACCCGTCAAGCTGGGAGATATAATCGTCGTACAGTTTGCTGTCTATTGCTTCATTAACCAGCCCTATAAGCTTTTCAAGGGTCTGCTCGAAAGTCAGATCAGAATTATCAACAGTAGTGACCCCCGTAGCGGCATGCATAAACGCTGTGACTTTTGAGTCTTTAGCATCCCGCGCAGCAATATCATCTTTGTCGGCATTGCCGCCATAAATATCAAAATTACTGCCCGTGCCGAAGCCTGCGGAGCCGGCGCTGCGCTGAAGGTCACGCCGTGCCTGGCGTACTTCTTCACGTGCAGTCAGAAGGACACGCACGTCAGCATCAGGGGCAACAACAGTGGTAATATCGCGCCCTTCAGCAACGATCCCGGCACCGTGAGAAAAAGACCCCTCCGCTTTTTCCGCATCAATATAAGCACGCTGCGCTGCAATCAGAAGATGCCGTACCGGGATTATAGAGGATACTGCCGAGACCTGCGAAGATATCCTGGCAGAACGGATATCAGTATCTATACTTTTACCGTCGCTGAAAATATCACAATGCGAAGGGTCAAGCGAGATTGAAAAATGGCCTTCGGTAAAGAACTGTGAAACCAGTTCAGTGATATGCTGCTCATCACACTCAGTAAGGTTATTCAAGTCAGCACCCTGCTCAAGGCACCACCATGCCGCTGCACGGTACATCGCCCCCGTATCCAAATATGCGTACCCGAAATGCCGGGCAAGTGCCTGGGAAGTACTGGACTTCCCGACCCCGGAAGGCCCATCGATCGCAACCGTTATCATAACCCTACCGCCTTATGCAATGCATTGACTTCTGCAGCGGAAAGCACCCTGTAGGACCCTGATTTCAGGTCACCAAGCCGGATTGGGCCAATCTGTGTACGGAGCAGCTGTGTAACCGGGAATCCGGCAGCCCCAAAAATACGCCTGACAATGCGGTTCTTCCCTGAATGGATAACTGCCTTGACGACCGAGCGCTCCCTGTTCTGGGTGACAATCGAACAATGGTCAAGTTTTATCCATCCATCATCAAGCTGTATGCCTGTACGCACCAGACGACGGCACACATTCCCCCCAATATGCCCTTCAAGGGTAGCAATATATGTTTTTTCAACTTCATACCTGGGATGCATGGTATGCTGGGCCAGCTCACCGTCATCCGTCATAAGGATAAGGCCTTCGGAATCATAATCCAGCCTTCCCATATGGAAAATCCGTTCATATTTATCGCCGACGATATCGCGCAGAGTCCACCGCCCTTTAGGGTCATCCATCGTTGACAGCACCTTACGCGGCTTATTCAGCGCCAGCGTTATATGCTTATCGGAAATATGTATACGCGACCCGTCGACCCTGATCTCCTGATGCTGCGGATCAACACGCACCCCGAGCTCAGTAACAAGATCGCCGTCAACCTCAACACGGCCGTCAGTTATCATTACCTCACATTTCCTGCGTGAGCCGAAACCGGCCTGGGCTAATACTTTCTGAAGGCGGATACCTTCCTGAGATTCCTGATGCGCCTTTTGCGCGCGGCTGTAGTGATGTGGCATCGTTCTCCCAACGTGACCGTTACCTTGATTTATCGAACACTATAATTTTACACGGGATACCGTCATTCCGCATTTCAGTTTTTGGGCTGCGCAGCTGCTATGATGTTTCCAGTCATAACGGTTTGTAATTTTCGGCCTGCCCCGTGCTGAATATCAGCAGAGGCTGCCGGATCACCTTTCGAGAAAACTGAGGAAATATATGACTGATACAACTGAAACCCTGGTATATTCTTCTGACAGACCCAAGCATGCCCCGGCATCGCTGCCTGTGAGGGTTGGCGCAGAATTCGCAGGATCTTTCTTCGTTATATTCATAACGCTTATTGTTACCGGGCTGTTAGGCCCTGCAAACAATCAGATCCCTGGACTCATGGCTATAGTAGCAGCTCTCACCCTCGCTGCAGCATACGGCACAACCGCTATTGTTTTCGGGAAAGTTTCAGGCGGACAGATAAACCCTGCAGTCACTTTTGCTGCTGCTCTGACAGCACGTATCAGCTGGCTTGATGCCTTGCTGTATATCATCGCTCAGCTGCTTGGAGGGGCTGCAGCCGCAGCTATAGCGGTATTCATGGCGCCCACACCGATAACAAACACCGGCTTCCCAAGTGTAGGATTCATTGCGCATATGGCTAACCTGTATGACCAGGGGACGCAGCAATTCCTTTCTTTGCCTACCGTTTACTCGAATCTGACAACTTTCGATATGCGCTGGACTATCGTGCTTGAAGTCATCGCTGTCCTTGTGATCGTGGCAGCTTACCTGGCAACATCAAACCATAACGGCCTTGCTACACGTAAATACGGTATGGCTATGGCAATGGTTTATGGCCTTGGGGCTCTGGTTACATACCCGTTCGACCATGCTGGCCTTAACCCTGCCCGTTCTACAGGCATCGCTATTTTTGCCCAGATAAAGGGGCTTACTGATCCGTCCCCGCTTAAACAGTTATGGGTGTTCTGGGTTACTGCCCTTCTGGCTTCAGCGGTAGCGGCCCTTGTCGTGATCATCCACGATTCCGTCCACGCCAATGACGACGCAATCTACCGGGAGATCCAGTTCGAAGAGCAGAATGCCCCGGCTTCTGAGACTGATAAAAGCTCTGATAACACTGCGGAGCAGGATAGCTCAGACAGTACCGGCGGGACAACGATCATCGTAGAACAGGCCGATACCGGGGACAGCTCCGAAAACGGCAATACGGATGATGCCGCTGACGGGGATGCTGAGGGAAAACCTGATTCCGAGAGCTGATCTTCGCAGTAATATTCCATAACTCTTTATGTGGGGAGTCTGTTATAGGCTCCCCACAACTATAAAACTATGAGATCATCATAATGCTGATATACGTAATGATCAGCCCAACCCCTAAAGACAGGCCGATAAAGCTGTCAAACCCTGCTGAACGCACTTTCCACGGGCTTTTATCGCGCATAACAAGACGTATTATCGCCGAGATAATGGATGTCCCCGCAATAATAAAAGTCCCTGCTGCGGCATACCGGAAAAATACTGCTGCACATGCCAAAAGCACCATAGCAGCAAGAAGCCATTCAAACCACGGCTTGCCTTCCTGCGATTCAGAAACAAAAGGATGCTGTTTTCTGCGGCCCATATAACCTCTTAAACTGTTATAATCTATGCGGATACCTAAGCAATAACCCGGATCAGTGGAAGAAATGGCGCGTCCCTGTCACGTACATCGTAACACCGGCTTCCTGTGCCGCCTGGAATACTTCTTCATCCCGGATCGAGCCGCCCGGCTGTACAACAGCTTTTACCCCGGCCTCCGCAAGGATCTGCATCCCGTCAGGGAAGGGGAAGAATGCATCGGAAGCCGCAACTGCGCCGTTGGTGCGGTTTGCCCCGTCAGCAAGCGTATTTGCCCGTGTAACAGCAAGCTGGCTGGAATCTACCCTGTTAACCTGCCCCATGCCAATGCCGACTGTCGCACCATCATGGGCAATAAGGACAGCATTGGATTTTACACTGCGTACAGCCCTCCATGCAAATTCCAGGTCTTCAAGCGTCTGGCCGTCAGCGGCCTGCCCTGCGGCAAGTATCCAGTTGCCAGGGTCATCCCCATATGCATCAATATGGTCTTCCGACTGGATAAGGAGCCCTCCGTCTATCACCCGCAGCTGCTGTGTATTTTCCGGCGGTGCGGACACTTCAAGTATTCTCAGGTTCTTCTTTGTTCTAAGAAGTTCAAGTGCCTCCGGGTCATATCCGGGTGCCGCTATTACCTCAGTAAATACCGGTTTGACCTGCCGGGCCATTGCCAGCGTCACTGTACTGTTAGCTGCAATAACACCCCCGTAGGCACTCATAGGATCGCAGGCGTGGGCCTTGCGATGTGCCTCAGCCACGTCCGCACCAATCGCCAGGCCGCAGGGGTTCGAATGCTTGACAACGGCAACGGCTATGCGGTGCGGAAAGTCCCACACACTGCGCCACGCTGAATCAGCATCAACATAATTGTTATAGCTCATAGGTTTGCCGTTAAGCTGCCGGGCATGGGCAAAATTATTGAGTGCCAGAGGATCGCAATACAGTGCCGCACTCTGATGCGGATTCTCGCCATATCGCAGAGTATGCGCCAGATCCCATGTACGGGTGTAGGCAGCTGGATAAACTGCGGGCACCTCAGCTTCTCCGCCTTCACCTTTTTCAGTCCGGCCGCCCCACTGTCCGCGCGACCACTGCGCAATAGCGGCATCATACTGCGCAGTGCAGGCAAATGCTTTCGCAGCCAGAGCACGCCGTTCCCGTAGGGTAAACCCGCGCCCGTCCGATATACGTTCAGCAGCGAGGGAGTAATCCTGAGGATCAGTGATAACTGCAACACTGGAACTGTTTTTTGCGGCACCGCGGATCATGGACGGGCCGCCTATATCGATCTTTTCAATAACAGCTGCCTCGCCGGCCCCTGACCGTACTGTCTGAGCAAAAGGGTACAAATTGACTATCACCGCATCAAAAGCTTTTATGCCTAGGGCTTCCAGCTGTCCGGCATGGCCAGGGTTCTCCATATCGGCAAGTATCCCGGCGTGGATATGCGGATCCAGTGTTTTTACGCGGCCGTCAAGGCTTTCAGGGAACCCCGTCACTTTTTCTACGGGAGTTACTTCTACCCCAAGTTCCTCAAGCCGCAGCGCAGTCGAACCGGTAGAAACAACTTCTGTGCCGGCAGCTATGAATGCTTCTGCAAGCGTCTCAAGGCCTTTTTTATCGAAAACAGAGACGATAACCCTGTGTATGGGACGGTGCGGATCAGCCATTATGCCCTCCTTGAGCGGTTTCTCCGGTACTGTGAGGTTTCTGGGGATCTGCTGAGTTTGCAGTATCCTTATCCTTATTACCCCTATTCTTCATCCCCAGAAAGTCAAACAGATATTGCCCGCATACAATGCCAAGGGACAGCAGCCATGACGCCAGAAGCCCCCACACCAGCGGCCTTCCTGTAACGCTGAGGGAATCAGACAGGTTGACTCCAACATATGCCAGATTTTTTACACCCAGTGAACCCGATGACAGCATATAGAACAGGGTACTTACACAGATAACTGTGATAATAGCAACAACAAAAGCACCTGCAGCATAGGCGAAATCAACAAGCTTCGCTATGACAGCAGTCCCGACAGCCGCGGAACGGGGATAGTCCTGTCTGGCGGTGCCATGATCCTCCTGGTCCGCACCCGGATCCGGATCTGCAGCTGTCTCCAAACCTGCCTCTTCCCCATCATTATGGCCGTCGTGGGATGCCTGTCCTATGATACCCGGCAGCTTAAGCTCCGTATCCTCCTGCCTGATATCCCTCCCGGAAAAAAGGTTGAATCCTCTGCGCGACGATATGGTCTGAAGCCCCAGGAGAAAAGCAATGATGATTGGGATAATAAGAATGGCTATAATGACGTTCTGGGATGACAGCGATTTCGGCAGTATTCCGAAAACGGGGATGACCGGCAGAGCCGTTGATCCGCTTTCCCACAAAGTAAATACCCCTACATTACCGATAACAATACCTGAGCCTAGCAGCCATGATAATGCCCAGACCATAAGGTTAGGAAGCCAGCCAAGGCTCACTGCGGTCGTGATAACTGCTGACGCCGGCCCCATGGAAACATAGGACATGACTTTGCCCATTGAGCGGAAATTCAGTATTATCCATATCAGTACGGTAACGAATGAAAGCACAGAAAGGACAATAAGAAAACGCACTGCAAGTCTTATACCGAGCAGGACCGTCCTGCGCAAAGTCGCAGAAGTCTTCTGCATAAGGCTTTTTCTCGCCCGCCGGAAAAGGGGAGATTTCCTGTCAATAGTGAGAAGGCAGCCGCAGGCAAAAACCAGCCAGCTGTACAGTACAGCGCGCCAGATGCTTATTGCGACGAAATCCTGCGCCCTCCAGAGCAGGACAGCGGTAAAAATGATCCATACGCAGCTTCCCGCCAGGAATCCTCTTGGGTCTATATGGAAACGCCGTCCGCATGCCCTGATGAGGATGATCCAGATAAAAATGAACCCTAATGGCACAAAAGTTACAGGAAGCCCTGCATAGGTGATCCCAATCCCCTGGGACAGCAAAAGGAATGCTGCACTCACCTGCATTGCATAATTAGCCGGCTGTGTGTGCGTTTCCATACCTATAATGAGGAGTAACAGCGAGGTGAGGAGAACAACGGAAACCGCGAACAGGCCATAAGATACGGCTGCAGTCAGTATACCTCTCAGAACGGGACGGAAAGGGCCGCCAGCTGTCCCACTTTCCACATCAGGGCTGCCTGAAACGCCTGCTGAAGACTGTGCTGTCCTGGGATGCGGTTGTTTCCGTTCACTCATCATAGGCATCCGGCTTAAGCAGGCATAGAGAATAACGCCGATACAGGATATCCTGCAATGCGGTCGTAACCGTCAAGGCCGTCAAGCTTCATAACAAAGCTGAAACCGGCAACAGCGCATTTGCTCGACTCAAACAGCTTCATTGCAGCCCATGCCGTACCTCCTGTTGCAACAAGGTCATCCGTAATAAGCACCTTTGAGCCCGGCCTGACGAGCCCTTTCTCGACTTCCATAGTTGCCTTGCCGTATTCAAGCGTATAGGACTGGCTGATTACAGGAGGAGGCAGTTTCCCTGCCTTCCGAACTGCTATGAATCCTTTGTCCAGGCGCTGGGCGAGTACCGTGCCCAGCAGGAACCCCCTTGCCTCAAGGCCCGCGATATAATCGAAATCATCCGCAGGCACAGGAAGCGAACTGACTAATGCATCAACAAGGATGCGCATACCCCGCGGGTCAGCAAAAACAGGCATGAAATCCCTGAACAGTATACCCTCCGAAGGGAATCCCGGGACAGTCCTGATCAGAGACCCAAGATACTGAGCATCTTCACCGGATACTCCTGCAACCGGCGAAAAGCTGATATCATTTGCTGGCATGTGCTATCCTCCGCGAAGGTTTATTTAGTTATTGCCATCCGTCTGGGAAGGCTGGCTTTCAAAGCTTTTCTGATCCGCGTCCTCTGAAGGCGTGGTATCAGTGCTGTCCGTCTTACCCTGGCCGGTCCCGTCTTCCTTTTTGGGAAGCGGATTGCCCTCTTCATCGACTTCATCATCAGAAATATATGCAGGACGCACCGGAGGCTCGGTGATCGCCTGTATCCTCCACTTGGACAGTGACCCTTCAGAATCAATAACTATTTCATCATGGTCAAGGTCAACGGAACGCACAGTGCCCAGAAGCCCGCTTACGGTAGCAACTTCATCACCCGGTTTCAGCGCCTTTCGGAAATCCTGTATTTTATTCTGCTGGGACCTCTGTTTGCGTGACGTCCACCACATAAGGGCGATCATAAGGATGATCAGCACAAGAAGGATCAATGTTGAAGGCTGGAAGCTATTCATGAAAACTCCTATTTCGATCTGCCAGCGCCCTGGCTGGAACCCCATTCAGGGAATTCGCAGTAACTGCGAACGGCTAACTTACCTCAGTAAATTCTAAAACAAAATTGAGACATCATCTTCAGGGGGCGTAAGCCCGAGATGCTGCCATGCTCTCTTAGTTGCGGCACGCCCGCGTGGCGTCCGGATGAGGAACCCCTCGCGGACCAGGTACGGCTCGCACACGGTTTCCACGGTTTCCGCTTCCTCACCTACCATAGCAGCCAGATTATTCAGGCCCACAGGCCCGCCGCCGAACTGCCTGCATAACGCATTCAGGACTGCAATATCAAGGCGGTCAAGCCCCTCTTTGTCGATCTGGTACAGCTCCAGGGCAGAGATCACAGACTGGGCATCGATCATGCCCAGATCGTGGACTATCCCCCAGTCACGCACTCTGCGCAGAAGGCGGTTGGCCACACGAGGCGTCCCCCTTGACCGTACTGCGAGCTCTCTGGCAGCTTCATCGTCAATGGACAGGTCGAGTACTGCTGAAGAACGCTTCACCAGAAGCTCCAGCTCGGATTTGGGATAATAGTCAAGATGGGCAGTGAACCCAAAACGCGCGCGCAGCGGGGAAGGGAGCATACCTTCGCGGGTCGTAGCGCCAATAACCGTAAAACGCGGAAGCGTCAGAGGTATGGATGAAGCGCCGGGTCCCTTTCCTACCATAACATCTACGCGGAAATCTTCCATGGCAATGTACAGGAGTTCCTCTGCTGCCCTGGGGAGGCGATGGATCTCATCAATAAATAAAACTTCGCCTTCATCAAGGGAACTGAGGATAGAGGCGAGATCGCCCGCATGCTGGATAGCAGGCCCTGACGTTACACGGATCGGTACCCCCAGTTCCCTTGCAACGATCATAGAAAGCGTCGTTTTGCCCAGCCCCGGGGGGCCTGCAAGCAGTATATGGTCAGGAGGAACGCCGCGTTTCTGTGCAGCATTGAGGAACAGCGCCAACTGGGCCTTCAGCCGGGGCTGTCCGATAAAGTTATCCAGAGACAGCGGACGGAGCTCTTCATCGCTGATCCCCTCATTATCCTGCGGAACGGCAGAAATAACACGCAGCGATTCTTCGGCAGCATCAGGGTTCTGCCAGCCTTCCTCAGATGCAGCCCAGCTGTCAGAAGAAGGCCCTCTGTTTTGGTTATTATTGTAGGATGCCATTAACGCCCCCTGTCCAGATCGCTCAGGGCTGCCCTCAGAACGCGGGGGACATCGTCATCGCCCAGAGGCTCTTCAAGGCCCAGCTGCCCGACAGCTGTTTTAGCTGCTGAATAAGCATCTTTCTGCTGCCACCCCAGGGAGACAAGGCCAAGCACCACCTGCTGGATATTATGGTCTGTCGCATCGGACTGCGGCGAGGAACCTTCCTGCGCAGACCCGTCTGAAAGCTCCAGGTCAACCGAACCGCGCAGCTCAAGGATTATTTTCTGCGCGCCTTTTTTCCCAAGCCCGGGCGCCCTGGTAAGGGCAGTGACATCATTATCACGTATTGCCGCTGACAGGTCCTGCACAGATAATGTTGACAGTATAGCCATAGCGACTTTAGGCCCTATGCCGCTGACTTTCTGAAGCTGCATGAACAGTTTTCTCGAAGGGGTATCCGTGAACCCATAAAGCCCTATAGCATCCTGCGATACTGTCATCTGCGTGATGATGCGCTCATGCTGGCCGGCATGGAGGCGTGCCGTATCGCGCGATGACATCCGGACACTGAAACCGAGCCCATTCACATCAATAACAATGCTGTCGGCATCAACAGCAAGGATGTCTCCTTCAAGGCTAGCTATCATTCTGCACTCCACCTGTTTTCGAACGTATGTTCGATAGTCTACATGTCGCGGCGGACACCTTTGCTTTTCAGGCTGCGCACCGCATCTGTCCACTGTTTCTGTGCAGCAGTAAGATGCTGTTCCCTCTCACCGCCCTGGATAGCGCCTGACGGCCGCAGGGCGTGGCATATCGCCAAGGCCAGTGAATCTGCGGCATCAGGGGGCGAAGGCGGCTCATTCAGGGACAGTATTTTGGCGACCATAGCCTGCACCTGGGGTTTATTGGCCTGCCCGTTGCCAGTGACAGCCATTTTTGCCTCAGTCGGGGTATGCAGCGCTACGGGTATACCGCGCTGCGCAGCAGCAACCATCGCAAGCCCCGCAGCCTGCGCGGTGCCAAGCACGGTATTGCGGTTCTCCTGAGCAAAAACACGCTCAATCGACACGACATCCGGAACGAAAGTGCCAAATTTCTGCGACAGGCCGTTGAATACCGCAAGCAGCCTGATATCCTGGGGATCCTGCGGGGAGCTGCGTATCACGTCCACATGGATAAAAGAAAGCCGGCGCGCACTGCCGGCTTCTATTATGCCGACTCCGCATCGCGTAAGACCGGGATCGACTCCGCAGATGATCATTGCCTATTCTGCATCCTCAAGCTGCTGCAGCACCTCGTCTGAAGCAGTCCAGTTGGCATAAATATTCTGGACATCATCCAGGTCATCCAAAGCATCGATAAGCCTGTTCACTTTAACAGCAGCATCAAGATCCAGATCAACTTCGTTCAACGGCACAAGTGTTGTTTCAGCAGAATCATAATCAATACCTGACTCCTGCAGCACCTTGCGGACTGTTACCACATCCGACGGCGCGGTTGTGACGATATAGGTGTCGCCGTTATTCTCGACATCTTCGGCACCCGCCTCAGCTGCCATATCAAACAGCGAATCGAAATCAACACCTTCAGAGGGGACGACGATCTGCCCCTTACGCTCAAAATTAAAACTGACGGAACCGTTCTCGGCGAGCGATCCGCCATTCTTTGAAAGCGTTGAGCGCACATCTGCCGCAGCCCGGTTACGGTTATCAGTCAGGCACTGCACTATCAGGCCTATTCCGCCGGGGGCATAGCCTTCATAGACGATCTCTTCATAATTGGCGCCGCCGGCTTCCTCACCGGAACCGCGCTTTACTGCACGGGTAATGTTGTCAGCTGGTACAGAGCTTTTCTTCGCCTTAACGATCGCATCATACAGTGTGGGATTTCCGTTAGGGTCCCCGCCGCCAGTCCTGGCAGCGATCTCAATATTCTTGATCAGCTTGGCAAAAAGCTTCCCGCGCTTGGCGTCGATAGCAGCTTTCTTATTCTTGGTAGTGGCCCACTTGGAATGTCCTGACATATTCCTCCTGACGGTAATATGCTGCGTCTTTAAACGTAACGATTCTATGCTTTCGCACCGACATACGCTAGCGCAGTACGGATGTGCCGGCCGCCTGCCCGGTACCGGCAAGGCCATAATAAAGGCTGAGTATATCATCGGTTACAGTTGCCCAGTCAAAATCATCAGACCGCGCCATGCCCGCCCTGACCATAGAGCTGCGGCGTGCATCATCTTTAAGCACCGTACACACAGCTTCTGCAAGTTTTCCGGGATCGCTGCTGGGGAAAAGCTCAGCACAGGCGCCATTGCATGAAACGTCTTTGAAAGCCTGCAGATCTGACGCCACCAGGGGGCATCCGGCAGCCATGGCTTCGGCGAGGACTATGCCGAAGCTCTCCCCTCCGGTCTGAGGCGCCACATAGACAGAAAGGCTTTTGTAGAAACCGGCTTTATCAGAGTCGCTGATCCTCCCCAGGAATTCAACATGTTCCCGGAGGCCATCTCCCCCGCTGCCCAAAGCGGATAAGACCTGCCCGGCTTCATCCTTCCCATCGCCGGCGCATAAAAACCGCGCATGGGGGAATTCCTCAAGTATGGCAGGCATAGCCTGTGCAAAAACCGAGAACCCCTTGCGCCCCTCTTTCATCCTCCCCAGGAACCCTATTGTCGGGGCATCCCGCGATCCCTGCCATACTGCATGCGGCTGCGCAGAAACAAATACGTTCTTATGGATACCGTTAGGGATGACATGCACAGGTATCTTCCGGTCCAGATAGTGCACAGCGATCTTCTGGGCCGACGGGGAAACAAAAACTGCTTCATCGATATCTTTCAGATAGTCATGCAGATATTTTTCAAAGAGTTTAAGGGCAAGGGGGTATTCTTGGAATGACGTGTGGAACGTTGCAACAATGGGTGGATGGGAGAAGCCCCTGAAGAATACCTTATGCGAGATGCTCGGGATCTCGGGTTCATGCACATGGATGATGTCAAAATGGCCTTGCCGCACCCAGTTGCGGACAGTATTCCCTACAAAGCCGAAATATGAGATATGGGCCACAGACCCGTTGTACGGGAAGGCAAATGACGTATTAGTAGTCTGTACCCATAATGGCATATCTTTAGTGCGGCGGCCGGGGGCAAGGACTGATACGGAATGCCCGCGCGATATCAGCTCCCCGGCGAAATCTTTCACATGCGCCTGCACCCCACCCGGAGCCTCAAAAGAATACGGGCAGATAATACCTATGCGCAGGGGCTGCGCCGTGGGAAGCTCTTCCCTGAGGGAATGCTCCTCGCGCAAAAGGCTGCCGTCAACCATCTCAGTACCACCTTCGTTCAGTGACATATCCGGCACAGTTATACTGCATAAGCGTACTGGTATCAAGTTTACCTCAGCCGGCCCTTATCAAGGTCCTCAAGGAAAATAGGCTGCATCATATGCCAGTCCTGCGGATGCTTCTCAAGGCCCTGTGAATATATCGCGGCCCACTCCTGGGTGATCTGCTGCAAAGCTTCAGTCCTGCCCATGCCTTTCCACGAATCAGGCTGTATAACACCTGAAATATATAAAACATATCCGGAACGGCATCGCGCTGCATGACGCCGCACTGCATCAAGCCGTTCCCTGTAGATATTGACGACGTATAGCGGCACACCCATATCAAAAGCGAGGGCTGCCGGACCCGCCGACGCACGGATACAGGAGTCGAAAAACCTGACAAAAATACCATGCCGCCTCAGATCCCTGTCAGCAAGAAGCGGGACGATAACACACCTGCTGCCCATAATCTTCTTGAGCCGTTCTGTAATATCCCTGTCACCTGTGGTAAAAAGGGTTATCCCCAGGCTCTCCCTTATGGAGATGAATATATCAAGCAGCTCTTTATTTTTCAGGTTCTCTGTAACGGTTGCAACAGGGGCGATATGGCCGTACGCCCATAACGCTGCATAATCCCAGTTGCCCTGGTGCCCAAGTGCGGCAGGGAATGCCGAAACAGCGGGCTGCCGGGCGATAGCTTCAGCATAGGGGCCGTCAATGCGGACCCGGGCGTTGATCTGTTCAGCACTGCGTGCTTTTATTGTCATCGCCTCAGCAAAATAAGCAAAATACGACTGGACGCCCAGGCGCGAAAGATGCCTCAGACGGCGGTATGAGATCCGGGGATCCCTCAATGCCTGCGTATGCCTGATATTCTTTTCAAGCTGTTGTACCGGAGGAAGCCTCAGGGCCCATACTATCCATGCCAAAACAGCAAAAACTGCCCTTACGGCACTTTCAGGCATCTTATGGGCATGCCTGGCAATAAAAATAAGAAACCTGTCCTGCATACAGACACCCCTGTTCCTTAGCCGGCATGCAGCCGGGCTTACATATGTTCAGTCAGCCCTTTTTCTTTGGCTGAAGAATAAACGGTATAAAGGCGCTGGCCCACCGTGACGGCACCAAGCACTGCCAGCAGCACCATAAAGCAGGAAAGGACAGCTACGGGAAGCCCCATGCCTGTAAGCCCCATGCCGACAAGGATAATAACGAGCCTGTCAGACCGCGTGGCGATGCCGTTTTTGGCATCCAGACCTATAGACTGGGCCCGGGCACGGATATACGAAGTGACAAATGCCGTCATCATGGATACGAGTGCCGCCCAGAAACCGATCTGCGGCCACAGCGTCCAGAAATCTTTTAGCCGGATAAGGTAAATGGCAACGCCAAGGAGGACAGCCCAGTCGGCGATACGGTCCACGGTCGAGTCAAGGAAAGCGCCGAAGGCAGTACCTCCGCCGCTCTGGGCAGCGACAGTGCCATCCAGTGAGTCGAAGATCACCATGACAGTGATCATGGCAGCCCCCGGCAGCAGCCATCCGGTGAACCCTGTCAGTACTGCGAAGAAAGCGGTGCCGACAGCACCGGCAATAGTCACCATATTTGCCGTAACGCAGAGCTTTACCAGAGCGCGGGCTATAGGGCTGATGATTTTCCTCCACGGTCCACGAAGTTTCTCAAACATAATCTGCCGCCTGCTGTCCTGACTGTTTCCAAGCTTTACTGCGCACTACCGGCTGGAATTCCTGCGGGCTGCACGGCCGATGTTACGGCGCAGAAATCGGCAGCGGAACTGATCTGTGCATGGGATTCAATAGCTGTGTTGATCCACGCAACAGCATCGTCAGCCGGGACTCCGTTGAGCTGGCTCCCATCCCGGAAACGGAAGCTGACAGCGTTATTGTCGCGGTCTTCATCACCGACGATCAGGATGAACGGGACCTTCGATTTCGACGCATTGCGGATTTTCTTGCCAAAACGGTCATCGGAAGCATCAAGCTCACAGCGCACAAGGCTTTCATCAAGACGGTCCAGGATGCCGCGCAGATATTCCGTACTGGTATCTGCCACGGGGACGCCCAGCACCTGCACCGGGGCAATCCATGCAGGCAAAGCGCCGGCGTAATGCTCGAGCAGGATAGCAAAGAAGCGTTCTATTGCACCGAAAAGCGCACGGTGGATCATCACAGGGCGCTGGCGTGTCCCGTCAGCCGCGATATATTCCAGCCCGAACCGCTCAGGAAGGTTGAAATCAAGCTGGATTGTAGACATCTGCCATGTGCGCCCGAGCGCGTCGCGTGCCTGTACCGATATTTTGGGCCCATAGAATGCAGCGCCGCCGGGATCACTGACAAGCTCAAGCCCGGATTCTTCAGCGACCTGGGCAAGCGTATCTGTTGCTTCCTCCCATATCTCATCCGATCCGACGAATTTATGCTCATCTTTGGTAGACAGCTCCAGGTAGAAATCATTCAGTCCGAAATCCTTAAGGAGGTCAAGGACAAAGGAAAGCAGGCTTTTCAGCTCATCACGCATCTGCTCGCGGGTGCAGTAGATATGCGAATCATCCTGGGTCAGGCCGCGCACGCGGGTAAGCCCATGTACAACGCCGGATTTCTCATAACGGTAAACTGTGCCGAACTCAAACAGCCGCAGCGGGAGTTCACGGTATGAACGCTGGCGTGATTTGAAGATAAGGTTATGCATCGGACAGTTCATGGGTTTGAGATAATAATCAAACCCTTCGCGCACAATATTTCCCTCAGCATCACGTTCCTCATCCAGATGCATGGGAGGGTACATCCCATCCCTGTACCACTGCAGATGCCCGGAAGTTTCATACAGCCCGCCTTTGGTGATATGCGGGGTCTGTACGAAAGAGTAATGGTTCTTCCTGTGCTGGATGCGGGAATATTCCTTCATCGCATTGATGATCGCCGCACCCTTGGGATGGAATACTGCCAGCCCCGGGCCGATCTCATCGGGGAAGGAGAACAGGTCCATCTCGGCCCCCAGCTTGCGGTGGTCACGTTTTGCAGCTTCTTCAAGCCGCTGCAGATATGCTTTCATATCTTCTTTTGAAGCCCATGCTGTGCCGTAAATACGCTGGAGCATGGGGTTCTTCTCATCCCCGCGCCAGTACGCGGCAGCAGCACGCTGAAGTTTAAAAGCCTTGATATACCGCGTATTAGGCAAATGCGGGCCATGGCACAGGTCTGTCCATACAATGGTACCGTCGCGGTCAACATTGTCATACATGCTCAGTTCGCCTTGGGATACCGCCGTATCTTCACCGGCATTGATCGCATCTTCAGCAGCCTCAATAAGCTCAAGTTTATAAGGCTGCCCTGCCTCTTCCTCACGGGCCTGCGCTTCCGTAACCGTGCGGCGCCTGAAGCTCTGACTGGATTTGATGATGCGCTGCATATGCTTTTCGATCTCTTTGATATCATCCGGTGTGAAAGGGTGCTCCACGCCAAAATCGTAATAGAAACCATCTTCTATAACAGGGCCGATACCGAGCTTCGCATCAGGGTATATCTCCTGTACAGCCTGGGCCATGACATGCGTAGCCGAATGGCGCATGATCGCAAGGCCGTCTTCGCTGTCAAGCGCAATGGATTCAACAGTATCGCCTGCATGGAGAGGGGTGTAAAGATCACGGGGCTGCCCGTTGATGCGCACTGCAATAATATTTTTATCTGATTCAAACAGCTGGACACCCGTTACCTCGGGTTCCACTTCCCTGTGCTCTCCGTCTACAACCACAGGGATAAGTGAGGATGCTTCCGACATCGCCTGTCCTTTTCTTTCTGGGTACCGCGTTACTGGTGCGGACCGTGGACTTATATGTGTAACTTAACAGATTATGGTGCTTTATACGGACAACCGGCATATACACTGTACGAACAGCACGGTTCCCGGCCGTTCTGGTTCTGGGAAAGATACATGGCCCGCTTCTGCTGCAGTTACAGAACAGATATATATCTGATTTGGGGAGAAAATGCAGGAGGGGGGGATCCATAACTGTGGGCGATATAGGAATCGAACCTATGACCCCTTCCGTGTGAAGGAAGTGCGCTAGCCGCTGCGCCAATCGCCCAAATTGCTATCGCCTGTCGCGCGTGGGCGATACAGGAATTGAACCTGTGACCCCTTCCGTGTCAGGGAAGTGCGCTAGCCGCTGCGCCAATCGCCCAAAGATTCTTTGCGAGGTGGGCACGAGAGTCGAACTCGCCTAAACGGCTTTGCAGGCCGCTGCCTAACCGCTTGGCTAACCCACCGCATCGGTCATACGAATCACTAAGACCGGAGCGGGCAACGGGACTCGGACCCGCGGTCTCGACCTTGGCAAGGTCGCGCTTTACCAACTAAGCTATGCCCGCAATACGTGTGTTCTGACGAACACAAAAGATAAATATATCGGTTAGTATCTACAATGCGCGCATCACGGCGTGTTTCTTTCACGCTATAGGCTAAGTCATATCTGCTCCCCTCTGTCATGCGCTATCCTGTAAACAGCAACAGCGATTTACAGCGGCAATTTATGAGTCAAGGAAGGTCTATATGCCGGATCAGGTACAGCCTCGCGGCTACGCAGCGGAAGACCCTGCGGATACTCACCATCGTACAGTCCTGGTCTCTGCTTTTGAAGGATGGAATGATGCTGCCCAGGCCGCTACAGGGGCGCTCCGGCATCTTCTCAAGGCTCTGGAAATCGCCTCATACGAAGTGGACCGCATCCGCTCCTCGTCTTTTTTTGATTACCGTTCAACGCGTCCGGTCATCTGTTGTGTTGACGGGAGGCGGCAGATACTCTGGCCTGAAGTTACTTTTTATACTGTTGACGTCAGCCCCTCCCTCACCTTGCTTATTGAGATCGGCCCGGAGCCCAGTTTCAGCTGGATAGAATTTTCCCAGCAGACCCTGCGCATCGCCGATGAGTACGATATCAATGAAGTCATCACCCTAGGGTCCATGTTCAACGATGTCCCCCATACCCGCCAGCTGCCTCTGTTCGAGGCGGATTCCGACGATGCAGCCTACGCAGAAGACTCATACAGCGGCCCGATAGGCATACCGTCAGTCCTTAATATTACTGCTGCTGAGCAGGGGTATAAAACCCTGAGCCTCTGGGTCAGCATCCCCCAGTATACGGGTACCGACAACTGTCCTGCGGGGATCCTTGCGCTTATCAGCAGGCTGGGCTCATATCTTAATGTTGAACTTCCCAAAGGGGACCTGCTGCACCGCACTCACGAATGGGCCCTGTCAGCAGATGCACTTCTGGCATATAATGACGACCTTAAAGAATATGTCCGCAGCCTAGAAAAAATCTCTGACAGGGAAGCTGCCGAGAACTCCATGGGCCTACATGGGGATGATATCCCCCAGGGTCTTAAAGAACAGCTTGTCAACGAAGCGGAAGAATTCCTCAATTCCATCGATACAGATAACCGCGGGACTTCAGGCGTTCCGGGAAAACCCGAAAACTGAGATAAGGAGCATGGTCTGCATTACACTTGCAGATAGAAGGATGCTTTATACTGCAGGAGCGGCTTGTCCGCCCCGCTGCCTGAAGGTCCATGATAATATCCATTTTAAGCACCGAGCTGCTGCAGGAGGATACAATGGCATCAATGATGATACACCGTAAGTCGCGGGGATTCGCGCCTGACGGATTTTTTGAATGTGAAGCAAAAGGCCTCCAATGGCTGGCAGAGGCGTCGGGCAAAGGCGGCCCACGGGTGGTCGCAGTGGATTCATGGGGGCGCGATTATCTTGATATTGAGCGCATACTGGCTTCTGCCCCTTCCAGCCAGGCTGCATTCAGTTTCGGGAAAGCCCTGGCGCATATGCACGACTGCGGGGCCGGAGCATGGGGGGCACCTCCTGCAGGATATTCCGGGATATCGTATTTTGGGCCTCTCCAGGATCCTGTCCCTATGGATACCGGCAGCTGGAACACAGTTGCTGAATACCTTGCAGAGGGAAGGCTCCGGCCTATGGTCAGGATAGGTATGGAGCGCGGAGCCCTGGATTCCGGCGATATGGCCCTTACCAAACGTGTTATTGATGCCCTTCCGGATATCCTTGGTGCCGCTGCGGATGACAGTCCGGCCCGTGTGCATGGCGACCTGTGGAGCGGGAATGTTATGTGGACATCAACAGCGGCTGACGGTTCAGCACTCCGGCAGGCGGAAGCAGTCCTTATTGATCCTGCAGCCCATGGGGGGCACCGTGAAGAGGATCTGGCTATGCTCCAGCTTTTCGGCATGAGCTACATGCAGGAGATCCTTGACGGATACCGCAGCGCCCATCCGCTGAAAGCAGGGTATGCAGGGAGGGTTACCCTGTGGCAACTCTACCCTATTGCCGGGCATTGCGCCTTTTTTGGCGGCGGATACGTCAGCCAGTACCGGTCAATGTGCCGGAGCCTGCTTTCCTAGGAAACACCAGGCGCCGGGTTCGCGGGGTTTACGAGAAAGCATGCTTCAGACGGTCAAAAAAGCCGCCCTGGTTCTGTTCAAGAGGGCGTGAACTCTGTTCAGGCACAAAATCATCATCCTTACGCTTCTGCGCGAACTCCTCAATAAGGCCGCGCTCCTGGTCATTCACCTTTTCAGGGATAGAGATGAGGATATGGACAACCACTTTCCCGCGCCTGGAATTATCCCGGATATCCATTACACCGAGGCCGTCAAGGGAAACAGAAGACCCTGGCTGCGACCCGGCGGGTATCTCCACTTCCTGGTCACCGTCAAAGGTCGATACCACCGCAGTATGGCCGAGCAGCGCCCACGTCATGGGGACTGTGATCCAGCAGTGCAGGTCATTGCCCTGTCGTGTAAACTGCTTATCTTTTGCAATCGATACGTCAACATAAAGGCTTCCCGCCGGGCCTCCGCCCTCGCCGACTTCGCCCTGGCCGTTGAGCCGCAGGCGGGTATCATTTTCAATACCAGCAGGGATATTGACACCGACCGTACGGTTTGTACGGACACGCCCATGACCATGGCAGCGCCCGCAGGGATCCTCGATAACAGTACCATGCCCTTCACAGCGGGCACAGGGCTGGGAAGTTACCATCTGTCCGAGAAGGGTATGCCTGACGGACTGGACAGTACCGCTTCCGTGGCATTCGGGGCAGGTCACCGGTTCTGAGCCGCCGGCTGAGCCGGATCCTGAACAGTCAGGGCATACAGCATATGTCGGAACAGTGATATTCTGTACACCGCCGAACACCGCTGTCTTCAGATCAATTGATACGCTCGCAAGGGAATCCCGCCCCGGCTGGCTCCTTGGCACGGGCCCCCGGGAACGCGCACCTCCAAAAGCCCCTCCGAAAACCGTATTAAGGATATCGGAAACATCATCAAAACCCGCAGAGGATGCGCCATATGCGGAATCAGGGTTGAGCGGGTCAACGCCCTGGTCATACATGCGTCTTTTATCGTCGTCAGACAGTACCTCGTACGCCGTATTGACCTCTTTGAATTTCTCTTCAAATTCTGCACCTGCAATATCAGGATGGTACTTACGGCTCAGTTTCCGGTAAGCTTTTTTGATCTCATCCTGTGATGCCGTGCGGTCAATGCCTAAGACCTCATAATAATCAGCCACAATTTACTCCTGAAAAATATAACTGCTACATTGTGCCACAACGCCTCTATTTTTGATCGTTCCCCATGAACCGGGTAAGATACTGCGCCACAGCCCTGACAGCAGATATCGTTATACGGTAATCCATATGGGTAGGGCCGATAGACCCGACAAACGCAATAGAATCGTTGTCAGACGGGCCTGCACTGTCAATATCATGCCGTACCCCATAGCCTGATGTGACGACTGCCGTATGGAGGAGCCCCGGCATATGGGTCTCGGAACCGATAGCTATGCCGACCCCATCCATCCTGTTTGCCCGTGCCGCGGATGCAAGGTTATCCATAAGATGCATAACAACGATCTGTTCTTCAAGCGCATCAAGGAGGGCGGCAATATTCTCGACCTGTGAATTCCTCTCATGCGCAAGTTTTGAAGCCCCCGTAGTGTACAGGGAATGTGCCGCATCTGATGATGACACATCATCGAAAATATCTGCAATGCCTTCTATGCATCCTCTAGCAGCGTGCTGTGAAGCATCCGGGCTTTCTGCAGGGAACAGGCTTCCCATAAAAAGTTCCATATCCATAGACCGGATCCTGCGGCCTGCTTTCTGTATAGAACTGTTCCCGCATACATCATTGATCTGTGCCATAAGCCTTCTAAGGAAGTCCGGCTTATCTGCAAGAGGGCTGGAAAGGGTACGCTGCTCAATCCTTCCTGTATCGGTGATAATAACGACCAGGACTGCATTATGACTGACAGGAAGGAGCTCACAGTGCCTCAGGGCCGACCTGGTGATGGCAGGGGCTGCGACTACAGCAACCTGGCCGGTTATCCTGGCTAAAAGCTGTGCAGAGCGGTGCAGCACATCATCAACATTCACGGACCCTTTCAGGAATTCTTCGATAGCCCTGCGCTGCGGCTGCGACAGAGGGACGACAGACGACAGCTGGTCTACAAAATAACGGTACCCCTTTTCTGAGGGGATGCGGCCTGCAGAAGTATGCGGCTGGGTAAGGTACCCTTCCTCTTCAAGTACAGCCATATCGTTGCGGACTGTTGCCGGGCTTACATCAATACGGTGCCGTGATGCCACGCCCGACGAGCTCACAGGTTCCTGGGTGCGGATATAATCCTCCACCACTGCCTGCAATATTTTCATACGTCTGGTCTGTGTCATTGGGGCTCCTTATTTGTTACCATCATTTTTAGCACTCTTTGCACAGGAGTGCTAATCAGCAGCATGCGTTCAAGCTCTTAACGAAATATCGGCCGCGTAGAGGGAGGAAACCCCCGGGATCTGCCTGCAGACGGTTATTGCGCCCATAAAACCCATCTTGCAGTACCGATATGCCGCGCACAACACAGAGGGCTTAAACGTCTGTCATTATTTATAGTATGGAAGTGTCACAGGCGTGCAATCATATATGGGGCATGCCACCGCTAATTGGAAGGAAAGTTGATCAGCTATGGTCGATTTTGAATGGACTGAATTGGACGAACGGGCAGTAAAGCTTGCTAAAGTCCTTTCTGCAGATGCAGTTGAGAATGCCGGGCATGGCCACCCAGGGTCCCCTATTTCCCTTGCACCTATAGCCTATACGTTATATCAGAAGTTTATTAAGCATGATCCGAATGATCCACAGTGGGAAGGCCGCGACCGTTTCATCCTCTCCGGCGGGCATGCATCATTGACGCAGTATGTCCAGCTGTATTTCTCCGGATATGGCCTGACGCTTGATGACCTTAAGCATTTCCGCACAATGGACAGCATTACCCCAGGCCATCCCGAATACGGCCTGACACCAGGGATCGAAGTAACGACAGGCCCGCTCGGGCAGGGTGTTGCGACTGCTGTCGGTTTTGCATACGGGCAGCGTTTCCAGCGCAGCCTTCTTGACCCTGAGGCACCTGAAGGCACTTCCCCGTTCGACCATAAAGTATGGGTCATCTGCGGCGAAGGCGATGTTGAAGAGGGCGTTTCTTCAGAAGCCAGCTCCCTGGCAGGGAACCAGAAGCTGGGCAACCTGACAGTTATCTTTGATGCCAACCACATCCAGATCGAGGGCGACAGCAAGATCTCCTTCGCTGAAGATATCCTTGAACGCTACAGGGCTTACGGCTGGTACACCGACGAGTTCAGCTTCGTCCAGCCTGACGGTTCCTATAAGGAAGATACGGCAGGATTCGCAGAGGTCCTTGAAAGGGCTGAGAAAGTCACTGACCGTCCTAAGTTCATCAAAGTTGACACCCTGATGGCATGGCCAACCCCGGGCAAGACTAATAACGAGTCTGCCCACGGTTCCAAGCTGGGTCCTGAAGCCGTTGCCGGCCTGAAAGAGGTGCTTGGTTTCGATCCCGGGAAATCCTTCGAAGTCGATGAAGAAGCCCTTGCGCATGCGCGCAAAGTTGCTGACCGCGGGCTTGAGGCACATAAGGAATGGGATGAAAAGTTTGAAGAGTGGGCCAAGGCTAACCCCGATAAAGCTGCTCTCCATGACCGTATCCATGCAGGCAGGCTCCCCGAGGAATTCAACAGGGTTATCGATGACCTTGAGGCCACTTTTGAAGCGGGTTCTTCCGTGGCGACCCGCAAGGCATCCGGCGCAGTGATCAATGCCCTTGCATCTGTTATGCCTGAACTGTGGGGCGGTTCTGCTGACCTTGGCGGATCCAACAATACAGTTATCAAAGGCGCAGATTCCTTCGCCCCATCGGAGTTCGCTACTGCGACCTGGCCTAACGTGTCAGAAGGCGGCAGGATCCTCCACTTCGGCGTGCGCGAATTCGCCATGGGCGCAATCACCAACGGTATCCTCCTGGATTCCGATACCCGCCCATTCAACGGGACTTTCTTCCAGTTCGCAGATTATGAGCGTCCGGCCGTCCGTCTGGCTGCGCTTATGGATGTCCCTAATATTTATATCTGGACACATGATTCCGTTGCACTGGGCGAGGACGGGCCGACCCATCAGCCTATCGAGCATCTTACCGCCATGCGGGCCATCCCGCAGCTGGAAGTCGTCCGGCCTGCAGACCAGTACGAGACCGCTGAGGCCTACCGTTACACCTTTGAAAAGGGCAACACCCATCCAACTGCCCTGGTCCTCACACGCCAGGGTGTGCCTACCCTGACGCAGACCAGGGATAAGGCTAAGGAAGGTGTGCGTCACGGTGCTTATGTGCTGGTGGATACTGAAGGTACCCCTGATGTCATTATCATGGCCACAGGCTCTGAAGTACAGCATGCAGTTGCAGCAGCTGACACCCTGAAAGGCGAAGGGATCAATGCCCGTGTCGTATCCTTCCCGTCAATGGAGTGGTTCGAGCAGCAGGACGAGGATTATAAGGAGTCCGTCCTCCCATCCGATGTTGCTGCCCGCGTATCAGTCGAAGCAGGGCTCGCGATGCCGTGGTACAGGTATCTTGGTTCCTGCGGCAAAGCCGTCTCCATCGAACAGTTCGGCCTGCAGGGCGACGGACAGGAGAATATGAAGGCTCTGGGGATCACACCTGAGCACGTCGTTGATGCGGCAAAAGCTTCTATCGACGAAGCACGCCGGTAACTTCTAAAAAACTCTTCTCCTGCTACTAAAATTTAATATAACAGCAAACGGCAAGGCGGCTGTACAGTGTATACTGCCTTGCACAATTGCGGGGCGGTTTCCCTCTGGGGAAGCCGCCCAACTGCCCAATCACCATAAAGGAGTTATTAATGGCAGAAAATGCACATACCCAGAAGACCAGCGATTCCGGGGTCTCAATCTGGCTCGACGATTTGAGCCGTTCACGTATTGAATCCGGAAGCCTCCAGGATCTTATTGCTACCAAGAATGTAGTCGGCGTAACAACGAACCCCTCTATTTTTGCTAAAGCGCTTCATGAAGTGGGCCCTTATGACGGGCAGCTTAAGGAGCTTGGCAAGGTGGATGTAGAAGATGCGGTACGTGAACTTACTACAACTGATGTACGCAATGCTACAGATATTTTCCGCGAGATCGCCGAATCCACAGATTATGTGGATGGCCGTGTTTCTATTGAAGTTGACCCGCGTCTCGCCCATGAAACCCGGAAGACTGAGGAACAGGCTGAGCAGCTGTGGAAAAAGGTTGACCGCCCCAATGCCATGATCAAGATCCCTGCTACCCTTGAAGGCCTGCCTGCGATTACCGCTACGCTTGCAAAAGGCATCTCAGTGAACGTGACCCTGATCTTTTCTCTGGAACGTTACGAACAGGTCATTGACGCATTCATTGATGGTATTTCCCAGGCAGATGCCAATGGGCATGATCTCAGGCACATAGGCTCTGTTGCTTCCTTCTTTGTTTCCCGCGTTGATACGGCAGTAGACAAGCTCCTTGAGGAGAACGGCTCTGCTGAGGCTAAAGCCCTTGAAGGTAAGGCTGCTGTTGCTAATGCACGCCTCGCTTATGAACTCTTCGAAAAGAAGTTCTCTGAAGACCCGCGCTGGGCAGCGCTTGAGGCCAAGGGCGCAAGGCGCCAGCGTCCGCTGTGGGCATCAACGGGGACAAAGAACCCTGCATATTCACCATGCAAGTATGTGGATGAGCTCGTTGCTCCGGATGTAGTAAACACTATGCCTGAGAAAACCCTTAATGCCCTTGCTGAGCAGGGAGACGGGGCACCGACTATCGCAGGCACTTATGAAGAAAGCCACAGCATTATGGACCGGCTTGCAGCTCTCGGCATCAATATCAAGGATGTTACCGATAAGCTTGAGGCTGATGGTGTTGCGCAGTTTATCAATTCATGGGATTCTGTACTCGCTGATGTCCAGGCAGGGATCGACCGCGTCAACGGTTAGCCTTGTACCGGGTTGTTACCAAATAACCATGCAGTAATCACTGTATAGTAAATTTCCCCGCCCCTCCCAGGGCGGGGAAATTTTGTTTTACTGCATATAAAAACAGCCGGACTGCTCCGGCTGCAGAAATCAAAATTTTACGGCTAAATCAGCCGACATGGTATTTGGCCATAAAATCGAGGGCAATGATTAAAGCTACCCAAACAAGTGCAACAGTTACCGTAATACGGTTCAGGTTTTTCTCGGCGACACCTGAAGTACCGGCATTCTGAGTGATACCGCCGCCGAACATATCAGACAGGCCGCCGCCCTTGCCCTTATGCATAAGGATAAGCATAGTGAGCAGCAGGCTAAGAAGTACGACAATGACTTCAAGAGCGATTTTAAGAGTATGCATTCATAATCCTTTCGATATGTTCCTTAAGTAATATACACCACACACAGGAATACATACAGTGCCTTATAGTGCCTGTGATGCGCCCTCCACAGCAGCCGCGGGTATTGCCGCCGTCAGCGCTTATGCACAGCCTTCTGGGTCAGACGTACAATCATAGAAAATTCTTCGGGATCCAGGGAGGCGCCACCAACAAGGAACCCGTCAACATCATGCGCCTGGTCCATAAGGTCCATCGCATTCTGGGATGTTACCGACCCTCCATACAGGATTGGGATAGTATCAGCGGTTGCTTTACCATACACATGCCCGAAATGGTCCCTGATAGCATGAGCAGCATCCTGAGCGGTCTGCGGAGTAGCTACCAGGCCAGTCCCTATCGCCCATACAGGCTCATATGCAATAAGCATCTGTTCAGCTTCTTCCTTGCCCAGGTCACGGGTGACATCATCGACCTGCCCGACGGCATAATTCAGCTCAATGCCCCGCCGGCGCTCAGTAAGCCCCTCCCCGACGCACAGGATAGGATGCATCCCTGCCGCCAGCACGGCACGTATCTGGTCAACAAGGTTGGCATCATCATCGGGATGGTATTTGCGCCGTTCAGAATGCCCTACAATAACATATTTGCATCCGAGCTGCGCAAGCATATCTGCTGACACATCACCTGTAAAAGCCCCCTGGGACGTTACAGAGACAGTCTGCGCGCCGTACCGAATCTTCAGATGGTCAGCTTCAACAAGTACCTGGACACTGCGTATGGAAGTAAAAGGGGGCGTGATGACAACTGTGCAGGAGGAATAATCGAAATGCGCATCCCGCAGAAGCCACGCCAACTTCTGAACGAAGTATGTTGCCTCTATATGGTCAAAATTCATCTTCCAGTTGCCTGCGACTACTGGTGTACGCATATACATCCCATCTACAAATCAAAACTGCAACAGCTGCTGTCCCGGTACAGGCCTGTCTGCCGTCTGTACTATCAGTGCCCGGCAGACAGGCCTTTCTTTTCATCCGGGCAGGACGGATCCGTCCTGTCCGGTACCGTATTAATCCAGGACGCTTAAACCAGGGAGCGTTTTCCCTTCAAGGAACTCCAGGGAGGCGCCGCCGCCTGTCGAGATATGGGAGAAATCATTTTCATCAAATCCCAGTCGGCGTACTGCAGCAGCTGAATCACCGCCGCCAACAATGGTGAAAGCCCTGTTGCGCGTAGCATCTATAAGGCCCTGGGCAACAGCTGCTGTCCCTTTGGCGAATTCGGGGAATTCAAACACGCCCATAGGCCCGTTCCAGACTACCGTCTTAGAGTCCACGATCTTATCATGGAAAAGCTTCTGCGACTGTGGGCCGATATCCAGTCCCATCTTATCGGCAGGGATGGCATCAGCGCTGACAGCCTCATACGGTGAGTCCGCTGCGAAGGTATCTGCAGCAAGGATATCCACAGGAAGCACGATCTCGACACCGTTCTTCTGCGCTGTATCAAGATATTCTTTTGCCTGGGGGACCATATCTTCCTCAAGCAAAGATGTACCTGTCTCATAGCCAAGGGCCTTGAGGAAGGTGAAAACCATTCCCCCACCGATGATAAGACGGTCAGCCTTATCGAGGAGATTGGAGATGACACCGAGCTTGTCGGAGACTTTAGAACCGCCAAGGACTACAGTAAACGGCCTTTCAGGATTATCTGTAGCTTTGGACAGGGCAGCTACTTCCTTTTCTACAAGAAGGCCCGCTGCTGATGGAAGATCGGCTGCTACGTCATAATCAGAGCCCTGTGCCCTGTGGACGACACCAAAACCATCGGAAACAAAAACATCCCCAAGCTGCGCGATCTTCCGTGCATAAGCTGCGCGCTCATCTGCATCTTTGCTTGTTTCTTCAGGGTTGAAACGCACGTTTTCAAGGAGGACTACATCACCGTTTTCCATGGAATCAACTTTTGCGCGGGCATCCTCGCCATATGTATCATGGGCGAGTGTTACCGGTACGCCAAGAAGCTCGCTGAGCCGTGCAGCCACAGGCGCCAGAGAGAGCCCGGGGACTGCCTGCCCCTTGGGACGCCCAAGATGCGCCATAATAATGACCTTTGCGCCATCGCTGCGCAGTTCATTGATAGTCGGGAGCGCTGCACGGATACGGCCATCATCAGTGATCGTAGTACCGTCAAGCGGAACGTTGAAATCAGCGCGGACAAGGACCCGCTTGCCTTTAAGATCTCCAAGATCCTTAAGTGTCTTCATAATATCCTTTCTTATGATGACATATGAAAAAAGAGATACGCTTTACTGATACCTCTTTTCGCTTTAGTGACCTACTTATTCTAACTCAGGGAGTGCCTATTCACAGCATCAGTCCTGATCAGCTGATGCCCGCTGTTTCTCGACTTTCGCCGACAGCTGCAGCAGTCTGCGGATACGCCCGGCAATAGCATCTTTGGTGATAGGCGGGTCAGCGAGGCGTCCCAGCTCTTCAAGGCTTGCTTCACGGTGGTCAAGGCGGAGCTGCCCCGCAGCACGCAGGTTTTCAGGGATATCATTGCCGAGTACTTCAAAAGCGTGGATAACCTTTTCGCTTGCTTCGACAGCCGCTTTAGCACTGCGGCGCATATTGGCATCATCAAAATTGGCAAGCCTGTTGGCCTTGCCGCGTATCTCGCTTTCGCTGCGCTTGCCGCTCCATTCGCGGGCAGTGCCTGCTGCCCCCATAAGGATAAGCATGCGTTCAATAACATCGGAATCACGCAGGGTAACGCGCAAAGAACTCATAACTTTGCGTTTTGAAACAGAAATACCCAGTCGGCGTGCCATATATATGAGCGCCTCCGCAGCTTCAATGCCCGGGCAGACTATTTCAAGGTACGGCGGCCTGCCCGGCTCGGAAAGTACGCCCCGGGAAAGGAAAGCGCCCCTCCACGCAGCTTTGACCTGTGCTATGTTGCCCTGGACGACCTCTTCAGGAAGCCCTCTTACAGGGCGCCGGCGGCGGTCAAGCATACCTGACTGGAGGGCCAGAGCCCCTCCATCGTGGAAGACCCGTACTGAATACCAGTTCACCGTTCCGCGGGGAAGGTCACGGGTCGTCTGGACGAGCTCTGTTTCATGCCCATAAACAGTTTTAACCGTATTCTGCAGCCAGCGAGCGGCCTGAAGATTCGAGAACTGGGTAATAACGACTATATGCTTCTGAAAGGTACGAAGCCCTCCCCCAAAACGGATCATGGCGGAAGCCTGAGCCTTTTTAATGCTTGCTGCCCCATCAGTAATGGCAGCTAACTCATCTTTGACCTCGTCGACTAATGCCACGAGCCCTCCTTGGTCATTTCCTGTTTCCCTGTGCAGCGCGACACGCTCAACACGCCCTAGGACACGCCATCTTCACGGTACTATCGGTTAAAACAAACTCTGCTATTGTAGCGTTACCACCTGAACAAATTTATGAGGACCTTTTCTGGCCGCCTGCAGTGGTCCCTGCGTCCTGATCCTTCCGGTCAAGTTCACGGGCTGATACTGTTACATTCAGGCTGTGTTTCCTCAAACGCCGTGCTATTTCTTCACTCATGGCTACAGACCTGTGCTGCCCTCCGGTGCAGCCCACCCCAATAGTTACAAAGTGCTTATCCTCACGGGAGTACCCTTCAATGGCAATAAGCAGGGCAGAAACATAATTATCCAGGAATTCCTGCGCGCCTTCACTGTGCAGGACGTATTCGCTTACCGGGGTATCATTGCCGTTGAGGTTCCGCAGTTCCGGAACCCAGAAAGGATTGGGGAGGAACCGCACGTCAGCAATAAAATCGGCATCAGTAGGGACCCCGTGCTTAAACCCGAAACTGAAAATGTGGACATTGACAGTAGACGCACCTTTGCCTACAAGATTCTCATAAATATGCGTAGACAGCTGGTGGATGCTCAGCCCTGTAGTATCTATAACGATATCAGAACGTTCTTTAAGCGCTGAGAGAAGGTCGCGTTCCTCCCGGATGCCGTCTATGAGCCGTCCGCCGTTCTGCAGCGGGTGGGGCCTGCGCACGCTTTCATACCGTTTGATAAGCTCATCATCAGAAGCATCCAGGAACAGTATCCGCGTTTTAACGCCCAAATCATCCAAATGGCTGATGACTTCAGCCAGGTCATCAAAATAATCACGCGACCGCACATCAATAACAGCAGCAAGCTTATGGAAACCCGACTCTGAGCTCGTCATCATATCAACCATCGGTATGAGGAATTTTGGCGGCATATTATCTACTACATACCAGCCAATATCTTCAACGCTGTCAGCAGCGTGAGTACGCCCGGCACCGGACATCCCTGTAATAAGGAGGACCTCAAAAATATCTTTCGGGCCAGGCCTCTGTTTTTCTGTCATATCATCCATCTCCCGCGTGAAAACCGGTAGTACTCAGCATAACGTCTCCCCCTCTACAAACCCCTTTCCTCACCTATGCCTTTTCCTGCGAAGCATGCACAGCAGAATAGACCGCCTCGGCTTTCTTTGCGCCGATCCCCCTGACTTCCCGGATCTGTTCAATACTTGCAGCGCGTATCGCCTTAACGGAGCCGAAATGCGCCAGCAGCTTCTTCTGGAAAGTTTCCCCAATACCATCCGCATTGTCAAGGATCGAAGTGAGCAGGCCCTTGCTGCGCTTTTTGCGATGGTATGCGATAGCAAAGCGGTGGGATTCATCCCTCACCCTCTGCATAAGGTACATCCCTTCACTCTGACGTTTCATAATGACCGGATACCTGTCATCGGGAAGCCATATCTCTTCAAGCTTTTTAGCGAGGCCGCAGACAGCAACATCAGAAATATTAAGATCTTCCAGGGCGCGGGCCGCCGCATTGGCCTGCGGCTTTCCCCCATCAACGACAATAAGGTTGGGTGTATACGCGAAATGGCGCCTGTCAGTATCCTGCTGGACTGCATCAGCCGGATCCTGGATATCCCCTGCAGCCTGAGCCTCAGTACCCTTTGCAGGAAGGCTCCTCTGCCCGGCGTCCGCGCGCCCGGCCTGCTGACCGGTATCGGCAGGGATATCGGGAATATTCCCATTCCCCTGCGGCTCCTGCGTTCTGCGGGCACTTTCGATGCGCTTCATCTCTTCTATGCTCTGCCCGCTGTCACCTGCGATATTGCCGTGTCTGAAACGGCGGGTAAGGGTCTCATAAATCGCACTGGTATCATCAGCGGCGCCCTGCCCGTCCTTGCCGCGGATAGCGAAATGCCTGTATTCTTTCTTGCGGGCGATCCCGTCTTCAAAAACGACCATGGAAGCGACCTGGTACCCCCCTCCGGAAGCATTGGATATATCGTAGCATTCGATCCGCAGGGGCGCCTCTTTAAGCCCAAGTGCTTCAGCAATCTCATTAAGGGCCTGGGTCCGCATCCCCATATCAGTCATACGGCTTGATTTGACCCTCATAAGGGTCTGCTGCGCGTTCGTATTCGCGCGTTCCATAAGGGCGCGTTTCTCACCCCGCGATGCAACACGTACGCTTACCGCTGATCCCCGTATACCCGACAGCCATGCTTCAAGCTCGTCTTTGCGTGAGGGGAGCACGGGGACGACCACTTCACGCGGTACCGGCGATATCGGGGAAAGGAGGTCATCACGCCCAGTCTCTTCCTGCCTGCTGCGCCTCTTCCTGGTCACCTGTGCACGGGAAACAGCATCCTTCGCTGTAACCTGCTGGCTTGGGGCGAGGGCATCCCTGCTGCGGGAAACCGCAATAGAAACGCCTTCCTGCCTGCGGCTCTCCTCTGCCAGATCAGAATATACCTGCGGTATAAGGTCAGAGACTAACTGGCTGTCGTCAACATCTTCGACCCGTTCAACGCTCCAGCTCCGCTCGCCCCGTATCGTCCCCGCCCTGACGAAAAAGCAGTGGACGCTGGCTTCCAGCTCATCAGAAGCCAGCCCGAAAATATCTGCGTCCACACTGTCGTCCAGGACTACTGAATTCTGCTCCAGTACGGAAGACAGAGCGGTGATCTGGTCCCTCAGCTTGGCAGCAGCTTCAAAATCAAGTTCAGCGCTCGCTGACTGCATTTTCCCGGTAAGCTGCCTGGCATAAGCTTTGCCTAATTTCCCGGTAAGTATCCCTATCACCTGTTCACACAGCTGCCTGTGGTCCTGCGGCGATATCCACCCTACGCACGGCGCGGAGCATTTGCCTATATAGGCCAGCAGACACGGCCTGCCTGTTACCTGGGCTTTATGGAACACGGACGGCGTGCAGGTACGGACAGGGTAAGCATGCAGCAGGGAATCCAGGGTCTTCCTCATATTCCATACTTTTGCGTAAGGGCCGAAATACCTGGTGCCCCTGCGGTTCCTGTTACGGGTTACCCAGATGCGCGGTATCTCTTCGTTAACAGAGATAGCCAGATACGGATACGTTTTATCATCTCTGAAAACAACATTGAACCGCGGGTCGAACTCCTTGATCCACGTATATTCGAGTGTCAGGGATTCCAGTTCAGTCCCTACAACCGTCCATTCAAGGCTCCGCGCTGTGAGGACCATTGACTGCGTCCGCGGATGGAGGTTCTCCAGAGGCTGGAAATAATTGCTCAGCCGGCTGCGCAGGTTTTTTGCTTTCCCCACATAGATGACCCTGCCATCAGCATCCCTCCACTTGTAAACTCCCGGCTGCACAGGGATATCAGAAGCCTTGGGGCGGAAAAGGTCACGGCTGTCCCCCAGGAGAGGGGCGCCGTTGGAGTTAGTCCCCGGGGAAGTACCGCCAGTCTTTCTAAAGTCGCTCATGTGCCCTGGTGCCTGTCCTTAATGCTTTGTACTCAGCATATCTTTAAGGTACTTCCCTGTCCAGCTGTTTTCATCCTCAGCAACGTGCTCGGGGGTACCCTGCGCAACAACAGTACCGCCGCCGTCCCCTCCTTCCGGTCCCAGATCAATGATCCAGTCTGCGCTTTTGATGACATCCAGGTTATGCTCAATAACGATAACGGTATTGCCTTTATCGACAAGCCCCTGCAGAACAGACAGCAGCTTATTGACATCATCGAAATGGAGTCCTGTAGTCGGCTCATCCAGGATATATACAGTACGTCCGTCAGACCGCTTCTGCAGTTCTGTAGCAAGCTTCACACGCTGGCTTTCCCCTCCGGACAGTGTCGGGGCAGGCTGTCCGAGACGGATATAGCCAAGTCCTACATCGACCAGGGTATCAAGATACCTTGCGATCCCCGGATACGCTTTGAAGAAATCAGCGGCCTGTTCAATGGGCATATCAAGGATATCCGCCACAGTCTTCCCGTTATAGGTGACTTCCAGCGTTTCCCTGTTGTACCGTTTGCCATGGCATACTTCACAATCCACATAGACATCGGGAAGGAAATTCATTTCGATTTTCAGGGTGCCGTCGCCATGGCATGCTTCGCATCGCCCGCCTTTGACATTGAAAGAGAATCTGCCGGGGCCATATCCGCGCACCTGGGCCTCAGGTGTCTTGGCAAAAAGCTGGCGTATCTTATCCCATACACCGGTATATGTGGCCGGATTCGAACGCGGTGTGCGGCCAATAGGGTTCTGGTCCACGTGGATGACTTTCCTCACCTGTTCAAGCCCTTCCACCCTGGTATGCCTGCCGGGGACGATGCGCGCACCGTTAAGCTTATCAGCCAGCACCGGGTACAGTATCTGATTGACCAGTGTGGATTTCCCGGATCCTGATACGCCTGTGACTGCTGTCATAACGCCAAGGGGGAAGTCTACGGTGATATCCTGCAGGTTATTCTGGCGCGCCCCTACTACCCGCAGCTTTTTTGTTTTGTATGTACGGCGCCGTTTCCCCGGAACCGCAATAGACCTCCGTCCGCTGATGTAGTCGCCGGTAATGGAGCGCTCGGCCCTGTGCAGCCCTGCAGCTTCGCCTGAATATACTACTTCCCCGCCGTGTTCGCCGGCTCCGGGGCCAATATCGACAAGCCAGTCAGCTGTTTCTATGGTTTCCTGGTCATGCTCGACGACTATCAGGGTATTGCCCAGATCACGCAGATTATGCAAGGTATAGATCAGCCGCTCATTATCGCGCTGATGGAGCCCGATAGACGGCTCATCCAGGACATACATGACCCCCACCAGGCCTGAGCCTATCTGCGTAGCCAGGCGTATGCGCTGGGCTTCGCCCCCTGAGAGGGTGGCGGCCGCACGCGACATAGTCAGGTAATTAAGCCCCACATCATTGAGAAAAGCAAGCCGTGCACGGATCTCTTTCAATACTTCTGCAGCAATACGCGCAGCAGCACCTTCAAGGCGGAGGTGCTCCATCCACATGGCGCACTGCGATACAGGCATGTCGCACAGGTCAATGATCGACTGCCCCCTGACAGTCACAGCCAGCACTTCGGGTTTGAGCCTCCTGCCATGGCATACTGCACAGGGGACTTCACGCATATACGATTCATAATACTGCTTCATCATTGCGGAGTCAGTCTCATCATGCCGGCGCATCAGCGCCCGGACTACGCCTTCAAAGCCAGTCGAGTATTCGCGGGTGCGGCCCCATCTGTTGCGGTAGGAGACTTTTACCTTGAAATTATGCCCGTAAAGCACAGCTTCACGCACCGTATCAGGAAGGTCCTTCCACGGTGTATCCATAGAAAAACCAAGCTCATCAGCCAGGCCGTCCAGCAGATGCCCGTAATACTGCGACTGCGTCTTTGACATGCTCCATGGCTCAACAGCACCCTCCCCTAGCGATTTCTCCGTATCAGGGATAACAAGTTCAGGGTCTATTTCAAGCTTGTAGCCGATGCCTGTACACTCAGGGCACGCGCCGTATGGCGCATTGAAGGAAAAAGTCCTGGGCTCGATCTCGTCAAGCTCAAGTTCATGGCCGTTAGGGCAGCTGCGCTTTTCAGAAAAAGGCTGCCTGCGGGAAGGGTCCTTTTCATCTTTATCGACATAATCAATAACAATGATCCCGCTGCCCAGGCGCAGGGCGGTCTCCACGGAGTCGGTCAGCCGCTGGCGTATCCCCTCTTTGACCACCAGACGGTCCACTACGATTTCAATAGTATGCTTTTTCTGCCGTGCAAGGCTGATATCCTCAGACAGCTCATGGAGCTGCCCGTCGATGATCGCACGGGCATAGCCGTCTGAACGCAGGGTCTCCATGACTTCAACGAATTCGCCTTTCCTTCCGCGTGCCACTGGGGAAAGTATCTGGAAACGGGTCCGTTCAGGAAGCTTCATCAGCGTATCGACGATCTGCTGGGGGGTCTGGGCTGTCACTTCCTCCCCGCATACAGGGCAGTGGGGTATGCCCACACGCGCGTACAGGAGCCTCAGGTAATCATATATTTCCGTGATCGTCCCGACGGTTGAACGCGGATTCCTGTTGGTCGTCTTCTGGTCGATCGATACTGCCGGGCTCAGGCCTTCAATAAAATCGACATCAGGCTTGTCCATCTGCCCCAGGAACTGGCGCGCATAGGCGGACAGCGATTCTACATAACGCCGCTGCCCTTCAGCGAAAAGGGTATCGAAAGCAAGGGAAGACTTGCCGGAGCCTGACAGCCCTGTAAATACGACCATGCGGTTGCGCGGTATTGCCAGGTCAACATTCTTCAGGTTATGCTCGCGGGCACCCTGGATCACGATTTTCTGATCACTGGGAAGATCATCAAGAGTCTGGACGATTGCATTGTCCGCAACCCGCAGGCTACGGGAAGTATGCTCAGCAGCAGCCATAAAACCTCGCGTCTATATCAGCTTTACACATATACAACAAGAAGATGATAGCACGGTAATCGAACATCCGTTCGATATCCGACAACCCGGAAACCGCGTCCCCCGTCAGATAATTCAGATAACACTGCCTGTTCTTGGACATGCATCCTCCCCTTAAGCATTTTTATGCTGCAGGCGTCCCTGTATGTTTGACCGGACATTTACAATGAAAAGCTGTACGGTCACACAAGTTACGGGATAGGACTGTTATGACGATTGAGGCGCATGGCCTGGAGATCCGCATAGGCGCAAGGCTTTTGCTGGCCCCTACAGATTTTACCGTATCCAAAGGTGACCGTATCGGCCTTGTGGGACGTAACGGCGCCGGCAAAACCACCCTGACGCGTGTTATCACGGGGGAAGCCCTACCGTCATCCGGGACGGTCCGCACCACGGGGAAACTGGGTTATCTCCCCCAGGACACCCATGCAGCAGACCAGGGGCAGCCAGCACTGGACCGCATAATGAGCGCGCGTAATATCTCTTCTATCATTTCACGGCTGCGCAAAGCAGAAAATGATATGACCGATCCCGCACTGATGGAAAAGGCTATGCGCAGATATGACACAGCAATGCAGGATTTTGAGAATGCAGGCGGATACGCGGCACAGTCCGATGCAATAGTTATGGCAGAAAGCCTGGGCATACCGCAGGATATCCTCAAGAATCCGCTCGGCAACCTGTCCGGCGGCCAGCGCAGGCGTATTGAACTGGCCCGCATCCTTTTCTCCGATGCGGATACGCTCATCCTGGACGAACCGACAAACCATCTTGATGCCGATTCCATTGAATGGCTTCAGAAGTATCTAGCTTCATACGATAAAGGACTTCTTGTCATCTCCCATTCGACCGAGCTTTTAGGCGAGACCGTCAATAAAATATGGCATCTTGACGCTCTAACGGCGCATATCGATATGTATTCGATGGGATGGCAGGCATACCTCCACCAACGGGCCGTTGACGAGGAAAGGCGGAGGCGCGAACGCGAGGTCGCTCAGAAGAAAGCCGACCGGCTGATGAAGCAGGGGATCCGCCTCCACGCGAAAGCCACAAAAGCCGTTGCCGCACAGAATATGATGCGCAGGGCGGAAAAGCTGCTGGAGGGGACACAGGGGGAATCACAGCGGGAAAAAGTTGCCGATATCCGCTTCCCTACCCCTCAGCCCTGTGGGAGGACGCCTATCATGGCTAAAGATATTTCCAAGGCGTACGGATCGAATATCGTATTCGCAGGGATCAGCCTTGCTATTGACAAAGGCTCCCGCGTCGTGATCCTTGGATATAACGGTGCAGGAAAAACTACGACACTGCGTATACTCGCCTCTGAGGATACCCCCGATACAGGCGAAGTCGAATACGGGCATGGTGCAAAGATAGGCTATTTTGCACAGGAACATGATACCTTGGATACAGGCGCCACAGTACTGGAAAACCTCCAGCATGTCGCTCCTGACCTTGATGATACGCATGTCCGGTCCATCCTGGGCAGTTTCCTCTTTTCCGGCGATGACGTCTTCAAACCGGCCGCCGTACTGTCAGGTGGGGAAAAGACCCGCCTGGCGCTCGCAACGCTGGTAACAAGCGGGGCCAATGTGCTGCTCCTGGATGAGCCGACGAATAACCTTGACCCGGCAAGCCGCGATGAGATACTTAAAGCTATTGCCAAATATGAGGGTGCTATCGTCCTTGTGACCCATGATGAAGGAGCGGTCAAAGCCCTGGATCCTGAGCGGGTGCTCCTCCTGCCCGATGGCGATGAGGATTTATGGGATGACGGATATCTTGACCTTGTAGCCGAGGAGTAACAGCATTCTGCAAGTGCTGCCGTCCCCCTGCCGTCCCATATGGCGAGACGGCATGCGATATAAATCGATCTTCTGTATTCGGATATTGGTATAAATATTTGTTATGACATTACTGCAGTTAAAATATGTTGTCAAAATCGTCGAATGCGGGTCCATGAATGAGGCTTCAAAAGAGCTCTATATTTCCCAGCCTGCATTGAGTTCGGCAATAAAAGAGCTTGAGAAAGAGATGAATATCGAGATTTTCACCCGTTCGCCCCAGGGGATATCCCTGACGGTTGACGGGCAGGAATTCATCAGGTACGCGCATCAGGTCCTTGACCAGACAGCCCTCCTCGAAAGCCGGTATAAGCATACGATACCCCGCAAGCAGCTGTGCCATGTGGCGACCCAGCATTATATGTTCGCTATTGAAGCGTTCGTGGAAATGATCCGCGAAACACAGACCGATGAATACGAATTTGCCATCCGTGAGATGCGCACTCGGGATATCATCAATTCCGTAGCCAATATGCAGTCAGAGATCGGCATCCTGTATACGTCAGATTTCAACCGTGATGTCATCAGCAAGCTCTTAAGGGAAAAGCACCTGGAATTCCACCCCCTGTTCACCGCCTCCCTCCATGTATACCTTTCACGGAAGAACCCCCTGGCTTCAAAGGAGGTGGTAACTTTGCAGGACCTCGAACCGTACCCCTTCCTCCAGTACGACCAGGGCGAAGAGGGGAGCTTCTACTTTTACGAAGAGGCTATATGGCCCAAATATTCGCGTAAAAAGATCAATGTCAGCGACCGGGCCACGATTTTCAATTTTATCGTCGGCCTGAACGGATATACCATCTGCACCGGTATTAATAATGAGGACCTCGACAGCGAAAAGATCATAGCTGTACCGCTGGATTCGCCTGAAACCATGCTTTTGGGATGGATCGGGAATGAAAGGGCGAACCTGTCCCGGGCAGCCGAATACTATCTGTCCAAGCTGAAAGATGTTGTATCCTCCCACGGGCATACGCTTATCTAGTATCTAGCTTTGAGCTGCAGGCACCGCCGGCTGCCTGCCTATAAGTCAGGCACCGTATTTATCCAGATACTGCAGGGCCTGCCCATAAAGGCTGCTGTCCAGTACAGGTGTGCCATCCGGACCGGTAAGGGATCTGGCAGAATCCAGTATCTGCCGTATCGTTGCGATTGCAATAACCGGGAAACCGAACTCCCTGCTGACTGACTGCACGGCAGACATGTCCGAGCCGCTTGTCTTTTCCATGCGGTCAACGCTGAGGACAAGGCCGGCTATCTGTACATCCGCAGTACCTTTAAGTTTGGGGATAACTTCCCGGATCGCCGTCCCTGCGGTCATCACATCATCAACCAGCAGGACCTTCATGCCGTCTTTGAGCTGCGTGCCGACAAACAGGCCGCCGTCACCATGGTCTTTAGCCTCTTTCCTGTCAAAGGTATACCCAACAGCATTACCGTCGCCCGATAATGCCATTGCCGTAGATACGGCCAGCGGTATGCCTTTATACGCAGGGCCAAAAACAGTATCAAAGCTGCAGCTGATGGTGCCGCTGCTTACAGCATTCCTGACTGCGGCAGCATAAAAACCTCCCAGTTCTGCTATTTTCCCGCCATCGTTGAACGATCCTGCATTGATGAAATACGGGGAGACACGGCCGGATTTCAAGGTAAATTCGCCAAAACTGAGGGCACGGCAATCCAAAAGGAAGCGCGTGAATTCCCTGCCCAGGCTGCCGCTGTCGGGTCTGCTCTGCCCGCCGCAGGCATAGGATGCTGTACTGCCGGAATTATGTGAGTGACTTATATTGCCCATGTTTCCCCTTTCGCCAGAGAGTCCGCAAGCTCGGGGCGCTCGTCCAGTTTTTTATCAAGGTCAGCCGCTATACGCAGAGGGGCTACAGGGTCAAGGAGCGCAGCTGAACCGACCTCAACGGCATTCGCACCCGCATACAGGAATTCCAGGGCGTCATCAGCATTTGAGATGCCGCCGATCCCTATGATCGGCATCATAGGGAGCGCCTGCCTGACTTTATATACAAATGCCAGGGCCATGGGATGGATAGCAGGTCCGGACACGCCTCCTGTGATATTGGCGATTATCGGTTTCCCTGTGTCCACGTTGATCCTCATGCCTACGAATGTATTGATCATGCTCAGGGCATCAGCGCCGTTATCGGCAGCTGCCCTGGCCACAACAGTGATATCTGTAATATTGGGGGTGAGCTTGATGATCATCGGCTTGCCTGTTAAGGGACGGAGCTTTTTCATCAGCCGTTCAAGTGCCGCAGGATCGCTCCCTACAGCCATCCCCCCGGCAGATACATTAGGGCAGCTGACATTGATCTCAAGCATATCAGCCTGGCTGTCAGCAAGCTTTTCAACGACCCGGCAGTAGTCATCGTCACTATGGCCGGCAACATTAGTGATAACAGTTGCTCCCAAGTGCTTGAGCCGGGGCAGTTCATCCCTGAGGTATACATCTACCCCGGGGTTCTGCAGACCGACAGCATTAACGCTGCCTGCAGCAGCCTCCGCTGTCCTGGGGACCGGATTGCCCTGCCACGGTACAGGTGAAACCCCTTTAGTCGTTACTGAGCCAAGCTGCGAAACATCATAGAACCGTCCGCATGCATCAAGGTTGAATGTGCCGGAGGCTGTACCTACCGGGTTTTTCCATGGGACCCCCGCAACGACCGTGCCATGTTTCCACTGATGGATACAGGACTGTGCCGTTGAATACGCATCGCTGCTCCCCTGGATGCCGCTGCAGGCACTTTTACGGATGCCGCGCCCGGTTATATCCGCCATTACCATTATCTGTCCCCTTCCTTTCCCTGGCCCCATACCAGCTCTTCTGCGGAGAAAACCGGGCCGTCAAGGCATACTTTTCTGTATCCTGTAACGGTCGGGGCAACGCACGCAAAGCATGCGCCGTACCCGCATCCCATACGTTCTTCCAGGCTGAACTGCGCCGGCATGCCATGTGCAGCTGCCCAGCGGTGCACAGCCCGCATCATGGCTTCGGGCCCGCAGCATAAGATTTCAGCTGAACCGCCTTCACTGCTGCCGGTAAAGTGCCTTTTCCCCTGGTCCCATCGGTCAAGCAGTGTTATGACGTTGCCTTCAGCATTGGTGATGGAATATGCAGTATCAGCGTATCTGCCGATAATGCTGTCAGCAAAGCGGGTATCCCTGTACCCGAAAAGGGCTGTAGTCCGGACCCCCTGCATATCAGCGATTTTCTGCGCCGCATAGATAAGCGGCGGTATGCCGAGCCCTCCCCCGACAAGGAGATATTCCCTGTTATCTTCAATGGAATAGGGCTTGCCGAGGGGGCCGAGGATATCAACATAATCCCCTGCCTCAAGGCTGCTGATCTCCGCTGTACCGCCCCCTACAACAGCAAATATGAAACTCACCGTATCGCCATCGGTCCCGCACACCCCGAACGGACGGGGGAACAGTTTCTGCTCGTCATGCGTATATACATTGACAAACTGCCCGGCAGCACTGTTGCGGGCGGCGTACCCGTCCCTGATGCTGAGGCTGAAAACCCCCTCAGCCAGCTCCTCTTTGCGCACTACCGGCACACTTCTGCGCGACGGGAGGAACCCATGCATATGCTCAAGCCGAGCGCTGGCCGCAGGCTCAGCAGCAGCCGTCCTGGTACTGGTAAAACCTGTTGCCGCCATTATGACCCTTTCTGCTGATGGTTATGGGACACTGCGGTATGCGCCTCCGTGCTGCCGGGCTTCAGCGATCCGATGATATCAGCCCGCATTGCTGCTGCGGCACGGTGCGCACTGGCTGCGGCACAGTCCAGCGCCTGGCCCCTGGTAAGGGACGGCGAATACTGAGGATCCTTTTTCCATGCGGCAATAATACCTCGGGATGAGTTGACAACGGCACCGGTCCCGTCAGCATTGAACAGGGCCGCCGCATCAGCTGAAGTGCCGCCCTGCACACCGTACCCGGGGACAAGGAACATCGTATGCGGCATCCGGCTGCGGAATCTGGCGGCATCCTGTATATGTGTCGCCCCCACTACCGCCCCGACGCGGGAATATCCGGAAGCCCCGCAGTACTCTTCACCCCACTGTGCTATCAGCTCCGCTACATACATGCCGACTGTAGCCGGCCCCTGCAGGCTGCAGGTATCCGCAATGCCGGCAGCCCCCTTTGCATCCTTTATATCCAGATCCTGCAGCTGGGCGCTGGAAGGGTTGGATGTTCTGCACAGGACAAATATATCTTTATCATTCCTTTCAGCTGCCTCAATAAACGGCCTGATACCGTCAATACCAAGGTACGGGTTAACGGTTACAGCATCTTCGTGCCATACGTCAGCCCCCCGGCCTGATATTCCCGGGATACCTGACAAATGCGCCGCATAAGCCTGGGCGGTGCTCCCGATATCCCCCCGCTTGATGTCACCTATCACATAAAGGTCCCGCTCCTGCGCATACCGTGTTGTACGGCAGTACGCACCGATCCCCGCCGGCCCGAGTGCTTCGTACATGGCTATCTGGGGTTTGACCGCAGGAACGATATCGCTGACAGCATCAATAATAGCCCTGCTGAAATCCGCATATGCCTCTGCAAGGCTTTCGGCAGAAGATACATCTTCAAGCACCTGCCTCGGGATAACTTCAGGCCGCGGATCCAGCCCTACAATGCAGGGGCTGTGCATTTTTTCTATAGCTGTAGCCAGTCTGTCCATAATACCCTTTCAGAATCTTTCAGAATCCCGCCCTATATCACCTATCAGCCCTGCCCACGACAGCTGCCCGTCCAGGACTGTCGCTGCCGGCCTGCCGGTCACGTCCCATCCATTGAATGGCGTATTCCTTGCCTGGGACAGGAAAGCTGAGGAATCTATAGTCCAGGGACGCTTAGTGTCAAGGATCACCAGATCGGCTGCTGCGGGACTCGGGGTGCCGTCCGAAGTGCCGCCTCCTCTTCCCCACACATAGCACCTGTGATGCCTCATCCCCCGCAGGTCTACAACAGGGTTCCCGTTCCCCGGGCAGGATGGGCTGCCTGCATCAGATTCCCTCTCTGATCCAAGGCTTCGCACACTGCAGCCGGCAGTAGCATGTGCAGAAATATCAAAAACTGCATCGCCCATCAGATGTGCGGGATTCACAGCCATCAGCTCTATCAGCCTGGCCTCGGAAATGATATCCCCGTCAACAAGGACTGTATGGGCAACTGCATAAGCAGTTTCCAGCCCGATAATGCCGTTCGGCGCATCCATCAGGCTGCGGCTTTTTTCCGCTTCCGTATGAGGGGCATGGTCTGTAGCAAGCATATCCACAGTGCCGTCTGCAATGGCAGCCAGTACAGCCTGCCTGTCTGCTTCGGAGCGCAGCGGCGGGTTCATCTTGGCATAGGTACCGTACAGTTCTACAGCGGTATCATTCAAGGCACAATAATGCGGGGCTGTTTCACAAGTGATGCGTATCCCCTCGGCCTTGGCCCGGCGGATAATATCGAATGAAGCAGCAGTGCTGACATGCTGAAGATGGATATGCACGCCTGTCCTGCGGGCAAAAGCGACATCCCTTGCCACAATATCTGATTCTGTTGAAGCGGGTATCCCCGGAAGGCCCAGCCGGGCAGATACGCTACCGTCGTTGATGACCCCGCTGTCATGATGCTCGCAATGGTCAATAAAAATAATATTGCTGCGGGCTGCAGCAGCAAGGACCTGCGGGAGGATACGCTCAGGCACCGAGGCACCGTCATCGCTGACTGCGATAACGGGATGGGCCGGGAAACGGAGGCCATGCTGCCAGTCCTCGGGATCCGATGCTTCTGTACCCTCACGTCCGCGGGAAGCCGCGGCGCATAACGCATATTTAACAGGAAGGATGCATGAATTGGCTATTTCATAATCATTGAGATAGTCAAGGACGGAACTGTATCCGCGGAACCCTCCATCAATATGTGCTCCGTCAAGGGCGGGCACAGTGTTAGGCATAATAAGCACGCCCGTGTATCCGCCATGTGCAGCTGCAGCGCTTCCGCTGGACATCGTCTCTTTATCAGTCTGCCCGGGATCACGGAAATGGACATGGGGGTCGCGGAAGCCGGGAGCAACCGTCAGACCTGTGCAGTCAATGGCCACAGGACCGTTCTGTTCCCCGGCAGGCACACGGTCCCCGCCCGCACCTTTGCTGCCGCGGAGGAGCATATCTACAGTTTTACCGGTATCCCATACCGTAAGGTTGGCGAGGCGCAGGTCAGGGTAGGAAGGGAATATACGGCCCTGCGCCGCCCGTCCGCCCGCACTCATAATTCAGCCTTCTCATCACAGTAATCGCAGCGGTATTCTGTTACCGACGGATCAGAAGTATGGCATCGGTGGAACATCTGGTCCAAGCCCCGCTCATCTGTAGTGATACACCGCGGATTCCGGCATACGATCACATTGCGCACACGGTCAGGCAGGGAAGGCTGGAGCTTTTCAGCGATCGCCCCGTTATGGACTATGTTCACTGTAGCATCCTTCGCCACAAGCGCCAGCACATTAAGGTCGATCTCGCTGCGGCCTTCGATTTTGATAATATCTTTTGTGCCGTAACGTACACTGCTGGCATTCATAATAAGCGCCAGCCGGGCAGTCTTTTCATCAATATGCAGATACCGCAGGACTTTAAAAGCAGTACCCGCAGGGATATGGTCCAGGATAAGGCCTTCACTGATACTCGTTACTTCCATTATGCCTGCACCTCCTGTTCCCCGGATACTTCATCATCAATGAACCCCGGGATCGCATCGCCTAAAACAGAACTTTCCAGAGCCATCCTCATGCGCATACCAAGTTTGACCTGCTGGAAATATGCGGCACGCGGATCATCATCAATATCCACAGATATTTCATTGACCCTGGGGAGAGGGTGGAGTACGGCCATAGTACTTTTCGCATGCCGCATTTTTTCTTCGTCAAGGATATACGTATCCCTTAAACGCATGTAATCATCCTCGTTGAAGAAACGTTCTTTCTGTACACGGGTCATATACAGCACATCAAGGTCTCCGATAGCTTTCTGGAGGTCTGTGACCTCCGTATATGAGCAGCTGGGCGTCCCGTCGATACAGTCCAGGACATACCTGGGGGTCTTCAGTTCTGAAGGGCTTATAAGGATAAAATCAATATTGCCGAAACGGCACAGAGTCTCAATAAGGGAATGGACGGTGCGCCCAAATGTCAGGTCGCCGCACAGCCCTACGGCCAGATGATCCAGCCGGCCGAAGCGCGCATGGATAGTGGCCAGGTCGGCAAGGGTCTGTGTAGGGTGCATATGTCCGCCATCCCCGCCGTTGATCACAGGGACTGAAGCAGCTTCCGCAGCGACCAGGGCCGCCCCTTCTTTCGGATGCCGCATAGCAATAACATCAGCATACTGCGACACCGTTTTCACCGTGTCTGCCAGTGATTCCCCTTTAGTAGCAGATGACAGCTGCGCACCAGCGAAACCTATAGTTTTGCCTCCAAGCCGCAGCATAGCGGTTTCAAAGCTTAACCGTGTACGGGTACTTGGTTCAAAAAACAGTGTCGCCAGTATGCGGCCGGCACACGCCTGGGCTGCCTCGCGCGGATGGGACAGGCAGTAATCGGCTTTCCTCAGAAGGTAGTCCAGCTCACCCATAGTAATATCGTCAAGCGTAACAACGCTTCTGCCCTGAAGGCTTTTATATGGGGATACTGAGGCTGGCTTACCGGACTGTACTGAAATATCAGACATAAGCTCGCCTTTCACACAATTTAAGGCGGACACGATTTGCCGTGACCTAATCAAGGTTAATCCATAAAAGCGACACAGACACCCCGCATGCATACAGTCTGCGGATTTCTGTCCGTATAATGAGACCTGACCGGTAATGGTATACTTCCGGCATATTTCATACTCATTTTGATACAATAAAACTCACTCGCCACGTGCACTGCCATGCCCTGTTCCGGGTCAGGGCATACGGCTGGCCTCTGAAGGAAGGATACAGATATGCAGCTGCTCACGCTTATTGTCCTTATTATGTCCGCAGTCCTCCTTTCAGCCCTGATCAGCCCTTACATCCCGAAAGTATCCCTCCCCCTGGTCCAGATCGCCCTAGGGGTCATCTGGTATTTCCTTCCTTTTACACCAAACCTGAATCTTGACGATGAACTGTATATGATCCTTTTTATCGCCCCGCTCCTCTTTTTTGAGGCGAAAGGGTTCTCTCTCAGTTCCCTGCGCAGGACTATATCAACATCCTTGTCATTAGCGATAGGCCTGGTACTTTTTTCTGTTGTTGCGACCGGTTTTTCGCTCCACGCACTATGGGGCGCAATTTCGCTTCCTGCAGCCATGGCCCTTGGTGCCGCCCTCGGCCCTACAGATGCTGTAGCAGTATCTGAGCTGCGCAAAGAAGCGAACCTGTCCGACAGCCAGGTCTCTGTGCTCCGCAGTGAAAGCCTGTTCAATGACGCCGCCAGCATCGTCAGCTTCCAGTTCGCCATCGCCGCTGCGACAACAGGCCAGTTCTCAGCTCTGCAGTTCACCTGGAATATCGCATACAGTTTCCTCGGAGGGGCTGCCCTCGGTGCCGTCCTCGGCTTCCTTATGAATTCGCTGATGCTCACCCTCCGCAGGCTCAGCCTTGAAACAACGACAACACGTATTACCATTGAACTTCTCTTCCCCCTTTTCGCGTATATCCTTGCGGAGAATATACACGTTTCCGGCGTAATAACGGTTGTTGCCGCAGGGCTTCTGCTCCGCTACAGCCGTATGGGGGTAGGCAGCGATATTGCCCGGACGAACCTGGTATCGGATTCCGTATGGAAATTCGTCACTTTCACGCTGAATGGAAGCGTCTTCGTCCTTCTTGGTATTGAGCTGCCCCTTGCGATGAGGGACAGCCTGAGCAGCCCTCTGGTCAGCACACCTATGCTCCTGCTCACTATCGTGGCAATCACCGTTATACTGCTCCTCGCCCGCTTCCTGTGGTTTATCGGACTGCAGATGTTAAGCCGCAATGCACAGACTGGTACACGGAAGGGGATATCAGCCCTTACGCCGAAGACTGCCAGATCAGCCCTTATCATGACTTTTGGAGGCGCAAAGGGGACCATCTCCCTGATCCTGGCATTTTCGCTGCCGGTGACCCTGGGGACTGTAAATACGTTCCATATCCGCGACATCCTCCTTTTCATTGCGGGCGGATATATAATCCTTTCGCTTATCCTGGCGAATATCATCCTTCCCATCCTCGCACCGAAAGACACGATAGAAGAGGAAAAAGGCATGGCGCAGGCAAATGCTGCCATGCTTGACCGCACTATAACGAAGATATCGGAGCTGGAAACCCCTGAAAACCATTTAGCGCTAGCAATGGTACTCCAGTCATATTCCATGCGTGCTGCGCGGCTGAAAGACCCGCAGTCTTCGGAACAGCAGCGCCATATGGTTTTTGAGCTTAATCTCACGATACTTGAATGGCGGCAGCAGTGGCTCGAAAAGTATCTTACCCTGCATCCGGACTGCGAAACATCTGTCAACCACCTTCTTGCCTCTATCGAATTCGGGCTGTCACTGAGTGACGGCACCGTTTTCAAACGCCTTCGGATGAGGGCTGAATCGACAAGGATCAGGATCCGCCTGTCCGTGAAAAAGGCACACCTGCTGATCCGGAACAGGCTCGGACTGCCGCATACTCCGCCATCAGGACGGAGCGTCGCGGAAATACAGTCCGACCTTACAAATGCGACTATTGAACATCTGTCGGCGCTCATGAACGGTACAGATACCGCAGGCAGCGGCAGTTCCGGGACAGCCAGCTATCCGCCATCAGTGGTTGCGGTCATCCTCAGCAGATACCAGCTTTTCAAGGCCAATTCTGAGGGAAGGCAGTACACTGCGGATAAGCGTGAACAGTGGAGGCGCGATATATCGCATCTGAGGATGCAGGCCTACCAGATAGAACTTGACACTATCCATGAGATGCAGGAAAACGATGAGATCACACTGGGCCAGGCCCGGCAGATGAGGTCCAACGTATACGTCATGCAATCTGATGATGCATTCGAGGATTGAACAGAGCCGCACGGCCTGCCATAGTCATAAGTGGGCTGTGTCACCGTACCTGTGACCTTTTTGCCGGCAGTTACCGGGCATCCTGAGCATCCGCATAAAACAGCCGCTCTGCAACTTCCCGGCACCTGCGCATTTTCTGCAGGAGCTCGTTAGCGAATTCCTGCCCCTGATGTGCCGAACGTCCCATACAGGCCGCTACTCCTCCGAGCGAGAAGGAATCATCCGGTATGATATCCGCCTGGTTCGCCCGGCCGCTCCACAGATAATGGGCATTCCTCGCATCAGTACAGACCTGCCATGTACTACGCAGCACAGCAGCGTCTTCATGCGACAGTACACCACTATTTTCAAGGATATTAAGCGCCTGAATGGTCGACGTGGTGCGCAGCGAAGCTGTGCTGCTGTCCTCGTGAGACTTCAGGCCTGCTGAAGCGCCGGTACCACCCGGCTGCAGCTTCCGATCAGGCAGAGCCTGGGTATCCTCGCACTGATGCGCATGCTGGAGCTGAAGGAGCTGGACAGTCCACTCCACATCAGAAAGGCCGCCCTTGCCAAGTTTGAGATGCCTGTCACGGCGTATACCGCGAGGCAGCCTTTCCGATTCCATACGCGCTTTAAGGGTTCGTATCTGTGCAAGGTCATCCTCACCCGGAGCCTGTACCGGATACCGCAGAGGGTCAGCGACCTTTTCAAGGAAACGCTCTGCCAGCTCCCTGTCCCCTGCAGCATACCTGGCCCGCAGCAGCGCCTGATGCTCCCACATCTGTGCCCAATGCGCATAATAATCTTCGTATGATTTATACGATCTGATAAGCGGCCCATTTTTCCCCTCAGGCCGCAGGTCAAGGTCCAGGTCTATTTTTGCTTCAGATGTAAGGGGCCCTGACAGGATAGAACGGAGATCATTGACGACTGCCAGCGAAAAATCCCGCGGATCTGCTGCCTCATCAGCTTCTCTGCCGGCATCCTGTACCGGCTCGTAGATCATCATAATATCTGCATCAGAGCAGAAATTGACTTCCCGCCCTCCGTAACGCCCCATGGCGATAACGGAGATCCGTGCAGGTGGGCAGTTTTCCTCTATCTCCCGTTTACGGCACTGATGGCGTACCGCCCATTTGAGGCTTATCTCTATAGCCGCATCATACACATCCGTCATCGCCTGGAGGCTGCTGCTGCTCAGCGTGATACCGCTCATCCACCCTAAACCGATACGTTCTATTTCCCTGCGCCGCATAGACCGTATAAGTGTTGCAAAGCTCCTCATATCCTCAGGGAAACGCTTATACGCGCCCTCGCACAGCGTATCCAGCTGCCCTCGGGTAGGCGGCTGGAGTTCGTCATCATCCCCAAGCCATGTCAGCGATTCTGCCGAACGGTTCAAAGCATCGCCCAGAAAGCGCGAATTAGCAAGAATAGTGCACAGCCGCTTAGCGGCCAGGGGCGAATCACGCAGAAAACCGAGATAAGGCCCTCCGCCTCCATAGTTTTCTGCCAGCCTGCGCCACTGGAGAAGCCCCATATCAGGATTCTGCCCATCTCCGAGCCACAGCAGTACGGCGGGAAGGAGTATCCTGTTGATCTTTGCTGCACGGCTCACCCCCCGGGTCAGATAGCGGACATGCTCAGCGGCAGCCTGCGGGTCGGCGAAGCCTATTGATTCGTACCTTTCAGCCATGGCTGCCGGCGACAGCCTGATCTCTTCATCTGCCATATGAGATATATCGCCAAGCATCGGCCGGTAATAAATATCCATATGGAGGCGGCGTATCTCACGCCGTGCCGCATCGAAGCGATCAAGGAGCTTTTCGGGTGATAAGGAACATGCACGGGCAAGCCTGACGAGGGCTTTGTTGTCATAAAGCTGAGTCCGGTCAACGTTCCGGGGTTTTTCTATGCCGCCGCGATTAGCCTGCCCAAGGTCAGGGAACAAATGTGTCCTGTGCATATTCCACAGCTGCTGGCGATGTTCAAGGACCCTCTCGAAACGGTAGTCAGCCGATAATGCTTCAGACTGTTTCCGCGACATGTATCCCCCGGCGGAAAGCCGCTGCAAGGCATCAAGGGTCGAACTCACGCGCAGGGACCTGTCAGTGCGCCCGTGGACCAGCTGAAGCATCTGGACCGTGAATTCCACATCCCTGAGCCCGCCGCGCCCCAGTTTGATTTCCAAGTCTTTCTGCTGCTCAGGGATAAGGCTTTCAACACGTTCACGCATTTTTCTGCAGTCAAAAACAAAGTTTTTCCGGGCAGAGGCATTCCACACCAGCTGCTGGGTACTGTCTACATATTTCATTCCCAGCTCCGGGTCCCCGGCAACATGGCGTGCTTTCAGCAAAGCCTGGAATTCCCAGTTCTCAGCCCATTTCTGATAATATTCACAGTGCGATTCGAGCGTCCTCACCAGAGGGCCTGCTTTGCCTTCCGGGCGAAGGGCGCAATCTACCTTCCAGAGCGGAGGTTCATTGACACCAGGGATAACGGACTGGCATATCCTCTGGAGCTTTATGCCCGCTGCAGTCCCTTTTTTAACCAGCTCAGCATGCGTAACACCCTCATGCCGGGGCTCTGCAACATAGATCAGGTCAACATCAGATACATAGTTGATTTCCCTAGCTCCGAGCTTGCCCATCCCGATCACGGAAAACAGTATATCCTCCGAAGCGCCGACGCTGCGCAGAGCGATCCGGACGGCAGCATCAAGTGCACAGTCAACAAGGTCACTGATATACGACGATACTTCAGGCTGTACGCCTGCCGGATCACTATGGGCCATATCGAAAGCTGCTATAGCGATTATCTGCTTCCAGTACTCATGCCTGAGCGCATTTACTGCCGCAGTTTCATTGCCGCCGCAGGAAGCAGCAGCACTGAAAGCATCCGCACGCATCCCCTTATCCCATGTGCTGCTGGAAAAATACTCGCCGGCGACAGAACTGAGGAGGTCTGCATCCTGCTCAACCATGCTGCCGATACGTTTTGATGCCCCAAGGGTTTTTACCAGCCTTCCCCACACGTCATCTGAATCTGGCTGAACAGTACCGGGAAGGGCTTCCCTCGTCTCATCGCGGGCATACAGCTGCCCGACTGCATACAGTGCTGCATCAGGATCGCATGCATGCATGAGTGCCCCTGTTACAGCCTCTGCAATCCCGCGGGACATCCCCCGGCTGGAGCACTGGCGGAATATATCAAGCGCAGCCTGCGTATCTGCTATTCCGGCACGGATAAGCAGCCTGCGTCCGGGGAATCCCCGCCCTTCCTGATCACTGGGTACTGTATGCGGCATGACCTTATTTTACATGCGATAACGGATCGCTGCCACGCGGCCCGGGCTTGCAGGCACTTCCCTGCAAGCCCCGAACAGTATTATCGACGGTGCGGTCCGCCGTATCCGTCCTGAGCAGCTTAAGCAGCGGTACCGGCTGCGCTGTCTACCCTCAGGATCGCGTCTTCAACGATCTGCCAGAACCTGCCTGTATCGAGTCTGAGGGCGACTTTTGTATTGGACCCCGGGTCTTCCGGTCCCTGCATATTGACAACAGTCATCCCTGTGGTCAGCTTGCCGTCCAGCTCTACGCTGATCTTCCTGCGCTCCGTGTACAGCACATCCGGGTCAATAAGGTAAGCAACTGTACATGGGTCGTGTACAGGAGGGTCATCAAAATCCTGGTTCCCCTGATATGCCTTACGGAAGAAGTCCATAAGCCGGCCCATGAAATAACCTGTCTGCCCGCCCTCGGCCTCGATTTTACGCTGGATATCCCGTGTGCACAATGCATGATGGGTAACGTCCAGACCGACCATAGTCACTTCCCACGGAGCGCTGAACACTATCTGCGCTGCCTCCGGATCCGTATAGATATTGAATTCCGAGCATGCGCTGGAATTGGCCTCATATACGCCGCCGCCCATCAGGACCACCTGTTTGGCCCTCTCAGTGATTTTGGGCTCCATGCGCAGAGCCATGGCGATATTGGTGAGAGGCCCGGTCGGTACCAACGTTACAGTCCCAGGTTCACTGTCCATAACCGTCCTGACCAGGTAATTGACAGCATGCTCATCTTCAAGCGGCCTCACAGGTTCGGGGAGTTCGACACCGTCAAGCCCTGTTTCGCCATGCACATATGCGGCTGTTTTAAGGGGCCTGACAAGGGGGCGGTCGCATCCGGCATATACAGGGATATCATCCGCGCCTGCTTTATGGAGCACGCTCCGGGCATTGTACGTGACTTTGTCGAGGCTCTGGTTGCCGCCAACGGTAGTTACCCCGATAAGGTCAATATCAGGGTTCCCTACAGCCAGCAGGATAGCAACAGCATCATCGTGCCCAGGGTCGCAGTCAAGTATGATCCGTTCTGTCATCTTTGCCTCCCCCTACGCTGCCAGTCCCGAGATCCGCGACATGAACTCGTCAAGGAACCTCTGCACATCAACCGTGACTGCAGCCTGGGCAGTCTTGACAGGGTCATTGAGACGGTCGACGTCCCCAATAGTGCGCCCTCGGGTCGGATCTTCCGTATCGACTTTCAGGTTGACGGGCAATGTCCCTACCAGGCTGGGATCAACTGCGACCCCGACGGCAAGCGGGTCATGCAGCCCGCAGCCGCCAAGGTTAGGCGCTGTGGTCTCATACGCTTTGATATAGTAATCCGTCATCTCAGCAAGGAAATCACCCCTGTCAGTATGCAGATCGCGCCACTGCTGTGTATGCTTGCGGGTCAGCAATGTCTGAAGCGTTACATCAAGCCCTACCATAGTGATCCGCTGTGCATGGCGGAACACATAGTCAGCTGCCTCCGGATCCTGGGAAATATTAGCTTCAGCACAGGGGCTCACATTCCCGCTTACGGTCAGCGCCCCTCCCATGAGCACAATTTTGCCGATCTTCCCGGCGATACCGGGATCACGCTGCAGCGCTGCCGCAAGGTTAGTCAGAGGCCCTGTAGGGACATAAATAAGGTTTTCACCATAGCGGCGGGCAGATTCAATAATGAAATCAACTGCATCTGTGGGCTCGGCATGCCGCGGGGACTGAGGTATCTGTGCTTCGCCAATGCCATTTTTTCCATGGATAAAAGCTGAAATAGGCAGCACCGAGAACGACTCCGCAGTACTTGAATGCGGGAGGCCTGAATATACAGGGATATCAGGGTGCCCGAACAGGTCCAGAATCGCCAGTGCATTGGAAACGCCCTGTTCAACAAGGACATTCCCATAAGTCCCAGTTATGCCGATCAGGTCGGTTTCCGGGCTTCCCAGCGCATAGGCTATGGCAAGCGCATCGTCAATACCTGTATCCAGGTCAAGTATCAATTTTTTACCGGTTGGTTGAACCATCGTATACCTCTCTGTTATAGTGGATCCTTAATTGTGAGGCAGCAGGCACGGCCTGCGGGATATCCCTCAAAGCTGTGCCTGCTGCGTCATCTGTCTAATTATTATATCCATCTATGATAAAAATATGGATTTGCCGGTTACCAGACGAAAAGCCCGGCCATACCGGCAGACAGCAGGGATACAAGGATACCTGCCAGGAGCATGCGGCCTACATTCTTGGATATCAGGTCGTTTGTTTCCTTCCCGGCAAGCCCCTTGAAGCAGCCGATGATCATGCCGACCGTGCTGAAGTTGGCGAATGATGTAATGAATACAGTCAGTACAGCCTTATAATGCGGGGCGAAAGCCCAGATAGTCTTTGTAACCTCATTCATGACTACGAATTCATTAGTCACCAGCTTCTTGCCCATATATCCGGCCATCTGCCATGCAGTACCCGGGTCCAGGCCGAGAAGGAGCGAGGGTATATAGAGGATCACGCCGAATATATGTTCCAGAGTGAGCTGAGGGTTGATAAGCCCGAGAAGCTTATTGATCAGCGCTGCAAGGGCAACGAATGCAATAACATTAGCAGCAATGATAAGGACCAGCCTGCCGGCCCCGAGGATAGAATCGCCGAGGAAGGAGAAGAACGGCTCTTTTTTAGGTTTATTCGGATCACGCTTGAACGTTTTCTTCACCCACGCAGCAAAACGGTTGCCTGCCGGGGCAGGGGCAGTAGCGGCTGCAGGGGTATTCCCGGCTGTTTGTGCCGTCACGCCATCAGTGGCTGCAGCCGGCGTACTGGCCGTATTATCTGCTGCAGCTGCAGGAGCAGAGGATATCCCCTCAGCCGGAGCTTCGATTGCCTCGCTGCTGTCTGCAATAGTAGCGATAACATCCTCCTCTTTGTCAACTTTGACCGGGTACAGAAGGTTGGCAACGATCAGAGCATTGATGCAGTTCAGCGGCACTGCTGTCAGGACATAGTCGCCTGGGACCATTGTGGTATATGCTGCAAGGATAGAAGCCGTTACGCAGCTCATTGACATCATGGCCAGCATAAGGTTCCTGGCGGGCTTCATCTTCTGGACCTGGAGTTTCGATACGGCAAGGGCTTCAGTATTGCCCAGGAACATCATTTCAATAGAAAAGAAAGTTTCAAATTTAGGCTGGCGTGTGATGAAGCTCAGCCCGCGCCCGATCCATTTGATGAGCCACGGGAGGAAGCCGATGTAAGTGAGGATATCAAACAGCGGGACAACGAGCAGGATCGGAAGCAGCGCTGAGGTAACAAAATTCACCGCATCGGGATGGGTACCATCAGCACCGACCCAGTTGGCAAGGGCAAAATTGATGCCTTTGAAAGCGACTTTAACAAGCTCGCTGAACGCACTGGCTGCAGCATGGACAGCAGCACGACCCCACGGCAGAACGGTCAGCAGCCCCGCGATCACTATGTTCAGGGCCGTCATTATCCCGACCGATACCCACTGTATATGTTTACGGTCGTGCGAGAATATCCATCCAATCAGCAGGAATATGAGGATACCCACAATATTTATAGCAAGGTACATTATCTAATTCTCCTTTATTCCCCTTTCCCGGCAACCCGGAAAAAGAAATTTGCTCCATTACGGATGCGACGGCACCGATGGGCATCCTTGCTTCCTAGCAAGCACAAGACTGGCAATAGCGTTACGCAATATCACCGGCGTCACCACAGCTATCCCCCAGTTGAGAAGATACCTTTTTTACAATACCATCACTTTGTCACATTTCAAGTGGGTCCGCCGCACTCCGTCCGGACATCAGCCCGTATACTTAGGCTGTGCTTAATATCCGCTGCAACACGCCTGATATACTGCGAATGACAGAGACCGGGCACCGTCGGCGATAATATCTGCTTCCTGTACGGTACAATGATCCCGCATATTAACATACCTGCAACCTATACGGAAAAGGACAGCCATGGCTCAGCTTTACTACAAATACGGGACGATGAATTCCGGCAAAAGTATTGAGATCCTTAAAGTAGCGCATAATTACGAAGAACAGGGCAAATCCGTTGCCCTTATGACCAGCTCCCTTGACACACGCGATGCGTATGGGGTGGTCTCCAGCAGGATCGGCCTCAGGCGTGAAGCAATCCCTATAAGCAGCGATATGGACCTTTTCGCTTATGTAGAAAACCTGGCGAACAGGCCTTCATGCATCCTCGTTGATGAATGCCAGTTTCTCAGCAAAAAGAACGTCTGCGCATTAGCCAGGGTCGTTGACGACCTCAATATCCCGGTCATGTGTTTCGGGCTTAAAAATGATTTCCAGAATGAACTTTTTGAAGGATCACATTACCTGCTCCTTATGGCAGATAAAATTGAGGAAATCAAAACGATCTGCCAGTACTGCGCCAAAAAAGCGATCATGGTTTTACGGATGAAAGACGGAAAACCTACATATGAAGGCGAACAGATCCAGATCGGCGGGAATGAGACTTATATACCCGTCTGCAGGCACCATTATTTCCATCCCAAAATCTGATTGTGGCCTGACGGCAATAGAAACCCTGTCAGCCCCGGCTTCCAGGTGCCCTGCTGAAAACCAGCACCAGGACCAGCCCTAAAACCTCGATCCCGGTAATGATCCACAGGATCTGCGAATACCCTGAAGCTAACAGTGCGGCCTGGGCCGGCGCCAGGGCTTTACCATAGCTGATGCCTGCGCCTGCACCGACTGAGCTTATCAGGCCTCCAAGGATAGTGACCCCCACAGCAGCGCTGCCCTGCATAGCAAGGTCATTCATCCCTACTCCCCTCCCGGTTTCGCTGTCCGGCAGCGTACTCAGCGAATTATTATATATCGGTGAAAAAATAAGGCCCATCCCTGAATAAAACAATACAGCAGTTACAGAGAGCGCAGCCGCGCCATACCTCAGGGTAAGCGCATAACCCCCAGTCCCCAGGATCATCAGCACTGCCGCAGCAATAAGGCACGCCCGGCTGCCCCATCTGTTTATGAGGCTGCCTGAAAACGTTGCAATAACAGCTGCGCAAATGAAAGCGGGAAGGATAAGGAGGGATACCGTTGCTGAAGTTATCCCGTACAGCTTCTCCCCAACAGCATTGTATAAAGGTGCTGCAGCAAAATTGACACTGTAGAATACAACGATAAGGCTGATAGCTTTCAGCCAGCGGATATTATGGAAAAAACCGGGAGTAATGAACGGGGCGCTGGCATAGTGGATATAAACGGCAAATACGGCAAAGAATACGGCAGAGGCGCCGAGCATCCACCAGGCAAGCTGGGAGAAAAACAGGATAAGGAGAGTCAGGGCGGCGCCGATGATGCCGAAGCCTGCAACATCAACCGACGTATGCCCGGCATCCCCTTTCGGGATATTCCTGGCAAGGACCGGGATAAATGCCGCGCTGGCCAGCGGTATAAGGAAAAGGTATGACCACTGGACCTCGCTCAGGAAACCGGCGCTGAGGATCCCCAAAGCAGCAGCGACCTGATAACCCGCAGTATACAGCCCCAGATAGAACACTTTCTTTTTAGGTGCGAGGAACCGCGATGCCAGGACCATGTAGACTGATCCTGCTGCCTGATACCCGACGGTCTGCAGTATCCTGAATATGATGACAAGGGCAAGGCTGCCGTGGAAAAGGAAACCTCCAGCCGAACCCGCCAGCAGGATCCCGATGCCCCACCACATAAGCTTCCGAAGGGAAACGAAATCGCTGAGCGATCCGTAAATAAAGCAGACGATCCCCAGAGCTGCAGCAGGAAGCGCCGTGATAAGCGTAGCCTGGGAACCGCTGGCCTGCACATCGGCCCCTACCCTCACGGCAACCAGGTTGAAACCCTGCAGGCACAGTGTGCCCAGCATAAAGATAACAAGGAGCGGCACCAGAGAGGCAGCAGCCTTCTCGGAAACTGACCCCTGTAATCCTTTATCCCCACCCTCAGGGGCGACTGTGCCTGCCGCCATAGTGCTGTCGATTTGAGTCATATGCATACGATAATACAAACTGCAGTCTAACCGGACAGGGACATGTCGCCGCCCCGTGAAACCTGCCGCACCCTCAGGGACACAGAATTACGTCACATTCCGTCATGCAGTATATAACCGGGGATTACGCAGCTGCGAAACCTGACCGTCAAGGTCACGGAGGACCTTGCGCACCTTGCGGTCAGACATATCACGCAGCTCAAGGCTGTCAAGCCCGTCTGCACTGGCGGCGCTGTCAATATCTGTATGGGTATCCTTAAAAGCCCTGCCCTTTTTGCGGAGAGCGGCATGGCCGTATGCCATTGCCCGGGAAACAACAATGAAGCCGGTATGCCCTATCATCTGATGGTTCGGCCGGACTGCCAGCCCGTCTGCTTTCCATGTTCGCTCAATCGTCTCTGTGATCTCAGGTTCAGTCCACGTACCGGAACTGCGGAGCCTTTCCGCCAGCCGGCTGACCTGTGTAACAGTTGTCACATAGCAGGCCAGCACACCGCCCGGAGAGATGACACGGTATGCCTGTTCCAGGCGGTTCCACGGATCCAGCATATCAAGGACGATACGATCATAATAATTTTCAGGAAGGCCGGCACAGCATATATCGAAACTGCCTACAGCCACCTTCCACCATGAAGGCTCATAACCATAGAAAACAGTAGCGTTAGCCTTGCATATTCGCGCGAACTCCTCACGGATCTCGATAGTCGTCACTTCCCCGCCGGAACCGACAGCCTCAAGGAGGCTGATGCTCATTGCTCCGCTGCCGCCGCCGGATTCCAGCACACGCATGCCGCTGCGGATATCCCCAAGCTGAAGGACCTGGGCAATATCTTTGGGATACATGATCTGCGCACCGCGGGGCATGGAAAGCACATAATCAGCAGTACGGGGACGCATAGCGCAGTATTTCCAGCCGCCGAGCTTTTTTCCCTGACGCCACGGCTTTATGGAATCCTGGAATCCATCAGTACGGACATAAGGGGTACCTGCAGCTCCGGAAGTATCCTGATGACTACCGGGGTTTTCTGCGAAAGCGCGCTGCGCATCTGCAGTAGTGATCACCGAGCCTTCTGAAACCCCGATAATATCATCATGCATAATAAAGCCATGGCCAGTCTGTGTATATCCGCCGGGGACAAGCTGTATTGTTATTTTATCCATTTTACGGTCAGTCAGCTGGGCTTTCTCGCCCGCACAGAATGCGCCCCGTCGTATTGCCATTACCTGTATCCCTGCAGTTTAACTGTTATGCCGATAAGACAGTCCTATCCATGAAGGACTTTCTCATATACATCAATAGTATTATCTGCGATAGTCTCCCATGAGAATACTTCCCGCGCACGCCTGTATCCTGCCCTGCCCATTTCCCGGGCACGGTCCATATCGCTGAACATATCATCAATAGCAGCAGCCATGTCGTGGACAAATTTATCCGGATCAGTAGGCGTCCCTGTCCCGTCGCGCAGCTGGTCGAAATGGATAAGGAGCCCTGTTTCGCCGTCAGCAACGACTTCAGGGATACCGCCGGTAGCACTGCCCACTACAGGAAGGGAGCATGCCATTGCCTCAAGGTTCACGATGCCCAGCGGCTCATAAATGCTCGGGCAGATAAAAGCATCGCAGCCGTGTTCCAGAGCATTGAGTTCCGGCCTGGGAAGCATCTCTTCTATCCAGACGATATTCCCGCGTTCACGGTCGAGGTCTGCAAATGCTTCGCGGACTTCCGCCATGATCTCAGGGGTATCCGGCGCACCTGCACACAGGACGACCTGGATGTCCTTGCTGATCAGCGGCAGGGCTTTGAGCAGGTACGGAAGGCCTTTCTGGCTGGTTATCCGCCCGACGAAAAGCAGTGTAGGCTTTGAACGGTCAATGTGGTAACGGTCGAATACTTGCCATGCGGGATCATCGTCTGCAGGGGTGGCGAACTCATCCATAGTGATCCCGTTGTAGACGACGTGGACCTTTTCGGGGTCTATCTGCGGATAGGCCTGAAGGATATCTTCCTTCATGCCGTTTGATACGGCAATAACCGCATCTGCATTGAGATAGGCATCCCTTTCAGCCCATGAACTCAGATTATATCCGCCGCCCAGCTGGTCAGCCTTCCACGGGCGGAAAGGTTCAAGGCTGTGGGCAGTAACAATGAGCGGGATACTGTTCAGCTGTGATGCCAGCCTGCCCGCAAGGCAGGAATACCAGGTATGGGCGTGGACAAGGTCGGAATGGACATCTTTTGCCATCTGGAGGTCGATATCGAAGGTTTTCAGTGCGGCGTTGGCGCCTTCCATGGAACTGTCAACATCATACCCTGCAACTTCCAGCGACCCCTGCGACCCCGGTGCAAGGGCAGGGATATCATCCGGGGTACGGGCACCATCAAAAGCCCGTACAGTCACATCTATCTTACGCGCCAGTGCGTGAGACAGTTCTTCAACATGGACCCCGGCCCCGCCGTAAACATGCGGAGGGAATTCGCGGGTCAACAAATCAATATGCATAATAAAACTCCTTTGCCGGTCCCGATCCGTGGCTCAAGATCCACTGCGCATAAGTGCATGCATCCGAACCCGTCCCTTCTATTCTATGCCAAATCCGCAGCGAAAACACAGGTATATAAAAAATACGGAACTGCCGGCTTCCCGTCTGGGGAGGCCGGCAGCTACATGGAGAAACAGAAATATGGCCAGTCAGATGGCTGTCCCGTTCTCATCAAGGTTAGGATTGTCCCTCACAGGGCGGGCCAGGAAAAAGATATTAAGGACGCCCAGGCAGAACAGGACCGTAACAACGATAATCACCGGCAGCTTTGGCGGTATCCAGATCATCACGATAAAAGCAATGGCTGTGCAGATAAGCAGTGCCCAGTTCAGTACTGTAAACCACCAGTGGATGGGGTGCGCGTGACGGCTAGCCGCACGGCGGCGGCGCAGCTCCTGTGCCCTGGCAGCCTGCAGCCTTTCCTGCCGGCGTGCCGAACGCTCCCTGCTTTTCTGCTGGTGTTTTTTATTCCGCGCTGACTTGTCAGGGGCTACACCTGGATCCGCTGAGGGGATAGCCTCCGCTTCAGCCTGCTGGGTACTGCTGGATGGCTTCCATTCGCCGCCTTTGCGGTCCTGCAGATGAACAGACCGCGTATTGAGGCTCTGCGCATCAAGCGCGCCTGAAGCTGAGCGGTCCTGTTCTTTATACTGAGGCTCTTCCTGCCCCCGGCGCCTGCGCCTTTCAGCAGCGCGGCGCTCCCTGCGGTTTGCCATATGCATCCTCCTGGTTGGACTATCAAACACACTGCTTGCAAGTATAACTAATACAGGGAACTTAGACCCCGGAAGCTGCTGCCATAGGCTGATGCACTATGCTGTTACAATCCGTATGCCTCGAACAGTTTCCCAATAACCAGGTCGTTGAGGAGCCTGCCGCGCACTGTAGGGACCACAGCCGACCGGGAAGGATCATAAGTAATAAGGCCATCCCCAATAAGGCTGTCAATACAGCCCTCCGCAGGCTGCCGGCCTGCCAGCCGGCTGATCTCGCTGATCTTCAGCCCATCCCGTATACGCAGGCCGAGCATTATACGTTCCTCAAGGTCCTCAGAATCGCTGGCCCTCTCACTGCCCTGCCACGGTACAGCCTCCGCATCCATCGCCTCTGCCCAGCGTTTCGGATGAGCTATATCCCAGGCTCTTAAACGGGCTGCGTTGTAATGCGAATGCGCCCCCGGGCCTATCCCGGCCCAGTCGGCATTATGCCAGTACCCCAGATTATGCCGTGATTCATCACCGGCAGCCGCCCAGTTGGAAATCTCATACCACCGGAGCCCCGCCCTGGAAAACATGTCGTCTGCAATGCGGTACTTTGCAGCCTGGTCATCATCGCTGGGCCCTGCAAGCTTTCCGCCGGCAACCCTGCGCCCCATCGATGTATGCGGTTCAACAGTCAGCGCATACGCTGATATATGCGTGACCCCAAGGCTGAGCGCCGTCCGGATGCTCATGCGCCAGTCATCCTCGCTTTCATGCGGCGTCCCATATATCAGGTCTACACTGGACCTCAGGCCATAACGCCGGGCTGCTGCAACACCGGCTTCCACATTGGCCGGAGTATGGGTGCGGTCCAGCGTGGCCAGCACTGAAGGCACAGCAGACTGCATACCGAACGATATCCGGGTGAACCCGCCATCTTTAAGCTCAGCTATATATCTGTCATCAACGGTATCGGGGTTGGCTTCGGCAGTGACCTCTGCATCCGGCTCAAGGCCCCAGATATCGCGGACAGCATGGAGCATGCGCACCAGGTCATGCACAGGAAGGATGGTAGGCGTCCCTCCTCCGAAGAATACCGTTGCTGCCGGCGGCTCGCATATCCCCTGGGATTCCTGCCACTGCCTGACCAGGACCATTTCCCTGACAGCAAGGTTTGCATAATTTTCACGGTTTGCCCCGCCGCCCAGATCGAGCGCGGTATACGTGTTGAAATCGCAATATCCGCATCGCTTCATGCAGAAGGGGACATGTATATAGACACTGTACATAACGCGCTCTGCCGCCGTTTACTTCGCCTTTTCGGCGGCACGGATCTTATCCCTGGTATCCCTGTCGTTCGTATTGCCCGTAGCCAGTGCTGCAACGAATGCTTCCTGGGGGACTTCCACATGCCCGAGCATTTTCATCCGTTTTTTGCCGGCTTTTTGCTTTTCCAGAAGCTTGCGCTTACGGGTGATGTCGCCTCCATAGCATTTGGCGAGCACATCTTTGCGCAGCGCACGGATATTCTCCCGGGCAATGATCCTTGCACCGATTGCAGCCTGGACCGGTATTTCAAATTGCTGCCGCGGGATAAGCTCACGGAGCTTTTTCGTCATCATAACACCATACGCATAAGCCTTATCACGATGGACTATGGCGCTGAAAGCATCAACCGGTTCCCCTTGGATGAGAATATCCACCTTCACAAGATCGGCATCCTGCTCGCCGTCTTCATGATAGTCAAGGCTGGCGTACCCCTTCGTCCTGCTTTTCAGCTGGTCGAAAAAGTCGAAAACGATCTCCGCCAGAGGCAGCCGGTAATGCATTTCCACCCGTTCGGGGCTCAGATATTCCATCGTCCCCATCTGCCCGCGCCGTTCCTGGCACAGCTCCATGACCGGCCCTATGAACTCTTTCGGAAGGATGATATCAGCAGCTATCATCGGCTCGGTTACCCGCCTCACCTTGCCCTCGGGGAACTCACTCGGGTTCGTAACATGATGGTTGGAACGGTCCTCCATCTCTACATCGTAGGTAACGCTGGGAGCCGTAGAAATAAGGTCAAGCCCGAATTCGCGGCTCAGCCGTTCCGATACGATCTCCATGTGGAGCAGGCCGAGGAACCCGCATCGGAATCCGAAGCCTAAAGCAACAGAGGTTTCTGGCTCGTATACCAGTGCCGCATCATTAAGCTTCAATTTATCAAGTGCATCACGAAGGTCAGGGAACTGCGCATTATCGATAGGGAAAAGCCCGGCGTACACCATAGGCCGGGGATCCTGGTATCCCGGAAGCGGTTCTGAGGCCGGGGAGGATTCCTCGGTGATCGTGTCCCCCACTTTTGACTGGCTCACATCTTTCACACCAGTGATGATATAGCCGACCTCGCCTGCGCACAGCTGCCCGGCCGGCTCCATATCAGGGCTGATAACGCCAAGCTCAATAGGGTCGTGCACAGTCCCCAGGCCCATCATGCGTATTTTCCGGCGGCGGCGGAGCGTGCCGTCTATCATACGGATATAGGTAACGATCCCCCGGTACGAATCGTACACAGAGTCAAAAATCAGTGCGCGCGCGGGGCCTTCAGGATCCCCCTCAGGGGCAGGGATATCTGTAACGATACGGTCGAGGAGTTCAGAGACCCCTTCGCCGGTTTTCCCTGAGACCCTCAGTATTTCCGATTCATCTACACCCAGGAGGCCTGCTATCTCAGCAGCATGCTTGTCGGGCTCCGCGCTGGGGAGGTCTATCTTATTCAGCACAGGGATAATGGCGAGGTCATGGTCTATTGCCATATAAAGGTTAGACAGCGTCTGCGCTTCAATACCCTGTGTAGCATCAACAAGAAGCACGGCACCTTCACAGGCCGCGAGTGACCGCGAAACTTCGTAGGAAAAATCCACATGCCCGGGGGTATCGATCATCCCCAGCGTGTATTCTTGCCCGTCGAAAACCCATGGTACGCGGACAGCCTGGGATTTGATAGTGATGCCCCTCTCCTGTTCGATATCCATACGGTCGAGGAACCGGTCATGCATCTCACGCTGCCCAACGATACCGGACAGCTGGAGTATCCGGTCAGCTACGGTAGACTTCCCGTGATCGATATGCGCAATAATGCAGAAATTCCGGATAAACGGCTGCCGGATAAAACCGGGCTGGTTTTTTTCTGCCATTGCTGCTCCTCATAAACATACCGGCGTACTTCTGCACACTTACAGTTGCCTATTGTACCAAGTACCAATCTACGATACGCAGATATGCAGGCGTGTTCTGCACCGGACGGCAGCCGGAGTGTCCGTTTTACATAACCCGTGATACTATATGTCTCTGTATGCCGTACGGAAAATTATCGTTTGGAGATTACATTGGCAAATATTAAGTCGCAAAAAAAGCGCATTCTCACTAATGAGAAGGCCCATCAGCGTAACGTGGCTTTCAAGAGCCAGCTGAAGCATGCTATCCGCAAAACTCGCGAGGCTATTGCAGCAGGGGATAAAGATGAGGCTCAGAAGGCCTATGCACTCGCTTCCCAGAAGCTTGACAAGGCAGCAGGGCGCGGCGTGATCCACAGGAACAATGCCGCAAACCATAAGTCAGCCCTTGCCCTTGCAATCAACGCAATGTAAAACTGTGCGCGTATGCATGTGATATGCATATAATCGCTTTCTATCCGGGACCTTCGGGTCCCTTTTTATATCCATATTTATATCCTTAGACGGGGCACAGCTCCGCCCTTTATAACAACCTTCAGGCCCGGGCTTCCATGCTTCCTCTTATGAGGACTGTTTCCTGTACACTGGGAACGTGAATCACACTATAGCCATGGAGAGCAATACGGCACTTGTAGTTATCGAGTACCTCGGCGTCCTTTTTGCGGGGATTAACGGCGGGCTCGTTGCCGTCCATAAAAAGCTTGACGTGTTTTCCATTATGGTCTGCGCATGGATCACCGCGCTTGGCGGAGGTTTCATCCGCGATATCGCCATGGGCGATATACCGCCGGTAGGCATCTCCAATTACAGTTTTATCCTTATCACTTGTGCTGCAGGCATTATTGTTGTTTTTGCCCATCTTGAGCTGGACAGCATGTACTGGCCGCTCATAGTGACCGATGCCCTGGCAACTGCCCTTTTCGCTGTTGATGGCACAGCAAAAGGCCTGATCTTCGGTTTCAACGGGGGGACAGCAATATTCCTGGGGATGTTTACTGCATTCGGCGGAGGTACTTTACGGGATATCCTGCTGAAAGATATCCCCCTTGTCATCAGGGACAAGCATTTTTATGCCGTGCCCACTGTAGTGGGATGCATCCTTACCGTATTCGCCATGCGGTCTGCCATGCAGAACCATATCACGGTAGGCGTGGAAGCCGCCCTTGACATAATTATCGTTGCGGCTGTAATCGCAATACGCCTGCTGTCTGTCCACTTCAACCTTCTGGTCCCCGGGGCGATGCCGCGCAAAACTAACCAGTTCCAGGCAACAAAAACTTTCATGACCAATGCTACCCATCATATGAAAGACCGCACCAAAGCATGGAAAAGGAAACCTGGAAACGGGCGCTCTGCAAAAAATCGCCGCAGCAGACTGCCCCATAATGACAGCGCCATATCGGATCAGGGGTGATAAAGCAGGACTCGTGCGCTTTTTAGCCTAGCCGGATGGCGAAATCCATACACTATGCAAAGGTAACAATATAAATTAAGGCACCAGTATAAATAAAGCTCCCGGCGCCTGCGCACTCCGGGAGCCTGCCTTGCTATGCAGCTTTTATTCTGCACTCTCGCTGCTGTCGGACTCTGCAGCAGGGGTTTCCCCGGCAGTTTCCGCATCCCCGGCAGGAGCCGCGGCTTCCTCAGCAGGTACCGTGACGGATACAACGGATTCCTCAAGGTTGTCGAGCACCAGTTCGGCGCCCTTGGGAAGCTTGATGTCCTTAGCAAAGATGTGATCACCTTCAACCATGCCTTCTACAGACAGGGTGATATTTTCAGGAAGGTTGCTGACATCAGCACGCATAGTGAGGTTCTGGATATCAACAAAGGCTACCGCTGCACCCTTTGGAGTCCCCTCAACGAATACAGGCACTTCGACCTCAACCTTTTCGCCCGCATGGACTTCATAAAAATCAATATGCTCGATATTGCGGCTTACAGGGTTCCGCTGGATCTCGCGGGCTACTGCAAGCCTGGTTTCTTTGCCGAATTTGATTTCAATCAGGGCATTTGCACGGCGCATTGCCAGTGTTGCTTCCTTCTGAGGGAGTTTAACAAACACAGGCTGCCTGCCGCCTTCATAAATTGAAGCCGGGATAAGGCCTGCCACACGCATGCGGCGCGCAGCGCCTTTTCCGAATTCATCACGGACTTCGCCGTTAAGTGTTATATCTGCCATAATGTACTCCTTTCATTGGCCTTGGACCTATCGCACGCCAACAGAGCACACGGCTTAACGTTATGCATCAGAAGCTGAGTCGATCACGGGTATTATCCCCTCGCCAAAGCACAGTGAAACTATACCAGCATGTGCGGATTTTGCATTGTATATACATATATACCGTATTATCGATCAGATATATTTACTTGCCTCGCTGATACTCAGCTTATCCATTTCTGCACCGTATTCAGCGATAAAATCCTTGACCCAGCCGGGATCTGTTTTTGAATAATCCCTCAGGGCCCATCCGATAGCCTTATTGATAAAGAACTCATCACTGCCGAAATTATTGACGAGTATTTTTTCCAGAAGCTGCGTATCGGTTTTCTCTTTTCTGCCCAGCTGATGGCCTATTGCAGCCCTCCTTACCCAGATATCACTGTCCTGGGACCATTCCAGCATAACAGTATTGGCCCTGCTGTCCCTCAGGCCGATATTGCCTGCTGCCTTATCCAGGAAATCAATAGTATCCCACCACTGTTTCGATCTGATAAGTTCAAGTATTTTGGGAAGATCATCGTATGTAAGGCTGCTGTTGAGCGCAAGAAGGTAATCGTATGCACAGTACTGGAACTCCCTGTGGTCATCTTCATAGCATTTATCTATGAAATCCCAGTCAACAACCCCTTTCTTCCTTTCCTCTTTCAGGAAACTTTTATACAGTTTCCTCCTCAGGGGCGTTGGTATGCCGTAATACCTGAATTTGCCCCTCATGTATTTCGACATCGCATCCGCCTGCACACTGTCTGAATTATCTTCGAAGATACCTCTGATCATCATATATTTATCCATAAACCCCGCCTTTGAATACGTCTTTTCCAGATTACACATTAAACTGGAGATACATAAGTGAAGAATTACGACTACAAGTGCATATAAGGAGCGGGTATGGGATTCCTCAACAGTGTTAAAAGCAGGATACAGGGCATCGTACCTTCGCACAGTGAAGAAGCATATCCTGATCAGGAAAACTCGTATTCCGAAGACTCCGGAAGCCCCTTTACTGCGGCGGAGGGTATCCCCCTGCCGCACACAGACTACTGGTCTGAGAACTACCCGACCACCACATATATTGATGAAAAGACCCATCTTCTGACCAGCACCACGGAAGGCGTTACTGATATCCCTGACGATATGACGATCTATTCGCTGTATGCAGACCGCGCGCGCAGGACCGGCGACGGGCCGCTTTTCCACTTCAAAGATAACGGCCGGTGGGTTACCAAAAGCGCCAATGAAGCTCTGGAAGATATACGCGCTGCAGCAAAAGGACTGATGCACCGGGGCCTGAAAATTGGCGACCGTGTTGCTTTCATGTGCCGTACAAGCTATGAATGGGATATCGTTGACGCAGCTGTACTGTCAATCGGCGGGGTGCTTTCTACGATCTACGATACAGACTCAGCAGCACAGATCCGGACTATCGTCAATAATTCCGATGCAAAAGTGCTTATAGTCCAGACACGCGATATGCTGGAGCGCGCTGACGGTGCTATTGAGGACTGCAGGTCGCTGAAGCATATTTCCTGCCTGGAGAATGGGGCGCTCCAGGAACTCCAGGCATACGGGCGGTCGGTTTCCGATGAAGAGCTTGACAGGCGTATAGCTTCAGTAAAGCTCGACGACCTGTGCACGATCGTTTACACCTCCGGTTCCACTTCAGCACCTAAAGGTGTTGAGCTCACCCAGCGGAATCTGGTCGCTTTTGCACTTAATATCAACGCATTCATCCCGGACCTGCTGAATACCGATGACGGCTCCATCCTTATGTTCCTGCCGCAGGCACATGTTTTCGCCCGCGCGATCAATTACGGCGTAGTCTACAGCTCTATCCAGGTATATATCGCTACAGGAATCGGCACGCTTATCTCCGATCTCCAGGTAGCAAAGCCTACTATTATGATCGGCGTGCCCCGCGTATTTGAAAAGGTCTATAACGCTGCCTCACAGAAGGCAGGCCATGGTATCAAAGGGCGGATCTTTGCCTCTGCGACTAAGACTGCGCGCAGTTATATGACGGATGTGTCCGACAACGGGAAGGCAGGTTTCCCCCAGACCGTACTTCATGCGGCGTATGGCCCCCTGGTGTATTCATCCCTTAAGGAGGCACTTGGCGGACGCGCGAAATGGCTTGTCTGCGGCGGTGCGCCTATAGACCCGCAGCTGCTGAGCTTCTTCCGCGGTGCCGGCATACCGGTGTATGAAGGATACGGCATGACTGAGACTTCCGCCCCGTGCACTTTCAACCCTCTGGGCACCCCGTTCCATGCCGGTTCTGTAGGTATAACGTTCCCAGGCTTCTCCATCCGGATCAGCGAGGAAGATGAGATCCAGATCAGGGGCGAGGGCGCATTCAGGCGTTACCATAAGAACGATGAGGCCACAAAACAGGCATTTACCGACGACGGATGGATCGCCTCAGGGGATCTCGGGGCTTTTACCCATGACGGTTTCCTCTATATCACAGGCCGCAAAAAAGACCTTATCATCACAGCAGGCGGGAAGAATGTTTCCCCCACACCTATAGAGGAGGCTATCCGCAGATGCCCTCTCGTTTCCCAGGCAGTAGTCCTCGGCGATAAGCGGCCATTCATAAGCGCCCTTATCACCCTTGATGAAGAAAGCCTGAGGGACTGGCTTGGTGCGAATTCCCTTGACCGGGATATGAGCCTTGACGATGCTGCTGATAATGCTGCTGTCCGCGGTGAGATACAGAAATACGTGGATCTGGCGAATGAAGGCGTATCACGTGCTGAATCCGTAAGGAAATTCATTGTGCTTCCTGAGGACTTTTCACAGGATAACGGTATGCTCACCGCTTCCATGAAAGTGATCCGTCCGCATGTCATAAAGCGCTATCAGAAGCTGCTTGATACCCAGATGTACACACCGCGGAAGAAAAGCGCTTAAAGGTTAAACCCCCTTCTGCTGCCCCTGCTTTTCAAAGGGATACCATACACCCCAGTTGTGGCGCAGGGCATCCATCAGGCGCATGATGAACAGTGTCTCCTCATGGGGCATCTCCGGGCATTCCACAGCGTTGCGGCGTATAGCATCAATACTCGCCATTACTTCGTATTCAAACCCGGTGATCTGTTCAGGTGCCGAAAGGGTCCTGACAGCTTCGCCTGCCTTGTTGTATACAGTGATGGTTCCGGGGTTATTGATATTGTCAACAGTAATATGTCCGTTCTCCCCCTGGATAACGCCGTTGCGGTCAGAGGTGCAGTCTATTGCCGACGTAACTGTCGCCTTGACCCCGTTATCAAGCCAGATAGCTGACACGTTGGACTCATCGACTTTCTTTTCGGTAAGCTTCGCAGCAGTCATGATATCATGCGGATCAGCGTCAGGGAAAAGCATGCGGACAAAATTAAGTGTATAAACGCCCACATCGAGCAGGGCCCCTCCGGCCAGTGCAGGCTCCACTATACGCTCCTTGTATGTTATGGGGTACGACAGGTCTGCATGGACCGCATGCACCGGCCCTATCCCCTCTTCCCCGCTGCCGGCCATGGCGTCAAGGATCATCCGGCGGCTTGGCATATACCGCGTCCATATCGCCTCGGCACACAGCAGCCCGGTCCTGTGCGATACTTCTATCACTTTCTTGGCCTGCTCTTCTGTTGCGGTAAATGATTTCTCAACGAGTACGTTCTTGCCGTGCTCCATACATGCAATGGCCTGTTCTGCATGGAATGCATGAGGTGTAGCAATATAGACGAGATCCACAGCCTCATCGTTGAGCAGCTCATCGTATGACCCGTACGCATGCGCGAATCCGTATTTTTCTGCGAACCTCTGCGCCCGCTGCCGGTCATCCCGTGTTGCCGCGGCATAAAGGATTACAGCCTTGCTGTACCGGACATCGTTTCTCATTTCTGCCAGGGTTGCAGCCATCCGTTCAGCGATACGGCCAAGGCCGAGTATCGCCACATTAACAGTGGCATCTTCACTGCCGTTATGGATACTCATATGAACTCCTTATTCCTGTATATCCCTGTGATGCTGATTTATATAAACCCCAGCCGCTGGATCTTCTTAGGGTCGGACTGCCAGCTTTTGGCAACCTTAACATGCAGGTCCAGCGCCGCTTTCTGCCCTACCAGACGGTTGACCGGGGTCCTCAGCTTCTTTTTTACTTTTACCAGGTTCTGTGCCTTCCGCCCAATAATGATAGGCTTCTGGGAATCGCGTTCTACATAGATCGAAACATGGACTATGGCCTTGCCGCCTTCCTGCGCAGTATCCCCTTCAGCTTCCCCAGTTTCAGGATACTCCACCGAATCCACCACTACAGCCAGGGAATGGGGGAGCTCATCGTCAAGCTCTTCAAGGAAGGTCCCGCGGATAAGCTCTGCTATCGTTTCCTCAGGAGGCTCTTCAGATACCTGGCCTTCAGGATACATCTGGGGGCCCTCCGGCACGGCCTCACGGAAAACGCCAAACACTTCATCAACATTATCTGACTGTAATGCGGATACGGGGACGATCTGCGAGAAATGCCCGAACTGGTCAATTTCCATGATCTTATCGATCAGGCTATCCCTTGTGCAGCGATCGATTTTAGTGATCACCCCTAAAACAGGCTTGGACCATTGCCATTGTCCCTCACTGTCCTTATGGGAAAACTGCTGGCGCAGGCGGCTGAGGATCCTTCTGTCCCCCGGGCCGATCTCCTGGTCGGCAGGCAGAAGGAAAGCGACAGCATCGCTGTCCGCCAGGGATTCGTCAACGATATCATTAAGCCGCTGCCCCAGGACCGTCCTCGGCCTGTGTATACCGGGGGTATCGACCAGGATGATCTGGCAGGATCCTGTGGTGACGATAGCACGGATAGCTTTACGTGTGGTTTCAGGCTTTGATGATGTGATAGCGATCTGCCTGCCTGCAAGGGCATTGATAAGGGTCGATTTGCCGACATTCGGGCGTCCGACAACAGCAATGAACCCTGACCGGAAACCTTCAGCGCCGGCATTATCCTGATTTTCAGGCATGTTTTCCCTACCTTCACTCATTGCCGTCATCCTCGCTGCTGCCGCTGTGCTGACGGCCTATGCTTTCCCGTTCAACGACTATCGTGGAGACTTTCTTGCGGCGGCCGGCCTGGTCCACAGCTGTCAGCTGCAGCCCGTGGATCGCTGCTGTTGAACCTACGATCGGCACACTCCCCAGGGCTTTGGTGAGCAAGCCGTATACCGTATCCACATCATCCTCATCTATATCCATTTCGAAAAGCTCTTCAATATCGGCAAGTGATGTGCGCGCAGGGACCTTCCAGCCGCCGTTTTCCAGCTGTTCAGGATCCTGGTGCTGTACACGGTCATGTTCATCTTCCATTTCGCCGACGATCTGTTCCAGCGCATCTTCAATGGTCACCATACCTGCGATGCCGCCGTATTCATCAACAACTACCGCTACATGCTGCCGTTCAGCCTGCATATCGTGGAACAGGTCATCAACCGGCTTGGATTCCGGCACAAGCATTGGGCTGCGGGTTATAGTATCGACAGTACGGCTGCCGGCTGAAGGGTTGAAGGCAACCGCACGGACAGCATCTTTCAGGTATGCCATCCCGGCGAGGTCGTCAACAGACTCCCCGATAACGGGCACCCGAGAGAAGCCTGACCGCGAGCACATTTTCAGCAGGTTGCCCAGCGTTGTTCCCGTCCCGACACAGAACATATCGGTCCTGGGGACCATGATCTCACGTGTGAGGGTATCCGACAGCGTCAATACATTACGCAGCATCTCAGAAATCTCTTTGTCAAAAATATTATTTTCGACAAGCCGTTCGATTGCTGCACGCCCTTGCTCAAGATGGGCTTTTTCAACCTCTTCATCATCAGACAGGTTCTGCTCTTCGAGCCTGGAAGACCTGTTCTTCTCCGAGTGGAGGGTGAACGGCGTCAGAGCCAGGACAAACGCCACCAGACGGGAATACCGCATCATAACGTGGACGGAATCGATACTTGATGTCCGCGGACGGACAAAATTAGATATGACTGCCACGGCCAGCGCTGCAATGGCTCCTGAAAGCAGCTGGAGCCATACTGCAGCACCGGCAAGCTGGGCAATAACCGCTATAAAAACGCCTTCGCATATATTGGCAACGATCCGCATAAAAGAGCATGATGCAGCTGTAGCATAACGATGCGTGACAAACTTCTGCACCGCATGGATACGCTTAAGCTTCCTCCTGCTGACAAAATCGGACTCATCATTCGTCTGTACCTCAACAACCATATTGTTGAGCGTTGACCGTGATACCCGGCCGATAGCAGTTTCGCAGACCGCCATGATGATAGCAAACCACACAGTAAGGATTGCTGCAGCAGTAAGGGCTGCGATAGCAATCAGTGTTGGGATATCCATTTATTCCGCTGCACTTTCCCCGGCAGCTGCATCTGCAGCCGTATCTGTATCGATATCGGTATATGTGATAAAGCCTTCGCTGTCCGTACCGCTGCCGTTACCGGGAGGGGCCACATCATTGAGTGTCCCTGAACGCACAGAAAGGAAAGTAAGCAGGAGCTGGCGCTGTATGCCGAACATGCGCTGTTCGTCTGCGGGGGTCGAATGGTCGTACCCCAGGAGATGGAGGATCCCGTGGACCGTCAGGAGCATCATTTCTTCGATCGTGGAATGCCCCGCAGCAGCAGCCTGATCCGCTGCCACCCGGGGGCAGAGGATGATATCGCCGAGCAGTCCTTCCGGATAATTTCGCCCGCTCCCCGGACGCAGCTCATCCATCGGGAAACTCATGACATCAGTAGGCCCTTCAAGGTTCATCCAGCGCATATGCAGCTGGGCCATAGGCTCAGGCTCAATAAAGGAGACCGAAAGGTCACTGTGTGTGCTGACATGCATCTGGTCCATCGTCCATACTGCCAGATCGGAAAATACCATAGGATTGATATCCCATTGGGTCTCATTAGTAATATCAACGCTCACTGCCGTTCCTCCCCCTGTGCTCTGCTTCCTGCCTGCCGCCGTATTCTTGGTAGGCATCTACTATCCTGGCGACCAGGCTGTGCCTGACCACATCACGGCTGTCAAGGTGTATGAAAGCAATATCATCAACACTTCCAAGGATATCCTCAATATCCTTGAGCCCTGAGTTGCGTACTGCGAAATCGACCTGTGTGGAATCCCCGGTAATAATCATACGGGTATTGAACCCTAAACGGGTCAGGAACATCTTCATCTGATGCTGGGTTGTATTCTGCGCCTCGTCAAGGATCACATAAGCATCATTCAAAGTCCGTCCGCGCATATATGCAAGCGGGGCCACTTCAATGGTGCCGTTGGACAGATAGCGCTGCAAGCGTTCATTGCCCAGCATGTCAGCAAGGGCATCATACAGAGGGCGCAGATAGGGGTCCACTTTCTCATCAAGCGTCCCCGGAAGGAACCCCAGGGATTCCCCAGCCTCTACAGCGGGCCGGGTAAGGACGATCCGCCGCACTGTCCCGTCATCAAAAGCCCGCACTGCTTTGGCCACAGCAAGATATGTCTTCCCCGTCCCCGCCGGGCCTATGGCAAATGTCACAGTATGCGTCCCTATCGCACTGACATATGCTGCCTGTCCCGGTGTTTTCGCACGTACCGGGGTACCGTGCGCCATAGTGATAACACTAGGCATACGCCCGCCTAATATAGGCACAATCCCCAAAACACCGTTATCGCTGCTTCCTGCGCCGGCGGCACCTTTGCGGTGCAGATCCGGGCTGTCTGAGCTGGTGCCGCCCCGCGGATTACGCGAAATGATCTTCCTCTCTTTGCGGTCCGCTTTTCTGGATATCCTGTGATCCAGCAGCCTGCCCGCCTCATCCGCATCAATCGGCGCTGTATAAGCGGCATCAATAAGCCCATGGATAAAACTTTCCGCTTCCTCTGCCTGCGGTTCAGTCCGCGAATACTGGGACACGATCGCGACCCTATTCCCGCGGACGGCTATAGACAGTTCGGGATATGCTTTTTCGACTGTACGGATAACACTGTCTTCCGGGCCGAATACTGACACCGGTTCAAGCTCATCCGGTATGATAACAGTTCTTGTTGTTGACGCCATATAGCTGCAGGACTACTCCTCTAATTTTTCCCCGGTAAGCACGTGTGCATGGACATGGAATACGCTTTGCCCTGCGTCTTCGCCGGTGTTGAACTCCAGACGGAAATGGCCATGGTATTCCTCATCCGCTATATGCTGGGCAACACTAATGATATCAGCCAGTTCTGCGGGGTCTGACTCAGCCAGCTCATGCACATCAGCGTAATGCTTTTTCGGTACTACGAGTACGTGGACTTTCGCCTGGGGATGGATATCTTTAAAAGCATACGTTGTACTGTTCTCAAACACTTTAGTGCTCGGCACTGTGCCGGCAACAATCCTGCAGAACAGGCAGTCTTCTTCAGTATGCATTTTAAGCTCCTTTTTGGCTTATATTTTACCGGATATCCTCTATATTAGCCCCTGCCGCCCTGCACTGAACCTCCCAAAAGCCTCGGAAAGCAGGGCCAGGGCAACAGGGCCGGCACTCGAAGCGCGCAGGATATTCCTGCCCAGCAGTGTTATATATGCCCCGGCAGATCTCAGCTGTTCAATCTCACTGCTGCTGATCCCGCCCTCAGGGCCTGCAGCAATATAAATATATCTGGGGGCTGATGCGCTGCCCCCTGCATCATGGGCAGCACCATCGTCCATGGTCCGGGCATACTGTCCTAAAAGCATCCGCGATATATCCCCCCATGTATCAGCTGCATCCTGATGGAGCACGATAACCGCATTGCCGGACTGAACCTGCCCGGCAGCCCACGGGACCAGCTGTTTCGTAACCATAAGCTGCCCCAGCTCAGGCACCCGGGAGCGCCGTGATTGTTCCGCTGCCATAACAAGGCGGTCATGCCACTTCTCCCGCCCTTTAGCAGCCCTGGGGCCTTTCCACTGGACTATGCTGCGGTCAGCCTGCCACGGGATGACAGCATCCGCCCCAATCTCCACAGCCATTTCAACAGCCTGTTCATCCCGTCCGGATTTCGCCAGCGCCTGGATAAGGCCCAGCCTGATCTGGGGGGCAGATTCATATGACTGGCCCTCTATGCGGACCATCCCTTCCGAGCTGTCTGTGATAACTGCCCTGACCTTGAGCCCCATACCATCGCTGAGCCATAACGTATCATTATTGCCCAGCCTCATGGCCTTGACGGCGTGCTGGTATACACCGGCAGGCAGGACCGCTTCAGTGCCTGCAAGACTTGAGCTGCCATCGCCATCGGTGGACGGCGTTTCAGGCAGACTGATGCTTTCCCGCAGCTGAGGGACTATGAACAGGGGGAACGTCATACTGATACTTTAGCAAGGCTTGCGATCATTTATGACAGCCGCGTCTGCTGCAATCAGGATTACAGATCTAGCAGATACAGAAAAGCCCCGCTCACGGGGCTTTATTGTGTCCGGAACGGGAGTTGAACCCGTACGCCCGTACAAGATGGGCACTAGCACCTCAAGCTAGCGCGTCTACCATTCCGCCACCCGGACAGATGCTTCACGCAACAGTAGAATAGCCTACCACGCCCACTGGCCGAAGTACAGCCTTACGTGTTGCGTGTGTCTAAGCACGCCGGCACTCAGTTTATGCGCCTTATGCGCCGCTGCCGGAAATCACCTTTCCCCGGGCGAAATATTTTCATCCCGCCCCGTCCCCGACAGAGGCGCCGTATCGGCCTTCTCCGTAATATAATCGGAGCTGTCCTTGATGACGCCGGTAGCTGTGCCCAGCAGCTTCAGAAGGTGGTAGACAGCGAGGGCAGCAACAGAACCGATCGCAATACCGTTGAAGCTGACGCCATGGACGGCAAAAGTGAAATCTGCGATGCCGATGATCATTGTTACGGCGCCTACTGTCATATTCACAGGCTTGGCAAAATCAACTTTATTCTCTACCCATATCCGCACGCCAAGCATGCCGATCATGCCGTACAGCAGCGTAGTCACCCCGCCCAGGACACCCTCGGGTATGGTGTTGATAACGGCGCCGAACTTGGGGCACAGGCTGAGGATAAGTGCAAACAGTGCCGCAAACCAGTAGGCGGCAGTCGAATAGACTTTCGTTGCAGCCATAACACCGATATTTTCAGCATACGTCGTGGTGCCTGACCCTCCGCCTATACCTGCAAACACTGTCCCCAGGCCGTCAGCAAAAAGCGAACGGCCGATACGTCCGTCATAATCCCGGCCGGTCATCAGCGAGACAGATTTGACATGGCCGATATTCTCGGCAATAAGGACGAACACCACGGGAAGGAACATCGCCAGTATGCTGAAATCAGCCTTCGGGGTATGGAAAGCAGGCAATCCGAACCACGCAGCCTTGCCGATAGGGGAAAAATTGACCTCGCCCCGGAAACAGGCAACAATGTACCCGATCACCACACCGAGGAGGATGTTCAGACGCCCGATAAGCCCTTTGAAAAAGACAGATATAAGCATTACTGATACAAGGGTGACAATAGCTGTTACCGGCGCCTTTTTGAAATTATTCCATGCACTTGGGGCAAGGTTGAAGCCGATGATCGCCACTATCGCCCCGTTGACTACAGGAGGCATAACAGTATCGATCCACTTTGCGCCCGCAAAATGGACAATAATACCTACAGCCGCAAGCGTGGCACCCGTGCACAGGATACCGAAGCTCGCCAGCTGGAACCCTTCCATCCCCTGGTGTGCAGCGGTAACAGCACTGATTGGGGCTATAAAAGCAAAAGAGCTGCCCAGATAGCTGGGCAGCACATTATTATTGATCAGCAGGAACAGCGCTGTCGACAGGGCTGTGAAGAACAGCGTTACCGACGGGTCGAATTTTGTCAGTATAGGGACCAGGAACGTCGCCCCAAACATTGCAATAACATGCTGGGCACCGATACCTGCGGTACGCCCCCATGTCAGCCGTTCATCCGGTTCGATCACTTCACCTGGGGCAATATGTTTGCCGTCGCCGTGAAGCTTCCATGTGAGATTCAAAGCCATACCTCTCCTTTTGCATGCCACACACGGCAGCATAGCCATGCTGGCCTGATTATGGATACCTAATTTTTGCACTGGGCGAAAATCCCTTTAACTGTACAGGAACCCCTTCCCAAAATTCCATACCTGATATTTGCTGAATCCGACACGCCGAAACTATTTTTGTGCAACAATAGGAAGTACCACAATACCATTCCAGTTGCAAAGAAGCTAAGTCAGGAGAGATTATGTCAAAAAAGAATCCGAAAGTACTTTCGATCATTCTGGCAGGGGGAGAAGGCACGAGGCTGATGCCGCTGACGCGCGACCGTGCGAAACCGGCTGTGCCTTTTGGCGGGATGTACCGTCTGATCGATTTCCCGCTAAGCAACCTGGTCAACTCTGATTACCGTCAGATCATTGTGCTCACACAGTATAAATCCCATTCGCTGGACCGCCATATTTCGCGTGTGTGGCATTTCTCTTCCCTGCTGGACAACTACGTGTCAACTGTCCCGGCACAGCAGCGCCTGGGCAAACGGTGGTACCTCGGAAGTGCCGACGCGATCGCCCAGACTATAAATATCATCGAAGACGTACGGCCTGATATCGTCCTTATCCTCGGGGCAGACCATGTATACCGCATGGATTACCGGCAGATGGTCCAGTCGCATATCGATACAGGCGCTGAATTTACTGTGGCTGCGATCCGGCAGCCTGTTTCCCAGTCGGACCAGTTCGGGGTCATCAATACCGACCCGCAGGACCGCAAGCTTATTACCAATTTCGAGGAAAAGCCGGCAACAGCACAGGGGCTCCCCGATGCACCGGATCTGATGCTTGCTTCTATGGGGAATTATGTTGCCAACACCGATTCGCTTTTTGAGGCACTGCGTATCGATGCTGAAGACCCGGATTCCAAACACGATATGGGGACCAATATAGCCCCGTACTTTGCTGCCCGCAAGCAGGCCGGGGTCTATGATTTCCATGATAACGATGTCCCCGGCGCCAACGAGCAGGACAGGGACTACTGGCGTGACGTCGGCACCCTTAAACAGTTCTATGATGCCCATATGGACCTGATTGCCCATGTCCCTGAATTCGACCTGTACAATGCCGAATGGCCGATTTACAGCAATGTAGGTTCCCTCCCGCCCGCAAAGTTCGTCCACGCAGATTCCGACCGCCTGGGCCATGCCACCGAATCCATGGTATGCCCCGGGGCAATCATCTCGGGCGGCGAAGTGAACCACTCCGTCATTGCGACGAACGTCCGCGTCCATTCATGGTCCCAGGTCGTTGATTCAGTCATTATGGACAACTGCGCGATCCACCGGAATGCCCGCGTCTATAAGGCTATCCTCGATAAGGATGTTATCGTGGAGGAAAATGCTGCTGTCGGCCTCGACCATGACAGGGACAGCGCACGGGGGCTGACCATTACTCCCGAAGGTATCACTGTTGTCCCGAAGGGCACTGTGATTGAAGCGTAACTATGCTGTCGGCCTATGGCTGGCCATCATAAGTCAGGCATAGGCCCGCGGCAGGCTGTTAAGGTTGAAGCCCAGTGCGGCGAGCTGTTCTGCACCCTCAGGCGTTATCATATCTATGCTCCATGGCGGCGTCCATGTCCAGTCTACGCGGAATTCATCAACGATCCCGGCCAGCGCACTGGCGCACTCATCTTCAATAAGGTCTGTCAGAGGGCAGGCAGGCGTTGTCAGCGTCATAGTAATAATGCACCGTCCAAGATGGTCTATCTCAATACCATAGACCAGCCCCAGATCAATAACATCAATCCCCAGTTCAGGGTCCATGACCTGGTGGAGGGCTTCCCTGATATCTTCAGCAGTAGCACGGCCTATATCATCCAGCGAAGTGATGGTGATACCCCCCTGTCCGGCCTGCTCAGGCACATCCTGCACAGCCCCTTCCCTATCGGTTTTATGGGTATTATGCTCAGTTTCCCCTGCCATGTCCGGCTCCTTATCTTTACCTATTCCTGTCCCCTATCACCGGATTCCGACATGGACCGTGCAGCCTGCTTCGGGCTGACGGCAGACCCCTTTCCACCGGGTACTGTGCTGATCCGGGCCAGAGCGGAAGCAGCAGAATCCTTCAGGCCTTCCCATCCCAGGAGTGCGCATTTTATGCGCATCGGGTATTGGGAAGCGCCCTGGAATACCACGGCATCCTCGAGAAGGTCGTTTTTCCTTTCATCATCAAGGCCCTTGCCCCGTGAATCCATCAGCTCATGGAACACGGCATCCAGCTCCATAGCCTCTTCAAGTGTTTTGCCCTGGACCAGGTCATACATGATCGACAGGCTTGCCTGCGATATAGAGCATCCCTGCCCATCCCATGAAAGGCTTTCTATACGGACAGGCTTACCGTCGGACCCGTCTGAAAGCTCAATACGCACAGTGACTTCATCGCCGCAGGTAGGATTGAACTGATGGGATTGCGCCGGCACACAGTACTCATGGCTTGCCGTCAGCACAGCTGAAGCCGCTGCCCTTCCGGGAACGCCCCTGTTATCCTCATTTTCTGACTGTGCAGATGTAATATCCTGGGCAAAATGCGCCTTGCCGTGCGGGTCCTTTGACGCCTCCAGAATGACTTCCTGATACATCTGCTCCAGATCGCTGCCGGATAATCCAAAATCGTCCACAATAGACAGTTTACGCATACCGCTGTCGTACACAAGCAGAGCGGGGCACATTTCACCGCAGGATAGAAAAACTGCAGCCCCTATCCCCTGATACTATGCAGCGAAAAAGCTGCGGACCCGGCTGACGGCACTGATAAGGGCGTCAATATCGTCATCGGTAGTATATACCCCCGCTGAGGCGCGGTTGGAAGCATATACCCCAAAATGGCGATGGACCGGCTGTGCGCAATGATGACCGACCCTGATAGCTATGCCCTGCGCATCAAGGAACTGCCCGACATCATGAGGGTGAACGCCCTCGACTTCAAAAGCAACAGTTGCAATACGGTCCCGGTCCTCTGCCGGCCCAAGGATGCGGACGCCGGGCACAGAGCCGAGTTCCAGGAGATGCCTGGTGAGTGCCGCCTCGTGCTGCCTGACAGTATCCATGCCGATATCCATCATCCATTGTGCAGCCTCTCCTGCAGCAACAGCCTGTGCAACCGGCTGGGTACCGGCTTCGAACCGTGCCGGGGGGTCCATATACTGCGCCGGCCTGTTCATCCACGCCAGCTCCACCATAGAACCGCCAAAACTTGCAGGCGGCAAAGCCTCCAGAAGCTCACGCCGTCCGTACAGGAACCCCACCCCCGTAGGGCCATACATCTTATGCGCACTGAATACTGCAAAATCGACATCCATGGCATGGAAATCGACACCGATATGCGGGACTGACTGGCATGCATCCAGCACAGTGACCGCCCCAGCTTCGTGCGCACACGCCACAATAGGCGCAACGTCGGTGATTGCTCCCGTTACATTGGAAATATGTGTAAATACCACAGCTTTCGTGCGCTCAGTGATCACCGAACCAAGCATCCCGCTGTCTGTACGGATGCGCCCGTCTTCAGTAAGATCAAGCCATCTAAGTACTGCCCCTGTACGTGCTGCAAGCTCCTGGAAAGGCAAAAGGGCCGAATGGTGTTCAGCGCGCGTGACCGCTATTTCATCTCCAGGCCTGAGGGCAAAACGCCGGGCGGCTTCGCCTCCCTGCCCGAGGCTTGCATTCCCGAATGCGGTAGCCAGCAGGTTCAGGCCCGCTGTTGCACCAGGCGTCACCACTATTTCTTCAGCCCCCGGCTGAGACTGCGCCCCAACGAAATGCGCTGCGCGGGACCGTGCATCCTCATAAGCCTGGGTACTGCGTGCTGCAAGCTCATGTGCCCCGCGATGGACCCCCGCATTGACGGTCTCATAAAAATCACGCTCAGCATCAATAACACACTGCGGCTTCTGCGCTGTAGCAGCCGAATCCAGGTAAACCAGAGGATGCCCGTGCACCTTCTGTTTAAGTATAGGGAACTGCGAACGGATATATCCTGTATCTGCCATATCCGCCTACGCCAATGCTGATTCAGAATCGGCACCTTCAGGGAGGAACCTGTCATACCCTGATTCTTCAAGCTCATCGGCAAGCTCAGGCCCTGCTGTTTCCACTACCCTGCCCTGTGCAAATACATGCACGATATCAGGCCTGATATACTTGAGAATCCTCGTATAATGCGTAATAAGCATGATGCCGAGCCCCGTATTTTCCTTTGCCCGGTTCACGCCTTCAGAAACGATACGGAGGGCATCAACATCAAGCCCCGAATCCGTTTCGTCCATAATAGCAAATTTCGGCTTCAGGAGTTCAAGCTGGAGGACTTCTGCCCGCTTTTTTTCACCGCCGGAAAAACCTTCATTGACAGAACGCTGGGCGAATTTAGGATCCATCCTCAGGTTTTTCATGGAAGCAGCCAGATCCTTTGTCCACTGTCTGATAGCCGGTGCCGTGCCGTCAACAGCGGTTTTGGCAGTCCTCAGAAAATTGGTCATAGAGACCCCCGGCACCTCCACCGGATACTGCATGGCCAGGAACAGCCCGGCCGTTGCACGCTCATCCGGCGTCATTTTCAGCAGGTCCCTGCCGTCAAGCAACGCCTGCCCGCTGTCCACAATATATTTTGGATGCCCGGCGAGGGTATAGGCCAAAGTTGATTTCCCGGAACCGTTAGGCCCCATGATTGCATGCGTCTCATCAGAATTAAGGGTAAGACTGACCCCTTTAAGGATCTGTTTGCGCCCTTCCTTTGTCTCTACCGAAGCATAAAGGTCTTTGATATCAAGTACCGGCATAATTTACTCCTTGTTGAGGTCTTGGCTGGTGTCCTGTGGATATGAATAATTTTCAGTGTTTTCCAGACGCCTGTTGACAGCATCCATAAGATGGCTGGAAATAGCAGGGATACCGATCTCATCGATCAGCTCGCCGAAGAACCCCCGTACCACAAGCTTGCGGGCTTCGGTTTCAGGGACTCCCCGGGACTGCAGATAGAACAGCTCTTCATCATCAAACCGGCCGACAGAACTGGCATGGCCTGCCCCTATGATATTGCCGTTCTCAATCTCCAGGTTTGGTTCGGAATCTGCAACAGCACCGGGGACAAGGACCAGATTGCGGTTCAGCTCATATGAGTCTGTGCCCGGGGCAGATGGCTGTATCAGGGCATTGCCTACCCATGTGGAATGCGCATCTTTTCCTTCCAAGGCCCCTTTATAGATGACCCGTGATTTGCATTCCGGCTCATTATGCACCACCATAGTACGGTGTTCAATATGCTGACCCGGATCGACGAAATAGATCCCCAGCATATTGAGTTCACTGCCGGGCCCGGCAAAATCCTGATCCATGCGCAGCCGCACAACATCCCCGCCAAGGGTAACAACACAATGCCGCAGCACCGCGCCTTCGCCTACCCTGATGCGGTGGCTGCCAACGTGCTTGCTTGCGTCAGACCATTCCTGGACAGATACCACGCAGATATGGGACCCCTTCCCTGTTATGATCTCAAGCCCTTCAGCCAGTTTCGCATCCCCCTGATGCTCAATGATTATATCGCCGTGCGAATAGTCGGCGGTTTTGATAACAATATGAAGCGCGTCAGGAGCCAGGGATTTCCCTGTGATCCGCAGAACGGCCGGAATATCCCACTGACCTGAAAGCTCAAGCACATACGTATTATTATGCGCGCTCACCCACTGAACCGCAGAAGCCCTGTCGCTCGGCTGTGAAACGATACCGGCGTCCTCATCCTCCGTGGTAGTTTTACGCAGTACGGCATTCTGCGCAGGAGCCGGACCTCCGCCGGCCGCACCCAGGGAAACTTCCGTTGCACAGGACGGCTCAAAGGCTGTGAAAAACTCTTTTATCCGTTCCACAGGCGTGAAACGCCAGTCGTCCTGGCGGCGTGAAGGCATGGCAAAAGCATCCGGGTCAAACGACCGCACGGCCTTATCCGCGCTGGACGGCATAGCAGCCGGAACGGCATACGGATCATTGGGGTCTGCCACAGGGACCTTTATTTCATTATTATCATGCTCATGCGATGCCATATTAACCAACAGATCCTTCCATTTGCAGTTCGACCAGGCGGTTCAGTTCAAGGGCATACTCCATAGGCAGCTCGCGCGAGATCGGTTCCACAAAACCCCGCACGATCATCCCCATCGCTTCTTTCTCCTCAAGCCCCCGGCTCATCAGGTAGAAGAGCTGGTCTTCGGAAACCTTGGAAACCGTAGCCTCATGTGCCATAGATACATCATCTTCGCGCACATCCACATGCGGATATGTGTCAGAACGCGAGAAATCATCAACAAGCAGGGCGTCGCACACAACGTTGGAACTTGAGCCATATGCCCCGTCAGCGATTTTCACCAGCCCGCGGTATGCTGAACGCCCCCCTCCCCGGGAGATCGATTTCGCAACGATCGTTGAGCTTGTATGAGGGGCGCAATGGATCATTTTCGCCCCGGTATCCTGGTACTGGCCGCGCCCGGCAAAGCCGAGCGACAGGGTCTCAGCCTTGGCATACGGCTCTGCAAGGATGCATGCAGGGTATTTCATCGTTGCCTTGGAACCAATATTGCCATCGACCCATTCCATAGTGCCGCCTTCGCGCACATATGCCCGCTGGGTCACCAGATTGTACACGTTATTGGACCAGTTCTGCACTGTTGTATACCGCACACGGGCGTTTTTCTCAACAATGATCTCCACATTGGCGGCATGCAGGGAATCCTGCGAGTAGATGGGGGCAGTGCACCCTTCAACGTAATGGACATAGGAGCCTTCGTCAGCGATGATCAGGGTACGTTCAAACTGTCCCATAGCCGGTGTGTTGATACGGAAGTATGCCTGCAGCGGGATATCGACGTGCACCCCTTTAGGGACGTAGACAAAAGAGCCGCCGGACCATGCGGCAGTATTCAACGCAGCAAATTTATTATCATCCGGAGGGATAACTGTGGCAAAATATTTTTTGACCAGCTGCGGATAATCCCTTACAGCAGCATCGGTATCAACAAAAATAACACCCTGCTTTTTGAGGTCTTCACGGATAGAATTATAAATGACTTCCGATTCATACTGCGCCGCCACACCGGAGACCAGGCGCTTTTTCTCAGCCTCGGGTATGCCCAGCCGGTCATAAGTATTACGGATATCATCGGGCAACTCATCCCACGAGCTTACAGGCTTGTCGATCGGCTTAACGTAATATTTGAAATCCTCCGCACGGAAACCGCTCAGGTCAATACCCCATTCAGGCATAGGTTTACCGATGAAGGCCTGATATCCCCGCAGGCGGTAGTCAAGCATCCACCCAGGTTCGCCTTTATCGGCAGAGATATCACGGACTACCTGCTCATCGATCCCTTTTTTAGCCGCTTCCCCCGCGGCATCAGAATCATGCCAGCCGTAATTATATTCACCGAACTGGGCGATGATCTCATCATCCTGCCTGAGCTTATCCTCATTAACATTTGCGCGGTCAGCAACATACTGGTTCATCTCCACATCCGATGAATCCTGCTGTACCTTATCTGCTGAAGCCACAGACACCTCCCGTAGCGCATAACTTTTTTTATTGTAGACCTTCAAAAGGCCAAAGGGAAGGGGGCGTATAGTTATCTCTGTTACATGCATGCAGTGCGCATACACATACGGTATGCAATGTGTCTGCCGTACACTGCATGCGCACAGCCCGGCTGGCCCGCATACGGGCAGGGATTTGCTCCCCTATAAGGAGCCCTGCCCCTGATGATGGGTCCGCTTAAATTCGATGGCCGCTTTGACAAGGCCGTTGAACAGGGGATGCGGTTTCGTCGGGCGCGACTTGAACTCCGGGTGGGCCTGCGTCCCGATATAGAACGGATGGATATCCTGAGGCAGCTCAACGAATTCGGTAAGCTCACCGTCAGGGCTTGTGCCGCTTATCTGCAGGCCTGCATCTTCAAGCTGCTGTTTATACGCTACATTGACTTCATAACGATGACGGTGGCGTTCCGATACGTTTTCGCTTCCATACAGCCGGGCAGCAAGGGAACCGGGCTTCAGTACTGCCGGATAAGCCCCCAGCCGCATAGTATGCCCCATATCCCCGGAGCCCTCAACGAATTTACGCTGCTCTTCCATCGTGGCAATAACAGGGTTTTCACACTGGGGGTCAAACTCTGAAGAATTGGCATGCTCAATACCGGCAACATTGCGTGCATATTCAATAACAATGGACTGCAGGCCAAGACACAGCCCAAGTACCGGCACTTTATTCTCACGCGCCCAGCGGAGGGCGCCGATCTTGCCTTCAATACCGCGTATGCCGAAGCCTCCGGGGATAACGATCCCGTCCACGTCACTCAGGCTGCGCTGCGCGCCTTCCATCGTCTCGCATTCATCGGCAGCTATCCAGCGCACATTTGCCTTTGCCCAGTTGCCGAAACCGCCGGCTTTTATAGCTTCAGTGACTGACAGGTATGCATCAGGCAGGTCAATATATTTGCCGACGATAGCAATAGTCACTTCTTCACGCGGATTGCTGACACGCTCGGCAAGGTCTGCCCAGTCGCCCCATTCAACATCATGCGCCTTGCTGAGCCTGAGGCAACGCACTACATAAGAGTCAAGCCCCTCTTTATACAGCATACAGGGGATATCATAAATGCTCGGCACATCTACGCAGTTGACCACAGCGTCGCTGTCCACATCGCACATCAGGGATATCTTGTCTTTGATGCCTTCCGACAGCGGACGGTCGGAACGCAGGACAAGTGCATCGGGACGGATGCCCACCTGGCGGAGCATCATCACAGAATGCTGTGTAGGTTTAGTCTTCAGCTCATGGGCGGACGCGATATACGGCACCAGCGATACATGCACGAACATGCAGTTGTCAGACCCGAGTTCACGGCGTACCTCGCGCGCTGCTTCAAGGAACGGCTGCGATTCGATATCGCCCACAGTACCGCCGATCTCAGTAATGATCACATCGACACCGTCATCAGCCTGGGCGCGCATACGGCTTTTTATTTCGTTGGTGATATGCGGGATCACCTGCACGCACTGTCCGAGGTATTCGCCCGCCCGCTCCTTACGCAGCACATTCTGGTATATCTGGCCCGTAGTGACATTAGCCCGCTGGCTGAGGAAAACGTCAAGGAACCGCTCATAGTGGCCAATATCCAGATCAGTTTCAGCCCCGTCCTCAGTTACATATACTTCACCATGCTGGAACGGGTTCATTGTACCAGGGTCAACATTGATATAAGGGTCCAGCTTCTGCTGCAAAACATGCAGGCCGCGGCTGCGCAGAAGGCGCCCCAAAGAAGATGCCGTAAGGCCTTTGCCAAGGGAAGAAACAACACCGCCGGTAACGAAAATATGCTTTGTCACGTGTTGTGGATTATTATCACCATGTTCATCAACCATGGGATTTAATCATATCATTCACATGTGACGTGGAGCAGTTTTCCGCCACTCCGGCGGGCATCCCTTCTATCAGCGCTGCTAAAGCTTCGCCATGGGATTCAGCTGTTTGCCATCGCAACATGCTCTTACCGTCACCTTTATTTATTTTCGATTCTAAGGTATATATTACGTAGTGGCTTATCTATCTGCATGTCTGACTGCGCCCGGCATTATCGCCGGCATCTGCCTATCGGTATCCGATATCAGATCGCGTACCGTGCCGCGGGCTGCGGTCATCACAGGGTATATCATCCAGCTGTCGGTTTTTGCTGCTTATGCTGCGGCAGTTACGGCACATCTTTGTGATGCCGCCTGTTTTCATGACGGGCATAACCCGTGGGAAAGGCTTGTTTCAGCAGTGATTTCCTCATTCGTATGCGCAGGCATCCAGTTCGCACTGTCTATGGTACGGCCGGGGGCACTCGGGTTTGGGGATACTACAGCTACATGGCTTATCACGCTGGCTGTAGGCTGGCTGGGATGGACCGCAGCAGTATGGTGGTGGACAGTCCTTGGGATACTTGGCCTCGCAGGGTTAGGGGTAATGAAGCTTATCGCACGGGCAAAGAAGGCGCAGCCTTGCAGCAGCATAGTTACAAAAGCAAAAACAGGCAGCCTCCCCTTTGTACCATTTATAACCCTGGCTGCCGTCATCGTTACAGCAGCATACGCGGCGGGGATCCCCCTTTAACTGCAGCTTCGGGCTGAGGGCAGGGCATAAAAGAAAGAAACTACTTGCTGCTGCCCTTATTTTTCAGCCACTCGTGATATTCCCTCGAATATTGGTTGAACGTCTCACTGTTATCGGTGAATTTAGTTTCGCCTGTATCAGTGTTGACAGTCACAAAATACAGCCAGTTTCCCTGGACCGGATTGATCGCTGCTGCAATGGAAGCATCGTTGGCGCTGCCGATCGGCGTGGGGGGAAGACCCTTCTGTATACGCGAATTATAAAGGTCGTTAGGATCCGCCAGCTGGGCGCTTGTCAGCTGGCTGGCATCATCAAGCCCCAGCCCGTATACATTGATAGCATCCATGCCTAAAGGCATATCTTTGGCAAGCCTGTTTTCGATCACCCGGGCAACTTTGCCGTAATATTCTGACCTGTTGACCTCCGCACCGATGATCGACGCCTTGGTAAGTATCGTTTCCCGGTCTTTTCCGGAAGGGACTTTAAGGTCATCAAGATGCCTGATACGCGCTTGTACTATCTGTTTCAGGACATCGCCGGCACTGGCCGCATCTTTGATATCATACGTCCCCGGCTGCAGCCAGCCTTCAAAACTGCCTTTTGCCTCCGCGGGAAGTATTCCCGCACCTTTATTATCAATAACTTTCCGGAAATCTGCCTCCGTAAGGTTATCCGCTGCTGCGGCAGCATTCCTGATTACTTTCTTTACCGTATCCCCTGCAACGATGTTAAGGATACTTTTTGCATTATTGGGATTGCTCAGGACAGTAACGACATCCGACGCCTTCATCCCTTTCTTGAGCTCAAAAGTCCCCGGCTGCAAAGACTGGGCTGCACCTGCTCCTGATGCAGCATTGCTGAAAGCACAGGAAGTCCTGACTATCCCTGCCTGCTCCAGCCGCTGCGATATGGAGCTCGCGCTTTCGCCCTTGGCTATGGTAAAGTTTACGCTTCCTGCGCCCGGCCCGGGATAATCTGAGCAGTCTGCCATTTTTTGCGCCGATTCAGTGTTTCGCTTTGCTGCAGATATCCCCCTGACAGTATAAAAACCCGCCGTAAGAAGGATGGCCGCAAGCAGTACAGCCAGTATTGCATGGGAAGCCCTGCGCCTCCCTTTATTCCGTCTGTCCCGTTCCCGGGCATGCCTTAACGCTTTACGCCCGGCTGGAGGCGAGGACGGCGCAGAATGCCTGCTGCCGGTATGCTCGGCATGCGCACTACCTTCATTCAGACGGTTCTCGAAGAAATCCATGAAATCGTCATGGTCCCTTTCGTTATCTGACATGAAGCCTCCAATCATCACTGCACGTGTTTCTTTTAAAATATCCTGAGTATGACCTTTGCATAATACCACATCATATTAGGCATAAGCTTTCAGCCGCTCAGTTCCTCTACGGCGACACTGAAGACCTGTATGTATCCAACGCGCTCTGCAGGATGATAACAGCAGCCTGCTGGTCTACAGCCTGCCGGTGGCGGCGCATGCCCATCCCTGCTTCGTGCAGCTGGGCATGGGCGCTTACCGTAGTCATCCGTTCGTCTTTAAGCTCAACACCGGCATTATACCCGTCCGCGGCCAGCCTTCTGGAGACCGCCTCGCTGAACCGGCGTGCTTTCTTTGCTGACCGGCCTTCATTGCCGTCAAGCTGCAGGGGGTACCCGACCACTACGTGCTGCACATTGTTATCTTCGATCAGCGCAATAACATCATCCAGAGCATAGAAGTAATCGCCCGAAACGGCTATATTCCTGTCAGGATGCGCAAAAGAAAGCTCAGGGTCGGACAGGGCAACACCTATACGGGAATTGCCCGGATCCAGTCCCATCCATATACCGCCGGCAGACAACCCTAGGCCTCGCTGATCTGCTGGCTTCGGACCTGCTGCTCAACCGCCTGCAGTGCCTTACCGATCTTCCGGGCGTCCTGCCCGCCGCCCTGGGCGAAATCAGGCTTTCCGCCGCCGCCGCCGCCAAGTATCGCAGAAGCGCTGCGTACAAGGTCTCCGGCTTTTATTCCGGAATTCTGGGCAGGCCCGTTGACAGCAACGAAAATGACCGGCTTGCCGGTATCGTTGCTTACTCCGGCAAGCGCCACTGCTGCGGGCCTGCTGCTGCCAAGCTGCGCACGGATATCAGTTACAGCCTTGCGCAGGGCATCGGCGGAGCCGAAAGTACCTACATCACGGGCCACAGCAATCACAGGGCCGTCATCCTGCGCACCCATTTCAACAAGCTGCGGGACCATACTTTCTATCTGCTGCTCATAGATCAGTGCAAGCTTGCTGTCCGATTCCCTGAGCTTCTCCTCAAGCTGGGAAACACGCCCCTCTATCTCATCCGGGCGCGCATTGAGCCCATCCGCAAGGCGGCTGACCATCATATGCTGGCTGTGGGTGAACTCATAAGATTTTTCCCCCACAAGTGCTTCTATCCTGCGCAGGCCTGTGCCTACCGAGGACTCGGACACCAGCGTGAACGACCCGATCGTCCCCGTACGCCGGGCATGGGTCCCGCCGCACAGTTCCCTGCTCCAGCCGTCTGAGCCAATAGTCACGACGCGCACGATGTCACCGTATTTATCGCCAAAAAGATGCATAGCCCCAAGCTCCATGGCGTCATTGATCGGCATGTTCTTCCATGTCACTTCAAGGTCATCACGGATGCGCGCATTAACACGGGCTTCGATCTCATCAAGCTGCGGGCGCGTCAGGGCCTTTGACCAATGGAAATCAAAACGCAGACGGTCAGGATCAACAACGGAACCGCTCTGGGTCGCTTTATCGCCAAGCACTTCACGCACCACTTTATGCAGTATATGCGTTGCAGTGTGCGAATGGGTCATGCCAATACGCCGCGGGATATCAACAGAAGATGACACCTCATCCCCAACATGCAGTGTCCCTTCAGCCAGCCGGCAGTGGTGCACGTACAGATCCTTAACAGGCTTCTGGACATCATCGACTTCAGCCGTAGCGCCGTTATCGCTGGATATTTCACCATAATCAGCCATCTGTCCGCCCTGTTCGGCATAAAATGGAGTGCGGTCAAGGATGATCTCTACCGTTGCAGGGCCGGCTGCTTCCTGCACTGCCCCCCGCTCATCATCGATAATGGCAAGCACCCGCCCGCGGCTCGAATACTCTTTATATCCTGTAAATTCGATGGGGGCTTTAAGCGCCTTCTTGACATCGTCATACACACTTAAATCAACGTTATGGCGTTTTTTCAGCGCATCGGCACGCGCGCGGGATTTCTGCTCTGCCATAAGCTCCCTGAACTTATGGGTATCCACAGCAATCCCCTGCTCTGCGGCGATCTCAGTTGTCAGCTCAATGGGGAAACCATACGTATCATGCAGGGCAAACGCATCACTGCCGGAAACGACCGGCCGCCCGGCGCTTTCCTGCTGCGTATCCTGCTTCGCTTTGCGGATGGCGGTATCAAGGATAACGGACCCCTGGTCCAGGGTACGCCTGAAGGCAGCTTCCTCGCCGTACGCAGTTTCACAGACAGAATCGAAATTGGTATCCAGCTCAGGATAGCTCAGCCTCATCTGTTCCTGGGATACGGGAAGGAGATGCGGCAGGACTTCCTGCTCTACGCCGAGCATTTTCATTGCGCGGATACTGCGCCTGAGAAGGCGCCGCAGGACATATCCGCGCCCTTCATTGCTCGGCCGCACACCGTCGCCCATAATCATCAGTGCTGACCGTATATGGTCTGCAACAACGCGGAAACGGACATCATGGCCGGCATCGTCCCCGTAGGACAGGCCGGACAGGCGTTCTGCCTCAGCGATCACAGGGAATATCTCATCGGTCTCATAAATATTCTGCTTGCCCTGGAGAAGGTACGCCACACGTTCAAGGCCCATACCCGTATCAATGTTCTTGCTGTCAAGCTCGCCAACAATATGGAGGTCAGTTTTCGACTTCACATTATCGACTTCAAAATTCTCAAAGACAAGGTCCCATATCTCAATATACCGTGTTTCGGAAGCGATGGGGCCGCCGTCCGGACCATACTCCGGCCCTCTGTCCACATAGATCTCCGTGCACGGCCCGCCGGGCCCCGGACCTCCTGTAGTCCAGAAGTTATCTTCCATACCGAGCACCTGCATATGTTCAGGGTCCATGCCTTCGTTCCGCCACAATGCACGCGCCTCATCATCATCGGTATAAGTGGTGACCCATAACGTATCTTTGCCGAAACCGTACCCGCCCTGATCCTGCGGCGAGGTCAGCAGATCCCATGCATAGTGGATCGCCTCCTCTTTGAAGTAGTCGCCGAAAGAGAAATTGCCCAGCATCTGGAAGAAGGTACCGTGCCGTGTAGTCTTCCCTACCTCATCAATATCAAGCGTACGCACACATTTCTGATTGCTTGCCATACGGCGCGATGGAGGCGTCTGCTCCCCGAGAAGATAAGGGATAAAAGGGACCATGCCGGCGATCGTAAAAAGCGTAGTCGGATTAGGGGAGATCAGAGAAGCGGAAGTCGTCACCAGATGGCCGTGCTTCTCAAAATAAGCCAAAAACCGCTTCGCAATTTCTGATGTACGCATACGAATCTCCTTTAGTTTTCCTATACTCCGGTCCTGGTCGCACTTTTACAGATTCAAATTGTAACCCATGCCAATGATGAAATGCCGCCGGATGCTGTCAGCAGAAGCACAGCCAGCCGATTGGCTGCGTTACACGGATCCTCCGGCCCTCTAACGGGGTATGTGGCCCCATTTACATGCATCAGCCGGACATATACAAAAGCGGGTGGCCTGCACCACCCGCCTGAACAGCCCGTCACTGTGTATCTACAGTATTCTAATTTTACTGCTTACCGTCAGATCCAGGCCGGGATGCATATTTCTCTATATAATCGGCATTCAGCTGGCTCTCGCGGTCTTTCCTGTAGCTGTTGAAATCTTCAAACAGGCCGCGCAGCGTCCGCATAGCAACGTTCTCCTGGTCAGGCCCCAGGACGAATTCACGGGCATGTTTGGGAGTATGGTCTTTTACATACGCATTAGCCTTAGCAACGGTCATAACACCGGCGACGAATCCCAGGCTGAACCAAAAAATCCTTTTAAACACGATATACACCTTTTCCGCTTAATCGTTGGCAGACGACGGGCCGGCGGCCGCATCATCCGATGCTACATGCGCACCTGTAACAGCCTGGTCCGATCCGGCACCGTCATCTTTTTTATGGCGCCTGCTGTTGATAAAATCAAGCGCTGTCTGCTTAACAGCATAGAAAGCCGAAGCAACTTTGATGATCGGCTTGCCCAGTATCGAACCATACAGATCAGTCAGGGCAGTAATATTATTGGTCGTTGTACTCACAGCCCCGGTCATCTTATTGGCATCATCAAGGCTCTGGTTGACTTTCTTGACCGTATCAACGCCTTCATCAAGCGCCGGGATAGTATGGTCGCCGGCATCTTTGACTGTTGTTGCGATCTGATCAAAAAGCCTGCCCAGCCTGATAAGGGGATAAATCATGAATCCAGCGAGTATTGCGAATGCGATTGCTGCGATAAGACCAGCAATTTGTCCAGCATCCATCCTGACCTCTTTCCATAAGGAAGGCCGGAACCTGTATCAGCAGCTGATACGTTCCCAGTCTTCTAACAGATACTATTATGTATTCCTCTCTAGGGTACCATGATATACGGTCGTCGTACTGTAATCTGCAGCCGGCATCGGCGGCACCCGGCTACTCGTTATATCCCGCAACGGAGATTGCGCTGTCCAGCGTTTTACTGGTGTCGAAATCAAAGCGCGTGATGCTGCCGTTGGCGGGGCGCCGGGTAAGGTCGTACCCTTCCGGCGCAAAGCGCGACATCATGCTCAGCAGGGTGTTGCCATGCGATATCTGAAGGACAGGGCTGCCGTCCGGAAGCCCCCATTCCTCAGCCGTCCGGGCGATGAGTGCAAATCCGGAATCAATACGCGCCCAATATTCAGCATCAGATTCAGCATCGTGGAAAGGGTCGGCCTCTTTAAGGAAATCCCGGGTAGCTGCAAGCCCATATTTTTCAACGATCGATGCATAGCCTGGCGCGCCGTGCGGGGCACCTGCAGCCCACCATGCTTCACCCATATCGCGTCCTTCAAAATACCCGTAGAACTGCTCACGGAAAGCGGCATCAGAAATGAACGGGCGCGGACCCGTACTGCCGGCCCAGCGGGTATTGGCATCCAGTATGGCCTGCGCTGTCTGCTGTGCGCGCGTAGTATCCGAACAGAAAGCAGCAGTGAAACCAATATTTTTGAGCCTGTCCCCCGCCTTCCCGGCATCCCTGATCCCCGCTTCGGTCAAAGGCGAGTTGGACCATCCCTGAAGCCTGTTATACCTGTTGAAATAGGTCTGCCCGTGACGGACGATGTACATATGTAAAAGCATACCTCCATTATTTCACCGCACCGTAACTTTTCCGGAGCTGATCAAAAGGGACACCTCAATAGGACGTTACTCACCTACCGAACATCCGAAGCAAACACATAATCTTTATATGAATGTGAATTACTATTCGTAATAAACGAATAATTAGACACATTACGCAAATCATTCACTTTTTCCCCTTTGTGATGGACAACCCCATCATCATCAACTACATCCCGCTTATACACCAAATCAGCAGGTTTCCTGCACCATGCGATGAACTCATACTCCTTCACGTCATACACCCACATACCACGACGACGGGTACGGATATTACGAGCAAAATCCCTACCATACGCCCTACGCAAACTATCCACCGTCACAGCCCTTGCCGGATACCGGGAATCATAATAAGACACAGCAGCCCTCACCCCCTCCACCTGATCAGCAGGAATAGGATCCCCAGGCCACCGGGAAGGATCCGACTCAAACGAAAACCCCTTAGGAGCATCACGAAACGGAACACCCCCACCCACAAACTCACGGATCATCTCCGACGCCACATACGCATTCTCCCTAGCAACACGACGCCGCTGAGCCGCACACCAGGACCACACACCACCAGCCACCACACCACCAACAACAAGCACACACACCAGCACACCAACAACACGATGCCCACACGCCCTCAACCACACTGTCACACCACTCACCTACCGAACATCCCAAGCAAACACACTCAAATCAAACGAACCCATCTTCTCCAACCACACCCGGCAATCAGAAGCCTTCACCTCCAAGGCACTGATCTCTTCAGACAACGAAGATTTCAACACCCCAACCCGAATCCTCACAATAACCACCCTTCATATTGTTGTTATTTATTGTATACAGTTTTGTACGTTCCCTAGTCATTTATACTAATAATCCCAAAAGACGTGAACATAAACATACATACCTGTCTTTTTTATAATCATAGTTATAACTGTTGGGACTGGCTTGATCAATATTATCTACAATGGCATAGCAGCTACTACACTATACAGTTGAACGTTTACGGGTATGACTGTAAATAAAAGTAAATATCCATCACACACAGTGCAGGACGGAAAATATGCCTGATTTTGATTTTGACGCAGTGGACCGCACACATATCAATTCTGTGAAATGGGATGTCGCACCGGGGGAACTGCCCATGTGGGTCGCCGATATGGATTTTGCGACCGCCCCTGCTGTTATTGATGCCGTTAAACAGCGTATGGCAAATCCCACGTACGGGTATTCCTTTATCCCGGAAGAGTATAATCAGGCTGTTTCATCATGGTGGAAGATGCGCCATGATCATGATATTGACCCTCATAATATTATTTTTGCGACAGGTGTTATCCCTGCTGTTTCTTCAGCAGTAAGATCCCTGACTAACCCTGCGGAAAAAGTCGTGATCCAGTCGCCTGTATACAACATTTTTTATAATTCGATCATTAATAACGGACGGCGGATCATAGATGCCCCGCTCGCATACACCGGTGGCGAGTATTCAATGGATTTTGAGGCACTTGAAAAGGCTTTCAGCGACCCTCTGGCTGCTATGATGATACTCTGCAACCCTCACAATCCGGTTGGGAAGGCATGGAGCAGGAATGACCTCGCCCGGGTTGGAGAACTTGCAGATAAGTATCACATCACAGTCGTTTCCGATGAGATCCACTGTGATATCATGGATCCGGCTGTAACCCATATCCCTTTTGCCTCAGCAGCCCCTGCATGCCGCCGTGTAGCCGTGACCTGCTGTTCCCCTTCAAAAGCATTCAACCTCGCGGGGCTCCATAGTGCTTACGTTATGATTGATGAGCCGTGGATACGGCACCGTGTGGAACAGGGGCTCAATACTGATGAGGTTGCCGAGCCTAATGTTATAGCCTGCCAGTCAACGATTGCCGCATATTCGCAGGACGGTGCACAATGGCTGGATGCGCTCAACGGATATATACAGGGGAATAAGGATTATGCAGCTGCAGCACTTTCCGATGCCCTGCTGGGCCTGCACATCCCCCGCTCTGAGGCTACATATCTTATGTGGATCGATTGCAGCGCCTATACCGATGACGCCGAAAAATTGCAGGAATATGTACGCCAGAAAACCGGCCTTTATGTATCTTCGGGACATATTTACGGTGAGGCAGGGCGGACTTTCCTGCGCATGAACCTGGGGACGTCACGCAGCCTGGTTGAAGACGGCGTACAGCGCCTTATTTCAGCCCTGCGGAGCCTCTGATAAAACTGGGATCACAGAGTAGCCTGACGGTATGCTCTGGCTGGCGGTAAAACGCGCAGATATTAAAATACGAATTAGTTTGTCTCCAATAAATCCCAGCGGAAATACGCAAAAGGCCGGCAGGATCCTGCCGGCCAATTTTTAACGCCTACTGTTAAAAGGGTTAACGTGCGTAGTATTCAACCACGTACTGGATATTGATCTGGACCGGGATCTCCTCAACTTCAGGCATACGGGTAAGTGTTGCCTTCAAAGAAGCGAGATTCACATCCAGATACCCCGGTACTGCAGGAAGGACATCACGGTGGACGCCTTCGGCAGCAGCCTGGAACGGCTCCATCGTCTGGCTCTTCGGCTTGACCTGGATAGTCTGACCCGGTTTTACGCGATAGCTTGGACGGTCCACAACATTCCCGTCAACAAGGATGTGGCGGTGGACTACGAACTGGCGCGCCTGGGCTGTAGTACGGGCAAAACCTGCACGCAGCACAAGAGCGTCGAGGCGTGTTTCCAGCTGCAGCTGCATAGAGCTGCCGGTCTGGCCGGATGCACGTGTAGCACGCTCATAAACTGCACGGAGCTGCTTTTCTGACACACCATACTGTGCACGCAGGCGCTGCTTTTCGCGCAGACGTACTGCATAATCGGATTCTGCACGGCGGCGGTCACGCCCATGCTCGCCCGGGCCGTATGGGCGTTTTTCAAAAAGGCGCTGGGCTTTGGGAGTCAATGCAATGCCGAGGGCACGTGATAAACGCACCTGACGGCGCGCACGCTGAACTTTAGTCATTTCATTTCCTATCTGTCGTTGTCTGTACGCAGGCAAAGCACTGTGCCTTGCCTAAGCCGGGCCTCTCCAGCGCTTACGAACATTACACATGTGCAGTGCACGGGAAGTTTTCCCCAATGTACCGGTCCCGCTGACGGGCTATGGCTTCAGAACATGTACCGGCCTGCTGCCGGGACACCGGGAACTACTATACACTACACAGCAGAATAAGCAAAAATGCGAAAGGCTGTCAGAAATAAATAAAACAGGATTACGGGCAGATGCAGTAATACTGCAATCCCGCCAGGCCCTCCGCACCGCATTATTTTTACACCGAAAAGCTACCGCCTCCAGACGGAAGACACCCATCGCGTAAAAGAATCCCACCAGCCGCTGACAGTCTGGACCACGCTGTCCCACCATCTGCTCACAGCCCGGGTCGCCGTGCCCCACCAGTCGTGCTGCTGCTGGGATATCCCCTTTTCAGCCACCATATCCACTGACGGGATACCGGCAGTGCCTAGATACCCCTGTGCGTTAGAAGCGCTTACTGTCCCCAGTTTCATACCTTTAGCGACAGGGGCAGCCACAGTACCCTTAAGAGGTTCAAACAGCAGGATCCCCGCTTTCTTCCCCGTCTGCTGCGCGGAAGAAGCCTTTCCCGCTGACGAAAGCAGCTTCCGTTCCTGTGCTGAAAGGCATACGGTAAAGTCACGCACAGCAACGGCCTTTGCCTGATGTTCCATGCCGCCATCTACCGCAACATAACTGCCGTTATAGGATTCATCTTTTTTAACTGCCACAATCAGGGAAAAATCAGCAAAACAGTAATCAAGCAGAGTTTTCATAGCAGCAAAACGCCCTTCACTGGCTGTCTGCTGCGGCTGGTCAGCATGCTGTACGACTGCTATGACACGCATCCCGTTGCGCGCTGCAGTTGCCGTAAAGCACTCACCGGCTATCTGGGTGGTCCCCGTTTTGAATCCGTCTACACCGCTGTATTCATCTTCCTGCCCGGGAAGCATGTGGTTGGTGGATTTCAAAGACATCCCGTCAAACTCTGCTGTCCCGTTTTTCGTCATTTCAAGTACATCAGGGTAATCATGCATAAAATGCCACGTAGCTATAGCGATGCTTCTGGCACTCATCATATTTTCAGCATCATGTGACGACCCTGGATATATATTATCCCCCAGATAACTGTTGTTCAGGCCGGAGGAGTTATACAGCCTGGCATCCGTGATACCCCACCCTTTCAGCAGGGTTCTCATCTGGTCAACAAATTTGGGTTCGCTTCCCGCTATCTTTTCCGCCAGTGAGACCGCAGCACTGTTTGCAGACCTCGTAAATGCTGCCGTCACAAGCTGCTTTACAGTGTAATCCCTTTTATCCATAGGTACCGTAGTCGTTTCCCAGTTCCTGGAAAGCTGATAGGAGTAGTCGGAGATATGGATCCGGGTATCCCACGTCAGGCCGCCCTGTGCAATAGCTTTGTATACCAGGTAAAGGGTGATGATTTTCGTCATGCTTGCAATGCCGGCCGGCTTCGTCCCGTCCTGATCATACAGTATCCGGCCTGTGCTGTATTCGACCGCATATGCATGGCTGGCAGCTATCCGTACAGGTTTCCGGACGGCCGTGCCCTGCACAGCCTCCTGCCCTGTCCCCATATTATCAGCGTAAGCAGCCTTGGTATTATCCACAAAACAGGTGGCAAAAAGGACAGCAGCCACGCTGAGTACGGCCGCTGCAAACCTTTTCATGATGCTGGTAGTACCGGTTATGGGAATACCAGCCGGATTATTATTAACCATCTGGGATGATCCTGCCTTTTCAGAGCTTTTCCAGGGGAGCCAGGCGGAGAAGGAGCCTTTTTACACCATTCGATCCGAAATCAACTGTTGCTACAGAATTATTCCCCTTATCCTGGAGCTCTGTCACAGTGCCCATCCCATGCTGGTCATGGACTACCCTGTCGCCGATCTGCAGCTCTTCTATACTGAGGGTGTGGCCCTTGGGCGGATTCCCTGCATGCGCTCCGGATGCCGTGTTCCCGGACCGCGATGCAGAAACCCCTAACGGCCTGACAGAAGTATGCTTAACAGTGACTTTGCCGCCCAGGCCTCCCTTTTCCGTCCCATAGCCCTGCGTCCCATGGCTTCTGCCCGATCCTGATGCGCTCCCGTATCCATATGTTTTCTGCGATCCATAAGATTTATGGGATCTGTAAGGCTGAGAGCTGGAATGCCGCGAACCGCCGCCAAAACTTGGGCCGCTGAAAAATTCGGGATCAGAGAAATCGCCGAAACCGTCATAATCTCCGTCATAAGCAGCATCCCGTCCGCCAGTATCCCAGCGGTTCCGTATCCGCTCGGATGTAGCCTCCTTACGCTCCCATTCAATAAGCTGTGAAGGTATCTCGTCCAGGAACTGGCTTGGGAGCAGGTCCTGGGCTTCGCCCCACTGCGCGCGGACCGCCGCCCGCGTTACATAAAGCCTGCGGCGGGCACGGGTAATGCCCACATAGGCCAGGCGCCTTTCTTCCGACAGCTCAGAAACATCTTCAAGGCTGCGGGAATGGGGGAAGGTCCCCTCTTCCATCCCGGTCAGGAATACAACAGGGTATTCAAGCCCTTTAGCTGTATGCAGCGTCATCAGTGTGACCGTACCGCGGTCTTCGCCTTCATCCGGCAGCTGGTCAGCGTCCGCTACCAGAGATGTCGTCTCAAGAAACCCTGCCAGCGTGGCATCGGCCGTAGTCTGCTCGTATTCTGCCGCAACAGACTGCAGCTGAGACAGGTTATCCACACGCGACATATCCTGCGGGTCAAGCGATGTACGCAGCTCATCCAGCATCCGGGACTGTTCCAGGACCTGTTCAATGATCATGGACGGGTGCCCGTCATTCTCCTGCGCGAAAGACCTCAGCCCCTCCATAAGGTCCCTGAACCCCTTGATTGGATTAAGGGTCCGCGGGGCCATACCCGGTATCTTCTCCGCCTGCTCTACAGCCTGCCAGAATGTTTCAACCCTTTCATTCCGGGCAACATAACCGCTGAGGAGTGATTGTGCCCGTTCACCTATCCCGCGCTTGGGGACATTTATGATCCGCCTGGTATTGACGTCGTCAGCAGGATTGGCGATACACTGCAGATACGCTATAGCATCTTTGATCTCTCGCCGTTCGTAGAATTTTGTACCACCGACAAGCTGGTATGGTATGCCTGAATTGATAAAAGCCTCTTCAAGCGCACGTGACTGGGCATTCGCCCGGTACATCACAGCGATATCTGAATACCTGCAGCCTTCCTCACTGACAAGCCGCGCGATCTCCTGGGCTATCCACTGCCCTTCCTGCTGGGCATTATCAGCAGCAAAACCGACGATCGCAGCTCCCCGTCCCGATGCAGTCCACAGCTTTTTAGGTTTACGGCCTTCATTCTGTGAGATAACAGCATTGGCGGCGTCAAGGATATTCTGTGTTGACCGGTAGTTCTGCTCAAGGAGGATAGTTTTCGCCTGTGGGAAGTCTTTTTCGAAATCAAGGATATTAGAAATATCAGCACCGCGGAACGCATAGATCGACTGGTCCGAATCGCCCACAACGGTTACCCAGGCAAGCCTGCCGCCCTGCTGATGTTCCGCCTGCTGCCCTTGTACGGCAGCTGCCCCCGTCCGGGATACTGCCGGTTTACGGCCCGCCTCATCTATGCCTGATAATGCGCGGATGAACTGGTACTGCGCATGGTTAGTATCCTGGTATTCATCTACAAAGATATATGCGAACCGGCGCCTGTAAAAGGCCAGCGCTTCAGGGCTTGCGGCAAACAGCTCAACAGTACGCATAATAAGGTCATCGAAGTCAACGGCATTAGCAGCGACCATCCGATACTGGTATTCCGCATATACGGCAGCAAAAACGCGGTCTGCATTGCCCAGGTCGCCTATAGAGTGTGCGGGCAGGCCGGGATGGAAATCCGGCGCATGTTCGTCAAGCTTTTCCCTCCAGCCTGCCAGGGAATTTTTCCAGTCGGAGATTGCGCTGAGGATCACCCTTGGCGTGTACCGTTTGGAATCGATATTGAAATCCCTGCAGATGATCTTGATAAGCCGCTGGCTGTCAGCTGTATCGTAAATCGAAAACCCGCTTTTAAGGCCAATCTCGCTGCCATGCCGTCGCAGGATGCGGACGCACGCTGAATGGAATGTCGAGACCCACATGCGTTCAGCAGCCGGACCGATTAAGGCGGCAAGCCGCTCTTTCATCTCCCTGGCAGCCTTATTGGTGAACGTGATGGCCAGGATCTGGCTGGGGTATGCCCCCCACTGGCTCAGAGCCCATGCAATACGCCTTGTAAGGACACGCGTTTTGCCGGATCCTGCACCCGCCGCAATGAGGAGCGCCGGCCCCTCATACTGCACCGCCTGCGACTGCTGCTCATTAAGCCCGTTAAGGAGATATACCGCTTCGCGCCGGACTACCTCATAATCCGAAGTATCCGGCACAGCCGCCCCCGCTGTCTGCGCAGGGAAGCCGTCAAAAGGTCCGTTTACAGGCATATTCCTCCATCCAACACATTATGCCAGTGCAGCAGTTCCGTTAAAACCGCATTACATTTATTGCCCAGTTATATATCTAACTATTTATCATAACGCGACATACCTTTTTACCACATGCACTGCATATGGCATTAATCCCGCGAGCCGTCAGCTTCCCAGCGTTTGTCCAGAATGTGGGCGTTTTGCCGCATACCTCCGCACCTGGTCATTTACCTCTTGTAGAATCAACATATTATTGTGATCTGACTATTACCGAGGCACTATGAAACTGTTAGAAGACCGCATCAGGGAGCAGGGCAATGTTAAGGAAGGCAATGTATTAAAAGTTGATTCTTTCCTCAACCACCAGTGTGATGTAGCCCTGTTCGATGCTATGGGCGAAGAATGGGCCCGTATTTTCCATGATATCAGGGTTGACAAGATCCTCACTATTGAAGCTTCCGGGATTGGCATTGCCTGCTGCGCTGCGCGGCATTTCAATAATGCCCCGGTTGTGTTCGCCAAGAAGGCACAGTCTATCAACCTTGACGGCGACCAGTACTGTACATCGATATACTCTTTTACTAAACAGAAGGAATTCCCCGTTATTGTTGCCAAAAAATTCCTCATCCCCGGGGAACATGTGCTCATTATTGATGATTTCCTTGCAAACGGCAATGCGCTCAACGGCCTGCTGTCCATCTGCGAAGAGGCGGGTGTAATCGTTGAAGGTTTCGGGATAGCCGTCGAAAAAGGGTTCCAGGGCGGAGGGGATGCCCTCCGGGAACGCGGATACCGGGTAGAATCCCTCGCCAATGTGCGTTCTATGGATCCGCAGACAGGCGATATAGAATTCGGTGCTCCGGCGCTGCCCCCTGCAGCGGACAGCCGCGAGGATCACACTGCAGCAGCACAGTAATATGCTTATCGGGATCTGATGCCAGGTCCCGTTTTCATATCTGCACTGCTTAAAACTGAATATCACTAAAACTGAACACACTAATCCACGCCGGCTGCCCTGCTGCTTCCGGCTGTAATGATCCGAGGCAAAGGCTATGAAAGATAAAGATACGTACAGTACGCATCCTGCCGGTACGCATACCGTATCTGATGATCTGAAAAGATTCGATGCGAAAATCCCATTCTGGAAAGGGATACCTTTCGGGCTGCAGCATGTTATGGCCATGTTCGTGGCGAACCTGACCCCGCTGATCCTTATAGCCGGCGTGGCCAAAATGGACACTTCCCACAAGGAATGGCTCATCCAGGGCGGCCTTCTGGTTGCAGGCCTGGGCACGATCCTCCAGCTTTTCCCTCTGTGGCGCATCGGCAGCCGCCTGCCTATGGTCACCGGCATTTCCTTCACGTATTATGCAGCGGCAGCGGCGATAGTCGCTGACAAAGGCTACGGCGCAGTGATAGGCGCGATCATTATCGGCGGGCTGTTTGAAGTGGCCCTCGGCCTTACCGCTACATGGTGGCGGCGGATAATACCCCCTATAGTGTCTGCCGTTGTTGTGACTTCTATAGGTTTCTCGCTGCTCGCAGTGGGGGCAAAATCCTTCGGCGGCGGGGATGGGGCCGCGGATTTCGGGAGCTGGCAGAATATCACCATCGCAACGGTTACGCTCCTGTGCTGCCTCGCTTTCCAGTTCCTTGCCAAAGGTACGGCCAAACAGCTTTCAGTGCTTTTCGGGCTGGTTATTGGATACCTTCTTGCGCTGTGCATGGGCAAAGTCAGTGCTTCATCTTTCCAGGGCCTCTCCCCTGTTTCCGTACCCCATTTCCTGCCGTTCAGGCCTGAATTCAACTGGGGCGCGATCATTTCGTTCGGGCTGCTGTATCTGGTCTCCGCAGTAGAAGTGCTTGGAGACACGGCAGCCCTGACTGACGTGGGTTTTGACCGTGAACCGGCAGCAAGGGAAACAGCCGGCGCCATTGCGGGCGACGGATTTATCTCTTCTGTCGCAGGCTTCTTCGGTGTTATGCCGCTGACCTCTTTCGCCCAGAATATTGGCCTTGTCGCCATGACTAAAGTCGTCAACCGCCGCGTCATCCTGTCCGGCGGCCTTATCCTCGTCCTAGCGAGCTTCTTCCCGCCTGTTGCTGCTGTTTTCAATTCGCTGCCTCCCGCTGTACTGGGCGGCTGCACAATAGTCATGTTTGGGAACATTGCCGTATCGGGCTTCCAGATGATAGCAAAAGCAGGCTTTACTGAACGCAATATCACTATTGTTGCCCTGTCGCTGACGATGGGGATCGGCTTTACCCAGGTCCCTGCGATATTCAAATATGCGCCTGTGCTCGTCCGGCAAATTTTCGCCAATAATGCGATTGCTATTGCCTTCATCGTGGCACTTATCCTTGCATGGGTGCTTCCTAGGGACGGTAAAGCTGACAAAACCGGCACCGCCGCTGAAGGGCGGGAGGCCGGAACGACAGGGGCAGCAAAGGCGGCAGAGACGGCAAGGGCAGCAGCCGCAGCGGCGGATAGCCCGTCGGTGTGAACCGTAACAGCAACGGCACAGAAACTCACGCAGCCTCACAGAAGCAGGAAGCCTGGCCGGCAATAACGCCAGGTATTTTAAGTATTAAAATATTAGAGTATTAAAGGAGGATCATGCCGGCATCAGTCAAATCTATAGCATCGGCAAAGGCTATGCGCCTTCTCATCAGGAAAAACGATGACAGGCGGGATAAAGGCCTCCCCACCGAGGTCAAAGGCGTTACCCGGTTCAATGATATCAGCTACGGTCCTGCAGGGAAATGGAACCTTCTCGATATTTATGTGCCGGACACTTCATCGGATGATAAGTATCCCCTGCCTTCTGCCTCTGCCCATGTCTCCACCAGCACCACTGCCTCTGACGCGAATAGCGCGCCAAACGCCGATTCTCCGTCCGAACCGCCACGCAGGCGGCCTGTACCTGCGATCATTAATATCCACGGAGGCGGATGGATCTACGGGACAAAGGAGACTTACCAGTTTTACGGCCTGAGCCTTGCTCGGCAGGGTTTTGCATTCGTCAATTTCAATTACCGTCTGGCCCCTGAAGCTGTATTCCCTGAAGAGCTTGACGATGTAAACAGCGTTTTCCATTGGGTAGCAGGCCATGCAGAACAGTATGGGCTTGATGCAGATAATATTTTTGTGATCGGCGACAGCGCAGGAGGCCAGATGGCCTGCCAGTATCTGACCGCCCTTGCCGATCCGGGATTCCGAGCCAAGTTCGGCTATGAAGTGCCGCGCCTGACTGTCAGGGCTGCGGCCATCAACTGCGGTGCCTCTTTTATTGATACCCCTGAAGCGGTAGCTGGGGCTGCCGAATGCTATTTCACTCCAGAAGTTTTCAGGGATAAAGCAGATATGCTCAGGACTGAGGACCATATGACTGATGGCTTGCCTCCGCTGTTTATACAGACAGCGAACCATGATTTTATCCGCGACTGCAGCGTCAGGCTTGACGGGTTCCTTACAGGCAAAGGTATCCTTCACGAATTCCATTCATACGGGACAGACAAACATCCCCAGGAACACGTTTTTGAATGCGATATCCGCAATAAGGAAGCCCGGAAATGCAACCGCGACGAGCTAGATTTCTTCCGGCGGTATATCCGGCAGTAGATCCTGCGCTCAGAAGCTTTCAAAAGTAAACAAACAGTACCATCGTAACAATACCCGTTATATCTGTGTATCTGCATATCTTGGTATCTTTCTGCTGTCAGACTGAGTTAGTGCCGGACCGTAATCCGGTCTGGCCTATTTTTGGCAGACGGCTGGCCGATGTCGTCAGGCCAGGGAATTGTATTCTTCCTCGTCCACCGGTTCGAGCCATTCATTACCAGTGTCCCGCCCCGGCACCATGAATGCCAGATGCGAGAACCAGCTGTTCGGCGAAGCACCATGCCAGTGCCTGGTATTCGGTGGGATGAAAGCAGTATCTCCCGGAAGCATCTCTACGGGTTCCTGACCTTCCAGCTGATAGTACCCGCGTCCGCCAACAGCTATGAGCATCTGCCCGCCGCCCTGGGAAGCACGGTGGATATGCCAGTGGTTGCGGCATCCCGGTTCAAAAGTGACATTAGAGATAGCCACCCCCTCAGCCTCTACAGGAGCCAGATAGCTTTTCCCGTCGAAATACTGGGCATATGCATCATTCGGCTCCCCGACAGGGAAGAAGATAGTTTTTGCATATTCGCTTAATTCCGGGGTTCTGTTGGCGATATCGCCGCTATCATCAGCCCAGATCTCCTTAGCCATATTAAAGACCGCCCACGCTACAGGCCAGCCCGCATAAAATGCTGCGTGGGTGATAAGCGCTGTGATCTCTTTTTTGGTAATGCCGTTCTTCCTGCCTATCTGCAGGTGCGCTTTCAGAGACGAGTCAACAAGCCCGCGGCCCATAAACACAGAGATCGTAATGATACTGCGCGTTTTTGCCGTGATATCCTCATTGTTCCATTCTTCGCCGAAAAGCACATCATCATTGAAATGGGCGAACTGCGGGGCGAAATCACCCAAATTGTCACGCCCTGCTGTCTGCACTATTTTTGCCATTATTAGGCCCCCCTTTGTCGGCTGGATCCAATCAGACCCAGATAGTATGTACCCTTATACGACTATCGCTATTACTGCTGTCAGGCTTCAGACACGGCCTCATCTACCGGCGTCTGCCCGTTCGACATGAGGAAGGTTTTGCCGACCGTATTATCGTGCCGGAGCGAGCTGACCAGTACAGCTGCCACATCCTCATACGTGTTGCTGCCGGTCTCGCCAATAGTTACTTTCCCTGTGCCGGGGTCATCCGTTATCGGCCCGGGCTGCACAATGGTGTAATCAAGCCCAGAATCATTGATCAGCCACATATCAGAAAAATACTTGGCAATATTATAGTCCGTTATAGAAGCGAGAGACGGCACTTTCACCCACATGTCCTGGTCTGTTGCATATGCTGAACTCAGCTGGATATACCGTTTTATCCCCAGCTGCCGCGCAGCTTCTATTATTTTGACAGCACCATTGAGATCAGTCTGCAGTAGGTCTTTCCCGCGCGACCCTGCAGTAAATATAACGGCGTCGCTGCCTTCAAGAAGCGGTTTGATCTGCCCGAGCGGATTGTGGAAGTCAAGCACCACCTTACGGACCTTCCCATCCGTTTCCGTGATGCCTTCCGGATGACGCGAACCGGCAACCACCTCATACCCTGCCTTTATAAGATCCGATACAACTGCGTTTCCGACCCGCCCTGAGGCCCCTGCCACAAATACTTTCATTGCTTTCCCTTTCATTGGCTGTGACTTTACATCGAACCAGGTATATCGCTTTCACGCTCAATACTGCTGGATACTACCTGATATCTTAAATTTTAAGCCTGTATCGCTAACAACCCGCCTGTGTCTGCTCGCAGCTGATTCTATAGGGTTATAACATACTTTTTCCATACTAGAATAACTTTCTTTCTCTTTATCTCCATCAGGCCTAAAATTAGCAGAAATCTGTCTAACCATATTCGCAAAATTTAATAATCCCACTTTTTCAAACTGTACAACCTTCACCTCATATTCTTCTGCCATCCTATATAAAGCCGAATCAGTACCATCTTCTGAGATAGACCCCAGTGAGTTAGTAGAATCAGCTGAGAATCCCAACAGCATATTACTATTTTCGTTTAGAAGTTCCGCAATGTATTTATTAATAAATAAACTGTCTGAAGCCCCTAGTACATAAAATAATCATTCCCCCCAATATTTATCTCGACCTCATCTTTTAACTTAACCTCGGCCGATAATTTCAACGTTTCACTAATCCATAAACTATATTGCGTTTCATCAGTCTCTTCTTTGAGTTGGATGGAGCAACTTTCCACGACCTAAGAACTTCAAATGCGCGTAATACAACATTTTCCGAGTCTTGGTTGACAGCTTCCTCCTCATTTTTATACACGAAAAACAATGTTCTAAGGAAAAATTTAAGATCAATTGATATACGTTCAAAAAGGTATAAGTACTTACTATTATATCGTAAAAAGGGAAACAGCCTAAACTGATGTGGCCTAGTTTTTGTTCGTATTTTTGTTGTTAGTCTAGCAAACCGAGAATTGTCTATTTGTTGTACTCATTTATTCTATATGCATATTCAATTAAAAGATTCCTGGAATAAATCTTTTCATTTTTTGAGTCCCTAACTTCTTTCCAAAGAATAGAGGCTACTTTTAATTTGTTCGAATAGTTGCAACTTTTTTCGTCTGCGCAAAAGTCCTTTAAGAATTGGTTCCACTGACAGACAGAATTATCATACTTCGCATAATCTAATTCTCCGGAATAAACTTTCAGCATATCGTGGATTGTAAAGCTTAAATCATTTTCACTTTTTACTTTTCTCCAGGTGGTAGCCATATCAGCAGTAAATTTAAATGGCGTAACACCTGTTAGAGCAGAGAAATATTCTCTAAACTTTGTGTTAAAGGAGAAGCCGCACTCAAGTAATGGTGTATCTAAGGTAATATTCTCCGTTTGTTTCTTTGCGTTTCGCGGCGATGATGATTTTCTAATTAAATTGCCTTGAAAGTATTGCTCAATAACATAATTGAGCTCTTGCTTCGTGCCTTTATGCTCTAGCCCTAACGATTTACATATCTGCGAAAGTTCTTCACGATACCAATAGTGTTTATTAAATTCATCAAATGTCGCAATTTGATCAAACTCAGGTCTACTTTCTATCATTTTTATCTCCTCAATGATGCGGCCTGGTTTTGTTCTTGTTTCGCACTGTAATACTCGGATTCGATTTGGCTGGGTATTTTATAGTCTAGTGAGGCGTGGAGACGGCTGGTGTTCCACCAGGGAACTCAGCGCATAGTCGCTTGCTCCAACTCACTAACGCTGTTAAACGGAGTATGAGAGCGTATGAGTTCTGCCTTATATGCTCCACGGTTTCCGCCAGAGCATTATCGTAGGAGTCGCCTACCGAACCAGTCAACGCTATCATCCCATAATCTTCTAAACGGTTTTGATAGATATCGCTAAAGTATTGAACTCCGTGATCCGAGTGATGGATCAGCCCCACTCTCCTCATCGGTATAACGTCGCATTCAGGCTGGCACGGTTTTCTCCCCAAAACTGTACCGCTCCAATACACGGACGCTGAACCAGCTTTTACCGTCAGTAAAGTCGCTGATGTCTTCAAGAGTTGTGAAAATGCTGCCCTTCAATATCCCCTTCGGTACGGCTGATCAATCCATCAAAATCCTCACGAAGGGTAGTCTCAAGTTTTGCTATGCTGATGTTTCTTTCGCTGCTCTTTTATGTATCATCAAATAGTTATACCTTTCTCTATAGTCCTTCTCATGAGATAAATCCAGCAATAACCTGTGTAACTATAATGCACCCCCTCTGATTCTTAACCTAATTCCTAACTGCCTCATCTTGATCTTATCTGCATCATTTGTATATAATATGAGGTAGTTTATATTCGGATGATGCAGAAAAGGAATACCTATGCCAATGAGGACATTCGATTACTCGACAACACCTGAAGGCCTTTTAACCGCAGAAACTATGCATTTCATCTCTGCCGTCCACGAATATAAAGGCCGACAGGACCTTTATCTGTCGTCACAGCCCGGCATCTTGGACACTATGGTTGAGGTCGCAAAAGTGCAGTCTACCGAAACCTCAAACCGCCTTGAAGGGATCCACACAAGCGATAAGCGGCTCCGTGAGATCATGCAGGAGAATACAGACCTCAGGTCGCGCGATGAAGAGGAAATTGCCGGCTATCGTGATGTGCTCAAAACTATACATGAAAGCTATGAATACATTGACGTTACACCCAACATTATCCTTCAGCTGCATCGTAATCTGTATCGCCACACCGCATCATCAATGGGTGGGCATTTCAAAATAGGCGATAATGAGATACATGGCATCCGCAATGACGGGACCGAATATGTCCGTTTCAAAACTGTCCCTGCGGTATCGACCCCTGATGCCATGGAACGGCTATGCGCCGCGTTTCGCGAAGGATTCAGCGCCGGAACACTCGACCCGCTCCTGATATCACTGGAATTCGTTTTTGATTTCACATGTATCCACCCGTTCAACGACGGCAACGGACGTATGAGCCGGCTGCTCACGCTGCTGCTGCTTTATAAATCAGGATATAAGATTGGCAGATACGTCTCCCTTGAGAAAGAGATCGAACGCACAAAGGGAGAATACTATGATGCACTGGCTGTCAGCTCCAGAGGCTGGGAAAATGGTACAAACGATCCAGGCCCCTTCGTGCGCTATATGCTGGGGGTTATCCTTGCCGCATACCGTGATTTTGAGGACAGGGCTGTAACAGTTTCCACGGCAAAACTGACTAAGGCGGAACAGGTCGAGAACGTTCTGCAGAACGGCATAGGTAAGATCACGAAATCAGAAATTGCAGATGCCTGTCCTGGTATCAGCATAACCACTATTGAGAGGGTCTTGTCAGCCCTGCTCAAAACCGGGAAAATCAGGAAAGTCGGCGGCGGGCGCAGCACCGGATATACGTGGATGGGTCACGCGGCGGTTCAGAAATAGAATAAGGTTTGCAGTGTGCTATAAGCGCGGTTCTGGCCTGCGCGGCATGCCAGCGCAGACCAGCAAGAATCCGTCTTACTCCCACTCGATAGTCGCGGGGGGCTTGGACGTCACGTCAAGGACCACGCGGTTGATGCCGCGGCACTCATTGGTGATGCGTGTTGAGATCACCGCGAGGACATCGTAAGGCACACGCGACCAGTCCGCAGTCATGGCGTCTTCGGAACTGACCGGGCGCAGCACAACAGGATTGCCGTAAGTACGTTCATCGCCCTGGACACCGACGGAATGGACATCTGCAAGCAGGACGACCGGGCACTGCCAGACATCCCTGTCAAGGCCGGCTTTGCTCAGCTCCTCACGCGCAATAGCATCAGCATCCCGCAGCAGGTCGAGGCGTTCCCGCGTGATCTCGCCGATGATCCTGATAGCAAGCCCCGGCCCGGGGAACGGCTGCCTCCAGACCATTTCCTCCGGCAGCCCCAGCTGAGTGCCAATAGCACGCACTTCATCCTTGAACAGGGTGCGCAGCGGCTCAATAAGCTCAAAACCAAGGTCTTCCGGCAGGCCGCCCACATTATGGTGGCTCTTGATATTAGCCGTGCCGTCGCCGCCCCCGGACTCCACAACATCGGGGTACAGCGTCCCCTGCACAAGGAACTTCACTTCCCCGCCCTCGCTGCCGGCCTGCGAAACAATATTACGCGCAGCCTTCTCAAAAGTACGGATAAATTTCTCGCCGATGATCTTACGCTTACGTTCCGGCTCGCTCACCCCTTTAAGCGCGTCAAGGAAATCCTCGGAAGCATCTACAGCAACCAGTTTTATCCCTGTCGCCTCAACGAAGTCATGCCTGACCTGTTCAACCTCACCTTTGCGGAGGAAACCGTGGTCTACGAACACGGATGTCAGCCGGTTGCCGATAGCTTTATGCACAAGCGCAGCAGCAACAGCAGAATCCACCCCGCCGGAAAGCCCGCAGATCACCTGCTTATCGCCAACCTTTTCCCGTATCTGCGCAACCTGCTCATCGATAATGCCGGAAGGGTCCCAGCTGCGGGGGAGCCCCGCTTCCTGATGCAGGAAATTCTCGATAAGATCCTGCCCCAAGGGGGTATGCTTCACCTCGGGATGCCACTGCACACCATACAGTTTCCGCGACTTATCTTCCATAGCGGCTACAGGGGCGCCTTCGGTGTGGGCCAGCACTGTAAACCCCTCCGGAGCCCTGCGCACTGCCACGCCATGGCTCATCCATGTGAACTGTCCCGCAGGGGAACCGGACAGGATGCCCTCCGCCTCGTCAACAACTGCCGCAGTTTTGCCGTACTCCCCCAGCGCAGCCTTATCAACATCCCCCCCAAGCTCATGCGCCATGACCTGGAAGCCGTAGCAGATGCCGAGCACGGGGATGCCTGAATCAAATATCTTCCTGTCAACGCGGGGAGCGCCGGGCTCATATACAGACGAAGGGCCGCCCGACAGGATGATAGCCTGAGGGTTTTTCGCCAGCATCTCATCAGCCGGCATAGAATGCGGGACCAGCTCGGAATACACGTTAGCCTCGCGCACACGCCGGGCAATAAGCTGCGCATACTGTGCGCCGAAATCAACAACGAGAACCGGTCCTTGAGCCATGCCCGTTACCCTCCAAAGCAAAATCATACTGCGGCCAGGCGCAGAACAGTAATGGAAACGATCTGCGTTACATTATCCCGGCTTAATACGACAACCGGGGTCATGCTGCACTGCGCATCTCAATACCTGAAACCGAGCAGCGCCTACATATACAGCATCGCGTGGGATACCTGGAATGCTAGCGCACGCGCACGCAGGACGTTACAGGGCACACATACGTACCGCACAAGTAACAGTGCGCAGTATAGTGCCATAGTGATAGTGCCATAGCGCCGTATAAATCCGCATACTGGATGCTGCACCTGCAATACCCGCGGCGAAACGCTGTTGTCTCACTGAAAAGCTTAGGATGGAATATATGACGTTACCTACACCTTTTTCTGAGCAGACACAGCACGATAAAGACAGCGACGGTAATGCCGGCAGGGATATCAGCAAGGAAACCGGCTCTGAGCCCGGCGTCTCCGGCAGCCCCAGCATACCCAACGGGCTCACCGGCAGGCTCAGCTACGGCGAAAAACTCCTTGCCCGCATAGAAGGCCTGTATGCAAGCAAAACAGTGCATCTGGCACCGGAACCTGAAGGCGGGCGCCATGGGATCATCGGTGTGGACGGCATGGATATGGGAGCCACCCAGCCCTCGCCGTATCTGAAAACCGCGATCCTGGGGGATTCGATGGCCGCCGCATGCGGAGTGGAAAACCAGAGCGAAGGCCTGATGCCGAGGATTGCGCATGGCATTGCGCAGCGTGTAAACAGGCCTGTTTCATGGGAGACTTACGGCCGGCTCGGGGCAACGATGAGGCGCGTACGCTTCCGCGAGTTCCCGGAAGTTGCCGGCACAGATTATGACATCATGTATATTTGTGCAGGGTCTAATGACCTTATGGCACAGCGTTCCACTGCCGAATGGCGTGAAGACCTTCTCGCTGTCATCAGGCAGGCAAAAGAGAAAGCAAAGGCAGTCGTCATCCTCAGCCCCGGACAGCTTTACAACAGCCCCTCCCTGAGCCGTGCGCTGCGCAAGGCCATGCTTATCGCCAGCGACCGCCAGACTGCTGAAAGCGAGCGTATCTGCAAGGCACAGGGCGTGACCTACCTTAACCTGACACATGTTGAAGTGAACGCCGATGTCCCCGAGTTCTATGCCTATGACCATTTCCACCCCGGAAAGCAGGGATACCAGATCATTGCTGATTATGTGACGGAACACACACCTTTGAGCAGTATCATTTAGCTGGCCGGCCGGGCACATTTTTATGACCGCAGGTCCCAAAATGCCGGGAAATAAGCAACATTCTGCGCCTGAACACGCACTGTGAAAGTCGAATGGCTCACGTAATATTATTAGCGAAACGGGACAGTTCTCTGTCTCTGAACAGTAATAATCAACCGCACTGAAAAGTGCAAAAGTACAGGAGTATTTATGACAAGTCCTGTTATTGGAACTCCGTGGAAGAAGCTGGACCGCCCGGTGACGGATGACGCCCTTGAAGGCATCGACAAATACTGGCGCGCGGCCAACTACATGTCCATTGGTCAGATTTACCTTCGCAGCAACCCGCTTATGAAAGAGCCTTTCACGCGCGAAGATGTCAAGCATCGTCTGGTAGGCCACTGGGGGACGACTCCGGGTTTGAACTTCCTGTTCGGCCATATCAACCGCCTCATCGCAGACCACCAGCAGAACACTGTGTTCATCATGGGGCCAGGTCACGGCGGACCTGCAGGCACTTCACAGTCCTACATTGACGGCACATACACCGAATATTTCCCTAAGATCACAAAGGATGAAGCTGGCCTGCAGAAGTTCTTCCGCCAGTTCTCCTATCCGGGCGGTATCCCCTCCCATTATGCACCTGAGACCCCGGGCTCCATCCATGAAGGCGGCGAGCTTGGTTATGCACTGTCCCATGCATATGGTGCTGTAATGAATAATCCGAGCCTTTTTGTCCCTGCTGTCGTTGGTGACGGCGAGGCGGAAACAGGCCCTCTGGCTACAGGGTGGCAGTCAAACAAGCTTGTTAACCCGCGCACTGACGGTATCGTCCTGCCAATCCTCCACCTTAACGGGTATAAGATCGCCAATCCGACCATCCTCGCCCGCATCACTGATGAAGAGCTTCATGACTTCTTCAGCGGCATGGGCTACAACCCGTACGAGTTCGTTGCCGGTTTCGATGATGAAGACCATATGTCGATCCATCGCCGCTTTGCTGACCTGCTTGAGACCGTATTCGATGAGATCTGCGATATCAAGGCAACGGCAGAGACCAATGATGTTGACCGTCCATTCTATCCGATGATCATCTTCCGTACCCCTAAGGGCTGGACCTGCCCGAAGTTCATTGACGGCAAGAAGACTGAAGGCTCATGGCGTGCCCATCAGGTCCCGCTGGCTTCCGCCCGTGATACCGAAGAGCATTTCCAGATCCTCAAGAACTGGCTTGCTTCCTACAAGCCTGAAGAGCTCTTTGACGCAAACGGCGCACTGCGCGAAGAAGTCACCGAGTTCATGCCGAAAGGCGAACTGCGCATCGGTGCAAACCCGAATGCTAACGGCGGTGTGATTCGCGAAGAGCTCAAGCTTCCAAAGCTTGAAGACTACGAGGTCAAGGAAGTCCAGGAGTACGGCCACGGCTGGGGCCAGCTTGAAGCTACCCGCCGCCTGGGCGTATATACCCGCGACGTCCTTAAGCTCAACCCTGACAGCTTCCGTATCTTCGGGCCTGATGAGACTGCTTCCAACCGTCTCCAGGCTGCATACGAAGTCACCAACAAGCAGTGGGACAACGGCTATCTCTCTTCTCTCGTAGACGAGCATATGGCTGTTACCGGCCAGGTGACCGAGCAGCTATCTGAGCATCAGATGGAAGGCTTCATCGAAGGCTATGTGCTCACAGGCCGCCACGGTATCTGGAGCTCTTACGAATCCTTCGTCCATGTGATCGATTCCATGCTCAACCAGCATGCCAAGTGGCTTGAGGCTACAGTCCGCGAGATCCCATGGCGCAAGCCCATCTCTTCTGTGAACCTTCTGGTCAGCTCCCATGTATGGCGCCAGGACCACAACGGCTTCAGCCATCAGGATCCGGGCGTTGTATCGGTGCTCCTCAACAAGACCTTCAACAACGACCGCGTTATCGGCATCTATTTCGCAACAGATGCGAATATGCTGCTGGCTATCGGCGAGAAGGCTTACAAGTCTACTAACAAGATCAATGCGATCATCGCCGGTAAGCAGCCTGCTGCAACATGGCTGACCCTTGATGAGGCGCGTGCAGAGCTTGACAAGGGTGCTGCCGAGTGGAAGTGGGCAAGCACAGCTCAGAATAATGACGAAACTGAGATCGTCCTCGCTTCTGTTGGCGATGTGCCGACGCAGGAGATCATGGCTGCGGCTGACAAGCTCAAGGCTTATGGCATCAAGTTCAAGATCGTGAATGTAGTTGATCTCCTGTCGCTGCAGAACCCGAGCGAAAACAGCGGCGCCCTGAGCAACGAAGAGTTCACTGAGCTCTTTACTGCCGACAAGCCTGTCCTCATGGCATACCATTCCTATGCACGCGAGGTCAAGGGTCTGATCTTCGAGCGTCCAAACCACGATAACTTCAATATCCATGGTTATCAGGAGCAGGGCTCCACGACTACGCCGTATGACATGGTCAGGGTCAATAATATTGACCGTTATGAGCTTACTGCCGAGGCGCTCCGCATGCTTGATGCAGATAAGTATGCTGAAGATATCAAGAAGCTGGAAGACTTCCGCCAGGAGGCATTCCAGTTCGCGGTAGACAAGGGCTATGACCATCCGGACTACACTGACTGGGTATGGTCAGGCGTTAAGACAGAAAAGCCCGGTGCTGTTTCTGCAACTGCCGCTACCGCCGGAGATAACGAGTAAATAAAACCCGTAACCGGCTGCCTTAAGCAGCATGTCCCCTCTGTCCGGAAGGCAGGGGGGACATTATATATACCTAAATACTATATATATACGATTTATGCATGTTCCCTATTACACTGGTATACATGCCTATACACACGTATACACGCATGATATATGCCCGGTAAACCGGCACAGCAGCCGCGAAATCCGGCATAGCCAGGGCCTGGAAAGGCCTGAAACAAGGTAATGGGAACAAATAGCAAATCAAAACAAAGGAACAAAGGAGTGCAGACCGTGTCCCTGACAACAATATTCATTGCAAGCCCTGAAGGTGCTAACGGCCGCAATGTGGTGGCCAATGGAGTAGCCGCGGCTCTGGCCCAGGATAACAGGAAAACAGCAATTTTCCACCCAATAACCTGCCGCCATGATGCATTCACTGATGTACTGATCCATACAGCGGGAGCGGATGAGACACTGGAGCAGGCCCGCGTGATATGCCCGAACAGGGCTATCCTTGATCACGATACAGCCCGTGATGAGATAGTCCGCCGCTGGGAAAGCTTTGTCCCGGAAATGGGAGCAGATGCTGTAGTGATCGTCGGCAGGGATAAACGCCCGACTTTTGACCCTGAAGGCTTTACCCTTGACACACAGGTTTCCGCAGATCTGAAAGCCCCTGTTTTCCTCGCTGTATGCTGCATCAGCCGCAGTCCGAAAGAAGTCCAGCGTACAGTCGCAGCATGTGCCAGCGAAACCGCTAAGGCCGGAAGCTCTGTAGCCGGCATATTCATTACCGGATGGGACCCTCATGATATCGATAAAGCTAAAGATATCAGGGAAGAGCTTTCCGCTTCGGCAGCCCCTGTATGGATCATCCCCGCACACAGCTGCACAACAGATGAGGAGGCGGCTGCTTCGCTGAAACTGTTCCAGCAGGCTGCGCCTGCAGCTGAAGTACTCGCGGCCATTGACCGGTCTGATTTCCGGCGCCCGGAGACCCCCTACGCTTTCCAGGCTGAGCTTCTTACCCGCGCAAAAGCGGATAAAAAGACTATCGTCCTTCCGGAAGGTGAAGAGGGGCGTATCCTCAAGGCTGCTGACTACCTTCTGGAACGGGATATCGTTGACCTTATCATCGTAGGCCGGCAGGATGAAATCCTCAGCCATGGCAGGGAGCTTGGCCTGCAGAACCTCAGAAAGGCACACTTCCAGGCAATGGATGATGAACCGGTCCTCGGGCCAATGGTAGACAAGCTCTGCGAACTGCGCGCAAAGAAAGGCATGACGCCTGAACAGGCACGCGAAACACTTAAAGACCCGTCGTACTTCGGCACCATGCTGGTTGTCCTTGGAAAAGCTGACGGGCTGGTATCGGGATCTGTCAACACGACAGCTGCCACAGTGCGCCCTGCACTCCAGCTCATCAAGACCAGGCCGGATGCGTCGCTGGTGTCCGGAGCGTTTATTATGTGCTTCCACGACCATATTGCCGTATTCGCAGACTGCGCTATAAACCTTAACCCCACTGCTCAGCAGCTGGCGGATATCGCTGTCCAGTCTTCCCAGACAGCCCGTGCTTTCGGCATAGATCCGAAGGTAGGCATGCTCAGCTATTCCACCCTCGGCTCCGGTTCCGGCCCTGATGTCGACCTTGTTGAAGAAGCGACAAGACTGGTCTCAGAGAAAGCCCCGGAACTGCCCGTCGTCGGGCCCATCCAGATGGATGCCGCATGGTCCCCTGAAGTTGCTGCAACAAAAGCCAAAGGCAACCCGGTAGCCGGACACGTCAATGTGTTCGTGTTTCCCAGCCTGTCTGTAGGGAATATCGTCTACAAAGCTGTCCAGAGGTCTTCCGGTGCGCTCGCCATCGGGCCTGTGCTCCAGGGGCTGAACAGGCCGGTCAACGACCTCTCGCGAGGCGCGCTGGTGGCCGATATCATCAACACTATTGCCCTGACCGCTGTATACGCACAGGAATAGGCGTGTCCTGCAGCAGCTGACGCTGAGAGACAGCTTGCTAAGCGGGTATCAATATGCTGCTTTTCCGTAAGAGGCATACTGATACCCGCCGTTTTTATGTAATGGATCGCTATAGCTGCTGTGCAATCAGCATATATTTGTATAATCGTTCCTGCAAGGCACTCCCTTTTCCCGTCTTAATCAAAGAATTGTATATATATATATAATTTCTTCTGTTCAGACTCAACGATTTCATAGCATCAAAGGAGAAAAATATGTCCGAACAGAACGAAATTTTACCTGTTAAATCCACAAAATCGGGAAAGAAGCGATTCTATAAACGTGTGTGGTTCTGGGTGCTTGTAGTTGCAGTTATAGCCATCTGTATCCCTTTGGCTAACAGCCGTAACACAACTCCGGCAGACAGCACACACAGCCCCGTGGAAAACTCTGCTGCAAAGAACAATAATACGACTGGCTCAGACAAAACAATTTCTCAGGATGAAGAATTCAGAAAGAATTTTGATTCAATAAAAGTCGGCGACCTTATGAAGAGCGGAGAAGGCGGATCTACAGAATCAGATGCAGAGAAACTACTTGGGAAACCTTTCTCTTCTTCAACATCAGATTTCCAGGGAGTAAAAACTCAAATCAATATGTGGTCAAAAGGCAGTGTAAGCATTACAGTCCAATTTACTGACAGCAAGACAGTTTCTAAAAATATCACTGGTTTCAAATTCTCCCGTCAGCCCAAGCTGGATATCAATGCTTATAATACTATCTCAGACGGCTCAAGCTACAACGACGTTGTGGCTAAATACGGTGAACCGGATGGATTAAATGAGATGCTTGTAAGCGGCCAGAGGACTGTTACTGCATACTGGTTTACAGGGGCTAAAAGCGGTTCAGCAGTACTTACCTTTACCAACGGCCGATTGACTTCAAAAAGCCAAAGCAATCTGGAGTAAGAAAATATAAACCATGCAGGACCGCGCAGCCTGGATATTTAGACTGAAGTGAAGTAGCCGGATCGGCAGGCCGATACGCCTCACATCCCTGTGCAGACGTATCGGCTTACGAGTATATTAAACAGTGTTAATTACACCACTAGTGATACAAAGGAGCCGTAATGGCGAAAACCGTTCTGGTTATTAATTCAGGTTCAAGCTCAATCAAGTATCAGCTTGTTGATCTGGAAAACGGGGAGGGCCTGGCCTCCGGACTCGTAGAAAAGATCGGCGAACCGACCGATGGCATTTATACCCATAAATTCAACGGCGAAAAGCATACGTTCACTGAAAAGATCGAAAACCATGAACAGGGGCTTAAGAAGGTCTTGGGGTTCTTCGATGAGTTTGGCCCCAACCTTAAGGATTATGAGCTTGTAGCGGTTGGCCACCGCGTGGTGCAGGGCGGGTACATCTTCCCTACACCCGCGCTGGTGACCCCTGCAACTATCCAGCAAGTCAAGGATCTGGCGGTACTTGCGCCTCTCCATAACGGCCCTGAGGCGATCGGCGCCGAAGTTATGGTACGTCTGCTTCCTGATGTCCCGCAGGGGTTTGTTTTTGACAGCTCCTTCTTCTTTGAACTCCCTGAGGCTTCGAGCACATATGCCCTCAACAAGGAAGTTGCTGAAAAGTACCATATCCGCCGCTACGGCGCACATGGGACAAGCCACGAGTATATCGGCTCCGTTGTTCCTGAGACCGTTGGCAAACCGGCTGAGGGGCTTAGGCAGATCGTGCTGCACATCGGCAACGGGGCATCCGCTTCGGCGCAGGTATCAGGCCGCCCCATAGAGACTTCCATGGGGCTGACCCCGCTGGAAGGCCTTGTTATGGGCGGGCGGACCGGAGATATTGATCCTGCTGTCGTTTTCCACCTCATCCGTAACGCCCATATGGATGTTGACCAGCTTGATACGCTGTTCAACAAGGAGTCAGGCATGATGGGGCTTACTGGCCATGGTGATATGCGCGATGTTGACGACCTGCGTTCCCATGGTGATAAAGATGCCCAGCTGGCATTCGATATTTATATCCATCGCATTGTCAGCTACATTGGGGCATACACTGCACAGATGGGCGGATGCGACGTGATCACATTCACTGCCGGCGTCGGCGAGAATGATGCGTCCGTACGTGAAGCTGTGTGCGATAAGCTTGCACCTTTCGGTGTTAAACTCGATAAGGAAAAGAATGCCGTCCGCTCCGGCGATCCGCGCGTCATTTCCGCGCCGGACAGCTCTGTGACCATTGCAGTGATTCCGACAAACGAGGAACTCGCTATTGCCCGCAAGGTTGCAAAGCTCGCTGAAAAGGGCGATGCATACGGGAATGTTTTTGGGCGTTAAGGTAACCATATTAGGCCTGAAGAGGCAATAAGCGCTAATAAGCCCATTTCAGGCCTGGAATAAGGATTTTAGAGGTATGCCATTCTGGCATGCCTCTTTTTTATTGCCCGGCTCCATTCTTTAGTACCCACTCTGCTGACTCTGGTGGTAAAACACGCAGATATAAAAACGAAAAATGTGGAAAACCGCCGAAACAGATTTTATATCTGCGTGTTTTACCACCAGCAGCTGCATAACTGCGACTGCATATCTGCCCAAATCGCATATATCCCCTGACATACCTGGCGAGCTACTCCCCCCCCCCCCTCCTCCCCCATAAGCGCGTAAAGCCGGGAGAACATTTTATTATTAACATCACTGGACTATATTAATGCTTTACTGACGGGTACGCCCCATGCACAGGGTATTCTGTCAAAATCATTGATAAATATGGTATCCGCGACTATCCGGTTTTCCACACGCTGATATACAAAATCTATGTATTATATGAGAGAATAGTAATATGCAAATCAGACCTGGTTCTATGTATCCGCTGGGCTCAACTTTTGATGGCGCAGGCGTTAATTTTGCTCTTTATTCTTCCGCGGCTACGCGCGTGGAATTATGCTTGTTTGACGACAACAACCGTGAAACACGTATAGAAATTACCGAGTGCAATACTTTTGTATGGCACGTTTACATAGTAGGGATACAGCCCGGGCAGCGCTACGGCTACAGGGTGTATGGGGCTTACGATCCCGACAGCGGGCTGCGGTGTGCCCCCTCAAAGCTCCTCCTTGACCCTTATGCCAAGGCGATAGAAGGGATGATAGACTCAGACGCCAGCCTGTTTTCCTATGATATTACGAAACCTGACGACCCTGATGCCCGAAATACTGAGGATTCCGCCGCACATACAATGAAATCAGTGGTCATCAATCCGTTCTTTGACTGGGGCAATGACAGGCATCCGCAGATCGCTTACCATGACAGCGTCATCTACGAAGCCCATGTACGCGGTATGACTAACCTCAATGAGGAGGTCCCCCCTGAGATCCGCGGCACATATGCAGGCCTTGCCCACCCCAGTGTGGTGAAGTATCTGAAAGACCTGGGGATCACCGCCCTTGAGCTGATGCCCGTCCACCAGTTCATCAACGATTCTTTCCTGCAGACAAAAGGCCTGAGCAATTACTGGGGATATAACACGATCGGCTTTTTTGCCCCGCATAATGCATATTCAAGCTCCGGACAGCGCGGCGAGCAGGTCAATGAATTCAAGTCCATGGTGCGAGCATACCATGACGCAGGTATTGAGATCATCCTTGACGTGGTCTATAACCACACGGCAGAAGGCAATAATATGGGCCCTACGCTGAGCTTCAAGGGGATCGACAACCGGTCGTATTACCGTCTCGTTGACGGCAATGAACGCCACTATTTCGACACTACGGGGACGGGGAATTCCCTGCTTATGCGCTCCCCCCATACCCTTCAGCTGATCATGGATTCGCTGCGGTACTGGGTCTCCGAAATGCATGTTGATGGGTTCCGGTTCGACCTGGCCGCCACGCTTGCCCGCCAGTTCTCTGAAGTTGACAAGCTCTCTGCCTTCTTCGATATTATCCAGCAGGATCCGGTCATTTCCCACGTCAAGCTTATTGCCGAGCCTTGGGATATCGGTTCCGAAGGATACCAGGTAGGCGGGTTCCCCCCGCTGTGGAGCGAGTGGAACGGCATGTACCGCGATACCGTGCGCGATTTCTGGAGATCCCAGCCCTCCAAACTCCCTGAGTTTGCAAGCCGCATTATGGGCAGCTCCGACCTGTACCGTGCAGACGGGCGCCGCCCCGTTGCATCCATCAACTTTATTACAGCCCACGACGGCTTTACTATGAACGACCTGGTCAGCTATAACGATAAGCATAATGAGGCCAACGGTGAAGACAACCGCGACGGCGATAATAATAACCGTTCATGGAACTGCGGTGTGGAAGGCCCTACAGATGTGACTGACGTCAATGAGCTCAGGGCCCAGCAGATGAGGAATTTCATTTCAACTATGATGGTCAGCCAGGGCATCCCCATGCTTGACGGCGGCGATGAGATCATGCGCACGCAGCAGGGCAACAACAATGCCTATTGCCAGGACAACCCCATATCATGGACACATTGGGATCTCGATGAGAGACGCCAGCAGCTTCATGATTTTACGCAGAAAATGATCCATCTGCGGCTGAGGCATCCTGTACTCCACCGCCGCAAGTTCTTTGACGCAGAAGCGGAAGGCAATAATGCGCCGCAGGTAGAATGGTTTGACCATACGGGTTCTGTTATGGACCAGGAGGATTGGGACAATACCAATGCCCTGACGCTGATGGTCTTCCTCAACGGCCATGCCATACCTGAAGCCGATGTCAACGGGAACCAGATCAAAGATAACGATTTCATCCTTATCTTCAACGCCTATTATGAGCCTATGATGTTCAGGCTCCCCGGAGAAAAATACGGCAGGAAATGGCGCCTGCTGGTAGATACCCATGACCAGTTCTCCCCGGAGCTTGCTTTCGAGGCGAACTTCGGCATCATGGCCCAGGCCCGCAGCTTTATGCTTCTGGTAAGTGATGAGGGCGATATCTCCGGTACAACGCATCAGGTCCAGGAAATCAAAGTCATTGAGAAGCCTCAGGATAACCAGGATAACAGCCCTTCAGAAGATACCGGCGCGGAAGCATCCAGCCCTGCAGAACAGGCTGAGGGTAGTGAGAAGTAGTACAGGGCCTTTTGCTACGTTGCCGGGCTGAGACGGGAAGCTATCTCCTGTGAACCGTTAGCATACATGCTTGAATACATAAGCATTTCTGACTGCAGCCTGTCGGCTTCCATCGCAGCGATCTGGCGCGAGAAGATGACGAACCACGCCATGAAAAGGAATACTGCCAGAGCTTCAACATTAGTGAATGTAGTGCCTCCGCGCACCCAGTCGATCGCAGAAGCCGATATAACAATAATTATCAGATCGGAAACAACATAGATCGTTTTGGAAAGCTGCGGGGCAAGCCACGGCAGGAAAACCATCAGCGCAGTCAGAGGGAATGCAAGCCCCCGGGCACCTACATTATGCAGGATCGGATGGGGCGTATACCGGAAAAGCCCGACGCTCATGAAGCACAGCGCGGTAAGGATAAGAAGCATTCCTATAATGATGATGCGGGCCATAAAATGCCTGATAGGAAGCTCTACCCGGCGGGGTTCTGCAAGCCTGCCCAGTGACATCTTCAGCTTTGCCCCCCGGGAAGGGCTGCCGCCACTGCCGGTACTATCATCACCTGCGCTTTCTTTACCCTGTACATCCTCAGCCGGTTTGCCGGCCATCAGCTGGGGATGCGCCAGCGAAAGCCTGTAATTGGTAATCAGCTCTGACAGGGAGAAGTAGCTGATGATGATAATGCATATCCCGGCCATAACGATCGTATAGTTGAAAAGCGTGGCCGCAAAAGTAGTCCTGTCGCCCAGTTGGGAGAAATTATTGCGCCACCAGACCGGGTCGTCTGACGTCATCCCTGCGGTCGTCACCCCGGACACAACGAAGAACGGGAGAAGCGATGCGACTGTTTTCGCACTCAGCTGGCTTCCCTGGACAAAAACAATATACCCGCTGACGGCAGCCAGCCCGCCTACAAGCCAAACCAGATACTGCCCGAACTCAGCGCCGAAAATATTGCTGATAGTTGTCAGAGCAGCAAGGACGATGAAGAAGATCGTCGTAGCATAGACTACTGTCAATGAAACGATCTCCAGCAGACGGCGGACAGGCACCCACCATCCGCTCCTGAGGTCCCACGACCGGGAATGCCGCGCATACCCGACCACAAACGCAATACTGCTGAAAACCGCGACTATAGCAGAACCGACAAGCCGGCGGCGCCCTGCAACAAGCCAGACCGCGGGAGCATTGTCTAAAAATATCGACATGAGAAGCGCCGACAGCAGCATGGAGAAAAGCCCCGCAATAAGGCCCGCTGTTTCAGACCGCTGATTCTGTCCCATTTATATTATCTCTGCAATTCTTATCTTAAGGTATTCTTCGATTGTTAATTCCATTGTACTGATGCGGGGGTATGTAGGAATCCCGGGATCCAGCATGTTGTTCGCGGGCGTGCGCTATAGTGTAAGGGTTGTTTGCATATGTAAACATTCGGGCTGTAGCGCAGCTTGGTAGCGCGTCTGCTTTGGGAGCAGAATGTCGCAGGTTCAAATCCTGTCAGCCCGACTTTCAGACTTTGCCTTTTACGCAGGCAATGCCTTTATTTTTACGCCCCGATCCCGTATTTCTGCATGTATATCCTGTACGTCTGTCAGATCCTTAAACTCCACGGATCAGTATTGATATCTGACAGTATCATTTCAGGGCGATACTGCTCACCGAATTTATCAGCTATCGCCTCAGGGATGTCATAGATCCCGTATGTTGACATCCACAATTTTTCAATAGCGGAGTGCGGAGTATTAATAAAAGCAGGCCTGGGATGCAGATCCCCACAGCCCGAAGCGCCCTCACGCAGGCGTGCTTCATGCCTGGCCTGTTCAAGGGCATCTGTGACAGGATGATGCCGCAGGTCGCTGGTGATATAGACATCAACACCGCTGACAGCAGCGTCAGTAATCATGGAATCCCCTGATCCCGGGAGGACTGCTGCCCTGCTCACCGGCATATCGAGATCCCCCGCAACAGTGATGCCAAGACTGGTTTCAGGAAGGATGCGGGCTACTGCGCGGGCAAAGCTTTCCAGATCCTGCGGCGCCTCCAGCTCCCCGATACGCCCGAGCCCTACAGGACCGCGGGCAGACGCATCTTCTACCGGCAGCAGGGGGCCGAGGTCTTTGAGATGGAGCTGCTCGATGAAAGCCTGTGCCTGGCCGCGGTACGCACTGTCAGCATTCGTATGCCCGACCCATAGACCGCAACGGTGCCCAATAAGCTCAGAGACTATCTCCCCCCGGAAGCCCTGTCCCCCGACAGTATGCGTAGCACGAAAGAACAGCGGGTGATGGGTGATCAGCAGATCCGCATGATGCCTGATTGCATCCTGTACCACTTCATATGTAGGGTCTACAGCACAATAGACAGTGCGGACCGGCCAGCCCAGGCTGCCGACGATAAGCCCCGGTTCATCCCAGTCTTCCGCATACCGCAGAGGATACAGGTCTTCCAGAACCGAAACTGTGTCCTTAAGGGACAGCACCGCGCCGCCTGATTCAGATGCAGATGTATCCGTCATACAGCCTTTCCTTTCTAACTATCGATTACCAATATCTGTAATCTGTACGGATCCTCAAAAACGGCTTTAATGGGCTGCAAGCTGCCAGTCTGTGCCGGTCCCGGTAGAAACATCCAGAGGGACGGCAAGATCAACTGCGTGTTCCATCGCCTCCCTGACGATCCCGGTGACTTCCTCTTCCTCCCCCGCTGCAAGTTCCACTACCAGTTCATCGTGGATCTGAAGGATGATGCGGCTTTTTACCCGCGCCTCGCATAGTTGCGTATATGCTTTCTCCATAGCGATCTTCATGATATCGGCAGCAGACCCCTGGATCGGCGCATTAAGCGCTGCACGCTCAGCGGCATCCCTGAGCTGGCGGCGCGGAGACCGCAGCTGCGGGAAATAGCGCCTGCGCCCGAACATCGTTTCCGTATAGCCTCTCGATTTTGCCTGGGAGACAAGGGATTCAAGATAGTCATGGACCTTGCCGAAAGTAGCAAAATACTTGGCTTTCAACACATCGCTCTGTGCAGGGGATATCCCCAGCTGCTGGGCAAGCCCATATGTACTCAGCCCATAAGCAAGGCCGTAGCTCATCGCTTTGATATGGGACCTCTGGTCAGCTGTGATCCGGTCAATAGGGATGTCATACACCAGTGAAGCAACGTATTTATGGAAGTCAGCACCTGACCTGAACGCTTCGATCAGTGCCTCATCCTGTGATAAATGCGCCATAAGCCTCAGCTCCACCTGCGAATAATCGCAGCTCAGCAGGGATACATAGTCCTGCGAAGGCACAAACGCCGCACGGATCTCCCGCCCCTCAACATTCCTGTTAGGGATGTTCTGCAGGTTCGGGTCTGTAGAGCTTAACCGGCCTGTAGCCGCAACGGTCTGCTCAAATGTCGTATGGATACGGCCGTCATGGGTATCTACTGAATCCATAAGGGTCTGGACTATCTGCTTAAGCTTGTTGACTTCACGATGCCGCAGGAGGGCCCCCAGGAAAGTATTCGCCCGTTCATTATGGACAGACCTGATATATAATTCCTGCAGAGCCGCAGCATTTGTCGTATAGTTTCCGCTTTTTGTCTTCTTTGTGACGGCCAGGCCCATATCATCGAACAGTACAGACTGCAGCTGTTTGGGGCTTTGCAGGTTGATCTCTTTCCCGGCCTGGTCCCACGCTATCTGCTGGGCTTGCTGTGCCTGGGATGTAAAGGAATCCCTCATATCCAGCAGACGCTGCTGGTCAACGCCCGAACCGGCTATTTCCATATGTGCCAGGACACGCGATACCGGCAGTTCAATATCCTTTAACAGGCTTATCTGGGAACGCGCTGCGATAACAGGGGAAAACAGCTCATGCATTGCCAGGACATATGCGCACTCGCGGACATCGCGTACAGCCTGCCGCTTCCCCGCTTCTGCAGAGTCAGCAGTATCTGCCGGGGCAACATCTGCCCCGCCGTCAAAATCAAAAGCCCCCTGCTCAGCAGCAGGCTCAGCAGCTTCGTCCGTATCGATATGCAAAAAGTATCCGGCATACTGGCTGGCACTCTGGATCCTTGCAGTAGCGTCGGGCTGGACCAGATACCCTTCAAGTTTTGTATCGCTTAACGGCACGGGGATATCTTCGCCGTTTTCAGCTGTAGCCCCTAACGAGCCTAACAGGTGTATATGCTTCTTGAAATCATGGATAACAAGGCTTCCCGAGCAGTCACGGCACACCGTCCTGAGCATATCCTTCAGCTGCCTGTCCCTGCGGATATTTTCGGCAGCAATAACACAGGCTGAGCCTTCGCTGGTCATGAAAGAGACTGACTGCGCGCTGCTGGCACCCTTCTCGACTGTGCCCCGGATATTCATCACCCATACACGGCCGGGCTCCCCGGAAGGCTGCGCGCCGGGAAGCGAAGTATCTGAAGTACTGGAAACTGATGTACCGGAAAAGGTATCCTGGATATTTTCCTCAAGCCAGCGGACAGCAGGCTGAAGTCCGCCGGACCCATCAGGCAGGGACGCGGACGGAGATTCTGCCGCTTCTGAAGATGCTGCAGATACCGGGATATACAGCGGATCGGGCTCAATAACAGTAATACGGGAAGGGTTGATATCATCGGCGCTGTCTTCAAACCCATTCCCGGCCCCTCTCCTGCTGCCGGCCTGCGCTGATAAAGGCCCGGAACCGGGCTGAAGCCTGCCTGTCGGGGAACCTTCCTGGTGCGCCTGCCGGCTGCTCTGCACAGATGCTGCTGCACTTTGTTCATCGCGCCCTTCGGCTATGGCCATAGCCTCAAGGATACGGTTCTGGATATTACGTCCGAACTGGAGGGAAGCAAAAACGGCATCCACATCAGTGATATGCGGTTCATGGAGTTTGAAATCATCAATATCCACACCGAGGTCTGCATCACACACCAGCGCATTCACTTTACGGTTAAGAAGGACCTGGTCGATGCTGCTGCGCAGGGCTTCACCTTTTTTGCCCCCAATTTCAGATGCGTGCTCGATTATCCCCTGCAGCCCGCCAAACTCATTGATCCATTTTGCAGCGTACCCGTCGCCGACTCCCGGGACACCAGGGATATTATCGGCCTGTTCCCCTCTCATCGCAGCCAGGTCCGGGTACTGTGCAGGGGCTACCTTATATTTCTCGCGTACCGCTTCAGGGGTCATAGGTTTCAGGTCTTTGAAATGGTGTCCCGGATAAAGCACGGTTATAGAATCATCGACAAGCTGGAAGGCGTCCCTGTCCCCTGACAGGACGAAGGTTTCGTATCCTTCCTCCTCTCCCATGGTAGCCAGCGTAGCAATAATATCATCGCCCTCAAGGCCCTGTTTCTCCACATAGCTGATATCCAACGCCCTAAGAAGGTCCTGGATAAGCGGCAGCTGGGACAGGAGGTCTTCAGGGGCAGCATCGCGCGTACCTTTATATTCAGGCAGCAGCTGATTGCGGAAAGTCCCGCCTTTAACATCAAACGCTACTGCTACATGGCTGGGCTTCCTGTCCTTAAGCACATGGGCAAGCATGGTTGTAAAGCCGTAAACAGCATTCGTGGCCTGGCCGTCCGAAGTTGAAAAGCTCTCCGCCGGCAAAGCAAAGTATGCGCGGAAAGCCAGGGAATGCCCGTCAACTACAAGCAGGCGTTTGGCGCGGGGACCGTTTGTGCTTTTTGCAGGATCTGTTTCAGCCATACTCTTATTTTAAGGGCCTGCCTCTAGAAAGGCAGGACACTGATTTCGCGGAAGCCGGATACCCATGTTCGGCCAGGCCTGTGCATGCTGCCGGCTGTCCTCCGGCTCACACACTCAGGAGCCGATGCAATAGACGCGGCCTCAGCCTCTGCTCTCCTCGATCTGCTGGACGACCGCATCGGCGACTTCCATCATCGTCAGCCGGCGGTCCATGGATGTTTTCTGTATCCAGCGGAAAGCTTCCTGCTCGGTCAGGCCCATATGCTGCATAAGAAGGCCTTTTGCCTTATCCACATGCTTCCTGCTTTCCAGCCGGTTTTTAAGCTCATCGACCTGTTCACGGAGATCCTGGATCTCCTTATCAGCAGCGGCAAGGCTTTCTGACGCATCAGCAGAAGATGCGCCTGAATCAGGGATGCCGCTGATCCTGTCGCGCAGCGCCTTCATCTGTTTAAACCGCTCCTGCGCCACTGCCAGTGCCGGGAACAGGCGCTCGGGGACAAACGGCTTGACCACATATGCCATAACACCGGCATCAACAGCCTCTGCAACGAGGTCTTTCTGAGAGAATGCCGTAAGCATTACAACCGGGGCAAGGAAATCTTCGTTAAGCTCGCGCGCAGCCGTGATGCCGTCTTTTTCAGGCATCTTAACATCCATTACAACGATGTCAGGCTTAAGCTCGCGGACCTTGTCTACAGCTTCCTGCCCATTGGCAGCCTCCCCGATAACGTTATAGCCGTTCTCGTTGAGGGACTCAATAATATCGAGGCGGTTCAGCGCCTCATCTTCGGCTACGACGACGGTAGGCAGGCCTTCCGTATCAGTCTTTTCTTCAGCAACCATAATTGCCCTCCTCGTGGAAGGACGTCTGACAGGCCTCTCCACATTGAGCGAACTTCAATTGAATTATACTGTGTATAAGTATATATATTCATTATACACCGTTGTGCCTCGGGTGGGACTCGAACCCACACTGCACAGATTTTGAGGCTGTTTCCTCTACCAATTGGGATACCGAGGCATCGTACATAAAACCTTATATATAACAGGATTAAATGTACTACAGATCACAGACCAACACACCACATGATGTATATCTGCCGGCTCCGCGCGACACCAGGTGCACCCGTCTTTACTCATCGTTTTACCACAGCTAGAATAGGAATGATACTAAGCATCCTTACAAGGAAGTGAGTTATATGGCAGAAAAAACATACCGTGAATTCGACCCATGGCGGGTTTCCCCCATACGTGAAGAAAAACGCGAGGAAGTCCTTTCCACACACTATTTCGATATTGACCGTGTAAGCCTGAGCAGCACTGAGATAGGCCATTTTGAACGGTATATACTGCGCGAGAATGATGGGGATACCATATGCGTCCTACCTATTACCGATAACGAAGAAGTCATCCTGATTGAACAGTACCGTGTGCCTAACCATTCATGGACGCTTGAGCTCCCAGCCGGGCATGCCACTGAGCAGGGGCAGCATCCCGAAGATATTGCTGCCCTGAAGCTTGAGGAAGAGGCAGGATACCGGGCACAGGATTATGCCCAGGTTGTCCGGTTTGTGAATACCCCGAGCTTCTCAACACAGCATACGATCATCTACAGGGCTACCGGCCTGGCCGAAGTCCGGCGCGGTACTCTCGGGCCGGAATCCCCCTCCTCCGCAACACGGGCGATCCCTCTGGATAAGGCATATGAGCTGGCTCTTAACGGTACTATCGTTGATGCGAAGTCAATAATCGGGATACTGAACGAATACACACGGCGCCACAATACCGCCGCCTGAGACCCAGCACCAGGATGTTCTGGCTGCTTGTGAAATAAATCACATACAGGAAATCTTGCTCGCTTGTAGCCATGATAAGCGTCCCTTCCCTGCACTGGGGAAACCGACACAAAACCTGCACCCCGGATTGTCCCTGCCGCCTTATTTTGTAAGGTTTAAGGTGTATCCTGCTAAGTATGGCCAGCTCTCAGAATAACACTAAAAAGCCTGGTCCGAAGAAAGGAAAAAAGCTCAGGGCTATATCCATAGCGGTAATTGCAGCTCTTCTTCTCGCACTCTTCGGCGGCGGCTATGCGGCTTTTGTATACTATCGGAACCGCGTTGCCCCGGGAGTAACCCTTGGGACACGGGATATCTCAGGCCAGACAAGGGAGCAGGTCGCCGAAACCATACAGGACATGGCCGGCAGAACAACGCTGACGGTAACTGCAGACGGGGCTGTTGCGAAGAAGCTGTCCCTGGAGGATATAGGTGTTAAAGTCGATATCGCTAAAACAGTAGATGCCGTTTTCAGCGCAAAGGACGGATCATCTTTCTCCCGGCTCAACCCTTTCACCCAAAAGAATATATCGCTTGTTGCCCGCAGCGATGATGCTGCTGTCCAAAACCATCTTGCTGACGCTCTTGCCAATAACGACGGAGCCCAGGAGCCGAGGGTGGAATATGACAGCTCGGCAGGGAAATTCGTATCGTTCGGCGGCAGAAGCGGGAAAACCGTCCCTCTGGATGAAGTACAGGTCGCCCTGTCAAAGATGCTGGCCCATCCCGGCGAAAATACGCATGCCCATATACAGCTTGACCCCGCCAAGCCGCTGGTCCCCGATGAAGCTGCCCGCACTGCAGCGCAGCAGGCAAATACACGTATCTTCTCAAGAATCAGTATTTCCAACGGATCGAAAAAAATATACACTATCCCCTCAGCAACACTGGCATCCTGGATATCCTTCAGCCTCAACCGGACACATAAAACCATAGACCTCGCCTATGATGAAGGGGCTGCCCGCCAGTTTCTGAAAACAGCTCTCCCCAAAGCCCTCAACCAGGCAAAAGTTGACCAGACCCAGAATGTCAACAGCACAGGAGGTGTGATATCAGTCGTTACCCATGGCACTGACGGTGTTGCTGTTACCGATACCGATAAAACATCTGCCGAGGTCATCACCAGCCTGCGTGAAGGGCGCGGTGCGACCCTCACAGTATCTGCAGAGGTAACGAAATTCGCCGTCAGGAACCGGGTATTGCGGTACGATGCCGCAGATGGGGACCCCTGGGCACTGGTAGACCTCAGCCGTCAGCAGATGTATGCATATAAAGGCACTACACTCGTCCAGACTTTCAATGTTTCTACAGGCAAACCAAATACCCCTACACATGCAGGGACATATTTCGTAGCTTCAAAGCTGCCCCTGCAGACGATGCGCGGCGACGACTATGTTACACCGGACGTCCAGTGGATAAGCTATTTCCACGGCGGAGAAGGCTTCCATTCGGCCCCATGGAATATAAACGGGATTGCCCGGGGTGTGCCCAAATCCCACGGCTGCGTCAATATGAACCCCGCAGAAGCCAAATGGCTTTATGATTTTCTCCCCCGCGGAGCAATGGTCAAGGTCATCGGCTCGACCCCTTCAGGCCCGGTCAGATAACACTCTGCCTATATAAAAGCTATACGAAAGGCGGGGCAGCCCATCAGCTGCCCCGCCTTTGCTGAAATCAATCCAAGTCAGGATCAATCCTCATGGCCAATTACATGGACATACACGGAATCAGTAGATCCTGCCTCAGTAGCAGCCGGTGAGCAAGAAACAACAACGATGGTATCGCCATCTTTGACCTTGCCGGTATCCTTAACAGCCTCATCTGCAAGCTGCATCAGTTCAGCACGGGTAAGCCCATGGTAATCCCTGCCAAGCTGGATACCCTGGGTACCCCAGCTCAGGTTCAGGAAGGACTTCGTATGGACATCAGTAGTCAGGCCGAAAATCGGGGCCTGAGGGCGCTCTGCAGAAATACGGTGTACAGTGGCGCCGGTACGGGTGAATGCCACAATAGCATCCACATCAAGCTTGGAAGCAAGCTCTACAGCGGAATGCGCTACAGCGGACGAAACCGTATAATGCTCATCCCTGATGCCCGGGATACGGTCATACCCGTGCTCAGTGGCATAGGAAGAAATACGGCTCATCGTGTCAACAGTAACAACAGGATAGTCGCCTACAGCCGTTTCATTCGATGTCATAGTTGCATCTGCACCGTCGAGCACCGCATTAGCGCAGTCGGATGCCTCAGCACGTGTCGGTACCGGGCTGTGGACCATGGAACCGAGGACTTCAGTAGCGACGATAACCGGCTTGCCGTAGTTGCGGGAAAGCTCAATGCAGCGCTTCGTGATCAGCGGTACCTGTTCAAAAGGCATCTCCACAGCCATATCGCCGCGGGCAACCATGATACCGTCGAATGCCTTGACGATCTCTTCTAGGTTCTCAACGGCCTGGGGCTTCTCGATCTTCGCAATCACCGGGACGCGGCGGCCTTCTTCATCCATGATGGCATGGGCGCGGTCGATATCGGATGCAAAACGTACAAATGACATGGCGATAAGGTCTGCACCGGTCCGGATACCCCAACGCAGGTCTTCCTCGTCTTTTTCTGTAAGCGCCGGGATAGAAACCGCAACGCCGGGAAGGTTGATCCCCTTGTGCGAGGACACAGGACCGGCAACGATAACCTTAGTATGGACATCATTGCCTTCTACCCGGGTCACTTCAAGGCGTACTTTCCCGTCATCGATAAGGATAGGGTCCCCGGGGTTGCAGTCAGCGGGAAGGCCTTTGAAAGTAGTGGAAACACGGTCTTTGTTCCCCGTTATATCATCTGTAGTAATAACGAATTCCTGGCCTTCGGCAAGCTGGACCTTATCTTCGCCTTCAGCATCCTTTTCAATCCAGCCGCAGCGGATCTTCGGCCCTTGAAGGTCCACGAGTACAGCTACATCCTTACCTGCTGCGCGGCCAGCTTCACGGATATTGTTATAAATAGCCACATGCTCATCAAAAGTCCCGTGGGAACGGTTGATGCGCGCTACATCCATCCCCGCTTTAACGAGTTCGGTCAATGTCTCCAGTGACGAAGTAGCTGGTCCGATAGTATCAACAATCTTTGCTTTTCGCATGAATGCCTGCCTATTTCTTGTAATTGTAATTAAATATGGACGGGAAGTTCCCGTATTCACAACATCTCTTATTTTATAGGTAAGTTGCGACGCTTTGGGGGTCCCGGAAACGCCATGCGGGCAGCCTCCCGTATCCGCTGTCCCACACAGACGGCGTACACGAGCTGCTTACCCTTCTTTCCCAGTCCCGGGCACACGTGCCTTCATAAGGCTGGCCGCTGCAGCAGTTCCCAGGGAAACGATGATAACAGCCAGAGAAGCCCATGTAGGGATATCCGGTATGGACGATATCCCCTTCCCCCCGTTGATAAACGGCAATGTGTTGCCGCGAAGGGCTTCCATGATCAGTTTGATGCCGATAAACCCTAAAACTACAGACAGCCCTATGGGCAGGTAGACCAGCCTGTCCAGAAGCGACCCCAGGAGGAAATACAGCTGCTGCAGTCCCAGGAGAGCAAAAACATTGGTTGTGAAAACGATAAAAGGGTCCTTCGTCAAACCGAAAATCGCAGGGATAGAATCAAACGCAAACATGACATCTGTTGTCCCGATAGCAATAAACACAGTAAGCATAGGGGTAAAATACCGTACTCCGCCCTTTACCGTACGGAGCCTGCGTCCATCATACTCATCAGTGAGCTTCATAACTTTGCGCAGAAACCTGATAAGCCTGTTCTCCTTATACTCATCGTCGCCACTGTCACCGTGAAGAAGCGAGACAGCTGTATAGATCAGGAATACCCCGAAAAAGAGGAATACCCAGGTGAACCGTGTAACTATTGCCGCGCCAAGAAGGATAAAAATACCGCGCAGCACCAGTGCCAGCGTGATACCAACTCCCAGGACATATTTCTGCATCTGCCTGGGAACTGCAAAATTCGACATGATGATCACGAAAATAAACAGGTTATCGACACTCAGGGAATATTCGGTAAGCCAGCCTGAATAAAACTCCACTGCGGGTTTAGGCCCTGCGCATATCCATATCAGGCCGCCGAAGATAAGGGCAGCTGCAATGAAAAACCCTATATGCAGAAGGCATTCCTTCGTACTTGGGACATGCGGCTTCCGGCCTGTTACTATCAGATCTGCAGCAAAGAAAACCGCCAGGGCTGCAAGGGTGATAATCATAAAGGGGACTGGCGTTTCACGCATGCTTTCAGCATACGTGCATGCGATGACGGCTACAGGGGGATCAGCCCTGCACCATCTGGCGGAGCTCTTTCTTAAGGTCCTGTATCTCATCGCGGAGGCGGGCAGCCAGCTCAAACTGGAGCTGCTCAGCTGCCGTATGCATCTGGTCGCTCAGCTGCCGTATAAGATCAGCCAGGTCCTGTGCAGGAAGCCCGGCATCGATAAGCTGGCGGCATGCAGAAGATGCCTCGCCGCTGTCCAGCGAGGGCACCCCAAGATGGGAGTTGCCCGCCTTCCCTGAGTTGCGGTATCCGCTGTCAAGCAGTGTCTGGGTATCTATATCCTCTTTAGCAAGCATGTCATTGACATCGCTGATCTTTTTGATAAGCGGTGCCGGGTCGATACCATGCCTGGCATTATACGCCATCTGCACTTCACGGCGGCGGTCTGTCTCCTCAATAGCCTTGGACATTGCCTCGGTCTGATTGTCTGCGTACATGATCACGGTGCCGGATACGTTACGGGCAGCACGCCCGATAGTCTGGATCAGCGAACGATAGGATCTCAGGAACCCCTCTTTATCGGCGTCAAGTATGGCAACCAGGGAAACTTCGGGAAGGTCCAGGCCTTCACGCAGGAGGTTGATCCCCACGATAACGTCGATCTTCCCTTCGCGCAGCTGGCGCAGCAGCTCCACCCGGCGTAAAGTATCGACATCTGAATGCAGGTATTCGACCTTGATATCACGGTCCAGGAAGTAGTCTGTAAGGTCTTCGGCCATTTTTTTGGTCAGTGTTGTGACTAGTACGCGCTCATGCCGGCTGATCCGTTCTTTTATCTCATAAAGGAGGTCGTCGATCTGACCTTCTACGGGACGTACCTCTACTTTGGGATCAAGCAACCCTGTAGGGCGGATGATCTGTTCCACTACCCCATCGGAAAGGTTAAGCTCATAATCGCCTGGCGTTGCGGAAAGGTACACAGTCTGGCCTATATGGGTCAGGAATTCATCCCATTTCAGAGGGCGGTTATCCATAGCGCTGGGCAGCCGGAACCCATATTCGACAAGGGTGCGTTTACGGCTTGCATCGCCTTCATACATCGCCCCGATCTGCGGGACCGTCTGATGTGATTCATCAATAACAAGCAGGAAATCTTCCGGGAAAAAATCAAGCAGCGTATGGGGAGGCGTGCCGGGATCCCTGCCATCAAAATGCCTTGAATAATTCTCAACCCCGGCACAGGTCCCTACCTGGGAAAGCATTTCCAGATCATACGTAGTACGCATCTCCAGACGCTGTGCTTCCAATAGCTTCCCCTGCTTCCTGAACTCGGCAACGCGCCCGTCAAGTTCTTCCCTGATAGTCCTGATAGCGCGGTTGAGCCTGTCCGTTCCGGCAACATAATGGGTCGCAGGGAAAATATGCACACTTGCAGCGTGCCCGATAAGGTCTCCGGTAAGGGGATGCAGGGTAGATATCCGGTCTATTTCATCGCCAAAAAATTCAATGCGGATAGCAAGCTCTTCATATACAGGGATGATTTCAACGGTATCCCCCCGGACACGGAATGTGCCCCGGGTGAAGGCAATATCATTACGCTTGTACTGCATGCTGACAAAGGTCCTGAGGAGCTCATCACGGTTGACAGTATCGCCTTCATGCAGGAGGAGCATCTGGGATGCATACTCTTCAGGGGTACCCAGGCCGTAGATGCAGGAAACTGTTGATACGACTACACAGTCGCGCCTTGTAAGCAGGTTCGCTGTAGCTGCATGGCGGAGCCGTTCTACATTATCGTTGATCGAGGAATCTTTTTCAATGAAGGTATCGGTCTGCGGGACGTATGCCTCAGGCTGGTAGTAGTCATAGTACGATACAAAATAGCTGACAGCATTATCCGGCATCAGCTCGCGGAATTCTGCGCACAGCTGCGCTGCCAGCGTCTTATTAGGTTCCAGGATCAGCGTCGGCCTCTGCAGCTTTTCAATAAGCCATGCTGTTGTGGCGGTTTTACCGGTACCTGTAGCGCCCAGAAGGACGACATCGCTTTCCCCATCATTGAGCCGCTGCGCAAGCTCATTAATAGCTTCGGGCTGGTCGCCGGAAGGCTTATAGGGGGACTTGACCACAAAAGGCCTGTCCTCGCGCTGGATAAGTGAATCCAAAGTCCGTATCTGTGTATCTTCCGCCATATTCTTTTACGTATCCTCCGTGAAATCCGCTGCAGTTTTTCTATAACACCAGTAGCTAGTGTAGCTCCATGCGCAGCATCACCGCACAGGTTTTTCTGTAAGCGCTGTGATTATGGACTGTGCCTGGGCGCACATCCGGTCTATGGGCTGGTCAGCAGAAATAATGTAATCGGCGTACCGTTCACGTTCCTGACGCGATGCCTGGGCACGGATACGGTCCTGCGCCTGGGCCTGCGTCATGCCGCGGGTACGGGCCATCCTCCGGATCCTTGTTTCGTCGGATGCCTCTACGGTTATGATCACGTCCGGTACTATACGGTACTGCACCATATCCGGCAAAGATTCTATAAGCAGGGGCACATCATGGACAACAGCCGCGGCGCCCTGTCCCCTGGCTTTATCATCAAGCCTGCGGGCTTCCCTGAACACCAGCGGATGGATAATACTATTGAGCTTCCTGCGGTTCCCGGCGGCATTTTCAGAAGCACCGAATACCTGCCCGGCAAGCCATCTGCGGTTGAGTGACCCGTCAGGCAGACATGCTTCATCGCCGAATTCTTCGCAGATACGGACCAGGCCTTTACTGCCCGGCGCAGCTGCATTATATGACAGCCGGTCATAGTCGATCACCGGGATGCCCTGCCGGCCCAGATACGTACTGATCGTAGATTTCCCTGCGGCTATGCCGCCTGTGAGGCCAATGCGGATCATATCATCATATTATAGCGATTGTAAAGAAAGCATTATAAGGGGGCCTGCCATACAGACAGGCCCCCTTATTCATGTATGCCGTTACCCGTTATGCTCCCCGGCATCAAGGCCACACCAAGGAACCGCTAAAACGGGTTTATTTGTCTTCGCTGAGCAGCTGCTCACGCAGTGCAGCAAGCTGGTCATCAGCAGCAAGCGTCCCTTCGGACTCATCTGCGGAAGAATATGTGGTGGCTTCTTCCTGCCCCTTAGGCTCAGGTTCTGCCTGCCCGTCTTCAGCTGCAGATGCGGCTGCCGTTTCAAGTTCCCTGGCGGCGAAGACCTTATGCTCTTCCCACAGGTCATGGGCTGCAGCGTACTGGGACTCCCATTCTTCACGCTGCTTCTCATACCCTTCGAGCCACTCATTAGTCTCAGGGTCGAAACCTTCAGGATACTTGTAGTTGCCGTTTTCATCATACTCTGCCGGCATGCCGTACAGTGCAGGATCGAAGTCCTCCGAAGCCGGATCAACAGAATCGTTGGCCTGTTTGAGGGACAGGGAAATACGGCGGCGGTCAAGGTCAACATCAATAACCTTGACAAACACGGTCTCTCCCGGCTTAACAACAGTTTCCGGATTCTCAACATGGCGGTTGGCGAGTTCGGAAATATGGATAAGGCCTTCAATACCGTCATCCACGGAAACGAATACACCAAACTGCACGATCTTGGTGATCTTGCCTTTGACGATCTGCCCGGGGACATGTGTACGGGCAAAATGCTGCCACGGGTCTTCCTGGGTGGACTTCAGGGACAGGGAAATACGCTCACGGTCCAGATCCACATCAAGGACTTCAACCGTTACCTTATCGCCGACTTTAACAACTTCAGACGGATGGTCGATATGCTTCCATGACAGTTCAGAAACATGGATGAGGCCATCTACACCGCCAAGGTCAACGAATGCGCCGAAGTTGACAAGGGAGCTGATAGTCCCCTCACGGACCTGCCCCTTCTTAAGCTGCGACAGGAATGTTTCACGCACTTCAGACTGGGTCTCTTCAAGGTACTCACGGCGGGACAGGACAACATTATTGCGGTTCTTGTCAAGCTCAAGTATTTTAGCCTGGATCTTCTGCCCGATATAAGGCGCCAGGTCACGTACACGGCGCATCTCAACGAGGGATGCGGGAAGGAAGCCGCGAAGGCCAATATCAACGATGAGGCCACCCTTAACAGCTTCAATAACGGTACCTTCAACAACACCGTCAGCTTCCTTGATTTTCTCTACATCGCCCCATGCACGCTCATACTGTGCACGCTTCTTGGAAAGGATAAGGCGTCCGTCCTTATCTTCCTTGGTAACGACCAGGGCTTCGATAGTATCGCCGACTTCGACAACGTCTTCAGGGGCGATATCTTTTTTGATGGAGAGTTCTTTTGAAGGGATAACACCTTCAGTCTTGTAGCCGATATCAAGGAGGACTTCGTCGTGATCAATCTTTACAACGGTCCCCTCAACGAGATCACCATCATCAAAGTTCTTGATAGTGGAATCGACTGCTTTGATGAAGTCGTCAACAGTACCAATATCGTTAATTGCTACCTGTTCGACTTCTGTTTTATTATCTGTCATTGAATAAATTTCTTGTAGTCAGTGGATAAAATCGATATTCGGTTATGCCATGGGAAGCATCGGGAAAGGCATCCGCCTGCATAAAGCCGGCTGCGCTGTCTGCAAAACCTTCCATGACTGCATGCATACACTTATACACACGCCAGAGAGCAATACTACAGGAAGCTCTGGTCATTCACCGGTTCCCGGATACCTTCTGCCGCCCTGGCGCAGCCAGTGACAGCCAGAGTAGATTCAGGTTGCCCGCATAATACGTTCAGCCATATCAACAACATTGCTCAGCAGCATGGCCCGTGTCATGGGGCCTACTCCCCCGGGATTAGGGGTATAAGCGCTGGATATCGGATAGCATTCAGGGTCGATATCCCCCTGGATACGCCATTTGCCGGCAGCGTCATCCCAAACGCGCGATACGCCGACATCTATAAGGACCGCACCAGGCCTGACCATCTGCGGTTTGACGAAATGGGCCTGTCCTGTAGCGGAAATAATGATATCTGCCTGGCGCAGCTTCGCCCCGATCCCCTGCGTCATGGAATGGCATAGCTGCACAGTAGCATCCACACCGCGCGTGGTCAGCAGCATCCCCATAGTACGGCCGATCGTGATCCCCCGTCCAAGCACGCAGACATCCTTGCCGCGCACATCAATATGGTACGTATCCAGCAGCTCCAGGATGCCCCGGGGAGTACACGGCATCGGTATATCTCTGATGCCGTTCGTATGCAGCATGAGCCGTCCAAGGTTGTAGGGGTGCATGCCGTCAGCATCCTTAAGGGGATCAACATGCTCGATAACGGTATCTGCATCCATTGAATTAGGCAGGGGAAGCTGCACTATGAAACCCGTACAGCTGCTGCTGGCGTTCAAACGGCTGATTGCGTCGATCACTTCGCCGGGCGATGCCGTTTCCGGCAGATCGATACGCAGGGATTCTATCCCGATCTCTGTGCAGTCACGATGCTTGCCTGCAACATACTTTATCGACCCCGGATCCTCCCCCACGAGCAGCGTCCCCAGGCCGGGGGTATACCCTCTGTCTTTCAAAGCCTGCACACGGGCTGACAGCTTGTCTTTGATCCGGGCGGCAGCAGCTTTCCCATCGAGTACTAGAGGCATGTCATATCCTTTTGTTTCCCATTTCCTAAACTCTACTTAGACAGCATAGCCTACTTTGCGGAACACCCGCTGCTGCGCCGTTTATCGTTACTGTACGCGACAATAGGGTAAAGTAGTAACCAGAAATCAGGCAGTATAATATAAGAACAGTATACTCATACTAAATATAAATGTGAGGCTAAGCATGGTACGCAGAGAAGCACAGTCGTCGGCAGGGATAGTATCAGCCCTGAAGTATATTATCGCCCTGTTCACTATGGCGTCACTACTGATGTCAGGCGCCTGCGGGGCATCGGGAAACAAAGGCCCGCTGCCGTCCGCTTCGAAAACATCAGGCACAGCAGCACTCAAAAAAGGCCCTATCCGCGTTGTTGCGTCAGTCAACCAGTGGGGCCTGCTGGCACAACAGCTTGGAGGGACACAGGTGCAGGTGACCTCTATCCTGAGGAATACTAATGTCGATGCCCACGACTTTTCCCCAACGAGCTCGGACATTTCAACGGTCACTAATGCGCAGGTACTAGTAGTCAACGGTGCCGGATACGATTCCTGGGCTACGAAACCGTCAACCAAAGCCCTGTCAACGGTTAACGCTGCTTCTACTATCGGCGCTGAAGCCGGGGACAACCCGCACCTGTGGTTTTCCTCCGATGTCCGCGCAAAAGTGGCACAGTCAATAAGGGATGCTTATATTTCTGCCCTCCCCTCACAGAAGGATTATTTCACGAAGCTATACGACCAGTGGAAAGCCAAAGAGGAGTCCCTGAAAAAAGTGATTGCCCGGTTCGCAAAAAAATACAGCGGCAAACCTTATGCTGCCACCGAATCTGTAGCATATTACCTTATGGCAGACCTTGGCCTCAAAGATATGACGCCTAAAGGGTATTCCACAGCTATGCAGAACGAAAGCGAACCGTCTGCGGCTGACCTGCAGTCGTTCCAGACCCTTATTGAACAGCATCGGGTAAGGCTTGTTATAAGCAATCCTCAGGAGGGGTCCGATGCCGTCAATATGGTCCTGGGGACGGCAGGACGTGCTGATGTACCTGTTGTTGAAGTCACAGAACAGGTCCCCGATAAATATAAGACCCTTGATGAATGGATCACAGCTTTGACCGGCGATTTTACGAAAGCAATGGAGAGCTCCGAAAATAATGAAGTGCCGGATACAGCCGCTTCCGGGAATAATGCATGATCTGCAGCGCAGTTTCCAAAAACCCGGGAACTGTCAGAAAACCAGATCAGGACTATCAGGATTAGAGGCCTTATGCCAGTAACAGAACATCCGCCCATGACGCCTGCCGCATCTCCGGCGCCGGAAGACTGCATTATCTTCCAGGATGCGGGGATAGTACGCGGGAAAAAACTCATCTGGTCCCAGGGCAGTTTCTCCATACCGCGCGGTTCCGTGACCGCTATCGTCGGAACAAACGGCACCGGGAAAACCACTATGATCTCTGTGGAACTGGGGCTGCTCCCCCTGACCCGAGGATCGGTAAAAGTACTGGGGCTGCCTGCCGGAGCTGCTAACAGGTATATCGGATATGTCCCGCAGAATTATGATTCTGCAGGCGATATGAATATCACTGTCCGTGATTCCGTGCTGCTGGGGCTCACGGGAACAGTCTTTGGATGGCACCGTACCACAAAAGCTGAGAAGGACAAAGCATTTGAGGCAATTGATTATGTAGGGCTCAGCACTTATACAGGCCAGCGCCTTTCACAGCTGTCCGGCGGGCAGCGCCAGCGCGTCGCCATAGCACAGGCACTTGTAGGCGATCCGCAGCTGCTTCTGCTGGATGAGCCTCTTGCAAACCTTGATATCTCAAGCCAAAGTTCCCTGATAGAATTGCTGGCGAAGCTTAACCGGGAACAGCATATTACCATCCAGGTAGTATCCCATGATCTTAATATGCTGCTGCCTATCCTTACAGGGGCGGTCTATCTGCTTGACGGGCATCCCCATTATTCCCCTCTTGACGGGATACTGAACTCCGATCTGCTTACACACCTTTACGGCACTAAAGTGGAAGTTATCGCAACACCGCAGGGCGATATGTTCGTTACCCACAACAGTTCCCTTGAACCGCCCAGCCGTACCCGCCATGACCTGCATACCAGCAGTGATGCCGCCCGCTTCCATACCGGGAAGCCGTGCAGCGGCGAAAAGACTGAAAAGGATGGGACGCATGACTGATACCATACTTTCCGCATATGCCGCAAACTGGATAGAGACCCTGCAGTCCCCGATGATGGTGAATGCCTTCCTGGCCGGTATCCTTATTGCACTGGCATCAGGGGTTATGGGGTATTTCACCATTTCCCGCCAGTCCACTTTTGCCGCCCATGCTCTGGCACATATCGGACTGCCCGGTGCAACCCTGGCAGCACTGATAGGCTGGCCTGTCCCCCTGGGGATGGGGCTTTTTGCAGTTGGCGGCGGGCTTGCTATCGGGTCACTGGGCAAAAAAGCAAACCAGAGGGAAATAGCTACAGGGACTGTACTGGCTTTTGCCACCGGGCTCGGACTGTTTTTCACACATTACTCGTCCAAGGCAACACAGCAGATGCAGAGCATACTGTTCGGATCTATCCTGACCATTACAAGCAGCGAACTCGTTGGGTTTGCACTGTTCGATGCGGTGCTCCTTATTGTTGTCAGCATCATATTCAGGCCTCTGCTGTTCAGCTCCGTTGACGAGCAGGTTGCACGGGCCAAGGGGGTCCCCATCGCCCTCCTGAACATAGTATTCATGGCCCTTATGGCGGGGGTCATCACAGTTGCCGTACCCGCAGTAGGCACGCTTCTGGTATTTGCCCTTGTTATTACTCCGGCAGCAGCAGCCAGCATACTGACAAAATCCGCTTTTAAGGCTATCGCTGCTGCCACCTTTATCTGCCTTGCCTGCATATGGCTGGGGCTGCTGGTATCGACGATTCTTGATACCCCGCCAAGCTTCATCATCGTAACGTTTAGCACACTCACCTGGCTGACAGCACAGGCTGTAGCAGGGATACGGTCAGACAGCTGAACAGAAAGTCAGGGAATATCAGATTTCAGGCAGGGAGCCGTTGCTGCTGTCAGGGCTGCTATCCGTATCGCTGCTGCTGTCTTCCCCACTCTTCTTAGTTTCAGCAGCAGCCTCACGCGCAGCCCTTGCAGCCTGTTTCGCAGCAATTTTTGCAGCGCGCTCCTCTTCTTCCAACCTGTACAAAGTCTGGAATGCCGGCTCTTCAGGGGCTTCAGCATGATGCTTTTCATCCCCCGGTTCCGGATCCTGGTATCCCAAATTGACGTCCAGCAGACGCTGGGCTTCACTATCATCTATACCCTCGCTGAGAGCGATTTCAGAGGTCAGGACCCCCCTGGCCCGCGCAAGCATCCGTTTTTCGCCTGCAGACAATCCGTGGTCTTCATCGTCGCGCTGGGAAAGGTCCCTTACTACCTCAGCAATTTTATTGACGTCGCCTGTTGCAATTTTTTCAACATTAAGCTTATACCGGCGCGACCAGTTTGTTTTTTCCTCGACCACCGGGGTACGGAGTATCTCAAAGACCCGGGCTACTGCAACGCCGTTGACGACTTCCCGGACACCGACTTTTTCTACAGCATCAGCAGGGACACTGATCTCCAGTCCATCCGATGAGAGTACGGCTAAACGGAGATACTGGCGCGTGACCCCGCGAAGCGTGCGCTCCGTGATCCCTTCGATCCGCGCCGCCCCGTGACGGGGGTAAACAACCGTATCGCCAATTTTATACTCCATCAAAAATGCCTCTCACGATAAAAGTCAACTGACTTATTATGCTCCCAGGCATGGACGTGCGGAAGCGCTGCAAAAGCAAGGGAAACAGAGCTATTTCCCTGCATCGGGGATCCCATAGAAACACACGGGTGGTCGTTTTCATAAATATCGCTTAGAATTGTAGGGTACCTCATATCATTATGAAACTTAAGGTTAGGAGCAAAGATGCCAGTACCTGTACCGCACACAGTGCTAGATGAAGTCAGCAATGGTGTTTATTACGACCCGCACGAAGTCCTGGGAGCCCATCTGGATAATGACGGTATGGGACCGGAAAGCCCTGCGGCGAGTACCCGGCCCTCAGCGACTGTACGGGTACTCCGCCCGCTTGCCAAAACGGTAGAGATACTCACTCAGGACGGCACATATAAAGCCGAGCATGAATGGAACGGCATATTCACTGCCGAAATACCCGCTGTAAAAGACGGGGAACGGTGGATGGTCCCGGATTACCGGATCCACACTGTTTATGATCATGGGGAAGATAATATCCAGGATGACCCTTACCGGTATCTGCCTACAGTGGGGGAACTGGATACCTACCTTATTAACGAAGGCCGGCATGAACGCCTGTGGGATGTGCTTGGCGCCCATGTACGGACGTATCTTGACCCTATGGGCGAGCCTGACGGTTCATCAGACGGTTCCGTGACGGGGACGTCTTTCGCGGTCTGGGCGCCTAATGCGCGGACCGTGCGCGTTGTCGGGGATTTCAATGGATGGGGGGGCCGCCAGCATGCCATGCGCGAACTCGGGTCCAGCGGTGTATGGGAACTGTTCATCCCCGGGGTCAAAGCAGGGGAACGCTATAAATATGAAATACTGAATGCCAATAATGAGTGGAAGCAGAAAGCTGACCCTATGGAGCGCTTCCACCAGGTGCCTCCGGAAACAGCTTCCATTGTTGTTGATTCCCGTTATGAGTGGAATGATGAAAACTGGATGCGGGAGCGCGCCGCGAAGAACCCGCATCTGGGTCCTGTAAGCATTTATGAAGTGCATGCCGGCAGCTGGAAGAAAGGCGAAGGCTACCGTGAGCTTGCTGAGGATCTGGTAGGCTATGTCAAAGATATGGGATTCACCCATGTAGAGTTTATGCCGCTGGCAGAGCACCCCTTTGCAGGTTCATGGGGGTATCAGGTCACCGGGTACTATGCCCCGGATTCCCGGCACGGAAGCCCGGATGACCTTAAATACCTTATTGACCGTTTCCACCAGGAAGGCATTGGCGTCATTATGGACTGGGTACCCGCCCATTTCCCCAAGGATGATTTCGCGCTGGGACGTTTCGACGGCACACCGCTGTATGAAGACCCTGATCCGCTTCGCGGCGAACACCCCGACTGGGGGACGTACATATTCAACTTCGGACGCAACGAAGTGCGCAATTTCCTTGTAGCCAATGCGTGCTACTGGATAAACGAGTTCCACGTAGACGGGCTGCGGGTCGACGCCGTGTCCTCCATGCTCTATCTGGACTACAGCCGCGAAGGCGGCCAGTGGCGCCCTAACAAATATGGCGGCAATGAAAACCTGGAGGCTATCGATTTCCTCAAAGAGGCTACGGCTACGGCCTACCGCAACGGTCCCGGCATTATGATGATCGCTGAGGAATCTACCGCATGGCAGGGAGTCACTGCCCCCACAAGCAGCGGCGGGCTGGGGTTCGGCCTTAAGTGGAATATGGGGTGGATGCATGACACGCTTGATTATCTTAGCCACCATCCGCTTGACCGCAAATGGCATCACAGCGAGATCACTTTCTCTATGGTATATGCCTATTCCGAGCATTATATCCTCCCGATCTCACATGATGAAGTCGTCCATGGGAAGGGGTCGCTTATAGGGCGTATGCCCGGTGATGACTGGCAGCGGTTTGCAGGCGTACGCGCCATTTTTGCATACCAGTGGACGCATCCCGGCAAGAACCTGACTTTCATGGGCAACGAACTGGCACAGTTCGGCGAGTGGAATGAAAACTGGAGTATTGACTGGGACAGCCTGAACTGGGAGGACCATCGCGGGATCCAGAGTCTTGTGCGCGACCTTAACCGGCTGTATAAAGATAACCGCGAACTGTGGGAGCTGGATTTTGAACAGCAGGGGTTCCAGTGGCTGACCAGTGACGACGGCGACCACAATACCCTCAGCTATATGCGCCTGGATAAGGACGGGAACCCTCTTGTTGTCGTTGTCAATTTCTCAGGCACAGCATGGGACAACTATCAGGTGCCCCTGCCGAGCGGCGGGAAGTGGGCTGAGATCCTCACCACAGACGACGCCAAATATGGGGGCTCGGATATCCATAATACGGATATCCATGCTGTTGAAGGAGAGTTCCATAGCCGCGGCTGGTCAGCCTATCTGACGGTCCCTGCTATGGGGGTGATTATCCTGAAGCCTGAAAATTAAACACTTTAAGAATATCTGATAACGGCAATACTGCTATGCTGCAGCTGTAAGCCCGAATTGTGAAGGGCTGGCTGTAATATATACAGTATTGCCGTTATTCATAGGATCGAAAGTTATTATGATTAGCACTACAACTGATAAATCAAAACGCACCGGGCAGTACTCCATCCTCGTTGTTGAAGATGAGCCTACCCTCGCAACTGCTATCGGGCAGCGCCTGGCCTCTGAAGGATGGAATACCCGTATTGCCGGCGATGGCGCAACTGCCGTTGATCTGGCTGCGGCCTATAAGCCTGACCTCATTATTATGGATATCATGCTTCCCGTTATGGACGGCCTCGAAGCTACCAAACGCATTACGACAACACGCCCTGTCCCCGTCCTTATGCTTACTGCACGTGATGATGAGACCGATAAAGTTATCGGCCTGGGCTCCGGCGCTGACGATTATATGACCAAGCCCTTCTCCATGCGTGAACTCGTTGCACGGTGCAAAGCGCTGCTTCGCAGGGTAGAGCGTGCAAAAGTTATCGCCAAGAATTCAGAAAATGAAAAAGTCCTTGAATTCCCAGACCTGGTAATTGACCCCGCGCAGAGGCTCGTCGTATTCCGTGGAGAACAGATCCACCTGACCCCTACAGAGTTCGACCTTCTGGCCACTTTGGGGCGTAAACCCAAGCAGGTACTGACACGCGAGAAACTCCTTGAAGAAGTATGGGACTGGGTAGATGCATCAGGGACCCGTACGGTCGATTCCCACGTCAAGGCACTCAGGCACAAGCTCGGCCCGGAAATGATCAGGACCGTCCACGGCGTTGGATATGCCTTTGAGCCTCCGCTGGGCAACGACTGAAAATGCCTGACCGAAAGGGTGACACAACTCCCCGGACATCGTCTTCCGCGCCTCATCACACTTCCCCCCGCGGGCTGTACAGCAAATCTGCATACGACACATACCGTATGCAGCAGGAACAGGCCAGAAAGGCAGGGAGAGGGACATCGCCGAGGAAGAAGCGCCCTTCTGGGGCCAGGCCGCGCAAAAAGCCTTCCGCCGTCCGCCCTATAGGGGTTTTCACTTCCCTTAAAGCTGAGTTGAGTATCCTTATTATCATTTCAACAGCTATCACTTTCCTTATGTCGTGGTTCCTGCTGCAGTACGGCGTCAGCGGATGGATAGCAATGCCCCTGACCCTTGCCGCCGCACTCGGGGTCACATATATATTCTCCCATGGCCTGACCTCCCCGCTCGGTGAAATACGCGATGCGGCAGAACAGATGCAGGAGGGGAATTATGAGATCCGCGTTACTTCTGCAGTATCCAGCCGCGACGAAGTGGGCCAGCTTGCACGGTCTTTCAATGCCATGGCAGAAGAACTGGAACATGCTGACCAGATGCGGCGCGACCTTATCGCAAACGTCAGCCACGAACTGCGTACCCCTGTTTCAGCACTGCAGGCCCAGGTAGAGAATATGGCTGACGGCGTTATAGAACCAACGCCTGCAAACCTGGACGGGCTGCTTAGCCAGACTATGCGCCTCACAGACCTTATTGCTTTCCTTCTTGATATGTCCCGTGTAGAGGCTGGGGCAGCAAGCCTGGAAATTACCGAATTCAACGTCAAGGATTTTATTGATGATGTGGTAAAGCCCCTGGAAATAGCTGACGGCGGGCATGGGCACATGATCAGCCTTGACGTCCCTCCCAATATCACGATGGAAGGCGACCAGGACCGTCTGCGCCAGCTCTATACGAATATCGTTTCAAATGCTATCAAGCATTCTGCTGACGGGACAGCCGTACTGGTGGAAGTCCATGAAGACAGGGTCCATGACACGATCGTTTCCAATATAATCAATTTTGGTTCCCAGATATCGCAGGAAGCGCGGTCTGACATTTTCCGCCGATACGTTAAGGGCCAGGGATCCCGGCCCGGTACCGGATCGGGAGGTACCGGACTGGGCCTTTCCATTGCACGGTGGGCAGCCCAGCTCCATTCCGGTACTGTACGGGTCGTTGATGATTCACGTGGGGCTAATTTTGAAATCACCCTCCCAAAGCATCACAATATCCCGCTTATTGATGAGCAGCTGTAGGCCAGCGGGAATACAGCTGTTTCCAGCGCGTGTCGCAAATACTGTTTCTGTCTTATTCACCTGAAATAATATTCGAACATATGTTCGAAAGAGGTGATGATAATGGCAGTCCCTATGGCACTTGAGGCTGTGCACGCAGGCTTCCCTTCAGTTGCACAGGATTATTTTGACGGGGATTTTTCCTTCGACGATAATGTAATCACACACCCTGACACGACATTCGTTATGGCGGTAGCAGGTGATTCCATGGAAGGTGCAGGTATCTTCGACGGGGATATCCTTGTCGTCGACCGTTCCCTCGCTGCCGAGGAAAACAGTATCGTTGTAGCGGCCATTAACGGAGAGCTGACGGTGAAACGTCTGATTATGGGTGCCGACAACAGGCCTCTGCTCCATCCTGAGAATCCGCAGTACCCTGATATACCGTTATATCTGGAGCAGGAAGTGGTTATTTGGGGTGTGGTGATTGGGAATTTCCACTGGCAGAATTCATACGCACGGCATTCGCGCCCTCTGGAGGCAGACGCTGCGGGAAAACCTGACCGGGAAGGTAGAAATGGCACGCAGCCGCTATAACAGTGTGATACTTGCTGACGCCAACAGCTTCTTTGCCTCCTGCGAGCGCGTCTTCGATCCGTCGCTTAACAGGAAGCCCATTGTTGTGCTTTCCAATAACGACGGATGTGTTGTAGCGCGCAGCAGCGAAGCAAGGGCCCTTGGGATCGGGATGTGCGCCCCATGGTTCGCCATCAAAGAGGATGCTGCCAGGAAAGGCGTTATAGCAAGAAGTTCCAACTATGAGCTTTATGCAAGCCTGTCGCACCGGATGATGTCTGTTATGAGATCCTTCTTCCCCGGACAGGAGGTATATTCCATTGACGAGTGTTTCCTTACAAACCCCTGCACCGATGATGCGGCATCTATCAGTACATGTATCCGTATGCGGAAGGCCATACTGCAGGGCATAGGCATACCGGTATCCATAGGGATGGCGCCTACAAAAACATTGGCTAAAATAGTGAACCATTGGGCAAAAAGCCATCCTGCCACACACGGGGTATTGTCATGGTCCCAAGTCAGCCCTGATATCCTGCAGCGCACCCCTGTTTCTGACGTGTGGGGCGTAGGCAGGCATCTGAGTTCAAAACTGATGAGCCATGATATCCTTACCGCTGCCGATTTGGGAAATTCCGACCCTGAAACCATAAGGCACCAATACTCTATTTCTGTTGAACGCACTGTCCTTGAGCTGCGCGGGATCCCCTGTATCCCGGAAGACAATACTGACGATACCGTTGAGGGGGCAAGAAAAGCCCAGATAATGTATTCCCGGATGTTCGGACAGCCCGTACGCGGATACAGCACACTATGCCAGGCTTTAAGCGTGTATGCACAGAAAGCAGCACACCGCCTGAAACGCCAGGGGAGCCTGTGCGGGGCAGTCAGTATCTTCTGCGCAACCGGACACCGCAGGCATAGCAGAAGTACAAGCTCCCATGCCTGGAATACATGTATATTAGACAGCCCTACCGATAACCCCATTACTATTTCACAGGCAGCATGCGAAACGGCCCGGACTGTGGTTGATCCGGATGCCTGTTATGCCCGGGCAGGGATCACCCTTCATAAACTGGTCAGCAAAAGCAGCTACAACCTTCTCGATGCCGATACCCCGCTGAAGGGCACGGAAAAGCTGGGAAATACCTTAGACCTGATAACCGGCCGGTTCGGCCCAATGTCTGCAGGTATAGGGTACGGAGGTATCCGCGGGGCAGGACGGTACAGTTCCGATACCGGCAGCCCATGGGTAATGAAACGCACCATGCTCTCCAAAAGATGTACAACGCGATGGAGCGAAATGGCAGTAGTCAAAGCCGATTAAGCGGTCCACTGCGGGTTACAGGCAGCCAAAGCTGGGCGCGGAAGCTGCAGGCCATCTGTATCCCCCGGGACCATAGACAGTGTCAGTGCCGCATATACATAGGCGCCGGCCTCGCGGAGCACCCGCTCACATGAGCGAAGCGTAGAGCCGGTCGTCATAATATCGTCAATAAGGATAACCGTATGCCCAGCCACACGATGGGGATGTGCGACAGACAACCTTCCGGACAGACGCCCCATCCTGGACCTTCTGTCATTATGGGACACAGATTTTTGCAGCCTGCCATGCATATGGAGAAGCGGAGTCACACGGGCATCAGCGCCATGGGCATTCAGCGCCCGTGCCGCAGCATAGCACAGCGGCAGCACCTGCAGCCGTCCACGCCTGTAAAACGACCCTCTGCCCGAAGGGGCAGGCATAACATATACGCATCCGCCTCTCATACTGCCGGGCGCCCCAGCAGCAGCCTGCCCGGATGGCAGCAGGGACAGTACCTTTGGATACAGGCTGTTCACCAGCTCCTCCATCGCACATGAAAAGGGTTTGTCAAGCTCCTCGTCGCCATGGTCTTTCCACGACAGTATTGCCTGCCGTATACACCCGTTATAGGCAGAACAGGAGTAAACCGTACAGGCCATATCAGGGTCCGTAAAATAATCATGGAGAGGCCTGGACAGCCTCCTGTGCAGCAGGGCTGAACAGGATCCGCACAAAATGCTGTCAGGCATACCGCACCCGGCACAGCATCTGGGGAACAGTACGTACCGCATATTCCTGCGCCACAGCCCCGCAGCACGTTTTATGCTGCCCGGCCGCCGAGGCGCTATATTGGCCATATCCATATCAGGACTATACATGGATACTTCTTCTTCCTGCAAAGGAGACCATCCGCTGTGTACGGATGGGCATGCTGTTTTAAGTTCTCCACAATACCCCACAATTTTTTTAGGCTGAGTGCCCCGCCATACAGCCGGATACAAAACGCCTGCCCCTGCCCCTTATCTGATTATCCGGCAGAAAACAAGAGGGAACCAGGAAACCCGGCAAATAACCCCTGCGCCCCCCCCTATCAGGCATGCATCGTGGAAACAGCGCCCGACTTTCTCCGCGCATCAATAAAACGGCTGATAAACTTTTCAGTGTCTTCCGGGCCCGTGACTTTAACGGCATAGGTCCCCGCGGCAGCAGCCGGATAATCGTTGCCCTCAGGAGACATACGGTCCCCTACAAAAACGATATCAGGGATATCACATTCCATGGCCTCAGCAAGTTTACGAACTGCGTAGGCCTTATCAATACCTTTCACAGAAACATCTATACTGGTAGAGCCTCCCGCACGTACAGTCAGCTCGGGAAGGTCAGAAGCAACAGCTTTAGCCAGGGCTTCACGCCTGGAGCCGTCAGGGTCCCATTTCTCTTTTTCATCAACAGGGGCCTGCTGCCCCAACGCCGAAAAAGTGATCTGCGATCCCCTGTCTTCAATACGGTCCGACCACACACGCGAATCGTCATACCACAGTCCCAGCTGCTGTGCGCGTGATTTCAGCGATTCCATCACTTTCTGCTTAAGATCCCCGTCAATAGTGATCTCATACCGGCATTCCCAGCCCTCCCCATTCCACGTATAGTAACGGGTCCCGGTTGTCGGCATAAGATGGAGGTTTAACAACCGTGCGGTACCGGACACCATGGAAAGGACCTGGCTGTCGATAAGGCCCCACTTCCCTCCCGAAATAACAGCAACAGGGCAGAGATGCGTCAGATCGCTGAAAAGCCTGGCAACAGGCGGTTTCATAGGCATTTTGGAGCGGGCAAGGGTACCGTCCAGGTCGAAGGCGACCACCCTGGCCTTCTGCGCAAGGTACTCATAATCTATACTGTCCCATGTTGGGAAAATATTACCCATAGTACCTCCCAGTTGCTGCTGCCGACCTTACCCATTATGCCACATCGTTAACTGCATCCATTGGCCGTTTTCAGCTATGATACTACCGTGGATAGGGTACCATGGAAGAATGAACGGCACTCCACTGCCCCATCCAGGCCATACAGAAAACCCGTCACCAGATGCATCAGAACCCCGTCCGTGGGAGGCACGCAGATACAGGGATCCCCATGGGCGGGGGCCGCGGCAGCCGCAGTTTGGAAGGCATCTGCCGCATTACCGGACACGCGCGGGCCTGTTCGATTCTGTGGTTGCAGCCCAGTTAAAACGTCTGGCAGCTGGGTGGCCGGACCTTATTGCATCAACTGAATTCCTTGTTGAAGATGTGCCTGCAGCAAACCTGGTGCCATGGGAAGAGCCGGCTGTGCAGTTTTCAGTATCTTATGCTGCCGGGCATGATGAACCGGCCAGGATAATCCTATACCGCCTGCCGATCCAGTCCGCCACACGGAACCGTATAGAACTTGAATACATAGTCCATGACGAGATCGTGCGCCAACTGGCAGGGCTGTCGGGCAAAAGCCCCGAAGATATTGACCCTGATCCCTTGTTCTGAAGCCTGCACGGGGATGAGGACCCTGCTCCCCTGGGATACAGGCCGTCCCCTACCCTATCTGACCACGATCCCGTTGCGTACGGCAACATTCTGGGATGGGGGATCAAGGCTCGCAGCATTCAATGCAGAAATACCGTTTACAGAAGCATCTGATACATCTTTGACTGTAACTGCCAAAGACATAGTTATTGCTGCCCTCCGCTGCGATGCCCTGCTGGCAGTGCCGGCAGAGCTGTCTGCCGCGCTTTTCCCGGTATCCACCGTAAGGACTGCTGCATTTTCAGCAATATCTGACGGGGCAAAAACCTGCGATGTACCGGCCTTGACAGTAATATTTTTTGATCCCGCATATGATCCCGCCGGGCCATACCCTGAAACCGTAACTTCCGCATCGTCCTGTCCGGTATTGGTCACGGTGAGGGTCCCGCCGGCCTTATCAGGTATCGCCACAACAGAATGGGAGGCAGGGGCCTGGGAGGGAATGAACGCGAAATCGCCCTGTTCCGGGGTGCCTGTACTGCTCACTGCAGCCGCCGAAATCCCTGTATCCGATTCCGCCTGAAGGGCTTTGGCATTATCAGGGATATCCCCCAGGGATACAACAGTGACCTTCCCCCCCTCAACGCTGGCTGTCCTGGCATTTTCAACACCGTCAGAAGTGATCCACGATATCCGCACATTACCTGATTCCGCACTGTAGACGATCACAGAAGCAGACCTGCCGCCGCCCAGCGTACCTATAACCTGCCTGTTCGAAGCCGCAGGAAGCGGGGTAATATAATCCGATCCCTGCGGATTAAGCCCATCCATATGTGTTGCAGTGATGACCCCTGCTAACGGGGCTGCAGAACTCCTGACCGTAACATACAGCCCGTCCTGCCCTGAAGCTGCAGCTGACAGGTCAACAACAGCCTGTGACCTTGCCCCCACAGTAACCGTACTATTTGATGATAATGCGAGCGCAGATGCCCCTGAAGTCCCATGGACGGAAACAGTGGCAACTGTCGCTTTTGATGATGCGTTCATAAGCACAAGTTTCTGAGCCCATCCGGTACGGGTAGGCAGTGAGAGGAAACTCTGGACAAGCTGGGGCTGCACACATGAAGCCGAAGATATCCCCCGCAGGTCGCCCTGCGTTGCCCATGACACTACCGACCCTGCAGAACCCGTGCCTGCGTCAGCCTTAAGGAAAGTGGTATCCATAACGGCAGGACCGCTGTTGGCATCCCTGTTGAGGGTATACAGTGAGCCTGGGGTATGGGAGGGAGCCCCCTGGGGATTGGAAAGCGTATTGGCAGATGGAGTATCTGATGTATCGGAGGGGCTTGAGGAGGAAGGATACGCCTGCGATCCGGAAGATGGCCCGGAATGCGTAAGCGCAGCCGTATCCTGCCCGTTAAGCGCAGACACTGTGGATCCGGCTACCGAACCGACTGCTGCTGCCCGGAGCGAAGACTCGATATTCCCTGCATTTGTGCGGAAGCTTTCATCGCCGTATGCTCCAGGATCTGCCAGAGACATCCGTGCAGGGCAGATACGGCCTGCCTCAAGCTGAGCCACCCGATATTCCCCTTTCACCGCAGCTGCCTGCGGATCATTGAGGCCGGCAAGGGGGGTAAAAAGGATAAGATAGGCGAAAAGCCCGACGAGGATACACAGCGAAACCAGTGCGCCGGCAGCTTTACCTGCGCGCCGCGCAAGCCGTATTCCCTGCGCACTTGATGCGGGACGAGCTGTATTTCTGCTGTCTGCCATTATGCCTGCTCCTGACTATAGCGGTTTCTGCGCGGGAAAGCGACAATACAATATATGATAAGGGTGACGGCCATAACTGCGATCCATGCATACCGCCATGGTGATCTGGAATACATGGTTTCCCGGCTGAGGCTGATTCCATGCGTATTCGTATCATCCACAGAAAAACGGATATAGGTCCCCTGCGCGGTACTTACAACACTTTCAGTACCATTGCTGGCAATAAGGTGCGAAATAAGCTGTGCCGAACCGTCCTCAGCAGTATGCACAACATATATCCCCCCAAATCCCAGGGAACTCAGCTGATCGACAGCGGAAGAGCTGGCGCCTGCAATAAGCAGGGAAAGTGCGGATGATATTTTCCTGCCGGTATCCTCGGCTGCCTGCACTGAAGGAGAAACTTTCTGTCCCAATCTGTAGGAGACTGACTGCGCCTGTATGCTGGGATTGATATCAAGGATATCACCGCGGGAAGTGGCCATGGAATGATAAGTAAGATCCTGTGCAACAGAAGCATCAACTGCAAGTACGCGCCGCGCAGGATTTGATGCCAGATAGTCCTGGACAACGGCGGGAAGCTGGTCCCGCGAGGCAGTAATCCTGCCGGGAGCCGCAGGAGCGGCAAACCCTGACCATGCCCAGGCTGCGGAGCATAGCGCAAGGATAACCGCTATAACCCCTCTTCCCGCTAAAACTGCGGGATTCAGCACGGCAGCAGATTCTACCGTACCTTCGCTGGTGATCCTGCGCGAAAAGGCGGTGAATGTTTTTACACCTGTACCGGCTGTCATACATGCGCAGGCCAGCATCCCAAGCAGGATAACCATCAGCCCCGGCATTACCGACCCCTTCGAATACCCCCCGGCATCCACGGCTATGGTGACCCGGGAAGACAGTACTGCCGCCAAAGCCCCTCCAAGCATCAGGGACCACATCATACGGGAGGCGCGCAGGACGATAGGGAGGAAAAGCGATACCACGCTCAGTACCGCGATCACTGCAAAGCCTATAGCGGCTGCCCACAGTACTGCTGCCGACACTGCGCCGCCTCCTGTAAAATTCCCGGGGCTGAAAACAGCGCGCATCTGGCCGAGAAGGGATGTAGCGCTGCTTCCTGCAGCTGCAGGGCTGGCCGTATTCACATCTATAAATATCTGGCGCCAGGCTCCTTTATCCCAATAGCGGATAACATCAATAACCGTAGGGAGCAGTGCGGCGAGGGCAGGTATCGGGATAAGGAGGAGATAAGATTTATGCGACCTTGCAAAAAGCGCGAATGCGGCACAGGAAACAGCCCAAACGATCATCAGCTGAGGTTCGCATAAAGCTGCAGCCATAAAGCACAGTGCCGCACACGCCCCGTTCTGCGCAGAAGGGGCAGGCCTTTCGGGCTCCTCAGTGCGGTACATCCCCAATGCTTTAAGGGTAAATGCAACTGATGCAGGAAGGAAAACGGAAGATACCAGCAGGGGAAGGTTCCCCAATGAATAAAAGCCCATAAACATCCCGCCTGCGGCCCACGCACAGCCCGCCGTTATACGGACGGCATTGGATCGGGTCACTGTCCCCGCCAGCGCCCAGAAACTAAGGGCGGCACAGGGCGCAGCCAGAAGGATGATTACAGTCGGCGCATACTCGACATGCCCTAATATTACCAGTGACATAATCAGAAGGACCAGGGAAAAAGGGGCTGGGGCAGCATGTGCCCCTAAACCTGACGCATATGACCAGTATGAAGTCGCTGAGCGGACAAGCTGCCCAAGTGTGGCACCTGAAGGGGTAAGGGATACTGATGATAAAACGCTGCCGGTAAAGGCGGCCCGCAAAATCCCGAAATTTACAGCCAGCCCGACGGCCAGCATCACAGCTGCCATTATTGCTGCCCATGTATACCGTATGCGTTTGCGGGCGCGCAGATGGGCTTTAGCCAGCGGATCAAGGACAATATTGCTGCCTTCATCTGAAAAAGCACGTACACGGTCATCCCACGATTTGACACGGTCGCGGGAAACACTGAGCAGGGAAAGATCCCGTGCTGAGACTCTGCTGTGCGATGCTACCCTCATGCGTGCAGATATCATTGTAAAAATATTCCCAAGATCCCTCCAGGGGGCGCACAACTCAACGCATGCCTGATACACCTGCTTGCGTCCGAGGAGTTTTGCGAACAGGATAAAAGAGCTCAGCCATTTCCAAAACCATGAAAGAGGCCAGCGGATAACGGAAATATCAGAATAATAGTATGTATCACGCGCCTTCGCCTGCGCGCCGTAGCTCGGTACCGGAGCCCCGCTCCCATGGCCGGCCGGCTGCCCTTTCTGGGTACGCATGCCTTCGAAGCGGGCCCGGAGGTGTGCCGTTTTCACCTGTGGGGCAATAATAGCGCGGCCGCCGCCGAGGCACACACGCCGGCAGAAATCACGGGACTGCCCGAACGTGCCGAACGGATAGTTCCCGTCAGAAGCATGAAGCCACACATCCATATCCACAAGTGCACCGGAAAGCGAAACGGCAAAAACATCACTGCGCGAATCGTACTGTTCCTGGTCCTGTTCCCCATCAACAACAAGGCTGTTGACTCTGTGGCCTGGTGCGGCGTAATATCCTGCATTATGCAGGGTTTCACCGTCCCAGCCCATCTGCTTCGTACCAATAACAGAAGCACTGGGGTTATTACGCTGCGCCTCTGTAAGGGACTCAATATACTGCTCCCCCACAGGCCGTGAATCATCATGCAACAGCAGAAGCTGCCTGACACGGTTGGAAATTATCCCATTATCACGCGCATAATTGAGCGCACCGTCAACGGCAGCAATAAAAGAGCCTGCCTTAACGGGAATCACTCTGATCTTCACCGTACCGCCGTGCGCCGGAACCATGATATTACGGCAGCTGCCGGAAGCAATATGGGAAATATGCACCTGGCCGCAGTATGCAAGGAATATCTCAGAAGGCAGTACTGTCTGTCTCAGGAGGGATACCAGCGTCTCCGGGAAATACCGGAGGTCATCTTCAAGTGTAACCACCGCCGCAAGCGAAGTGCTGACGGTAGCAGCCCTGGTGCTGTTTTCTGATTGGGCAACAGCCTCAGCCACGGTATCAGCAAGTGAGGCTTTACCTACTTCGCTGCCGGAATCCCGCATCCCGCGCACTGCCTCCTGAGGCCCGCCGTTTCCGCCAGCCATTGAACCATCCATACCGCACACCTTGCACTATCTGAGTATTATCTGTACTCAACTTTATTAAAAATTCCCGGAGATACTACTGAAATCCCCAAATCAGGACGTTTTCTTTACCTTTAGGACTTTTAATCACTGGCGCCGCTTTAAATGTAATGTTTAAGTGAGATTTCAACAAAGCAGTATTATATAGGCAGTCAACAGTTTAGAATATGAAACTGTATTTCTGTATCGTTTATCAAAAAGGATCCACGCATGGCCTCATCTTATGATCACCAGCGCCGTCATACATTGCTGCAGATCAACTCATATGACCCTCCCCTCCATGCAGTAAATTTCCTTACAGGAAAGCGCCTGGCCCGCTTTATCAGCATGTTCCTTATAGGCGTACTCGCTTTTATTATTGTAGCTGCCGGCGCACTGTATCTTGACCTGAGCAATGCTGTGACCAAAGCCTCAACAACGGTGATCGATTCCCATGGCCATGTAGTCAAAACAGCCGTTGATCCCAACAAGGGGAAGCCCCTTGATATCTTGGTCATAGGGCAGGATGCACGGGAAGGCAATAATGGTTCCCTCATTGGTGATAACAATCCGGCTGATGCCCAGAACCACCAGGCTGACACGACAATGGTCATGCATATATCCGCTGACAGGAAATTCGTTGACCTTGTCTCCATCCCCCGTGATTCGCTGGTCAGCATACCGTCCTGTGCTACGTCAAAAGGTACCCTCCCCGCTCGGAACAACGTTATGTTCAATTCAATTTTTGCAAATGCTTATGCCAAGGGCGGTGACATCTCCTCGGCTGCCAGCTGCACGATGAATGCTGTGAACCATCTCACCGGGCTCAAGATCAAACAGTTCATTGTCGTTGACTTTTCAGGCCTGAGCACCATGATCAATGCCCTGCATGGTGTAGATATCTGTGTGACCCAGGATTTCAGGGACTCCTATACTAACCTTTCCCTTACGAAAGGCCTGCACCATCTTAACGGTGTCCAGGCAACCCAATATGCGCGCATACGCCACGGCCTGGGAGACGGATCGGATGTTATGCGCACTATACGTCAGCAGTACCTTGTAAAAATGCTTTTACGGGAAGCAACACGGAAGAACCTGTTCACACAGACAGACCAGCTGTATCAGATGGCGAAATCTGCTCTTGAATCCCTGAATATGAGCAGCGGGCTCGCAGATATCAACGTTCTTATGGGGCTGGCAGGCAGCATGTCCGGCCTGAAAACTTCCGGCATATACACACAGACTATACCTGTAGAGACCTCGCCGGTTAACCCGAACCGCGTGCAGTGGACAGCAGAGGCTCCTGCTGTATGGAAGAAGATTGCCCAGGACCGCCCTCTGACCGATCCATCCCCTTCCGGCCAGACAGGCTCTTCATCGTCCGGCTCTTCGCAAGCAAGCCCAGAGGGCTCTTCAGGAAGCCCATCTTCCCAGCAGTCGTCTTCCAGCCCTTCCGCAAACCAGCCTTCTTCATCCCCATCAGCCGGATCTTCCGTTGATCCCGATACAGGGCTGGTCACGCAGCAGGACGGGACGCTTATTGATCCGAAAACAGGCGGGATCGTTGACAAAAAGTCAGGCGCTATCCGTGACCCGCGTACGGGCTGGTATATAGGCATGGCTGAGAAGTATGTAAACCACTCTATCTGCAAGATCAGCAACTGATCCGTACGGCTTAAGGAGGACCGGCTATGACAGATTCTGAAGACCGTAATACCGTTGATCCGCCAAGCTTCCATCCTTCCCCGAAAAAAATCGGTGAGGGGAGCTCTGCACAGGCTGACAGCGGTCTTCCCGCAGGAAACTCAGCTGATGGGGCGGATGGAAGCGGGCAGCCGGCGGTTTCCGAGCCTGCCCCTCCATCGTTTGCACCCAGCAGCAGCCCTTCCAGACGTATATCCCGCCCCTCTGCTGACGGCATACAGGCTGATGGCATACAGCCGCACTCTTTTGCACCGGACAGGCAGCCCCGGAGCCAACGCAGCGCTTCATCCGGCAGCAATGTTGTACCTCCAGCGATCCCGCCGGCATCTCCTTCCCCTTATAGGCAGCCGCCGGACAGCAGTTACCTAGGTACGCCCGGGGCCCAGGGGGCAGGCGCCGGCTCCGGTTCCGGATCGGGTTTCAACGGAACGCCTGCATCAGGATCCGCGCCACGGAAACCCCGCAGGATCGGAAAAATAATCTTCCGCGTTATTATTGCGCTTCTCGTTATCCTCCTTGTATATGCCGGATGGGCATGGTTCTACGTCAATTCCCAGCTTAACCATAAGGACTATCTGTCTTCTGCTGCGGATACAAAAGGCAGTACCTGGCTTATTCTGGGGTCTGATGCACGTGACGGGACTACCGGCGGGACAGCCGATCAGGTCCCGGGCTTCAGGACAGACACTGTTATGGTCCTCACGAAACCGGATTCCGGCCCCGCTTCACTGATCTCCATACCCAGGGATTCATACGTGGAAGTTGACGGCAAAGGGGCAAAGATCAATTCTGTGGCAGAACTGTATGGATATCCCAAGCTTGTAACTGCAATTGAAGGTATAACCGGACAGAAAATAGACCATGTCGTATCAGTCGGTTTTGGAGGCCTCCAGACGATAGTTGACGCGCTTGGAGGGGTAGAGCTCTGTTATGACCGCACTGTCAACGATGAAAAATCAGGCCTGAACTGGACAGCAGGATGCCACACGGCTTCGGGGACCACGGCTCTGGCAATGTCCCGCATGAGGTATTCGGATCCTGAAGGTGATTTCGGACGCACAAAACGCCAGCGCATGGTCATTTCTGCAATCATAAAGAAAGCTGCCTCCCCCGCAGTGGCTGCGAACCCGTTCACGCTGCAGAAAGTCCTGAAATCCGGGCTTTCTTCGCTTACAGTGGATCAGAAAACATCGACTCTGACAATGGTCCGGATGGCCCTGGCATTCAGGAGTGCAACGCGGGAGGGCGGCGTGACCGGTACCGTCTATTATTCCAGTCAGAATTACAGGCCGTCTTACCGTCTCGGATCCTGTGTCCGGCTTGCGGAACAGTCCAACCATACGCTGTTTTCCAAACTGGCAAACGGTACCCAGCCTGCCGGGACTGTTGGCGGGTATGCTGCATCCTGAAAGTTATCCACAACCTATACTGGCTGGTATTCAAGGCGTTTCTTCAGTCTGACCACAATCCGGAAAATATCTGGCGTTCGCCCGGACTGCCGGCCATACTGGATATATGGCGCGCACGTTAAGCCCGCAGCAAATAGCACAGAAGAATGACCGTCTGGAAATACTGTCAGCAGTTGTCCCGGGGATCTCAGCATTCTTCGGCCAGATCGTCATGCTTATTGTTATGGTCTTCAATAAGCAGTACCTCTATCTTGTTTTCCTCATACCGGGGATCATCTCGGCTTTCGCGATATCCGTTATCATGTTTCTGCGGTGGCGCATGCGGAAATCCCTTCCCGCTGCCATACCGGAAACAGATCACGGCAGTACCGGCAGTCCGTGCAGCAGCGGGACCGTTTCCTTGGACCCTGTGCTCAGTATCCCGCCAAAAAACGTGGGAAAGCTTTTGCCGGCAAGGAACCTTTCTCAGCTGTACGGTACTGCTTTAACAGACTGGCGGAATATCCTGCGGCTATGGCTCGGCCATTCGGGAACAGGCAGCCCTGCCTCCTGCCCCGCCCGCGGCAGCAGCACAGAAGCCCCTGTTGGCACTGCCCTTTTCCCCGCAGCCGAAAAGCCTGCAGACAGCATGGCAGGCAGCGCTGGCAGGCGGGATATCCCACCGCAGGAGGCTCTCTGCCAGCTGGATCTTATACGCCAGGGGCCGCATGCACTTATTGCCGGGACTACCGGCTCGGGAAAATCGGTCTTCCTGGAAACCTGGTGCCTGTCGCTTGCCTGTTCATATCCTCCTGATCAGCTCAACCTTGTTTTCCTTGATTTCAAGGGCGGCGCCACTTTCCAGAGGCTGAAGCATCTCCCGCATACTGTGGGCAACGTAAGCGACCTTAATATCCCGCATGCGATGCGTGCCCTGCGCGCACTGGAATACGAACTTAAAAGGCGCGAACAGATCGTGCAGGGCAGCGGCGGGAACAGCATCCTGCACCTTAAGGATGCCCCTGCCCACCTTATTATCGTTATTGACGAATTCCATGCTCTGCGCGATGCCCTCCCTGATTACATCCCCAGGCTTATATCACTTGCAGCATTAGGCAGGTCTTTAGGGATACATGTTATCGCATGCACACAGAACCCTATGAGCCAGATCAGCAACGATATGAAAGCCAACCTGTCCCTCCATATATGCCTGAGGGTGCGCGACACCATGCAGTCGCTGGAACTCCTGGACATCCCCCATGCAGCAGCCCTTGACCCCCGGTCTCCCGGGGCAGGATATATCCACGACGGTGTCCAGTGCGTGCCTTTCCGCAGCGCGTACAGTGCTGATATTGCCGACATCGTGAAGGCAGCAGAAGATTCATACAGGTTTATGGTGTCTGCACGCAGCATCCATACCCGGGGCAATACCAGTTCTGATACCGGCAACCTCAGTACTGGCAGCAACAGTAATGGCAGTACAGGCACCAGGGAAGCCGGAAACCATCTGCCTCTGCTGTTCAGCGCACCGCTCCCCGCTTTTCTCCAGTCCGACCCGCAGCCTGCCGGGCCGGTATCCCCCTGCCTGCCCTCTTCGCCATGGATGCTGGATATGGGGCTGAAGGATAACGGCATAACTACCTCTCCATGGCGCATACCTCTCCAGGGCCAGAATATTGCAGTTATTGCCCCTCATGGTTTCGGGAAGACAGCTTTCCTGCGCATTATCAGGCGGTCATATATGCGCAGGCTCAATGCCATACAGCCTGCTAAATACCATGATGCCGGCATCCTGATACCACGCATCGCTGTATGTGATAATGCTGACCCCTATCTTGATCCGCTGACCTCTCCTGCCTTCCATGCTTTCAGCGGCAGTGATGGCGATACGCCAGCCATAGATACCCATACTGCCCGCACTGTAAATATCAAGGATCACAGTGCAGGGGATACAGATACTGCGGACAGGGACGTCGGAGAAACTGCCCGCTACCCTTTTGTCACCGAGATACGGTCTGCTGAAGGGTTTTATGCGTGTATGGGCAGTAAAGATATAACACTGTTCTACACAGTCAGTGATCCGCGCGCTGTGCATTACCCTCAGAACTGCGATGCCCGTATCGCCATCCCTACAGGTGAACGTTCAACTGATATCTTATGGGACCTGCCGGGAAGCCTGGCCAATGATGCCAGCTTTGCCGGCAAACGTATCCCCGGACGCGGCATTTACTGTGCCGACGAATCATATATCATCCAGACGTATACCGATATAACCGATATATAATACAAATTTTAATATTTTTTTAGCTGAACACTTGAAAAACGATACGATTCGTGGTTATCTCTTATATAGGTGATTTTTAGGAGGTATCTGTGAGCAGTTCACAAGATTGGCGCGCGAAAGCTGCATGCCGGGATAAAGACCCTGAGCTCTTCTTCCCAGTCGGTAATACAGGCCCTGCACTCCAGCAGATCGAAGAGGCAAAGGCGGTGTGCAGGACATGCGAAGTCGTAGACGAATGTCTGAAAACTGCATTGGACACCAACCAGGATTATGGGGTATGGGGCGGATACAGCGAGGATGAGCGCCGTGCACTCAAACGTAGGTATATGCGGGCACGCCGAAGTATGCATATGCAGTAAGTCTGTATAAAACTGCACATTCTGCACAGCCCGATTTCCTGGCTACTCTGCTGCACGCAGCTTCATGCTGATATCAACCCGTGTACCATGGGGATGGTTTGCACTCCAGCGGATAGTGCCGCCAAAGTCATTCGTTACAAAGGTATTGACGATTTGAGTGCCCAGTCCTGAACCTGATTCCCGCGGATTTTTACCTTTATCATCAACTTCAGTTTCAAGGCCGTTGCCGTCATCTTCCACAACAACATTAAGGCTTTTCCCGCTTCTGCCGACAGAAATACGGATATTCCCCTCTTTCCGGTTTTTAAAACCATGCTCGACGCAATTAGTCACCAGCTCCGTGAGTACAAGGGACAGCGGGGTCGCATCCTGTGCAGGCATCATGCCAAACTGCCCAAGGTACGATAACTTGATTTCCTGCTCATCGGTACTTGCCACTTCAACAGCCAGCCGCAGTATCTGTGAAATCACAGCGTCAAAATCAACTACCTCATCGGCAGTCTGGCTCAGCCCCTCATGGACAACAGCAATGGTTTCAAGCCTGCGCTGGGCTTCCTGAAGCTCTTTGCGTACTTCTTCATTTTTCGTCCTGCGCGACTGCAGCCTGAGGAGGGAGGACACCGCCTGCAGGTTGTTTTTGACCCTGTGATGCACTTCTGCTATGGTGGCTTCCTTCGTTTCCAGCTCCATCTCCCGGTGCCGCACCTCCGTAACATCACGGCACAGGATCACCGCTCCTGTGCGCTCCCCTTTCTTAAAAAGCGGGAAGCACCGCAGCGCAATAGAAGCAGTAGGGGTCGTTATTTCAGAATCAGCAAAGAATTTGCCCGCAAGCACGCCCGGAAGAGATTCGGGAACTTTATCATTTTCGCGGAACTGTTCAGTAATGAATTCGCTCAGATATCTGCCGATAACATTCGTTACAACGCCCAGCCGCCTGAAGCAGCTGACAGCGTTAGGGGCTGCATACTCGACAACCCCTTCTGCAGATAAAACAAGAAAACCGTCAGATACCCGCGGGTCATGCCGTTGCTTCGACATAAGATCATCGGTATAGGGGAAAGTCCCCTCGCCTATCATATCAAAAAGTTCCCGCCCCACATGGATGCTTTCCGACTCATAATGCCCATTTGCCAGGCGCATTATCATATTCGTCTCGCGTATGATCACGCCGAGGATCCTGTCCTGCCGCTTTACAGCAAGGAAGTCATCACACACGGTTGCAGTATCAACCATGCGGTAATGGTCGACATCCCCGTTGCCGACGCCGTTGAGCGCATCCATAACAGAAGGTACCAGGGCTGCAGGAAGATGCCTGCCTACCATATCGTCTACCTGCCGTGAAACAACGGTCGATGACCTGCACTGGGCCGCAATCACTAGCTGGGCTACATTATTTTCTTCGATCGGTATAACAAGCATAAGATCAGCAAAACTCAGGTCAGCAATAACCTGCCAGTCTTCGAGGATACGGCGGAGCCAGCCTTTATCTTCGTTAGTCAGCGAAGCGCTCCGCGCAAATACACTGGTAAAATCTGTCATACCCATTATTGTACAAACGCGGCGCTATCGGGCAACCCGATATAACTTCATTATGGCTGTGTACGTCATATCCCTGGTTACACTTGAAGAAGATATTAAGGAGCAACAGTTATGAAGAACACCGATGATGTCCGTACCGGGACCGGTAAAAGATCAGGGCAGTGCGGCAGCCGGGCTGGCACCCCGAAGGACGGAGACAGCCAGCAGAATATACCTGAAGTAAGCTCTGCTGCCGTCCAGCAAGTCCTGCTGGCCCGTATAGCCAAAGAACAGGCTAAGGCAGATGCCATCCGTGCACGGACTAAGGCAAAAGCTGCCCGGATACTTGCAAAAGGCGAATATAAAGCGAGCGTTATAGAGCAGAAAGCACAGGGGACGTATAAGAAAAAAGCACGCCTGGATGTCCACGGCCGGCCTAAACCCCTTATGCGCGGCTGGATACATCTTGCGGCAGCCCCTCTGGCGCTGGCAGCTGGGATCGTCCTTATCTGCCTGGCCCCCGGTGCAGGGCTCAAATGGGCATGCGCCGTGTTTATGGCAAGCTCTCTTACCCTTTTCGGCAATTCAGCGCTTTACCATATTGGGGACTGGCCGGAAAAAACTACCGATATCCTGCGCCGCATCGACCATGTCAATATCTTCCTTCTTATAGCAGGGACATACACCCCTGTGTCATTTGCGCTGTCACCGGGATGGAGGAATACCATCATACTGACCATGTGGATATTCACCGGTATCGCGCTGCTGATACATGTTGTATGGATCAATGCCCCGCGCTGGCTGTATACGGCTATCTACATTATTTTCGGTGTATCCGGAGTAGCATATCTGCGCCTTTTCTGGCTTTCTCCGCATGCCGGTCCGGCTGTAGTCTGGCTTGTTGTAGCGGGAGGGGCATGCTACATACTGGGAGCTATAGCCTATCTGCTGCGCAAGCCTGACCCATGGCCCATGGTTTTCGGTTTCCATGAGATATTCCATATCGGTACCGTTGCAGGGTTCGCATGCCACACCGTCGCTATATACTTCGTAGCAGTTTCAATGATGTAAGCGCGAAGCTGACGGGGCCGTACGGGACTGCCCCGCTCCAGCCTTATGCTATTGCTATTCAGATCCCAGCGGCCTGGAATCTTTTACAGTAACAGTGATCTCACGCCCGTTGGGGGCAGAATACGTTACCGTATCGCCTTTTTTCCGTCCGTTGACTGCAGCACCGATAGGTGATTCCGGGCTGATGATGTCATAATCTGTAGCAACAGACAGGTCATGCGATCCCAGGACATAAACCATCTCACGCCCGGCAATGTCAAGGGTGACAACCGATCCCGGGCCCACTTTACCCGCCCTGGGGGCTTTCAGTATTTCTGAATCACGGAGTTTAACTGTAAGCTCCTGTATACGCCCCTCGTTTTTGCCTTGTGCCTCCCTGGCAGCTTGGTATCCGCCGTTCTCACTGAGATCGCCTTCCGCGCGTGCTGCCGCAATTTTTTCTTTGATCTCTTCGCGAAGTTCGCCTTCACGGTAGGCAAGCTCTTCCTTCATCTTGTCGTATGCTTCCTGAGTCAGCATATAGACCTTATCCTGCGGCATAATAACCTCCTAAATCCAAACTTATCTATATAGCCATACTGCGGGCAAAAACTGCATCAGGCTCGCAGGCCTTTACTGCCAAATCCTGGGACCCGCCCCGCGGCCGCGGTATTGCGGTTGTCCCGGAGAGTACTTTACCGGGCCGTAGAAATGATATCAATAACGAACACGAGCGTATCGCCGCCCCCTATGCCGGCAGCCGGCATGCCGTTCCTGCCGTAGCCGTACTCGGGCGGGATGGAAACAATCAGCCGGGAGCCGACGTTATGCCCCGGAACGAGCTGGTCCCACCCGCGGATAACCTGTCCTATCCCAATGCCGAAAGAAGCCGGCTGATGGCGGGAGAAACTCGAATCAAAAGGAGTGTCTTTGCCCCAGACAACACCGTGATAATTCACAGTGACCCTGTCCCCTTTACGGACTACAGGGCCGTCCCCCTCGGTTATTTCCAGCCCGCGAAGCCCTGCAGGCGCTTCCGGGGACGGGAATGTGATCACAGGCATGCTGCCGAATTCAGCGTTCACCTGAGGCATATCTGATACATCCATAATACTCCTGCCTTTATATCTCAGCTTAACTTATTACTTTCCTGCAGTCCTGCGGTGCCGGGACTGCTTCTGCAGCTTTTCAGCTTTTACACAACAGAGGTGGCCGTACTGCGGGCCTTCCGGTCCGGCACAGCCACCTCTGCTCCTGGTGCCCCGGGCGGGACTTGAACCCGCAAGACTTTAAGGTCGGCGGATTTTAAGTCCGCTGCGTCTACCGATTCCGCCACCGGGGCATGCCGCATGGCCAAAGCCGCGAGGCACCCACCTATTATGCCACAAGGCCAGGCCTAGCCTTTCCCCGCAAGCAGTTTTATGCCCAGATCCCTGACAATGCCGTCAAGAAGCCCGTGCTCGCTGACCATAACAGTGCTGAGTTCCCTGCCCCGGCTTTGGACAGAAAGGGATACACGTTTAAGGACCTCGGTGAAAATCAAAGCACCGGCCCCAATAACATCAAGCCTTCCCGGATGGATAACGCCGAGGCTTCCCCGCTGAGCGCGGTCCATATGGAGGACAGCGCTGTCCGCTTCATATATCCTGCTGATATCCAGCAGTGCACCGTCTACGGCATCGCGGTCATATGTGCTGAGCCCCAGAGCGACTGAAGCCATAGTGGTCACTGTGCCTGAGACCCCGATGAATGTCCCGGTCCGGGAGATATCCACTGCCGCACACGCCGTATCAATAGCAGCGTTCACATCATCTGCAGCCCGGGCGATCTGCCCGTCATCAGGAGGGTCTGAGAGGAGATGCCTTTCACTTATACGCACCGACCCTGTATCCATGGAATACGCCTGGGAAACATCAGTGACCGGGATACTGCGCCCATCCCCGCCAAGCACAAGCTCAGTGGATCCGCCGCCAAGATCCATCACCAGGTACGGTGCCTGATGGGCAGATGTATCGACTACGGAAGTAGCGCCGAGGAAGCTCAGCCGTGCCTCTTCCTCGCCAGGTATGACATCGGGGCGTACGCCAAGCCTGCTGTATACGTAATCTTCAAATTCACTGCGGTTTGTGGCATCCCGCGTCGCGCTCGTAGCCACGAACCGAATACCGTCAAGGTCGTAGCCGTTAAGGATATGGGCAAATTCATCAATAGCCGCAAAAGTACGCTGCAGGGCATCCTGGCTGAACCGGCGGGTTTTATCCACACCCTGGCCGAGCCTTACTACCCGCATGATGCGGGGCACGAGGACGGTAACGCCCGTCTCATCCATGCGGGCGACCATCAGCCGGATCGAGTTAGTGCCGCAATCAATTCCGGCAACAGTTACAGCCATATTTTCCCCTGCTCAGATATGCTAAGTTACTTATTCTTGTTCTGCATTGTATGCTGTTTTACATATTGGCATACTGGTGCCATGCACCACAGCGTCACGATTCTATACTATGCCCGGAACACCTGCATACCGACGGATCGAATTCATCGGCAATAAGGTCCAGGACGATATCCCCGAAAGGGTTTACCCCCCTGCCCATAACAAGGCTCTGGGCTGCCAGCGCATGCAGGCATTTCACCCGTTCAGGCATCCCTCCTGCACTGATCCCGGAAATATGTCCTTCGCTGTCGCCAAGCTTTTGGGCCAGATGATGCCTGAAAATAAGATAGAGTTTATGGGCTTCACGATAGCTCTGCACTATCCCGGGACCTGGGTTTCCGGGATTTCCTGTATTGCCGGTGCCGCCGGGACGTAAGGAACCATCAGGTTTGCCATGGTCATCAGGCCTGCCAGTACTGCCGGAGCAGCCAAAGCTCCCCTCCCCCTGAAGGAGGGCAGTGAATTCAGCCATTTTCCCCGACGCCTCAACCCTGGAAATTGCCTTTGCTGCTGCGGGAAAGGTGAGATAAAACGTTGTTGGGAAAGGTATTTTCCCATCCAGCAATGGGCGGGTCACCGTAACAAGCGGACGGCCGCACACACACCTGGCACCAACTGCCACCATGCCTCGGGGATACCGTCCCAGCTGCCGTTCAACCTCATTGACATCACACTGCTCAAGCGATCCGGCAAGAAGGGAATCGCACAGTTTTTCAGCAGCCTTCGCCCTAAGGGCAAAAATACCGGCCTGCACCTCAGCAGCGGTACTGCCGCCTGTATCTGTTATGCCTGCTGTATCCACTGTATTCCCCGGTCCTGCCCTGCCATATTATTCCCACTACGCTTATTACTTATCCCGGTCCTGCCCTGCCGCAGCCGGGATCTGCCATCAATGCCGGGTACGCCTGTTCTGCCAGCGCTGCTGCTCTTCCTGGCTGGGAATACGGTCAGAGGGCCGCGAACCGTCATTATTCCCCTTAGTATCCGTTGTATCTGCTTTCTGCATGGAATACAGCATCTCTTTATACCAGGGAAGTTTCTGCCCGGATGAAGCTGCTGATGACGATGGTGCGTTGCTGCTGCCTGAAGCTGAAGGCCCTGTTTTATGCTTTGAATTTTCAAGGATGATAGACTGCTCGCCGGGATACACGAATCCCAGGCGCTCACGTGCCTGCGCCACCACATAAGCCTTATCGTTCCACCGCGATATCTCATTTTCCAGGCCTGCCTTCCTGGCGGCCAGGCTTGCTTCCTGTGCCTTGAGGGAACTTAGCTCAGACGTGCTTTTAACGTACAGCTGTACTGTCGTAAACAGCTGGATAAGGCAGAAAATCACGATTATCAGAGCCGCAAAAAACGAGATAGGGCCGTTCTGCTTTATTGAGTAAGCCGCCCTGGACATACGGGAACTGCCGGCGCCGCGGGAACCCTGCGATTCACGCATATTTTCCCTCCGTAAGGGGTCCCTGCGCGGGGAACGTCCGGGCTGTGTATCCGGCCCGGTACCCTTATCCCGCACGGCGCGGCCATCTTTCCCGGCACGCCTGTGCCGTCCAGCCAGCCTGCCCAAAATGCCGTGCCGGCGGCCTTTACGAGGTTTGTCGGACGGATCGGAAGAGCCGCCCCTGTCTCCCAAAAACCTGCTTTCCTGTGAAGGCATACGCAAAACCATATATACAAAATACCCGTCCAACTCGACGTGGAGAAGGGCGGGTATTACTTTTACGGGCTTCAGCCTTAAGAGCCTTCAGTTGGCAGCCTTAAGGCAGCCAAGCGGCAACCCTCAGCCGGCATACTTCCTGCAGGCTTTGAAAGCACTGTACCCTGCATACTGTGCTGTAGAACCGAGCTCCTCTTCAATCTCAAGGAGGCGGTTGTACTTTGCAATACGCTCACCGCGGGCAGGTGCACCGGTCTTGATCTGGCCGGTATTCTTGGCAACAGCGAGGTCAGAAATCGTTGTATCCGGGGTTTCGCCTGAACGGTGGGAAACCATGGAGGTGAAGCCGTTGCGGGTGGCAAGCTCAATAGCATCCAGGGTCTCAGTCACAGTACCGATCTGGTTGAGCTTGACAAGCAGGGAGTTGGCAGCGCCCATATCAATACCCTTCTGCAGGCGCTTCGGGTTGGTAACAAGCAGGTCATCGCCAACGAACTGGAGGCGGCCGCCAAGGCGCTGGGTTATAGCAGCCCAGTCTTCCCAGCCTTCTTCCTGGAACGGATCTTCAATTGATACGATTGGGTACTCATCAACAAGCTTCTCATAGAAATCAAGCATGTATGCGGAATCACGGTCTTCACCGTCAAAATGGTACTTGCCGGTTTCCTTGTTATAGAACTCGGAGGAGGCAACATCAAGGCAGATGCCGATCTGCCTGCCAGGCTCATACCCGGCAGCTTCAATAGCGTTGATGATATACTTGAGGGAATCCTCATTGGACTTCATCTTCGGAGCAAAGCCGCCCTCATCGCCAAGGCCTGTGGCAAGGCCATCCTTCTTCAGGACGCTTTTCAGCGTGTGATAGACTTCAACACCTGCGCGCAGGGCCTCATGATAGGAATCGAACCCGTACGGGGAGATCATATACTCCTGGATGTCGGTAGCGAAATCGGCATGGGCGCCGCCATTCATAATATTCATGTTCGGTACAGGGAGGATATGCCCGTTGGTGCCGCCAATGTAACGGTACAGAGGCAGGTCAGCAGACTCTGCCGACGCATACAGGGCAGCAAGGGATACGCCGAGGATAGCGTTTGCGCCAAGGCGGCCCTTATTCGGGGTACCGTCAAGCTCGATCATGGTTTCATCAAGCGCGCGCTGGTCAGTGGCGTCCATACCAATGACCTTAGGGGCGATCTCTTCATTTACAGCCTTAACAGCATCAAGCACACCCTTGCCCTGGTAACGGGACTTATCGCCGTCGCGGCGCTCCCATGCCTCAGCTTCACCGGTAGAAGCGCCTGAAGGGACAAGGCCATGCCCCAGTGCACCGTCGTCGGTTTCCAGAAGGACTTCTACAGTAGGATTACCACGGGAATCAAGGATCTCACGTGCATAAATACTTTCAATAATTGCCACAACTACTCCTTTTGTCTGGTTGTGTGAACAATCCTAAGATTACTCGATTTTCTGGACGTTTCGTAAACGTGTTACAGGGTATTTTTTACAGCCGGGGCATGCCATGACAGGTCATCAAGCAGCCGGCCTGTCCAGCTGATGACCTCCTGGGGATCCATGGGCGCTGAATCAAAGGTCTCCTGGAAAGGTGCGGGGATGATCACAGTATGTATGGAAGGCCTGTACTGGACAGTTTTATAAATACGCTTCAGCCTGAGCAACACGGAATCTTTCGGATCACAGCCAACAACCCTGATATTCTTCCCCTGGGCGATCATATCGGTTATCCCCATGGCTCTGGCGCGCATACGCAGCCGCGCAACATCAAACAGCAGGTCCAGGGACTTGGGAGGTGTACCGTAACGGTCAGTGAGCTCATCCCGTATATCGGCAAAATCATCCTGCGAATGTGCTGAAGCGATCTTGCGGTAGGCTTCCAGGCGCAGCTTATCTGAACCGATGTAATCTTCGGGGATGGACGCCTCGACCGGAAGGTCGATGGACGTTGATACAGCCTCTGTACGCTCAGGCTCCTTATAATCCTGCACAGCATCGGATACCATGCGGACGTAAAGGTCAAACCCGACTCCTTCGATATGCCCGGACTGCTCGCCTCCAAGCAGGTTGCCCGTCCCGCGGATCTCCAGGTCTTTCATGGCAACATCGTACCCGGCACCCAAAGCAGTGTTCTGCGCAATAGTTGACAGGCGGTCATGCGCCATCTGTGTCATAGCTTTTGCGGGATCATAAAGGAAATAAGCGTAAGCGCGTTCCCTGCCCCTGCCTACCCGGCCGCGCAGCTGATGGAGCTGGGACAGCCCGAAGCGGTCGGCACGGTCAACGATAAGGGTATTGGCATTGGAAATATCCAGCCCTGTTTCCACGATAGTTGTACATACAAGCACATCGATATCCCGATGCCAGAAATCCCGGATAACAGTATCCAGCTGCTTCTCCCCCATTTTCCCGTGGGCAGTGCCGATCCTGGCTTCGGGGACAAGCTCCCGGATATGCGAAGCGATCGCGGAAATATCCTGGACCCGGTTATGCACATAGAATACCTGTCCTCCGCGCAAAAGTTCACGCCGCACTGCTGCAGCCACCTGGGCATCCTCATACACGCCCACATAAGTAAGGACAGGCAGGCGGTCTTCCGGAGGGGTTGCCAGCGTAGACATTTCGCGGATCCCTGTGACCGCCATCTCCAGCGTGCGCGGGATAGGCGTTGCAGACAGGCTGAGGACATCTACATTGGTGCGCAGGGCTTTCAGGGTTTCTTTATGTTCTACGCCGAAACGCTGCTCTTCATCAATGATCACAAGCCCCAGGTCCTTGAACTTGATCTTAGGGTTGAGCAGCTTATGCGTGCCGATGACCAGGTCAACGCTGCCGTCTTCAAGGCCTTTGGCTGTTTCAGCGCTTTCTTTCGCCGTCTGGAACCGGCTGAGCATTTTTACTGTTACAGGGAAGCCTTCATAACGTTCTGTAAATGTTTCATAGTGCTGCTGCGCCAGGAGGGTAGTAGGCACAAGCACTGCAACCTGTTTTGAATCCTGGATGGCTTTGAAGGCCGCCCGCACAGCGATCTCGGTTTTGCCGAAGCCGACATCACCGCAGATAAGGCGGTCCATGGGGACGGGTTTCTCCATGTCAGCCTTGACCTCGTCAATCGTTGTCAGCTGGTCGGGCGTTTCCTGGTAGGGGAATGCTTCTTCAAGCTCATGCTGCCATGGGGTATCGGGGCTGAAAGCAAAGCCTGCCGTACGCTGGCGTGCAGCATACAGTTTGACAAGGTCTTGGGCTATCTCCTTGACTTTTTTGCGTGCCCTGGCTTTTGTGGCAGCCCAGTCGGACCCGCCCAACTTATTGAGTTTCGGGATCTCCGCACCAATATATTTGCTGATAAGGTCAAGCTGGTCTGTGGGGATATAGAGTTTGTCAGGCGCCGCACCCCGCTTGCCTGGGGCATATTCGATAACAAGGTATTCCCGGAACGCCTGGGACGGCTGGGATGGCTGAGACAGCTGAGACGGCCGGGATAGCGGCTGGGCGGGTATCCCCCGCCCGGACAGCCCCGCCGGGCGGACAGGGCGCCGGGCCATTTCCACAAAACGGCCTATGCCGTGCTGCTCATGGACAACATAATCGCCCTTTTTCAGTTCCATAATGTCAATGGCTTTGCGGCGGCGCGCGGGCGTGCGGATCTGGGAAGCTGCGCTGGAGTGCCCGGTTATATCCCGTTCCGTTAAAACGGCGGTTTTAGCCTCCTCGTCTATGAAGCCGTCAGACGCCATAGAGAGTGCGAAATCCAGTCCGGTGATACCCGCTGCAGCGGCAACACGTTTAAGGCGGCTGAGCGTGCCGCGGGCGGCGGCGGTCACAGTGACGGCTATGCCGCGCTCGCGCAGTGCTGCAATACCTCCCGCTGCCCTGGCTTCATCGCCGCGGTATTCTTCCGGCGGCACTGCCGCGAGCCGGGCGTGCCCGCCAGCCGAACTGTCTACACCTAAGCTCGACAAGTCCCAGCACGATTTATGGGTAAGCCGGAGGGCACTGTGCACTTCATCAAAATCCATGAAGCTGGACTTGTCGAAACTGATGGGCGCAGCCGCACCCTGGCCGCCCGCCGCCGCATGCCAGCCTGCTGCCATGAATTCACTGGCTGTTTTTGCCAGATCCTGCGCGGCACGCTTCAGCCTTTCCACATCGCTGAACATAATGACAGCATCCTTGGGGAACAGCGAATATACCGGCATCATGTCATCGATAAGCGCCGGGATCAGCGATTCCATCCCTTCTACGGGCACTCCCCGCGCAATAGATTCCAGCATGTCATCCGCATTAGGGATTGAACCGGCCAGCGCTTCCGCCCTGCGGCGCACACTCTCTGTCAGCTGCAGTTCCCGGCAGGCAGGCGCCCATATCTGGTGTATATTTTCACCAAATGTGCGCTGGTCTGAAGCGTGGAAAGCATGTATGCTGTCTATGTCATCGCCAAAGAAATCAATGCGCACGGGGTGCGCGGCTGTGGGCGGGAAAATGTCAAGGATGCCTCCGCGCACCGCGAATTCCCCGCGATCCATCACCAGGTCTGTGCGCGTATAGGCATTCTCCACAAGGCGGGCGGCCGCCCGGTCCAGGCCCATCTGCCCGCCTACCGTGAAAACCAGTGGTTCCACATCCTGTATGCCCCGCACCACGGGCTGGATAAGCGAGCGCACAGGCACTGCTATTACTTTCAGCGGACCGAACAATGATGACCCTTCTACCGGATGGGCCAGCCTGCGGAAAACTGACATGCGGCGGGCAACCGTATCCGCCCGCGGGGAAAGCCGCTCATGCGGCAGGGTCTCCCAATCCGCTATAGAGCCAATATCCCCAGGGTCACCGCCATACCATGACCGTACTGACTCAACCATATCCTGCGCTTCGCGGTTTGAAGGCACCACAATAACAACAGGCCTCCCGGATCCGCTATCGCTGCCTGTCTTACTGCCGCCGGCAGAATCGGCTCCAGGCGCAGGCATCCCTTCTGCTGCTGCAGCTGCAAGCGCAGGGCGTATCCCTGCAGGAGCCCCTACAAGGGAAAACCCCGATCCGTCTTCTGCCAGCTGGGCAAAAGCAGTGTCTCGGAAAAGGGCAGGGATAAGCGGTGCCAGAGTACCGTTAAGAACCGGGGCGCCTCCTGGGGCAGCACCGGCAGCATCTTTATCTTCTGCCATTGAACTGCTCCTGGGTCTTCTCAATACCCTTGAAAATTATCATTTCCGCAGCATCGGCAGCATCCGCTATAAAACTGTCAAGCTGCTGTTTCTGTGAAGCGTTAAAACCACCCAGGACCCAGCTGATGGCATTATCATGCGCATGCGATCCGCGCTGGGAATGCCCCACCCCCATGCGCACACGGTTATAATCAGCGGTACCGAGCGACCGGTCTATCGACTTGATCCCGTTGTGCCCGCCCGGGGAGCCGCCGTTCTTGGTTTTGATTCGGCCGAACTCCAGATCCATATCATCGTGGACCACCACTATCCGGTTTTCGGGGATACCGTAGTACGCACTTATCGAAGCAACCGCATTGCCGGAATCATTCATAAAAGTCAGCGGTTTCGCAAGGAAAAACTTCCGGGCCGCGCCGTCCAGCGACATCACCCCTTTGCCAAGCAGTGCAAGGCCTTTATGGTCGCTGAATGAAACGGACCACCGTTCCGCCAGAAGGTCGGCACACATAAAGCCCATGTTATGCCGTGTCCCTTCATATTTTTTGCCGGGATTCCCCAAACCTGCAATAAGCCAGAAATCAGATGCCATTCCTTTGCCTGCCATGCCCTATATCACAATCAATACCAATAATACGCCCATATATTCTATCAATCGGACGGACTGTTGACGGCCGGAACAACCAAAACCTTCAATGGCACCGTATATACCAGCTATTCAAGCATAGCCGCCGCGACAGCATATATTTTCAGCACAGTATGCATTCTCAGCCTATTTTCAGAAAAACGCCAAGAGAGTGTTAAGCTTGAAGGCCTTTAATAATGAATACCAGCAAAAACAGTAACCTCGCTGGCCAAGAGTTTCCTCTTGATAACTTAAACCTTTCTTCTCTCTCCTTCTCTCTAAACAGCCCGGCTAATCACCGGGCCTTTGTTTTTCCTGGGGCTGCCCGCCCCTATAACGTTTCTTACGTCCCTTATACGTTGAACTTGAACTCGACCACATCACCATCCTGCATGATGTAATCCTTGCCTTCAAGGCGCATCTTGCCTTCCTCGCGCACTTTCGGGTAGGAACCGGCGGCAACCAGGTCATCGTATGAAACTACTTCAGCCTTGATGAACCCGCGCTCAAAATCTGTATGGATAACACCGGCAGCTTTCGGCGCAGTCCATCCTTTGCGGATCGTCCATGCGCGTACCTCTTTCTCCCCCGCAGTCAGGAAGGTCTGGAGCCCAAGCGTATCAAACCCTGCACGGGCAAGCTGGTCCAGGCCGGATTCGTTCAGCCCTGCATCGGCAAGCATTTCACGCGCATCAGCTTCATCAAGTTCAGTAAGGTCGGATTCAAACTGCGCGTTGAGGAATATTGCCTGTGCAGGGGCAACCTCTGCCGTGAGCTTCTCCCTGAGTGCGCTGTCGGCAAGCTCATCATCATCCATATTGAACACATAAATAAACGGTTTTGCGGTCAGCAGCTGGAGGTCACGAATATCTTCCTTGCTGATTTTCCCCTCACGGGATGCATGGTCGATAGTCTCTCCTGCCTCAAGTATTCCCTTCGCCTCCTTAACGGCATCAACATATTCCGGTCTGACTTTTTTGCCGCGCAGGTCCTTTTCAAGCCTGGGGATGGCATTTTCAACAGTCTGCAGGTCAGCAAGGATCAGCTCGGTGTTGATCGTCCCGATATCTGACGCAGGGTCTACGGCCCCGTTAACGTGGATAACATCATCATCGGAAAAAACGCGGGTCACTTCACAGATCGCGTCAGCCTCGCGGATATTCGCCAGGAACTGGTTCCCCAGCCCTTCACCTTCGGATGCGCCTTTGACGATGCCCGCGATATCCACAAATGTCACTGTTGCAGGGACGGTCTTATTGGAACCCACCAGCTGCGCGAGGACAGGCAGCCGGGGATCCGGGAGCGGGACGATGCCCGTATTAGGCTCGATGGTGGCAAAAGGGTAGTTTTCTGCAAGCACATTATTGCGCGTCAAAGCGTTAAAAAGGGTCGATTTGCCTACATTGGGCAGGCCAACGATTCCAATGGTAAGAGACATGCTTTTCAGTTTAGGGTTGAGGGATGACGAAGGCTGAGGCGCAACGATAACAAAAGCGGTCCAGCAGCTATGCCTTCACCATCGTCTGCTGACGGCCTTACTGCCGCTGCCTGTCTAAATCACCGTGATCCATTGCTTCCTGATACAGGTGCGCAAAAACATCGGCCGAAGCCCTCGCGCCGTCATGCTCGTACCGGTTGGTTACCCACGCATACGAATTGCCTACGCGGCTCAGCGTATCAAGCTGCAGGGAACTGTCCACATACATGTCATCAAAATACACGGCGCACCGCAGCGGCACCTCGTTGGCCGCGAGCTGGGCGGCATCATAGATCGTGCCCCAATGGGTATCAGACATCATAAGGCTAACAGGATCCCGGAACGGTTTCAGTGAACTGTCCTCTTCAAACATTTCTGGGAGTGCAGCCTCCCCGATGAAAGCCAGAGGGCGCGCATCCGTGCTGAATCGGGGGTCTGAACCAATAACATGCGAAGCTGCCCATCCTGCCGGAGCACAGTCCCCATTCTGATAGATGAACTCCTGCAGAGGCCAGTACAGAGGGCTTGCATATGAGGAAGTAAGGCTCAGGACTTCCTGGAGGAACCCGTCAGACAGCTGGATATCCCCCGCATGCCCGGGACCCTCAGGCACACTTCCGTCCAGGCCGGCGAGCGCCCCGTCAACAGTCCAATGCATGCGTTCATAACCCGGCTTCATACCGAAATCGCCGCCCAGCATCTGCAGCCGCCTCACTGTGAACGGATCACCATTAGGCAACCGGACGTCATGGGACGAAATATAATCAGCAATTATATTTATACGTTTTATATCCTGCGGATAGCGGCTATAATATTGCTGAGTCTTTTTATACATGCGCGGAACTGTATGCTCATATACTTCTTTTGGATCACCGGGGATATGCATAACGCCGCCGGTAATAAACGATGCCTGCACAGCCTCAGGGTACAGCGACAGATAGGTGAGGGTAAGGAACCCGCCATATGACTGGCCTAAGGTCATCCACTGCACGCCGCCAAATTCGGACCGGCGCAGATACTCAAAATCCCTGATGACCGAATCTGCCAGGAAATGATGGAGATAGTCCGCACCGGCGCGCGGATCGTCAGCAAAACGCTGCATGATATGGGAATCAATGCGTGAAGACCTGCCGGTGCCGCGCTGGTCAGGAAGGACAACGCGGTAGTGTTTGACGGCTTCAGCAAGCCACGGGACCGAATCCGCGCTGTACGGGCGGGGACCTGCACCGCCGGGACCTCCCTGCAGGAAAAGGAGAAGCGGCATGTCATCATGCGCATGCCCAGCTGCACACACTGTCCGGTAAAACAGTTTCAGCCCGCTGCCTGCACCGCCTGGGATACCGGTACTGCCCGCAGTGATGCCGTCCGCACCGCCCCAGTCTAAAGGCACATCAACAGAATGGTCTTCAACATACAGGCCCGGCACATAATAAGAATCCAGAAGCGTCATAAACCCCAGTATAAAGCACAGCAGGCTCAACACCGGCACAGAAGGCCCTTATCAGGCGGGTTGCCTTGCGACACCCGATGTTGCACGATTTTGATAAGATATAGGTAGTGTCTGAGTGCGCATCACACCGTTGCCCGCTCATGGTACTGCGGCCCCGTAGCTCAGCTGGATAGAGCAGGAAACTTCTAATTTCAAGGTCGTCAGTTCGAATCTGATTGGGGCCACGTTTTAGTTGCACTTTCCATGGAGGATGCGGTGAGACGCTGGATCAGGCAGACGCTTAAGCGGGAAACTATACTCGTTATCGCCGCTATCCTTGCGATCATATCTTGTTTTATTGTCCATCCGGACAGCCAGTATCTTGGATATATACACACACATACCATTGCCCAGCTCGTATGCCTGATGCTCGTAGTGGCGGGGCTCCAGAGGATCGGTGTTTTCCGCATCATAGGTGCAAAAATGCTGAGCCACGCCCGCACACCGCGGCTGCTGGTACTGATTTTTATCAGCCTCACTTTTTTCTCCAGCATGTTCATCACTAATGATGTAGCTCTGGTGACTTTCGTGCCCTTTGCCATCGCGGTTATGATTATGGCCGGGATGGAGGATAAGACAGTCCTTGCAGTGACCCTTATGACGCTTGGGGCGAACCTTGGAAGCATGCTTACCCCTATCGGCAACGCGCATAACCTTTATCTGAAGGCAAAAACCAATATGCCGATGGGCGATTTTATCCTCATCATGGCGCCATATTCAGGCATAGCAGCGGTACTGCTTGTTATTGCAACATTCATCTTTTTCAGCAGCAAGCCTATACCTGGTTTTGAGGGGCTGGATGCAGACACTATTGAACGTAATATCCTTGCCCCGCATCCCGATACGGAAGCCCCTGATGAGATCCGCATCATCGGATACGGTGCCGGCTACGGAGGATGGCGGCTAGGCGTCTATATCGCCCTGTTTGTTGTGTGTACCTTAGAAGTGGCCGGCCTTATACCCATGTGGGCTATGGTAGTGATCTGCTTTGCAGCTTTCATGTTCTGCGACCGCCGAGCCTTCTTCCACGTGGACTGGGGGCTTCCCCTCACCTTCATCGCGTTCTTTATCTTCATCGGGAATATGAAGCGGGTACCGGAATTCTACACACTGGCTGCGCATCTTGTGCAGATCGATCCCCTTGATGTATCCGTAGGTGCAAGCCAGCTTATCAGCAACGTCCCTTCAACACTCCTGCTCTCCAACTTCTCTTCGGCATGGAAAGAGCTTATTGTCGGGACGAACCTCGGCGGTATGGGGACACTTATCGCTTCAATGGCATCCCTTGTTTCGTTCAAGGCAGTTACTGGGAAGTATCCGGACCAGAAGGGGAAATACCTCGGCGTCTATACTGTTACCAATGTCATTTTCCTTGCGATCCTGCTTACCGCTGCCCATTTGATCCTTTAGCCTTCCCCTTCCTTCTTTTCTTTTCCCTTCCCCTTTCAAAAAACACGCCCGTATATCCCTTCTAATATGCCTTCAGGCATTAACATGCCCCATAAAGGTGAATGTACCTGCAAACCATGCTGCAAGCAGTGCAAGTACAGGTATCGCAATACATAGCGCAACATACACATAATCCCGTTTATGCACAGTGCTCAGCCTCCAATGGGACCTTTTGCGATATCCGCCGAATCCGCGCGCCTGCATTGCAGTTGACAGGGATGTTGACCGCCGTATGGAAAGGACCAGGAGGGCAAAACTCTGGGATAAGAAATCTGCTGTTCTAGATTTCCCGCCGATCCCGCGTGACCTGCGCGATAAGGACAGGGCAGCCCAGTCGTCTGAAATAACTGAGAACAGACGCATCCCTGCCAGCCCGCCGTAGACGAAGCGGTCAGGCAAATGGAACTGTTGTGAGAAAGCGTCAGCCAGGCCGGTGGGATCAATACCCGATATCAGGGCAATTGCAGGGACGCCTATAGCAATAATGCGCAGCGCGGTTGCCAGCGCAAGCATAACCGACCCCTGTGAAACCGTTATGATCCCCCAGTGTGCATAGACCTGCCCGGACACCTGCCCATACAGGAGCACGGATACTGCCGATGCTGCAGACCCAAGAAAAATGATCCATGTCCGCCGGATTATCTCCCGTATCCCATACTTCGCCGCGGTGAGGGATACAAAAACAAGGAAGCATGCCGCTGAAGAAGAAACAATATCAAGGCTTATGACCATCAGCAGGCACAATACCAGTGCCCCCAGGAGACGGACAGCAGGATTGATGGATGCAATAATTTTTGAAGGGCTGGACCGTTTCTCCTCTTCACAGCGCTGCCGCTGAGGGGTAACGCCGATAGTCTGCGGTATCCCTGGATCTGCGCAGGCGGTATGAGGCGCATGGCCTGCATCCGGGCACCCCATACCTGGCGGATCCGCCCCCGGGCTGTCTGCGCCCAGGCCAACAGGCTGCAGTCGGATCACACGCGCACCGATACGTTCAATGAACTCTTCGTCATGGGTGACAACGACAATGCACTTCCCCTGGTCCCTGAGGCCTGAGATCATATCGACCATATATTCCCACGTCTTACGGTCCTGCCCGAATGTAGGCTCATCCAGGATCAGGACTTCGGGTTCGGCTGCAAGCGCCGCTGCAACAGTAAGCCTCCGCTTCTGCCCTCCGGACAGGGTATACGGATTAGCTGCAGACAGGCCGTCCAGCCCATACCGCTCCAAAAGGCTGTGCGCTTTCGCTGCCGCGCTTCCCTGAGGCTCGCTGCCAATCGACAGCAGGACTTCTCCCAGCACTGTCCCCGCTGCAAACTGATGTTCAGGGTTCTGGAACACATACTGGATCCTTTGGGCAAGGTCAGGCGATCCCCAGCCTGCGGGATCCGAGGACCCTAAATCCCCCTGGACACGCCTGCCTGCTGTTACCGTACCGGATACCGGTTCAAGCAGCCCCGCCAGAGTGAGGGCCAGCGTCGATTTTCCGGAGCCATTGTCACCGGTCAGCGCAGTGATCTCGCCGGACCGGAACGCGCAGCTGATATGCTCAGCAATGGGGATGCTGTTGTACCCGATCGCAAGGTCTTCGGCAGTAAGGGCAATATCGGCACTCAGAACGGGCCGGTCCGCTGAAGCATCAGGCGCAGCAGGGCTGCCCATGGCTGTGCTGCCGGCAGCGGTATGGATACCTATATCTTTGGCATCTTTGGCATTAAGGTACGGCTTCTTCCTGTACCGCTGCGGGACCCACACCCCCAGATCATCCAGTTCCTGAAGATGTCCGCCAAAAACATCATCCGGGGCGCCGTCCGCAGCAATAGCCGTTGAACCGCCATCGCTGCCGAGGACAACTACCCGGGTAATAATATCCAGCCATTCATCAGCTTTGTGCTCCACAAGGAGCATAGTAGGGTTTTCAGCGTCTAAAACAGTACGGATAGCATGCACCAGGCTCCGCACTCCGGCAGGATCGATCATTGATGCCGGTTCATCAAGAAGCAGGGCATCGGGCCGCATGGACAGGACCCCTGCAAGCGCAAGCCTCTGAGCCTGCCCTCCGCTTAAATGCGCTGCCTGCCTGTGCCATTGCACACTGCCGAGACCCGTTTCCTCCATAGCCGTATGGACACGCTGCGTTATCCTGCTGCGTTCGACACCCATGTTCTCAGGGCCGAACGCCACATTATCCGCCGTCCGCTCAAAAACCGTCTGCGCCTCCGGATCCTGCAGCACCAGGCCGCAGCGCCCTATTGATTCCGTGGGGGGCTTCCCGTCAATAAAGATGCTGCCCTCCCCTATGCCGCCATCTTCATCCGGCCGTGCATCCAGGGATACTGCGCGCTGAGACGGAAGCCCCTTATCATCTGCATCGTCTGCCCAAGCCCCGCGCGATGTACCTAAAAGCCCTGCCGCAGCCTGCAGGATAGTCGATTTCCCTATGCAGGAAGCCCCCATAAGGAGCACACGCTCCCCGGCATCTATGGTCAGGCTAAGATGGCGGACGGCCCACTGCCAGCGCAGGGCGGGCCGGTACCCCCAATCAGTGAATACTATTGAGCAAGGCTGTGCCATGGTTCCGAATCCCCGGGCTGACAGCGGCTGCTGCGGTATCTGCCGGCCGCCGCATTGCTGTCCTCCAACGCAGAAAGCATATCACTCAGCTTCAGCCGCTGACACATTATCCTGCCCATCCTGTACCTTCATACGCACTGCCTGCCCTGACGGGAAACGGTCCAAAGCACCGGTTTTCGCGATCGCCAGGTAAAGGAGCCACATACATATCCCGGCGATAACTGCCCCGGAAACTATTGTGCTTACACCTTCAACAGCCTTTTTCACAGCAGATGACCCCTGCAGGTATCCCAGAACCGCATATCCTATGTAGCATGCAGCTGCGGAGAACAGCCCCGACAATACCGCAGTGAACCAGTTCCACACCCTGTAAAGGCAAAAAAGGAAAACCAGTTCTGCACCGATCCCCTGAAGGAGCCCGCTGATAACCGTTTCAGCACCTCCCCAGGCGTTGCCGAGAAGGGATTCAAGCAGGGCTGCCACCATCTCAGCATAAACAGCAGCCCCCGGTTTCCTTATTATGATCGCTGCAAGCGGCCCAGCGAAAAGGAACAGTCCGTTAACGAGGCCTATCAGCCCCGGGATGAACGCGAAGGCAGGCTTAAGCGCCTGATAAGCCCATGCCCCTCCCCAATAGATAAAAGCACTGACTACCCCTATAACCGAGGCGACGACGATATCTACCACACGCCACCGCAGAAGAGCCGTGCGTGGAGATCGGGAATGTACTGGTTGTACTGATGGAATATTCGAGTCCATAATGTGCCTTTCCTTAGTAAAATACTCGAAAAGCACGGGTCAAGCGACTTTCCGTATGCCGGTATTACCCGGTGGACGTTCTATCGGTATCGGCCTGGCAGCCAGACCGTTTCTCAGCCTTGCCCCCTGCAGCAGAAGATCGGGATACCATACAGGTATCCGTATGACCTGTCTGCCGGGCAGAAGGGTAAAGCACCCGTGTCAGTTCCTATAATTGCACAGGGCAGCGATAATTGCAGCGTTTAGCGTCTATCCTTGCCGGTATGGTAAAAAACCATGGAATGGAACTTATTCAAGAGGAAAAAAGACTCCGAAACTGCTCTATCAGATGAAGGCAGCGGCACCTCATCACAGGCAGCTTCATCCGATAATGCCGGTAATGCTGCCGGCAGCAGCAAAAAAGGCAGGCCTACCCCTAAACGCAGCCAGGCAGAGGCCCGAAAGCTGCGCCCTCTGGTTCCCAAAGACCGTAAGGCAAGCCGCAAAGCTGCCCGGCTCCGGTCCCGTGAACGCCAGGACAAGGAATACGAAGCAATGCGTACGGGCGACATTGCACATATGCCTGCCGCTGAGCGTCTCCCATTCCGTATTTATATCCGAAATTACGTAGATTCCCGGTGGAATATTGCAGAATACTTCATGCCCTTCATCCTCGTTGTCCTCGTCCTGTCGCTGGTCGTGATCAGATGGTTCCCTGCCCTCGCCCTTGTGCTTATGGTCCTGATTTACGCATATTTCTTTGTTGCCGTGGCTGATCTGATTATTATGTGGCGCGGACTGAAAAAGCAGCTTATCCTGCATTACGGTGAAGAAAGCGTTAACCGCAAAATGCGCTCCGGGATGTATGCCGCCCAGCGGGCTATGAATATACGCCGCTGGCGCCTGCCTAAACCGGCCCATCCCAAACACAGCGGTTATAAGCAGTGGCGCGAAAAAAATATTATAAAAGATAAGTAGTATTGCCGGATTATGCCTCAGACAAACGGGAATATACGTAAAAGGCAGGAGCACGGCAGCTCCGGCCGTTATGACTATGACGTTGCTGTTATCGGAGCCGGCCCCGGCGGATACGCAACTGCACTGCGTGCCGCAGAGCTGGGGCTGAAAACTGCGCTTATTGAAAAAGACGCGACCCTGGGAGGTACCTGCCTGAACCGGGGGTGTATCCCCACCAAGGCGCTGCTCACCGCAGCCCATGCCCGCGAAGAGATATCAAAAGCACAGTATTGGGGTATTTCTGTAGATGAGACCGCCGTATCGGCAAATACCGGGAAACTGTTTGAGCAGAAGGCAAAGATAACCGGCACGATGGTTTCAGGCCTTGCATCCCTTATCGATTTCCGCGGGATAACAGTTATTAAAGGATATGCTTCAATCAGCGGTAAGGATGGCCCGCATACGGTCCGGGTCTCTGCTGACGGCACCGGGAAAACATCCGTCACTGCAGGGAATGTGATACTCGCTTTAGGGTCATGCACAGTACCATTCCCAGGCGTTGGATTCTCTGATACGGTCCTTGATTCTGACCGGGCACTTGAGCTCGCAGAGATCCCGGAAACTGTGGGGATCATCGGCTCCGGGGCTATAGCACTGGAGTTCGCCAGCTTCTGGAATGCGATGGGAAGCTCAGTCACTGTTTTTATGCGTAAAGGCCGTCCCCTGTCGCATGGCGATAGCCATATGGGGGCATCCGTTATGCGGGGCCTGAAACGCGCAGGGATAAAATTTATACCTTCGTCGCATGTGACAGATATTGCGGAAACCCGTGAAAGCAAGCCGCAGGCTGTTATCTCCTATACCCGCGGTACCGGGGACAGCAGCGAAGTGCTCGAATTCAAGGCAGACAAGGTGCTTATCGCTATCGGGCGCAGGCCTGCGACGGAAAGCCCCTGGCTGCACAGCCTCAATATTGCGATAGGCAGCGATGGAATTATAAAAACCGATCCGTTCGGGAAAACATCGATCCCCAATATCTGGGCAGCCGGGGATGTGACCGCCGGCCGCCAGCTTGCGCATAAGGCTTTTGCGCAGGGTATTGTTATTGCTGAAAGCATCGCCTGTGAACAGGGGATATTAAGCACCCTCCCCCGACCGGTCGATGAAAAAACTGTCCCGCAGGTAGTCTACTCGACAACCGAGGCAACAAGCGTAGGGTATACTTCCGAGCAGGCACAGGGGCTGTCCGGACAGTTCACAGATGTTGAGGAAACCGTCCTTCCCCTCCTGTCCAATTCACGGGTGCTTATGGAACAGTCAGGCGGGAGCATCACTGTTGTTACTGCACGGCATCCCGGGAAAGGCGGGGATACCCGTTATGTGATCGGGATACACATAGCCGGAGTGCGTGCAGGCGAGCTGATTGCTGAGGCTGAACAGATAATCGGGAACCATATCCCTCTGGCTGATGCTGCCCGGCTTATCCATCCCCACCCTACGCTGAGCGAATCACTCGGCGAGGCACTGCTTAAAGCTGACGGCAAGCCCCTTCACGTGCGTTAAGTAGTATCTGTCAAGTACACTGATATCAGGTAGTTTTACAGTTGACACTATATAAGAGGTATGTATGGCCGACCTGAAATCACGCAACAGCAGGAACACAAACCCTAAACCTTCCCCCGCATCTTCAGCTTCCCGCAAAAACAGCGGGAAGCCCAAGCGCCGCAATATTTTCAAGCAGATGAAGATGATCTATGATTTTACAAAAAAAGAAGACCCGTCCATCACATGGTGGATGCTCGGAGGCTTCATCATCCCTGCAGCCCTTATTATCGGGCTGGGGTTCATCCTGCGGAACGGGTGGATAGGCTGGATCCTCAACATCATCACGGCACTGCTGCTGGGGTTCCTTGTAATGACAGTCATCCTGACCAACCGGAGCGAAGCGGCCGGATACAAACGCCTTGAAGGCCAGCCTGGCGCTGCAGGGGCAGTGCTGGACAGCCTGTCAAGCGGGCGCTTCACAGGACGGGTCATCCAGTTCACCAAAGAACCGGTATGGGTCGATCCCCGCACGAAGAATGCGATCTGGCGCGGGACTTCACTGTACGGTGTCTACCTTGTGGCAGAGGGCCCGCTTGATGCCACAAATGCAGCGATGGACAGGGAGACCCAGAAAATACGGCGTGTTACTCAGGGGTCTGATATCCCTGTCTACAGGGTCTCTGTGGGCAACGGCGAGGGGCAGATCCCGCTGAGCAAACTGCGGAGGCATTTGCGCAAACGCCATAAAATCAAATTTACCATGGACGAGCTTGAGCATGTCAACGACCGCCTGCGTACGCTGCAAAGCAAAAATGGGCTGCCTATCCCGAAGGGCGTTGATCCTGCCCGTATGAAGAAGGTAAGCCGCAGGGCAATGCGCGGCAAGTAATTTACAGAACTTATGTGTACCCCGAACTACACTGGAAAGAAAGATATCTAACCACAGATATCACAAATCCGCAAGGATAAATACGGTACTGGAAAGGAGCGGCATATGGCCGGCATAAGTACAAAAGAAGATGTAGAAGCCCTTATCGATAAAGAAGAAGTAGAGTACGTATCTGTACGTTTCACTGATCTGATAGGTGTCCAGCAGCATTTTACAGTACCGGCAAGCGAATTCCTCAAAGACGCCTTTACCGACGGCATGCCGTTTGACGGCTCATCAATGCAGGGGTTCCAGGCAATCAACCAGTCCGATATGAAGCTTATCCCGGATGTAGAAACTGCTTATATTGATCCGTTCCGCACCCATAAAACCCTGAACGTTGCATTTTCTATCGTTGACCCTATAACGGATGAGCCGTATTCACGCGACCCCCGCCAGGTAGCTCTGAAAGCCGAAGCTTACCTTAACTCCACCGGCATTGCAGATACAGCTGATTTTGCACCGGAAGCTGAATTCTTTATTTTTGACAAAGTACGGTTTGAAAATTCCATGCGCCGATCTTTCTACGAGATAGATTCCGTGGAAGCACCGTGGAATTCCGCTGAGGAGTACGAAGAAGACGGTATGCCCAACGTCGGGTTCAAGAACAGGGTGAAGCGCGGATATTTCCCTGTCCCTCCAATCGACCACAGCCAGGACCTCCGCGATGATATGGTTGCCAACCTTCAGAAAGTGGGGCTGATACTTGAGCGGTCACACCATGAAGTCGGCGCTGCAGGGCAGCAGGAGATCAACTACCGCTTCAATACCCTGACCCATGCAGGCGATGACCTTATGAAATATAAGTATGTTGTCCACGAAACAGCATACCTTGCCGGGAAAGCTGCGACTTTTATGCCTAAACCCCTTGCAGGCGATAACGGTACGGGCATGCACTGCCACCAGTCGCTGTGGAAGAACGGGGAACCCCTGTTTTACAGCGAAAACGGGTACGGCGGGCTGTCGGATATTGCCCGCTGGTATATTGGAGGGCTGATAAAGCACTCTTCCTCCGTACTGGCATTCACCAACCCTTCCCTGAACTCCTACAAGCGCCTGGTTCCCGGGTATGAAGCGCCTGTAAACCTTGTATACTCTGCCCGTAACCGTTCGGCAGCTATCCGCATACCTCTGGCCGGCACTTCCCCGGCTGCCAAGCGTATTGAGTTCCGCGCGCCTGACCCCAGCTGCAACCCGTTCCTTGCCTTCTCAGCACAGCTGATGGCAGGGCTTGACGGTATCCTCAACCATATAGAGCCGCCGGATCCTATCGATAAGGACCTTTACGAGCTGCCGCCCGAAGATCATGCCCTGGTAAAACAGGTCCCCGCTTCTCTTGATGAGGCCCTGAAATCCCTGGAAGAAGACCATGACTTCCTCAGCGAAGGTGATGTGTTCACTGATGACCTTATCCAGACATGGATAGACCTCAAGAATGCTGAGATCGAGATGCAGAGGCTTGCCCCTACCCCATTGGAATACGAGCTGTATTTCCATATTTAATGTGATCCCTGCTCTGGCTGCCGGCAGTCAGAGCAGGGATGCGAGGAACCGGAAGTATTCGTGTTCTTCCTTTTCCAGAAGCTGCGGATCATGGATCCGAATTCCGGACCGGGAATGGGAAATAGCTGCCCCAACGGCAAAGTTTTTATCTTATGATTAAACTTCCAGTGTAACGTTTTCTCCAAATACTAAAAGGAGGGCACAGATAATGATCGCAACTGCTACCACTACTATCTCGTAGCCTGCCAGCCATTCGAAATGGGCTTTCCTACGTTTTACGCATGTCCAATAGGTCGCCAGCTGCATCCGGAAACCGATAATACCCAAAGCAGCAATCATAAGAAGTACAAAGCCATCAAACAGCACTCCGTTAGCAGCGATAGAATGGGCGAACAGTGCCTGGACAAGCAAGCCAACGGCCAGAATACCAAATAAGACAGAGCTGGAAACAAAAGCGGGTTTCCAGTAGGCGTCAGGATTTCCTTTGCTCCGGATCAAATACATATGTATCGCCAAAAGGCATACCACAGCGATGACGCATATTACCACGGTAGGCACGATATTGGCCGGTACCCTGTTATGCAGGCTATCCCACGTATCATACCACGTATACCTATCCGGAGAACACTCCTTACTCCCCGCAACACCAACACACGGTTGTCCAGGAATGTGCCCCTGCCACCGGGCCAGATTCAACGGAGCTGGCCTGCTATAATCCCATCGATCAGCAATAGGACCCGTCAGCACACCCGGCCTAATATACGAGTCATACCACCAGTTCCACCCTAAGCCATAGCCCACAAGGACAGAAAAAGCAAATAAAACCACTGCCGAACTAAAACGCAGCACAGGATACAGTATTTTTCCCGACACAATAACAGCGGTAGGATCCTTCTTCCACGCACGGTAACTGCTGATAGATACCCAAAACGACATGAGCACAATACTCATCAGGCCAAAAGATATAAATATATAATCGAATGCGCCTACGATAGTGTTGTCTTGCAGGTTCCAATACCAGTTTTTTACTGACTGCGGGACCAAGGAATCAGGCAAAATATAAATAAAATTAAACAGCCATGACTGGCCGCGGCTGCGGCTGTCCATACTCTGCCGGATATACCATGCCTCCAAAAACGTAGAAACACAAAACCCCACAGCATACACAACAGTCCATACCCACACACGCCGCCACGAATACGACGACCTCCCCTCCTTGGCATCAGGCATCGTTTTAGTGGACTGGACAGGTTCCCCCTCATTATTCGTATGCTTAGCCTCAGTAAACAGCATAGCGCCGGTAGGAAGCAAAGAGAGACTAGGATAGCCGTCATCCACGCCAGAAAAAGTAATGGGGTATTCGGCATCACCGACACGCTGTGTCAAACCCTTACCGTCATTATTATCACTATTCTCAGGCTTATCATTATACTGGAGATTACCGGAATCAGACATACTATACCTTTTCCCTATATGTTCCTTAATAGTTTTAAGAGTACCCTTTCCTTCAGAAAATAATGCGTATTATTATTTACTTACATCAATATACCCGTGCTGCCCCTTTTCAGCAAGGCTCATGGAATGGTTGACAAAGGGGTACCTTCCCGGCGTCTGGAAATCGATCTCCACAAATCCGCCCTGCGCAGGCATGAGGGGAAGTACCTGAGCCCCGGTATTATGTTCCATCGCACCGGATCCTGAAGAATTATCCTTCACCGTGTATCTGCCTTCGGTCCATACGCTTGAGAACTGCGCGCCTATCACGTGGAATGGCATGGAACAGCTGATCCCGTCATTCATCACCCAGATACGTATACGTTTGCCGGCCTGCGCAGTAAGGGGATGTGCGTCATACTGGAATGCGCGGCCGTTGAATACCGCTATATCGGGTACCATCCGCGCTATTTTTTGGGTGTCGGCACCTTTCCCATTGCCGCCAAGGTACATTTCCCCGCCGACAAGGACGTACTCCTTATCCACCCGAGGAAGGCCTGCCTGCGGTTCAATGACCACTGCCCCGTACATACCGCCCGCAATATGTACAGTCATCGGGGCAGTTGAACAGTGGTACATCCATATTCCTGCACGCGATGCCCGGAATGTGTAGACCAAGGATTTTCCCGGTTTTACGGAACGCATCGCCTTATCCGGAGCAGCATCATCGCCTGCATGGAAATCAAGGGAATGATCCATAGACCCTTTATTGACCAGGGTCACTTCAAAAACATCCCCTACCTTCCCGCGGAGCACAGGTCCGGGGATAGTGCCGTTGTAGCGCATTACTGTTTGCGTAAACCCTTCAGCAACAGTGATTTTTGCCTCAGTGACAGTCATTGTTACCCTGCGTACTACGCCCTGCATGCCATTAATGCTTCCGCTGCTCTGTGTTGACTGCGGATCCGTATAATCAGGCATACGGGGATCGTACGGCTCGCTCTTTTCCGCCTGCCTGCGCAGAGCTGCAGATGAAGGTACGGGAGTGGAAGACTGGGCGTTGCTGCTGCTACTGCTGTCTGAAGGCTGCCGGACATGGCTTCCCTGCTGTGAAGAAGGGCCGGCGATCTCATTGCCGTTATTATCTAAAGCAGCTATATGGAGGGCCATCCCCATCTGCCTGTGTCCTGCCAGGGAACACCATCCTTCCATACTGTACGCAATTACGCCGGCATCCAGCTTTTTAACCTCCCCGGGAGATACACGTCCGGTCGTCGCACCGTTATCTATAACCAGGTCATGCGTCTGATCACCCGTATTGGAGAACTCAATAACAAGCCTGTTGCCCGCAGGCACCGCCAGCCGTGCAGGGGCGAAGGACATCCCGTCAGCCCCTACGCGGAGTTTGACGGTTGTGGTTTTCCCGGTAGGTGCAACTGCTGCGGTGTGCTGACTCTGACCCTGTCCATGCAGCCCCTGCGGCAGCGAAGGGCTGCCCGAAACCCCGCCCTGGTTAGCCACAAGCGCAGGATGCATCCCGATTATTAAACTGCATACTAAAAGCACTGCTGCCGTACACAGTACAGACCATTCGGATACTGTGAAAAAGGTACGGCGGGACCGGGCATAGTCAGATATATCTGAATGCGTCTGCGTTACGCGCCTGCGGACCCTTGCGTGACTGGGCGTCTGCGCGGCAGGAGCCCCTGAGTTCTCCGGACGTTTCAGATGTCGGGGATCCTCCTTATGGGGCTGTTCCGGTTCCTCCGGATGCCCAGACGGATGCGCAGCTGAAGTTTCCCGGCGCGGAGAAACCGCCCTGGCGGGACCGGTAGAACCAACAGAACCAGCAGAGCTGGCGGGACTGGCAGGGACCACAGGATGCTTATTCCTCCGGCGCCTGGATGCTGCGTAAATATTCATCCCCAGGACGCATAATATAAGCGAAAAGACTGCAATAACATCAATAAAATCACCTGTCTGCCACAGGGCAGATACTCCTCGTGCAGCGCCGAGCAGCCTTAATACCAGCCCAAGATGCAGAAGGGCCAGCGGCAGCCACAGGACGGGGCTGTAGGGCATTGCCCGCCGGATAACAGAGGGGACGATAACGCATACATGGGCAATAACCATTGATATGGTGAATCCCAAAGCCAGTGCATGTATCCCCATATCTGCCCAATAACCATTATCGCCGTAAACTCCGAATATCCATAAAATACTGGCGAACAGCGCCCACGCATACCCCAGGAGCATGCAGACACCCATAAAACCTGTAACCCCGCGCACCTTCCATGTTTTTATTGCCGTATCATTAAGCAGCATTGTTGCCAGTAATGCAAGCAATGCCAGGCCGAGGACAGCATATCCCGCGGGAGGGAGCATCAGCTGCAGCGGCAACGAAAGCACAGCTGCTGCGGAAGAAGCTATAAGAACGGGTTCAACATACATGCCGACAAAAGAAACATGCGCAAGTTCAAGCCGCTCCCCAACAATAGTCAGCACAAGAAAAACCATCCACCATGGGGCAAGTGCAGAAGCATTGATGCCGGACGCCCATAATCCTGCCGAACAGGCGCCGGCAGCTGATCCAAGTAGCTGGATGAGGACAGACACAGAGTGCTGCCTGGCCCAGATAACGGCATACACGGCGCTCAGCAGGGACATCCCGGCAGCCCAGAAAATCCCCGGGACCAGCTGCCAGAGGGACAGTGGGACCACCCTCATCATGATGAGGATCATGGACAGCATTCCCAGCGCTTCGCTCAGAGGCGCGAGAAAACCCCATGCGGGCTTGCGCGGGGAACCCGCGCGGAAGGCGACACCCCGTTCCAGGCATATTGCGGTGCCCAGGAAACCAAACACCATCAATGCCCCGTGGGCATCAGCAAGCGGCGGACGTGTGACCGGCGAGGGAAGGTTGGAGCGCAAAAGCGCAGCAAAGGTCCCGGCCAGGGCGGCAAGGCCCGCACATATCAGCAGGAAGAACCGGGGCCATGGGAACGCAACAGAATGCCCTGTCCGGCGGGGGCCGTTTATTGTATCAAAATCTTTCATTTTTCCTGCCCCTTATCTTTTCCGCGGCTGCCTTCTGCCGTCCGGTACCTTGCTTCCTCATCGCCGCCGGCACCCATAAGCTGGTCAACAATATGTTTGAACTGCTGCGCGATCCGGGTATCAGCCACGGAACCATCCTCATTGAGGACGACAGGACGCCCCGCCTCCCCTGTTACACGGATACTCTGATCCAGGGGAAGCTGTGCCAGCAGAGGGACATCATACCCCACATCCCTGGTCAGCTGGCTGCTGACACGCTGACCTCCCCCCTGGCCGAAAATATGCAGCCTTTCGCCTGCATGGTCGTACCATGACATATTCTCAATGACCCCAGCAACCTTAACAGGAAGCTGGAGGCTCACCAGCCCGGCACGCACAGCAATATCGGACGCTGACGGCTGAGGCGTAGTCACAACAAGCATATGGGCATTAGGAAGAGCCTGTACCACAGTGATCGTCATATCGCCTGTCCCAGGCGGCAAATCAATAACAAGCACATCAGGCTGCCCCCACCACACATCCGACAGGAACTGTTCCAGGGACCTCTGCAGCCTCGGACCGCGCCACAGGATCGCCCTTTCGGAGCCGGCGAACATGCCAATAGATATAAGTTTGACCCCCCATGCTTCCATGGGCATAAGCATGCCGTTAAGATTAGTGGGGCTCCCGTGGATGCCGAACAGTTTCGGCAATGAAAACCCATAAATATCGGCATCAATGGCTGCCGTACTGTACCCCATTGCTGCGAAAGCTGCGGCGAGGTTTGCCGAAACCGCAGATTTCCCTACCCCGCCTTTCCCCGATGCCACGGCAAAAATACGTGTTTTTACACCGCTTTTATGGAAAGGGTTCTCCCTGCGTTCTTTTTTAAGCTGTGCTACCAGGCTGTTAAGCTTTTCTTCACTCATGGTATCGACCTGTGTGCTGATGCTCACATGTGCTGCCGAATAGCTGCCCGCCACATTTTCAATACCTGACACGATAGTGCTGCTCAGCGGGCAGCCCGGCACAGTAAGCTCCAGATGGACAGTAATATCATAATATGGGCGTTCCCGGGAAAGAGGCATGCCCTTGCTGCCGGCACCAGGGCTGTACCGGAACAGCTCCTCAAAAGTTGGCTTGCCTTCAACGGGCCTGATATCGATCCCCACGACCATATTAAGGTCTGTGATGCTCCTTCCAAGCTCAGGGTCGATCACCGCCGAAAGCCTGTCCATAATATCCGTGCAGACAGCCCGGCGGAATTCCTTTTCGTCATCAGAAATACATTCCGGGATGCCTGACCCCGATACAATATCGTCAGTATTGCCGGCATCCCCATTGCCGACATCCCCGGGGATGCTCCTGATAGGAAAATCATTCATGAGGGACATCCCCATGCATAAGGAGCTGGTTGAACTGGTCTTCATCCAGCATAGGTATGCCGAGCTCTTCAGCCTTTGCTGCCTTGGAACCTGCAGAAGAACCGACAACCACATATGAAGTTTTTTTGCTTACGGAACCGGAAGCCCTGCCTCCCCTGGCTTCAATAGCTTCTTTCGCCGATTCGCGGGAAAAACCAGCAAGAGTCCCTGTGACCACAACAGTTTTGCCTTCAAGCGTCTGCTCCAGCCCAGGGTCTTCAGCTGCCTGGCTCCCAATACCGGCAGAAGCCCATGCATGCAGTATTTTCCCTCTCCAGCTTTCCGGATCCCGTGCCTGGAGGAACCATGATGCAACAGAGGCTGCGATCTCGGCACCGACCCCATCAACGGAAACAAGGTCTTCTTCCGAAGCAGCCGCCACAGCATCCAGCGTCCTGAACCTTTTCGCAATAAGCCTTGCGGTTGGGGCGCCAACATGGCGGATAGACAGTGCTACAAGGACCCTCCACAGTTCAGCATCCTTAGCTTTATTAAATTCGCTGAGCATCTCTACTGTTGTGCGTGAGGGCTGGGCATCAGAAGCCTTATCCCCCTTGGCAGGAAGGTTATAGAATGCCGGGAACTGTGACCATAGTCCGCTTCCTCCCTTGTTTTTACGGGTTTTTGTTTTCTTCCCTGTGACAGGGTCAGTGTCCTGTGCCACTTCGATAATAGGGATTTCCCGCCATATCCGTACATCGCGCAGGTCTTCTGCCCTGAGGGAGAACAAATCAGCTTCACTTGTCACTGCAGGGGACTGCATTTCAGGGAGCTGTAGCGCGGGGTCGGGCTCATACAACGGCGGTTCCTGGCCGGGGGCCACCGTTATTTCCCTGGTATCAGGCAGGTATTCTGATACCGAATCAGGCCGGTTATTCTCGGGGTTAGTGAGGGCAAGCGCGCTCTGCTCCCCCAGATGCTCAACATCAAAAGCCTGGCGTGATGCAAGATGAAGTATCCGGTTGGACAGCTGCGCCGGGCAGGATTCCACATTAGGGCAGCGGATATCTTTATCGCCTTCCTTCTCAGGAGCGAGTTCGGTTCCGCAGCTTGGGCAGTATCGTGGCATAACAAACCTGCGCAGCTGCCCCTCGCGGCCTTTGCGCGCGGCAAGTACCGGCCCTACAAGCTCAGGTATCACATCTCCCGCTTTGCGTACAACTACAGTATCGCCGATCAGGACACCTTTATGGTCAACTTCATAAGCATTATGCAGGGTCGTCCGCGAAACAGTGGAGCCTGCTACACGCACCGGTTTCAGATGCGCTACGGGGGTAACGCGCCCCGTACGCCCCACCTGCACTGAAATATCAAGTAGTTCAGTATTGACTTCTTCAGGAGGGTATTTATATGCAATAGCCCACCGCGGTGCCCGCGCAGTGGAACCCAGCCGGCGCTGCAGTGCCAGGTCATCAACCTTTACCACGATCCCGTCAAGGGCATGTTCGATATCATAGCGGTGTTCATCGTAATAGGAGACCATTTCAAGGATCTGGTCAAAATTTACGGCTTCGCGGGTATGGCCCGATACCGGGATACCCCATATCTTATAAAGGCTGTATGCCTGCGACTGCGTGCCGGCCTGCGGATGCCCTGCATCCCCGTCCCCCCATTCAAGGGTCCCCATGCCATGCGCATAAAAACTGAGCCTGCGCAACGCGGTGACCCGGGGATCCTTCTGGCGCAAAGACCCTGCAGCGGCATTACGGGGATTGGCGAAAACAGCACGCCCTTCAGCCTGAGCCTGGCTGTTCAGGCTTGCAAAATCATCGAATTTCATGAACACTTCACCCCGGATCTCCACCATTTCAGGGATCTGTGCAGCTGTGCCCGACAGCTGCCCGGGAATCGACGATATAGTGCGTACATTCATGGTGATATCTTCGCCGATAACGCCGTCGCCGCGGGTCAGTCCCTGGTACAGTATTCCGTGCCTGTAAATGAGGTTCAGCGCAAGGCCGTCGATCTTGACCTCGCATGTCATAGGAAGCGGTTCCCCCTGCGGCCATTCCAGATCCCTGCGGACACCCTCATACCACTGTTTCAGCTCGCTGATCGAAAACACATCATCCAGGCTCATCATCCTTGACGGATGCCTTACCGATGCGAAATCGTTGGAAAAAGTCCCGCCGACCCTGTGCGTAGGCGACTGGGGCGTATCCAGCTGCGGGAACTGCGCTTCAAGATTCTGGAGCATGAGCATGCGTGCATCATACGCGGCATCTGAAGAAACCGGGGAATCATTAATATAGTATGCGATCTGGTCGCTTTCTACCCACGAAGATACTTTTGCCCACAGCCGGGAAGCCTGCCTGATATCCAGCCCAGGAACATTGATCCCTGCCAGTTTCTGCGCATCCGCATCCGTACGCTGCAGGGATTCGATACAGGTATCCATATCTTCCGGGGATCCGGGGCTTCCGTATGCCAGACCGGTATGTGCAGCGCCGGCCGGAACGTGAGCCGCATCACTGTCGGAAACGAATCCAAAAGACAGCTGTTCCCCTTCGTCCGCATGCATCCTGGCTGCACCGGATGCCCCGTATCGCACATTCATAGCTCTATCCTATTCCCGTTAAAGTCCGATTTTCAAGGCCTGCACCGAGTGATCCGAATCACTCCTACAATACAGCACAATACAGCATCTGTTAAGGGCCTGCTAAGCATTCAGTGATCTCAATACCTGTATCTGCTGGGATTTGACCGATAATTCATCCGTGTCCTTCATCCTCGCTGAAGAAACGAGCAGTGTGCGTGCAGGTATGAATAAACGGTTATCTACACATACCTCAGCCGCAGCGCTCACAATTTCAAGCACCTGCGGGTCGGGCCACAGGGGGAGGCCATGGCTGCGCATAACTGCCGCCGCCTCTTCTTCGCCTGACGGCAGCTGTATGTCCTGGGAACGGGCACGCCGCACAAGCTCCTCAAGCTCTGAGCCTAGCGGCTCCATACGCTCAGGGCCGATCTGGGCACTAAGGATATATGCGGCTGCAGCTACATCAAACTCATCACGCATCCATGCCGCATATGCCATCCGGTAATACCCGAACGCGGCATCATCCCTGTCCTGGGCAATAGTTACCGCATTCACTGTTGCGGCAAAAGCCGAATCCCAGTCTTCTACGAGGGCGAGCCCTACCGCCTGACGCAAATGGGCCATGGTATATGACGGAGCGTAGGAAACTGCCTTATTCAGATGCTCTGCAGCCTTGCGGGGCTGCCCCATAAGGAACAGGGCATCAGCCATCTTGAAATGGGCATCGAACAGTTCGTCCGGTATAAGGACTGTCCGCTCACCAGGAGTAGCAAATAAATGATTATAAATAACACGGTCAGCATATGAATTAAAATACCGGGGAACAGTACCTTCAACATGGAAGTGTTCATCCAGTTCGGCGATCGCCTTCTCCTGGTTGTCAACAGACTGTGCGATCCTCCCCTGCTGGATAAGCTCATTGGAATGGAAACGCGCCTGCTCAAATTCCCTGACCCATGACAAAGACAGCGGCGGCACATCATTGCCGTCAATAAGCGCTGAAGTAACAGCTGACGCCTGTGCCCTGGCCTCAGGATCGCCCGTTGCCTCAATATAGCCCATCACAGTTTGGGCTTTATCGGCACTCGACATATGCGGGTTCCGGGCTATCCTGCTGATGGAATCTGACAGCCTGTGGATAACATCCGCGCGCTGGATAGACAGCCCCGCAGTATCAGCAGCACCCATAACTTCAGCCATATCATGACTGAAATCCCTTTCAGCCACCTCCGGCTCTTCATGGGCACCTCTCGGAGAAAAACGTTCATCATGGATATCGACAGGCGCAGTTATCTCCTTAAGCCTGCCCTTCTCATCCGGATCGATAACTGCATCAAAATGGCAGTAGAATCCCATCGGGTCATTAAGCCCCTGCTGTTCAAGGAGGCTGACGAACTCGTCCCTGGTGAAAGTCACCGCTGCTACCGGCGTCAAGGGCATTATGCCGTCCTCGCTTGAATCCACATTGACCCCCGCGCTGCTTACGGAATGCACTGGGAACGGGAAGGGAAGGCTTGCGTCGAAATCTGCCTCAAAACCTGCACCTGTATCCGGACCCGTGCCGGTACCTTCCGTATCGGAAGGATCCGACAGGCCGGGAGTATCCCCTGCATCCGGACCTGTGCCTGAACCGCCTGAGGGGCCCGTCCTATCCGTGTCCAGATCAATATCATGGACCATCTGCTCAAAAATACTGTTGATCTCTTCCTGCGACCTGGCCGTATCTTCATTCCCGCCCTGGCTGCGCATACCGCGGCTGCCGGCAGGGTTGACAACGCCCCGCGGCTGCCCCGCTACTGTCATGCCTACATCACGCCCGTGGACATCCCCGTCTTTGGGGTTTGATTTTTTCTCTGTTTCATCATCATCACTGCCGCCAGACAGCATCTCTATCCGCTGGGACAGGTTCTGAAGCTGCTGGGAAAGCGATTCAAACGAGGTAAGGATCTTTTCAATAATATTGTGCGCAAGTACAGTACGTTCCTTCAGCTTTTCTTCAAGGCCAAGGGAATCCAGGCGCAGTGAGACCTCCCTGATCTCAGGCGAAGATGCGAAGGCAGCAGCGGCAAAGACGATGCCCAGGCGCAAATTGTACTGGGTACTCAGCTGCTCGCGTTCCTCTTCGGGGATGCCTATGCGTTCACCGGTATACGGATCATAGCGGTGCTGCGGCATCATCAACGAACTGACTGCGCTGTAGGCGACAGCAGCGACACCGCTGTCAATGTTGGACCGGAAATTGATGTCATACCTGAAGGGGATACGCAGATGGCTGATAATACGGGCAAAAAGCTGCCGGTACTGCCATTCGGTAGTGTGGGGGCCGGGGGAAGCATCAGTCCCGGGGGTGCCGCTTCCGGCCTGCGGGGCAAGCGACCTCACAAGCTGGTACAGCTCATAAGCTGCATTCGTAGAATCCACTGTTTCCGCAAGGTTCTGCGTATCCCCCAGCAGAAAACGCTGGTCCCACGGGAGGCTGCTGCTGTGCAGGGAGGCGGGAGGGCGTGCATCAGACGGCGTGAATCCAAAGGCAAACATGCTGTCAGAAGTATCATCAGCGGATGCAGCAGGATCAGCAGCAGAGCCGGCTTCAGTAAGCCTATCCCCGGCATTTTCATCATCTGACCTATCCTGCTGCCCACCGGTATAACCATAGCCACCGCCATCAGCGTGAGAAGCCGCGAGATAATCCTCTGCGGGAAGATATGACAGTGCGCCGAATGCAGGGTTCCTCAGCAGCGCCAGATCCAGTTCGCTGATATGCCGGGCATCAACGGTATCTTCAGTAAGGCGGTTCCCCATGGCATCATTTGCCTCAAGAATGTCGCTGATCATGCGGACACGGTTGATGGAGCTTTCCAGGCGGATGGCGTTAAGTGCCGGTGCAAGGTCCAGCCCAGCCCATGACATCATAAATAGATGGGTGTTTTTATTCGAAACCAGTTCGGCCGGCTCTTTGCCATGCACAGCTTCAAGACCCGGCACAGGTTCAAATACATGGGCATCATCAAGGGAATCTATGAAATAGGTCTGCAGCCCGGAAACCTTGAAACCGTCGGATGCAAGCTGTTCAGCATCTTTTCTGATACTGCGGACAGCACTTAGCGGGGCCTGCCGGGCCAGATGGTATGAAATATCCCCCAGCCCGTATATAGGGGTCACATTGCAGACCAGAGGATAAAATGCGATGCCGAAAAATGCTGCTGCAGCCATATCCTGGTAGCTGAGCTGTGCAGCCATGCGCGCAGGAAGGTCCGACAGGGTCTGTTCGAGGGTAAATTTCCCATCTGACTCAAGCCAGTTCGCTACCCATTGGCTGCGTGCAGAACCGGGCACCCGAAGGACTACAGCGCCATGGGAACCGTAAACGGTACTGCTGTCCGCCTCCCCGCCGCCTAAAAATCCGGCCCCCTCGATACGGCCGGCAGCAAAATGCCCCTCCGCTTCCTTCATAAAGCTCAGCAGAGGTTCATTGGAGGTGCTGATGCTCGGATACTGTTCATCTGTCGCATATATATTCCCTCTGCTGTCACAAAATGCCATCGGGATAATATGGCTGTCATCGGGAAAGAACCCTATAAGCACAGAGACGGGAAGCCCCACGGAAATGTCATGCGAAAGGCTGTCATCAAGCGCAGCCCATCCGATATGCGGGAACGGGAAATTATCACTGTAGGGGAAATCAGTGATAATATGCCGCTGTACAGAAGGCGAAATACTGTACCCCTGCCAAACGCTGTCGAACCCGCCGCTATGCGACTGCCGGAAATCGGAGGATGGGCCGGATGCATGGAACTCCTGCGGTCCCTGCGTGCCGGTCGGCACATCATTATGCTCGCGTTTGCTGCGGCGACTGAAAAAGCCACGTGGAAATATAGGCATTATCTCCTCGTATATGGATTGCATTATGCGGTTCTGTCTATTTTCCCAAATTTACTAGACATCTCATGCAGCCGTAACGCTACAATATTCATGTGGCGAAAAAAGGGTATCCATCTGTCTCAGCGGCACGCAGGAAACATATTCCGCGTACTGCAGTGTACCTTATTGCCGCAGCGCTTATTACCCTTATCCTTGAAGCCTCAGTTTTTAACCTTTCATTCTGGAAATCGAAAGCCTCTCCGCCTGTGCAGCCTACCGCCGAAACGTTCTCCCTGGTCCAGCTCCGCGCAGATAACCGCTTCGGCACAGGGCTGAGCTATGCATCTGCAGAGAATACGCTTACTATCACTGACCCTTCGCACGCCTATATTGATATCCCGGTAAAAGGGCGGATAACGCAGGTCTTTTTTGACACTTCAGGGGCACATCTGGATTATGCTAACCTTCCTGCTCACAACCTCGGCACTATCCATACAAGGATCGACAGCTGCACGGGTTCAGGCAGCACCTATATCTCAGGGAAGGCTGTCCAGTTCAGCCCCTCTGTCACGCGGACTGCGTATGTCCCTCTGCCGTCCCAAGTTTCCACGCTGACAGCCCAGGGGCACAGCCCGGGGGCGAAACTGCGCGTCTGGTTCAGCGATTCTGCAGGGTCGCATCTGGCCCTCCACGCCATTACAACGAACCCTGACACGCCTTTCTCTTTTAATCTGCTGCGCGTCGCCATACTTTTTGCACTGTTGTGTTTCCTGATCCTGCTCAGGCCCCGCTCAGAACTTTACAGGATCACCCTTGAACCGGGATCCGCACGGTTCCGCATATTTTTCTTTGTATGCATTATTGCCCCCTGCATTGCGATAACCGTCCTCAGCGGTATTTTCCTGGGCTGGACTCAGGATTCGGGCGTGTACCTCCAGTATCCGGGAAGCTATACATATGATTTCAGCCAGTACCAGCTTTCAGCACAGGCTATCCTTAAAGGGCAGCCGTGGCTTGACCTGCCCGTTGACCCCCAGCTCCTCACTGCACACCACCCGCAATCAGTAGCTGAACGCAACGCCCTCCTCGCCAATGGCACAACGATCTACTGGGATTACGTCTTTTATAACAACCACTGGTATTCCTATTTTGGCATCGTCCCCGCCCTTGTTGCCTTCCTCCCCTTCCAGGCTGTTACCTCCCTGTTTCACACCGGAGGGCTGTGGCTGAATACTATTGTTGCCAGTTTCGCGTTCCTGTGCCTTGCCGTTATTTTCGGGCTACTTGCACTCGTAAGGTTCCTCAAAAGGTATTTCCCCAATATATCCGTAGGGCAGACGCTTATTGTGACCCTTATGATGGTGGCAGGCAGTACTATCATTTCGCTGTTCACAAACCTGACCTTCTACTGCATCCCTACAGCAAGCGCTACTTTTTTCGCTGCGCTCGGCTTCTGGCTCTGGCTCGGCGCACGCCGGACCTATGATCCCGGCCTTAAACGGTACCGGCCATGGACCAGGGCCGATGCAGGAAATGCCGCAGAGAGCCGGATATCTTATCCCCATATTATTTTTGGTACACTGTCTATCGCACTTACTGCGGGCTGCCGCCCGCCGTTTATCCTGTCTGCAGTTCTGCTTATCCCCCTCTATCTGGAATTGCTCCAGACGCAGCGCGGCACTGCAGCACAGCCTGCCGCAGCTGCTGCAGGTACCGCAGCCCATGCTTCCGGTGCCTCACGCAGGAACATAACCCGGCAGCAGATCAGGCTTACAGCTGCTGCACTTATTTCAGCAGTTGCAGGACTGCTCCCTGTCCTGCTCAACAACCAGATCAAATTTGGTTCCATTCTTGATTTTGGCAGCAAATACCAGATAACTGTTGATGATCTGACTGCATATAAACCTTCCGCACAGTCAGTAGTACAGGGGTTTGCGGCCTATTTCTGGTCGCCGCTGCAGCCAACAGCCAGCCGCGGGTTCCCGTTCTTCAACTCCTATAAGCCGCGCCTTATCCCCTGGATGTACTCGGATAATATCATTGCCGGGATATTTATATTCGCACCGTTATGCTGGCTGGTTGTCTGCATTATATCCCCTTCTGTCCTGCGCGCACTCCGCAGGTCGCGGACCCTTCTGCTTACCGTGCTGTGCATTGCCCTCAGCTTCGCAATGTGCCTTATGGAAACATATATGGGAGGTGTTGATTGGCGCTATATGAATGACTTCTCCTGGATACTCACTCTGGCTTCTATCCCCATTTTTGTTATCCTGTCCACCTGGTGTCTGCAGGCCATGGACAGGACAGGCACGAAAGCAGCAGCATCGGGCAGCTCAGGAAAATCGGTCAGGTTAAACAGCCCTAAAAGTCCGGCAATGCGCCGCATAATACATTCCGCAGCACACTCGCCGGCTGCAGCAGCAGTACTTATGTGGATCCTTGTACTTACTGCATTTTTTGAGCTTATCTTCCTTGTGCTGACGATTTTTGACCCCTCAAGATCCCATGCCATTATAACGATGGCGCCTGCTGCATATCATCTGCTTGCCAGCGTATTTATGATCTAAACCCTATATTTATGTTTCAGGGCGGGACCTTGCACCAGCCTGTCCACTGCAGCGAGCAGGGCATGTACATGTGCCCGGAATACTTCGGGATCAGGAAGAAGGGACAGTGTTACATACCCGTTAGACGGCATATCGAAAAAATAGCCGGGCTGCGGCACAATATGGCAGCTGTTCAGCAGTTCCAAGGCCAGAGTGTCCTCATCCACAGACGCCGGGAATTTCAGGAGGACGTTCCAGCCGCCTTCAGCATTCAGCATATCAACAGTAGAACCGCTCTCCTGCCCGAGCAGCCGGTGCAGGGTTGCGAGATTCTCCTGTATACGCCGGAGGACAATCTCTGTACGGGATGGGACCTCGTTTAACAGGCCGGGAAGGGCGCTGATCTGGAACTGGGAAAGCGGGAGGAAATCATCAGCAATGATATCAAGCCTGCGCATAGCTTCACCAGCGTCATCCCTGGGGCCGCTTACCTGGATCCAGCCTATTTTGGCGTGAGGCGCAGCCAGCGCTTTCGACAGCCCATCCAAAGCAAAAGTAAGGACGCGGCTTTCCCCTGCGATCCTTCCCCTGCCTGGCACAAGCATAAGCGGATACCCAAAGAAGACTTCATCAGCAATAACCGCAATATTATTTTCCCGGCACAGCCTGATAACGCCTTCACGCTCCCGCTTCCTGACATATGATCCCGTAGGGTTATTGGGGTTGATCAGGACGGCTGCCTTGATTTTCCTGCCTTCTGATGCATACCTGTGTATTATGCCTTCCATAGCCTCCAGATCAATGTTCCACTGCCCGTCATAAAACAGTGTATATGGTACCGCTTCAACGGAAGCAAGCCGGGCTATGGATTCAATAAGCGGGTACCCCGGCTTGGGGCCAAGCACTGCGTCACCGGGATCGCACAGCAGCATAAAAAGCCACATATAGGCCTGGGATGTTGAGCTGAGTATATACAGATTATCTTCAGATACCGGATCTGATCCCGCATCCTCTGTATGTTCCCGTCTGAGGCGTTCATGCAGGAACCGGGCAAGGCTGGTACGGGCAGACGCATCGCCCCGCGGATCTGCAGTATACTCCTGAGGGAGCGCTGACGGGGCCAGTCCCCAATGGGTAGGGTTGGAATCATTCATCGCAGATAATGATATCCCCTGTGCCTTCAGGCGCGCAGCCTCACGGGCAACAGGGTTCACAGGCGATTCATCTATACGGTGCGAAAACTGGTAAGCCACCCCAACAGTGTAGCACCTGTACTCAGCCTCCCCGCAGGCGCATCAGGCAGGATCTGCCTATGCCTGGCGCCTGGCCTGCTGTGAAGCGAAATAGGCTGCACCGACGATACCGGCATCATTGAGCAGCTGTGCAGGGATTATAGGCGTAGTGATATCGATATAGGGGAAGAATTTTTCGCTCTTTTTGCTGACACCGCCGCCCACAACGAAAACATCGGGGCTGAAATAATGCTCCAGAAGGCGGTAATACTGCGTCAGGCGCTTGCCCCATTTCTTCCATGAAAGGTCTTTGCGAGAGCGCGCCGAATCCGCGGCATACCTCTCCGCATCCTTACCATCAAGCTCCAAATGCCCCAGTTCCGTATTGGGTACAAGTACGCCATCCATAATCAGTGCGCTGCCGATACCGGTGCCCAGGGTCGTTGCGATCACAAGGCCCTGTACCCCTCTGGCCGCGCCAAACCGGGCTTCCGCAAGGCCGGCAGCATCGGCATCATTCACAACATGACATTCCCGGCCGGTACGCTCGCTCATAAGCTGATTGATATCTACACCGATCCATGATTTATCGAGATTAGCCATAAAATCCAGAGGACGCCCGGGCTTGATAGGTGCCGGGAACGCAATGCCGACCGGAGTGCCGTCATGGACATCAAAATGGTCAAGTATCTGCCTGGCAACATCTGCTACTGCCTCAGGCGTAGATATCGCGGGGGTGGGGATCCGAAGCCGCTCATCGGCGAATTTGCCTTCGTTAAGGTCTACCGGCGCACCTTTTATCCCCGATCCGCCAATATCTATACCGAATGCCTGTGCTGTTTCAATCATGATCCCTCCTCGGACCAAGCAATTATCAATACCTTTTGAATTTTAGCATACCCCTTTATCATCTTTACCGCCGATACCTGAAAATCGATATCACAGTGGAACATTTTATGGTTTTGGAGGATAATACGGGTATGGCTGATTTCCACACTTCTTTACTTGATGCTGTCAATGTGCGGATCACAACGCGCATGTACGAAGATGAAAAGATCGACAGCGACCTGTCCCGGCAGCTTCGCCAGAATATAGATGCAGTGAACCTGATTTCAGGCCTGCATATGCAGCTTATTGAAAACTGCCCTCAGGTATTCGCCCGGGCAAATGCAGAAGGGCATTTCAGGAACGCACAAAATTTTATTGCGCTTATCGGTCCTGCAGGCAGTGATGAAGCCCGCGAAGCAGCCGGATACTACGGCGAGCGCCTGGTACTGTCCGCCGTCCTTATGGGGCTCCAGACAGGATGGGTCGCCGGAAGCTGGGATAAGGCTGAAGCTGAACGCTGCTGCGATATCAGTGATAATGAAGAGCTGTACCTGGGCATTGTTATCGGATACCAGGAAGAGTACAGCGCGCTTATGGAAGAATCATACGAACAGCGGTGCGAAACCCAGCGGACCCACCGGCCATCGAAAAGCGCTGATGAACTGTTCACTGTCAAGGCTGCCGCAGGCACTGCTTCTGCCGGTACTGCTGCCGTGCCTCCCCAGTGGTTTATGGATGGTGTAGCTGCAGCCGCCAAAGCCCCTTCAGCAATGAACCGCCAGCCTGCCATGTTCTCCTATGATCCGGGAAGCGGGTCTGTTGAGGCATATATCGGCGGCCGGGACAGCACTATGTTCGCATATATTGATCTGGGCATCGCCAAGCTCCATTTCCAGATCGGGGCCGGAGGCGGATCCTGGGAGTGGGGAGACCGCGGCACCTTCAGCCAGCGCTGAATACGGCAGGCTTCTGCCTGGTTGTCCGCGCCTGTGTTAGTGTTATAAGTATCACAAGTTTCAGGGCAGGGTGGGATCCCCTACTGGCGGTTGAGCCCGCGACCCGCGAAAGCGGCTGATCCGGTATGATTCCGGAGCCAACGGTATAGTCCGGACGGAAGAAACGAGGAAATATGGATAATCCCGGCAGCCATTCAACGAACAGGGCCGGCACACAGGGCTGGGGCACGCAGCAGATAGCAGTCTATGCACTTTTTGTGGCGCTGGGGATAGCGCTGAGCTTCATATCTTTCCCCGTATTCCCCGCAGTGCCGTTCCTCAAGTACGACCTGAGCGGTGTTATCTGCCTTATTGCCGCTTTTGCATACGGCCCGGCTGCAGGGGCAACTGTCAGTATCCTCACGTATGTCCCGCATCTGTTTACCAACCCGGTTGGTGCGGCCATGAATATGCTTATCATGCTGTGCTTCACGATGCCGGCTGCATTCATATATAAACGCAGCCATACCCGGGCCGGCGCAGCGGCTGCACTCGGTACAGGAGCTGTCCTGGCTGTTGCCGCAGCACTGGCCCTTAACCTTGCCGCAACGCCTCTGTACTATCACGTTGATGTTATGCGTTATGTCGCCCTGATCCTGCCGGCATATCTGCCCTTCAACCTTATAAAGATGGGGCTGCACGCTGTGATCACTTTTCTGTGCTATAAACCGGTATCACGCATGGTCAAAAAGGACAGCTGACTGACGTTCATGGCTGATCTGACCGCTCCCCCCGCTGTTGTACTCGACACGGTAACATATGTGTACAGCAATGCCGCTGTCCCTGCGCTGGACAGCATATCGCTCTGCATACGGCAGGGCGAATGGGTCTGCCTGGTAGGCGACAACGGTTCGGGAAAAACAACATTGTCACGTATTATTGCAGGTTTGTCGCATCCGGATTCGGGGAAGGTATCACTGCTGGGGACAACGGTATATAACAGCAGCCCTGCGGATACGGGGGCGGATGCTGTCGATTTTGATGCATACGCCGCGGTGAAAAAAAAGATCAGCATAGTATTCCAGAACCCGCAGGACCAGATAGTTTCCAGTATCGTTGAGGATGATGTGGCATTCGGGCCGGAAAACCTTGGAGTACCGTCAGATATTATTACCCAGCGTGTATATGGATGCCTTGATACAGTGGGCATGCGTGCAGAGGCAGGATCAGACCCTATGGACCTTTCCGGCGGGCAGCAGCAGCGCGTGACCATTGCTTCAGCGCTGGCTATGGACCCGGAGATACTTATCCTTGATGAGCCGACCGCTATGATCGACCCTGCGGGAAGGCAGAAACTGATGGCAGCCCTCCGCTCGGCACACCGGCAGGGGCTTACGGTCATCTTTATTACCCATAATATGGAGGAAGCTTCGCAGGCTGACCGTATCATCGCTTTAAGCCACGGGTCTGTACAGTATGACGGCCCCGCAGAAAAATACTGCCGCCCCTGCCCCCAGGATAGGACAGCAGAGGAAACACCGGCCGGGACCGGACATCGGCCGTATAGTACGTCAAGCGCTGATCCCTGTACCGCCGGCGACGATGAAGAGATAACGGACGAAGCACTAAAACCGTACGGCATCCCCGTATCTCATATCTTTACGCATAATAATTTTACGCATAATAATACTGTCTCCGACGGCAGGCATGGCATTCCGGGGGGTACTGCCCTGCCGGGCATATCTGACTCCCCTTCAGGCGGCAATACCGGCATTCCGGATAATCGCACCGCAGCAGTTGGGCTCTCGCATATCAGCTACAGGTATGCGGGCAGCGACACTGACATCATAAACGGGCTGTCGCTCGGCATCCGTAAAGGTGAATTTGTCGCCCTATGCGGGGAAAACGGTACAGGGAAATCTACCCTCGCCATGCTTATGTGCGCTCTGGAGAAACCCCGGTCCGGGAGCGTGGCTGTAGACGGCATGGATGCTTTTGCGCGCAAAAACCGCACAAAGGTCCGTTCGCACATCGGGTATGTCATGCAGCATCCGGAGAACCAGCTGTTTGCCGATACTGTAGCTGATGATATCGCGTACGGCCCTGCATGCCTGGGGCTTCCTCCCGATGAGGCGGGTAAGCGCGTGGACGAAATGCTGAAACTTGTAGGGATTGAACATCTCAGGCAGCGTTCGCCATGGGACCTCTCGGGCGGGGAACGCCGGCTTGCGGCCATAGCAGGGGTACTCGCCAATAAACCTGATATCATTGTGCTTGACGAACCGACAGTGGGCCTGGACACCCATGCGCAGGAACACATCCTTTCGATCCTGCGGAAGCTCCACAAAGAAGGAGCCACTATTGTCATCATCACGCATTCCCTGCATGTGGCAGCCGGGAATGCTGAACGCGTAGTGCTCCTCCATCCCGGTACCGAGCCTGGGCATAGTACCGATACGGACAGGGGCACAACGGATACGGGTACACATACACAACAGCCGCAGCCTTCAGATACCGGCCAAAAAACCGGTCCGCCGCCCGGGACAGCTGCCCGCTGCACCCCGCAGGGCTCCCCTCTGTCGCGCCTTGATCCCCGCACACTGATCTTATGCGCCATGGCAGTAATGGTCAGTTATTTTGCGGTCTCCAACGGCGCCATGCTGCTGTGGTCGGCAACGGTCACGCTATCCGCAGCCGTCCTGCTGCGCGCCAGTATCCGCGACCTGTGGGCAAGGCTCAAAGGGTTTATCGCCCTTTTCATTGTTATGGGAGTGCTCAATGCCCTGTTCACGCGCACAGGGCAGCCCCTTATCCGCTGGGGGGATTTCCTTATTACCACTGCCGGCGTATGGACGGCGCTGATCTATTCCATGCGGCTTATACTGATGGTCTGTATTGGCGCTCTGCTCCTTATGGCCATCCCCCCTATGCGTATGTCTGACGCTTTTGAATCGCTTATATCGCCGCTGAAACTGTTCAATGTCCCGACCCATGATGCAGCATTCACCCTCACGCTAGGGATGCGTTTTATGCCTGTGCTCTCAAGGGAATTCCGCCACCTTCGTCATGCTCAGGCTGCGCGCGGGGCATCTATAGGGTACGGGAGCCTGCGCACACAGGCAAAATCCCTGTCTTCCCTTGTTATACCGGTACTGGCTGCAGCTATCAGGCACGCGCACCACCTGTCCGATGCACTGGATGCGCGGTGCTACACCGGCACAGCCCACCGCTCCACGTGGCATCCGATGCATTTTACAGCCCGCGATATAACCGCAGCCGTCATCACCGCCTGTATGATCGCGGCACTGGTGCTTCTGCGCTTTGTTCCCAGCGGCAGTTTCCAGATCTGATTGGGTATTCTCAGCAGCATAACAAGTGGTATCTTGAAGAGCGAGGATAGTATCAAAATGCATATGCACAGATGAGAATCTGCACTGTACAAATAAGGAGGATCGAAATGCATAGACGGACATTCGTTGAAAACGGAGTCGGCATGCGATACGACGCCGGCTCAGCTGTGTGGTCTTTCGATCACGACCTATGGGGCAGTGTGGTACAAGGTGAGTCTGAATCGCAGGCATTAGCCCGGTTCAGGGAGCTTTATGGCCCCTTCACTGTTGCAGAACGTATTGAAGGTGATGAGAAGTCTTTCGCTCAGGATCGGTTACCCGCTACTATCCAGCAAAGGCTGTGGACACGGACTATCCTGTTGGCGCAGCATAACAGAGCGATCCGGCTGCTCCATACAATCCCGGCACAGGCATTGGACTTTGACGATCCCAATCAGCAGATAGCTTCCTACGCGACTTGGCGTACCCCCCGGCTTGTTTTCTGGCATATAGCCGATACAGAATCCCGATACTACATCCCCCGCTGCGGGCTGCCTGATCGTGACAGGCTGCCTGACCTCGAACAGGAACTTGTGGCCTCCCATGCATATGCAATGAATGTCATCGATTCAATCGATGCTGAGGTGGATGCGGTAACCGGCCATGAAGAATGGACATCCGTCAAACTCCTCAGGCGTCTGGCCTATCACGAACGTGTCGAACTGGATATTATCGAGGCAATGGTATCCGCCTGGGGATCCCGATAGGGCTCAGATAAAGGCGCCTGTCCTGCCAGCCGGTAGTATGCCCGACAACATGGCGGTCATTCTCTTCCACCGGGAAATATTCACTCGGGCACTTTCCTCAAATTGCCTGCCGGCGCCGGGGCCCCAGGCCTATGCCCGCTGACGGTTTGGCCTGCAGGAAGATACAATATCAGTAAACGGTACGGAAAGTACACGATCTGATAAGGCAGGTGCAGATGCTCGTTGCAGTAGATATCGGCAATACAAATATCGTTACAGGGTTCCTTGATACTCCCTCAGAGGGGAAGGGCCCCACCGTACAGAAGCTTGCACCTGCACGGCAGATCATCAATACGTACCGTATGGCTACCCATATTTCCCGTACCGGCGATGAATACGGCATAGGGCTCCTCCAGTTCCTGGCGCTGAGCTCCTACAAGCCTTCCGACGTTGAAGGCGTTATTATTTCCAGCGTCGTCCCCCAGATCATGCACTCCTTCCGCGCAGGCATTATCAAGTTTTTAGGCCGCTCCCCCGTTATCGTTGGCCCCGGTGTCAAAACCGGCATCAATGTAAAAATGGATGACCCTAAGAGCATGGGTGCCGATTGCCTGGCTGACTGCGTTGCGGCATACCATCTGTACTCCCGCCCGGCACTGGTCATTGATATAGGGACGGCTACAACATATAATATCGTTGACCCTCAAGGTTCGATCATTATGGGTGCGATCAGCCCGGGGCTGCAGGCTTCGGCGCACGCCCTCGCCGGGGATACGGCACAGCTGCCGAATGTGGAGATCACCCGTCCGGATACTATACTTGCCAAAAACACCAGTGATGCTATCCGGGCAGGGCTGTATTACACCTTCCTCGGCGGCCTGGGGCATATCGTCAGCCGCTGCAGGGAAGAATATTCAGAAGATCTGACCGTCATCATGACGGGCGGCCTGGGGCATGTTGTCGAAGAAGATGCCCGGCGTTCAGGTCTTATTGATATATACGATCCCGACCTTATATTCAAAGGAATGGATATTATTTATACACGCACGGCACAGGGCAGGAAATAGGCTACACATGCCCGTACCGCGCCAATACTGTTGCTGGTGCAGGCCGTAGTCCGGATATATTCACATTGTGTGCAGGACGGGAAGATGATGCTTCGCCAGCTCACGGTTCATCCGTGCGACAGCCCGATGCGCTACATCATGCGATGACCCTGCACCTGACCCTTTGATACCAAACAGCACCAGCATCACCATAATAAATGCAATAACTGCCGATATCCTCAAAACCCATTTAACAGCAAAAATGCTGGAAATAATGCGCAGGGACTGCACGGGGGCGCTTCCCGACAGGAAGGCAAAACGCGCTTTCGCCACTATATCCATAAGGATCACCAGTATCGGCGCCCCTACAGCCCCGGCTATTTGCCTGGCAGTGTTAGTGACTGCCGACCCCGCAGACACCTCCTGAGGCTCCAGACAGTTCAGCGACCATGTTGTTACTGGCATCAGGGTGAAGCCCATGCCGATCTGGCGTATAAACTGGCAGACAGAAACCCACCATATCCCCGTATGGAGGTCTATCATACTCATCATGACGGTCCCTATGCATAAAATGCTGGTACCTAGAAGGGCCACAGGGCGCGCCCCGAAACGGTCAAGCAGGCGCCCGCCGAAAAACTGGGCGATACACTGCCCCAAAGCGCCCGGCAGCATAATAAGCCCGCTCATCGTAGCTGTAAATCCGCGGTCATCCTGTATATACAGCGGGATAATGACTGTAATAGAGCTGAACGCAAAGAAGCTCAAAGCAGCAACGATCGTTCCCACGCAGAAGCTGCGGTTCCTCAGCACGCTCAAGTCGAGCAGAGGCGGCTGCACAGTATTATGATTTTGGCGCAGGGCCTTGGGATCGCTGCCGTGCCCCGTTGCTGCGCCGACCTTTCCAGTGACATCTGCCGCTGCCCCAGATACGCCGGAGAGCCCGGCAGATACGGCATCCCCTTCCGCCGGCTCCCCTGCTGCAACAGCCTGCTTATACTTCTTCGCAGCATGGAGCTGCCTTGCGATAAACCATATGATCCCAATAATCCCTATACTGGCCGGGATCCAGACCTGCGGATGGGACGGAGGATATGCTTCGATATTCGTAAAACCGAACATCAGGCCGCCAAAGCCAAAAACGGAAAGCATCACAGAAAAGAAATCTGTTTTGGCAGAAGCATCATTATCGCTGAAATTCCTCAGCCAGACAAAGGCGAGGATGAAAGCGATAATACCTGCAGCTGCAAGGGTGAAGAATATGGAACGCCATCCTGAATTATCTGTCTGGAGCCCGCCCAAAGTAGGCCCCAGAGCTGGGGCAACACTCATAGCCATCCCTACCGTCCCCATAGCAACCCCGCGGCGCGACATCGGAATAACTGAAAATACTGCGATCTGCAGCACAGGCCATAAAACGCCTGTACCAATTGCCTCAAGTATACGCCCTGAAAGTACAGCAGCAAAAGTGGGACCGGCCCATGCAAGTATCGAACCCGCAATAAATATGGCCATAGATGCCAGTACTATCTGCCTGGTCGTGAACCTCCGTGTGAGGAAAGCGGTCAGCGGCACCATAACACCCATAACGAGCTGGAATACTGATGTCATCCATTGCCCTGTTGTTACGCTTATATGGAACTCATGGACCATAGTAGGCAGCGCTGAGGAAAGCTGGAGCTGGGTAAAATTGCCCAGGAATGTGATCGCTGTCAGGACTGCGAGGGAGATAAAAGCCTCATGGGTAAGATGGCCGTTGCTGTAAGTCTCCTTGGCTGACAGGCTGCGGCCCAGCCTCCGGACGGAGAACTTCGTGCGACCTTTCTGCGCTGCCATATCTTCGCGACCTCCACTATGGATGCTACACCGGATCCCAAACCTTTTTCAGGCTTTTATCCGGTCCCTGTTCCTATTCCGGGATATAAAGCGTGTCGGCAGAAAGGGGGTACCGTGATCTGAAAACCCGTATTTCATGGGTAACGGGATCGGTAAAGCTGAGCTGCCGCGCTACAAGCTGCAGCGGATGGCTGAAATCATCATATCCCTGCTCCCGCACCTGCGGATACCACATATCATTCATGATTGGCAGGCCTATGCTGTTCATATGCACACGAAGCTGATGCGTTTTGCCGGTAAAAGGGTACAGCGTATAGGCACGGAAACCACGGCGGACGGCTTCAGCCGGCTGGTTTGCACTAAGTGTTATAAGCGTGCGTGCATTGACAGCGCCCGGGACCTCATATGCCTGCAGGGTTCCGCGGTCTTTAACGATGCGCGAGCAGCGCAGAAGGGGGAAAGGGCAGGCCCGGCTGTGACGCGTATAACGCCTGGAACAGCCAGTGCAGACATCATGCCCAGGTTGGGCAGGATAGCCGGGAGATCCACAGCAGGGGCGCAAAGTACCAAAACTTGGGACCGCTGCAGGCTTCATCGGGGCAAGGCATTCGTATACCTTATCTGCTTCATGGTTCTGGAAAAGCATCTGATATGCACGCCTGTACCTGGGGTCGCGGACGAATACCATCACCCCTGCAGTCATCCTGTCCAGCCTGTGCGCCGAGATAATATCATCACAATTGTAGAGTTTCCGGAGCCGCATGACTGCCGTTGACCTGTACCACATGCCCCGCGGCATTGTCGGCAGGAAATGGGGCTTATCCACAACGATAATGGCGTTGTTTTCATATAGTACAGGCAGGTCAAAAGGGATATCCGGCTCTTCAGTGACCCAGCGGTGCTGTTTCATCCCCTGCCCTGTTTCCGGGAGAGCACCAGGCCGACAGCAGAAGGTATTTGTGCGCATACATCCGTTGCGGTGATAGGATGCCCCTCACGGGCGCTCTGCCCGCTTTTCCTGCCCTGTGTATCCTGCCTGATACCATCCTGTATTCCCTGCATATCTTCGGCAAAAAGCCTTTCCACGCTCAGGCCATCCTCTGAGGCAAGGCCGGCGGCAAGGCTATGGATGAATACGGCAGCAGCAGCGACAGTCTGAATATCCTTCCCGCCTCTATTTATAGCCTCACTGTTCTGAGCGAGAAGGGTTCCCATAATCCCGGCCAGCACATCCCCTGTGCCCGCAGTTGCAAGCCAGTGTGTTGAATTGAGGCAGACGGGATAAGGCGCATCTGGGCTGCAGATGACCGTGGGGGACCCCTTCAGCACAACACCGCATGCAAGCTTTTGTGCAAGCAGTACCGCATATTTTTCAGGATCACCTTCCACTTCTGTCCGGTCCACATCATAACCGCATATTCCCAGCATCGAAACAGCCTCCCCCGCATGAGGCGTAACAACAGCGTTCCGCACACTGCCGGTACCGGGAACAGCATAGCGTACCGCTGCCTGTGTGAAATAGGGCAAAGCGCCCGCATCAACAACACAGTATCCGCTGGTGCCTGCACCGCTGCCTCCCGACCCGGCACAGGCATCAAACACAGCTTCCGCCGCTTCATGCCTGGCTTCCCCTACAGATGCGCTGCCGGTATCTGCCATACCGGAGCCTATGACCCATGCATCGATATGCGACCCGGGGCCGATCCCCATAACCGGCTCAGGCCTTGACTGGAGAACTAGCTGCTGCGTATATTCCGTACCCATATACCGGATATATCCGGCGCCAGCCTTTGCCGCTGCAGTGACGCCAAGCACAGCAGCCCCGGGATATTTATCCGAGCCGGTGATAAGCCCTACTACCCCGCGTGTGTATTTGGAATCTCCGGGCCCGGGGTAAGCAACCGCACCGCTTATATCCGCTAACGTTACAGATCTCAGCATAACCTCTCCTTGCCGGGGACACAGCTATTCTACGGTCACCGATTTGGCCAGATTCCTGGGCTTATCAACATCGTAGCCTTTCAGTTTTGCCATATCCATTGCGAACAGCTGCAAAGGCACTACGTCCACCAGCGGGCTCATCAGCGTCGGGCACTGCGGACGCCAGAACACTACATCAGCATAATCCCTGACATCATCATCGCCTTCCTCCGCGACTGCAATGCAGTAGGCCCCGCGGGCACGCACTTCCTGGATAGATGAAATGACCTTTGAGTGGAGGATATTGCGCCCGCGTGCAGGCGGCACGATAACGACTATCGGCTCGCCTTCTTCCACCAGGGCGATCGGCCCGTGCTTGAGCTCGCCGGCGGCGAAACCCTCGGTAAACGTATAGGCGATCTCTTTCAGCTTAAGCGCGCCTTCAAGTGCAACAGGATATCCCACATGGCGGCCCAGGAAAAGGAAAGACCGTGCACCGGCGAGCCTCCGTGCAGCCTGTTCAATAACATCAGCCTGGGTATCAAGTATTTCCTGGATCTTTGCAGGCATATCCTTCAGGGACCGGATCACTTCGCGGATCTCGTCCCGGTACATTGTCCCTTTTATCTGTGCCAGGTACAGCCCGACCAGATAAGCTGCAGTGATCTGGGCGACAAAAGCTTTTGTAGAAGCTACAGCAATTTCCGGGCCTGCATGGGTATACAGCACCGCGTCTGATTCCCGCGGGATAGTCGCACCCTGCGTGTTGCAGATAGCGAGGACGCGCGATCCCTGTTCCCTTGCATGCCGCAGCGCCATCAGGGTATCCATAGTTTCCCCTGACTGTGAGATCGCTACCACTAAAGTATGCGGGGTCAGGATAGGGTCCCTGTACCGGAATTCATGGGCCAGCTCCACTTCGACCGGTATGCGGACCCAATGCTCAATGGCATATTTCGCCACAAGGCCTGCGTAAGAAGCCGTACCGCATGCTACAACGATTATTTTATCGACAGACCGGAAAACATCTTCACTGATATGGACTTCATCAAGGTCAAGGCTGTTCTCCATATCGAAACGCCCCAGAAGGGTATTCTGTACAGACACAGGTTCCTCATGGATCTCCTTGTCCATGAAGGAATCCCAGCCGCCTTTTTCAGAAGCCGACATATCCCAGTCAACAGTATATTCTCTCGGCTGCGCCGGATTACCGTCAAAATCAGTGACCGTAACAGCATCTGCGCTGATCATGACGGCTTCGTCCTGCCCAAGTTCAAGGGCTTTCTTCGTATACGCAACAAAAGCTGCAACATCAGACCCGAGGAAGTTCTCCCCGTCCCCGATCCCCACGACGAGAGGGGAATCATGGCGCGCGCCGACTACTATATCAGGCTGGCGCACATCTACCGCCAGAAGGGTAAAGGTGCCGGTGACCATACGCGCTGTGCGGCGCATAGCCTTGAAAAGGTCCGGCTTGCCTTCCTCGCTGATGATCTGGTCCTGGATCTTGCCCAGAAGCTTTGCAGCCACCTCGGTATCTGTACTCGACGCAAAATGGTATCCCTCAGACTGAAGCTCGAATTTAAGCTGGGGCGCATTTTCAATAATGCCATTGTGGATAAGGGCAATACGCCCGTCTTCACTGGTATGGGGATGCGAATTCGTATCGCTGGGTACGCCGTTCGTCGCCCATCGCGTATGCCCAATACCAACAGTCGCATCCTGAAGAGGATGCCTCTCTATATCATCGACAAGGTTATTGAGCCTGCCTTCTTTTTTACGTACAGCGACTTTGCCCATACCGGGGGCCGCCAGGGCTACTCCCGCTGAATCATACCCCCGGTATTCCAGCCTCTTCAGGCCCTGCAAGCATACTTCCAGCGGCTTCCCGCATGCAATGCCTCTACCGGCATATCCCACAATTCCACACATGGTTCCAATTCTAACGGAACCCTGTATTATCTGCCCTCATACGCGCCGAATATACACAAAAACCGCAGAGCGCCTTATACGGTACCCTGCGGCATAACACCGCTGCAGACGTGCAGGACAGATTCTGCGCCAGGCCTGCCCGACTCCAATACCAGCCCGGCCGAACAGCCCCTGCACCACATGCCCCGCACCTAATGCCGGGGATTCTGTTCTACAAGCCTGACGAAACCGTCGATATAGCCTTTGACAAAATTGCGGGTAGATTCACTGGCGAATTCCCCGCTGCCGTTGACCATATCTGCCGACTTGCCCAGGAACACCTCAGGCTGCCCCATCAGCGGCATATCAAAATATGATAATGCCAGGCGCAGGGACTTCTGTGAGCTGTAACCGCCCATCGCGCCTACAGAATGGCTGATTATCCCTGCAGGCAGGCCTTTCCACGCTACATCGCCGTTAGGCTTGGAAGCCACATCGATAGCATTCTTCATTACTGCAGGGACGAGACGGTTATTCTCAGCAGTCACAAAGAGTACGCCATCACTGGCCTTGATAGTATTGCGGAAATCAGTATAGCTCTGCGGGAGGGGGGCATAATCCTCTTCAGGATTATCATAATCTGCGTTATACAGAGGCAGATTGCCAATCTCTGCTATCCGCGTGTTATACCCTTCAGGGAACATGGGGATAACTGCCCTGGCAATCTTACGGGCAATCGAGCCTCTGCGAAGGCTTCCTACAAGTACAGTAATTTCTTTTGCCACTATGGCCTCCTCGATCGTTCAGTTACATGCTGTATACCTCTGGCACATAAATTATGCCTCTATCAACAATACAGCAGGCAGCATGCGGTATTCCACAAACGTGAGAAAAGCCACAGCACGTAAAATGTTCAGGCAGCCCCTAGATTATGCAGACGCATCTGCCGCTGGGCATCGCGCTTGTCCTGCTGCTCGCGCAGGGCCTGGCGTTTATCATACTCGCGTTTGCCTTTTGCAAGCGCGATCTCGACTTTTGCCCTGCCGTCCTTAAAGTACAATGACAGCGGCACAATTGTATACCCTTTGGCCTCAACGCCGCGTTCAAAACGCATGATCTGGTCAGCGTGGAGAAGCAGTTTGCGTTTGCGTTTCGGGGCATGGTTCGTCCATGTGCCATTAAGGTATTCAGGGATATTCGCTCCCTCAAGCCACATCTCATGATGCGGGTCAATGCTGACAAAAGACTGGGTCAATGATGCCCTGCCTTCGCGCAGGCTTTTTACCTCGGTCCCCTGCAGGACAAGCCCGGCCTCAACCGTGCTGTCAATAGTGTAATCATGTCGGGCGCGCCTGTTCACTGCTATTGTCTGTGTGCCGGCACTGTTATTCTTCGGCATACCGATACCCCCTGTTTTATAGAGAAATACTGATATGAATCATATGGCTGCTGCCTGCCGCGCCTGCCGGTACCCCGGGATGCCTCGAGCCTGCGCACAGGCCTAGTAATGGATATAGCGATAGGAACCTGCATTTCCCAGTATGCGGGTTAATATCCTTCCATGGTTCTTGGCTCCGCATTCGGAAATAAGGATCGTCCCGTTCGCATTCACACGTTCGACAACAGCCACATGCCCGTAAACCGGCGATGAGCCCACCTGCCCGGGAAGGAAGGATACTGCCGCACCCACGTGCGGGGTATTATTCACATAATATCCTAAAGCCGCAGCCTTAGATGCCCATTCCCCGCCGTTGCCAAGATACGACCCTACCGGCAGCGCAAGCTGAGTACGGCGTATATACGCCCACCATGTGCACTGGCTCCACGGATAGGCCCCGCCCAGAACAGACGTGCGCCCGGTGGCATGGCCGTAACATGTGGTGGCAGTTGCAGAGCAGTTACCCGGCACGGAATAATTCATACCCCGTGCGGTAGCACCTGGGTTCGCCGGTGCCGGGATCACTGCCGGGGCTGTATCCCTGCCTTGGGAAGATGATCCTGATGTATTCCTTTGCGCAGCTGCCCTTCTGGCCGCTTCGGCGTTATACTGCTGGGCAGCCAGCTGTGCAGCCCGGGCCTGCTCGGCAGCCCTTTGCGCAGCAAGCTGCCTGTTATACTGCTCAACTGCCTGCTGGGCCTGGAGCACAGCCACAGCTTCCCTGGCTTCCTGCGTAGTAAGCTGGCTCTGCATCGCAGTAAGCTCAGCCTGCTTCTGCTGGGACTGTTCCTGCAGCCGTGCAAGGCCTGCTGCCTTCTGCTGCGCCTGGTCAGCCGCAGACTGTGCAGCTGCCGACGCAGAATCAGCCTGCTGTTTCAGAGAGAAAACACGCTGTTCTATAGCCTCAAGTCGCTGGCGCCGGTTCAGCGACGCACTCAGGGTATGTGCGGCATCGTCTGCCTCATTGGCTTCCACACGTGCCACAGCTGAATTTGTCTGCATGTTTTCAATAAAGCTGTCCGCACTTTTCGATTTGGTCACTACATTCATGATCTGGCCGGAAGCGGAACTGTGGAAGCTTTCCCGCGCTGACTGGGCAACCGCAGCTTTTGAATCATCATAGTCTATGCCGGTCTGGCGGATACGTTCTTCAAGGGCGGCCCTGTCATTTTTAGCTGCGGCCAGGCGCTGGGCAGCTTCCTGGGCTGTCTGCTGCGCCTTTGAAGCCGTATCCTGTGCTGAATTTGATGCATCTTCCGCAGCAGGTATCTGATTGTTCACCAGGTCATTAAGCTGCAGCACAGTCTGCTGGAGGTCTGAGTTGACCCCGGCAAGTTTTTTCCTGACATTTGCCTGGCTCGTCTGGGCCGCAGTCAGATCTTTATACGGGTCGGCATAGGCGCGCGGAGCACCTGCCCCTGCCAGCGATGCCGCAGCCATACCGCTGATAAGTACGGCGGATACAGCCAGCCCCACAGCCGGCCGTAACCGGGATACCCTGCTCCATATAGTCGTCATACCAGTCCTTCCATCCTTCACAGCAATAGCTTTTGCCTGTTTATCCATACGAACCTGCTTATCTATCCTAAGCGATATAGCCGTGCAATAGCAAAAATACAGGTGACTTATTCTGCATATCCGAGCCTATACCGTATATAATACCTTATTTTCCAATGTTTTCAGCTCAACGCATATATGCGTTCATATGCACCTATACCTTCAGATACCTGCGGAGGGAAACAGATGAGGCAATAATCGACAGGAGCACCGCACCGGCGATGAGGAACGGCGACATCATAAGCACCGTATTGATATTGACCATCGTCATCCATGCCACATTCTGCGCAGCCCAGTCTGTGATGAACACTTTGACGATCACCCCGAGGGCAGCGCATGACAGGGCTACCCCAATAAGGGTAACGATTATCCCCTCAAGTATGAACGGCATGCGGATCGTCCAGTTCGACGCCCCGACAAGCCGCATAATCTCAGTCTGGGTCCTGCGTGAAGCCGCGGACAGCCTGATAGTAGTACTGGTAAGCAGGATCGCCACAAGGACCATAACTGCAGCCAGGACTATGACAACAACAGTCACATTATTCATGACCCGAAGGATCGGGTCGAAAACATCGCGCTGGTCCTCGACGCTTTCCACATACTTCTTATTAGCCAGGACCTCGGAAACGATCTTATACTTATTAGGATCTTTCAGCTTGAGATGAATAGAGTCCTGCATATCCCCGGCTGTCAGGGTCCTCCCCTTGTAGACGCCGCCCGGATACCTTTTAAGGAACGTATTTTTATAAAAATCTTCTTTGCTGACGAAAGACATATGTGCTACAGCGCCATCCGTATCATCGGAGATCGAATTCTCAATATCGACTATCTGATCCTGAGTAGGGGATTTCCCCGCAGAACAGTTCGCAGACTGGCTTGAACCGTCGGGGCACAGCCATACGACAACTTCCACCTGCGAATACCAGTCGTTTTTCGCCTGCTGCACCTGCACCTGGGTAAGCACAGAAGCGCCGATGAACAGGAAGGAGATAAAGGTCACAAGCATAAGCGACACTACCATGATCCCGTTATGCTTCAGGCTTGACCATGTTTCAGAAAGGATCAATCGTAAACGCATCAGTTGCCGCCTTCCTCGTGCGTATCATGTCCCGGATTGTCAGGCTGGTCCGGGCTGCCGCTGTTTTCAGGCAGCAGGCCTTTGCCCCATGTCAGCGTATCTTCTGCAGACTGGAAAGTATCGGCATACCGTCCGGTACGGCCGGAATGCACACTATTGGCAAGCCGTTTCAGGCCGCCGTCCTCAGCCTCATCGCCGGCCGGGACACTTCCTTCCTTGTACCCCTTATCTGCTGCCCGATCCGTACTGCCGGCAGGCTTATCATCCCTGCCTTCACTGTTCTGCCCTGAAGATGCCTGTGCTTCAGTTTCCTTGTCGGGGAAATAAACGGAGGAATCATACCCTCCTTTGCGTTCATCACGCACGATCTCCCCTGTATGGAGTTCAACTACACGCCGCCTCATGGAATTGACGATCTCTTCATTGTGCGTAGCCATAACAACTGTTGTCCCGGTACGGTTGATAGCATCAAGGACCTCCATGATCCCCACTGAAGTCGTAGGGTCAAGATTGCCTGTAGGCTCATCTGCAAGGATGATCTGGGGATGGTTCACGTATGCGCGCGCAATAGCCACACGCTGGACTTCCCCGCCAGAAAGCTCATGCGGAAGCCTGTCTTCCTTGCCCTTCAGCCCAACAGCTTCCAGCACCTGAGGGACAAGGGTCCTGATAGTGGAACGTTTGGTACCAATCACTTCAAGGGCAAATGCCACATTCTGGTAAACTGTCCTGTTCGGCAGGAGTTTATAGTCCTGGAAGACAAAACCGATTGTACGGCGGTACCGCGGGACATGGCGGTCAGGCATGCGCCGGAGGTCATTGCCTGCAACACGGATATCGCCGTCAGTAGCTTCCTCCTCACGCAGGAGAAGGCTGAGAAGCGTGCTCTTGCCCGCGCCGGATGCCCCCACAAGGAAAACGAATTCACCCCTGCTGATAGTGAGGCTGATATCATCCAGCGCTGGCCGCGAAGCGCGGGGGTATATTTTGCTGACATGCTTTAATGAGATCAGTGCCATGGTTGTTCCATCCCAGCTTTCCGTAACATGTGTATGCTATTAAAGTTCTTAAGCATTACCGGATCCTTTGCGCTGCTGATGCCTCCACCGGATACCCGCATCAATGAGCCCGTCGATGTCTCCGTCAAATACATTCTGGGTATTTGACGTTTCATAGCCCGTGCGAAGGTCTTTGACCATCTGATAAGGGTGCAGCACATAGGACCGCATCTGATCCCCCCAGCTGGCCTTGATATCGCCGGCAAGCTCCTTTTTTTTAGCCGCCTCTTCCTCCTGTTTGATGACCAGAAGGCGGGACTGGAGGACAGACATGGCTGCGGCCCTGTTCTGGATCTGGCTGCGTTCATCCTGCATCGTGACCACTATCCCCGTAGGAAGATGGGTGATACGTACAGCTGAATACGTTGTATTGACACCCTGCCCTCCCGGGCCATGCGACATATACGTATCCACACGGATATCAGAGTCCGGGATATCAATGTGGTCTGTCGGCTCGACAAGCGGGATAACTTCCACAGCAGCAAAACTTGTCTGACGGCGTGAATTATTGTCGAACGGCGAGATGCGCACCAGCCTGTGCGTGCCGCCTTCTACTGAAAGCTTTCCATACGCATAAGGCGCATCGATCTCAAATGTCGCCGATTTAATGCCTGCTTCTTCGGCATATGATGTGTCCATGACCTGAAGCCTGTACCCATGGCGTTCCGCCCACCGCACATACATGCGCATAAGTATCTGGGCCCAGTCTGCGGCGTCCACCCCGCCGGCTCCGGAACGGATAGTCACCACTGCAGCACGGTTATCGTATTCACCGTCAAGGAGTGTCTGTATCTCTACATCTGACAGCTCTCTGCTCAGGGCTTTCAGCTCCTCACGGGCCTCATCCCTGCTGTCTGCGTCTTCTTCTTCGCTGCCGAGGCTGTACAGCACCTCAATATCGTCAAGCCTGCTGCCGATATCTTCGAGCTGTTTCAGTTCGTTATGCGCCTGTGCCAGCTGGCTTGTCACCCTCTGAGCATTATCCTGGTCATCCCACAGGCCGGGGGCTGCCGCTTCCTTTTCCAGGCCGGCGATTTTACGGCGCAGGGAATCCAGGCCTACCGCCCGGGTGATCGTAGTGAATTTAGTGCGAGCTTCGCCTAAGTCCTGGGTAAAGTCATAGTCAGCCACACATATAAGACTAGCGTTATGCCGATAACACGCCCCGCAATAGCCGATTTTTTAACAGGCTCCGCACAAAACTGCCTGCATGGTGCCTGAAATATACACTAAAACACGCAAATCTACGGATTCCATGCCCGGGCTATATTTCAATTCTTACCGCTATACCGTATAGCCTATCTGAGAAAATTTTTTTCATTCGGCCGCCGCGTGAGGACAATCGGACCGTCATCCGTAACCGCAATAGTATGCTCGCTGTGAGCCCCGCGCGACCCGTCAACAGATTTAAGGGTCCAGCCGTCGCGTTCATCCTGGTAAAGCTCATCAGTCGTTTCAAAGAACCATGGTTCAATAGCGATGACCAGCCCGGGGCGCAGCCTGAATCCGCGGCCTGCACGCCCGTCATTGGCAACATACGGCTCGCCATGCATAATATGGCCGACGCCATGCCCGCCGAACTCAAGGTTGACAGGGTATCCGTAGCCGGCAGCGATCTCACCGATAGTCGCCGAGATATCCCCCAGACGGTTGCCCGGAACGGCTTTGCGTATAGCTGCATGCAGCGCTTCTTCCGTGCACTGGATAAGGCGGAGGTCTTCAGGCCTCTTATTTTCACCGACAACGAAGCTGATAGCCGAATCGCCTACCCAACCGCCAACATTGATAGCCAGGTCAAGGCTGACCAGATCCCCGTCTTTGAGATCGTAATCATAGGGCATCCCATGCAGCACGGCATCATTGACCGAAGTGCAGATGTAGTGTTTGAACGGCCCTGTGCCGAAATCCGGGGCATAGTCTACATAGCATGACTGCGCATCGGGGCGGGATTTGATCTGCCCTTTAACATAGTTGTCTATATCAAGCAGATTCGTGCCAACAGTCGTCGTTTCACGTAAATGTTCCAGTATCTTCCCTACAAATGCGCCTGCCGGACGCATAGCTTCGATCTCTTCAGCCGATTTCAGTTCAATCACAACAGTGCCTTTCCATCGTTCCCTGCCGGAGCATACAGGTTCGCATACGCAGGATGCTTTATACCCTTACTAAGGGTACGGTCTCAGGATACAGACATATTCCGCACTCCCCTGGATATTGACCGTTCCATACGCTACCGTATAGGTATGTCACAAAATAATAATATAACACCTCATGATGCCGAATTAGACGGCATCCTCAGTTCACTGTCGGACAGCGTGCGCCCGCAGGACGATTTCTTCCGTTATGTGAACGGCCCATGGATCGACTCCTATGAGCTCCCGGCCGATAAACCTGCATACGGGGCTTTCGCAAAGCTGGTTGATGAATCTGAAGAGCATATCCGCGATATCCTGGAGAATTCGCCTGAAACTTCACCCAAATCTGCTGCCCTGTACAACGCCTATCTTGATAAAGAGACACGTGAAAAAGCGGGCCTGGACCCTATCCGGGAAGACCTTGGCCTGATCGATACTGCGCAGACTAAGGAAGACCTTACCCGCGCGCTGGCAGTCCTTAACGTTGCCGGCGGGCCGGTGCCTTTCAGCAGCTTTGTTTACGCTGATTCCAAGAACCCTGAGACCAATATACTCACTATTGGCCAGGGCGGCCTTGGGCTTCCTGATGAAGCGTACTACCGTGAGGATAATTTTGAACCCGTCCGTCAGGCGTACAGCCAGATGGTCGGCAGGCTCCTTGCCGCTGCCGGCTACACGAAAGGCGATTCCGATGCCCAGAAGCAGGGACGGGCGCTCCTTAATTTCGAGACACGCATCGCTTCGCACCATTGGGATAATGTGAAGACCCGCGACGTCAATAAGACGTATAACCGCTATTCGATCTCCCAGGCTGAAGAATCCCTGCCCCATTTCAATCTCAGTGCATGGCTTGATTCATGGCAGGAGGCTTATGACAATACCCCTGCCGCTGCCGCCCTGCCGGTGGATATCCGTCAGGTTTTCGCTGAGGTCGTAGTCTCGGAACCTGATTTCCTTACCGGGCTGGATATGGAATGGGATAAGGCCTCCCTGGAAGACCTCAGGCTGTGGTCGCGTGTGCACGTGCTTCTGCATTGGGCCGATTCGCTTACTGAAGAGCTGGATGACATCCAGTTCGATTTCTTCGGCAAAACCTTGATGGGGACATCCAAGAAAAAGGAACCATGGCGCCGTGCTGTCCGCCTTGTTGATACCCTGTGCGGTGAAGAGGTCGGGCAGGAATATGTTAAGCGCTATTTCCCGGCTTCCAGCAAGGAGCGCATGGAGAAACTGGTCTCGAACCTTATTGCGGCTTACCGCGTGTCCATTTCGCACAGTACCTGGCTGGGCGAAGGTACCAGGGAAAAGGCGCTTGAGAAGCTGTCACTTTTCACTCCGATGATCGGATACACGGAACACTGGCGCGATTACACGGCTATGGATATTTCCACAGGATACAGCCTTGTCCGCAATTTAAGGAGTGCGGCTTACTGGCTTAACGGCTATGAACTTGGCAAGGCCGGCAGGCCTGTTGACAAGACTGAATGGGAAATGACCCCGCAGACAGTCAATGCGTATTACTCGCCTAATACCAATGTTATCGTGTTCCCCGCTGCTATCCTGCAGCCCCCGTTCTTTAACCCGGACGCTGATGATGCAACGAATTACGGCGGCATCGGTGCTGTGATCGGCCATGAGATAGGCCACGGTTTCGATGACCAGGGAAGTGAATTCGATGGGCACGGCAGGCTGACAAGCTGGTGGACAGAGCAGGACCATAACAACTTCACTGAGCGCACCAGGCAGCTGATTGCAGAATACGACAGGTTCACCCCGGCAGCAGTAGCTGAGAAGTATAAGGCCGAAGGCAAAACCGATAGTATGCCCCACGTGAGCGGCGCCCTTACTACCGGGGAAAATATCGGCGACCTCAGCGGCGTCAATATTGCCCTTAAAGCTCTGGCGATCTCACTTGGCGCCAGCGATGATTCCGCGGAGGAAATGGATAAGGCTCTGGATTCGGCAACTGTTATCAGCGGGAAGAGTGTCCTGGAACGTTTCTTCCTTTCTTATGGGCATATCTGGCGCGAAAAGGCAACAGAAAACTTTGAAGAACAGATGCTGCAGATCGACCCGCATTCCCCTGCGGAATTCCGGGTCAACGGCATCCTCCCTAATGTTGACCGTTTCTACGAAGTTTTCAATGTGCAGCCTGAAGATGCCATGTATATTGAACCGGGCAAGCGTGTCCATATCTGGTAGGCTTCAGGCCTCTGGCTCAGGGTACTGAGTCTCTATGGTCTGGCAAGAGGGGGATGGCAGTCTGCCATCCCCCTCTTATGTATCACTCGCATACGAAAAGACGAATTACCTTCATGTATTGTTATACTGCTGTTCCCACCTCCTCCAGCTCATCAGGGACAGAAAACTCACCGGATGTATCTTCTGAAGGGCCGACGTTGGCCTTCCCGGATACGTTTCCGCTGCCATCCTGATCATCTATGCCATGGTCCTGCTCAGGGTCCGGTGTTCCACGGTCCCCATCCTGCAGCCCGTCAGCTGCTGCATCATGTGCAGGGTCATTATCCGACCGCTTTATCCTGACAAAAGCGGAACGTCCCAAAGCCAGATCATGCCCTATGCTTGCAGCATCAAGGACAGTTGCCGAATGGCGCTGCCCGTCCTTTTCCCATTGATCAGTGGTCAGGCTTCCGGCAACGATTACCGGATCCCCCACATGCACGGACGTCAAAACGTTGCCGGCCAGCTCCCGGTAGCACCTCACATCCATCCACGTTGTTGAGGATTCCTGCCATTTCTGGGCTTTACGGTTCCAGTAATTGCGGGTGGATGCTACCCGGAACCTGCAGATAGGCGGCGTATCATCTGCTGATACCTGCCTGGGTTCCTGCCCTACATATCCGACGATCGTCACAGCAGTTTGCTGTACCATACCATCTCCAATCCTGATGTTTTATTACCGCCGGCAGAAGTCTCATTATCTGCCCTTGCGGTGCGGTAACTCCACTATCTCTCAGAAAGCAGCAGGAAGGCAAAAAAGAAAAGGGGATGTGGTCGAATGGTCCATCACATTCGGGTTTTCCACATCCCCTGTGTACAAAAAGGTACGCACATATTGTATATATGTGTATGTATATACCTAAGCGTATACCGCGTATACCTGCCGCATGGGACAGATCCTGCTGCTATGCATCAGCAAGGATATCTGATATCACACCTAAAGCATCTTCCGCCGGGACAACAGCCTTTTCACCGGTTGCACGGTCCCGGATCTCCACAGTGCCATTATCTGCTGTATCCCTGCCGGCAACAACGATAAGCGGTATGCCGAGAAGTTCGGAATCTTTGAACTTGACACCGGGGGAAACTTTAGGCCGGTCATCGTACAGCACTTCAATATCTGCCTCTTCCAGCTGCCCTGTCAGTGAATCAGCAACAGCGAATGCCCTATCATCTTTTCCTGTTGCAACTATATGCACCTGTGCCGGCGCCACAGACCGGGGCCATATAAGTCCTTTATCGTCATGATGCAGTTCTGCGATACAGCTCATCACCCGGGAAACACCAATACCATAGCAGCCCATCCACACAGGGACGGCCTTGCCGTCCCGGTTGAGGACATTGAGGCCCATTGCTTTGGAATACTTCAGCCCAAGCTGGAATACCTGCCCGATCTCAACTCCGCGCTCAAAGCTCAGCGGCCCGCTTCCGTCAGGGCTCATATCCCCATGGCGCACTTCCACTGCCTCAACAGTACCGTCAGCTTCAAAGTCGCGGCCGTAGACAAGGTTCTGCACATGCATGCCTTCGCTGTCAGCACCGGTAATCCACACAGAACCCCGCACAATATGGGGGTCGATCAGATACCGCACCGCATCCTTATTGCCGGCAGCCCTGCCCTGCGGTCCAAGCGCACCCGGGCCTATATACCCCTTCACGAGTTCGGGGTGCCCCTGCAGGTCTTCAGCCGTAGCTTCCTCTATCTCAGCCGGGGAGAAACTTGCTTCGAGCCGTTTCATATCGACCTGCCGGTCCCCCGGGACGCCCACTGCAACGAGCTCCCGCTCACCTTCAGGATGTTTGACCGCAATAATAACGTTCTTCAGCGTATCAGCTGCTTCCCAGCCTCTGCCGTCCGGGCGCGGGTACAGGGTATTGAACTGGCTGACCAGCGCATCGATAGTTGCCGAATCGGGGGTATCCCTTGTCTGGGCTGCAGGCACGGAGCTGAAATCGAGATCCTCCATATGCGGGGTGGTCAATGCCTCTACATTCCATGCTTTGCCTGAGGGGGCAAGGGCAAAAGTATCTTCACCAATCCCCATAGGGGCAAGGAATTCTTCAGATTCGGAACCTCCCATCGGGCCCGACACTGCATGCACGATCACATAATCTACGCCGAGGCGCCTGAATATCCTTTCGTAGGCAGCGCGTTCCTCCGCGTATGACTGTTTCAGCCCTTCCTCATCGATATTGAAAGAATACCCGTCTTTCATAATAAACTGCCGTCCGCGGATCATACCTGCGCGGGGGCGGAATTCGTCACGGTATTTGCCCTGTATCTGGTACAGGGTCACCGGCAGGTCCTTGTAAGATGTGTACATATCTTTGACCATAAGGGTAAACATCTCTTCATGCGTGGGGGCAAGAAGGTAGTCGGCCTGGTGCCTGTCCTTGAAGCGGAAAATATTGTCGCCGTATTCTTCCCAGCGGTGGGACATCTCATATGGTTCACGCGGCATCATCGCGGGGAAATGGACTTCCTGGGCACCTATGCCGTTTATCTCTTCCCGGATAATAGCTTCGATCCTGTTCAGCACACGGAGCCCCAGCGGCAGCCAAGAATATAGCCCCGGCCCGATCTTGCGCACGTATCCTGCACGTATGAGGAGTTTCGCTGAATCAACGTCAGCGTCGGAAGGGTCGTCGCGCAAAGTGCGCAGGAACAGCGTAGACATACGTAATGCTTGAGAACTCATAGTTCCACACATTACGGAGGTTTATAGACAATTTTGAGGTTCCGGTTCCCGGGTTTACAGCGGACCCGTATTCGTCAGTCCCCAAAACAGCGCCCAGTACTGCGCTGCTTTGCTGAAGCTTAAAACAGCTCCCCCTGGCCAGATCTGCTGCCTATCCTGTCCTGGGATGCCATATCTGCTGCAGCCCGGGCATACTGCCGCGCAAAACCCTCTGCACCCTCTTCCCTCAGCAGTGCAGATGCCTCCGTGGACTCCTGCCTGAGCCGGGAATCCACATAGACAGCCTGTTCAGATACATAAAATGCCCTGCTGCTGATCCCCATCAGATAAAGCCCGCCCAGTGATTCAACACGTGACAGGGCTACATATCCCATTCCCGGGGCAAAGGTATGCCGCAGGTCCATTACTGCACCATCAAGCGTCATCCCCTGGGATTTATGGATAGTTATCCCCCATGCCAGGCGCAGGGGAACCTGCGTAACAACTGCCAGAACAGCTTCCCCGTCAGCGATCTCCCAGTTTGCCGGCGCCATCACTGCGCTGTGCCCATTTTCAAATTCGACTATGGGATATCCGCCCTTTTTCTTATCCGCAAACCCAACTACTTCCCCTAATGAGCCGTTGACGAACCGCCGGTCGGCATCATTACGCAGCGCCATCACTGCAGCACCTTTTTTCAATACCAGCCTTTCAGGTGCCAGCATATTCATTTTCAGCTGCCGCACGAGCTGCGCAGAACCGCCTGACTCCGCGATAAACGTATGCTCCTGCCCGTCAATATGCGCCAGCTTGCTCATATTCAGGGTATCTGCCGCACTGTTGACAGGGAAAAGGTGGACGGCGCTGCGGTCCGGTGGAGGCATCACCCCTACACGGGAACTGAGCATATCACAGTCTTCCTGGCTGACCTCCACCCGACGGATATCTGTCAGCACAGACAGCAGCTGGCCGTCATCCTGGCGGTACTGGCCGGTCAGATAGCAGACTGCCGGATGCAGCGTATCCCAGCACAGCGCCTCAGTGATAAAGCCTTCCGGATCTTTTCCCGCAGCAGCATAACGCTGGCGCTGCCTCATAAAAGCTTCATCTTCGGCAACGGGATCAGTCCGGTATTTTCCCCTGCTTACCGGCGGCAGCTGGTACAGATCCCCGGCAAGGACTACCTGTATGCCGCCGAATGGCTCATCAACGCGCCTGACTGCCCTGCAGACTTCATCGACCATATCCAGCAGCCACGCATGCAGCATGGAGACCTCATCAATGACGAGGATATCTGCTTCTTTGATGGCTCTGCGCCTTCGGGTCCTGATCCGTTTAAGGACTTCAGGGGTCAGCACAGTATCCATCCCTATGCCGCTCCAGGAATGGACCGTCTGCCCGTTGATATGGGTAGATGCGATACCTGTTGACGCCGTCATGGCAACGTTTTTGCCAGCCTGCCTGCTTATCTCCACAAAACGGTTGAGCACATATGTTTTGCCGGATCCCGGCGCACCAGTGAGAAACACCGGCACACCGGACGAAAGGATCGTTAGCGCTTCTGACTGTTCCAGTTTGCCGCCCTCTGTTCCGTTTTACCGTATGCCGGGCGCGTAAACCCCCGCGTTCCAGCAGCCCGGATGATCTTAATAATCTTTCTTTTCAGCTGACGACCGGTCCGTGAGCGGATCGCCCTCCTGCTCATATTCCCGCAGGAGGCTTGTCCCCTCAACGTGTGCGCATCCCTGCGCGGCCTGGTCGAATGTCGGGCCGGGATCAGGCACGAACATCATCTCGCGGTAGTACCGCAGCTCATCAATAGATTCAATGATATCTGCAAGCGCACGGTGCCCCCCGTGCTTGACAGGGCGGTTGGAATACACATACGGATACCATCTGCGGGAAAGCTCTTTAAGCGTACTGACATCAATAGTACGGTAATGCAGCAGTTCCATAAGGCCGGGCATGAAACGGTCAAGGAATTTCTTATCTGACCCGATAGTGTTGCCTGCCAGATGCGCTTTGCCCTGCCCTTCGGAAGGAAGGAACTGCCGGACGTATTCAATCACCTGTTCCTGTGCCGATTCAAGGGGCAGCCCCGTTTCCATCTCGGCGATAAGCCCCGATGACGTATGCATTTCGCGCACAAAATCATCCATATGGTCAATGGCTTCCTGGGACGGCTTTATCACCAGGTCGATTCCCCTATCGAGGACTTTCATATTAAAATCTGTGGGCACAACAGAGACCTCGCACAGCTCATCATGGCCAATATCCAGCCCTGTCATCTCGCAGTCTATCCATATAAGCCTGGAGCCTTCCGGTGTGAATATCTGGTTATCACTGTGTACTGCATGGCTGATTACTGCCATTATGCACCTCCCGTTCCTTACCTTTCTGCTGATAAAAGCGTAACAGGCCATTTTAGCATATACCGCTAAACACACTGCGGTGCAGGCATACGGCTGATTCCGCAGATGTACTGGGAAGGGCTGCCGTTACGGTATCCTTAGTATCTGTATTTATTGATCCATTATAAACAGGCCGGCAGCACAGGGCAGAGCTAAGGCAGACAAGGCAGACAGGACAGGCAGGATGGCAGAGCAGGCAGGCAGCAGCCGGTATATACACGGCGAACAGATCGATATGTCGGATCCTGATAACTGGTGGAAGCAGGCGGTGATCTATCAGATATATCCGCGGTCTTTTTCCGACAGTACCGGCAGCGGGACCGGCGATCTGCGCGGGATCGCGGAGCGTATGGGATATCTGGGGTCCCTTGGTGTGGATGCCATCTGGCTCAGCCCTTTTTATCCGTCGCAGCTTGCGGACGGCGGGTATGACGTAGATGATTACCGTGATGTTGACCCCCGCCTGGGGACTGTCGCGGATTTCGATGATGTGGCACAGGCTGCACACAGGCATGGCATCAAAGTGATCGTTGATATAGTGCCTAACCATTCGTCCAACCGCCATCCATGGTTTATAGAAGCCCTCCAGTCCCCGCCAGGATCGGAGCAGAGGGACAGATATATTTTCCGCGATGGCAGGGGCGACCATGGGCAGCTGCCGCCCACCGGCTGGCAGTCCCATTTTGGAGGGTCTGCCTGGACCCGTGTACCGGACGGGCAGTGGTACCTGCATCTTTTTACTGAACAGCAGCCGGACTGGAACTGGGATAATCCCGATGTCCATGAGGATTTCATAAAGACTATCAGGTTCTGGAGCAGCCACGGAGCTGACGGGTTCCGCGTAGATGTGGCGCACGGGCTCGCCAAAGACCTTGACAGGGACGACCTCGATGATTATCCGGTCCTTATGCAGCTGCCCGCGGACGGTTCGCACCCGCTGTTCGACCGCAACGAAGTGCATGATATCTACCGCGAGTGGCGCACAGTATTCAACGAATATACCCCTCACCGTTTCGCTGTGGCCGAAGCATGGGTCAATCCTGACCGCCAGTATTTATATGCAAGCGGGGATGAGCTTGGGCAGATATTCAATTTTGAGTTTGCTAAAGCCGACTGGTCACGGAACCAGTTCCACACAGCTATTGAGGAGGGGCTGGCTGCATCCCGGCGTGCACATTCGCCGGCCACATGGGTCCTGAGCAATCATGATATCCCCCGCCATGCTACACGGTTCGCACTGCCCCAGGTGCCTTCAGCCGATTACCACCAGTTTGCTGCTGACTGGATACTGCGCGGCGGCAAAACGTACGCTGAAAACCGTGAAGCCGGTGCGCAGCGTTCCCGGGCAGCCATCATGATGGAAATGGCTCTGCCGGGATCGGCATATATCTATCAGGGTGAAGAGCTTGGCCTGTTCGAAGTTCCCGATATCCCCTGGGACCGCCTGGAAGACCCGGTAGCATCCAATACCCGTCATTCAGAGCTGAATAAAGGGCGCGACGGATGCCGTGTCCCCCTTCCGTGGACTGCCGGCAACATGGACTCTTTCGGCTTTTCCCCTGCACACAGCGCCGCGCCCCCTCATCTGCCCCAGCCCGCATGGTTCAAGGATTTTGCTGTGGACAGTGAAGAGCAGGACAGCACATCAATGCTCAATTTCTACCGCCGTGTGCTCCGTCTCCGCCATAAGCTGCAATGCTCTGTCACCTCCCTGGAATGGCTTGATGAAGATATGCCGAGCGGCAGGCCTGACGGCGCAGACGGGCTTGAGGGAGGCGTCATCGCCTACAGACGCGCAAATGGCTGGGCATCGGTGACTAACTTCAGCAGCAGCCCTGCAAAACTCCCCTCGGGGGATGTTATCCTCACTTCATCGCGGCTTGAAGACGACGGAAGCCTCCCGCAAGATACCACAGCCTGGGTTATGCTGAAACAGTAATATCAAAACTACACAAAGGATCACTATGAAAGCTGTACTCCATACTTCCTGCGGCGATATCACTGTTGAGCTCTTCAGCGATGATGCGCCGAAGACAGTTGCCAATTTCGCCGGCCTTGCCGCAGGCACCAAAGAATGGACTGACCCTATTGACGGCATGAAGCACACTGAGCCTTTCTATAACGGCCTGACATTCCACCGTATCATCAAGGATTTCATGATCCAGGGCGGATGCCCTCTGGGGAACGGCACAGGCGGCCCCGGATACGAATTCGACGACGAGATCAACAGCCATAAATTCGATAAGCCATATATCCTCGCTATGGCTAATGCCGGACGCAGGCGCGGCCCTGATGGCGCTGTCCACGGCACCAATGGTTCCCAGTTCTTTATAACAACTGTCCCAACCCCATGGCTGGATGGGCACCACACTATTTTCGGCGAGGTCACCGATGCTGATTCCCAGAAAACTGTCGATGCGATCGATTCGGTTGAGACTGATGCCGGCGACGCCCCGCTGGAACCTGTATTCATTGAGAGTGTTGATATTATCGAATAGTTTTACAGGTACCGGATACAGACAGGGGTGCTGCACACTTTATGGCGTGCGGCACCCCTGTTTTCAGCGCAGTTTATGCGCATTCATCCTGACTGGCCCAACCCGCTTTATTCATGGAATCCTGTATAGTTAGGGGCTTCCTTGGTCATGACGATGTCATGCGGGTGGGATTCCCGCAGGCCCGCATCGGTGATCCGTATAAAGCGCCCTTTTTCCTGCAGTTCCCGGATAGTGCGCGACCCTGTGTAGAACATACTCTGGTGGAGCCCTCCCACAAGTTCATAAAGCACATACCCCAGCGGTCCGCGGTAAGGTACCTCGCCTTCCACGCCTTCGGGAACTACTTTATCCCCGCTGGATACATCAGCCTGGAAATAGCGGTCCTTGGAATAGCTCTTCTTCCCGCGCGGGGCCATAGCACCAAGCGAGCCCATCCCCCGATAGACCTTGTACTGCTTGCCGTGCAGGAGCACTTTCTCCCCCGGGGCTTCTTCGGTCCCGGCAAGGAGGCCTCCCAGCATTACTGTTTCTGCACCTGCTACGATGGCTTTGGCAAAATCGCCTGAATAATGGATGCCTCCGTCAGCCACAAGCGGGATATCCGCAGGCCGGCACGCCAGGGATGCGTCATAGACAGCGGTCAGCTGCGGTACGCCAATGCCTGCCACTACACGTGTTGTGCAGATGGATCCCGGCCCCACACCTACTTTGACAGCATCAACGCCTGCGTCGATCAGCGCCTGTGCCCCCTCCCGCGTAGCCACGTTGCCGCCGATAATATCTACACCGCTGAATGCAGGGTCAGCTTTCAGCCTGGCGATCATATCAAGCATCAGCCTGGCATGGCCATGGGCAGTATCGACTACAAGCACATCTACCCCGGCCTCCACTAAGGCAGTGCAGCGCTGCCATGCATCGCCGAAAAACCCTACTGCAGCAGCAACGCGCAAACGCCCCTGGCTGTCTTTCGTCGCATCCGGGTACTGCTCCGTTTTAACAAAATCCTTGACAGTAATAAGGCCGGTAAGCTTTCCTTCGCCGTCAACCAGCGGGAGCTTTTCGATCTTATTCGCAGCAAGGATCTTATGCGCATCTTCTTTTGAAATTGCTGAAGGCCCTGTAATAAGCCCCTCTTTTGTCATAACATCGCGGACGCGGAGCTTTTCGTAATCCGCAGGGTCGATGAAACGCATGTCCCGGTTCGTAATGATGCCGACAAGGCGGCGTTCATCATCAATAACCGGCAGCCCCGATACATGGTAAGTCCCGCAGAGCTTGTCAAGATCCGCCAGAGTCACATCCGGGGATACCGTCAGAGGGTCGGAGATCATGCCGGATTCGCTGCGCTTAACAATATCGACCTGGTTCGCCTGGTCTTCAATGCTCAAATTGCGGTGAAGGACACCGATACCGCCGTTACGGGCCATAGCAATAGCCATCTGTGATTCAGTCACTGTGTCCATAGCGGCAGAAAGCACCGGCGATTTCATTGTAATATTGCGCGTCAGCCGCGTAGTCGTGTCCACTTCAGAGGGGATAACATCAGATTCGTTAGGGAGCAGGAGCACATCATCATAAGCAAGCCCGAGTTTCTCAAAAGGTGAGGGCAATGGTGAATACTGTTCTGAAGGATGATTATTAAAGATATCAAAAACCATAACATAACTTTAGAAAAGCGGTATGACGAAACAGCATACGATATTTCGTCCATTTCGCATGGTGAGACCTGCCCGGGCGCCTTCCGCTTCCTGCCTAACCGTCCGCGCCTGAATGCGGGTCAACATAAGGCACCCTGGCGCGGGCCACCCCGAAAACATTGATGGGGGTAACCAGTGCGGCACATATAAGGATAGTAAGCGCAAACACCTGTGTATCCAGAGGGGCAAGGCGCAGCATAATAAAACAGAGAAGGACGGTTGTTATGACTTTGAACACCCATATAATGATGAACCCGGCAGTGAATGCCCGGCCCTTCAGGCCTATCCTTTCCAGCAGTATCACGCTTGCAGGGGTCATCTCACTGAAAACGGCAACGATGACGGCCCCGCATATGGCACCCCACAGGCCTGCCGTACCTTTCATAGTGAACGATACAGCAATGCATATGGCTGATGCAGCCAGGAAAACGCCGGCTGACCATTTCATCACAGGAATAAGCGCATGGGATAAAGGGTACCTGAAACTGCTGCCATCGGGGATGCTGATATCGGTTTTCGGCCCCGCTGCTGTGCTACCCTCCGGAATATGCCCGTGGGGGGCGGTTATGCCTTCCGCCCTGCTGTTGGCATCATTATCTGTCTGAGCCATAGTATGAATACCTCCGTGCCCCCGCAGCAGGAACACTTTCATCTGCCGCCGTACGGGCGATATCCCCGGTGCCGGCATGCCTTCCATTACCGCTATTATTATCCGGACGCCCATGCAGGCCGTAAACAGCATGTCCCCTGTCCCCTCGCCCGGCGCGGTGGAGCTGCCGTCCGCCTCCACGGCCAAGTTTGCCATCCGCAGCCGTGTCCCCAGCTTTATCCGGGCTATTGCTGCCCCCTTCATGCCGCTTCCGTTTATAATATGGCGCCAGCGTAGCGGCTGTCAGGAGTACCGCAGCAATACCTGCACCAATAAGCACGTACCGGACCCGGACAAAAATAGTCATTACTGAGCTGAATGAAATGAGCGCAGCCCACGCCCACAGGATAAGCACTGCAGACTGGACGCTGTGCCCTATGCGAAGCATGCGGTGATGCAGATGCATACGGTCAGGGTGCATGGGGGACTGTCCCCTGCTCACCCGCCGCACTATAGCCAGGACCATGTCCAGCACAGGGAGGAACAGCACAAGTATGGGCAAAAGAATAGGCATGAACAAAGGCAGATAAAGGCTGGCATGGACGGCTGACGGGTCAAGCCGGCCTGTCATCATAATGGACGCACAGGTGATCAGATACCCCAGGAGCATTGAGCCGGCGTCGCCCATAAAAAGCTTTGCAGGATGCCAGTTATGCAGCAGAAAACCCGTGCATATGCCCACAAGGGCAACATCCAGAAGGGTCGCCACAGAAGCATAGCTCGCTGAGTTCCTGCCAAGGATATAAGAATACGCGCCGAAAGCAATGCCGCCAATCGCCACAATCCCGGCAGCCAGGCCGTCCAGCCCGTCCACAAAGTTCACCGCATTGATCGATGCTACAAGCAGGAATGCAGTGATTGCCATAGACAGGCTTGGGGATGCTGTCAGCAGGCTGTTGCCGAACGGCAGTATTACTATCTGCAGTCCGCCAACAGAAACAAAGACTGAGATAAGGAGCTGGCCGGCCATTTTAAGCATCCAGTCAAGGTCGGCAATATCATCGATGATCCCGAGAAGGCAAACGAGGAAAGCCCCTAGAAGTACTACCCAGATAACATTGTTATCCTGGAACAGGCTGGATACAAAAGGGAGCCTGCTGGCAAAAAGAAGCGCCGCAGCAAGCCCGATAAGCATCGCCAGCCCTCCCATACGGGGTGTCGGCACTGTATGCACATCACGTGAACGGACTTCGCCGACTGCCCCCCAGCGGATGGCTATATGGCGGACCAAGGGGGTCACCAGCCATGTGACACCGCCTGCGATAGCAGCTATAAAAATATATACGCGCATCGGGGCGGACCTCCTGAAAGATGACGGACGTTATAATTTTACTGTGACCTCATTACAGTGCGCATGGCCGCGGCCACATCTTCCGCGCTGATAACGCCTTCCCGCAGCACGTCAAGCTTTGCCTGGGAAGTATCGGCATCCTCCCCTTCTGCGATCCGCAGCATAGTTGCCCTGTCCAGGGATACAACAGTACTGGCTGCAGCTCCCGGGGTACTCCCCCCGTCTACATACAGCGATACAGTCTCGCCCAGTTCATCTTCCGCCTGTTTCACATCTGTTGCCGATGCTTCCCCTGAACGGTTGGCACTTGATGCGGCTACAGGGCCGGCTGTTTCCAGCAGGTACTGCAGGCTTCTGCCAGCAGGGAAACGTACAGCCTGTGTACGCATACCGCCTTCCTCCCTTGCGGTCGCAAGCCTGCAGCCATCCGAAGCAGGGCAGACGATGCATAAGGACCCGGCCGGGAAGCAAGCCAGCAGGCGTGTATACAGATGGGGTATAATAATGCCGCAATCCTGCGCCTGACGGATATCCGAGCATAATATCTGTACGCTTTTCTGCGCCGGGCGGTGCTTTGCAGCAAAGATCCCCTCGACTGCAGCAGCCGACCGCGGATCGGCGATGATCCCATATACCGTATCCGTCGGTATTACGGCAGTTTCCCCTTTGTGCAGGACCTCCCTGATCCGCCGGGCTGCTGCATGGAGGCCATCTTTTATACTGATATGTCCGCTCATCCTTCACCGCACTTTCATAGCTGCCTGCACTTACTGCGCTGCACAAATACCTCACGTACAAATGCTTCAGCCGGCCTGTGTCTGCGCACTTTTGCCGGTATATGCACGCAATGCCCTCTCAATAAGCGGCACATGCAGTGCGACCATCATCCCGGGTCCCATCACCATAAGGAAGAACAGCGACTGTATCCAGTACATATACGACACATACACCAGAATCAGGCATGCGGTGTCGATGAGAAGGATGGCCGCTGTTGTTATGATATGCGAAATACCGAAAATAAAGGAATTAGAAACCGTCCTTCCTACAGGGTTCTCGAAACGCGACTGCACAGGGAAGACCCACCAGAAAAAGAGCAGCCACAGGAATGCTGCCAGTATTTTGAAAGGCAGAAGCAGGGGTATCTGCAAGGATATCCACGAATAGCCCAGCAGCGCACCCGCAGCTGCCATAGGGATCCATATAGCTGTTGACTGTACGAAATTCTTCCTGAACGATGTAAAGTAATTCCTCGTCAGGTTCCCTCTGGATTCCTGGGAACGGCGCGCAGCATCATATGCTGCTGTTACTGAAGCACCAACAGTTATTATCGGGATCGATGTAATGATCAGGTAGATATTGATAAGCACGATATCCGTAAACCACCACAGTCCTCGCATAAAAACAGAATCCTGGCTGAAAATACGACCCATATATCCCAGCATATACCGTCCACTTTACCGCCAGCCCCTGTATCTGCCTTCTCCCCTCCCCTCCTGCCCTCAGACAGCCCTGCCGGATGGCATGCAAATATGCATAAGGCGCCCAGACCGGGATCCGGACGCCTTGAGTTCAGTTTTCAGCAGTTCTAGTGTGTAGCGTCGTATTCGGTCTTCCAACCGTCTACGAATGCCTTTTTGACACCATCCCACGTCCCGGTGCCCTGGGCATAAGCAAGCAGTGCCGAGCCGAGGTCATCCTTCCACTTGGTCGAAGGGATAATAGTGAAGTTCCACGTTACATCCTTCTTGCCGGATTTAGCATCTTCCTGGGCGATCTGGGTCAGAGGGTTTTCAGATTTGATGTTTTCCATGGACTTGAAGGGGGTCACGAAGCCCATATCCTTGGCAAGGGCGTCCTGGCCTTTCTTATTGGTGACCATCCACTTAAGGAATGCCTCGGTAGCCTTCTGGTCAGCCGCAGAAACCTTGGAATTGATGCACCAGTAATTCTCAGACCCTGTGGTCAGGCCCTGGTTCTTTTCATCGCCTGCACCAATATACAGAGGCATCATACCGAGGTCACCAGCCTTGAAGCCGGATTTCTGCAGATCAGACCATGCCCATGTACCATTCTGGTAGAATACGGCCTTCCCCGTAGCAAACTCTGAATTCGCATCATCAGCAGTCTTGCCGGACAGCTGTGTTCTCGGAGTTGTGGAATCATTGAGGTAAAGGTCAAAGATATTCTTGTACTGGTTGAGGTAAGTCCCTTTCAGTGTCTTGGGCTGGCCTGTGATATGGCCGGCAAGCATTTCAAAATACAGAGGCATATTCGCCAGATGGGTCTTGAAACGCCAGTCAGAGCTGGAGTCGAAACCTGCAGAAGTGAATGCGCCGTCTACCCCAAGATCCGACTTGTGCTCCTGGATGCTGTCGGCAACAGCCTTGAGCTTTTCAAAAGAGTTGATCTCATCTGCAGACTTGACAACCGCATAGGATTTCTCACAATACTTGCTCAGTATCGCCTTGTTATAGATGATGCCGTAGGTTTCCATTGCATACGGGACCGCTTTCACTACACCGTCTGATTTCAGGGCGAGATCAGGGTTCTGCAGCTGTTTGTAGACCTCGCTCTTGCTCATATCGGCAAGATACGGCTTCAGCCATGATGAGTCCTGTATCGGCCCGCCGACCTGGAACAGTGTTGGTGCATTGGACTTGGCCATTTCGGACTTCAGTGTCTGCTCATAAGTGCCTGACGCCGCAGTGCGGATATTTACTTTAACACCTGTCTCCTTGGTGTAGGTCTCCGCGATCTTTTTCCACTGGTCAGCGGCTTCCGGCTTAAAGTTCAGGTAATATACCTTGCCTTTCCCATTCGACCCGCTGCTGCTGCCGCATGCAGCAAGGCCCCCGATAGCCAGCACCGACGCTGCCAGCGCGCCGATTACCCGTGTAACTGTACGATTCATCATCGAGCCTTCCTTTTACTTGTACTGTTACCTAAATGAAAGGATACTGGCGGGAACTGCCGTATCTGGGCTGCACAGGGTTGTGAGGCCCCCGCAGGCAGGATCGGTATCATCCCCTCCGGCATTGCTTCATTTATACCTTTATTTATTTGAACGTTCAAACCGCTGTAATACCATAAGCGCAAACAGCCCCTGAACATCCCTAACCTTTCACCGCACCGGCCGTAACACCACTGATGATGTACTTCTGGCAAATGAGGTAAAAAACTATGATCGGCGCTATAGCGAGGACCAGGCAGGCCATCATCGCGCCCATATCTGCCGAACCGTATCCGCCCTTAAGGTATTGGACGGCAATAGGGATCGTCTGGATTTCCCGCGGAAGGATGAGGTATGGGAGAAGATAATCGTTCCATATCCACATGGTCTCCAGGATACCCACGCTGATAATACTGGGCCGCATCAGCGGCACAACGATGCCGAAGAATGTATAGGGGACGCTTGCACCGTCTATCATGGCAGCTTCCTCGATCTCGGAGGGGAGGCTCTTTATCACCCCCGTGAACATGAACACAGCAAGGCCCGCGCCGAAGCCAAGATAAATAAACCACAGCCCGTACGGCTGGTTCAGCCCTATCCTGCCGCCGTCATCCGGAAGGTCGAAGCCAATAACATCCGCTATTTTGACCAGGGGGAACATGACCATCTGGAACGGGACGATCATATTGAACAGGAAAAGGGTATAAATAAATTTGGCGAACCAGTTATTCACCCGCACTATCCACCACGCGCACATGCTGGTGCACAGAAGAATAAGGAACACAGACCCTACAGTAATGAACGCAGTCCATCCGAAGGATTCCATGAATCCCGTGCGTGCAACACCCAGAGTATAGTTGTCCAGCCCCGCAAAAGATTTGGAGTTGGGAAGCTGGAAGGTATATGTTGATGAAATATAGGCCTTCGTCTTAAAAGAGTTATACAGGATAACAGCTATGGGGAAAAGCCATGCCAACGACAGGATACCGAAGAATATGGTCCATAATGGGGTATGTTTGACCTTCTGATTCATGCCTGCACCTCCCTGCTTGTTGTGAGATGGTTCTGCAGGAGCGCAATAGCAGCGACGATAATGAAGAAGACCACTGCCTTAGCCTGCCCTACGCCTTCGAATCCCGGGCGCCCGTAAATCGTATTGTATATATTCAGGGCCAGCATCTCGCTCTGGCGCCCGGGGCCCCCGTTAGTCAGCGCAAGATTCTGGTCAAAAAGCTTGAACCCGCCTGTCACTGTAAGGAACGTGCAGACCGTAATGCTGGGCATCATCAGCGGGATAATGACCCTGAACATGGTCTGAGGGGGGGTTGCCCCGTCCACCTGCGCTGCTTCAAGCACATCCGTAGGCAGGCTCTGCAGTCCTGCTATATAGATGATCATCATATAGCCGATCTGCTGCCAGCATACAAGGATAACAAGCCCCCAAAAACCGTATGCTGGCGAAAACGTGAGCGACTTGCCCCAATGTGCAAGTATGCCGTTGAGGATAAGCTGCCACACCCACCCCAAGATGATACCGCCAATAAGGTTCGGCATGAAGAATACAGAACGGAAGAACGTTGCGCCTTTCATTGCCTTAGTGAACATATAGGCAACGGCAAAAGCCAGGACATTGATAATAACCGTTGTTACTACGGTAAACGCTATAGTGAACAGGAGCGCATGGAGGAACGTCCCGTCAGTGAAAATGCCCTGGTAATTCTTTAGCCCCGTGAACCGTGCGTCAGCTACTGTCCCAAACTTGCAGAAGCTTAACCAGACGCCCATAATAAACGGGGCAATGAACCCTATAATAAAAGCGATAAATGTCGGCATTGCGAACAGCCACCAGTACCGCCTGATGGATTTCCCCATCATAGTGATCATAGAAACCTCACTCAGCTCTGAGTCAATAAGATATACCTATTATACGCACGTTCTAATAATCTGCTGCCAAGCGTGTTGCCTTCAAACTGCGCCGGTCTTATGCAGCAGGCCTGATGCTAATACACCAGATACCTGACGGCAGCAAAAGCCGCCAGCAGCAGCGGGTATGAGGCAACAAGCATCCAGCGGAACGGAGGGGCCGGATACTTCTCCTCATCATTACGCGCATGGAGGAACAGAACCCCAATCCCCGGGGCAAGGAGGAACAGTGCGCCCCACGCCCCCGCAATGTAAACCATGGTGTTTTCTTTAGATTTCAGTGCATGGAAAACGACAACAAAACCTATAAGGGCAATACCCTGGTAAAGGATATGCTCGCGCAGGCCCAGGCGGAATACATAAGCCCACGTCAGCGCACCGATGATGGCTATAATACGCCAGATCCAGCGGGTGAATTCTTCGAAGCGCCCCAGCCAGTCCCATGCAGCGAGGACAACGGAACATACTGCAAGTGCCCACAGGGGATTCTGTGTTTCCCACGTGACCCACTGGCCTGTAGAAACGAAATCATACGGTACTTCAGACAGCGCCGCGGCAGCCAGGAGTATAAGCGAATACCGCAGCTTCATACCCCATGTCTCAAAATGTTTGACGAACAGCCATGCTGCTATCGGCAGGGCCATCCATGACAAAGCTTCGCAGAGGACAGCAACGGTCAGCGTAAACATATCCATTTTTGAAGGGTCTATGGATCCGGTCCGCACAAGGCTTGAGCCAAGCATGGAAAGAACCATGAACAAAATAACAAAACAGCTCAGGCGGTAATCGCTGTTCCCCCTGTGCCTGCGCTTTTTCTTAAGTTCGCTGCTTGTCGGCATATCAGTTCAACCCACTTATCCTGTTCCTGATCCGTTGATGGATGTGTCCCCATTATAGACTGCGGCCTGCTATAAAATCATAAACAGCCTGATAGTCTGCACCATGGACGGATAACACTGCCTGTGGCTCCTGTGCAGAGGAACGGCAGGTGCCGTTATCCGTTCCGGCAGTTTCGGCAGTACCGGCTGTACTATCGGCATTACCGGGACCACCGGTGCCGCCTGTATCAAGGTATATCCCGTCAATGCCCACACCGGCTGCTCCCCTGATATCACATACGCTGTCGTTGCCTATCATAACCGTTTCGGCCGGAGCAGCGCCCGTGCACTGCAGAATATGCTCGAAAAAGGCGGGGGACGGTTTTTTATACCCTATCCGGGATGAGAGGAATACCCTGTCCAGGAAGGGTTTAAGCCCCTCTAGTTCCTTATCCGTATACAGCTCCTGGGCGTTGGATGCGAGCACTGTGGTCAGTCCCTTCTTCCTCAGTGCCGTGAGGAAGTCAGCAGCCCCGGGGAATATGCGGATCCACTGACGTGACGCCTCCCTGAAAACGGTAGGTGCGCGCACAAGCAGATGTTCCCCGCTCACAGTTTCCGCGCTGATGCCCATATCGGAGAATATCCCTGTATACACCTCAGCAATATCTATCTCGACCTGCGAAGCATCCTTCCCGTCCCGTAACGCTGCTTCCGGGTGTCCCGCAGCGCCGTCCGCCGGGACAGCGCCGCCAGGCAAGCTGCCGTTGCCCGTACCGGCAAGCGCCAGCTCGGTTTCACGCTGTTCCCTGGCCATAAACCTCTGCCTGAGGTTTTCCGGCGAATGTATACCGGCACCGCTGTCCTCTGCATCCGCCCCGGAGCTGTGATTCCCTCCAGAGTATGGAAGCAGATAAGCATACAGGGCCTCCCACGGCTCCGGGGACGCTTCATCTGTATGGATATCAAGCAAAGTACCGTACAGGTCAAGAAAAACGAATTTATACATCACACCTCGTTTCCCCGGAAACACCCCCGAAACATAACAGATGCCCGCCTGCGGAACCGTAAGCGGGCATTGTCCAATATGTCCGGCTGCATATATCCCTTGCAGCCTCTGTCATTATCCTGCGATATGTCAGCCCTTGACGGAGCCTGACATTGCTTCCTGGTAGAAGCGCTGCATAAGGATGAAGAGGATAGCGATAGGGACCGATACGCATACCGCACCCGCAGCAAAGCGGGTGTACCACTGGTAGATATACTCTTTCTGAAGCATATTCCACAGGCCCAGAGCCACCGTCCAGCCATGCTGGTCGCGGGCAATCACCCCTGCCATGACGAAATCAAGCCACGGGGCAAGGAAGCCGACAATAGCCTGGTATACGATCATAGGCTTGCAGATAGGGACGATGATCTTCCAGAACACCTGCCATTTGGTGCAGCCGTCCAGGTAAGCAGCCTCATCCAGGGAGGCCGGGATCGTATCCATATAGCCTTTCATCACGTAGAAACCTGCACCGGAACCTGCAGAATAGACAATGATCAGCGCAATCAAAGTGCCGGAACTGCTGGTCAGACCCATAGCCTTAAGGATGAAGTAGATAGCCACAACAGCCATGATCCCCGGGAACATGCCTAGGATAAGGGCAATATTCATGAAGGTCTTGCGGAAATGGAAGCGCAGGCGGCTCATGCAGAATGCTACCGACAGCACAAAGAACAGGCTGATAAGGCAGACAAAAACTGCAATAATGAATGTGTTGAGGAACATCCTCGGGAAGTTCATCACATCCGTTTCCGTAAACAGCTTCACATAATTGTTTACCGTATATTTAGTCGGGAAGAAGGTATTCTGGGTAGCCCCCTGGTCTGCGTTGAAGCTTTCCAGGAATACCCAGACTATCGGCAGTATCCAGATGATCCCCATCACTGCGAGGAACAGATGCGTGAGGATATCAAGGATGATCCGTCGCGTCCTCTGGTTCTTCAGCCCTGAGGCACCATTCTGATACTGGCGTTCTTCCTGTGCAACTGCTGTACTGTTACTCACTGGAATCCCTCCTCATTCTTGTAGGAGCCGGAGTTGCGATACGTTATCAGTGAAACTACGGCAAGGACGATGAACGTCATAATACCTATGACTGCGCCAAGGCTGTAATTCTGTTTATCTACAGTCAGCTTGTACAGCCATGTGATAAACAGGTCCGTCTTGCCCGCGGACGCGCCGACAGGGGTCGGGTCGCCGTTCGTAAGAAGGTAAATAACGTTAAAGTTATTGACGTTGCCGGTAAATGTCGTGATCAGGTAAGGCGTCATGACGAAGAACAGGTACGGCATGGTGATCTTGCGGAATATCTGCCACCAGTTCGCACCGTCTATCCTTGCTGCCTCATACAGGTCAGCGGGGATATTCTGAAGGATGCCGGTAACCTGCATGATCGTGTACGGGATACCCACCCACAGGTTGATGACGATAACAGTCACACGAGCCCATGTCGCGTCGGACAGCCACGGCAGCGGTCCGCTGATCCATCCCCAGCTTTCAAGCAGGCGGTTTATTGCGCCGTTCTGCTGCAGCATCGTACGCATAACAAGGAGCGAGACGAACTGCGGGACAGCAATAGACATTGAGAATACTGCGCGCCAGAACCCCTTCAGGCGGGTCGTCTTACGGTTGATGATCATAGCCATGAACAGCCCGAAGAAATAATTGAGGAATGTAGCAAAGAATGCCCATACCAGGGTCCAGACGAGGACACTGGCAAACAGCCCGATATTGATAGTGGAACCGGTAGTCGAGAAGACCCGCTTAAAGCTGTCAAACCCTACCCATGTGAACTGGTCGGTATGGCCTTCATCATAATTTGTAAACGCCATGGAAATCATGAAGACCAATGGCAGGATAGTGAAGATGAAGATGCCCAACGTCGGCAGGAACATCAGCGATACTGAAGCATTCTCATTGGTAAGGCTCTTCAGGTCATCGATGATCCCTGGGGCATGCCCGTTCTCCCTGGCAAGGGTCTCTGCCTTGTACGCCGAAGACATCGATATGGACATCAGCCATACGAAAATCAGGATAAGGACAACGGTTATGACCCCATAGAGGAGTACTTCAACTGAAGGGTCCGGATTAATATAGTTCCAGACACCATCGATTTTGACCCGCCGCTGTGTGCCTCCGCCAAGGCTGGGAAGCCGTGACAAATTGTGGATACCTGCAGTAACGAAGAAATAGATAAAAGCCGCTTCTACAGCGAGGAAAGCTATCCCCTTGACGAACTGTTTATGGATCAGATTGCCTAAACCAAATATGAAGAAAGAAAGCTTAGAAATAACGCTTCCGTGTTTCAAAGCGTGTATAAAAGAGAAACGGGACGGGGCAACATAATCTTTGCTTACCTTTTTTTGCTTCTTCTTACTGACTGCCGGCGTCTGTGCCGTCGCTGTCACGATCCACCTCCTTTTATTGTGTGGAATGAATATGGAATAATGATGGGTGCCCGCTGCACAATCTGCTACGGGCCCCCATTCACACTAATGTGGACTTTTCAGCCCTGTGTAGTTATATGAACTACTTCTTATAGGAGTTCAGCCATGACGTGGTCTGAGCTTCAGCATTGGACTCAGTCACGGTCTTGCCTGAAAGTGCCTTGCCGAAAGTCGTTGCCGGCTCCCAGAAGTTATTCATAGCAGAAATCGTAGGCTGGTTCACAGAGTACTTCTCAATGGTCTCAATCTGAGCAATAGCGGCAGGATCAGACTTGATATCGGCCTGATCCGCAAGGGTCTTGTCAGACGGGACAACATTGCTCATTGTGTAATGTGCCTTCTGTGCCTCCTTGCTGCCAAGGTATGCAGCAAACTTCGAAGCCCACTTCGGGTTCTTGGAGTTAGGGTTGGAAGCGATTGCCTTGGAACCGGAGAATGGCTTGATCTGTACAGACTTGCCGTTCAGGGTGTAGGAAGGCGCCGGGGCAGCAGCATAGTTGTCGCCGAGGGCTTCTTTAGCATTGGAAGCATCCCATGTACCGGAGAAGAAGACATCAGCCTTCCCTGCCTTGACAGCAGCGATACCTGAACCGTCAGCATCATCTGAGAAGTTCGGGTTTGCAACGAGCTTAGCAAGGTATGCGGTTACAGCAGCAGCATCCGGGAAGTTCACGCCGGCCTTTGCATCTGTGCCCTTCGCGCCAAACATGGTACCGCCATTGCCCATATAGAATGCAGGGAAATACCATGAGTTGGAAACGGGGAAAGTTACCTTGCCCTTCTGAAGCATGGTGTCAAGGCTCTTGATGTCATCGGAAGTGAACTTTGACTTGTTGTAATACATGAACCATGTATTGCCGGTGAACGGTACGCCGTAAAGCTTGCCGTCGGAACCGGTTACAGACTCGATAACAGAATCAGAATTCTGCTCCTTTACCTGCTTTGCCGCATCATCAGAAAGCTCTGAGATAGCATTGGATTCTTTCAAAGTACCGAGCTGGTCGTTAGCAAACATATATACGTCTGCCGCGGCCTTAGCATCTGTCTTTACCTTTTTGCCGGCATCCCCTTCAGACACTACAGCATTCTTCCATGTGAACTTGGTATTCGGATTGGCCTTCTCAAAGTTCTTTTCCATGGTCTGAAGCCAGGAATCGGACTTAGCCTGATCCTCGGAAGGACCCCAAACAGTGAGTGTCACATTGCTGTCATTTGAGCCGCCGCCATTGTTGCTGTTACCGCATGCGGACATACCAAACAGCACGGCACCGGCAGCTGCAATGCTCATTACTTTTGTGAGTTTTTTCATAAATAACTCTCCTTAAACCCCCACTGCTTCGCGGGGACTATTCCTTTTTCCGCGTTCCTCATATACCTACTGTGGTATTAATTAGAACGTTCACTTTTGATGGTAGCAGAAATGTATTTTGCGTACAAATCAGACACGCGAATAATGCGAACCAAATCCGATAATATTTTTAAGTAATATTTTCAGCAGGCCGCAGGAAATGGGCACAGGAAGACTTTCTGCAGGTTCCCCGACGGGTACCTATGATGCATTAAAGTATCCTTCATGACCAGTACTGAAGAAAAACCGGCAGCACGGCAGAACCGGCAGATGAGTACAGAGGGCGGCAGCTGCCCCGCATCCCCAGATGCAGGCAGCGGGCCGATCCCTATTGCGGAAGGTACAGCCCCATGGCACAAAGACAGCCCGCAGTGGCTGCAGGATGCAGTGTTCTATGAGATATACCCCCAAAGCTTTTACGATTCCAACGGTGACGGGATCGGTGACATCCCCGGCATCACACAGAAGCTGGGCTATATACAGTCGCTGGGATGCAATGCCCTGTGGATCAACCCCTGCTTCGATTCGCCTTTCAAGGATGCCGGTTATGATGTGCGCAACTATAAACTGGTTGCGCCGCGGTACGGCACTAATGATGATCTTATCGGGCTGTTCAGCGAAGCGCACAGGCGGGGGATGCATGTGCTGCTGGACCTTGTCCCGGGGCATACCAGCGAGGAGCACGAATGGTTCACACGCAGCTCGTCTGCAGATCCTGGGGAATTCGCCGACCGGTATATATGGACCGACAGCGCCTTCAGCAACGGCGATTCACTCCCATTCATAGGAGGCGAAAGCGAGCGTGATGCTACGTATATACTGAATTTCTTCAAATGCCAGCCTGCCCTCAATTACGGGTTCGCCCATACGCGCAAGCCCTGGCAGCAGTCGGCGGGAAGCAGGCATGCTGCGGAAACCGAAGCCGCAATGGTTGATATCATGCAGTTCTGGCTTTCACGCGGATGCGACGGCTTCCGTGTTGATATGGCCGATTCGCTGGTGAAATTCGATCCTGACGACAAGCCGTATACAACCGCAGCATGGAAACGGATGCTTGCACCTGTCAGGGAAGAGTTCCCGCAGGCTGCTTTCGTATCGGAATGGGGGCGCCCGTGGCTTTCCCTCAAGGCAGGCTTCGATATGGACTTCTATCTCGACTGGCGCTGGGGAAACCCTAACGGGTACAACCAGCTGCTGCGGGATACGGATACACCTCTTGTACGCGATGATGACAAAAGCTATTTCAACGCCGATTCAGGAACATCACCTGTAGGGTTCCTCAAAGATTATCTGCCCCAGTATGAGAGGTCACACTTGCTCGGCAGCTTCAGCTTCCTGACCTGCAACCATGACACCCCGCGTATTGCACCCCGCCTGACAGCGCGTGAGATAAGCCTGGCCTACGGGATGGTCTTCACTATGCCCGGGATACCTTTCCTTTATTATGGCGATGAGATCGGGATGCATTACCGCGATATCCCTACAAAAGAAGGAGGATACCGGCGGACCGGCAGCAGGACCCCCATGCAGTGGGCGCCGTATAATGCCGGAGCGTCGCCCTCATGCGGCTTCTCTTCTGCCAATCCCTCACGCCTTTATCTGCCCGTAGACACTTCCGGCGCGGATGACGGCATAAACGTGGAATCACAGGATGCTGACCCGCATTCACTCCTCAGCATCATCCGGGATATCATAAGCCTGCGCCGCGCACATCCTGCGCTTTCGCCGTCTTCAGGGCTGTCAGCAGTTTTTGCACAGGAGGACATGCGGAGCCTTGCCTATACCAGGACAGACCCGAAGTCCGGTGAGTCTGTCCTTATTGCCGTCAATCCGGGGACATCCGAAGAAGCATTCGACATTGGGACTGGCCCTGCTGCCGGCCTGCTCCTGCATATCGGCGGTATGCCCCGTTGGGAAACAATCGAAGGGAATGCCTCCCGATACCGGCTGCATCTGCCGCCGCAGACGTTTGCAGCTTACCTGATGCGGTAGCTTATCTGAAGCAGTAGCTCACCGCTTTATTGCTGCCAGGAAACGGTCCCTGCCTGTAAGGTCCGGGCAGGTCCGGGCATCACTGAACCCATGCCGTGATGCGAAGCTCCGCAATGCTGCCGCCTGGGAGATATCATGCTCCATAACAAGCAGGCCGCCGGGGCGCAAAAGCCGGGAACTGCTGATGATGATCTTCTGCGGGATATCCAGCCCATCTGCCAAGCCGCCGTATAAAGCGATATCAGGGTCATATTCGCGGACTTCAGGCTGCTGAGGTATCCGGCTGAGGGGCACATACGGCGGATTGCTCAGGACAGCGTCGAACCGGCCCGCTCCGAGGATATCAGCGATCTCAGAATCCGTAGCATCGCCGCGGATAAGGTGATAGCGGTTTTTAGCTGACGGGTCAGTCCGGCAGATTTTATCCGCATTTTTATGCGCCCATTTCAGCGCATCATCGCTAAGCTCAACAGCATATACTTCGGTGCCGGGGCACTCTGTTAACACTGAAAGCCCCACTGCCCCGCTGCCTGCGCACAGGTCGGCAATACGCGGATGAGCTGGAGCCGCGCTTCGGCCGTCCTCATTGCCCTGCCCTTCCCCTGCCTTGCTGCCTTTTCCTGTACTGTCGGTCCCCTCTCCGGTGCTGCTGTCCCCTGCTCCGGCACTGTGCCCTTCCGCGCTGACACTTTGCCCTTTATCCCGCAGCCAGTCAAGGCCTATCTGGACGAGGGTCTCTGTTTCAGGGCGGGGGATAAAAACCCCCGGTCCCACGGATATCTTCAGGAACCTGAAAGGGGCATATCCTACTATATATTGCAAAGGTTCCCGAGCCTGCCTGCGCATGACACGCTGCCTTAAAAGCTGGAAGTTCTTTTCCTGGGCGCCCGCAGTGCTGATCGGGCAATGCCCGGCAGACTGCAGATCTTTCAGGCTTGTCCCCATAATCACTGCAAGGGTAATATCTGACGAAGACACCCCAAACGTAGAACTGAGAAGGAGCCGCGCCTCATTATCCGCATGTTCTATGCCTGCCTGCCCCAGAGCCTGCGCAATCCCGCTGAGGACATCCCCGACTGGGGAATTGAAAGAAAACCCAATATCCATTGTTCAATATCTATCGTAGTGGCCCGCTACCCTGCCGTAGCCTTGCCGCCGTACTGTGCTGCAGCTGCTGCTTCCGCTACTGGTTCTGCCGGGCCAGGCGGGCTTCCTCATCAGCCTGTATATCGGAATCGATCACAGCCTGGAGGTCGCCGTCAAGGACAGCATCAAGATTGTATGCCTTATAATTCGTGCGGTGGTCTACGATGCGGTTCTCGGGGAAATTGTATGTGCGGATACGTTCCGAACGGTCAAGGGAGCGGACCTGGGAGTGGCGCATATCAGCGGCCTCCTGGGCTTCCTCCTCATGTTTCATTGCCAGCAGCCGTGACTTGAGGACACGCAGTGCTGCCTGCCGGTTCTGTATCTGGGATTTTTCATCCTGCATACTTACTACGATCCCTGTAGGGATATGCGTCATTCGCACAGCAGAATACGTAGTATTTACTGACTGCCCGCCGGGACCGGAACTCATGAATATGTCGATCTTCAGATCTTTAGGATCAATGGTTATCTCATCATCGTCATCATCGGCCTCAGGAAACACGATCACGCCGGCGGCGGAAGTCTGGATGCGCCCCTGGGATTCAGTCACGGGGATACGCTGCACACGGTGCACGCCGCCCTCATATTTGAGCGATGCCCATACACCGTCGGCAGGCGCCACCGCCCCTTTAGTGCGGAATGCAATCTGAAGGTCTTTTACGCCGCCGAGCTCAGTCATGTTCTGGCTCATGACCTCAGTGGACCACCCGCGTTTTTCGGCGTACCGGGTATACATACGCAGCAGGTCGCCCGCAAAAAGCGCTGCCTCTTCGCCGCCGGCGCCTGCTTTGATTTCCATGATCGTATCGCGGGCATCGTCGGGATCACGCGGGATCAGCGCTGTACGCAGCTTTTCTTCCAGCTGCGGCAGCTGCGCCTCCAGCCGGGCGGCTTCCGCGGCGAAGCCTTCATCCTCGGCGGCAAACTCCTGTGCCGCTTCAAGGTCGCCTGCAACGCGCCTGTACTCCTCATATATGGAGACGATCTGTGCCAGCTCGGCGTGGCGCCGGCCGAGCTTACGTATCTTATCCGGATCCGATGCCACCTCCGGAGTGCTCATCTGCTGCTCAATATCATGGTACTCATCCAGTGCCAGCTGTGCTGCCGGAAAATCTTCAACCTGTGCCATTCGTATATTCCTTATTTGATATTGTGCGGGATATTATGAGGGACCGCCAGCATCCTTCTGCTGCCGGCGCCCTCAGCGCCTGTTGCCAGGCGCATGGGTTATGCCTGTTTATATCTGTTTATGCCTGCCTGTTTTTGTGCAGAGCCAACTCAGCGGAAGATACAATGTAGAATACAAAAACGCCAGCCCCAGCGTATGCCGGGCCTGGCGTCAAACGTATAGCTACTTGTTCTTCTTGCCGTAGCGTGCCTCGAAGCGGGCAACGCGGCCGCCGGTATCAAGGATCTTCTGCTTACCGGTGTAGAAAGGATGGCAGTTAGAGCATACATCTACGGTCATATGTCCGGATGTGACAGTTGAACGGGTAACGAAGTGGTTACCGCATGAGCAGGTTACCTCGGTAGGTACGTACTCCGGATGGATATCCTTTTTCATATTTCTCCTAGGGACTTAAGGGAACCGGGTCGCCATGCCCCTTTAGCAGGCGTGAACCGGAAACCTTGAGTGATTATACGCTTTGCGGGCGACGTGTCAAGTCCCGTGAAGATTCCTCTGCGAGCGGATAAGAGCGGATCCCGGCCATTTTGCGATTCATACCCGATGCCCTAGAAGCAGTACGTGGGGATGCAGGGGCTTGAACCCTGGACCGAACGATTATGAGTCGTTTGCTCTAACCGACTGAGCTACATCCCCAAGTCGCTACGGAGTACATAGTAGCAGCCGCCGCGTAAAATCCGCCGCACTGATGTGTCTCATAAAAGTATCTTCCATATCTGCTAACTAATGCAGTGTCCCATTGTCATTTACAGTACTATATAACTTTGGATAGTTTCTATTCTTTCTAAAACCGAGCATCTGATATTGTTCCAGCTCCGTTGGGAAATATGCAACATTACCTGCCTTTTCTATCGTAACGCCAATCCTAAAAGGATTACTTCCTATTCGTGTCAGCCGACAAACCAAACCTACCGGATAGACACATTCCCAACGTCGCATGTGATTTTAAAAAATGGAGTGCCTTTTTTACTGTCCGCAGCAGTCAAGGCGCTGATCTGCCGGGAGCCCAGGGACAGCTTCCCGACACGCAGTTTCGCATCATACCCGAAATCTTCCGGGATGCCTTCAAACGTCGCATTGCCGGCAGCGCACGCCAGTTCCATGGATTCGCGGAGCACGCCGCTGCGCCACTTCACATTCCCGGCCTCAATACTGACTTTAGCAGTCCCGATATCAACATTGTCCAAATCGATATTCGCCGCTCTGTTCCTGATAGTCAGTTTCTTTGAATTCAAGCCGTTTACAGTACAGGCAGCCCCATTCAGCTTGATCTTGGTGCTTTTAAGAACACGAGCAGGAAGAGTGATCTTCACCCGCGGTATATCAGTATCAGTAAGGACAAAAATATTCTTGAGCAGCGGCTTCTTGCGCCTGACAGTCAGGACCGAATCAGCATATTCAATAAAGAAATCCGACTTCTTGCAATTCTCAAACTCAAGCGATTCAGCCTCACCCACATTGACGCTGCAGCCAACACCTGCAAGGTTGAGCTTCAGCCCCACCATCGTTTTCCCGTTAAAACTGGCGTGATGCTCATCCCTGCCGTCCTCGGCGCCTTTATTATCTTTTTTGCCGTCTTTGTCGCTCATCGTGTTTCCTTTCACACATATACCTCTATTATAGCCGCCTATCTGAACTCTAAGCCGGATTCCATGCCAATAAGCCAGTCAAGCTGATTGGGGCGCCTTGGGCAGACTATTTATCTGCTAATTATCCGCTAAAAACAGGATGTATTTTAATTTTATTTTCTGTATTTCTGCCGTACGATTCATCCCTGGTGGTAAAACACGCATATATAAAATCTAATTCGACGGTTTTTCAGCGATTCCTATTTTTATATCTGCGTGTTTTACCACCAGCATATGGGAAGGTGGAGAACAGATGCTTTCCACCGCCTCATCTCCGCAATACGCGCATCGTCACACATATCCAGTATTATTGGAGCCGTTGTAAAACCTTGGAAATAACCGCGGAAACTAAGGGCTGAGGACCTTCAAAGCCCTGAGCGGCCAGAACTGCAGACAGAGAACAGGACATACGTTGGCTGAATTTATTTATCAGATGATAAACGCCCGCAAGGCTTTTGGAGACCGCGTCATCCTTAATGATGTGACGCTGAGCTTCCTTCCCGGCGCCAAAATCGGCGTCGTCGGCCCTAACGGCATGGGCAAATCCACGCTGCTGAAAATCATGGCGGGGCTTGACACGGTATCAAACGGCGAATCAACACTGACACCCGGCTATACGGTAGGCATACTCCAGCAGGAACCGCCGCTTGACGAAGACAAAACAGTCGGCGAAAACATTGAAATGGCATTCGGCGATATCCAGAAGAAAGTTCGCCGCTTCAATGAGATTGGCGAAGAAATGGCTTACCCGGATGCCGATTTTGACGCTCTTATGGCAGAAATGGGCGAACTGCAGACTGAGATCGATGCTGCAAACGGCTGGGATCTGGAAAGCCAGCTGTCCCAGGCGATGGACGCCCTGCAGTGCCCAGATCCTGATACCCCGGTGAAAGTGCTGTCAGGAGGCGAACGCCGCCGTGTAGCACTGTGCAAACTTCTGCTTGAAGCCCCTGACCTGCTGCTGCTTGACGAGCCGACCAACCACCTGGATGCGGAATCGATCCTGTGGCTGGAGCAGTTCCTCCACACGTATAAAGGCGCCGTGCTCGCAGTGACCCACGACCGGTATTTCCTTGACAACGTTGCGGAATGGATCTGCGAAGTTGACCGCGGGCATCTGTATCCGTACAAAGGGAACTACACCACGTATCTGGAGACCAAGGCCAAGCGCCTTGAAGTCCAGGGGCAGAAAGATGCCAAACTCGCCAGGCGGCTCAACAGCGAGCTCGAGTGGGTGCGGAGTTCGCCGAAAGCGCGCCAGGCAAAGAACAAGGCGCGCCTCGAACGGTATGAACAGATGGAAGCTGAGGCCAGGAACTCCAGGAAGCTTGATTTCTCAGAGATCCAGATCCCGCCGGGGCCGCGGATGGGTTCCAAAGTCCTTGAGGCTTCACATATCCATAAGGCTTTCGGCGACCGGGTGCTTATCGACGACCTGAGCTTCACCCTGCCGCGCAACGGCATCGTTGGCGTCATAGGCCCTAACGGTGTCGGTAAGACTACGCTGTTCAAGACTATTGTAGGCCTGGAACCGCTGACAAGCGGGAACCTGGAAATTGGCGATACCGTAAAGGTCTCTTATGTTGATCAGAACCGCGAAGGGCTGGACCCCAATAAGAATTTATGGGAAGCAGTTTCCGACGGTAATGATTTCATTGAAGTGGGCGGCATTGAAGTACCCACCCGCGCATATGTTGCCAGCTTTGGCTTCAAAGGGTCAGACCAGCAGAAGCCGACGGGCGTGCTTTCCGGGGGTGAACGCAACCGCCTGAACCTGGCGCTTACTTTGAAACAGGGCGGGAACCTTCTGCTTCTTGATGAGCCGACGAACGATCTGGATGTGGAAACACTGGAAAGTCTGGAAAATGCGCTTATCGCATTCCCCGGATGCGCTGTAGTCGTTTCCCATGACCGCTGGTTCCTTGACCGTATTGCGACCCACATCCTCGCATGGGAGGGCGATGACGAAAACCCTGCCAACTGGTACTGGTTCGAAGGCAACTTCCAGTCATACCAGGAGAACAAAGTACAGCGCCTGGGCGAAGAGGCCTCCAAGCCGCACCGCCTGCACCGCAAACTTACCCGTGAATAGCAGGTGTATACGAGTAACAGCTGCACATAACGGACAGGCGGTTCCCAGCTTTTTATCACGCCAGCGAATACAATAAAGCTATGTCCGAAAATATGCCTGGCCGCAGTACCCCTACAGGATCTGCGCAATCGCCTGTCAACCGTCTCATAGATGTCCTGTCGCTGGGAGAGCCGGCGGCAAGCCTTCAGCATACGTATATCAAGGGCGAAAGCCTCTACTTCCCTACCGGGCATGTTTATGGCGGACAGGTGATTGCACAGTCTGTTGTCGCTGCATCGGAAACTGTGCCTGAAGGCCGCCTCCCCCAGTCTATCCACGGATATTTCATAGCGGCAGGCGATATCCATCAGGATGTCCTGTTTGATGTGGAAAACCTCCGCGACGGCAGGTCTTTCTCCTCCAGGCGGGTGAATGCCACCCAACGCGACGGTGCGATATTCACAGCGATCACAAGCTTCCAGGAGTACGGGCAGGACGGGTTCCAGTTCCATGATCCGGCGCCGGATGTGGCCGTGCAGCCTGAAGACCTCCCCAGCGTCAAAGAGCTCATGAGGCCTTATGAAAAGGTCTCTCCCCTGGCAGCATACTATGCTAAGGAATCACCGTTCGATATCCGGCATGTTACACCGACAGTCCTGCTCGGAAACGGTAATAACAGCAGCGATAACGGCAATAACGGCAATGACGGCGGGAAAGGCAAAAAAGACAGTAAAATCGGGGGCCAAGGCCACAGCCGGAACAGCACGCCAGGCAGTGCACATACAGAGGGCGGGCAGCAGCTCGTATGGATGAAAGCAGACGGGAATGTAGACGCAAGCCAGACCATACACCGTGCACTTCTGGCTCTGGGATGCGACCAGATCATGATGGAGCCGATACTAAGGCGCGCTGGGATAAGTTTTACAACTAAAGGGATATCATTCGCATCCATAGACCACTCCATGTGGTGGTATGACAATATTGACATGAATGACTGGATCCTTTTTGAGCAGGATACGCCGGTTGCGGGCCACGGCCGCGGGCTGGCCACGGCAAAGGTCTACAGCCGTGACGGGAGACTTATAGCGGCTATGGTCCAGGAAGCTATGATCCGCGTGCCACAGGCTGAATAATCTTTTATACCTTCATAGTTATCTTATAACTTCAGTTGGCAGGATAAGCTCGCTAAGAACGGAGATCCTGCTTCGGGGCGATGATATTAGCAAAATGCCCTGCAGCAGAACGCAGCTGTGCCGAAAGGTACCGCGGGTCATCCTTATCAAGGGTGTTATCTGGGACAGTATAAACTTCTACAGGGGTATCCGGGAAAACCGCATCGTGCTGCCCCGCTTCAGAACGCAGCCACTGGGCAAGGGACTCGGCATTATGAAAAACAAGCATATTAGAATCCCTAAGAAGGGCAGCGATTTCCCCATAATACGGATAATCAAGGTTTTCTGCAATAGCTTCACGGATCTGCCCTATTGATGAAGGAATATTCCCCTCCCCGGTGCCCTCAGCGTGCAGCAGGGCGTCAAAAACAGCATTGATCCCGCGATATGCCTTAAATACATCTTTCCGGGGGTTAGACCGCGAATATACTTCTGTGACGAACCACGCATCAGGGTTTGCAGGGACCCCTTTATAAGGCTGGTTCTTCTTCCAGTTATGCGAGCGCCTGACATCTGTTATCGGCTGCGCTTCAGGTGTGACAATATGCTCCAGGACATGCTTTTCAATCTTATCCCACAGTGCCCGGGCATCTTTGAAACGGCGGGCATTGCCCGATCCGTCAGCAGCACGCCTGGCGGCATGGGCGCACAGGGACCTCAGATGTACCACAGAACCGGGGATCCCGGGAAGTGATCCCGCATCAGCAGTATCCGCAGCACAGTAGTCATCGGCATTACCGTCAAGGATATCAACGATATCAAGGAAAAGGTCCGGGGCATCATTGATATACCGTCCATTCGCCAAAGGGTACTGTTCCTGCGGAGGGTACACATGGATAAGTTTCAGCGCATCTATGCCGCGCAGCCCGGCGTCTTTCCGATAAAGGGCAATATCCTCCCCATGGTCATGGCTGCGCACCATCTTCAACTCGTAATGCGGCATATTATGCCATCCTCACATTCGATTCGCCTGCAGCGCGGGCACGGCGTTTTTTATGGGCAGCCTTACGTTTAGTTTCAGGATGTTCAGGCCCTGGGGACGGAGGCCTCCTGCACCACCTCTCGCCGACGATGCCAAAAATAACATCGGCTATGCATACTGCTATTGCTATGGCACACTGGATAACAGCGGACCTGTAATATTCGATCTGCACATGCGGCAGGCTCAGCAGCAGCTGGCCGCCATACCAGCCCGTAAGCGCCGAACAGGCAAGGGATAACGCCTTGCTCATGATCAGGGTATTGACCGCCTGCTGCGGGTTGATCTCTTTGCGGTCCCCTTTCGCATACCTTCTCACCTGCCATGCAAACCAGAGGATAATGCAGCCTACAAGGAGCAGGATAACGGAAATGAACCACGGCACACCAAGCAGATAAATATTTGCCTGTTCTGTAAGGAATTCCAGGAAACCGCCTGCAAGCAGCCCCAGCAGAAGGGCAACGGCGAGATGCCACCACGGTGTGAATCGTGCTTTCATGCTAAACCTCCCAGTATCCAGTCATCAGAAACTTTGTTGACAGCATCCCTGTCGGGCGCCTGAAGGATGAGCTCGCCAACCGGCCCGCCATGCTTGCCGCGGAGCACCGCATCAGGTTCAATATCACGCCAGGGGGAAAGAACAAAGGCCCTCTGCCATGCACGCGGATGGGGCAAAGTCAGATGGGGGCTTTCACTCACTATACTATCAAAATCTATAATATCCAGATCCAGAGAGCGCGACCCCCAGTGCACTTCACGGGACCGCCCATGCGCGGATTCGATCATATGCAGGCTGTCAAGGAGCTCTTCAGCACTATGCGTCGTGTCCACCTGGACTACAGCATTGAAGAAATCAGGGGTACCATCCGGCATCCCCCAGGGAGCAGTCCTGTACAGCGGGGATATACCGGTCACCTGGTTCCCGGGTATGGCATCAATTGATACCACCGCGCTCCGCAAAGCCTGTTCGCAGTCGCCCAGGTTTGCCCCCATCGCAATAACAGCATGATGCACTGCAGATGATTGCGGTACGCCGGGCGCGCCGGCATCATCCGCAGAGCGGCTGTCCGGCATACGGTTTCCGTTCCCATACACGGTAAACGCTCCGCTGGCTGCTGCCCCCGTATTCCCTTTCCCGGCACTCTCGGCTGCTCCGGCGGACAGCTCAGCCTGCATATTATGATCCTGTGACTGGCGCTCAATGGATACGCTTACATCATCAAACAGTGCCTCAGAGGATCCCGTGGCAGTTTTATGCACTGTTACAGCAACTTTCTGTACACGGTATGACAGAAGGACAGCATCGGCGATTTTCTGGGCAAGCCTTTCGAGCAGATCAACATGGTCTCCTTCAACCACTGATACGACCCGGGAAGCTATCTGATCATAATTGACTGTATCCACAAGCTCATCGCTGCGGGCAGCATCAAACAGATCCAGATACATGACGACATCCACGGAAAACAGCTGCCGGGCCTGCTGACTGCTGCTGCCGTGCAGGCCATGGGTACCGTATGCACGGATGCCTGTAAGTGTTATCCTGTCCATCCTTCACCGTCACTTCCCCATATAGTGCCGCAGGATATCCCCAGCAGCGACCGCACATACATTCCTGCGCACATCATGCACCCGTACCGCCCACGCCCCGCGCTCGGCAATAAGTGCGCTCAGCCCTGCCGTTACAGCATCTTTATCATCAAGGTTTACTTCCTGCTGCGGCACAGGCTTCCCCTTCACGGTGCTGCCCTGGCTCTTCCACACAGGATAAGGGCCGGAGGCGATACTCCCAATGAACCTTTTGCGGGAATGGCCTATAAGCACCGGATACCCTGTTGCCTGGAATCTGGCAAGGGAACTGATAAGCGGGAGGTTATGGGATATCCCAGGCTTGGAAAAGCCAAGCCCCGGGTCAATAATGATCCTTTCGTCGCCGACCCCTGCAGCACGGACAGCATCCACCTGATGCATAAGTTCTGCATATACGTCATTGACAACGCCATCTTCGTATATTTCAGAGCTGCCGGAAGAGCCGGGATCCAGCCAGCCGCGCCAGTGCTGCACAATATAGGGGCAGCCGTATGCGGCAGCAACATGAGGAAGTTCCGGGTCAAGCTGCCCGCCGGACACATCATTGATGATTGCAGCCCCATGCTTCAAGGCAGAATCGGCGACTTTTGACCGTGTCGTATCAACAGAAACAGGCACCATGTGCCTGCCGCTATCAGATCCGGCTAAGGCAGCCAGTACCCCAAGCACACGCTGCCCCTCCACATCTTCAGGGACCCGGCGGGCACCGGGGCGGGTCGATTCGGCACCGATATCAATAATATCAGCGCCTTGTTCAGCCATGTCACGCACATGCCGGACCGCGTCTTCAGTGCGCAGCCATATACCGCCATCAGAAAATGAGTCTTCTGTAACATTCAGCACACCCATAACGAGCGTACGCGATACGGGTATCCCAATCACCACATTGATACGCCCGTTTATGGCCAGCACAGTTTCCATATCAGGCTCTTTCCTGTTTTCCAATATCCCCATACAGCTGCAGCCAAAGCAGCAGCAGTTCACAGTTACCTGGCAGGCTGTTGCCCGCCTTCTTCGGATGCACCGCTTTCCCGGTTTTCCGGATCATGCTGCTGGGTATCCGGATAGGGGCCATCCCCATTATTCCCGTTATCCCCGTTATTATCGGGCTGGGCTTCCCCTGCCTCCTGCTGGCTCCCCCATGGTGCCTGGCCCGGCTGAGGCAGAGGCGGCATCTGGAGTGACGGGGCGGGCTGCACAGGTGCCCCTGTATTGGGATGTTGCCCATCCTGGACAGGAGCCTGCCCCTGCACCGGTCCCCCTGCCGGAAGCTGCCGATCCTGATCCTGATCCTGCTGCCCCTGAGCCGGTTCCTGGGACCCCTGTACCTCCTGGGCATGGCCTGCAGACGGCTCCGCCCCCTGCGCAGGGGTATCCGTACCTGCACCATTGCTACTGCCATCAGTGCCGGCACTGCCTGAAGTAGCATCTACAGCAACTGAACTCCGCAGGTTCTCAGGGATTGGGACAGGAGGCAAGTCTGAATCAGGGCGGCTGCTGTCTGAAAGCCACAGCTCCCGTTCCGGAGCCTTCTTCAAGCCCTTGAACACTTCATCAAGCTCCTCACGGTTGAGGGTCTCCTTGACCAGCAGCTGGCGGACAAGCTCGTCAAGCACATCGCGGTTCTCGGAAATGATCTTCCACGCTTCCGTGTGAGCTGTTTCAATAAGCTGGCGTACTTCTTCATCGATAGTGCGCGCAGTCTCGTCAGAAAGACGCCTGTCTTTGAGGTCTTCCAGGCCGCCTTCCTGCTGGCTGTCTTCCCATTTTACGGATCCCAGCTTCGAAGAGAAACCATACTCCAGTACCATTGCGCGCGCTATCTGCGTGGCATGCTCAATATCATTGGAAGCCCCCGTACTGGGATCGTGGAAAACCACTTCTTCAGCAGCACGCCCGCCCATTGCATAAGCCAGCTGGTCGAGAAGCTCATTGCGTGTCTGGGAATAGCGGTCTTCTGTAGGCATAACAGCTGTGTATCCGAGCGCACGCCCGCGCGGAAGGATAGTCACTTTAGTGACAGGGTCTGTATGGTGCAGAGCAGCCGCAACCATGGCATGCCCGCCCTCGTGGTATGCGGTGTTGCGCAGCTCGCGCAGCGCCATACCGTTCGACCTGCGCCGCGGGCCGGACATCACACGGTCGATCGCCTCATCGATAGCCCTGTTGTCGATAAGGTCTGCATTAGAACGGGCTGTAAGCAAGGCAGCCTCATTAAGCACATTTGCCAGATCAGCACCGGTGAAGCCGGGGGTACGTACAGCAACTGTGTGCAGATCAACATCAGGGACAAAAGGCTTGCCCTTGGCATGGACTTTCAGGATCGCTTCACGCCCGGCCAGATCAGGGGCCTCTACGGCTACCTGACGGTCGAAACGCCCCGGGCGCATAAGCGCGGGGTCCAGGACATCCGGCCGGTTGGTAGCAGCGATAACGATCAGGTCTGTATCGTTCTTGAAACCGTCCATTTCCACCAGAAGCTGGTTGAGGGTCTGTTCACGCTCATCCACTCCGCCGGAAGCGCTTGAACCGCGGCGGCGTCCAACAGCATCGATCTCATCGATGAAGATGATTGCGGGTGCAGTCTTCTTGGCTTCCTCGAACAGGTCACGGACACGCGAAGCACCAAGCCCCACAAACATCTCAACGAAATCTGATCCGGCCATGGAATAGAACGGGGCTCCCGCTTCGCCTGCGATTGCACGGGCCAGAAGGGTTTTACCCGTACCCGGCTGCCCGTACAGGAGCACGCCCCGCGGTATCCGCGCCCCGAGCTTGCGGTATTTGCCCGGATCCTTCAGGAAATCACGTATCTCTTCGACTTCCTGGACGGCAGCCTCTTCACCTGCGACATCGGAGAACCTCGTCTGCGGCACTTCGCCTTCAAGCAGTTTCTTATTCTTGGGGCTTCCCAGGCCAAACATCTCGCCTGTCCCGTCGCCCATCCTCCTGAACAGCCACCACATTGCAACAAACAGAAGGACAAGCGGGAGGACGCTTGTAATAAGGACAGCCCAGAAATTATTTTCCGTTACCGTTGTGGAATCAAACCCGTGCTGTGCCTTCGCATTCTGCACGATATCCAGTATCTGCTGCGTCTGGCCGCTGACAAAATAGAACTTGACAGTTTTCCCGTAATTCTTGTTCCTGATACTCCTGTCAGGTGAATTAGGGTTATAAACATTAACTTTATAGTCCTGGTCAAGCCATATCTCAACGTTCGGCGATATCCCGTTGGATACTTTCACATACCGTACAGTATATTTCGGAGCATTTTTTGGAGCGCCTTTAGCGGATTTCCCCTGAAGGAGGGCTATCCCCTGCTCGGTAGTGATAACAGGGGTATTCCTGTTGTTCCGGTTGACAAAAAAGAAAACCCCCGCTACAAGGACTGCCAGCATCAGTACCCAGATAACAGTATTCCTCCACCATGGGCGCCCGTCATTAGGGCCATCCCCCTTATTCCCATTGGGGTTGCTGCTGTTGCCCTGCCCGTTCCCCCTATCAGCCGGATCCTGCTGGAACGGGTTTCCTGATAACGGGTTGCGGCGCTGCGGATCACGTCCGTAAGTCATGCGCATTCTCCTTCTATATATACCGATGGTTTAAGCACTGCTATGGAATTAAGGTTACGGTAATACTCGTTATAATCCAGGCCATATCCCACAACAAATTTATCGGGGATCTCAAACCCCCTGTATTTAACATCCACATGATATTTCCTGCGTGCAGGCTTCTCCAGCATCGCAAAGATCTCGACAGACGCTGCACCGCGCCTGTTCAGTTCCCCTACAAGCCAGTTCAGAGTGTATCCGGAATCCACAATATCTTCGACTATCAGCACATGGCGGCCTGCCACATCAGTCGTCAGGTCTTCGCGTACGGTGATCTTCCCGCTCGATTCTGTCCCGGAGCCATAACTTGATAAGCTCATATAGTCGATTTCAAGGGGGATGCTCATAGCCTGGGAAAAAGTAACCATAACGTTGGCCGCACCTTTGAGCACCGCTATAAGGAGCGGATTTTTCCCTTCATAATCACGGCTTACGGCGGCAGCCACATCAACTATCCTTCTCTCAAGAGCATCATGCGATATCAGTTCTTCGTCAATATCGTCTTGTATGTCTTTGATTTGCATAGGTATTATTCTGTCATAAATGAATGACGTTAGAAACGGCTTTCGCTGAAAGGTTCCTTAGGCTTTATCCAAAGCTCTGCGATCTTTTCCGATAATATATATCCAGAAACGCTTATCGCGGGTTTTCGCTGCAAAAACAGCGGCTCCATATGGATGCCCGTTTTCTGCCGATATCCGCGGAAAGGGTCCCGAAACCCGTTTATACACCAGGAAATCATCATATTCTGATACGAGTTTTTCTACAGGGCGGATCCCCCGGGATTCCAGAATTTTTATGAGGATGCGCGACCGTATAGACGGATGCAGGCTGCTGTAGCCCAGCAGCTCATAGACGGAAATATCTGCCCGGCTTTCCAGCCCATATTGCCGGAGGTATCCCCCAAGTGCCGCAAGATCCTGGGGGCTGCAGCCATCCTGCGTATCAGCTCCTCCTGCTCCGCCAGCCAGGACCAGCCGATGCCCGTCCCACACTGCAGGGTATTCACGGACCGACTCCCTGTATGCCGCTGCAGCATGACTGTCGATATAATCACGGTCCTGCCGGTTGACGCCTGTATAGCGCGACCAGAGTGCCGAAATATCTTTCCCAGCAAAACCGGCCAGATACGGCATAAGGTCCTGCCGGATACGGGATCTCAAAGGGAACTGCCCGCTGCTGAGTTCATCCGGAGACAGCGCTTCGGCATTTGTGGGGTCATCCCACCATGGAATGCCCGCGTTTTCGCATATGCGGGTAGTATCCTGCCGGGCCAGGCCTTTGAGGAAGGGCCGCAGGAATGTAACACCGCCTTTTTCAATGCTGGAGGGCATCCCGGCAAGCGCTGAAACAGTTGGTGCCCTTAGCAGCCCGATGGCAACCGTCTCCGCCTGGTCCGTGGATGTATGGGCAAGCAGCACTACAGCAGAGCTGTGCTTATGGGCTGCAGCGATAAGCTCATCGAACCGCGCATCCCGGGCATCAGACTCCTCCCCTGAGCCCGTAGCCTGCACCTGGGCATCAGCAATGATCACCGGTTCCAAGCCCAGTTCCGTGCACTGCCGGGCTGCAGTGCACGCTGCCTGAGCGGAGCCTTCCTGAAGATGGTGGTCTACGACCACCGCACCGCACCGCACGCCAATGCTGGAGCAGACGATACGGGAAATATAAGCCAGCGCCATGGAATCGCGCCCGCCTGAACATGCCACCAGGACCAGAGGGGAATCAGCGTGCGGAGTGTGGTTCCCGTGCTCACGGAATTCGCCGGACTGCAGGGTGATGCCGCTGTTTCTCAGAGCCTCACGGACAAGGCCGACAGCACGTTTTATCTCTGCGGAATATACCATGGCATCCTACTTATCCTCTTTGCCTGCCGCACCTGTACCTTTATGCGTAATAGGCTTCCACTGAGACTTGGAGAAAATCGCCACGAAGGAGATAGGGACATAGCTGAGCATAAACCAGGGGAAGCTCAGGCAGTAGGCGACAAGCTCCCGGTTTGTAGCGTTGATCTTTTTCCGTTCAAGGATGCAGACGAAAACTGCCAGGACTGTGAACCCGACCACTGTGCCGACCAGCGACACCCAGTATGTCGAGAAATTCGCCAGCTGGCTTTCCCACGATACATATCCAAGTGCAGCGTAAAGGATGCTGAGGGCAAACCTGATCAGGGAGATCACCATGAAGGGGCAGATAATAAGCGTCAGGTCCATTGCAGAGAGGTCACGTTCGCGGATCGACCAGCGGATCATGCTCAGCCCGTAGTACCGGAACACCTGAAGGAATCCTTTGCTCCAGCGCACCCTCTGGTTCCAGCTCTGTTTGAAGGATGCGGGCTGTTCGTCATAGAACACAGCTGTTGAGCAATATCCAATGTGGTCTCCGCTTAAGATGCAGTCCATGGTAAATTCCACATCTTCGGTCAGCAGATGGAATTTCCAGCCGGCATTACGTTCCATGACTTTTTTTGAAAACATAAAACCGGTACCGCCGATCCAGCCGTTATTCCCCAGGATAGAGCGTCCGGCATTCAGCAGGCGGGACTGGAAAATGAACCATAGTGCTGAACCGGCAGATACCCAGTTCTCCGCAAGGTTCGTGGAATTCCTGTAGCTGGTAACGGCATCATAGCCCTGCTGGAAAGCATTGTTCATTTCTTCAATGTACTTCGGATCAAGAAGGTTATCGGCATCAAAAATAAAGTACGCATCATAAATATCGCTGAACTTCCTGTCGCGCATATAGTTGAACAGGAATTTCAATGCGTATCCCTTGCCCACCTGCTCCTGGTTGAACCTTTCAAGTACACGGCATCCCAGGCCCCGGCACACATCAGCCGTATCATCCGTGCAGTTATCCGCGACGACCCATATATCCACAAGCTCTGAGGGGTATGTCTGTTTATGCAGTGACCCTATAAGGTTGCCGATGACCTGCGACTCATTCCGCGCTGAGATCAGGACCGCATAATGCTTATCCTGCGGTGCAGCTGCATACTTCTGCGGTTTGCCGAAAAACCCGGCAATAAAGTAAAGCGCCTGGTATCCGAAGCTCAGTATGCCAAGGACAAGGATAACAACATCGAGGAATTGCAGAAGGACCATTATTTCCACTGCCCCCGGGCGCCCCTGCCTTTGGAACGCTTACGCTGCTGCCTGCGGCCTCCCGTATCGGTCCCGGTACCGGTTGCTTTTCCGGTATCTTTTCCGTCAGCCTGGTCCCGGCCTTTACCGGTACCGCTGCCGCCGGACCCTTTGCCGCTGACAGGGACCGCTGCAGGCTGTTCGTCATCATCGTCCGGTCCCTGCGCGCCAATAACAGGCCGCTTGCCCGATCCTCCTCTGCCATACCCTGCACTGCCCTTCTGCGGGATAGCAACTGTTTCTGATGCATCTTCCTCTTCGGAAGTACGGTACGTGGCCTGATCCTGCTCCCCTGCGCGCCTTCGCAGGTCAGCAACACTGTCAGCCATAATATTTGCGGATGAGCCCCGGGAACTGCGCGGCATATGTTCTGCGATCGGCTGTATTACATTCTTCTCGATCATTTCAGCCCCGGAGACAATACCGGATTTTTTCACCGGTTTAGGATCATCAAGCAGATCGGAGTCTATAAGGTCATAGCTGCGCGTATACGCGCTCAGAAGGGCCTGGAGGCTTGCAGTTATAGGCAGTGCAAGGAATGCGCCCAAAGCGCCGAACAGCCCGCCGAAGAAGAATACCGACAGGAATGCTATAGCCGGATTGATATCCATCGTATCTTTTGAGATACGCGGCGACAGGATCATATTCTCAATCTGCTGGTACACCGTTATGTAGATCAGCAGATAGACTGCATACGGCCAGCCGTTGGTGCTCCATGCCGAGACCATAGGGACTACAGCACCGATATATGTGCCGATAGTAGGGATAAACTGTGATACAAGCCCGCAGAAGATCGACAGCGGCAGCCAGTACGGGATCTTCAGGATGATCATAAAGATTGCTAGGAAAGTCCCGTTCAGGATAGCAAGGATGAACCGGCTGTACAGGTAATTCGATATCTGGGTCTGTACCGTGGTCCATACAACAATGAATTTACGCTGGGATTTACGGGGAATCCACTTGCACAGGCCCCTTCTCATCTTAGGGCCTGCAGCACAGATATAATATGTGACCAGAAGGATCGTCAGGACTGCGAACAGCCCGGAAATAAGCGAAGAAACGGTGGAGTAAGCCCGGGTCAGGTATTCCTGCATGCCGTTCGTATTGAAGAATGACATGATGCTGGAGCTCAGATCCTTGATCTCAGGAAGGCGGTATCCCGTCATATCCAAAATACTCTGGCGGATATTCCTGTACGTGTCAGGAAGCCCCTCGATCATTGTTGTAAGCTGCTGTACAAGAAGCACGCCAAACATTGAGAAAAAAACTGCGCACAGCACCACAAAACCTATAAGCACAACGCCTGCGGCTGCACCGCGCCTCCATCCATGCTTGATAAGCCGCAGGATCAGAGGCTCCAGCGCCAGCGCAATAAAAAGCGCTACGATAACGTAAAAAACAACATTTTCGATTTTAGGCCATGAATTCCATACAAAAATAGCAAGGTAGACTGCGATCACTGCATACAGCAGGGCGCGCCCCAGCCACTCAGGGGGCCTGCGCGGATCGCCCTTTGACGGGAAGATCGTAGCAAGGTCAATGCGCCGGATGGCGCTTGTGTCAGAAATATTTACTGTCCTGCTGCCATCATTACTGTTATTGTTCCCCGGCTGATCACTGCTCATATCTGTACCTTTTGCCAGCTCCTGTCCAATGCGCATGCTTTTATAGCTGCCCCTATTATCGCACAGGCGATAGAACGATACTGCATAATCGTACAGAGTATATCCGGGATACAGAACACTTGGGGATAAAACGGCAAACGGGATCATCTCATGGCATATATCTGTTTATAATGGGATCCATGAACTCAGTTTCAATAATTATTCCTGCATGGAATGAATCTGACCGTATTGCGCAGTGCCTGCTCAATGCTACGGCGCAGACGGTCCCTGCCCATGAAGTTATTGTTGTTGACAATAAGTCAACTGACAATACCGGCCAGATTGTTGAACAGTTCATAAAGGACAACCCTCACAGCAATGTGGTCCTGCTCCGTCAGAATGAAGAGCAGGGGCTGATACCGACCCGCAACGCCGGTTTCACCTATGCAACGGGGGATGTGCTCGGGCGTTTTGATGCCGACTGTATGATCAAGCCTGACTGGGTAGAAGTGGTCAGCAAGCTCTTTGAAGAGAACCCTGAGGCCATGGGCGCCACGGGCCCCTGCACTTATTATGATATGCCGGGGAAAAATATCAGCCTTGCCGGGGATAATTCCATCCGTAAGCGCATCTATATCGCCGACGGCAAGCGCCAGCTGCTGTACGGCTCAAATATGGCGATCCGCAGGTCGGCATGGGAGGCGATAAAAGGTGAAGTGTGCCGCGATAAGGAAGATATCATGCACGAAGATATCGATATTTCCCTGCATCTGTTCGACCATGATTTCGAGACTGTGTACAGCCCCAATATGATCGTAGCCTGCAGCGCGCGCCGTATGGATACCGAGCTGTCATCGTTCCTTGCTTACATGAAGCGCTTCAAGAATACTTTCGCGGCGCATCCCCGGCACTGGCGCGAAAAGCGGCCTGAATATACGCTGACTGCGCTGTATCCGGCGATCCGCGCCTTCTATTCCACATATCAGAAGCATCTGGAACGGCATGATATTGACCCCGCGGAAGAAATGTGGATCAAAGAATGGATCGAGCTTGCCGAAAAAGATAAGATGGAATTCCCCGGGCAGGTGCTCAACCCTTAAATCAGGCCAGCTGCAGCCTGTCCATGCCGGGCATGCCGATGTACACGCCCGCCACACCGCTTATTCCTGACGGATTGCCGGGCCCCTATCGCCAATATACTGTGTATAAAATCTCAGCTCACGCAAAATCCTGTGCGTGATATCTGAGGCTTCCAGCTTCATCCCGCCTTCCAGCCAGTAGAGGAGGACTGTCCACATCCCGCCGATAACGATCAGGTTGACACAAGTCTCATCTACCCCCGGTATCCCATGCCAAGGAAGACTGGAACCGGGCAGGGCCCTGAGGAATTTCTTTCTCTGTACATCGAAAACCATATCCAGAAGATGGTGCCGCTTCAGAAGGCCGATATACTTCCTCCGCTCTTTCCAGAATGTAAAATACAGTACCAGCAGGCTTTCAAAATCCGTTACCCCCTGCCGCCTGACTTCAGCCAGATAACTGTCCAGCAGCCACTCCACAAAGAATTCGACCACAGAATACTTATCTGTAAAATGGCGATAGAACGTATTGCGGGATACATGGGCATGGGCTGTGATCTCAGAAACAGTCAAAGCGCTGAAATCATCACTTTCCATTAGCCGGAGGAGCGCTTCTGTTATCCGGACCTTAGACTGGTATACCCGGCTGTCCATTTTTCTCCTTATTCCGCTGACACACTATCCGCTGATCTGTACCTTTTCCCGAAATCCGCTTGCTGCTGCATGGCCCGCTTTCTATAGTATAAACGAATTCCGTTATATAAGTTCAGGAGGAAATAAATTATGCTGATCCTATTCCATTATTGGAGCTTGCCTATACTGTTCCTGCTCCACGATTTTGAAGAAATGATTTTTATGCCGCTATGGAAAAAGAGGGCAAAATTCATTTCCCTGAAAGAAACGAAAATCGGCAGCTTCTTTGGGAAAGTTACCGACGGCTCCGCATTCAGCACAGGGGTGCTGGAAGAGTTTACCGTACTCCTCCTAGTCTCAGCGTTCTGCGAGCTGAACCATAATACCAGGCTTTACCTCAGCTTCTGCATCGCATATATGCTCCATTTCATTATGCATTACACGATGTGCTTCCGGTTCAAAGGGTATGTCCCCGGAGTTGTGACAGTTACCGTACAGCTTCCTGTTATGCTGCTTCTTATTGCCCATTACTGGACGATGGACTGGCTGACACTGATATACTTTTGTGCAGCTATGCTTATTGCCTACACTAACCTGTATGTTATGCACCACATTATGCCACATATCCAGCGGATCCTTGCACGCTATGCGCAAGGGTGAAACCAGTACCCCCGAGGAGAGTCGAACTCCTGTTGTCAGATTGAAAGTCTGGTGTCCTAACCGTTAGACGACGGGGGCGCACTTGATACAGGATATACGCAGGTGTAGATTTACGCAAATAGGGCGCGTCCCGGTATCCCGCAACCGGTATGGCCGGGAGCTGGGGCGCGTGCGCACCACAGCATGGCAGTGCGCCGGCATTGCGCTGCCAGGCTATTCACATCCGGATATCCCATGGCGTGCATGGAACGTAAAATCATGGATCGTCCGGCCTGCTGCAAGGCCTTTCTTTTCAAAATTCGTGAGTATCCTACCCTCGAAACGGTGTGATTCCTGAAAATCGGCATGCTCAAGCAAGTACGCCCTGTCAGAGTTCCCCTTGCTGACATGCTCCACCGGGAGGCTGACCGTCAGAGTGCCTGTATTCGTGAAGTCATCCCTGTGATCCATAACCTCATGGATATGCAAAGCATAATCGTCAATATCCGTAGCGATCCTCCACATACAGCCGTCTTCCAGGGCAGTACCTACCGAATGCGCAAACTTCCCCTGGATAAGGCGGCGCTTATGGTGTTTTGTCTTCGGCCAGGGATCAGGGAAAAATGTCCATACTTCCCTGACTGTGCCCGGCTGCACTGCCGCAAAGAACTCGGGGGCATTGACCTGCGCAACCTTAACATTCGTCAGCCCGTTTTTCCCTCCAAGCAGCATTGTGTGGGCCACGCCCGGCTTATAGACCTCTAAGGCAAGGTAATTATTATCCGGATGGGACAGCGCGGCAGCAGCGATATTCTCGCCCTGGCCCGAGCCTACTTCGACTATGAGCGGGTTGCTGTTCTTCCAAATCCTGCTTATGGAACTACGGGAGAATACGAATCCCGGCGGCATGCCCAAATCATATTCTATTTCGCCAAAATCACTAAAATCCAGAAGGAAACTGTCCGCATAATCATCCCATGCATTCTGCAGGCGCCTGTCCAGGCGCGAAGAGCGGCGCACGAAAGAAACTATCGGTCTTGTATGATGCCCCTCCACGCTGCCGCTGTCTGGCAGGCCCGCAGAGGCCGTAAAATCTGTCATAAAGGATATTGTAAGGGTGGGCGTGAATCACGCATGCCTTTCCCCACCCCGAGATATGTGCTCCGAGCTATGATAGTGACGGCAATAGAAGCTCACAGATTGGAAGGAAAAAATGACAGTCCTTGTTACAGGCGGATGCGGATATATCGGTGCCCATGTTGTACATGCATTGCATCAGGCCAAAGACGAAGTGGTCGTTGTTGACGATCTCAGCTACGGGAAGCCCGCCCGGATCGAAGGGGCACGCCTCTATGGCATGGATATTTCCGCCGCAGGGGCTGATAAACGTATGGCAGAGATCATGCGTGAGCATAATGTGGACACGGTCATCCATTTTGCGGCCCGCAAGCAGGTGGGCGAATCCGTTGAAAAACCGCTGTGGTACTATCAGCAGAATATCAACGGGATGCTCAACGTACTCCAGGCGATGAAAGATTCCGGGGCGCAGAAGCTCGTTTTCTCAAGCTCAGCAGCAACCTATGGCGTACCGCCTGTAGATGTTGTCCCTGAAGATGTTATCCCCATGATCCCAATCAACCCCTACGGGCAGACGAAGCTTTTCGGCGAGTGGATGGGGCGCGCATGCGCCAGCGCTTTCGGCATCCGCTTCTGTGCACTGCGTTATTTCAACGTTGCGGGATGCGGCCCTGCAGAGCTTGAAGACCCGGCGATCCTTAACCTTGTGCCTATGGTATTTGACCGTTTGAAGAAGGGGCTTGCCCCGGCGATTTTCGGGGATGACTACCCTACCCCCGACGGCACCTGTGTCCGGGATTACATACACGTGTCCGACCTGGCTGATGCCCATGTGGCTGCTATGCGCTATCTCGACCGCGATGAACGCAGGTACGATGCATTCAACGTCGGCACAGGCAAAGGCACATCTGTGCGCGAGATCGTTGATGAAATCAAGAAAGTGACAGGGCTGCCTTTTACCGAGACCGTCAAAGAACGCCGCGCAGGCGACCCCCCGCATCTTATCGGTTCCCCTGAACGTATCAATACCGAAATGGGCTGGTATGCTCAGTACGATGTGCACGACATCGTAGAGTCGGCATGGCAGGCGTGGCAGGCCAACCCTGACCACCATATTGACATTGATACATGGAAGCAGGTGGGCTGAAGCTCCTGCAACATGCCGATGCTTGCACTTGACCAACCGTTCATGTAATATTTCTACTCGGTTGCGAAATGCAGCTGTGGCTCCGTAGCTCAGTTGGTTAGAGCGCCGCCCTGTCACGGCGGAGGTCGCCGGTTCAAGTCCGGTCGGAGTCGCTTGGAGCAGGACCCGGTTTCTCCGGGTTTTTTTGACGCTCCATGGCTCTGTAGCTCAGTTGGTAGAGCGTACGACTGAAAATCGTGAGGTCAGCGGATCGATACCGCTCGGAGCCACAGCATATGAAAGGACCCTGCGCGTGCGGGGTCCTTTCATTTTTGTTTTATACCCAGCTGGTATATCCTGAGACAGCTGCTCACACAAAATCCTATGATAAACACCGCTGCGGGCGCAGGCACTGTCCTTGGCACATGTCTGACAGCAAGCTCCTGGTGGTAAAACACGCAGATACAAAAACAGGAATTGCGGAAAAATGCGGAATTGTATTTTGTATCTGCGTGTTTTACCACCAGGGCCTACAGACAATCATATACACTCATATTTTTCACCATAAACAGTAAAGGCTGTCCAGCACGTTGCCGAACAGCCTTACAAAATATCAAAATACAGTATACGGTTACAGAATCTCTTTCCAGCCGCTGCCTCTGCATAGATATCTGACTCCGCTCCCCGATATCCGTATTAAGAGGACATGGAGAACCGCCGGAATATCTCCTAACGGTTGATTCATGTCAGTTTGTATTCGCCTGCAGCTGCCGTCTGATCCAGCCAACGATATACGGTGCAGCAGTTTCGATCTGGTCCATAGCGGTTTCAAAATCTTCAGGACCGCCGTACCATGGGTCAGCAAGGTCAATAGTATCCTCATTCCCGGCTTCCGGCTGAGGGAGCTTCGGGTCAAAAGAACGGTACATATGGACTTTCCACGCATCGCCAGACGGTATCTGACGCAGCAGCGACCGCATATGCGCTGCGGTCATGGGCAGGAACAGATCCGTGCTCCTGATCTCATCGGCAGTGACCCGATGGGCATAATGGCTGCCGGGCAGGCCATACCCCCGCTCACGGAGCACACGCCGGGCACGGGGATCTATAGAGTTCCCCTGTTCCTCAGAACTGACTCCGCTGGAATGGACTTCCACAGAACCGTCCAATCCGGCATCAGCAACATATTTGCGCAGCACTATCTCTGCCATGGGAGACCGGCAGATATTCCCCGTACATATTGTCATCACTGTATATTTTCTGTCAGTCGGCATATCTTATTTCCCCCTTACAGGAGCTCCTTTACAGGACCCTGCAAACTGCTATTAGCAGCTCAGCCCCGCAGGGCACTGTTGCGCTGCCCTGCCCATTTACTCTGGCCGGGGCTATTTTCTATTTTATTTGGCTATTGTAACCCTGTGCCCGGCAGCACCGTCTTATTCAGCAGCATACCTGGAATCGTTACGGTGCAGGGTCCGGAAACGGTACCGCGGGATATCCCCCTGCCCCGACGGGACCATCCAGCCGCTGTCAGAAACCACTTCAAATACGCCGCGCTGCAGCAGGTCGTCAATATCCGGGGCAAAAGCATCTGCTTCAACAGCAACATCAATATCTGTTATATAGATATTATCTGCACGATAGATAAGGCCGTTGTACAGCTGTGCCCCACCGATAGCCCAAATCTCCCCCCGCAGTATGCCGTCATCCGGGATCGCCGGCTGGGATGCCATATGCAGCGCCTCATCAATACTGTCCACTACAGACGCTCCGGGGGCTTTGTATCCCATATCCCGCGAAACTACGATATTATCACGCTGGGAAAGCGGCCTGTACTGCGGATCGATCGACTCCCACGTCCTGCGCCCCATGATGACAGGATGCAGGACAGTAAGCTCTTTGAAATGCTGGAGATCCTCTTTCAGGTGCCACGGTATAGCACCACGTGCACCAATTGCGCCGGGCTGTCCCAGCTGCGAATATGCCTGGGCCCAGATCAGATTGAGCTTCGGCACCGTATCAATACCGTCTTCTTCGGGCTCTTCATCGTCCCATGCATCGTCAGAAAACTCTGGCCCGTCTGGCTCGGGCCTGGGTTGGTGGTAACCGCTGCGGCTACTATCATGCTCCATAATGGACATACTCCTTTTTGCTACTCACATCATCATACACTACACGGGCTATTACAACAGCAGTACCAGTCCTGCTAAACCGCTACAGGTGCTGAGATCTTAGGATGATGCACATAATTGATAACGTGGAAATCCCCGTATGCATACTCCCCGATCGAAGGGGCTTTGTCGATCTCCAGGGTGGGATACGGATACGGTTCGCGTCCAAGCTGTTCAAGGAACTGCTCAACATGGTTGTCGTAAATATGGCAGTCCCCGCCGGTCCAGACAAATTCCCCGGGCTCCAGATCCGCCTGCTGAGCGATCATGCACGTGAGCAGAGAATAAGAAGCAATGTTGAAAGGCACCCCAAGGAACATATCTGCCGAACGCTGATAGAGCTGGCAGCTGAGTTTCCCGTCAGCAACATAGAACTGGAAAAGCGCATGGCAGGGAGGCAAAGCCATATACTCGACTTCTGCAGGGTTCCACGCCGAAACGACCATCCGCCGGGAATCAGGATGGTCCCTGATGAGCTCAAGGACATTAGCGATCTGGTCGATAGTCCGCTTAGGGTCTTCCTGCGTCGGTGCAGGCCAGCTGCGCCACTGTACGCCGTAGACTGGCCCAAGCTCGCCGGTCTCCGGATCTGCCCACTCATCCCAGATATGGACATTATTCTCCTGGAGCCAGCGCACATTGCTCGACCCCCGCAGGAACCACAGCAGCTCGTACGCTACGCCTTTGAAATACACAGATTTGGTAGTTATCATGGGGAATGAATCCTGCAGATCGAAACGCATCTGCTTCCCAAAGAGTGAGATCGTCCCCGTGCCCGTGCGGTCAGATTTCAGAGTACCGGTCATAAGTATTTCACGCGCCAAGTCTTCATACGGGGTTGGAATACTGCTTTCGGGACGAGCCGGGACACGTCTGCGGATAGCGTCAAGCTGTTCTTGGGTCAATGCCATACCTTTTATATTAGGAATAAGGCTTAACAATTTTTGTGTAATGGGTCCGCCTGTACTCCCACCGCATAGTCTGCGTTTTTTCTGACATGCATACGGTATCCTGTAGGTATTGCCCGTCGCGGCCTCCGCCTGTGTATAATTTACGCGCGGTGCGGATGCCAGAGTACGGCAGCATAATTCCATCCGCTACTGGAAATGAGGTAAAATGGCTCGTTTATGGGTTGAACGCAAAGAAGACGGAACATGGGTAGGTCATAAGGATGATAAGGCGGAAATCGTTTTCGGGCATGGGGACGGGCTTTTTACACCCGGCGACCTGCTGAAAATTGCACTGGCAGGATGCGGCGGCCTGTCCAGCCAGTTTGCCGTAGAATCCGTTCTCGGCGAGAATAAGGGCGCGCGCGTGATCGTTGACGGCACGTATGATTCAGACTCAGACGCCTATATCAATTTCAGCGAACAGTTAGTAGTCGATGCAGCAGATGCACACTTAAGCGACGAGGACGCGCAGAAGCTCAAGGAACGTATCAGGCGCCATGTAGACAAAAGCTGCACAGTTATGCACACCCTGAACGAGGCACCCCCTACACGGCTTGACATTACTATACGCCGTTAGAGCCTGAAGATCTATCGCCGTCAGGTCCTGTCCTGGGGATCAATGATATCGGACAGGCCCTTCGCAGTATTATCATCAGCCTGGGATATCGAGACTTCCTGGATGCCCTTAACGCTTTCGAGAGGGACTTCCGGCACATTTTCAGCAGTCTGCGCAGTCCCCTCCTCCGATTCGGATTCGGCCGACTCAACGTATTTGCGCGGGACGACATAGACCGGCCCCACCGCGTGCTGGATAAGTCCCTGGCTTACTGAGCCGAATATCAGGCCTGTAAAACCGCCGCGCCCGCGGGAACCCACCACAACGACATCATTATCCTTGCTGGCCTGTGTCAGTGCCTCAATAGCAGAACCTTCCACTACCGATTCAGTAATATTCAGGTTGGGATATTTCCTGTGCAGGGGGCGTATGCTGGACCGCAGATCTTCAAGATACGATTCCATAACAGAATTCTGCTCCGAATTGTCGATCCCGCTGGCACCAGTGCCGGTCATACTGGTCAGGTTCGGCACAGCTGAAAGCACTGTAAGCATAGCCCCCCAGTGGTCCGCGAATTCAGCCGCGGTTTCAATAGCCTTAACACCCCACCTGGATTCGTCGGCCCCAACAACAACACGCCTAATCCTGTTATTCAGGTGCATCACTTTGCCGCTGTCATCAGTATATGGGATAACTACAACCGGGCAATAAGCAGCAGCGGGAAGGCTTGAGCTCGTAGTGCCCAGCATGCGCTCGGCAAGCCCGCCCTTACCCCTGTTCCCAATAACGATAAGATTATAATTATGCGACAGCTCAATGAAAACGCTTGCCGTATCACCCGTGACAATAAGCGTTGTTGCCTGCACACCCTGCTCATCAGCGATCGCCTTAGCCTTAGCGAGGATAGTCTGGGCATCATTATGTGCAGCTTTATCGTCACCCATTGAAGTATAGGTAACATCAAAAGATACTGCAGCATAGCTCGGCAGTGAATACGCACACACGATATGAAGGGTCAGCCCTGCATGATGCGCATAATTTGCAGCCCACCATACGGCCTTATAGCTGGCATCGGACCCATCCACCCCTACAAGGATCGCTTTATCATACTTAGCCATAATTCCTCCTTTGGAACGATTCTGATAAAGGCTATACTCCTATTGTATACTCTTTACCTTATACCTGTATGGGAATTATGCCTTTGCTCCGTACACCGCCTGTCAGCTGTGGATGAACTGGAAACGCCCTGGATTCTGGAGCGTCCTGGAAGCGATGCGTCCATGGAGTTTTGCACCGCTTTCCGAAATCGTGATTGTCCCATTGGAATTCACAGACTCAACGATCCCGACATGGCCATACCGGGAACTGGAACCTTCGTTCCCGCGGGCAAAGACTATAACATCGCCTACCTGGGGGTTATTGTCTACTGAATATCCCAGAGCTTTAGCCGACGCCGCCCACTGTGCCGCATCCCCGAAATGCGACCCGACCGGCAGGCCCAGCTGATGCCTGCGGATATAAGCCCACCATGTGCACTGGGAGAAAGCGTAAGCATTGCCCGAGTCCCCCGTGGGATGGCTGACATGGATCGTAGAGGCAAACGGCGCGCTGGCGCTGTATAAAGTATTCGTTGTATAGGTAGCCCATGAATCCGAACCGGAACGTGCAATGCCGGCCAGCTGGTCACGGGTCTGGGGGGTCTGATGCGTCTGTGCAACTTTAGCCTGCTGGTTATCAATACTGACTTGGTCAGTATCAACATTGAAAGCGTTAGCCTCAAGGCTCCAGTCTGATTCTTTGCTTTCGCTGACTGACTCTTCTTCGCTGTACAGCGAGGTACGTCCCGAACCACGGCTTACAGTATTCCCGCTGTTCGGATCAGCCTCATAAATCTGTGAAGCCAGAGCCCTGTTCTGCAGCCCCTGGCCTGCTGCAGAAGCGTAAATAGAACCAAGGGTACCTGCAAGAAGCGTTACCGCGCTCGCCATCATAAAATGTGCCTTGCGGTTGGACTGCTGCGCCATCCTGCGCATTGCCTTGCGTGTTGCAGGGGCATTATTAAGCTTCTTTATCAGTGCAGCATTAAGCTGCCTGCTTGCCGCCGGCGTGAGGGCAACACTGGTGCTGCGGGAGCTCCCCGGCAGTGACGAAGGGATTACGGCATGCGCCCCGCGGCCTGAACGACCTTTTTTCTCCGGTATATGCTTGGAGCTTATATTCTGAGCTATATGCCTGCCTGCATCACGCTTCACCACACCCTTATTATGTGCAGTTCTGCGCGACGAATGTACTGCGTGTACACCACCTGGCATATATGACTCCTTAGATTTGCTAAGAATCAAGAGTAACAAACACACCGAACTTTATAGCTTGGAGTTTCTTAAAATTTACATTAGCCCGTCCTGACAGCACCGTCCATATACCGGACAGCTAAACCGCCGTAGTCGCAAGGATATATGATCCCGGCTCTTCCACTGCACCGCTGACGGTAACGGAAGGCTCGCTTGCCGGTATAAAAACAGCTTCCCCCTGGTGCAGGTCTATACTGTGGCTGTTGCTCCGGCACCGTATTACCCCATCCAATGCCACGATCACACGCGGGCGCCGCCGGGAGGCCACTACATGCTGCGGGCCTACAGCCTGGGAAAATTTAGCCTGGGTGCGCCGGAGCCTGTCGCTTACTGCCCACCACCGGCCCGTCGCACCCGATTTAGGGTCAACATGTCCATACGCCACCATAAATTCATCCAGAGGCGGCCTGTACGTCACGATATCTGCCTGGAAAACAAGCTTCAGAAGGCCTGAAGCGGGGTCTATCGGAGGGGACGGGATACAGTTGAGGTTCTCCATAAAACCGCTGATATCCTTATGCTTAGGCGTCATCCCCGCACGGAGGACATTATCCGAATTTGTCATGATCTCAGCGCCAGTGCCGCGCAGATATACATGTACTGTACCGGCAGGTATAAAAACCGATCCACCCTGCTCAAGCTCAACAGGGTTCATCATCGCAATGCACAGCGTACTGGGATCATCAGGGAAAGACTGCGCCGCATCCTGCGCATGGCGGAGGGCACTGAGCACAGCAGAGCTGGGAGGCTGGCTTCGGTTTTCCCCACTGCCCTCACGTCTGAGAGCTTCTGAAATGGCAGCAGTAATGCCCGCACCCATAGCGGAAGCTGATGATACAGCCAGCCGGAATGCGGAATAGATCCTCTCCTGCCTGCTGCCGGCGCTTTCATCAGATAAAAGCGCGGCCATACTCCGGGCAAGAGGATGCCCGATAGCGCCGAGTGCTCTGATCTGCTGACGGATGGGCATAAAACCTACTGATGCACTGAAGGGTTCCAAAGCAACAACCATCTCATGCTTAGCAACAGCATCTTTGAAGGATCTGCGCGGATCGCTGATATCAATATGCCTGCTGTTCTCTTTTTTGAACCCTTCCTGCGCATTCTCCTGCGAAGGGTGGACCTGCAGCGACAGGGGCTTACGCGCAGAAATCACTTTGAACAGGAACGGGAGTTCATCGCCCCACCGGTCCGCTATAGTACGGCTGACCATAAATTCCGGCGCGCGCTTGATAGCAGTTGCTGCATCAATAGTGTCGCCGTCACTGCTGAGCATGGAAGGGAACTGGGGATGGCCGCTGAACCACAGCTCAGCAAGAGGGCCTTCATCATCAACACCAAAAAGCGACTGCAGCCGCATATCAGATCCCCACGCATAATTACGATGGACAGGAAATATGCGGTACATGCGCCACCCCGATCTGCTGCTGTGATCCAGCCCGAACATGTGTATATATGCGATCTGCGTATATGGCTATTATCATAACAACAATGCCTGCCTATCGCCGTACATAGCCCGAGTAAGATAGGAACTGTGAAGATTGCCCCGATTTATGATCCGGAAGTGCGCAAACCCGCGCCTCATGCTGAGCAGGTTGATCTCCGTATACTTTTTGCGGCTGGAACTGTTTTATGGACTATTGCTGCAGTCGTTTATACTGTCCTGCTTATTGCAGGCTTCCATGTACGGCAGCCGCTGTTCGTATGCCTGTGCGGCATCGGCATCGGCATCGCACTGCTGCTCTGGGAACTTGCCAACCGCAGGAATTACCGGCTTCTCGCTTTCTTCCCCCAGAGCTGAAACCCGGGACCGGCAGACGGGATACCCGTACGCCCGCATTTATGATTTATGCCTGTCCAGATTATTCCTGTATCTGTTAGCTGAACATTAATTAATGGATAATGCAAACATAAATAATGTTACAGATAAAGCATAAACAAAAAGGCCCGTGCTGCAGCCGGCCGGGCCTTTTACTATTGCTGTACCAATACCGTCAGACTAACATATATCCCTGTAAAATACTGTAAATACCGTTCCAGGAATTCTCAAGGCCGGGGGCATCGCTGTCCTGGCTGCAAAACAGCTTATTTCTGCCCCTGTGCGGCAACTGCAGCAGCACCGGCAGCAGCAGCCTCAGGATCCAGATATTCACCGCGCGGCTTTATCGGCTTGAAGTTTTCGTCCAGTTCATACAGCAGCGGGATAGCTGTAGGGATGTTCACTTTGGATATCTCCTCTTCGCTCAGGTCGTCAAGCATCTTGACAATAGCGCGCAGGGAGTTGCCGTGGGCTGCGATAAGGACGGTCTTCCCTGATGTGAGCTCAGGGATGATATCGCTTTCCCAGTACGGGGTCACACGTGCAACAACGTTTGCCAGCGCCTCAGCCTCAGGCACTTCACTAGCACTGTACCGCGGATCATGGTTCTGGGAATACTGGTCGTCAGGATCGATATCAGGAGGCGGGGTACCGTAAGAGCGGCGCCAGATCATGAATTTTTCATCGCCGAACTCTTCACGGATCTCAGTCTTATTCTTGCCCTGCAGCGCACCATAGTGGCGCTCATTCAGACGCCAGCTGCGCTTTACAGGGATCCACAGGCGGTCAGCCTCATCAAGCGCATAATTTGCCGTGTTGATGGCGCGGCGGAGCAAAGAGGTGAAAACAATATCCGGCAGGACATTCTTCTCCTTAAGGAGCTGCCCGCCGCGCTTTGCCTCTTCAACGCCCTGCCCAGTCAGGGGGACGTCCACCCAGCCGGTGAACTGGTTCGTTTTATTCCAGGCGCTCTGACCATGTCGGAGCAATACTAATTTGTATGTCATATCTCAGATACTACTGAGTGATACAGACGAGGGCAAGGCATTCAGAGTACAGCAATAAAGCCTTCAGCAACCATGACGGCAACGTAGCTGCACGCCAGGGCGATGCACACACAGAAAGCTGAATGATATCTGTATGTATAGGCAAAAATAATGACAAAAACCGCAAATACCAGCTGCAGCACGCCGATGGCTGCAACCGCCGCCGCAACAGGAGGATGCATTGCGCAGCTTATATCAGCGGTATATATAACAGTTTGCGACTGTATGCACTGGCAGACGGCCACTGCGGCGATAATGGCGGCAAGGCTCCAGCCCCGCGGGGCTGTTGCAGAGAACGTGAGCTTTCCGTGAATGCGGTCAGACTCGGCATCACGCATATTATTGAGCAGCATCAGGATGAGGGCCAGCGCTCCCGACCCTACCGGGGCAGCCAGGCTCCAGGCTCCAGAATATCTGATATAGTCGCCCATATATACGCCTAAAAGGGCCCACTCAGTGCCAAAAACGGCAACTGGGCCAAAAACGGTAAAAGCTGCAGCTTCGCCGAGCCCCCTGTATCCGTAAGGCTTTTTACCGCCTGAGTAAAACCATGCTGCCGCAATGCATAAGAGCCCCACAGCAGGCAGCGCCCATAACCTGGTGATACCAGCTGCCGCTATACCTGCCGCAACTGCAACAGCCGTGCATATTACACCTGCCTTCAGAACCTTCCGGGGCGGGACACCCGACGCCACGAGCCTCTGAGGTGCGTTAAAACCAGGGCCGGATGCCGCCTTTAGCCGGCCGGCGCCCGATTCCGGCCGCTTAGCATCTTCATCCGAACGCCCTGCATCGACCCCTTTCACTCCATCCGCATAATCATTGAAATAGTTTGCCGCAATCTGCATTGAAACAGCGACAGTCAGGCATAATACTGCAATTGCTGCAAAACGCAGGATAGCTGCGCTGTCGTTCGTCCGGGAAACCGAGGTGTATACAGCCCCTTTCCTGCTGGCATGCCCCCGCAGTACGAAAAGCCCATATCCACGCGCAAAAAGGTATGATGGGACAGCTGCCGAGAGTACTGATACCACACTTATGACAAGGGTCAGAGGGCGGGCACCCTTTATCCACATACGCACACAGCCCCAGGCTGAGCCTGCGGCGCATCCTTGGCCTATGCGGTCCGTACCCGGGGCGGCCTGACGCTCAGGCATTAAGAGGCTTTACCAGCGGGAAGGTAATAGTCTCGCGTATGGTTGCACCGGTAAGGGCAATCAGCAGGCGGTCGATCCCCATCCCCATGCCGCCGGCAGGAGGCATACCTACACCAAGCGCCTCGAGGAAATCCTCATCAATATCCATCGCCTCGGCATCACCGGCAAGCGCCATTCTGGCCTGGTCAACAAAACGCTGGCGCTGGACAACAGGGTCATTGAGCTCCGAATACGCTGTAGCCAGTTCAAAACCGCGCACATACAGATCCCACTTCTCCACCTGCCCCGCTATGGAACGGTGCGATTTCGTCAATGGGCTAGTTTCTACCGGGAAATCACGGACGAATGTCGGTTCCCACAAGGTATGGGGATCTTCTGTATAAAAATGCTCCCACAGATGCTCAACAAGCTTACCGTGGTTTTCCACTTCTTCACGCTCAACGCCAAGCTTATCTGCAAGCTGACCCAGGTGCTCCACAGACGTCTCAGGCGTGATCTCCTCGCCAAGCTTTTCTGACAGGGAGCCGTACATTGTGATGGATCTCCACTCACCGCCCACACTGTACTGCGTACCGTCCGCAAGCGTGAGTTCCGTGCTCCCAAAAGCATCAAGCGCCGCCTGCTGTACAAGCGACTGGGTAAGTTCGGCCATAGTATCGTATGTGCCGTATGCCTCGTAAGCCTCAACCATAGTAAATTCAGGGGCATGCGTACCGTCTGCGCCTTCGTTACGAAAATCGCGGTTGATCTCAAATACTTTGTCGATCCCGCCCACAAGCAGGCGCTTAAGGAAAAGCTCCGGCGCAATGCGCATAAAAAGGTCAATATTAAAAGCATTCATATGGGTCTCGAACGGGCGCGCAGTAGCACCGCCATGGTTCGTCTGAAGCATTGGCGTTTCAGCCTCGACGTAACCTCGCCCGTCAAAATTACGGCGAAGGGAAGAAACGACTTTGGCCCTGTTACGAACCATATCACGCATTTTACTGTCTGCGATCATCCCCAGATAAGGCTTGCGGGTGCGCTGCTCTTCGCTCAGCCCCTTATGGAGCGCCGGAAGCGGACGGAGCGCCTTTGCTGCAATCTTCCATGAATCCGCCATAACGGACAGTTCACCGGTATTCGATACGGCCACGGAGCCGTGAAGGTACAGATGGTCGCCCAGATCTACCAGCTGCTTGTACTGTTTCAGCGACTCTTCGCCTACCGCACGCTTGGAAATCATACCCTGGATATGCGAGCCGCTCCCTGACTCCAGCTGCACGAAACACAGCCCTCCGCTGTTGCGCATAAACATCACGCGCCCGGCGATACCGACGATGTCATCTGTCTGTACACCTTTTTCAAGCGTAAGCCCCCCGTTATCCCCAGTATATTTATTACGGATATCATGAATAGTCGTTGTAATATCAAGTCTTACCGGATATGGATCGATACCTTCCTTGAGCATCAGTGCGCGTTTTGCCACGCGCATCTGCACCTGCTCAGGATGGGCGGAAGGTCCGAATTTCCTGTTAGAAATGTCAACCGCATCATCCAGTGCAGCGCCGCTATTGATACGGCCTGAAATCGCTTCATCCTGCTCCTGCAGCATCTGCGCATGCCTGATCGTTTCCATGGCGCGGGTACCCTGATCCATACTGTCCCCGGTATCCTGAGTATCTGCATTATCACCGGTGTTACGCATCTCTTCAGCCGCTGCTTCCTTCTGAGCCATATCCCTGTCCATATCTGTCCGTGAAATCCTGTCAATATTTGTTCTCGGCTCCGCACATATAATCATATATCACAGAGCCGGCTCTACCGTCATAGTGTACACATGTGCTGCTACCAGAGTGCATCCGGATTTTCCTGACTGTGCGATACAGTATCCCCGGCAGGCTTTCGACTGCCGCAGCTACCATACACTAGTAAAATAAAGAAGCATATACTGCCCGCTGACATACACATACATTGATATATTGTGAGGATACATAAGATGGCATCTACTGAAAGAACCGGTATCGCACCATCCGGCGCACATTCCGCAGCACCGTCACAGCCGGCAGCCCTGACAAAGGCACAGATCAAAAAGCTCAGAAGCCTTTCCCACCGGACAAAACCTTTGCTGATCATCGGCAAGAACAATATTACTGACGCTGTCCTCAGGCAGGCAGACAGTACTATTGAACAGCGCGAACTCATCAAATGCCAGGTGCTCAGCGAATCTGACGTTACTGCTGAAGAAGCGGCTTCTGACCTGGCCGAAAAACTCGGTGCAGCTGTGGTCACCGTGATTGGGAACCGCGCAGTCCTGTTCCGGCGCTCACGTCGTGACGATATCGAACATATCCGGCTGGATGGCTAGGCCCTGCTTTCTTTTACCCTTTTACCCGGATAATGATACTAGTTATAAATACGATACAGCTTATATGTATAGGCTAAGTGCAGATTAAAAAACCTGCCTTTTAATGCTCAGCCTTAAGGCCTGCATGGACCGAGGCAGCCGGGTACGAAACACGTCCATACTCCCAGGTCTCCCTGTTTATTCCACTGCTGCGTGTAATATGTCTTTTTGTGATTACGGGCTGTAGCGCAGCTTGGTAGCGCGCTTCGTTCGGGACGAAGAGGCCGCGGGTTCAAATCCCGCCAGCCCGACCCGTATGGGGAGGTACCTTCAGTGCCTCCCTGTTTTTCATTTTCAGGGTCGTTTATTTTGTTATTTTAGGTTTTCTGCCTTTACCCGGTAAACATCTAAAGTGCCGTCCCTCCCCGCAAAAATAAAACCATTACGCTCGGCAATCCTTTTCGTTATTTCCTGCCCGGGGCTGCACTCAATAACCAGATACCCTGTCTTCTCTCCCGCATACGCTACCAATGCTTCAGTAAGTTCCTGGGCATATCCTTTTCCCCATTCATCTTTTCGCAGTACCCACCCTATCTCGTAAGATTCCTCATCGTATGGATGGTAAATGATATAACCGATAAATTTTCCGCGCCAATCATCAACGGCATAAATCAGAGGCGGCCGGGAAAGCCCCGTCTGATTGAGGAACAGTGCTGTTTTATCTTTTGAGTAAGGCCTCTCAAGATATCTCATCACCTCTGTATCAGACAGGAGCCGATACAGGCTTTCGGCATCATCCTGCCTGAAATCCCGGATGACCAGCCTTCTGGTTCTTATCTGCATTCAGCGGCCTCACACATATTTTGTTATCCGTTTATTATTTACTATTTTGTTTTTGATCCGTTTTTCATTCTAGCAGCAGTCCTGCGGACATATCCCATTGATATCCCACCGCGCCGGCCCCTCAGTATCTCAGCCTCTGGTGGTAAAACACGCAGATACAAAATTAAAAAATGTGGAAAACTGCCAAAATAGTTTTTGTATCTGCGTGTTTTACCACCAGAGGCTGCGTATCAGTGACAGCTTTACAATGGAAGCAGCTGCACATCATTATTGGATAGCCCGCATGCTGCCTTCCACCGCTGCGTGCTGCAATACCTGTAATCATCGTCAGGCGATACCATGGCAGGTATGAGCAACACCAGTGCTGATGAATACAAAGACGAGTACGGCGGCAACGAATATGATGCCGGAAACATGGCTGCCCCTAAGCCTGAACCCGGCACCCTCGGAGGCCGAGACGGGAGCACCAGCGATTACGTAAAAGGCGGGGATCTTCCCGATTTTGACCCGCAGCGCTTCCTCTCGGGGCTTGACGCTATCTATTCCAGGCATGAAGGCGCTTCCAAAGCCGAACCGTACATGATCCATGCGCTTGAGCAGGCCGCTGAAGCCGGAGATGAGCCCGGACAGCTGACTGTGATCAACGAACTCATGGGATTTTACCGCTCCCAGTCCAGGCATGAGGACAACATCCGCCTCGCGCATGCTTCCCTTGACCTGGCGCTCCACATGGGGCTTGAAGGGACTGCCCAATGGCTTGCAGTACTTATCAATGCCGCGACAGCGATGCGCGCTGCCGGGCATTATGATGAATCCCTTGAGCTTTATGAGCAGGCCCTTTCGGCAAGCACAACAGTGCCTGATGCAGATCCGCGCAATATTGCTGCACTGCATAATAACCTTTCTATGCTCTATTCAGAAACCGGCGATCTTGGAAACGCCCTGGAGGAGCTCAAAAAAGCACTTGATATGATAACACTGGCAAGCCCTGATCCCGCGAATGACATTGACATCGCCACTACAAAAACCAATATCGCCCTGCTGCTTCTACAAAGGCCCTCGGAAAATGCGGGCAGCGGAAACCACCACGAAGAGCACGGAAACCGCAGTACAGAAAGCAGCGAAAGCTCCGGAAACAATGCGAAAGGTACCAGCGACACCGATAACTGTGCAGACTGCGGCTCCGCTGTCCACGGCGAGGATATCCAGGAAGCCCTGGATTATGCCCGCGAAGCCCTGGAGATATACCATCATGATCCGTCACTCAGCCTGACGGACAGCGCCCACTACGCTTCTGCCCTGGCAGGATACGCGCAGGCTTTGCTGATGTCGGGCGCTGCAGCGGAGGCACAGGAATTTTATGATAAAACGCTACAGCATATCTCTAAGACCTACGGTACACAGAATGACTATTACCGTACGACCCTTGCCAATGCCCAATCTGCCAGGGAAATCGCCGAAAAACAGGGGCAGCATGCAAATACTGCAGATCCGGTAATACCCGTACCTCGCATGGTAAAAAGCATGACAGCAGATATGGCCTCAAGCCCTGTAACGGGTATGGCAGAAAATACAGCAGCAGAGGGCACGGCAGCAGGACCTGCAGCGGGCACAGCGGAAACCTCTGCAGAGAGCATGACGAAGAGCCCCGCAGCGAATGTTAAAAACCCCGATATCACAGGTCTTGAACTGTCACAACAATACTGGGAAAAATACGGCAGGCCTCTCCTCAGGCAAAAATACCCCCAATATGCGGGCCGTATAGCTGCCGGGCTTGTGGGGCACGGTTCGGAATGCTACGGTTTCGACGACAGGTATTCGCGGGATCACGATTTTGGACCACGCTTCTGCCTGTGGCTTACCGATGACGATTATGCTGAAATCGGCAGCCAGCTTCAGGAAGATTATGACAGCCTGCCTAAGAGGTTTATGGGATACTCCCTTGAAGCTTCTGCCTCTACCCCATGCTCGCAGGGGGAACACAGGCGCTCCGGTGTTTTCCGGATCGGCGATTTCTTTGAATCAATTACAGGGCTCAGGCATGCGCCCGGAGGCGATGAACCGCTGCTGTGGCTGAACATGGATGAGGCAACGCTGGCAGCAGCAACTAACGGAAAGGTATTTGCCGATCCTCTCGGAGCCTTTTCTTCGAGCAGGCAGGGCTTCAAAAATATGCCCGATGACGTGCGGCTTGCCCTGATCTCGCAGCGGGCAGGCATGATAAGCCAGTCGGGCCAGTATAATTTCCCCCGCATGTCTGCGCGCGGCGATCCTGCAGCCGCTATGCTGTGTATTTTCCAGTTCGCAGAGGCAGTAACCTCGCTGGTATTCCTTATCAATAATCCGCTGACTGTAGGCTATGCACCGTATTATAAATGGCGGTTCGCCGCACTAAGGGGCATCAGCGCCAGGCCCGCCACACGCCTGCCCCAGGCCTGCGGACAGCTTGAACAGCTTATGGGCAGCGCATCGGACGCAAGCCGTGGGCAGAGAGATAATCCGGCTTATGCGCACGCTAACGCACTGATATCGCAAATATGCAATGAAATTGTTGCAGAACTCAGGTACCAGGGGCTTACATCAGGCAGCGAAGATTTCCTCGAATGGCACAGGCCCTATATTGAAAGCCATATCTCGCAGGAATATCCATTCCTCAGGAGTTTATAATATGCATGAAACAGATGGAAGCATAAACAAGGCGGGCAGCAGCGCAGCAGCATCCGGCACTGTCCGGCTCACTGACGAAGAATTCCTTCACACTGCTGAAAGCATAGTCAGGCATGAGTGGGAGCAGTTCCAGCGTGTTGATAATAAAGGCGGCAGGGCACTCTGCCAGGGTAACTGGCCGGTATTCCATCAGATGCGCATCAGCCAGTTCCTCACATGGGACGCTCCCCTGCTGTTAAGCTATGCGCAGGACCTCAACGATGCCGATGCTGCCGGGCGCAATCTCCTGACTGAGAAATATGCGCGGATGATGGGATCTACCGATCCTGTGTATTATCATCAACATCTCGAAACTTTTATGCCCGTCCTGAGCAGGCAGCGCGTTGCACAGCAGGAGCATATTATCGTGCAGCAGCTCACATGGGCACGTGATTTTAAGGACAGATATCCCAGGCTCGGGCAGAAAATGCGCACCCTTACCACGGACGGGGATTCGCCTGAGAATACGAGCTTTGAAACATATCTGCGCGGGGAACTGGGCACATATTCTGAACGCACACTTGACCTGTATGGCATTTTTATTGAAAGCTGCATAAAAAAGGGGATCAACCTTACTGAGCAGGCTATTGGCTGGACCGTACGCATCGCCGGATTCCCAAACCTTGCCGACGCAGAAAATGCTGAGAGCTGACAGCATACGATATGGAAGTCTTATATGCTGTTTTCCTTCTCTCCTCCCGTATATAAAATTCTATCAAAATTATCAGGAGATCTGCAGGGATAATCGCGGATTGAGACGGGACAGGGGGATAGTCTTTTAATACAGTTACGATAAGTTTTGTGCTGCAGCCCCGGTTATGGCGGCTGCGCAACACCATTAACAGGTAACGAATTAAATAAGACGGCAGTAAGACGATACAGCCTGAAAGCCTGAAACCTAAGGAGTGCTATGGCTTTTTCTGACCCATATCTTGAGCGTGTATACCAGCAGGCGGAACGCCGCGACGGCGGACAGCAGGAGTTCCTGCAGGCTGTACGGGAAGTTTTCGAGACCTTGGAGCCTGTTATCAAGGCCCATCCGGAATATGAGGCGAACGGCATCCTTGAACGTTTCATAGAGCCGGAGCGGGAGATCAAATTCCGCGTGGCATGGGTCGATGACAATGGCAGGATCCAGGTAAACCGCGGCTATCGCGTAGAATTCAACAGTGCTATCGGGCCGTACAAAGGCGGTTTGCGCTTCCACCCTACCGTTACCGAATCAGTAGTCAAGTTCCTTGGCTTTGAACAGATCCTGAAGAACTCGCTGACCGGGCTGCCTATGGGCGGAGGCAAAGGCGGATCGGATTTCGATCCCCGCGGCCGTTCTGACGGCGAGGTCATGCGCTTCTGCCAGGCATTCATGACGGAGCTCCAGAGGCATATTGGGCAGTTTACTGATGTACCGGCAGGTGATATCAACGTCGGCGCCCGCGAAGTTGGATACCTTTTCGGCCAGTACAAACGTATCCGCAACGAATATAGCGGGACGCTGACCGGCAAGGGGCTTGAATTCGGCGGTTCGCTTATACGTACAGAAGCAACGGGATATGGCCTGTGCTACTACACGAATGATGCTATGAAGGAGCTGCGCAATGATTCCTTTGAAGGCAAAACTGTAGCAGTATCAGGCTCCGGGAATGTGGCTATTTTTGCCATTGAAAAGGCGCAGCAGCTGGGGGCGGCAGCAGTCACAGCATCTGATTCTGACGGTTATGTGTATGATCCCAACGGGATTGATTTAGATGTGCTCAAAGATATCAAACTCACTGAACGCGGGCGTATCAGCGAATATGCGCAGCGAGTTCCCGGCAGCGAATACCATGAGGGCTGCTCCGGCGTGTGGGAAGTAAGATGCGATATCGCCCTGCCCTGCGCTACACAGAATGAGATCAGCGAAAAGTCGGCAAAAAAGCTGGTTTCCAACGGATGTACGGTGGTGTGTGAAGGTGCGAATATGCCTTCAACCCCAGCTGCGATCGCTGTATACCGCAGCAATGGTGTGCTTTATGGGCCGGCCAAAGCGGCGAATGCGGGCGGCGTAGCAGTTTCCGGGCTTGAGATGAGCCAGAATTCGCTCCGCCTCCAATGGCCTTCTGAAGAAGTTGATCAGCGCCTGCAGGATATCATGAGGGGGATCGTCAGCGAGAGCCTTGCCGCAGCGCATGAATATGGCCATGATGGAGATCTGATGCTGGGTGCGAATATCGCAGGCTTTACTAAAGTTGCCAATGCCATGGTCGCACAGGGAGTGATGTAGGTTTCGGGCTATAAAGCTGCACAGCCAATTGGATACGCAGGGTGATATGGAAGTTTTCCTATCTGCCTAATATCTGATTGGCTGCCCTTCTGTCCGCTTCACTGAGTTTATCAACGATCACCCCAATAGCAGCATCATCGCTGATAATAGCTTTGCGATATTCTTCCAGTACGCGGTCAACCACCGGAGACATGGCGTCATGGACTCTGGCAGCAGAGTTTGAATCATCTGCAGCCAATTCGGTAAGCGAAAACATCGTATATCCTTCGGCACCTTTAAGGCATCCGCGGGCGGTTGAAGCCCCATCAGATGAGGATGCGATTACCTGCTTCGCGCCTGTAGCCAAATCACCCATGATAGGTGTTCCTCCCCTCCTGGAGCTCATCAAAGATCTGACGCCGCTCCCTTCGTATACTAAAAATAACCTGTTCGAATTCGTTGTCTGCTTTTACACAGGCATCCTCAACTCTGCACAGGATATCACCGGTCTCATTGACCAGGCCTGCATCCATGTTATATGCAGCCTCCATAGCAAGTTCACGCACCTTGCGTAGATACTCGCGGCTGCTGTCCCATGCGGATTCCCATTCACATTCGCTTTTTTTCAATGCGTCATACAGCTTTTCGCGCCTGAGACGAAGCTGCCTTGCCTCATCCTCCGAAGATGACGGACCTCATACTATTCATCGCCATGTCTGTCCCTCTCTCCCTGAACGATGCGCAATAAAATCCCAATTAGTGTATGTGCTATTTTCAGGCACAGGATCACCCGCCCGATGCGAAACACTGCCATCCGGATTGATTCCTGTTTCCACATACTTCAACTTCGCCGGTTCCCCGAGCCATTTTAAGAAAGCACGCATTCCAGCAGGCCATTTCAGCTTGCCGCCAGCCGCATATACATACGGGGGATCCTCCAGAAAAGATTCCATCCGCTCCTCTGAAGGTATCTCACGGTCGGGATGCACTACTTTATATCGTGCAACCGCAAGCGGAAAAACTTTCTTCGCAGAATCAGAAAAAACATACCGCACACATTTGACCTTGGGAGATACACCATGCCCGCAAGGGGCTTGCACCAGTGTAATATCCGATGACCCCTCATCGGATAGTGGAGACCTTGATACTACGTAATCCAGCTCCACTACCTGCACAGACCCTGCCGCATCAAGGTACTCCTGCGGACGGTGAACCGCTTCAGCCACCTTATCCCATATCACGCGTCCAACACTGAAACCGACAAACCCGGTAAAACAAACCACAGCCACCGCCATCACAGAAACAATAATATTCTCCCAGCGAAGACGCTCACCAATGTGGGTTTCCGTCATTTTTATCGTGTATGGCAATATCGGCACACATACCGACTTTCACAAAATTTTCTTTTACATACTCCCGTACAAGATTGATCTGTTTTTCTCGGTCTAATTCTTTGGGTAAAGCAACTTCTATTTCTCTTGCAAGTTATGAGTTTTTACTTTTCTCTATCTTCTCAACACTATTCCATAATATTCCTCTATCCGAAAATTCCTGTGGTGCGTTTTGGGGTAATAGAATTTCGGTATGGGCAATTCCTCCTTTTCTTGTAAAGTCATGGACTATGCCGTCATACTCGTTTTTTATATTTTCGCCACTTCGATAAGCAGAAGCTGCAACTGCACTTTTGCCTTTGCCTCTTGAAATAATCTTTATGCTAAGATGATATATCGCCATAAGAGAAAACCTCCTTTCCACTTTTCGATATGGTTATGGTGGCGATAGATAAGACTTCCTAAAAAAATCGGATAGCTTTTTATCCGATTTCTTTTGGGAAGTACACAAGGGGTAGGAAATTTATTTCCGTAGGGGAATGTAGTTCCCCTGTATCAGCGTAAGCTGATATGCCCTCTGCTAAGAGCCTTCGGAGAACGCACGCACCTGTTAAGGTGTATATGTGCGCCCTTGTAAACAAGGGACTATTACTGTATCTCCGTCTCCTCATATTCTTTTTCTGTATTTTCAACTTCTGTTTCTTCTCTGCTTTCTATGATCTTTTGTATTTTTATATTGGCTTCTTCTTTACGAATTAAAGATGTGATTAGCTGATAAAATTCATCTTTGGTTAAATCCTTGCTTTCTATAAAGATACTTTCAAAGACTGCTCCTTTTTCATATATCCTTTTATCTCTCTTTTTTCTTTCTTCCTGTTTCTGCTGACTGATGAGCTTTTTCCTTTTGTTTTGTAACTGCTTGATTTCTTCATCTGCCATTAAGATTTTTTCTTCTATGTTTTTCATTTTCTCATTTCCTTTCTTTTTATTTTTGAGCAAAGAAAAAACAGTAAACCGATTTGATTTACTGTTTCCATGCCATTCTTTATTTAGTTGTTAGTTATGAAAATTAGGAATTTCATGTACTTGAGAATGATTCAATCTTCATAACATAATCAAATATCTAATATCTCAATAATTTCTCCATTCTGCTGTTTTAATTCAATTTTCCGAATGATTTCTTCTCCCAAATATTTAATAAAGTCACTTAATTCTGATGAAACTTCAAATATAATATTGTGTTTACTATCATTCTCTGGATTAAATGTTGAATTATAATTTCCTCCACTTGACCAATAATTCCAATTTACATCCGTTCTTTCGTAATAAACATAATTCTGTTTTTTTGTAACATATACCCTTTTGTTAATCAATATCTTTTCATCTTCAGACCTAAAAATATCAGAATATAATTTTAACCCCTCAAATTGCTTATATTCTTTAATTTTATTATTTGAAACATTAAGCTTTATTTCTTTATAATCCATAATCTTTCCTCTTTAAACTTGCTGCCTATACTGGAGAATATTATAGCATTTTTAAGGCATTTTTTCTACTGCCTGATTTCCTACTCACTCACTACTATTTCCCCTTAGAATTTATTACCTTAAACAGTTTATCTTGAAAAGTTTCCTTGCTCTTTTTGTCAAAATATATCTCTATTACAAATGTCTTTCCATTTATCTTTTTACTAAGAATACCATCAGGCTTTTGATGTTGTTGTTCTTCTGCCTGTATTTCTTTAATATCCGTGTTTTCATTTTCTGCCATTTAGTTCCTCCTTTCGACTTGCACAAAAAAAGATTTCCTGTGATTAGGAAACCTCTTTTGCGATTGGTTGATATTTCGTATTAGGTCATTGCTTGTAGTTTCTTTTTTGCTCTGTATTCTCTTGCTTTTAATTTTTCATACTCTCGGCACTTTTCAAGATTTTTGGCTCTGTATTTTTTAGAATACTCTCTATGATAGGCTCGTGATTTTTCTTTCTTTGCTTCTTCTATTTCTTCCCTCATCTGTAGCATTTCCTGTTCTGTCGGCTCTATCTGTTTTGTAAGTTCATTTTCAAATTTTCCGATATAATTAAAATAAACCTCTATTCTTTGAACAACATATTTTGCTCTTTTTACATCTCTTTCATGGACTACGATTTTACTGATAAACTCATTGATAATGGTAGGAGTAAGTTCTTCAAAGTTGGAATAGCTTTCTGCAAGTCTGATAAATCTCTTTGCCCTTTGGTTTGCATTTTCACATTCAGATAAGCGTTCTTTGATTTCTTCTTTTTCTGCTTTTAAGGTGTAATATTCTTCTGCATACTTTCTTGATAACTGTTCATAGCGTTCTGTATCCATATTTCCAAGTGCATTATCTTCATAGAGCTTATTCATCACTCTTTCTATCTGTTCCATTCGGTCTGTGATTTGTGGCATACGCTTTTGGTTCTTCTTGACTTCTTCGGTTTGCTCTTTATACAGACTATCTTTCACGAGTTTTTCAAACTCTACTTTATTTTCTAAAGAATACTGTGCTATCTTTCGTAATACTTCGGCGATATTTTCCATAACCTCATCAACATCAATACGATGTGGGGAGTTACATTTGGGGTGCTTTGCTTTCCCTTTGGCATATTCACTGCAATAGGTTACATTCTGTACTCTTCCATTTTTGTGTATGGTGCGAATGTGCATTTTTGTTCCGCAATCTTTACAGTACATCAAGCCTGAAAGTGCGTGAATTTCTCCATCTCCATTTGGTCTTTTTACAGGTGCATTTTTTAACATACGCTCTACATTTTCAAAGGTAATTCTATCTATAATCGGCTCATGAACATTTTCTGTTATTTGCCATTTGCTTTTATCTACATAGTAGTTTCTCTTATCCCTGTAATGCTTTTCGGTCTTGAAATTGACTACATCGCCACAATACTCTTGTCTTTTCAGTATGCGTGTGAGGGTTGCTTTGTTCCAGTTATATCTGTTTTCTTCGTTTAGGGGTCTGCTTTTGGCTGTTCCTCTGTCTTGCTGTTTCATATAAAAGGTTGGGGTTAGTATCTCTTTTTCTTTCAGATAAACAGCTATCTGATTTCTGTTTTTCCCCCTCCATAAATAACCTAAAAATGAGTTTTACAACTTCGGCAGCTTCTTTATCGACTATCCAATAATCTTTGTTCTCAGGGTCTTTTATATAGCCGTATGGGGCTTCTGTTGCGACAGGCTTTCCGTTTGCTCCTTTGGTCTTAATTCCTGTCTTTACTTTCTTGCTGATGTCTCTTGCATACCACTCTGACATGATGTTGATAAAGGGAGCAAATTCCAATGTGTTTTGGTCAATGCTGTCTATTCCGTTATTGATAGCGATAAAGCGTACATTGTTTCTTCTAAATATCTCCATCGCATTTCCTACTTGGAGATAATCTCTTCCCCATCTTGTCATATCTTTCATGATGACAATTCCGATTTTACCTTGTTCTACATCGTTTATCATTTGTGTGTAAGCGGATCGGTCAAAGAACCTACCGCTTTCGTCATCGTCGATATAGTGGCGAATGTTTATCAGCTTTTTTTCTCTTGCATACCTTTCTAAAAAGGCTTTTTGATTTACAATACTATTACTCTCGCCACCGTCTCTATCTTCATCACCAACTGAAAGGCGGGAGTATAGTGCTGTGATTTTATTGTGATATTCTATCATGGCATTATCCTCCTTTTCTCGTGTCTATATATCACTCCTGTTCAGTTAATATTATGCAACCCAACCTTAAAGAAATTCTTTACCGCCATGTCTGGCCCTCTCTTCCTGAACGGTGCGCAATAAAATCCCAATTAGTGTATGTGCTATCTTAAAGTGTTTTTGGACAGCATCATACGCTTTGCCCTGCAGCCCTTTATCGGCAAGGTCCATTGACAGCTGAGACGCCTGTTTCTGTGCAAGTTCTATCTCAGTTTTAACTTTTGCAGCTTTATCATTAAGATCACTGATAAGCCGGTCCCTGTATACTCGCGCCATAATCTTCCTCTTAACAGCTCAGTAGCCGAATACTTACAGGCTACCACTGCGATTGGGGAGAAACGCCGTATACTTATTGCCTTCCATAAATCCGTTCCTGATCCTTGACCTCTTTCAGGATAAAAGGGTTCCGAGGATCAGCATGCTTTATGTCCGCTGTGGAGTCTTCACTGCTGTACGGGATTTGGTTTGCAAATATTTGTTCATATTCATTAATATCCAACTTATGCCGCTGGTCCAGAAGCTTTTTATTATGCCGGGCATGCAGCCTGGCCTCAAACCCCGGCTGCAGGATCCCTGTGAACAGTTCCCCGACAGCCCCGGAACCATACGAAAAGAAACCGATCCTGTCTCCCGGATCCAACGACTGGTCGTTATCCAGCAAAGAGAGAAGGCCCAGATAAAGCGATCCTGAATATATATTTCCAACTCGGCGCGAATATACGATGCTGCTGTGATACCTCTGCTCCAGCTGCTCACGGGCTTCGCTGCCAACCGTACCGAGGATGGAGGAGAACGCCTTCATACCCATCTTTGTATAGGGCAGATGGAAGCACATGGCGGCAAAATCATCAAGCGTCAGGCCGGTCTCCGCACTGAAACGATCCCATACCTTACGGAAAAAACCTATATACTGTTCCGTAGAATACCTGCCGCGGGCAATTGCGGAACCTGCATAGACCGGCCTCCAGAAATCGCTGATACTATGCGAATAAGCTGTAGTATACGGTTCCACCGCAAGTATATGCGGATCCTCAGAAACGACCATGGCAACCGCCCCTGCCCCCTGGGTCACCTCACCGGGCGTTCCAAGCCCATACCGGGCGATATCCGATGCTATCACAAGTGCGCGTTTCCCCGGATGGGTACGCACATAGTCGCACGCAGACATCAGGCCTGCGGTGCCGCCAAAACAGGCTTCTTTGATCTCAATACAGCGGCACCAGGGGGACAATCCTATAAGGCCATGGATAAATAACGCTGAAGCCTTGCTCGCATCAACACCTGATTCCGTGCCAACGATAACAAGCCCGATATCATCCGGCTGTGATTGCCGGGGCGGCTGTGAGGAACGGTACTGCGCAGAATAGTACAGGGCTTTCACAGCTGACGCCGCACCCATCGTCACTATATCCTGATTAGAGGGTGCGACCGCCTGTTCATCCTGCCCTATCCCGATACTGTACTTATCAGGATCCACACCGCGTACCTCAGCAAGCTCCCTGAGGTCAATATAAAAACCGGGCGTATAGAACCCGATCGAATCAATGCCTACGGATGCCATTAGTGGGTACCGCCCTTCTCAGGTTTCTCAGATTCCTCAGGCCTTCTGCTGCCGCGGATATCTGCCAGTATTTCTGCCGCAGCTTCAAGATTTTTATCACGCCCCTGAAGAATGCGGCTTACCTGTTCGATCTCACTCCCCTGCGCGCCTGCAGCCATAGCGAGTGCATTCGCATGCAACGCCATATGGCCCTGCTGAATACCCGGCCCGACAAGGGCACGCAAAGCCGCAAGGTTCTGTACCAGGCCCAGGGAAGCAAGGACACACTGGAACTCCTGCACGGATGGATAGCCGCCGATTTTTTTAGCCAGACGTGCCATCGGAAGGGCGCCGGCGGCACCGCCGATAATGCCGACCTGCAGCGGGATACGGATCTCGCCGCACAAATTGCCCCTGCTGTTCAGAACCCATTCGCTCAAAGGCATATAACGCCCTGTCCTCGCAGCGAATGCGTGGGCGCCAGCCTCAACTGCGCGCGTATCATTACCGGAAGCAAGCACGGCGGATGAAATGCCGTTCATGATCCCCTTATTGTGGGTCACCGCACGGTCAGCGTCAATCCGGGCAAGCGCAGACAGCTCCGCAATGCGCCGGGCAATAAGCTCACCGCCGCATGACCGGGTTGCCAGCGTATGCGGCTGTACTTCTACGCGCGCAGTTGCGGCCGAAGCTGCGGCCACGTTATTGCTGAGTATTGCGGTGAGTGCCCTGCAGCCCGTCCAGCCTTCCGCTGCAGCGGCAACAACTTCGCATATTGTATTCACAATATTGGCGCCCATCGCATCGCACGGGTCAATAATCAGGGAAAGCTTAACAAATCCCTCCGGCCCGCAGCTATTGCGATCATACGGCTTGCAGCTATTGCAATCACTCGGCCTGCAGCCGCTGCCCGGCCTGCTGCCATTCAGGCTGCCATCCGGATCCTCTCTGCCCGCTAAGCCTTCTCTGCCGGCCGATTCCCCTTCCTTAGGCATTGGGCTGCTGCTGCCCGCCGGTACACCACCGCCAAGTATCTCAACCTTATGGCTGAGCAGGCCTCCTCCGTATCCGACTATCGAAGGGTGGGCAGCATTGGCCACAGTACGGATATCATCACTATGTGTTTCAAGTATGCGGGCGATCCGCGCAGCCTCAATGCCGCCGCGAGCATCACCGGCAGCCCCGCAGCTATTGGCGCCGCTGCCGGCATAACCCTCACCAGCGTCAATAACGCCAGCATCACCGGAACTGCTGCCGCAGCTGAAAATTATCTCTCCTGTTACGCAATGTGAACCGGCCTGCGCCGCTACTCCCCCATTCGCACGGGCGATCCGCGCCCCGTTGCTGGCCGCAGCAACTACGGACGGTTCCTCCGTCACTACAGGCACCTGGTATATTTTGCCGTTAACTTCAAGGTTCCGGACTATACCCATCGGAAGGGCAAACTGCCCTATCTGGTTTTCTATAAGGTTCCGGGCGGCATCAGCATCCAGCCCTGTAAATCCGGCAATCTCCCGCATATCTTCCGCAGTAATGACGCCTTCCTGCATCAGAACCTGCAGGCGGCCCTGAGAGGATAACCGGTAGAATTTAGATCCGCGCATCTCACGCAACTCACGTACTGCGCACCCGCTGCCCGTCTCGCCATCCCCGTGCACCTCACGTACTTCGCGCTCCTCGGATCCTCCACGAAACACCAGCTCCCTGCGCTCCCTGCGCACAGCCTGTTCCCCGTGCTGTGCCTGATTATCCGGCTGTTCCTGCCTGCACATCAGCGGTCTGTCCCGTCAGCCATCTGGACCTGCATTGCCACACCGATACCGCCGCCGACACATAAAGCGGCAACACCTGTCGCCTTTTTACGCGCGCGCAGCGCATACAGCAGAGTCACCAGGATACGCGCCCCGGATGCGCCCAAAGGATGCCCCAGGGCAATAGCCCCTCCGTTAACATTCAGCTTATTTTCAGGGATCTCCAGCTGATCCATGACTGCAATACTCTGTGACGCGAATGCTTCATTTATTTCAAACAGGTCGATATCCTCAATAGCTGAATGCGTATTACGGAGCATCCTTTCAATCACGCGCTTAGGCGCATAACCCATAAAATCAGGGTCGATACCGCCTTCCGCGTAGCCTGATATCTCAGCCAGATAACTGATGCCGCGCTCTATGGCAAGGTCTTTGCGCATAAGCACCAGCGCGGCGGCACCGTCATTGATGCCGCTGGCATTGCCGGCAGTTACCGTACCCCGGTCCTGTACAGTATCAGTGGGACCTGCAGTATCAGTATTCTGCGCTGTACCCGCGTTATCCGGAAAACCAGAATCCCCACGTCCATGCTCCCTACGTCCGGGCTCACCGCGTCCATTCTTGCCATGCCCGAGTTCACCGCAGCCGGAACCGCCGCATCCTGCTGCCGCACAGTCAGGCTTCACGAAAACCGTCCGCAGGCGACCAAGCTTCTCCATATCAGTATCATCACGCGGGCCGTCATCCTTGTCAACAAGAATGCTGTGATCGCCGGCATGTCCGGCGGGAACAGGGACAGGGGCTATCTCTTTATCAAAAGCGCCGCTGAGCTGGGCATTCACAGCTTTGATGTGGGACCCCAGAGCAAATTCATCCTGCTGCCGGCGTGTTATCCCGAAAGTTTTCGCTACATTCTCAGCAGTCATCCCCATAGGCTGGCCTGTGAAAGCATCAGAAAGCCCATCCCGGAATATCCCGTCAACGAACTCCACACTCCCATATTTATGCCCGGACCGCATATCCGGGGCATAGTAAGGGGTATTGCTCATGCTTTCCGTACCGCCGACAAGGACGGTATCGGCATCGCCCAGCAGGATCGCAGCCTGCCCCATACGCACAGCTTTAAGCCCTGACCCGCATACTTCATTCACCGTCATAGCAGTGCTGGAAGTGTCCATACCGGCACGCAGCGCAATCTGCCGTGCTATATTCTGCCCATTATTCGCCTGGAGCACATTGCCGAAAATCGACTGTCCAATATCAGAGGCGCTGATCCCCGAACGCCGGATCGCTGCCTTTGCCGCTATCGTGCCCAGTTCCACAGCCGTGACCGATGATAACGATCCGTTAAGGGTACCGATCGGCGTGCGCGCGGCACTGACAATCACAACTTCAGCCATACTTCACCTAAAAACTGTCACAGGTCAAAATCCATAATACTTGATACGGGATATCAAGTTTATCTGGATTTATATAATACTCTCAGCCATTTAATTTTTCAGCACAATAGTTTTACGCTGCAGGCAGGTACATCCTTACGGCAGTATAATAAGGACATATCTGATACCAGGACGGTATCAGCACCGGCAGCCATCTAAAGGAGCACACATGGACCTGACCCCACGCTATAACGCAGACGATAACCGCTATGATGGCCGCATGCTTTACTCCCGCTGCGGGAAGACCGGGCTGAAAATGCCGCAGGTCTCTCTTGGTTTATGGCATAATTTCGGTGATATCTCTGATTTTGCTGTTATGCGTCAGATGTGCCGGACGGCATTTGATGCAGGGATCACCCAGTTTGACCTTGCCAATAATTACGGTCCGGAGTACGGGGCGGCCGAACGCAATTTCGGGAAGATCATGGCAATGGACCTTAAACCTTACCGTGACGAGATGCTGGTCACTACAAAGGCCGGTTTTGATATGTGGCCGGGACCGTATGGCGACTGCGGGTCACGCAAATACCTGCTGGCAAGCCTTGACCAGTCCCTCAGCCGTTTAGGCCTGGACTACGTTGATATCTTTTACAGCCACCGTATGGATCCCGATACTCCCCTTGAGGAAACGATGGGCGCACTCGCGCAGGCTGTCAGCTCAGGCAAAGCACTATATGCAGGCATATCCAATTACGATGCTGCACATACCAGGGAGGCAGCAGCACTGCTGCAGAGGATGCACACGCCGTTCGTCATCAACCAGGTGAGGTATAACATTTTCGACAGGCATATCGAGAATGACGGCACTGAAGAAGATATCCGCCGAGGCGGGCTCAAGGCTGCGGCACAGGAAGCAGGGATCGGCCTGGCTGTGTATTCCCCGCTGGCGCAGGGGCTGCTTACCGAGCGCTATCTGGATGGTATCCCTGCTGATAGCCGGGCAGGTCATGATCCGAGGTTCCTGCATGAAAGCGATATCCGGCTGCGCCATAGCCAGATACTCCAGCTTAATGATATAGCGCGCAGTCGCGGGCAGAGCCTGGCGCAGATGGCATTGTCATGGGTGCTGCGAGATGGACCGGAGGGCCCCGTGAGCACGGTGATCATTGGCGCGTCCAGGTCGTCACAGATACTTGACTGTGCCAAGGCAGTTTCACAGACGGCTTTCAGCGATGATGAACTGGCAGCGATAGACAGAATAGCGCCAAAATCTGCCAGTTAGGCATCAGTCTGGATACTTAATCAACTGACAGATGCACTGCTTCCCGCATCAGCACTGCCGTCAGCACCGCTGATAACTCCGCTTCCAGGTTCGCTGCCAGCAGCAGAAGATACATCAGATACAGAAGCCGATGATACCGCTTCCGCACTGCTATCCTGTGTACCGGGACCGCTTACAGAAGCACTTGACGCAGCATCAGCTTTACCGGCGTTCCCATCCGGGACCAGCTTCTGCCCTGTCCTCTTTATATACGCTTCGACAACAGGCCACACGTCAAGCACCCATTCGTTGACACCGCGGTAACGCCCGTCAGTATCATGCATCGCTTTATAATAATGCATTATATACTTAGAATTTACCTTATTCCCGGGTACAGGCATCGATACCAGGTCTGTTTTGCCTGTACGGAGTGCATGGATCACACGTTTGACTCCGGGGATGGCACGCTCCGGATGCACAACGGACATAGGGTCGCCCGCCTGCTCCGGTTCGCGCGGGGCAAGCATTTTATCCGACGGCAGGTTATGGTTATAGTAGATGAACTGATTATTATCGTCAGCGTACGTCAGCTCCATCGGCATAGTGTTGAGGAACCAGTTAAGCTGGTCAACGGTAAGGATACCTCTGTCAAGAACAACGTAATCGCTGCCGCGTGCAGCGCCGGTCTTCTCAGCCGCCTGCTCTACCCAGTCATCAGCAGTCATATCAATATCTTCAACTGTCGTATCAATTGCCGAGCTTGCAGTAAGGTCCTCATCATCAGCCTCACTGCGTGCGTCACCGCTCATAGCCCTCATGACCTTCACCCAGGTAACAAATTTCTGCATAACGCTTGTCAGGAATGCGACGGTGCCTTCATCTTTCAGATTGCCGTTCTCATTAAAAGCAGTAAGGGCATTGCCAAGCAGGAATTCATCGCTGGGCATCACAACAGCATTCACCCCAGGGGATTCGAGTATCTGGCGGACATCCAGCTGCGCGCGCGAAGACCCCTGATCCGTCCATGAAGCGCCAACAAGAAGGACCGGCTTGCCCTCAAACGGATGTATCTTATATGACATCCATTCAATAATGCTTTTAAGCGCAGCAGTCGTAGTGTGGTCATGCTCGGGGGTCGCGATAATAACGCCGTCGGAATTGCTGATCTTTGCTGCCAGATACTGGATTATCTCGCTGTCCGTCTGATCATCGGACTCATTGAACATGGGTACCTGCGAAATATCAAGGATATCAATGTCAGCCATGTTCCTGAACCGGTTTGCCATGAACATCAGCAGTTTCGTATTATACGAACCCTTATCTATGGATCCGCTGATCGCCGCAAATTTCATATAAACTCCTTTGTGTAATCCAGATATCCTGGGATACCTGCTTTCTCTTATTTTTCCCTTATTTCTTATTTCCAAAACTTATTACGCCAGGTACACGACACTTCGCATATGGACCCTATGCTGCATCCTCCGCAGAAGATCCGTGTTGTGCAGAACGCCATTCATCATAGACCGGTGAATCCGGGGATGAAACATACGCATACCGTTTTATATCTTCCTGCTCATACTGCCGCGGCGAAACACCGCCTGCAGCAGAAGCAAACTCTATAAAAGAATCAACCATAGAATCCAGCTTGGCCGCCAGTTTTCCATCCTTAAGCTGGCCGTTATCATCAAAAGCCTGCAGCGAATGGTCAACCAGGAATTCCGAACTTGGCAGGACAAAAGCATGAAGCTCAGGGGCATCCAGCATACGGCGCAGATGCAGCTGCGCGCGCGAAGTCCCAAGGGTGCCGAAAGAAGCCCCCACTATAAGGACCGGCTTGTTATAAAACGGATGGATGCCGTAAGACAGCCATTCCAGCGCATTCATAAGCACAGCAGGGACTGAATGGTCATACTCCGGCGTTGAAATAATAACGCCGTCACTGCTGGAGATCGCCTGCGCCAGATCCAGGACACACTGAGGGACCTCCGGTTCCGGCACCTTTGAATACACAGGGAGCCCTGATATATCAAGTACCTCTATATCAGCTTTATACGAGTACCGGCTCCGGATAAACTCAATTAACATGCGGTTCGTAGAGCCGATCTTATTCGTTCCCGCAATCGCAACAAACTTCAAACTATACCTCCGTAAACGCCGTTGTATGGTACCGCACCAGGGTACTGTACACTGATATCACACTGCGATTCTACTAAAGACCTCTGGAAATGCGGGCGGCTGTTATCGCTGCCCATATCTTTTGACCGTGCCATACCGGTCAACGGTAATAACTGAGATCCCGCTCAGCTCATCGGCAATACGCCTTATCACGCTCGCGGAAGCACCGAAAAGGACGGTAGTCCACAGTTCGCAGGTCACAGAGCGCCCGGCCAGCACGGTTATTGATGCCATATCAGACGTGACGGGATATCCCGTAACAGGGCTGATAATATGGTGATACGTTCTGCCTCCCGCTGCGAGTTTCCTCTGGTAAATGCCCGAAGTCACTGCAGACCCGTCCGCAACGTGTACAATACGGCAATAATTGCCGAGGCTTCCGGCCGGATCCTGGATGCCGATATTCCATGCCCTGCCTTCCGGGTTCTTCCCGACTGTAATAATATTCCCGCCAAAATCCAGCAGTGCAGATGATACGCCGCATCCCCTCAGCCTGTCGGCAATAATATCCCCTATATACCCTTTTGCCAGAGACCCCAAGTCGATCTCCATGCCTTCATGCGCAAGGAAAACAGTATGCCGGGCATCATCCAGGATGATATCGGAAGGGTCCGTGAGGCTCAGGCGTTCCCTGACAGCACGGCCATCCGGCACGGCGGCGTCGGAGAACCCGATATGCCATAGCTTCACTACCGGCCCTATTGCAATATTGAGATTGCTTCCGGGGATCCTGCTATACGTTTTCCCCAGGGAGATAAGGCTGTAAAGTTCAGGCTGCACTTCAACAGCTGCGCGGCCGGCATTCTTATTGACGCGCATAAGGTCTGAGCTGCCGCTGTTTGCGCTGAACATGTGCTCATAGTGGCGGATCATCCGTTCAGAACCATCAAGGAGTTCATCTGCGCGATCCTGGGTTTCAGCCGCTATCTGCATACGGACAGTTGTCCCCATTGCGCGGAAAGCCCGGGACCGGACAGACGCGAGCCCAGCGGGGCCAGAGGATCCCGCTGGATCCGTTGCATCCGATAACCGGACTGGATGCGATGGACCTATACCCATAACCGTTAACTGTACTATATGTGATAAAGGTTATCCAAATATTGAGCTGTTCATTCCCTTATCTTCATCAGCATTGTGTGCTGCATTATCCGTATCCGGGACCACAACAAACTCTTCCGGCCTAGTAAGGCCGCTGTATATCTGCTCACTGAACTGCTTCATTGATGCCTTCTCCCCGGCAATAATCATAACTGGGCATGGGACAACATCTTCGATTCCTGCTGAACCATCCGGTTCGCATAAATACCGAGATACCGGGGCCCTGCTCCTTCACACCGCTGCAGGAAGAGCCGATCACAATAGCCGGATTCTCCTGCCTATCCATACCCGTAAGCGTATACAGGCCGGCCGCAATAGTTATGCCAAAACAGTTCTTATAGAAAACGCGATCCCTTTCCACATCGCTGCTCAAATTATATATTGCTCATTCGCCATATATGTCCTTTGATCAGTAATGTACACTTCTTTTATTTAATCTATATTTATCGGCTACCTGCAAAACCTTTCGGCATGAACCCTCAACAGACAGTAATACCCATTAAGATCCCTATCCAGGGCTCCCAATGGGTACCACTAATAATAGTATAAACAACCCTGCTGACTGAACGGGCATTCCAAGGGAATAAACGAATCGTTTCTGTAAAAACATAAATAAGTGCTTACAGAAATTCACCCTTCGGTCGGGACGGCTCAATATCTGACATGGATATCATAGGTTCGTAAGAGAAAACAAAGGTTGATCCTGTACACAGATAGCTATCTTTTACGGTTATTTATCCCTAACTATCTATCTCTGGTGGTAAAACGCGCAGATACAAAATCCATCCTGGTGGTTTTCCACATTTTTTATTTTTGTATCTGCGTGTTTTACCACCATCGTCAAGTCTTATTACGTTCTGCAGATATACAAGATATACAAAAGCGCCCCATCATCCAAAGACGACAGGGCACTTTTCATATTCTGCTAGTTTCGGCCTTCAGTAGATTGCATGGGACTTACAGGTACAAACCTGGCCGTCAAATCCCCGCTGAATCTGCCTTACCACAGTTCCCTTACTGCAATGGGCTGCGCCTCCTGCCTGTAAGGGTTATACCAGCACCGGCAAGCGCTGTAGCTGCAAACACAAGAGCCATAATCCCGGAACCTGTCCGTGCAAGCCGGCCATCCTGTTTCTTACTGGAAGGGGTTGCAGGGGTATTCTTCTTAGGTTCTGGCTTAGGCTGCGGCCGCGGCTTTACCTCCGGCCTGTATTTCACCGTAAAATTGATACCTTCCGGAGCCGCTGCATCAGCCTCATCTGGCTGCTGCACACCGGTCCACTCGAATGCGAACGGGATAGTGCGTCCAGAAAGTGTAGCCCTGGCGCTGAAGGCGCCCGATACAGTACCCCTGATCGTGTAATTCGTATTCTCCTTGGAACCCTTGGCGAATCTTACTCCAGGCACATTGACGTACAGGGTATCCTGGAGCTGTTTGATGGTGTCGCTGAGCTGCCTGTAATTCACTATTTTAGATTTGAGCGAGAAGTGCACAGTTACAGTGCGCCCCTTGTAGAATGTCTGTGCAGGGTCCTGGCTGATTTCAAACCCGGGGGCACCCTCAAGAGTGATCTTGGAGATATCCGTATCACTATACTCCATGCCTTCAGGAAGGGTAAGCGTAGCGGTGAAACCATAATCTACATTGCTCAGGCCGATCTTTTCAAAACCGCCGGAAGCCTGGCCGTACTTTTCTTCGATTTCTTTCATCTGCTTCTTTACAATGTCGCGCACATGCAATGCGCCGGACATGGTCAGGACAGACTTCCTGCTGGAAGCGGTATAAACTTCATCATGTTCAGTAACACGGGTTTTGCCGGTTTCTGCACCGAGCAGATCAGATGGGAGGTCCATAGGGACAGCCTTCACATAATTCACAGTCAGGGCAAGTGCGTTCGGCTTTACGGAATCAGCCTCATCCGGCTTCTGCGCTGCAGTATACGAGTATGCAAACTCGTGTGTGACGCCGTTCTGCGTAGCGGAAGCGCTGAACTTGCCGCCCGCAGCACCTTCAATAGTGTAGTCAGTATCCGGTTTTGCACCATCAGTGAAGGTGATGCCGCCAACCGTAACGGACAGATCTTTATCAAGGCTATCAATAAGGCTCTTGAGCTGGGCGAAATCCGTTATGCCTTCCGGATTTTTCAAACCGATAGTGATATTTACCGTCTTGCCGTCTGCAGACACAGTACTGCTCTTTACCTCAAACCCGGGGGCACCCTCAAGCGCGGCTGCAACGCGGGACTGGGCATCTGCCGTGGTGAATTTGAGCTCTTGAGGGAGGGTGAGCTTAGCATCGAAACTAAACTTCACCTTGCTGAGCGCAATATCCGAGAAGAGCTCAGGAGTTTCATTGTACTTTTTGATAACCTCGCCCATCTGGCCTTTAACCAGGTCATTGACGTGCAGCGTACCGGTCACTGAGAATACGGACTTCTTGCTTTGTGCTGAGAGCACGTAGTTATGCGCAGTGTCACGGGCAGAACCGTCTACGCTGCCGAGAAGATCGGCAGTCAGGTCTGTAGTAGTTTCGCCTTCCGGAAGCGGAGCAGGCTTCGACGGGCAGCCTGCCCGGGTGAAATCAGCAGCTTCAACCTTCATAGGCGAAGCTTCATCTACACCTACATGGGTCTTGACGCTGAAGAAACTCCTGCCCGTCCAAAAATCAAGCTTGCCCGAACCGGTGATGTACTGCTTTTCAGATGTAGCGGAAGTAGAATGGTAGCGAATGTTGACGCTTACCGTTTTTGCACCCGCGTCCTCCTTAGCCTTGTCAGCAGCATAATTGCGTTTGATAGTAGGCCAGTCTTCATTCATCTGGAGTGCAAAAGTATAAGAGTTCCCATTCTGTACAGGGGCTTTAACGTTCTTCTTGATCAGATTAGACGTGACTGACACATCCGTACTGTCAACTACTACGTTGCTGGGGAACGTAAGCGTATAGTAAATGTAAGCATCAGTAGTTTTAGTTTCGTCCCAGGGGAATCCCATCGATGGAAACTTGTCAGAAAAATCTGACATAGCAGTAGCCAGCGGGATATCAGCTTTCAATGTACCGCTGTATGGCTGCGCAGACGATTTATCCTGGCTGCACTCAGCCTTGGCATCTGTGCTGAAATACTTGGCGAGCTTAACTTCCGGTTTGCCCGTTCCTTCATTTTCTGCGTGTGCTACCTGCGGAGCAGTCGCCGCTGTCATACCCGCAAAAAGCATCGCAGCAACAACAAGTATGCTGCCAAATATCTTACTTTTAGTTTTCATTTTTTGTTTTCCTCTCAAAAAACAACCCTTTTCTGTTTTGCCTATAATAAGATTATTTTTTACTATACAGACAATATGTTTATTATATGCTGACTATAGGAACCCGCAGCGTTGCCGATTCCGCCGGCGTGTTGCTGGGAGCCTTGTATCTGAGCGGTTCAGCGCGATCCTGAGTTAAGGGAACCTCAGATCAAGGGCAGTATTTGTTTCTATTTCTAATGCTTCTATTTTTTATAGACAAAGCTGAGATCGGCCTTCAGATACTGCATCGCGCGTTCTCCGCGGTTCTCCTCCAATAATCCAATAATAAAGATTACGAATAAACCATGTATCACAAGAACCTCCGTGTGTGAATAACGCTTACCCAGGTTCCCACTATGCCCCTCTGATAAGCGTTACTGACCAGATGCATATCCAAGCACCAGCTTAAGGCACTCTTAATTGCCCATTAATACACGTTTCTGCGCTCATATTCTGCCCTCATATGTAATAAAAGAGATCCGGTAAAAGTCCCCATACGGGACGATCACTGGATCTTATTTGTCATTATAGCACACAGGGGAAAGGAAACTAACCTCTAATACATGTCCTCTGTATATCCCTTAATACATTCTTACCTTGATTCCTGGTGGTAAAACACGCAAAAATAAAATGTGGAAAACCGCCGAAAGTAACTTTGTATCTGCGTGTTTTACCACCAACAGCTGCATAAGAGTATCCAGGATAACTACGAATCGCCGTTATACCTTTATTTTCAGCAACAAGCACTATACTTTAAGCGTCCACTTATTGGTGAGAACAAAGGGAATCAGAATGATAAAACAAACTGAAAAAAATAATACAAAAATTAAAAACTCGCGCCCTATGGGAAAATACATCGGTATTTTTACCGCTCTGTGCTTAAGCACCGCACTTATTGCGTCCGGATGCTCAGAAAGCTCGTCATCATCGGCAACGTCTTCCGGCTCCCCGGCCAGCACTCAGTCTGCTACTGCCAGTACCCCTGAAACAACAGATGAGAACGCTACGGATGCCCTTGCAAAGCTTGCGGTCAAAGGTCGCGCGCCCAAGACCGGATATTCACGCGACCAGTTCTCCCACGGCTGGGAGGACGTTGACCATAATGGATGCGATACCAGAAATGATATTCTCAACAGGGATCTGACCAATAAAACTTACCGCAAAGGCACGCATGATTGTGTCGTCCTTACCGGTACGCTGAACGACCCCTATACCGGGACAACGATAGATTTCCAGCGCGGGAACGATACAAGCACTAAAGTGCAGATCGACCATGTCGTAGCCCTTTCTGATGCCTGGCAGACCGGTGCGCAGCAGCTTACCGAAGACCAGCGCAAAAACTTCGCGAATGATCCCTATAATCTTCTGGCTGTACAGGGCGAGGCCAATACTCAGAAATCAGACGGGGATGCTGCCACATGGCTGCCCGGAAACAAAAGCTACCGCTGCCAGTACGTGGCACGCCAGATCGGCGTAAAGTACAAGTACAACCTATGGGTAACACAGGCTGAGAAAGATGCGATGTCACAGGTGCTGGAGACCTGCCCTGCACAGAAGATGCCCAAGGACCCCGGTACTGTATCAGATTCCGTCCCGTATACGCAGCAGAGCACACAGGAGGAAAGCACCCCATCTCAGGAGAACCCGGATACTTCCAATCCTGAAAATAATAATTCGTCCGAGGCCCCTTCCTCACCTGCAGCCCCTGCTCCGGCACCGGCACCTTCAGCCCCGGCTGCACCGAGGAAGCGCACACAGCGGCGTACCGCACCTTCTGCTCCGCAGCGGTCGAACGTTTACTATAGGAACTGTGCAGCAGCAAGGGCAGCAGGGGCAGCGCCGCTATACAGAGGCCAGCCCGGATACCGTCCGCAACTTGACCGCGATGGAGACGGCATCGCGTGCGAGAAGTAACCCACTGTAGCCATCAGTCCCGCCTGTCGGCAGCAGCTGCATCCATTGGATCGTGCTGCTGCCAGCGGGATTTGGCAACCTTCCCTGTTACTGTACGCAAGCCGCGGCTGACAGATGACATTGACCTGCTCGGCGAGGCAATAGCAGTGCTCCGATGAAGCTTATCCAATATGTAGGCCTACCGGCATCATATATGTATATATGCAGATGCTATATAAATCCTCACAGCACAGGATTTACTTTTTTAAAACTCCAAAATCCTGTAATTGAAATCTTTTGCTTCTATATAGGCGGCATGGCCGAGATCCTTGTACTCATAATACTCAGCATCAGCAATCCCTTCTTTCAATGCCCTGGCACCGCTGACTCCCAGCACTTTATCCCCTGCGGCACCAATAACTAAAACAGGGCATGTGATCTGACGCAGCTTATCAGTGCAGTTAAAGTTTTCAATAGCCTTAGCCTGGATAATAAAACGCGGAAGATCAGCATTGCGGCTAAGCATGCTCATCAGGCCGGCTAATATCTTCAGCCATATTTTATAGCGGCGCACATAACGTTCGGAGTAAGCTCTGTCCAAAGAATCGTAAGCCAGCGGATACAAAGCATTGCGTTCCGCCAACCTGATCCATTTGTCCATCGTACTTTTGCTGGTCTCAGTATTCCTGCCTAAAGTTACCGCTAAAACCAGCCTGCTGACCATCTCAGGACGCTCAACAGTTAAAACCTGTGCAATCATACCGCCCTGTGAAACCCCGACTATATCTGCCTTACGGACACCTAACTGGCATAACGCCTGATAAATATCCTGAGCCATTTGTCTGATAGTATAGTTATCCGGCAATTTTTCTTTGCGCTCAAACAGCAGCACTTTATATTCTTTCCCAAATTGCCGATAAAAATACGACATCTGCTGCGCCTTGCCTTTGATACCCTGCAAACTTAAACCGGCAATCAGCACAAGCCATCTGCTCCCCTTCCCGAATGTTATGTAATCCATTGTACTGCCGCTGATCAGTAATGTTTTATTTTTAGCGTTATACATAGTCCCGCACCGCCCTTTCCCCATTGCCATTGTGCTTATTTGATAATCTGCGTCGCACAGTAACGGACCATCGGGGATATTCTAGCACGTACAGATACCGCCAATTTAAAGGATAGAGTTCTGTTTCGAAACTTCTCAATGCAGCCTACTTCTGCACAACAGCAGCCGGAACCGCACTCCCCCCCCTCCCCGTCCGCTTTACATCGGCTTCACGTCTGCAATAACGGCTATCCTTTAAACCATGCTTGATATTCAATTTGTCCGTGAAAACCCTGACGTGGTAAAGGAATCCCAGCGCAAGCGCGGGGAGTCCGTGGAGCTGGTCGATGACGTGCTCCGGTACGATAAGATCCGGCGCGATTCCCTGTCTGATTATGAAAATACCCGTGCCGAACAGAAACGCATCGGCAAAACGGTAGCTGCTGCATCCGCCGAAGAACGGCCTGCCATTATTGCCAGGACTAAAGAGCTTGCCGGAAAAGTCTCAGAATATAAAGAAGCTGCGGATAAGGCAACGGAAGAATACACTGCAGCTATGTGGAAACTGTCCAATATAGTTGAGCCGGAAGCCCCTGAAGGCGGGGAAGATGATTATATAGTCGTTAAAAAGGTTGGGGATCTGCGTGATTTCAAGGCAGAAGGCTTTGAGCCGAAAAACCATCTGGAGCTTGGTGAAGGTGTTGCCGGGATAGATATGAAACGCGGAGTGAAAGTTTCCGGGTCGCGTTTCTACTTCCTGCGCGGGGTTATAGCTCGGCTTGAGCTCGCCATGCTGACTATGGGCATCGATCAGGCGGAAAAGCACGGTTTCATCATGGCGACTGCCCCTACCCTCGTGCGCCCGGAGATCATGGCCGGCACAGGCTTCCTGAACTCGCATGCCGATGAGATATACAGGCTGCGGGAACCTGATGACCAGTATCTTGTAGGCACATCGGAAGTTGCACTCGCCGGGATGCATGAAGATGAGATCCTTGATCTGAGCAATGGCCCGCTGCGGTATGCCGGCTGGTCAAGCTGCTACCGCCGCGAAGCAGGGTCGGCAGGCAAAGACACAATGGGCATTATCCGCGTACACCAGTTCAACAAAGTAGAGATGTTCGTATACTGCAGGCAGGAAGATTCCCGTGCTGAGCACCAGCATCTGCTGGAGATGGAACAGGAGATGCTGGCGAAAGTAGAGGTCCCGTACCGCATCATCGACACGGCTGCGGGCGATCTGGGAGCCTCTGCTGCCAGGAAGTTCGACTGTGAGGCATGGGTGCCGACACAGGGACGCTACCGTGAGCTTACCAGCACATCAAACTGCACCGAATACCAGGCACGCCGCCTGAATATCCGCGAGCGTATGGAAGAAGGCGGCACCCGTGCCGTTGCCACGCTGAATGGGACGCTGGCAACAACACGCTGGCTGGTAGCTATCCTGGAGAACCATCAGCAGAAAGACGGCTCTGTCGAGATCCCTGAAGCCCTACGGCCATATATGGGCGGAAAAGAAGCTATTGAACCGACGGCATGGGAGTCATAAACGGTTTCAGGCCTCCAGCGTGTTGCGCCTATTTTCTGACCAATACGTGCAGTATTATTAAAGCCTGTGCATCGGGAATGGACGAAAGAGCCTCCTGATGCACATGAAAACAGAGGACAGGTGTCCGAGCGGTCGAAGGAAACGGTCTTGAAAACCGTCGAACGAAAGTTCCGTGGGTTCGAATCCCACCCTGTCCGCCCCAGCCCTCACAGTACATCTGCTGTGAGGGCTTATTTTATGCCAAAAACCCTTAGAATAAGCCCCCTTACATAAGGCTTCTCCCCCTACGCTCTTATAATATGAATCCAGCAGAATCGAGCTGAATAAGGCTGGATATAACCCCCAAAAAGACACCCAAAAATAAGCCTCGCTATTTTGGGGGACATTTTAAAAGGAGTATTATGACGCGGCGTAAGTTCGGTAGTATAGAGAAGCACACCACTGCGGGATTAATTTATTGGCGTGCAAGCTACCCCACTCCTGATGAGTATATGGCTGTTCAAAAGCGTATCCGTAAAATTTTCCCTTACACTGCAGAAGGAAAGAGGCAGGCAGAAAATTGGTTAGATACTGCCCATTTCCAGATCCTTGCCGGCTCATGGCAGCCGCCCACGCAAAGGAAGGCACGTAATAAGGTTAAACATATCACATTTGATACTTACTGGCCTGACTGGGTAGAAAACAGGCATAAAGCTGATGGGAGCCGAATCAAAGAAAGCAGCAGAAACAAGCATTTAACCACGATACGCTGCCACTTGTCTCCCTATTTTGGGCGCATGCCTTTAACCGATATCACACCTCGTGACGTCCAGGACTGGTATGATGCGCAGCCTGTTACAGCGGACGGCAGGGGTATCCACGCCCGATATAGGGCGTATACTATCCTGCACGCAATCATGGAGACGGCAGCTACCAGCCCGATAGACGCACAAGGAGACACAGTAATCCCTCAAAACCCGTGCCATTTAAAGCTGCAGAAACCGGGGACGAAGCATCATGCGGTTATTGCTGAGATAAGTGATTTAGATAAGCTGGCTGCGGGATTGCCGGAGTCTTTGCAGCTTACTGTGTATATTGCTGGGCTGGTTGGTTTGCGTATCGGTGAAGTGTGTGCGTTGCAGAGGCAGGATATTGATTTGAATACACACATTATCCAGATAAACTATAATATGGTTGAAGTGTACAGGAACGGCCATAGACATGTTGAACTGTCTACCCCTAAGACTTCTACAAGTAAGCGTATTGCGGTATTTCCTGAGGCCTTAACAGGCCTTTTAGAGGCACATTTAAGCAGGTTTGTCAACCCAGAGCCAGATGCACAACTGTTTACCAACCCCCATGGAAGCCTGCTGGCCCCGCAATCATTGAAAAACGCGTGGAATAAAGCCAAAACACGTGCAGGAATGGAAAATATGTGGTTTCACGACTTGAGGAAAACCGCGTTAACACGCATGGTAGAAGCCGGAGCTACCGTGGGTGAGGTTATGGCACAAGCCGGACACGCCAGCATCGATGTAGCATCAAAATATCAAAAACAATCCCAATCACATCAACATAGAGTGATGCAGAACTTGGATAATCTGATAGCCAGTGAACACAAAAAGCCTCAAAAAACTGTAAAAGAACCAGAAAACAATGACAGTGAGGTAGATCCATTAATAAGGTTACTGAAAGCCTTGCCGGCTGATAGGCAGGAGCAGGTTATAGCAGCCCTACCTGCTGACAAGCAGGTTACCGTACTCTCCCAGCTACTCACCTGATCCTCGCATTTTCGATTTATTGATTTCCTGCTTGCATCTGATGGCTGCAAACATGAACAAGCCTGTGATAGCAGCAGAAACAAGAAATGCCCCTAACCCGATTCCATCAAAATGCTGAATCATCTTTATCAAGCCCACTATAGTGACAAGACTGAAAAATACTCCCGCAAGGATAAAAACCCACATAAGTATTGTTAGGATAACAAATTTAATATTCACATGATGACGTGGCATGGTATGCTTTGTAGACTGCTGTGGATCTTCTGCAGGTGCAGACTGTGTGACAGGCATAGTAGTATCCTCATTTCTCTTGTAGGTTGTACTGGTGATCATAAGTGTTCCTTTTATGAATGATTCCAGACAGTATCTATGATAATCTGCCTGTAGTCATTGAGGACTTGTTGTGTCACATCTAGATATGCAGCCATTGCGAAAAGATTACCTTCGTACATGTTTTCGGCTGTTATATAGTCCAGCGGGTCGATGAGCTGTATGGCTGTCTGTTTACAGGCTCTATGCTCCGTTTTAGGGTCCCTGCCAGTATCATGATGTGTAGCATGGTTGAGCTCGTGAGCGAGAGTGCACCGTTTTTGCCGGCTATTCAAACCGGTAGAGAGAATTATGGTACGAGTTTTCTCATCGTATAGCCCGCTTGTCGTGCCTGGTAAGGGTAGGTCAATAATAGTGATGTGCTGCTGTTCTGCCATACGGTAAAGGTCTGGTAATTGTGTGCTCACCTTGTCCTCCTTCACATGTGTGAGGTAAGCATTTCAGGATATTTCCCCTTATAGACAGATGCAAATGTGAAACTCTGCAGCAGACACTGTTGAAAACCAGTATCTGGACGAGTCGGAACAGTTTATCATTGCATAGTGGCAGAATGAGAGTGAAAGGACAGTTGTAAGATGAAAAGCAGATACCATAAAACTATTAAAATAGCCGGGCTCCGAGTCAATATCGGTAAAAAAGGCATAACATCAGTCAGTAAGAAAATAGGGCCAGTCACTTTCAACAGTAAAGGCAAAATCACTACCCATGTGGCCCCAGGATTGTCTTTCACCGAAGATCTGAACAAGACCAGACAGCCGGCAAGAGCCCCGCAAACACCTCCAATCGCCCCGCAAGGCCAATACCCGATACCGCCCAGGAAGCAGAGGGCGAAATGGATTAAAAACCGTGAGCAGGCAGAAAAAACACGTAAATACACGCTTCCCACCATGATAGCCTGTTTCATACTGTTTGTTATCTGTGGTACTTTCTACCACGGGACTGAAGACAGTCTTGCTTTCCTGGGCGGCCTGGGTATTATCGGCGCTATCGTATGCCTGGTCATGTTTATCCAGGCTGGACACTGGCTCGACGACCACCAGAACACAGAAAACAATACGATAACCCTAGTAGAACCACAGTAAATTTCTTCCTTTCGTATACAATTATCCCCCACATCTACAGATGCGGGGGATAATTCTTTATTACCAGGATCCGGCTACCGGGAAGTCTTCAACAGATAAACCTCACTCACCTTGTATCCTTGTTTTGTGGCCGGGCTTATCCTGCCCTCATGTGCCCAGCTGCGTATTGTACTGGCTGTCACTCTAAAACCCCATTCAGACAGTAGTTTAGACAGGTCTGTAGCGTTAAGCCGTTTCTCACTGTGCAGGATACTATCATTCCTGGTTTTTTCTAACACTGTACGAGTCCAGGTACTGCCGCATTTGGGGCATTTCCCTTCTTTCTGTCCGGATAACAGTCTTACTGTCCCCCTGCATGCTGGGTTAAGGCAATTGTATGCTTGGCCTTGCGGGGTGGAAAGTTTTTCCTGGCATTCCCGGGCCAGACGGGACAGGAGCCCACTATACGCGGCTGTCATAGGGTTATCCGATAACAGGTCTGATGCCAGGAGCATACTACAGGTCTGTTTTACGCCTCCGGCGGGCTTAATGCCTACCATGTGCGCGAACTCGTACACGGTATCTTTTATCTCTTTTACTAGGTCCATGATATCCATGCGCACGAGAGGATTGGATACTGTACTGTTTTTGCTGGTGTGTGGCCCTGTGGGCGTGTATGTACTGTTGTTAATGCTAATAATGTATGTGAGGATATGGTAGTCCTCCCGGATTACGGATAGGGCTTTTACCGTGCTTGCCAGACAGTACGGGCAATGGTCACCTGTTTTATAGGCTTTTCTGCAGTATGGGCAGGTTTGAAATACGCTACTCATTGTCTACACCTTCCGATGCTCCTGCTTCCAACATTTTACCAAGCTTACAATGCAGCCAGACGGCCGAATCATAGTCTAGATCAACATAATTATGTTTTATCCCATTGCGGGGCCCTATTTCCGTGTACTCTATATAAGCTTTATCCAAGTGATCTAAGCTTACGCACACGCTTAAATGTGATTCACGTCTAGTAGCTAGAATAGGGACAAAATGTTTACTCGTACTCATTTAGTACCTCCGGAGGGATAGCTTTAAGGGCTTTTTTTAACTGTTTTCGCAGCCATTTAGCGGTTTCCCAATCTATTGATATAGCTGTTTTCTCATAATCGTGGAAATCGCCGGCATTAACATATTGTGTTATTTTAAGCAGCGTCGCGCCTCTTTCAGAAGTTAAGATGTAGCTGATTTGCGGGTGAGGCTCATACTCCTCATGCATAACCGTAAAAATCTTATTACTCATTACCGGTCCTTCTCGAGAATATACCTCGGCTCCGATAGGTCAGCGCCGGTAACACTTTCAGTGATGATGGCTTTACTAGTGTCTGCCTTAACTTCTAAGAAGCTGCAAGAATTTCTATCGTAGTGTGATATATGTTTCCGCATATTACCTCTACTCCTTTCCTTCAGTAAGTTTAGCTGCCCATTTATCAAAAAGGTCCTGCATCAGCTTAGTATCCACGTCTATTTGTGCGATGAACATGATATGAGCCGGATTAGTATTATTACCAAACTCACAGTCAACCCCATTCAGGGTACTCCATGCTGATATTTCAGGGTCGATAAGCTCATGTAATTGCTTGTAGAACTGGTCATATTCCGGATCACAGTAGTTAAGTTTACTGGTGTCTAAAGTTTTCATAGTTTATCTCCTATTCTTCTTTTCCTGCATCATATTCAGTTTTCCACTTATTAATAAGCTCCTCAGCTCTATTTCTATTAACAAATGTGGCAATGTTGAATACTATTAAGCTGCTGCTTGAATCAAATGCTGTAGGGCTAATCTGTATACTGGCATCTACCATGCCGTGAGGAGGTATTCCTTCACACAGGAAGCGTATAACGTCCTGTACTGCAGCATCATCTAATACTGCTTTCATAATATTTTTCCTTTCACTAGTTTTTCTCATATTTTTATAAGAGGATTGCTTTTATTTATGTGTATCACTCTCCTTCCTGCCATTTTTGGGTGAATTGGGAAAACTCACTATCGGTGAGAACAGGTTTCTTCCACATGCTCCCGGCGGGTTTACGCGGGATAGGTAATTCTGCCGTACCTATGGGCTGGTGAAAGCACCGGTGTGCCTGCAGGAAATATTCTCCTGGATCTAATCGTGGTTCTGCGTGTAATGTCAGCATGCTGAACGGGTTCACCCTAATACGGGTGAGCATCACCTGGAGAATAACCGCGACAAGCAACTGGTCTGCTCCATGCAGTAGGGGGATATCATACGCTTCTATTATTGTGTCTGCCTGTTCGAGGATTGGCTGCCCACAACCGCAATACCTGTAAGACATACGGTTTCCTTTCATTCTGCAGACTTTCACAACCCACAGGGGGACAGTAGGCTTTTTCTTGCGTGCCATTATCTGCCCCCTCTGCCAGGGATCGTGATATGCAGGCTACGGACGACACTACGCAGGATACTGGTCAGCTCTTTTTCCAGCAGTCCACTATTAATGCCTCTTGTGTAGAAATCCTGGACGATTTGAGTTAGGTTTTCCGGGTGGTTGGACAGGCGCCCGTACAGCCAGTCGTGGAGAGTATTGTTGCGTTCTCCTTCAGGGATTGGGGTGAGATCCGGCTGGTAGGAGCCTTCCGGGTCCGGACTGTTCAACAAGCGTTCTATAGGTGTACTCCCCGTGGTGGGTGTTTGTGGGATAGCAATAACCGGGCTTTTCCGGGTGTCCAAACCTTTGACGCAGCCGGATTGGACAAGCCACGCACACAATGAGTCAGACAGTATAGGGATAGTCTTGTCGGGCAGGTCTACTATCTGGTATTCGCCTGCATCAGTGTGCGAGCCCGCGCCTATCACGTATCCTTTGCCTTCTACACGCAGATCTACAGGTATTCCGCCGGCTTTCACCCGGTTCAACAGTTTACCCTGCAAGTGCGCGGGTATCCGATAGTAGGCGTGCACACCCCCTGATGGGGTTTGCACGAGATACGTGCGGGGGAAGTGGGTGGACCCGTATTGTCCAACTGTTTCCTGTAATGCTTGCCAGCCGGACTGGTCCTCACTGTTTTTAGCAGTGTCCATGTCCAGGACCATGAAACCAGGTTTGGGGACCACGCCATAAACTTCACTGTCCGGCCGTTGTGTAGTGTCTACGGTCGGGTCGGTGACATGCTTCTGCCAGTTATAAGCCGTTTTATCCTTTTCTGCGGGCACGTAATCACAGTCAAAACCTATCTGCTGTAAACTGGGTAGGCTGTCAGACTGTATGGGTTGGGGTATGTCTACTGGTTGTGTTTCTTGGCTGATTTTGTCTTGGTCTTTTTGCCATGCTTGACGGTAGGGGCTGAACCTCAGCTCGTCCTTCACCGTCAAAATACGAGTACGTGCATCATCAATATATTTGCGCGATGTTTGTAATCCTAATTTGATGACACTGTTAATATGCTCAGCGTGCGAGCTTTTGAAAGGATTCTGGGCGCTAATCGCATACCCTTTATCACAAATCTGATCTACCAGCCACTGCTCAGCCTCGCTCAAATCATCAATACTGCCTATAGCAATATCACGATACGGTTCATCGCCTCTTTTCTGCCATAGTATGCAGCTGCTCATAATAAACGGGTAAACATTATACTCTCGTATGAAATCCAGGAGGCTTGTGAATTCTTCTGCCTGCCGGTTATCCCGCATACGCACATACACGAAACGGCGTGAAGACGCTACTGTCATTGTTGTCACTACCGGATTGTTAGTCGCGATAATGAAGGTTGCGTGGGGTTTGACTGTTACCGCGTTTTCCTGGATACGGCGGGCGACAAGCGTATCACCTGTAGAAATCTTCTTCAACAGGGTCATCTGCTCCAGACTGATAATATCCGCGTCCTCATCGAACGCCCATAAAGCGGATATCAGTTTCAACGCTTCCTGGTCAGAACTGAATCCGCCGGCCCCTCGACGGCCGCCTAAAAGTTTCTGCGAATCCACGGACACAGCCAGATCTGTGAAAGACCGGTGGATAGCATTCAACAGAATACCCTTACCGTTACCACCATCACCATACATGATATATGTCAAATGTTTGTAAGGTTCGAGCAGTGGTGTGGCAAAAATCCGACCCAAATTTTCTGCGGAATGCTCATCTACAGTCACGTCACGCAAATAGTTAGTTGCATCTACTGCCAGCTGTTTATCATATTTGACGGGGATTGACAGTTCAAACGGTTGGGCAAGTATTTCTGGATCTTTGCTGCAGACTACTACCCCGTTTTCCCGGTAGAATGCCCTATCTAAAAATTTGATACCATGTTTTACACGTAATGGTAGCTTCCTTGCCTCTACTTTCAGTTGTGTGTTCCATGGCTGGTAGGCGTTCGCTTTTTTAATATGGTATTCTGTTTCCAGGCTGCTTATCGCATGCCAGGAATCTAAGGTTAGGTTTTGTCCGGACATGTCCAAGTCCCGGACGAACAGTGTTTCATCGTCTTCGCCGAGTACGAGGCTATCGTTTCTAAAATCCCATAATGCTTTGGCATACCCGTCGTCAAAATAGGGTTTACCCTTTTCCCCACGGGGGATCTGGATACTCTGGCCTCGACGATCGTAGAAGGCATGCTGGTTCTCGAATGTGGTGATACGCATGCCGTTGAGCACGTGCTGCACGTGATTAGGGCCGTCGGGGATAATTGAGCATTGATGCCTGTATGTTTCCCCTACCGGCTCTCCTGCCAGGAGCGTATCCATATCGTTCATAACCCACCGTCTGTTAAAAAGTTTTATGCATGTTCTTACTCAAGTTTTTTGGTGGGCGTGCTGAGGGCTTTGTTTTGCCTGTTATCTGAAGTTTGAGAGCATAATAGAAGGATTCTAAGGTTATGTTCTCGATGCCTCAGCACGCCCTGTATTTTCACTTATTTTTCAGTTATGCCCAACATTTGTTTAATCGAATGTTGGGCTGGCAGACCAGTCACCAACAACGTTGGCAACGTCCTGCACGCTTATATTCAGGAAACCAGCTATTTCTTCGTTTGTTTTGCCGAGCTGGGCAAGCTGCTGGATCTGCTGTACGGGAAGATTCTGTTTCCACGGGTTAGGCTGAACCGGCTGCGACTGCTGTACAGGTGCCTGCTGTGCGGGCTGCTGAGAGGCCTGTGCTTGTACTGGAGGCTGAGACTGCACTGTGACCGTCTGCGCCTGCTGAACAGGCTGTACAGGCGTATTCTGAGCCTGAGAGACCGGCTGTCCGGACAGCATTGTATCTACTCCAGCCTGCTGGGCCGGCTGGATCGCATATTCATACAGTTTGGGAGCCTGTGGTGCGTTACCGCGCTGCCCCAAACCCGCAAATTTCGCAGTCATAATATCCCCTTTGGACGGTGATTTCACACCGGCCTTATGGCAGGCATCACGCAGAGCTTTCACCTGTACGCCCCAGCCTTTAATCCACAGTGAGCGGCGCCCATCATCGTCCTCATCTTCCGGCGGCAGGCTTGTCTGCAGAACAATATGGATCTGCTGTTTGGGCTGTCCGGACGGCCAGAAAGCCGGCTGTTTTGACTGGAAATCAGTCACCTGAGTCACCTCAGTACTCACTACCTCGCCGGTCACTGTAGCACCCGGCTGACTGTCCGCGTTGAAAAACGCTTTAGCCCCGCCACCGTTCATGAGACTGTCGAGACTGTCGAGTTTCACTTCAGGCACGTTCTGTGACTGCTGGACATACCCAGTATTGTTGTAATTATTATAGTTGTTAGTGTTCTGAGCGAACATAATAGATTCCTTTCATATGGTTATTTGGTTGGTTTATAGGTTGGTTCGATAAGCGCGGCCAGCTTCTTATACTTAGCAGGGAGTTTTATCTCGCTGTCGGTGAATTCTTCGGCCAGGCCACTGTCTTTGTAAATGTTGCAGTTGAAGCAGTGGTCACGGTCCCTGGGGAGGCTGCTGATCCACTGGTCGCGCATCTGAACACCCGCTTCGCGTTCGATCATGTCCAGGAAGGTGACCAACAGTTGGGCTCGTTGGAGAGCCCACATGCCCAGGTCACGGTCATACGCATATTCAACCGGATACGCGGAGTCCAGGGTTTGACTGTTGCGGGGAAGGAAGTAGATGCACGATTTAACGACCTCTACATTCTCATTCTCAAGCCCTATCCCATAAAGGGAAGCTTGCACTTTGTACTGTTGGCTGGCCCCTTCGGCTTTCACGCTGGTAATAGTGTTCGATCCGGTTATTTTCCAATCACAGGTTGCATGCGTCTTGTAATCCACCAGGTCGATACTCCCGTTAACGTCGTACCCACCCATGGAGCCCTGTAGACGGCCTACATGCACACGGTATTCAGTTACGAACCGAGGAGTAGCTTTTCCTTGGTCGGTAATCATGTAATCCATGTGATATTTGTCTATGTTGGAAAGGCTGGTGAATAGTTTTTCCAACTGGGCGTGTACTGAGGTACCGATGTAGGGTAGCCATGCGGGGTTAGCCTGTTTCGTCCAACCTGCCAGGCGGGCAGCCAAACAGTGCACACAACTGGTGCCGAGCTCACTGGGACCGGGAGCCTTCTGCAAACTCCGTGGACTGCTCATCATATGCTGGTTGATAATTGCATGGATTTCGTCCCACAGCAGGGGTTCAGACTGTCCTGCAGTCTTCTGTGCCTGTTGTGTACTGTTCTGCGTGTTGTCTTGCATTTGGCTGGCGATAACTGCCTGCACATCAGCAGTATCCGTTGGGCTTATCATGAGACTGTCACCGAGCTTTCCCCGAACTTCTGGAACTTCTTCAAATCGTCCGGAGCAATAGCCTTTTTAATTGCCGTACTGTTCGGGACGATACGGTACAGGGCAGCATACTGTGCAGCCGGGTAGGCTTCTTTGAACTTGGTTTCGTCCAACCGTCCGGCCGGCTGGCGGACAGTCACTTTCAGATCACCAGCCTCGTACACGCCAGGCGCAAACAAGGTTTTTACTTCGTCTTTCAGTATGGTGCACCGATCCTGCCGGCTTTTGATCTCCAGCTGGAGCACAGCTATCTCTTTAGCCAGCTCAACCAGACGAGTATTCTTATCTACCATTGCTACCTCCTGCTACTGAAGCACTGTTAAATGCGTCGATCAGGTCATCTTCACTCATTTGACCGGTAGACACTGTCTGCTCACCGTCCGAAGCGGACAGTTCCACAGTCATCTTCTGCTGCCTGCCAGCTTCCAAACTGTTATTGGACATGTTCGGTGCTCTAAATAGCTGGTTTATTGCTGCAGCTTCTTTCACTATCTGCTGGGCAATTCCCACCGCATCATTACATATTTCTGCGCCAAGACCATAAATTGCGGTCTTCTCGTCAGACTGTTTCTTTCCTACTGCGCTGATGAACAGTGCTGCAGCATCGAGGATCTTCGACGCTTTAGGGACCAGTTCAGCGAAATCATCGCGCATCGGCTCATCATCAATAAGCGTCTGCACGACAAACTCAGGAGTTCGTTTTACCATAATATTTTTCCTTTCACTAGTTGATTTATTCGAAAACTCATGTTTTGTTTAGAAAATAAGGTGTTCCTCGTTTAGGTCACGTATCTGGTAGAGACGTATCAGCGTATGCGGGTCATACGGGTCACCTTCACAGGTGGTCCGCGGGTCGCCTGTTTTACGTCTGCGCGGCCGGTTATTCCTGCCAGGCACAAGCAGACTGGGCAGCCATTTAGTGACGATAGCGGTGACGATCTGCCGGTCATCAGCATACGCAATACCATTAAGCGCGTCCGTAACCAATTTCGCCAGATTATCCCAATCTTTCACATGCCTGTCGGGCATGTAAAAATCAATACTGATATGGATATCACCAGTCAACGGCTGCATACCGGGAAACTGGCTTATCCACCTGCGGCGAATATTGTTCTCGGCTTCCATCGTGCGTTTGGGGGTTATTCCATGCCCGTTATAGACTCTCGGCCTGCCTTTAGGGACCGGCTCGCCAGGCACGCTAAGCATGTAAATCCGGCTTGACATCAGCAGGAGCCTTCCATGTACCGCTCAGCCAGTTCGGCACGCTTGTCTATCAGGTAACTGATGTAATCCAAACGGCTGATGCTGGTATCATCAGACTCGCGAATATCGTAACTATAATAATCACGTCCGATACGCCATTTCTGTTTGAACGCTGCGTACGGCAGTTTCAGATCGTCAGCGTAATATTTTTTCATATCATTATATGAATGGTTTTCAGGCATCATGCTACCGCCTTCCTTTTAGCAGCCACGTATTCAGCAACCGGGATCTCCAGAGCACGCAGTGACGCTTCCACGTAGTCGAGGAAATCGTCTACCTGATCACCGTCATACATGATTTTCCCAGTAAACGGGTTACGTTTATGATGGAACGTAATGTCCCGTATATCTTTTGGTGTTGCAATCCTCATAATCTTATTCCTTTCATTAGTGGTTGATTGCATTGTCAAAATTTGTGAAAATATTGTTATCGATCTGTGCAGCGTCCATCAGGCGAACAGGGGATACAGTATGCCGATGCCTGCGTTTTCGGGCTTTCTCTTTTTCACGGCGGGCTATGATTTCATCATGGCAGTCCAGCCAGTGCTCACAAGCGGCGGGGCAGGCTGTCCTACCACACCATGGGCAGGGGCGACGGGCCCGATCAAGCTTATTGTTCCGACACCAATCACACTGGCAGCCAGCCAAAAGTTTCAGCTTCCTATGCCGCGCCAAACTCCTAGAAAATCGTGGTATCACTGTCAGCCTCCTGCCTCCTGCCCGCTGTCTGGCGTTTATAGTTTTTGACAGCCTCACATGTAGCTACGATGAGAAGCGTGATGAACAGGCCGAAAATAACAACCAGGCCAAGCCCTAGGAGGACGATAAGCAGGTATCCAACGAAAGCCACTGCTACTCTCCTTCCCTATCGCCGTCATGCCAGAGCAGCCAGCCGACAGGCAGACTCAGGAGAGTGAGTATGAGCATGAGCATCGTACACAGGACCGTAAACCAGTCTGCGTACTGTTGGAATCGGCGGACCATGTCAACCTGACCCAACATGCTGGTGAGCATGAACAGGACCAGGCTTACTGCACTGACGCGGTAGATAATTTTTCGTGCCATTATTTGTCTCCTAAAAACTCGTGGATACTTTGGACGCTGATGTGGTAGGTGCCGCGCCGGGCAACACGTTTAGCTCTCAACCGGCCGCGTATGATCAGCTGGTCAATAGTGTGCGGGCTCATGCCCAATAGGCGGGCTGCTTCAGCTTTGGACACGGCGAGTGGTTGCATGGGTTGTATTTCTATTTGTGTTGGTAGTGTTGTGGTGGGCATGATAATTTTTCCTTTCACTGCCTGGTGTGTGGCTGGCGGCAAGTCTTCTAACTAAACCCAGCCAGCCACACACCGACCTATTTATTTCTCTGCCTTCGAGATACGGAGCGCGGCCAGTTCACACAGCTGATACCAGGACATTTTGAGAAAATCAGCGATTTCTTCGATTTGGCCGGTATCCCAGTTATGGGATCCATTGAAACGGGATTGAAGTATGTACCATGGCCAGCCCAGATGGTGGGCTAAGTCAAGTTTTGTTTCTCCAAGCTTTTCAAGTTCTATTTCGATTGTTTTGCTCAATGCGGTCTGCATATTCACTTTGCTTTTCCTTTCCTATTCAAATACGTCAGATAAAAGCCGAATTGGATCATCTCCGACAGCACGCGAATATGCGCAAAAATCAGACAAAGACATATCCGTTTTCTTTAACTTTTTACTAACCGTATGTCGATCCTGCTTAACTTTCTTCGCGATGTCACTAATGTCAATATCGCGAAGAAATGCTCTTACTCGAAGAGTTTCAATAGCCTTACCAATCTTGTTGAGGTCGCTTGACATCATGAATACTATGATTGCACTTGACCTCAACTAAATCAAATTCCACGGCGTGTTGCCAAGTGGCACAATAAAGTTCAATAAGGTAAAATGCAAACTATGGTAAATAAAAAGTACGAATGGACAAATGTAGATATCGTGACATCTCAAGTAATTCAAGAATTACTTGAGCAAAAACATATATCACTACGCCAAATTGAGAAACTCACCGATGGCAAAGTCGCATATTCAAGAATGCGAGATATTATAACAAAACGTCGCGCACCGGTAAGATTAAGCGAATTTTTCGCAATCTGCATAGCGATTCATGCTGATCCTATAAAAACGTTCAATCGTATTCTACACACAGCTGACAGTCTTGATGCTGAGCAGGAGCACGAACAGCAGATAAACAAGCTTACCAGCCGAACACCGGAAGACCTGTCCACCGACATGACCCTCGCCGCAAACACAGACACGAACAAGAAAGAAGAATCAGAATACGAAGACTGGGGAGCCTGACCCCATCATGCAAATACAAGCAGTATTCTTCACATTCTCATCACAATATACTTCAAACACAGTTTCTTCACAAAAACTTCACAACTATTTTTGTACTACCCATCTTCACACTCTCATCACACTCTAAACACATTTCCATCACAAACAAGAAAGATTATGGGACAGATGGGACAGTATGGGACAGTCTATACTGTCCCATAAAAAAACGTTGAAATTCCGACCCTTAACACCCCTATAAACCCCCTATGGGACAGATGGGACAGTATATAGTAAGAAAAAAATAAAAATGTTTTTATAGGGGGTACAACATGAGACTGTCCCACAACCCTACCTACACCCTCTCAACCCCTGAAAAATAAAGGCAAACCAACGGGACAGTATAGACTGTCCCATACTGTCCCATCTGTCCCATCTGTCCCATACTGTCCCCCTGCTCGCCCCCACCCCAACTTGACAAAACCCCACACAACACCTACAGTGATAGAGTTGGAAGAAAATTGAAAACAGAGAACAAACATCTTGCACGCAATCCGCAAGATGTTTTTTCATATTAGCCAACAAAACACAACTCTCCCCCTACGTGCTCGCAGACAGGAACACACAAACACACACGCTTATCTTTAACTTTCCTTTCAATAAGCCCTGTTTCCCTGCTTGCGGGCACCACCCCCCCCCTCTAAGAAAACATCATGCCATACATGCCACCAACCAGATGCACCACCCCCCAATGCGGAAAACTAGCCACCCACCACGGCCACTGCCCCCAACACCAACCACCCCCCTGGCAAACCCCCTCCCCCCACACAAAAAACCTCAACCGCAACCAAGAAAAAAAATGGCGCAACACCGTCCGCACCAACGCCAACAACACCTGCCAACACTGCGGACAATACACACCACACGGCCAAGCAGACCACATCACACCAATCGCAGACGGCGGAGCATACTACGACCCCAACAACGGCCAATGGCTCTGCACAAAATGCCACCAACAAAAAACAAAAAAAGAAAACAAACAACGACAACAACAACACAAACACAAAAACAACCAACCACACTAAAAAAATAACGAGGCAGGGGAGTAAAAATTTCAAAAAACCCCGCCAAAAACAGCGGCATGGTCAGCTCTGAAGACGTCAGCCTAAGTTTTAGGTTTTTTGGAGAGATACAGGGAGGCGTATAAAAATGGGTGCTCGTGGTCCTTTGAAGCTTGCCCCTGTGGGTGAGAATCAGGTTGACAGATCTTCAGCAGCGGCCATGGTTGCCCCTCAGCAGCCAGACAAACCTACCGGCCTACCTATTGAGGTGTCTGAATTGTGGGACGAGATTGTCCCGGTGCTTGCTGAGGCGGGTTTGCTTTCTGAGGCGGATAGTATGACGGTGGAGATGGCTTTGCGGCATTTTAGTTTGGCTCGCCGTGTGTCGAATGAGCTTATTGAGCAGGGTGTCGTGGTGGAGGATAAGCGGCATGGCGGCCAGGAGGCGAAGAGTCCGAAGGCTCAGATTTTGAAGGATAATTCTTCAGCGTTTTTGGAGTATGCGAAGCAGTTGGGTTTGTCTTTTGCTGCTCGTAGCCGTATGCGAGGTGATGAGCGTGGTAGCCAAGAAGAGGAAGATAACCCGTTCGCGCTCCACTGACCGGCCGTATGCTGCGCCACTGTCTCCTGAGGTGAAATGGTATTTACGGGAGCGTGGTTATGTGTTGGAGAAGTGGCAGAAACCGTTGTGGAGGACTGCTGAGCCGCGTGATGCGCCTGGCGCTTTTTTTGATCCGTCGCGTGTGGATAGTGTGATTAATACGTTGAAGCATTTGCGGCACACTCAGGGTAAGTGGGCTGGCCGGCCTATGCGTCCTGATGCGTGGCAGGTAGCTTATGTGATTGCTCCGGTATTTGGCTGGGTGCACCCGTCGGCTGACGATGGCAGTATCGTGCGTATTATTCGCAAGGTGTGGGTTGAGGTTCCGCGCAAGAATGGTAAGACGACGCTGTGTGCTGGTCTTGCGTTGGATTTGGCTTTCGCTGATGGTGAGTATGGTGCGCAGGTTTTAGCGGCGGCCGGGTCTAAGGATCAGGCGCTGTTGGCGTATCGTCCTGCTCAGCTGGTTGCGGATAATAGCCCGGATTTTAAGGCTGCTGGTATTCAGGCGATGAAGAAAGAGATTGTCCGCCCGGTAGACCAATCCTTTTTCAAGGCTGTCGCGTCTGTTGGCGATCTGCTTCAGGGGACGAACCCGAACGGGTATATTGTTGATGAGATGCACGTGCACAAGGATCTGAGTGTGATTGATGCTTTGGAGTCTGGTACGGGCGCACGGTCTCAACCGTTGGGGTTGACGATTACGACTGCTGATGATGGGAGGCGTAACAGTCCGTATTCGAAGAAGCGGGACCGTATGGAGAAGCTGTGTAAGGGTATTTACACGAATGCGAATGAGTATGCGGTGATTTTTGCTGCTCCGAAGTCTGCGGATCCTTTTAAGGAGGAGACGTGGCGTCGGGCGAATCCCGGGTATGGGGTTAGTCCGACGAAAGAGTTTATGATGGCTGAAGCCCAGGCAGCAAAAGATAGCCCTCTGCAGCTTGCCCGTTTCCTCCGGCTGAATTTGAATGTGAGGACGAAGCAGACAACGAAGTTTATCAGTCAGCGTGCGTGGAATGCGAACCAGCATGAGTTTACTGAAGCGTCGCTTGCCGGTAAACCGTGTTTCGGTGGTTTAGATTTGGCTTCAGTGTCTGATTTGTCAGCTTTATGTTGGCTGTTTCCTGTGGAGAAGGACGATTATAAGGCTATTTGGCGTTTCTGGACACCTGAAGATAATCTTGAGGCTTTGGATCAGCGGACCGCAGGCACTGCATCGGTATGGCATGAACAAGGATATTTGCAGACTACGCCAGGCAATGTGCAGGACTATGATTTTATCCGTGCTGCTATTAAACAGGACGCGGAAAAATTCGATATACGTACTCTTGGTTATGATCCTTACAATTCGTCTCAGCTGGTGAATGATTTGATGGCTGACGGTATCAGTATGGTGAAGGTACGTCAGGGGTATTTGACATTGTCAAGCCCGTTGAAGCAGGTACAGCGCTTGTGCTTAGCCGGCCTGAAGGGTAAAAGTGGGCTGGCGCATTGTAATCCGGTGATGGATTGGTGTATGGATAATCTCGCGGTGACTACTGACCCGGCGGGGAATGTGAAGCCGGATAAGAATAAGAGCGGTGAAAAGATTGATGGCGTGTCTGCCTTGGTGACGGCTATGAGCGAAGCTATGGCTGACCAGATGGAACACGCGCACAGCGCTTACGAGGCAAGCGAACACGCGCTCATCATTGCCTAGTTCGTATGGGAAGGAGACATTTTATGTGGCTTCCAGGACGGAAACTTGTTGTGAACCTGGTTGACGGGTCCAGCCTGTCTGGTGTGACCCGTTTTAGTTGGCCGGGCCGTATCCGGTTGCGTGATGTGCAGGCGGACGGCCAGCAGATACCGGGCACGGTTATCATATTCAGACGTTCAATTCTCGTACTGCAGGTGGTGGCAGATGGTTAATTTTATTTCTTCGACCGGTGAGACTGTCACGATCGGTGACAGCAGTCTGCCGGGCGTGAACACAAAAACCACTTGGGGGCTGCCAGTCAGAGACCCCGGTACGCCATTGATGAGCTACTCTAATAGCGGGTTTATCAATGCTCAAAGGATTTGGAAAACCCAGCCGGCTGTACGCACAGTAGTTAGTTTTGCTGCTAAACACGTGGCTGCGTTGCCGTGGAAGATCTACGAGCGTGTAGCTGATGATGACCGTGTTCGCGCCCACGATTCCCTGGCCGAACAGCTGTTAAGATACCCGCATCGTGAAGCACGTGTCACCAGCTTTAACCTGCTGAACCGTATCACCACAGACCTGATGCTCTACGACATCTTTTGCGTTGCTTTGCTGGTGAATGAGGATAACGAGTATTACTTGCAGCGCATACCGCCACGACTGCTGACGATTAAAAGCGACGCTTTAGGCAATATTACGCGCGTGCTGGTGAATCTGGCTCAGGGGCCGGTAGACTTGTCAGCGGAAAAGCTCGCTATTTCTACTGGGTGGAGCGCAAACACAGGCAATGGTGTGAGCCCGTTGACGACTTTGCGCCAGATCCTGGAAGAGCAGGCGCATGCTGTCCAGTGGCGTAACGCCCAATGGGACAGGAGCCCAAAGTTCAACGGGTATATTAAACGCCCTCCCGAGGCTACGTCTGGACGGTGGGAGCCAGTCAAACGCGAACAGTTCGTCCAATCGTGGCGCGATTTCCGTATGTCGGCCGCCGGCGGCACTCCAATCCTGGAAGATGGTATGGAATACGTGTCCTTGAACGATACGATTAAGCCTGCCGACGCCCAGGATATCGAAGGCCGGCGTTTATCTACCGTCGAGGTTTGCGGGGCATTCCACATACCTCCAGAGTTGGTGGGCGCGCGCCAGGGTACGTTCAGCAATATAGCGGCTTTCCGCCAAATGCTGTATGGTCCGACGTTGGGGCCGGTGATTGATGAGATCCGTCAGGCATTCAATGCGGAAATAATCTCCGCCCTGGCTGACGAAGGCCATCAAATCTATGGTGAGCTTGACCGCAACAGTGCCATGAATGGCAGTTTCCTTGAGCAGGCGTCCTATCTGCAGACTGCTGTAGGCGGACCATACTTGACTCGCGCGGAAGCACGAGCTGCTTTGGACTATCCTAAGCTTAAGGGTACTGACCAGCTGATTACCCCCTTGAATGTGACTGAAGGCGGGCTTGCCTCCCCCACTGATACAGGCAAACAGAATATTCAACATCAACAGATGAAGACTCTTTCTCCTGGGCAGCATCTTGTCCGCCAGCAAGCATTAAGCGAACTGAATACGGTGAAGAAGAAGCAGGAGAAAAGCCTCGTTGAAGCTCTGCGCAGTATCTATGTGAAGATGATGCAATCTCATGATGATATCGAGGATCCGGAAGACTTCCATGACCAGTGGGACACGATCCTGATGGAAGCAATCAACCCGTCTACATGGGCGTCAGCCCTCGCCGGGGCGCGTAGCGTGCTCGCTGAGTATAATCCGGAGCAATCCGGCTGGGCAGCCAGCGTCATGAAACCTTACGTGACCAAGATAGGACAAAACGCCGCCAGCAAAATAGCCGACGGCATGCTCACCAGCTTCGCCAACCTAGACGAAATGGAAACCAATCCTGATGACGATGAGGATAGCGACGTCGATCCGCGTACGAGTTTGCTTGACCGGTTGAAAGACAGTACGGCTGTTGCTTGGGCGGCCAGCCTTATCGCTAACGCGGCTGGCTTTGGCCGTCAGGATGCCGCGAAGGCCTCCGGGCTGGTTACTAAACGCTGGCAGGTTACTAGTGCTCACCCGAGGCCTTCCCACGCTCAAATGGATGGGGAAGCAACAGGCATCGATGATGAGTTTTCCAATGGTGCCCGCTGGCCAGGTGACGGTGGGCTGGACGTAGACGAAGTCGCAGGCTGCACCTGCGTCCTCGAATACGAATGGTAAACCCATCGCCTATTCTCAAATTTTCCCAGGGATAACACTCCACATAGTGTTATCCCTTTTTTTATGCCGTGGAGTGAGCAGAAAGGACAAAATACTGTGAACAGACACTCCCCTAAGCGCGTCTTTAAGCGCGTATCTTATAAAGCTGATGTTGATACAACGGACGGCGAGGGCAGCTTTACCGCTATCGTCAGTACCTTCGGCACCAAAGATTCACAAGGCCAAATCATCGAGAAAGGCGCTTTTGAAGAAAGCCTCAAAACCTTCACCGATGATTCTCCTCTGCCTGTCCTGTGGGATCACGAGTGGGAAGACATCTGGTCCCATCTCGGAGCAGCACAAGGCCAAGAAACTGATACCGGTTTGCAGATAGACGCCCAACTGGACATGGACAATCCTAACGCGGTTCAGGCATACCGGTTGATGAAAACTGGCAGGGTCCATGAATTCAGCATCGGCGGGTTCGTCAACGAAAACGACATCGAATACGACGACGACAATAATGCGCACATCAGCCGCTTCCAGCTTGCTGAAGTATCCCTCACTCTTAAAGGTGCGAATCCGGATACGCAGCTTATCTCAGTGAAAGCTGATGAACCGGACCCGCAGGATACTGCAGACCCGCAAGAAGATCCAGAAGAAGGAGATGATGATATGGATCTTACCGACCTCAAAGACACGCTCGATCTGCTCAACCAGGCAGTAGACAAACTCTCACAATTCATAGATGAGAACGACACGAGCGACGACGATGATACTTCCACAGACACTCCCGGAGGAAACGCTGGCGATGAAGAAACACCAGACGATTCGGAAGGGAAGTCAGCGAAGAAAAAGCGGCAGGCCTTAGCCGCACAGTTGATAAAGGCTCTCGTAGCCGGAAAGGAGACGATCTGATGAATCGTCAGGAAACACTCAAGGCACTGGTGGCTGAGGCGGAAAACCTCGAAAAGAAAGGCACCAACCTTACCGAAAAGGAAATCAGCCGCGCAGAAGAAATCAGCCGGCAGATCCAGCAGCTAAAAACAGCAATGAGCTCAGCCAAGAAAACCGCTGCCACACTCCGCGCAGCAACCCATAACGAAGGAGAAACATCAACCATGCTCGAAGGGAAGTTCACCATCGGCGAAAAGTTCGTCAAGTCCGACGAAGTACGCGGCTTCCGCGAAGACCACCCTCACGGATTCGAATCCAAAAACGGTGTCGTCAACTTCGCCGTCAAGGACGTTGCTTCTGGCCAGCGCGTACTGAAAGCCGATCCGCTCAACACCGGAATCCCCGGCGCCTCCCGCCCAGAATATGTTGAAGGTATCGATGATCTGACATACCGTAAACCGCGCACGATCCTCGACCTGATCTACCAGGGCACAACCAACAGCCCATGGCTGCAGTACCGTCAGCTCCAGGCAGTCACTAACAATGCCAGCATCACCGGCGAGGCAAAAACAACCACTGGTACGGACGCTAAAGGCGGGCTTAAGCCACTGAGTACCCTTACCACAGCTACGGCAGACGCTAAAGCGTTTACCTATGCAGATGGCTTGGAAATCACGAACCAGGAACTCTCCGACGACGGTGCACTCGTCGGCATCATCGACGGGGAGCTTGAAGCTAACCTGCTTGACGTAATCGAGAAAACGCTGATTAACGGGTCCGGATCTGCAGACGAACCTGCAGGTATCCTGCACACTACCGGCGTCCTCAACCAGGCATTTGACACAGATATCGCTACTACCCTGCGTAAGGCAAAGACCCTCCTGTCTACCACGTCCGGTACAACTCCACAGGCAGTTGTCATGAATCCTGAGGATAACGAGGCTCTCGACCTCCTGCAGGATAAGAACGGCCGGTATCTGGGAGCAGGCCCCTTCGCCTCCGGCGACCCAACCGTATGGTCAATCCCCCGCCTGGAATCCTCCTACCTCGAAAAAGGAACCGCCATCATCGGCGATTTCAGCGTAATTCAGCTGCTCGTCTACGAAGCACTCAATATCGCCGTATTCAATCAGCACAAGGATTACGCGCAGCGCAACCTGTCCTACATCAGGGCAGAAATGCGCGCATTGCAAATGATCCGCAAGCCGGCCCAACTGTGCGTTGCTAAGCTCGCCCAGGGCTAAAACGTAGAGGACGGTAATGTGATGGAAGAAGAGATGCTCATCATTGATAGCGTTCGCTACACGCGGCCAGACGCTTACCGTGCCAGGCTGATAGACGAGGACGGTAACCTGCTGATCACGAAGCAGGTACCGTCCACCACGGCTATACGCAAAGATACGGGTAAGGAAACTCTCGTAACGGAAGATAACCCGTATATTGTGAAACCGTCGGCCGGTAAGAAAACCAAAGATTAATCGGTAAGGAGGCTTGTTATGTCTGAAAACCAGTATTGCGCAAGCCTGTCAGACCTCCAAACCCTTATAGGGGATAGTGAGCAGGATCCGAAGCTTGCCCTTGCCCTGCGGCGGGCTTCGGACCGGCTTATCGGTCTTATCGGCTGGGACCCCCATTATGTGGAGAATGACACGGTTACTCTTAATGGGGCCGGACGCGAAACACTCCTCCTACCCTACATGCACATCATGGGGGCGGTCACAGTCCAGGTTGACGGTAAACCGGTAACCGATTTCATGGTAGATCCAAGAGCAGGGATCCTCAGACGCACAAACTACAGGACGTGGCCGGACAGCCTCAGCAACATTACTGTCACTTGTTCGCACGGGTACAAGGATCTTCCTGGAGATATGCAGGACGCTGTACTGGAGCAAGCAGAAGCCCAATATAGGACGCTTACCGGTATCAGTAACTACAGTGTAGGCGGCAGGAGCATCACTTTCGGTGCGGCAAGCACGGTGGGCGTCACCCAGAAATGGACAGACACTATACACAAATACAGTCTGACAGGGGGCCGGGCGTGAACAGTCTCGGTATCTTTGGACATCTCACTATAGACTACAAAAACCCAGTTTACGGTGAAGATCATGGTTCCCCTGTCCTCCAGTGGCCGGACGAATGGCAGCAGGTTACAGGTTGTGACATGCAATCCCCACAAACCGGCAGCAGTAACGATAACCGGCTGGGTGTCGAATACCAGTACACTCTGTACATGCCATTCAACAGTCCTTTGCAGGATAACGCGAGAATCCGCTATATGGGGCAGGAGCTACAGGTTGTAGGGGCAGTCCAACATGTGGCCGACCCGCTGGGTTTAATCCCCTACGATATGGCTTTAGTGAAGGAGTGGAATGGGTAAAGCACGGCTTGAATTCGATTACGCGGCATTCGGCGAACTACGTAACGACCCGGAGGTTAACGCAGCCCTACGCCGTCTGGCCCAGGGTATCGCAGATAGAGCCAATAGTGCTGCTGGCCTGTCTGACGGGTACAGGATACAAGACGTTTCCAACGGCTCCAGAGCCCGCTATGTGGTGAACACGTATACTCGTGACGCCCAGAAGGCGGAAGCCCGTGATAGGTGCCTTACACGCGCTCTGGAGGCAGAAGAATGACTCAACTGTCCGTCCCCCGTGATGTTGAACAGCAGGCCATTGACCTGCTTACCGGAATCATGCATCGGGACACAGATCTACAGACGGTAAAAGTGGGAACAAAAATCCCCCGCAGTTCTAACGGTAAGCCGACCGGAGAATTTATCCGCATCATGGCTACCACACCCACACGGGAAACCATAAAAACCACATCGTGGCTGTTGACCGTGGAAGGTTGGGCGGCCACAGAATCTAGAGCACAATACTTGCTTGCTATCGCAACAAGTATCCTCCTGGATTCCCGCGGTCTTCTCTTCTACGGAGAACAGACTGGAGGCAGCGGCAATGATCCCCACCCGGACTACCCGCTATACGCCCGATACTCTACAACAATACACATACGTTCACGCAACAAAATCATTGAAATCTAAAAAAGATTACTGCCCTACCATCTGGTAGGGCTTTTTTAATGAAGAAAGGCCTATCACATGGTTAATAAAAGCAATATCCTCGTCGCCTCAGACACCGTCACCGGCGGCGTAGCTCTCGCCCCGCTCGGTGCCACCGAGCCCACGGACGTAGCAACCGCCCTGCCAGAAGCATTTCAGCGTGCCGGATACGTCTCCTCAGACGGAGTAGAACGCAACGAAAGCGTAGACACCGACACCATCAAAGCATGGGGCGGTAACACTGTACGCATAGTCAAGAAAAGCACTGAAGTCACCATCAACTTTGCTTTCCTCGAATATCTGAATCCAGTTGTGCAGAAAGCAATCTACGGTGACGGGCATGTCAAAAGCACCAAAGCCACTACCGAGCATGGCAATCAGATTGAGCTTGATGGTGTTATCGAAATGGGGCCGCACAGGATCCTGGTCATTGAAATGGTTGATGGGGATATTCGCGGACGTCTCGTCTTCCATGACGTACAGATCTCCAGCCGTGAAAAATACACAGCCAAAGATGCAGAGACCATGGTCCGCAAGGTCACATTCACTGCTTTCCCCGACGAAAACGGATCATACTTCCACGAGTATTGGGACGACGGCAGGAAAACCGCCGCCTAATTGCAGTTCTTCCTCGCTCTGGTTGTGCTGGTAGCGTCTCCCAGCACAACCAGAGCGAGGAACTATTAAACATATTTAAGAGACGCATTCACTAGATTTTAGGAGACGTAAAATATGACGGTATACAAAATTCCCGCATCAAAAGCAACCCGTAAAGAAAACCGGTTCTACTTTGCTTTCCCCGGCAGTAGTAAACAGTATTCAGTCCCCCTGCTCAGCTATCTGCCGCCCTCGCTTATCCGCATTGTGGAGACAGTAGACGACGATAATATTTCTACTGTTATCACGTTCCTGGATAAATTTCTTACTGCGGTTGCTCCGGACGCGCATCTGATAGACAAATTCCAGGACACCAACCAAATGCTGGACTGGTTTGCAGCTTGGCAGGAGGCTTCAGGGATTGATATGGGGGAATCGTCGGCCTCTGTAAAATCATCAGAGACTACAGAGGCCCACTAAACCACGACCTGCTCCATGCCGGCTACCACCTCAAAAACTTGGGAACAAGCGAGCTAGATTGGGTAGAATTACGCGATTTTATCACCTACATGCCCGTTGACAGCGCTTTGATGAGCGCTATGGCCGGCTGGAGCAATAATATCCGGTTCTCCCACGTGCTCTCAGCACAGCAAATTAACGAAATACGGTTATTTTCCGCCGGTTTTTCCGGACAAAAACCCGACCTTTTAGACCTTACAGACAGTAAAAACAGTAAAAACAGCCTGATAGATCTCCAGCATAAGCCCGAACGGCTGTCTATCGCAGAGCTGAATAAGCGTATCGGCTGGAAATAACAGGATAAAAGTAGAGAGTGGAGGGTGTGATGGGTGCTGGGAAGAAGCTGGCTACCGCATATTATGAGCTTATCGCGGCCACTCCGAACGCGGAAAGCCAGATTAGCAAGCAGATTGTGCCAGCCGCACAAAAATCCGGTGAGAAAGCCGGCAGCAGTATGGGCGGCGGGCTTGGCCAGAAGATGCTGGGAGCAGTGAAAAAGTTCGCCGCCCCGGTTACCGCTGCCCTGTCTGTGGCTGGTATCACTAAATTCGCTAAATCCTCCGTAGACGCTTTCAATAATACGGCCGCCAGTGTCAACAGTCTGAAAAGGATTATCGGTGGCAGTGCGGCTGAAGTGAGTGAACTGTCTGGTGCTATGCGCCTGGCAGGCATGGATACCAGTAAAGCTGGGGCAAGCCTGACAATCTTTTCGAAGAAACTGTCTGCGACGAACGGTGATGCGAAGGCTACTGCATCGATGCAGAAACTGTTAGGTACAACTATTAAAGACACTCACGGGAATATGAAGAGCATGAGTGTCCTGCTGCCTCAGGTTGCTGACAAGTTTAAGAACATGGCTGACGGTCCGCAGAAAACCGCTTTAGCTATCCAACTGTTTGGCAAATCTGGTACGGCCATGCTCCCCTTCCTTAATAAGGGCAGTGCAGGTATCAGTGAGCTGGAGAAGAAAGCTAAAAGTCTGGGCATTACTCTGGACGATAATAGTATCAAGAAGTGGGGTAATTATAGGGCTGCGCTCCGCGGCACCCAGGTAGCTTTCGATGGGCTGAAAATCCAGTTGGGGCAGGCTCTTATCCCTATCTTCACTGGGCTGTCAAACTTTATTACGAATACGGTTTCGCCCGCGTTCAGCCAGTTTATCAAATGGCTGCAGAATCCTGCTGTTGGGGAGTTTACCGAACAGGTGGGCAAAATGATTGCCGATATGGGGACCCAGTTGGGCGGGTTTATCGAACAGGCGATGCCTATACTCCAGCAGCTCGGTCAGTATCTGGTGAAACTGTTTCAACAGGTGTGGCCTCCCTTGCAGCAGATGGCTAAGGAGATTATTCCTCCGCTTATGGCTGCGATTAAAGCTCTACTGCCGGTAGTGATGAGTATCGCCCAAGCCGTATTGACTGCGGTCGTGCCTATCGTGATGGATCTTGTAGGCTTGTTTAAGGGGTTTATTACTACGTTGACGGGGATAATTAATTTTATCCGCGGCGTATTTACGGGAGATTGGAAGCTTGCTTGGGAGGGTATCAAACAGATCTTCACCGGTATCTGGGACGCAGTCAAAAGCACGATTATTGCCTTCTGGCATGCAGTCCAAGGTATCTTTAATACCGCTGTTACTGCTATTAAAGGCATTTTCGGCAACATGTGGAATAGTCTCGGGCGCACACTGGGACCGTTCTTCAATAATATTGGTAACGGTATTAGGCATGGGTGGGATAATATTATTAATTTCTTCCGCTCTCTGCCCGGTAATATTGCGCGCGCGTTCGGTGATGCTGGGAAAATCCTGTACAACATTGGTAAAAGTATCATTACCGGATTGTGGAATGGTATGAAATGGTTGTGGGATAACGGTCCTGGCAAGTGGATTAACGGTTTGGCCGGTTGGATCCAGGGGCATAAGGGCCCTATCGAATACGATAGGACGCTGCTCGTGAAGAACGGTCAGGCTATTATTGGCGGCCTGGATACGGGTATGGAGGATACGTTCGACCAGCAGGTCAAACCTCATGTCCTGTCTTATGCGGGTAAGATCCAAACACTGTTTGACTCTCCCGCCTTGTCTGCTCCCTCTTACCAGGCTGGGAGCATGCTAGGAGCTCGTATAGCGCCCGCTAACAGCCCAGTATCGGTAACACAGAACATTAGTACCCAGGACCCGCGTTTGGCTGCTGAAGCGGCTATGCGGCGTCTCACTTTCAGCCTGTAAAGGGGGATAATATGGCCGGCTACGACAGCAACCTGCACGTCACCATCAACGATACTCCCCTTTACGGGGTGGACAGTTTAGGCTGCACGTGGCTGGTTAACGAAGTTAATGGGGTGTTTGACGGGGCAGCAAGCACCCTCTCCACAACACAGCACGTATGGGCAGACGGCTATTACACCAACCGTCCCTTCTATAAAGGCCGCTCCTTCACTGTTACCGGGAACATTTATGGAGATGATACGGTCACCGTATATAAGGCGTGGGAGAGATTCAAAGGCAGCCTCCTACTGGGCGACCAGACATTCCTCGTAGATTTCAAAGGTATTCAACGTTTAGCCACGGTACGGCAGGCTGATGCAGCTCTTGTAGACGCAGTCGGCGACAGTGCACTCAAATTCAGCCTCCAATTCGTCTCTACCGAATCAGTCATGTACGGTGGAGGTAACCCCCTTACAGGGAGTACTGGGCTACCTCAATCGTCAGGAGGGCTCACCTACCCGTACCAGTTCCAAGGTGACGGAACACCGAACAACTGGATATTCACGGAGAAAACAGAATCCGGCAGTATCGAAATCACCAGTAATGGGACCGCTGATTCAAACCTGATACTCCGTATCGATGGGTATGTTACCCGCCCGCAGGTCGAACACGTCCAAACTGGTAGGGTCCTAGCATTGGACTTCACTGTAGGCGACGGCCATTACGTGACATTCAATACCGCGAAACAGGAAGTCATGGTAGATGGTACTCTTCCCGCCGCGCCGATTGTCAGCCGACGTGAATGGTTCAAAATCCAGCCGGGACGTAACGTACTACGATTCAGTAGCGCGGATAATACTCAGTTGGGCCGTCTGTCAATCCAATTCCGGGAGGCATACAAGTGACCTCAACCCTCCAAACCTACGATAATCTATCCTGGCTGGCCGTGAGCATGGTCAGCGGCAAAGTCATAGCCGAACTACCCTATCTACAGTGTTCGAATATCGAGATGCGCATGATGGAAGGCACCTCCCTATCCGCAACCCTACCATTTGACGGCCTACCAGTTAACTGGGTAGCCGCCACAGAACCCATGAAAATCTCCCTCCTGCTCGTCCAGGAAGGAAACGAATACCCCTTATGGGGTGCGAACATTGTCCAGCGCGACCGGGAACTCGGTGGAAACGCTATCACCCTGAAACTGGCCACCTACGAGGATTACCTGGACAGGCAAATAGTAGGAAACGACGCTTACACTCAAGTTCTCCAGACTCAGATTGTAGGCAGCCTGGTCCAAAAGTGGGCTATCGACGGGAAAAATAACGCCCTCCAACTTGATATCGCCCCCTCGGATATTAGAAGGGACGATACAGACCATAAATTGGACGATAAGAAAAGCGTCCTGTCCTGTATACAAGCGTTGTCAAAACTGCGCAACGGCCCAGAATGGTATATTAACTGGCAGAAAAAAGGCATGGAATACTATCCTGTACTTCATGTAGATGACCATATCGGCAGCCAAACCCCTATCACAACCTTTAAAGTAGACAATCTCAGCAGTTTTAAAATTATAGAATCGTGGAATAGTGGAGATGGGGCTACCCGCGTGAAGGCAATGAGCAGTGCGGACGGGGATACTACTCCGCAATCCTCCTGGCATGACTCGTACGATAACAGTAGGCCTGTTATCGACTATGTGTATACGCCTTCAACATCAATTACGAACGTGGCCACACTCGAATCCCATGCTGCAGCAAAACTTGAAGCAATCCGCAACGGGGTTACAACCGTTGAGATGGGATTCAACCTTTTTAATATGCCTCAGTTGGGTGTTGAGTGGAATCTTGGTGATTGTGTGTCCTGGCAGTTGGATTCTCCGGACGTGATGCAAGGCTTTACAGATGGGCAGGCACGGTTTATCGGCTATAAGATAGATTTGATTTCCGCTACGCTCACACCGTATTTACTGTCATCAGGGACAGGGGAATAATCATGGTTAATCGCGGTAAATTCAACTATCCCGCTGGGGAAGATGAGGCAGCGCGTATGATACGTGACCTCACTAGGGACGTTGCAGAAACCCAATCAAGTGTAGCAAACTCCCTCATACCCACAATCCCTCATTTTGAGCACCTATCCGATATCAGGGACAGTTTCACATTCAGTTCGCCTACTATTTGGCTATCTAACAGTATTACTGTGCCTCGCATATCCAGGTATTCGAATGTTATGGCTATGGTCACGCTCCGGTATAAGCAGAATGCGGCCAACAGTAGTGCGGCAGACGGGTGTATTACTTTGAACGGGCAGGTGGCACAGATATGCTTCTACCAGATGACCGGACCCCTAATCCCCGACAGTGATGTGTCTACCGGCTCGTACTCCGCTTTCTGCCTGCCCGACGACCAGTTCCAAGCCCGCCTGGCCGTCAGTAATGGGGATAACGGGACAGCAGTAACAATCACCGACCTAAGGCTTGAATGCATGTTCGTCTACTACAATTAAGGAGAAATTTTTATGGTAACAAGCGATAATATGGTTGCACACCCGCTGACCGCGCAAAATAGTAAACCAGAATATACTGCAGACAACTTCCGTAGACTTGTCAATAGTTTTCTGGGGCCGGCTAACGGTACGCCTTTCGGGGTTATCGGCGGGGTGAGGTACGGTGCGGAGCAGCCTCTCGTCACAGTTGACTCAAGCACGGTTACAGTAGCACCGCATGCGGGTGTTTGCAGGCCTTTCGAAGCTACAGGTGCATACACCTACAGTATCCCTGAAGCAGTATCACTCACCTTAGACTCCCCATCTGGGGATTATAAGATAGCCGTAGTCATTAATGACCCGTCTATGGGACATGGAGACATTCCAAGCTTAGAGGTTAAAACATTTCCGGGGACAACTAGTGATGCGAATATTCCCGGTCTGGTACTCGCCCGCATTACGAGCGGGGTCAGCAATATGCTCATCCCGCTCATTACGAGCACTGGGACCGTGGTGTGCCCGTCTACCGATGTGATGAATAATCTTACTGTATCTGACGGGCAGATAGTACAACTTTCGAGTGGTATGGAGTACATGTATTCTGATGGCGAGTGGAAGCTGTATTCCGGTGACGTAACTAATCTCATCAAACTGTCTAATGGCACGTTTTGGCATGTGGACCATTTGACTGCCCGCCTGCAGGACGGGCATACTGTTACTGTGACTGGTATCCTTAACAGGATTACAGCTGCTTTAGATACACGTAACGCTTGGTTTATCGAGGACGTGTTTACTTTGGACGAGCGGCTGAAAACCCCACACGAAATTCACGTCCAGGCGGTTAGCAACGCTTCCAACACGAACGCTATCTACGTGTATCTGAACGGTACCCGCTTCGGACTGCGTAAGATTGACGGGAATCAAACCCTACAGTTGAATGGTTGGGTGCAGTTCTCTGTCTCCTGGAATATCAACTAGAGGAGAAGGAATGTGTTTAATCCGGCACAGTTGGATACTACTATCATTGTTGCTCTTATAACCGGTGCGATAAGCCTGCTTATCAGCATTATCACCGTGATGGTGAATAAACGTAACAGGGATAGCGAGTCGTATAAGAGTATGCAAGAAACAATAGAAGGCTTGCATAGGGATATTACAGCCCAGGATAAACGTATCGGTTTTCTGTCGAATCTGGTGGTGTCTGAGGAGGAAAAGCGCAGGAATGCGGAAACCGAGCTTCTGCAGAGTCGTCAGAAAGATTTAGAGTTTACTGCTTACCTGCGGGCTATTGGGCATTGGATAGGCCAGTTGTGTGATGTGTTAGATCCGAAGTGGAGTAAAACCCACCCTAAGCCCCGTTTGCCGGATAGTATCCGCAGTGAGGTTGAGCAGGCTACAACACAATTAGGTTTAGATGCAACCGTAGCTCCTACTGGGCTGTCTGAGTCTAAACATAAAAAACGTAAGAAACATAGGAAGGAGATTCTGTGAGGAATTGGGAGTCTTTGGAGCCGGACGAGTATAAGCTCCTGTCCAGGCATTACACGAAAGGCCGTGCAGGCCATAGAATAGATAAGGTTATTCTGCATCATAATGCGGCGAATCTGAGTGTGCAGGGCTGTTGGCAGACATGGCAGAACCGTGCTGCTTCAGCCCAATATCAGGTTGATGCGAAAGGGTGGATTGGCCAGCTGGTCCATGACGCGGATACGAGTTGGAATGCGGCTAACAGCCTGGCAAACATGACCAGTATTGCTATCGAACATGCGGACATCACATCAAACCCATGGACAATATCGGAAGCGACATTGGATAATGGGGCTCACCTGGTAGCCGCACTGTGTAAGGCGTATAGGTTGGGGCGGCCAACTTGGTTGCGTAATGTGTTTCCGCATTCGTATTTTGCTCCTACGCAGTGTCCGGGGAGTATTAATGGGTCTCAGCATGAGGCGTATATGCGGCGTGCGCAGAAATATTATGATGAGATGACCGGCGGCAAAGTGGAAACTGTTGTTATCCCGGCAGTGAACCGGATTATCAATAAGGTAGTGAACGCAGCCGCTCATGGGATCCCTCAGATTGATGTTGATGGGCTGTGGGGTGCGGGCACTATTAAAAGGGTCCAGCAGCTAGTGGGTACGCCTGACGATGGGCAGTTCGATCACCAGCTTAACACGAACCGGTGGCGGGTGCCCAGGGCTACGACAGGCTGGCAGTGGGGTACTAATCCGGCCGGCAGTAAAGCCGTACGCAGCCTCCAGGCAAAGCTGGGTGTAGCTCCTGATGGTCTTATTGGCTACAACACTATCCGTGCCTGGCAAGCCCGGCTGGGCGTGGATACTGATGGTATCGCCGGTAATAAGACTGTGCGGGCAATACAGACAGCCCTCAACAATAACAAACTCTGGTAAAAATAAGGAAGGTAATATTATGACAGATACGAATACTACACTGCAGGTTGATGCAACAATCCCCACAAGCACGGAAACAGGATCGGGTAAGCCGGTTAGCCATGTAGATTCTGAGCAGGAGGCGGCCAAGGGTTATACGCCTGTTTTTAATGACATGGTAAGGACCATAATTTACGTTGTGGGCCTGGTAGCGTCTGTGGTCGGGCTCGGTTTCATGACGTTTGGCCTGGCTGATATCGGTGGTTTCATCTCGACTGCTGCCGGTTTTATTGCGGCTAGCTGCGGTGTTGCATATAACCCATTGCGGCTTTCTTCTATGTAACTGCCCCTTTTTTGGTATGGTTTTGCCCCTCTCCCCCGGTTTTATGCTGGGGTGGGAGGGGCAAATTTTTTTATTGTTTTGCTTTGGGTCTGCCTCCATGTCCTGGACGTTGCGTGTCCCATTGTTCGATGGTTGTGCGTTTCCACCCTCGTGTCCGCCCGATTAAAGCATCGGGTGGGGGGGGTATTTTTCATGCCATACCCCCCCCCATAATACACCCCAAAAATCAAGGATATTCTCTAAATACTATTCAAAATAAAGGCATATGGCCAGTGCATATGGATCCCACCCTGTCCGCCCCAGCCCTCACGGTACATCTGCTGTGAGGGCTTATTTTATGCCAAAAACCCTTAGAATAGGCTGTTACGTAAGGCTTCTCCCCTTGCGCTCTTATAATAGGAATCTGGCAGAATCAAGCACAATAAAGCAGGATTTAAACAACAAAAAACACAACAAAAACAAGCGCACAAACCGTGACGGCTTAGTTAATCACAATTAATTATTCCTCCAAGACATTCCCTGTTCCTGCCTTGCGTTCGTGCAGAATCAGGGGATTTTTCCTGCAGCACCCGCCCGCGGACAGGATTTGAGGCATACTGATAGTTATGGTCCAAGGACAGATAATAATAGCCCTGTGTATTGTTGCAGCGCTTATTACGGTTGCTACAACAGCAGGCCTTATTGTGCTGCTGCGCCGCCGCCACGAGATCACCCAGGCAGGGCAGCGCTACGGCGATAAGGTCAGCTACGCCTTTATTATCAATCCTTCAAAACCACAGGCCCGGGCAACCAGGGCATATATAGAACGGTATTGTGAAAGCCATGGCATAACCAACGAAATTTTTATTGATACGAAACTCGATAAAGACGGCTATGTCTGTGCAAAGGAAGCCCTCGAACGCTATAATGCAGATGTTGTTATTGCATGCGGCGGCGACGGCACGGTACGCACCGCTGCAAGCGCGATGTCGGGGACAACACACGCATTCGGCATCATACCTATCGGCACCGGAAACCTTTTTGCACGCAATATGGGGATCCCTGTAGACAATATAGAAGCTGCAATGACGATTGCCACGTCGCATGGATCACGCAGAGTCGATATGGGACGCATGGCCCTTCTGGACTCGGATGACCCTGGGCATAAACACGGCTTCCTTATTATTGCCGGCGTCGGTTTTGATGCCCAGATGATTGACGACACCGATCCGAACCTGAAAAAATCAATCAGCTGGTTTGCTTACTTCTGGGGGGCATTCAAGCATCTGTTCGGGTCCCGGAACTGCGGGACGGTCATCCTCACGGAAGCCGACGGGACAATGCACGAAATGCGCGGGGAAACTTTCCGCACATTCATGGCAGGAAACTGCGGGAGGATACCCGGATTTACGCTTATGCCGGACGCCCGCTACAATGACGGCATACTGGATTTTGAAACGATCGATACTACTCACGGCTTATGGGGATGGTTCAACCTCCTCGTTGATGTTATCCATCAGACACTTACCAGACGTTCTGAGCAAAGCCCGATATCACAAAAATCAAAAGTAAGGCAATATCAGGGCAGCAGTGCAGAGATCATGCTTGATAAACCTGTGCTGGCAGAAGTTGATGGGGATATCCTTGAAAAGACGCAGCATATCCGTTTTACTGTTGACCACAACTCGCTGATAGTCCGGGCACCTCAAACGGGCGGAGCTGTTGACGCAACAGGAGTCCTCTCCCCCATTACCGGCAGCACCGGGGATACTGCTGCGGCGGACGCAAACCCGGTTTCGGCGGATCCCGGGCCGGTGTCAGGGCAGCCCCAGACGGCTGCATCAGAAAACACCAGTACAGCAGTCCGTGCTGATATCCCGGAACAGCCAGGGACCGGCAGCAGCCTGCTTATGTGAAATCCGTATGGACCGCTATAAAAATCCATAATATTTTAAGGTTTGCGTCGGCTTGGCGTGGCACAATAGATATATGGTTGCGAATAATGCGGGAATGCCCGCCACCCCAGAAGATCTGATCAATGTTGACGAGGTCCTAGGCTCATACTATGACCTTATCCCTGATGCTGCTGTACCTGAGCAGAGAGTTGCTTTCGGTACATCCGGGCATCGCGGCTCCAGTTTGAAAACATCCTTCAATGAAGCCCATATCGTTGCGATAACCCAGGCGATTGCCGAATATCGCGCCCAGGCCCATATTGACGGCCCGCTCTATATTGGGCGGGACACCCATGCGCTCAGCCTCCCTGCGTGGAAAACTGCAATTGAAGTACTTACCGCCAATGGTGTGCACGTGCGTATTGATTCACGCGATGACTACACCCCAACGCCAACTGTCTCACAGGCGATTCTGACACATAACCGCGCGACGGACGGCACACAGCGTTTCAGCGGCCCTGACCTTGCTGACGGTATTGTGGTTACCCCATCGCATAACCCGCCAACTGACGGCGGCTTCAAATACGACCCTCCAACAGGGGGCCCTGCACCTGCTGAAACAACGAATGCTATTGCGCAGCGGGCAAACGAGCTCCTCCCCGACTGGAAGAATATAGCCCGTATCCCGTTCAGCCAGGCAATCGCTTCAGACCTTATTGAGCGTTTCGATTACCGGGAACACTATGTTGATGATCTGAAGAATGTTATTGATTTCCAGCTTATTAAAGATTCCGGGGTACGCCTGGGCATTGACCCGCTCGGCGGAGCATCGGTCAATTACTGGGACCTTATCAACGAAAAATACGGGCTTAATATTGGCGTAGTCAACCCCAAAGTTGACCCCCAGTGGTCCTTCATGACGATTGACCATGACGGCAAGATACGCATGGATCCAAGCTCCCCCTACGCTATGAAAGGCCTTGTAGACCGCCTTAATGCAGGGGCCTGGGACCAGTATGACCTTGTAGGCGGGACAGACCCCGACGCCGACCGCCACGGCATCGTATGCCCCGGTACCGGTGTTATGAACCCTAACCATTACATAGCCGTATGTGTGGAATACCTGTTCGGAGGAAACCGCCCGGGATGGCCGGCAGGTGCGGGCGTAGGTAAAACACTTGTATCGTCATCGCTTATTGACCGTGTAGCTGCTTCGATCAACGCCAGGCTTGTAGAAGTCCCCGTAGGCTTCAAATGGTTCGTTGACCCGCTGTTCAACGGCGAAGTAGGTTTCGGCGGAGAGGAAAGTTCCGGCATGAGTTTCCTCCGCTTTGACGGCCATGTATGGACTACCGATAAGGATGGCATCATCCCCGACCTCCTTGCTGCAGAGATCACTGCCGAAACAGGTAAGAACCCAGGGCAGCTCCATGAGGAACAGGTAGCGCGTTTTGGCGAAAGCTGGTACAAGCGTGTAGATACGCCCACGACCCTGGAGCAGAAGCAGAAGTTTGCCGGCCTTACGCCGCAGTCGGTAACAGATACCGTTCTCGGCGGAGAGCCTATTGAACAGAAAATGACCGAGGCTCCCGGCAATAATGCACCGATCGGCGGGATCAAGGTAACGACTAAGGATAACTGGTTCGCTGCCCGTCCATCCGGTACGGAAAATATTTATAAGGTATATGCGGAGTCCTTCGTGTCTGAAGAGGTCCTGGACACAGTGCTTGAAGAAGCCGCATCCGTAGTAGATAAAGCTCTGGAAGGCTGATCTGCTCTAAGTTTTTTCGGGCATATAACTCCATATGCGGGCAGTAATGCGTAATGCACTGCCCGCTTTTTATTGCCGTTTTATTTCCCGGAGATACTTTTATGGGGATGCAGCAAATTTGGTTTCGTAGATCCCAGGATATAAAATAATCCTAGGATACTCAAATATCCTTAGATAAAGGAAAAGATGAAAGGCATAACAATGACAAATATCGTACTGCTCGGAGGGAATGGATACCTTGGCAGGAATGTGACCAGGAAGTGGCTTGAAAAGGATCCTCAGGCAACTTTCTACGTAGTATCACGCTCAGGGAAGAATACGCTTGAAGACAGCAGGATTATCAATATCCAGGCAGATGTAACTGACTATGACGATGTAATCAGCAAATTACCAGATACGATAGATCGCATAGCAGATTTCGTCGGGCGCCCTGAAAGTGATCCGGAAAAGTTCCGTAAAGTTAACGACGAGCCGGCCGAAGTCATGCTCGCCATAGCCAGGAATAAAGAAGTACCGGCAATGGGATTCATCAGTGGGGCTACGGGCCCCAAGCCTTTTGTCCGGGGCAAGGCACGCCTGGCCCGGATGCTTAAAGACAGCGGGATCCCAACAGTAGTCGTAACACCAACGATCGTTTACGGAAATGGCCGCAGTGATACTATAAGCAAATTCGTTCCCCTGCTCAAATTCTTCGGCATCTTCTCAAAAAACCTGAAGCCTGTCCATGTTGACGATGTTGCGGAACAGCTGGTCTCAGGGCTTGCCGGATAATGCTATGGCAAAACGTGTTGAGATCAGCCTGGAGATAGCGGCTCCCAGGGACGATGTATTCGCATGGTTCTACCACTCCGAAAACTTTACGGCCTCCCCTATAGTCTTTACATCTGCATGGAGGCCCGGGAAAAGGTATGATGTAGGATCGCAGCGCGATATCATTATGGTCGCAGGCTGGTACCATGAAGAAATAACTGCCGTCGATAAAGGGCATTATATCCGCTACAGAGTCAGGCAGTCTTTCCCTGCGGTCAGGCAGGATTTTACGGAGATCGCTTTTACAGAACTGCCGGAAGGCCGCACCCTGGTAAAGTGGACCATTGAGATTGAAGTCCCTTCTCCCATTTTCAGATCTGCCCTGACAAATGCAGGCGGCAGGATGGCTGAAATACTGTATTCCACGATTATGCGGGCCGGCAGGAAAAAGCTGGAACACACAGGACACACGGTATGAAGCTTAGTAAAAGCATTGAACAGGCAATCTTCGTGCTCCTCATGCTTGCCCTCCAGGAAGGCCATAAACCTGTTAAAAGCCGTGTGCTGAGCCGCCTGCTGAACGTTTCGGATTCGTATCTGAAAAAGGTCCTGATGAAGCTGTCCAAAGCCGGGCTTATTGACGCCAATGCCAGCAAGCGCGGAGGCTATACACTTCATAAACCGATACACGAAACCAGCCTTAAGGATGTTGTCCTTGCTGTAGAAGGCAGCCGATTTGAGGCGGGATTCCCGTCCCGGGGGCACGTACTTTTCAATGATGGCCCCCACGTGGATGAGGGGGAGACAAAAATAGCCGCTGCCTTCAAAAAGGGCATGGAGAGCTATTATCGTGAGCTGGACCGGCTCAAACTGTCCGAATTGCTCCATGAACACGCATACCGGGACGGGGCAGTCAACTGGGAAGATCCGGCCAGGCTCGATAAAGCCGGGAAACACTGATACCGATTGATATAAAAGTTAATATGAGGAATCCCTGACGGGCATCGGACCCGGCAGGGATTTTTCATATACTTTCAGTGCAGCTCCTTAACAGGCGGAATAACCTTGATTACCCGCCGGGAGCCGTTTAGTCCTCGTCAAAGGGGTCAAAATCACGGCGGATACGGCGGCGTGGACGGGCTGTACGCTCCTCACGCTCCTGGCGGTACTCACTGTAATCATTATCCTCATAGCGGCTGTTACGGCGTTCTGCCCGCTCTGCGCGGCCGTCATAACGACCCTCATAGCCATCATTGTCATGACGGGTATGGTGCGGACGGTAATCACGGTCATCATCGCTGTACCGCGGGCTGCGGCGGCGGCCGTCATCATCATACCGGGAATTGCGGCGATAGGAACGTTCACTCCTGCTGTCGCGGTCCCCCAGGTCGTCATCATCATCGCGGCGGGAACGGCGCGGACGGTAATCACGGTCATCATCACGGTCCGGCCTCTCATCGCGGCTGCGGTGTTCCGGACGGCGCCCGCCGCGGAACCCGCGGTCCGGACGGCCGGCATTAGGACGGGAATTACTCTCCTGCTCCTCAAAACCCGGAATAGCGAGCGAGATCTTCCCTTTATCATCAACACCCTGGACGACTACCTCAACGGTATCACCTTCACGGAGCACGTCCTCAACAGCATCAATACGGTCACCGTTGGCAAGGTTGCGGATCTGGGAAATATGGAGCAGGCCGTCAGTACCTGGGGTCAGGTTGACGAAAGCACCAAAGCTTGTAGTCTTTACTACCTTGCCCTGGTATGCCTCCCCTGCTTCAGGGATATGCGGATTGGCGATCTGGTCAATGAGTTCGCGCGCCCTTTCAGCGGAATCCCCGCCTTCAGAAGCAATATAGACCGTACCGTCATCCTCAATACTGATATCAGCACCGGTCTTTTCCTGGATCTCGTTGATCATCTTGCCCTTAGGCCCAATCACTTCACCGATCTTATCGACCGGGACAGTGGTAGTAATGATACGCGGCGCATACGGGCTCATCTCATTGACCCCGTCAATGCATTCATCAATGACTTCAAGGATCGTCATACGGGCCTCAAATGCCTGCTGCAAAGCGGCTGCCAGGATATCGGCAGGGATACCGTCAAGCTTGGTATCAAGCTGCAGAGCAGTAATGAACTCAGATGTCCCGGCAACCTTGAAGTCCATATCACCGAAGGCATCCTCAGCACCAAGGATATCCGTAAGGGTCTTATACACCATCTGGCCGTCAACATCACCCGAAACAAGCCCCATTGCGATACCAGCAACAGGAGCCTTCAGCGGCACGCCGGCGTCAAGGAGAGACATAGTTGAAGCGCACACAGACCCCATTGATGTTGAACCGTTAGAACCGATAGCTTCCGATACCTGACGGATCGCATAGGGGAAATCTTCGCGGGAAGGGAGCACCGGAATGAGGGCACGCTCGGCAAGGGCGCCGTGCCCGATCTCGCGGCGCTTCGGGGACCCTACACGCCCGGTTTCGCCGGTGGAATACGGAGGCATTTCATAATTGTGCATATACCTGCGGGTATTCGGGCCGGACAGCGCATCCGTCGTCTGCTCCATTTTCAGCATATTCAGTGTTGTTACACCCAGGATCTGGGTCTCACCGCGCTGGAAAAGCGCAGAACCGTGCACACGGGGAACAACATCGACTTCAGCGGAAAGGGTGCGGATATCGCGCAGCCCGCGGCCGTCAATACGGTAATCCTGGGTAAGGATACGGCGGCGGACTATCTGGCGCTGCAGCTCTTTGAATGCATTGCCGATCTCTTTTTCTTTCTCGGCATCATCCATATCAGCAAATTCATTGGCCAGGGTATCAACTACTGACTGCTTAATCCCGGCGATGCGGTCCTGCCTTGGAAGCTTTTCAGCTATAGAAAGAGCATCATTGAGATCATTATGTGCAAGCTGGTCAATACGGGCATACAGTTCATCCGTATATTCAGGAAACAGAGGGAATTCCTTTGTTTCCTTCGCGGCAATACGCTTCAGTTCATCCTGCGCCTCGCAGATAGCCTTGATGAACGGCTTGGCAGCTTCAAGGCCGCCCGCAACAACGACCTCATCAGGCCTGGTCATCCCTTCGTCATAAATAAGCTTCCATGCATTCCTGCCGGCCCCTGCCTCGATCATAGCGATAGCAACATCGCCATTGTCAAGTACGCGTCCCGCAACAACAAGTTCAAACACTGCACGTTCACGCTCAGACCAGCGCGGGAAAGCCACCCACTGGTCATCAATCAGAGCCAGGCGCACGCCTGAAACCGGCCCTTCAAACGGAAGGCCTGAGATCATAGTAGATGCTGACGCGGCATTCATAGCGATCATGTCATAAGAGTCATCAGGATCAATGGACAGGACCGTCTCAACAACCTGTACTTCATTACGGAGCGTATGCGGGAACAGCGGGCGAAGCGGGCGGTCAATAATACGGCACGCCAGCACTGCCTCATTGGAAGGGCGCCCCTCGCGGCGGAAGAATGAGCCGGGGATCTTCCCTGCTGCGTACATCTTTTCTTCCACATCGACCGTAAGCGGGAAGAAATCAAAATTTTCTTTGGGGCTGCTGCCTGCTGTAGTAGTAGACAGGATCATGGAATCATCATCAAGGTAAGCGGCAACAGCACCATCTGCCTGCTGTGCCAGCCTGCCTGTTTCAAAACGCAATGTGCGTGTACCAAAACTGCCGTTATCAATTACGGCTTCTACTGCTTTTATTTCGGGACCCTCCATGGGTTCCTCCTTTTACTGCCTCATTCGGAGACCCTCTCCGAATCATCATTTCTATATAGTTACTGTTTAATCTTTACCAAATCATGTACTGAATCAGCTCATTAATTATTGGTGTTATCAAATCCAGCCATCAAACATAAAAGAACCCAGGCACGATACCTGGGCACAAAGTTTAATGACGCAGTCCGAGACGCTCAATAAGCGAACGATAACGATTGATATCCTTATCCCTCAGATATTCAAGCATACGGCGGCGTTCACCGACCATGAGGAGCAGCCCGCGGTCTGAATGGTAATCATGCTTGTGCTGCTTCATATGGACAGTGAGATTATTAATACGCGCGGTAAGCAGGGCAACCTGTACCTCAGGGGAGCCTGTGTCACCCTCATGAGTTGCATACTCAGAAATAATCGTCTGCTTTTCTGCATTAGTAAGTGCCACAATGGCCTCCTTAGTCCGTTGCGCGGTGCCCCAGCCCTATGCTGAAGCGCTCTGTATCCGCGGGCGATATATACGCCGCGTCATATTATAGCACGCAAGTGCGAAAAACCCGAGGTACAGATACAGGCAAGGCTAGGTAAGCCTAGGCTGCCTGCCCTGCCCCTGAAGTGCCCTGGCCCTGAGCGGACAGCAGGGACTTGATCTCGGCAAGGAGCTGGGTCTGTTTTTCTTCGTCAGAAAGCTCTTCCTTGCCCTCTTCCTTTTTGCGGCTGGACATTTCAGCAAGCTTGTTCATGGGGACAACGATGCAGAAATACACGACGAGGGCGATGATCAGGAAGTTGATGATCGCGCCGACAAAGGCCCCGAACCTGACTACGGAACCATTCACAGTCACGTTCCACACCTTGTCCATATCCGGCATACTGAAAATAGCTGCGATCAGAGGGTTGATAACGCTATCTACCAGAGATGTCACAATAGCTGTTACAGCGGAACCCATAACAAAGGCAACAGCCATCTCTACCATATTGCCGCGGGCAATAAAATCCCTAAAGCCTTTCAACATTATTTTTCTCCATTTTCCTATGGTTTGATTACTCCAGATTAAATTGTTGCCCCTGCCTATAGGAACGTTCCTGCCTATAGAGGACAGTGCCATTATAGGAGGACGTGTACCTAAGGATAGCTGGGAATGCCTAGGAGATAAAAATGCCGGCTATACCGCTCAGATAAGCCAGGAAGAGCACTATTACCTCAATAATGCTGAAACTGATCAGCGACACCCAGCTGCGCGACAGGACGTTGAAAGATGACGTCTTTTTTACTGTAAACAGGATAAACAGATATACCACCACAAATACGGCAAGGCCTGCAGCCGACGTAAAGACCCCCACATTAAGCGAATTGGCGTAATTGGCGTAAGCACCGTACACTACGCGGGTCCCGTACCAGAAACCCGTTTTCACAAGCGCTATACCGCAGATGAACTGCTGTGCCGAAAACAGGAAGAGGGCCACAAACCCCCATAAAACCCTGCGGTTATCCATAAAGACCATGCCGAAAGCCATAAATGTAAGCGTCGTGACAGCCCATGCCAGGAATACCATGCTCCGTGCGTCATAAGGCGCAAGGGCCCAGGACACTTCGGCAGTATGCTCCAGCGCCAGGAAACGTCCCGCGCCGTACGGGGCAGTTATTGCGCCAAGGGCCAGGACAGTGAACACAGCAATAAGCACCGGATGCGCCCGTCTGCGCTGCACATCTGCAACAGATATGCCGTTTTTCTCGGCGGATTCCACCACCTCATCCCGCACCGGGCGGCTCGCTGCTATAGTGATCCGTTTTCGCGCCATACATTCAGATTAGCAATGCGGGAGGAACGTAGGCGGCGCGGCATATTCCACGAGTTATGTATAATAGTGATTTGGCTGGCTGGACAGCCGATGCGAACGTAGCTCAATGGTAGAGCCTCAGTCTTCCAAACTGATTACGCGGGTTCGATTCCCGTCGTTCGCTCCACTGACAGGCAATCGGCAACAGGCGAATGGGGTATCTGATGGCAGGTCCTGAGGCAGCAGACAGCGCTGCAGTGTCTGTTCCCGACACCGCCTCCAGCCCCTTCCATCAGCCGCAGCATCCCAGGCTGGCGCGTTTCTGGCTTATCCTGCGCTGGACAGCAGTTTCCCTTGTATGCGCATGGATGGCATTATGCACCGCGGTCGGGCCGCTGTATCGCGCAAATTCCTCTATCACTTCTTTCCGCGCACATAACTGGATACTGCTTATCACTTTTTTTGCCGGTTATATGGGGATCGTCGGGATCGCTGTGAATATAAGCCAGGCGCATTCGCGGATCAGGGGAATATGGCGCTGTGCACAGTCATATATCCTCAATACTGTTGGTCCCGCGGCCGTCCGGCTCTGCAGGGATTCCGGGATGATGCTCCGCAGCACAGTGCGCAAAGTTGCGGTCCGTTTAAGGGCAGGCCGCAGCGCTCCGGACAGGAATGCAGCTAAAACATCAGCAAAAGATGCAGAACGGAAGCCCTCCGGCAGGAAGGGGAAAGCCAGAAGGATCGCCGGCATTGCTGCACAGGCCATACAGCATGCTGCACACCTGGTCCGCAGCAACTGGCGCCCCTGGATCGTCAGCCATACGAGGTATTCCTGGCAGATTGCCTGCGTCCTTGCTGTTGTGTGGGGTATTTTTTTCATCTTCATACCCACTGTGTTCAGCGCTGATGCAATATCACAGTGGAGTGAAGTAAACCGGTGGGCTTACTTCATGCAGGGCGGGAAACCCGCTTATTCTGAATCTTTCAATGTGGCGGATATCTATCCTATAGCCCACTATCTGTGGCCGGCTACGTCCACTTACCTCACCAATCAGCACAATATTGTGCTTACCCTGTTTACCGGCGGTATACTTGAGCTTTCCAACCAGTGGACGGGATCAAAGGACTGGGGCCTTATTATTGCTTCAGGGCTGCAGGCGGTTTTTGCACTTTTCTGTGTTTCTGTTACTATGGCCCGCTTTTTCCGTTTTGCACGGCCGGCATATACATACGGCCGTGCAAACGCTATTGAGCAGAGGGCTCCTGCCGGGCCGTGGACGCGCCTTATCATACTGGCATTTTTTGCTTTTAACCCGCTTCCGCTGTTCAGCATCTCTGCCCTGACGAAATCCCCCGTTTTCGCTTTTGCTTTCTTATGGTGGTTCGGCCAGTGGTACGAAATATTTGCTGCAGCACCATCCGTAAAAATATCCAGGAGTCTTACTGCAGGACTGTTTATAAGCAGCGGAGCTATGCTCATATCCGCAAAATATGCTGTCTATATTATTGCTGTGCAGTGCATCCTCGTCCTTATTGCCAGCCGTGCACGATGGCGCACCTGGCTCATAGGGCTTGCCATCCCTTTGGTTATCTTCCAGGTGGGGCTTAATATAGCTGTAGGTACGGGGGCTATAATCAGCGGGGATCCCATTGAAAGCCGGGGGGTGCAGATCCAGCAGATCGCACGGACGATGAAGCTTGCCCCGCTTAATATTCCCACGGAAACTAAAAACGACCTGTCACCTATTTTCAACCTTTATGCTATGGGGATCACTTATTTCCCCAATGATGCCGATAAAGTCAAATCATCAGGGACTGATTCCAAAATCGAAACATATAAGTGGCGGACAGTAACAGCCAAAGATATGGAAAAATTCAATAAAGCATGGCTTGAACTGGGCAAGCGCAATCCTGTGATCTACTATGACGCTTTTATGGCTAAAGTTTACGGATATTTTGATATCAATGATGAGCCCTACACCGGGGCCGCATACTATATCAAGACGCCGCAGCTTGATACCCAGTCGCAGTGGCTGCGCTATTATTTCCCGCAGGTACGTGTATTCGTGCAGTCATCAACAGATACAGTCTCGTCAGAACCCATACTGGGATGGCTTATCCACGGCAATTTCTACGTGATCATATGCCTTCTCCTTATGTGTGCAGAATTCATCCTCAAACGGTGGAAATACCTTCTCAGGCAGTTTCCGCTGCTGATGCTTATGGGGGTCATGGTTATGTCGCCGGCTAATAATTTCGACCGCCATATGCTGCCTGTCGCCTTTGTCTGCCTGTTTATCCTCATTAATTTCGCATACGAATCACGCCGCCATATTGCGCGCGTCCGGCGGGCGCTGCTCATGTAGGCCCGAATCAGAATACTCAACAGAGGCGCCGAAGAAAAGAAGGATGTGCCGGACGCTGTAAAACCCGGTACCCGGCAAAAAGGTTTCCGGGCAGTGCTTACCGGATGCCGGCAAAATCCGGCGGCAAAATGGTAGGAGGATGCCCCCCTACCCCAGGTTCCATGAGACCCTGTGATAAGGCGTTGCCCCATATAACCGGATCGCCCGGCGATGCTCCGCAGACCCGTACCCCTTGTTTTTCTGCCATGCGTAGGCTTCCCACTCAGGATGACGGCTGGCCAGGCCAACCATGTACCGGTCCCTGGTGACTTTGGCAATAACAGATGCCCCGGCAACACTGATACATTTCTGATCGCCTTTGACGACCGGGAATACCTCTATTCCGCAGCCGGATATGACAGGATATGCCGCACTGCCGGCTTCAATGGTGGGGGTTATAACGGGGGTTATGTAATCATGAGGGCCGTCAAGGATCACCGCAGCCTTCCTGCAGGGGCAGTCTGCAGTTTCCAGTATATGCCTGATCGCGCGGGCAGCGGCAGCCCCCAAAGCCGCCATGATCCCCTGCCTGTCGATCTCCCGGTTAGTTGAACTGCCTACCGCATACGTATCGCACCACTCCTGTACCGGATCCACGAGCTGTTCCCTTTTCTTCTCCGACAGCATTTTGGAATCTTTAAGCCCCGCAGGGAACAGCGAACCGGCAGCTTTGCTGAGTACTGACGGGACGCTAAAAGCACAGGCCCCCACCATAACGGGGCCGGCGAGGCATCCGCGGCCCACCTCGTCACACCCGATCACTATATCAAAATTGCTCCGGCCATAGCCGCTCCGGCCGGTATCCGGCTGCGGAGCAGAATGGACCGTCTGTAATTCAACATCCCATGTCGGGGAAACTGCTGCCGGAAGGACTGCACGCTGCCTGCCCTGCGGGAAGTCCGGATGGGCGGAGTCCGGACCGGGTGCGGGATTACCCATGAGACGGATACCACTAACTGTTGTAAGGGATAGGGACATTGTCAAAAACTTTCGTCCCGCCGGTAAGCCCGCGCCACTGGGAAACAGGCCAGATCACAGCCACTGCGACCCCGGTAACAGCGCTCATAGGAACGAGGCCGTTATTGCCGTCATCGGTATGATAGCGTGAATCGGCGGAATTAGAACGGTTATCGCCCATAACAAATATATTCCCTGCTGTTACACGTACTGTAAAAGCCACATCACTGGGATCTGTCCCAGGCTTCAGATAAGAGCTTTCATTGATCGGCTGCCCGTTCACAGTGATAGGGTGGCCTGCCCCTTCACATGCGACCGTATCCCCGGGAAGCCCGATGATCCGCTTTATCAGATACCTGTCACCATTTTTGTTCCCGGTTATCTTATTGAAAAGGCCGGCAAAACCGCCTTGTGTACTGCTTGATTCCGATGAAGACAGCCACCCATGGGTATCTTTGAAAACGATAATATGCCCGCGTTTAAGGGAAGGCTCCCCTCTCATCAGCTTGTTAGCCAGCACCTGGGAACCGACAGGAAGGGTATCCTCCATTGAGGATGACGGGATAATATACTGCGTGATAACAAAAGTGCGCAGAAGCGTAATAATGATCCCGACAAGGATAATAGTTATAAGGGTATCCCGTATATATGCAGCAGCCTCTTTCCGCCGTGCAGCCCGCTTGCCGTATTGGGGGATAATGTACCTTTTGCCTGCAGGATCAAAATTTCTGGAATGCACACGCCGGGCCGACTGTCCGGCTGACTTCCTCTGGGCATATATCTGGGTCCTGTCCATCAGCCCGGAACCGTCAAAAAGGTTATTGGATTTATCCTGGTCCGCCATGCTGCAACTAATCTGTTCTGTAACCTGCTGATTTGGGAAGGAGCCCCAAGAGGTCAACTTTCCCTGGGGCTCCTTAAATACTCAAGAAATACTCAAGAAAACCGGATAGCTGTAATCAGCTACTCTGATTTCTGTGCATTAGCTTTCTGCGTATTATCACGGCGCTCAACGATTCGTGCAGCCTTACCGCGCAGCTTACGCAGATAGTAAAGCTTTGCACGGCGTACACGGCCCCTGCGCACGAGCTCAATAGAATCGATCACCGGGGAATGTACGGGGAATCGCCGTTCCACGCCTACGCCGAAGCTGACTTTACGGACTATGAAAGTCTCGCGCAGCCCGGCACCGCTGCGGGCAATCACAACACCCTGGAAAGCCTGGATACGTGCGTTATTGCCTTCCTGGATCTTCACGTTTACCTTGACGGTATCCCCGGAACGGAAATCCGGGATGCTTGCAGCATCTTTAAGCTGTTTTGCTTCAAACTGTTCTACAGCGTTCATTATTATCCTCCATCACCGCCGCATACCAGTGCATGATAAAAATTGAGGTGTATCCAGGTTTGCCTGTATACAGCTGTGACAATCCGCAGGCCGTGTAACGCACGGCCAGCTTGACCTGAAAGATCCGGCCCTATGCGGCAAACCAGATCCGACACATGCAAAATCCCATTATACACACAGGGTAAACCAGCCCCAAGCCTTGGGGCTGGTTTACCCTGTCAAAACGTCAACCGGATCCCAGGATCCCAGCATCTGCTGGGGATCAGATCACGGCAGACCCCCAGCAGGTATCCTGGCTAAAATCTATTTGGACTCGTGATATGACTTTTCAGTATTCACTGACCAGACATTCTTCTTCGATGTCTTTCCTGACTTGATATTGCCGACGGCCTCAATAGCCGTAGCCATCGAATGATCCTGGTTATTGTAATGGTGCTGCCCGTTACGGCCCACGCAGTACAGATTGCCGAATGAATCAAGATATTCAATAAGCTGGTCGATATCCTTATACGTATCGAAATACGCCGGATATGCCTTCTGGACAAGCTCACGGTGCGAATCCAGGACATCCTGCTTGCCGCTGATAACACGCATGCGGGTAAGTTCTTTTATCGCAAGGTTTGTGGCTTCCTCATCACTCAGGTTCCAGAAGTCGTCACCTTCATTGCAGAAATATTCCATTCCGATCCACACAGTGTCGTCAACATCTTTGACCAGGTATGGGCTCCAGTTGTTGAAAATCTGGAAACGCCCGACTTTGTAGCCGGGATCCTGGACATAGATCCAGTTATCGGGGACGATAGGCGGATGCCCAAGCGTGGGGATATCCGTATTATTACGGATGCGGAGTTTCCTGACCAGCAGGCCAACTGTGACGAAATCGCGGTACGGAAGGCCTGAAGCAATCTCTTTCATATCCTGCGGGGCCTTGGTATCAGACTTATCAATAGCATTGACAAGATCTTTCAAAGGCATGGAAGAAATGAACTCATCAGCCCGGAGCGTGTTCTCTTTGCCGCTTTCATCAACGTAAGAAACAGAAGCTATCCTGCCGTTAGCCTGGTTTATTTTTGTGACTGTTGAACCGGTCAGTACCTTGACGCCCTTGGCACGGGAATTCTCTTCAACAGTTTCCCACAGCTGGCCCGGGCCAAGCTTGGGATACCAGAATTCCTCAATAAGGGAAGTCTCTACTTTGGAATTATCGGTCTTATGCTTAGGCATCAGCTTCAGGAACGCATTCTTCAGCACGTTCATGATGCTCAGGCCCTTGACCCTCTGGGCACCCCAGTCGGCTGATATCTCAGAAGGATGGCGGCCCCACAGCTTCTCGGTATATCCCTCGAAAAACATGGAGTACAGCTTGCGGCCAAAACGGTTGATATAGAAGTTCTCGAGGCTTGTTTCAGGGAGTTTGTGGAAAACAGATGCCAGATAGCTGAACCCGGCCTCGATAGTGATCTTCGGTCCCATAGCCTTCAGTGTGCCGGGGCTCAGCGTGATCGGATAATCAAGGAAATGCTGGTTCCAGAAAATACGGGAAACACGATGGCGCTTCAGCATGACCTTATCGGTTTTTTCAGGGTCAGGCCCGTCCGGCTCCAGATCATGATGACGGCCCAGCTTCTTGTCATCGTAGGAAGGGGCTCCCTGAAGAGGCAGTACTTCTTTCCACCAGTTCATAATGCTTTCATCTTTGGAAAAGAAACGATGCCCGCCGATATCCATGCGGTTCCCGTTGTATTTCACTGTACGGGAGATGCCGCCGAATTCTTTTGTGGCTTCAAGGACGGTCACATCATAAGCATCTGAGCTGTCTTTAACAAGCTCCCATGCAGCTGTAAGGCCTGCAGGGCCTCCGCCGATAATAACGACTTTCTTCTTTTCTGGCACATTTCCTCCTTATAGGAACCAATAAAAAGCCATACTTAGCTTAATTATTTTACCGATATGGGCGAATAAAACTATCGCCCGGCTTTATATACCCTGGGGGACGTCAATATCAGTTTTCTGTATCTCTTCTACATTGACATCTTTGAAAGTGACAATGCGGACGCTTTTGACAAAACGGCTCGGACGGTACACATCCCATACCCATGCATCGGTCAGCTGGACATCGAAATATACATCCTGTCCTGCAGAGCGCGTGTTGAAATCGACCCTGTTGGCCAGGTAAAAACGCCTTTCGGTTTCAACAACATAAGTAAAAAGTTTGATAACGTCCCTATACTCACGATACAGGGAGAGTTCCGCATCAGTTTCGTATCTGTCAAGATCTTCTGCACTCATAATTGAGTCCTTTCCTGTTGTTTTCCCTGAAAAATAAAGCGGCGGACTGCACGGCGGGGCGAGACGGCTGCCAGGTGCGCTGTACATACAGCTGCGTACAGCTACTGGCAGCTACTGGCAGCTACTGGTCACGCCTCCGGTTTCTGCCGAGCCGGCGCCACCATGGGACCTTCTGCGATGTGCCGGATGGACCGGACCCATGTAACGTATCAGACGTATCCGGCGCCTCTGCACTATCCTGCCCGGCGGCTTCGCCCGGCCCCTCAGATATGCCTGATACCTCCCGCCTATCGGTTTTCGGGCCTGTGCCATCAGAACTGTTGGAAATGCTGGAACCGGCAGGATCCCCGGGCTTCCTGGTGGACCCGGGATCCCCTGTAGTGCCCTGCTGCGCAGAAGTCCCAGCCCCGGTGGAGTCCCCGCCCTGTGCAGTTACTTCGGCCGCATCGGCTATATCCTGCTGCCCAATCTGCGAAGGGATACCGTCGGGACCATCAGTTCCTTCTTCCGGGCCGTACCCGTCATATCCGTCATATCCGTCAATATGGTTGCCGCGCCAGTTCTCGCGGTTCGATACTGCGGCAGAAGCCTCATCGTCAAAAGATATATCAGCAACGTTACGGACAAAAGACCTGTGCTGTTCAATCTCTATGGAATGCTCGTGCATCGACATCGCCTCGCGGATCCCGGGATTCGTCATAATAGGGCGCATCCCGAATGCTTCAAGGGAGCCTATCGGATCGAACTCATCTGCAAGCATGCCCTGGACCTCAAGGTCCTGGTACCGCTCATTCCCGTTATCCCACAAAGCATCACGTGAATTGCCTTCTGTTGTGAAACCAAGGGATTTGTAGACCGTTGAGGCACGGGTATTACGCTGCGGTACCCCTACCCAGATGCGGTGCATGCCCAGGCCTGCAGGCTCAGGGGCAAAACCATACGTCATAACACGCGGCATGGCGTCACGGGAAAAACCGCGGGAGCGGTAATCGCGGCCAAGAAGGACCTGGATACGCGCCGACTTGGCCCAGCCGTCAATATCAATAAGGAAAACCATGCCGATAAGGACAAACCCGTTGCCGTCGCTTTCGTTCTTATCGTCAGAGCCTGTAAGGTCAGACTGGGCAAACATAGACCAGGCTATGACCCCTCGGGCTTCAGGGTCAGAGAAACTCTCCTGGGCACGCAGCTCCCCGCGGGACCATGACAGGTACCGGGACACCCACGCACGCACAGTAGAGCGCTCCGCTTCCTTGCTCTTACCTGTGATCCGCGCAGAATCATGGAATGCATCAAGCTCATCAAGCTTTTCACAGTCTTCCCATACTGCCGGCCGGAGGACCAGCATCTCCCCCTCAATCTCAGGGATAGAAATGCTGGATGGAAGCGCGCGGACGTCCTTCTGTACATCCTGCATACCTTTATGCGTATCACGGCCCTGTGTGCCTTGAGGGCTGTCCGGCGGCTGATTTTGCGGAGAATCCAGCTTCTCCCCGTCAGCTGTGTGCGGAACTGTTGATTCTGGTGTCATATCGGATCGTGTCATCTCGATTGATTTCCTTAATATGTCGGCGACCTTCAGCCTTCGGCCTCAGCTTTTGACCTTCCGCATAACAATAGCAGATACAGCTTTAGCATCGGCCTGTCCGCGTGTAGCTTTCATAACCGCACCGATGATCGCGCCCATCGGCTTCATATTGCCGGCCTTCAGCTTTGCGGCAATATCCGGATCGGCAGCAAGGGCTTTATCTACTTCCGCTTCAAGGGCACCGTCATCAGAAACGACCTCATACCCGTGTTTTCTGACGACCTCATCAGGTGTGCCTTCACCGGCGAGAACGCCGGCAACCGTCTGCTTGGCGAGCTTGTCATTAAGCCTGCCTTCAGCTACGAGCTTTTCCACCCGCGCTACATCAGCCGGGGTAATGGGCATATCCTCCAGCAGCGTTTCACGCTCATTGGCTGCACGGCTGATCTCGCCAAGCCACCACTTGCGGGCCCCGCCCGCAGTGGCTCCAGCGGCGATGGTGGCTTCTATGAGGTCCAGGGCATCAGCGTTGACTACATCGCGCATCTCAAGATCGGAGAAGCCCCACTCGCCCTGGAGACGGTTGCGGCGTTCCCGAGGCATCTCAGGCATCTGCGAAGCCAGCTCATCAATATGCCCCTTCGTCACATGGACCATAACAAGGTCAGGGTCAGGGAAATACCTGTAATCGTCCGCATCAGTCTTTACGCGGCCGCCCGCAGTAGCCTGCGACGCTTCGTCCCAGTGGCGGGTTTCCTGCAGTATCTCGCCGCCGTCATCCAGGATCGCAGCCTGGCGTCTGATCTCATAAATGATCGTTTTTTCGATCCCGCGGAAGGAATTGACATTCTTTGTTTCTGAGCGTGTCCCCAGTGGGGCCTCAGGGGACGGGCGCAGCGACACATTAACATCAGCACGCATATTCCCCTGTTCCATACGGGCGTGGGAAATATTCAGAGCGCGCACAATATCGCGGATCGTGCGCACATACGCGCCTGCTACTTCTGCGGCACGTTCACCCGCCCCCGTTATGGGTTTGGTGACAATCTCCACCAGCGGCACCCCGGCACGGTTATAATCCACAAGAGAATGGTCGGCCCCTTCAATACGGCCGTCGGCACCGCCCACATGGGTATTCTTGCCGGCATCATCTTCAACATGCGCGCGTTCCACAGGCACACGGAAAATATCACCGTCTTCAAGCTCAACGTCCAGGTACCCTTCACCATTCAGCGGCTTATCATACTGGGAGATCTGATAATCACGCGGCATATCAGGATAGAAATAATTCTTGCGCGCGAACTGCGACCATTCAGCGATATTGCAGTGCAAAGCCAGCCCGAGCTTAACAGCGTAGTCGATAGCCGTCCTGTTCACGACCGGAAGGCTGCCCGGAAGCCCAAGGGACACAGGGGTCAGCTGGGAGTTAGGCTCGCCGCCGAAATGGACTTCTGCAGGGCAGAAAAGCTTTGTTTGTGTACTTAATTCCACATGTACTTCAAGCCCGATCACAGGATCGTATTTTTTAACAGCATCAGCAAACTTCATCAATTTTTCAGCCATATTTACTGTATCCTTTCCTGTGCCCTACTCAGCCTGCTCTGGGCGGGTATCGCTGCCTGTATTGAGCCACGCCGCATCCATTGCCTTCCCGACCGGGCCGCCCCACTTTTCTTCAAGGGCGGATTCCAGCGCCGCAGCAGGTTTATACATCTTATCGTCCTGCATCTGGGGCGCAATAAACTGGAAACCCGCCGGAAGCCCGTCATCGCTTAACCCGCAGGGAACGGACATTGCAGGCACCCCAGCCAGGTTTGCCGGGATGGTGGCAATGTCATTGATGTACATCTCCATAGGGTTATCCATTTTTTCACCGAATTTGAATGCGGTAGACGGTGATGTGGGCGATACGAGCACATCAGCCTGTTCAAAAGCTTTCCTGAAATCTTCGATGATCAGGGTCCGCACCTTCTGAGCGGAACCGTACCACGCATCATAGTAACCGGCTGACAGCGCGTACGTCCCCAGGATAATACGGCGCTTCACCTCATCGCCGAAACCTGCTTCGCGTGTATAAGCCATCATATTAGCGGCGGTCTGCGGTTCGCCTTCAGGCGGCATAACACGCAGGCCGTAGCGCATGCCGTCATACCGAGCCAGGTTGCTGGAGACTTCCGAAGGCATGATCACGTAATATGCAGCCAGAGCATACTCTGCATGCGGCAGTGAGACCTCAACCACTTCAGCACCCATTGCCCTGAGCTGTTCCACTCCCTCGTTGAACCGCGCTTCCACACCGGCCTGGAAGCCTTTGCCTCCAAGTTCCCTTACCAGCCCGATCCGGACGCCTTTAAGGTCCCTGCGTTCCCCCAGACGGGCCTGCTCAGCAAGAGCTGGCACAGGCTTCGGGATAGAAGTTGAATCCTTAGGGTCGTAACCGCCGATGATCTCCTGGAGCAGGGCTGCGTCAAGCACGGTCCGTGATACAGGGCCTATCTGGTCAAGCGAAGAAGCCATAGCGATGGCTCCGAAACGCGACACACCGCCGTAAGTAGGCTTTACCCCGACGGTACCGGTCAGTGCGCCCGGCTGTCGGATGGATCCGCCGGTATCAGTCCCCAACGCCAGAGGAGCCTCAAAAGCCGCGACGGCAGCTGCCGAGCCGCCGCCTGAACCGCCGGGGACACGCGAAGTATCCCAAGGGTTGCGCGTTATCCCGAAAGCAGAGTGCTCCGTTGATGACCCCTGTGCGAATTCATCCAGATTAGTCTTGCCCAGAACAGGCATGCCGGCTTTCTTAAGCCGTTCCACCACTGTTGCATCATACGGAGGCACCCAGCCCTGCAGAATCTTGGAAGCTGCTGTGGTTTCAATACCTTTGGTGACGATCATATCCTTTACGGCAACCGGCACGCCTGCCAGCTCGCCTGTATCCTCTCCTGCAGCGCGGCGCCTGTCCGCTTCATCTGCCTGGCGGCGCGCCTCATCCTCGCTGACCCTCAGGAAAGCATGGATATCGCCTTCTGCCGCATGGATCACATCAAGATGGGCATCAACGAGTTCACGGCTTGATATCTCACCGTCAGCCAGCTTTTTTGCCATCTGTGCTGCAGAAAGCCGGACAAGGCTGTTGCGTTCGCTTGTACTAAAAGCCATAATCCTTCATGTCCTCCCCGTTAGTCAGCCAGTATCTGAGGTGCAACAAACATACCGTTTTCCCTGGCGGGCGCACCTGACAGGGCTTCTTCCTGGGTCAGCGGTACCGCCGGCTCATCAGGGCGCATATACGCTTCCAATGGGACGGGATTAGCCGTTGGTTTTACATCATCTTTCGCCACTTCCTGCACCTTAGCAATAGAATCAGCGATAACATTCAATTCCCCCTGGAGGCGTTCAATTTCCTCATCTGTCAGTGCGATGCGGGAGAGATCCCCTAAATGCTCAATATCTTGTCGTGTAAATCTGGACATAACCTCAACTATAAGAGTCCAGCATGACACTTTCAGGGCGCTTCGCCGGCGCTGCAACACAGCACAGCAGCACCGCAATATCCTGCAGTAAAACACTCATGCCGGATCATCCGTGCTGCATCATCCATGCATGCATTGCTACTGCGGCAGCTGCGCCGGCATTGAGCGAACGCACTGAACCGTACTGTGTAATATACACAACATCATCGGCCGCTTCAAGCGCCTTACCGGTCAGGCCGGGACCTTCAGAGCCGAAAAGCAGGATGCAGTTTTCAGGGAACTTATAACTCTCAATCGGGACTGCGCCCGGGACAATATCCAGGGCAATAATGCGGGTATCCTGCCCTAGCTGCGCGTCCCGGATACGGATGTCGCGCATAAATTCATCAACAGATGCATGATATCCAATATCCTGATACAGCTCAGTCATCAGCGAACCCTTGCGGTTCCACTTATGCGGGCCGATAATATGCACCTGGCGGGCAGTGAATGCATTGGCAGTGCGCACAATAGAGCCGATATTGAAATCATGCGTCCAGTTCTCAACAGCCACTTCACACATATGCCGTCCGCGCCGGTCAAGGTCATGCTTGATCGCCTCAACGCTCCAGTACCGGTAGCGGTCCATTACATTACGGGTATCGCCTTCATCAAGCAGCTGCGGATCATACCGAAGGTCCTCCGGGTACGGCCGCGGCTCCCCCGGATGCTCGGATTCCCATGGGCCTACGCCGATCTGTCTCAGCCCGGGATCGCCCGCTGCCATTACACGTTTCGTATATTCGCTTGGTTCATACATGATTATTGTTCTGCCTGAAGCTCTGCCTCAATACCGATCCTGTACCGTGCCGTTCCAGTCCTTCCCGGCACCGGATATCAGCCTTCAAAAAGGGGGATGAACGGGACAGACTGTCTGCTGCCTGTTACAGGGTCTACAATATCTATCGTCTTAACATCTATCGTCTTAGCAGTGCCGTCACCTGTTACGCCGCTGCCCATCAGGCTGTTATCTGCTGTACCGGCATCAGCCCTGCCCGCGTCCTCGCTTCCATCCCCTATGCCGACGCTCCCCACAAGCGATGCAATCGCCAGGAGCCGGGCACCGCAGCTTTTCAGAACTGCAAAATCAAGATTGAGTTCATTGCCGTGACGAAGCGTGACCAGGGACGAAGTCTGGACGAATGATTTCTCAGATAGCCATGCATCCAGCAGGATCACGCGCTGGCCTTCAACAGATGGACCTTTCACAGACGGGTATACAAAATCCATTACAAAGCCGTTGGCCGCCTGCCCGCGCGAAGCTGCAGCATGCATAACCGCGCTGACCAGAGGGATCGCAGCCACTGTCAGGGCACCAACCGCATCAAAATCATCAATGGAGAACCCATGCTCCTCCAAAGTATCCAGCATCACATGCCCGGCAAGCTCCGCTCCTTCATGGTCATAGGTAACGGCTGTCAGTTCGCTGAACGGCTTCCCCGTAATATCGGCACGTACCATGCGTTCAAGCCGTTCCCGGGGATCCAGCATATCCGCCGGCAAATGAGCGATTTCTTCACGCAGCCCCTCGGGGCCGGTAGCCCTGAAAGTGCCTTCCCCAGAAGTTCTGCCGGATGCGGTACTATCCGCCCTGCCGGATACGGCACTGGTTGTGCCGCTGCCCGAACTGCCTTCTGCAATGCCAATACCGCTTTTTTCAGCATCTCCCGAACTGCTTCTCAAACTGCTGTCATTGCCTTTAGCCTGTGCCCTGCCGCTGCTCGCCCTGTTACCGTGCATTCCGCTATCGTGTGTCATACCGATAACTCTAATTCATGCTCAGGAAAGTTCATACACACTTATTGATATATCCATTTTGATATACCCATTGATATGCCAGTTCGCGAATCCTGCAGAAAATCTCTTCCCAGTCTGAAATATCCTTCAGGATAACAGCCCTGCAGACAGGCGATTGAGTGCTTCACTAGAATATCTGCGGTTAACCGCCGTTCTTCCATCGCATAACTGACTGACTGACAAAGGCTTGGGCCGTATATTGATACCTGTCGCTCCAGCATTATACAGAGCACGGGCTATCTCCGAAATAAACCTGGCGCGCCAAAGATGGTTGTCTACCATTCTGCTTTCTGCAACGAAAATATGCCATCCCCGGGACTGGAATGCATTGAAACGGTCAAGATCCTCCGCCCACTGGCCATGATGGTGCTTCCCGTTATACTCCACTCCAACACGGTATTCCGGATAAGCAAGGTCAAGATAGAACCGCTGCATGGATCCATCCTGGACTTCATAATTGACCGTCGGTTCAGGAAGCCCATATCTCAGCAGCCACAGCCGCAGGTAGGTTTCCCGCGGGGAATCAGTATCTTCACGGATAAGCCTGAGGGCTTTGCAGCATTTCCGTGAGCCCCGGAAACGCTCACAATCGGCAAGGAACCGCGCCAGAAGATATTTCGTTGTCCGCCTCAGCAGCCTGTCCCTGCACATAAGCGCATCCCCCAGCGCTATAAGGTCTTCAAGTTCAAGGTACTGAGACATCTGGGCAAACACTGCCTCAGGGGAAGAGCATGAATATCCTGCAACATCAATTGTTGCGCCTAACGCATCCGCATTTTTGGAATAATGGCAGACCACATTATTGATATGGCGATGGTTACGCCATTCCTTGACAACAATATGCGTGCGGGGATCAAGGCTTCGGGGCGGGGCGACGCCCAGCAAACTGATTGCCGTGGCGTGGCTCGCTGTTATATCGGCAAGGTTTCCAGCCCTTATCCTGTGCCCGAGGGATCCCATCTGGAGAAACGCATCATTCTGACGCTTCCATGCTCCGTACCGCATTATCTGGCTGCGGACGGGCTGCTGTACTAGCTCAAACATAAGCGCAAGGTTAGCGGATTCTGGCCCTGTCCTGAAGTTATTTTGCCCAATGTGGTCGAATAAGGAACCGCTGGTGGTAAAACACGCAGATACAAAAACAAAAAATGTGGAAAACTGCCGGAACTATTTTTGTATCTGCGTGTTTTACCACCAGCGGTTTTCAGACAACCTCAATTTATAGGTTTCAGATAATCTAAATCCCACGGGGAAGAAGGCCCGCTAAGTTGTTAGGCTGTGAGAGGGCCGGGCCTTATGCGGCCCCGTAGCCCCGCGAAAGGGAACGTCCGGACCGGAGAAACCGGGACCGGAATGGCACAAATTTTCACGCAAAATGAACGGCTTTGACTGCGAAACAGCTGCACTGTTTTTAGCCTTAAGCCCAAAGGCGAACTGCGGAATGGAATACGCTATGCACGCAGTTTACAGGTGTGGATTGTTACACAGGTGCGAACCGCTACAGATGTAGACCGCCGGTAACATACAGCAGCACAAGGAGTACATTATGGGAACTGCCATTACGGTTATCACGATAGCAGCCGCCGCGGCGCTCAGCGCTTTTATCCTCTGGTTCTTCTTCTCCCCCGGCAAAGCTGGGCACGCGGCTGTTGAGGGGAAACGCCAGGTGGCACAGATAACAGTTAAAGGCGGATATTCTCCGGCACTTGTTGAGGTAAAAGCCGGCATGCCTGTACAGCTGGTCTTTGACCGGCAGGAAACTGGCGAATGCACTTCGCACGTTGTATTTTCCGATCTTGGGATTGATGCACATCTTCCCGGAAATAAGGAAACTTCAGTTGACCTGCCTGCGCTTGAGCCGGGGGATTACCCTTTCGCCTGCGGGATGAATATGGTGCATGGGACGCTCCGTGTCTCAGGGAAAAGTACAAATAGGGGAAACACGGATGCCGCCACTGAGGAAAACACAATTGCCGCTAAGGAAGGTACAGGCACTAACGCCAGGAAAAGTGCGGATTCCGCCGCCGGGGAGGCCAGCACAAATAACATAAGCAACATAAATAATGCAGGCGGCACAAACGCCGTACACACGCCGGAAACGCACAGTACCCGCTCCCCGATTGACCAGCAGAATACCGAGGAGGAAGAACGTATCCAGGAAATACGCGAGCTTAAGCGCCTTATCCTTATTGGCGCTATCCTCACAGCCCCCATCTTTATTGTGGCAATGGCAGGCATGGTCATGCCCGGCATGCCTGCGTGGCTTATGAACCCATGGTGGCAGGCTGCCCTCATCACACCCGTCATGTTCTACTGCGGCTGGCCGATCCACCGTATAGGCTGGCTTGCGATCGCCCACCGCTCCCCTGATATGAATTCCCTTGTTACAGCAGGCTCATTCGCAGCATATATATACAGCCTTGTTGTATGCATTGCACCGCAGGCACTCCCGCCCCAGTCCCGTACTGCGTATTTTGAATCTGTAGGGGTCGTCATAACCCTGGTCCTTGTAGGGCGCCTTCTTGAAGCACGTGCCCGTTCCGGCACAGGCAACGCAGTCAAAACCCTGATCAATCTGCGCCCGCAGACAGCAATAAAAATCTCACAGTCAGATGTTGACAGCGGCATATGGCGCAGGCCGGATATCGGCACAATAGTTCAGGGTACCGAATGCACAGCACAGAAACAGAAAATGCCTGATTCCGGCATCGGCGACCCCTCCACAGACAGCTCCGCAATTGCCGGCACCGGCAGCAGTAAAGCATATCCTGGATCGGAAACCGGCGAAGGCGCCGAAACCGGCGCAGGCAACGGGACGGTCCGGATCATTGATGCCAATTCAGTCAAAGCCGGAGACCTGCTCGTCGTCAAAGGCGGGGATACCATCCCCAATGATGGGATCATCGTGGCCGGTGAAAGCAATATTGACGAATCCATGATAACCGGCGAATCCCAGCCCGTGCACCGCGGCCCGGGAGACCAGGCAACCGGGGCAACACTGGCCCTTGACTCCCCTATCGTCATCCGGGTAAACAGGACCGGACGCGACACCGTCCTCTCCCAGATCATCGATCTTGTTTCCCGCGCACAGGCCACTAAAGCACCGGTGCAGAAGCTTGCCGACCGGATTTCCCGCGTATTTGTCCCCATCGTCTTTCTGATCGCCATATGGACATTTGCCGCATGGTCCATCATCGGCCCCCAGCCTCGGCTGGCCCATGCTGTAGTTACTGCGGTCAGCGTAGTCATCATCGCCTGCCCGTGTGCGCTTGGGCTTGCTACCCCGCTGTCAGTCACGATCGGGATGGGGCTTGGTGCACGCAACGGCATCCTGATCACAACAGCGCATGCCCTGCAGGATGCACGCCGGATCGGCACGGTTGTTTTCGATAAAACAGGTACAATAACGCGCGGCATAGCCCAGGTGAAGGGCAACGGGAATGAAGGCGTCAAGGGCAGAGAAAGCGGCAATATCAGGGATAATAAAAGCAGCAGAAACCATACTGAGATCTCATACAGCAACGATGAGATCAAGCCCTCTGCTCCGGCGGCTGTCCGGCAGCTCCATGCATCAGGGATCAGGACCATCCTGCTGAGCGGGGATAAAAAGGAAACTGCACAGGACATCGCGCAAAAAGTTGGGATTGACACGGTCATTGCCGAGGTGCGGCCCGACGGCAAGGCTTACTGGATAGAGCGCATACAAAATGAGAGCTATGATAATAGCCGTGCCGGAGGCAGCAGAAACCGCGGCAGAACACTGGTTGCCATGGTTGGCGACGGCATCAATGATGCCCCGGCACTGGCCCAAGCGGATATAGGTTTCGCTATTGGGACAGGTACCGATATCGCCATGAGATCGGCAGATATCACGCTTATGAGCGGCGATCTGCAGGGGGTAGCGCGGACTGTTGCCCTGTCCCGCGCAACCATGCGCAATATCAGGCAGAACCTGTTTTTTGCTTTCGCCTACAACATTATTGGCATCCCTCTCGCAGCAGGCGTCCTCTACCCGCTGGCCGGATGGCTTCTCAGCCCTATGATTGCAGGTGCAGCCATGGCATTGTCATCGGTATGCCTCGTGCTCAACGCGAACCGTTTGCACCACGCCGCCATATAGCTCCGCTATAAGATATTTTGTATACAGCTCCGGCAGACAGCTGGCTGTGCTGTGAGTAAGGTAAAAACGCAGCTGCTGTCTGCTGCGCTGCAGGCTCTGCCGTGAACCCCGATCAGCTTTTCGGGCTGAGGCAGCCAGTTGCACTGCAGTTATATAATAACGCATAGTTTCTGATATCGGCATAACTTTTTTCCCTGTATGAAAGGACATACCTATGGCTGGGAAAAACAGCGCAGGAAACCGGGCGCATGAAGAGATGGAATCTAAGCGTGTCTCCCTTATAGAGCTGTTTTACGACCTTGTATTCGTATATATGATTTCACGGGCAACTGAGCTGCTGCACCACCTCCACAATGGCATGATCAGCCCAACCGCCCTGATTATTTTCATATTCGTTGTTATCGTTTTTATCAACTCGTGGATGGTACAGACAGTTTTCACCAACCGTTACGGCGAATCTTCGTGGACGAACATCCTTTTTTCCTTCGTTGATATGGCGATCATCCTGTATATGTCCAACACTTTTTCCGCCACAATAGACTATAACCTGCAGCCGTTCTTTATAGCTGCAAGCCTGCTGTCGGCGACCCTGGCCCTCCAGTATGCCCTGGTCTATATAAAAACCGATAATCAGAATGATAAGAATATCGCCCGGATATTTTCCATTATCCTCGGTATCAGGGCTCTGTCATTGCTCGCCGGGGGATTCCTCCCCCTGCCGGCCGGGGTGGTTCTTGCTGCAGCAGGCATACTGCTTAGCTGGATAGCACCGGGATTCACCGGGAAATATACCAGCAAGCACCCTGTTATTTTCTCCCATCTCCTGGAACGTCTGACACTTCTGATCATTATTATTTTTGGGGAAACGATCGTAGGGATCGCGGGTTATTTCACGCGCAATACGCTGTCATGGGGATCAGCCTTTATTTTTATTACAGTTGTCAGCCTGTTCCTCACCTACATTATCCAGTTCGATCACGTTATTGAAGACAGGCGGAAAGGTGAAACCGGGAACCGCCTTATTTACCTCCACTACCCTATACTTTTTGGCATCAGCATGGTTACAGCAGCTATTGAACTTATCAGTGAAGATAAAGCCAATATCTATTTCGTGATCACTCTCCTGTATGCAGGGATACTCCTTTTTTATTCAGGGCTTGCTGTTGCGAATACTTACAACAGGGAAGGGTTCCGCCTTAACAGGGCTATTATCGCATCCTTCCTCAGCGTTACGATCCTGGCCTATCTGCTGTGCATAGCCCTGCATACCTTCTTCGCAGCCACTCTGATAACTGCTGTCTCTACAGCAGCCTGCACAGGCATCCTTATCAGGGCCCTTACCCTGGATTCGCGGAAGCATCCTGCTTCCCTGCCTCGGTAGGCAGATTTCCGGCATCGGATATGGGCATAGTACAGTGGGATATCCGCCTCTGCGCTCTGCTGCTGTATCCTTATCCCTACCAGCTAATACGTCTGTCAGAGCTTATTCCAGCCCGGCCTGCTTAAGCCACGCATCAACACTGGCCGGAGAAGACAGGACTGCACCAGGTTTGACATCAGGGCCAAGCAGCCTGTCTATTATCCGCTGCGCACCGCTGTATCCGGAGCCTCCCGAGGTAGCGAAGGTTGCCACTGTTTTCCCTGTGAAGTCCATGTGTCCGATCACCGTTTCGATAATGCGGGGAGGTATCCCCCACCATGTGGGATGCCCTATGATCACAGTATCATACCGGCTGATGTCGGGAAGCTCACCCTGATAAGCAGGCCTGCTGCCCCCGTCATTCTGTTCGCGGTTCGCGCGGCTGCCGGGATCGTTCCAATCCAGATCAGCCGGCGTATAAGGGTTTTCAGCCTTGATCTCGTACGTATCGGCATTGAGCTTTTGCGCGATAATATCAGCTGCCCTGCGGGTATGCCCCGTACTGGAAAAATACATGACTAAAGTTTTACTGGCCATATCTGCCTTCCTTTACACAATATAACTGTTTACACTATCCCTGCCATCTATGCATTGTCTATGCTGTTGAAACGCTCGACCCGCATACGAAGACGGTATTTTTTACGGAGGTCAGCAATTTTCCTCATCATCTCAGATTTATGATGGGCATCCAGGCTGGACTGGTCCTTCCACTGGTCTATCAGAAGGACTGTTTCCGGATCATCCATGGGGAAGAAATAGGCGTAACGGAGATTGCCTTCCTCGGCGCGGATATCGGAAACTACACCGCTGGAAACCATCTCCTCAGCGTACCGCCGTGCGGAACCATCCTCCCCCGTATAATAAATATTAACTGTCAGGCTCATAAAACCTCCAATCAGCCAGATGATATAACTTAGTTATATCCATGCAATCAGTATCCTGTACCTATTCGTACGCCCCTAAAGCTTCCAGCTGCCCGCGGGTAATATATTCAACATATTCCTGTGCCTTCCGGGCGGCCTCCCCGTCAGTCATGCCTGAAGCATCGGCAGTAATAAATGGTTTGATATATTTCGTACCGATAAGGTTACTCGTTGCCTGGAGCGGTCGCAGAAGATCAGTAACGGTATAATTTTTACCGCTGCCGTGCACATAGTCGTCCCCGGAACCGCCGGGCGAAACAGCGACGATCAGCTCTTTGCCGCGGAGTGCAGTCCCTGTACTGCCATACGCCCAGCCGTATTCAAGCACATCATCTTCCCACTGTTTAAGCAAGGCAGGGGTGCTGTACCAGTACATAGGGAACTGGAGGACTATCCTGTCAGTATGTGTTAATACTTCCTGCTCCCTTTTGATATCGATCCTGAAATCAGGATATATCATATACATATCCCTGACATCAAGCCCTATCTGCCGCGCAGCATCAGAGAGCTTTTTATTGACCCGGGAGCTGCCTTCCAGAGAAGGGTGGAAAACAAAAACCGTTGTATTCATAATAACCTACCTTCTTGCATAATACCGGGTATCCGCCGAAACCGGCCGGATACTGGCCGAAATAACGGGTGCCGATTCTCCGGCCAGATCAGCCGGATCAGGGGGTCCGTTTGCAGTACACATGTACCGCAGACGTCCCTATGATCCCGGCCTGTATGGGGGCCTGGCCCGGTCCTGCATCCGTTAAAGTGCCTGTACCTGTAGCCTCTGCGCGGAGCCCGGACCCGCCCGCTCTTACTCCATAACCACCAGAGACTTTATCGCCTCGCGGTTATCCATTGCCTTATAGGCATCATAGATCTCATCAAGGCTGAAACGCTTCGTAAATACCTTTCCGGGGTCAATATCGCCTTTAAGCACAGCATCAAGAAGTACCTGCTTGTCATATGTAGTTACTGAAGCGGGGCCGCCGGCAAGGGCGATATTGCGCATAAATGAAGAGCTGACATCCATCTTGGGGACATGTGGCAGCCCAACTCGGCCAATAATGGCACCAGGCCTGCCGACTTTCATCGCAGTGTCAGTAGACAGTTCCGTACCCACGCACTCCAGTACTGCATCAGCACCGGAGCCATTGGTCAGCTCCATAACCTTACTGACTGCCTCATCGCCGCGTTCTGCAACGATATCCGTTGCGCCGAATTCGACGGCGAGTTTCTGACGGTCTTCGTGCCGGCTCATCATAATGATGCGCTTCGCACCGCGCAGCCGGGCCGAGATAACTGCACACAGCCCTACTGCACCGTCACCGACAACAACTACGGTGTCGCCGGTTTTTACATCAGCCACACGCGCAGCGTGGTATCCGGTAGCCATAACGTCAGAAAGCGCCAGGAATGAATTAAGCATGCCGTCGCTGTAATCCTCCGGTTTTCCGGGAACCTTCACAAGGGCCCAGTCAGCATGCTGGAAACGCACATACTCGGACTGATACCCGGAGCTGAAATTATCCGAATGGCTCTGGCAGTCAGCATCGAAACCTGCACGGCATGCAGCACAGTGCCCGCAGCCGTGGGTGAACGGTGCAATCACGAAATCCCCCGGTTTTACCGACGTAACAGCAGGACCGGCTTCTTCAACAATACCGATCGCTTCATGGCCTGTATTCTCGGAGTTATTGCTTTTACCGTCCTGCCCGCGGTAAGACCACAAATCTGACCCGCAAACGCAGGCGCGGACCACGCGGAGGATAACATCGTCATCAGCCTTGATCACCGGTTTGGGAGCTTCCTGAGCTTCAACTTTCCCTGCCTCTACAAAAATAGTTGTTTTCATACTGAATATCCCTTTCTCCCGACAGATGCCGGAATGTGAAGCTACTATTTTACTACTTTTCCGAAACAGGCTCACCGACCAGGTCTTCTGTCGGCCATGCAGTGAGTTCCAGATGCTCGCCGCCGGTATGGTCAACAAGCACGGTATCACCGTCGTGGACCTGTCCTGCCAGCAGCATCCGTGCAAGCTTATCGCCAACTTCGCTCTGTACCAGGCGCCTGAGCGGGCGGGCGCCATACGCAGGGTCATACCCTGTGTCCGCAAGCCACTGGCGTGCGGAATCAGTAACGTCAAGCGTAATGCGGCGGTCAGTCAGGCGCGATGCGACCTGCTCGACCTGGATATTGACGATCTTCCCCAATTCCTCGCGGGTAAGGGGGTTAAAGATGATCAGGTCATCCAGACGGTTGATGAATTCAGGCTTAAAATGCATATGGACTGCATCCATCACAGCCTTGCGGCGCGCATCGGCATCCATACCCGTATCCACGAGGAACTGCGACCCCAGGTTGGATGTCATGATGAGAATCGTATTCGTGAAGTCCACGGTACGGCCCTGCCCGTCAGTCAGGCGCCCGTCATCCAGGACCTGCAGGAGGATATCGAAAACCTCAGGATGGGCTTTCTCGACTTCATCGAAAAGGACCACTGAATAAGGCCTGCGGCGGACCGCTTCGGTCAGCTGGCCGCCCTCCTCGTATCCGATATATCCCGGTGCTGCGCCGATCAGACGCGACACGGAAGCCTTTTCCATGTATTCGCTCATATCTATGCGCACTACTGCGCGCTCATCATCAAAGAGGAAATCTGCAAGCGCTTTTGCCAGCTCTGTTTTACCCACGCCGGTAGGCCCGAGGAACATGAAGCTTGCAGTCGGGCGGTCAGGGTCGGAAATACCCGCACGGGAACGCCGCACAGCGTCCGAAACAGCCTGTACTGCCTGCTGCTGGCCAATAACGCGCTTACCCAGTTCGTCTTCCATATGGAGGAGCTTCTCGTTTTCACCCTGCATCAGGCGCCCTACGGGGATGCCTGTCCAGCTGGATACGATAGCTGCCACGGAGTCGGCATCCACATGGTCAGGGACCATCGGTTCCGTATCCGGGCTGCCGCCCTCAGCATCGGCACTGCCGGCCTCCGCAGCACCGCCATGCTGATCGGCTTTAGATTCAGCTTCGGTAAGCTGTTTCTGGATTTCAGGGATCTGCCCGTACAGGATCTTGGAGGCATGCTCCAGATCACCTTCACGGGTCGCCTTATCTGCTTCCACACGCAGTGCATCAAGCTGTGCACGCAGATCGCCGATCTTGTTATGGCCGGCTTTCTCCGCACTCCAGCGGGAATTCAGGCCTGCAAGCTGTTCGCGGGTATCGGCCAGTTCTGACTGGATCTTTTCGAGGCGCTCGCGCGAGGCTGTATCCTCAGCTTTTTTAAGCTGCATTTCCTCCATTTCCAGCCTTGTGACGCGGCGCTGGAGCTCATCAATCTCTTCCGGCTCAGAATCCAGTTCCATACGCAGATGGGCAGCAGCCTCATCGACCAGGTCGATCGCCTTATCCGGAAGCTGCCGGCCTGAAATATACCGGTTTGACAGTGTGGCAGCAGCCACCAGCGCATCATCGCCGATAGTAACTTTATGATGTGCCTCATACCGCTGCTTCAGCCCCCGAAGGATAGCGATGGTATCTTCCACACTGGGTTCACCGACGAAGACCTGCTGGAACCTGCGTTCGAGGGCAGGGTCTTTTTCAATATTCTCGCGGTATTCATCAAGCGTTGTAGCACCAATAAGCCTCAGCTCACCGCGGGCCAGCATAGGCTTGAGCATGTTGCCGGCATCCATGGACCCTTCAGTTGCGCCGGCGCCAACGATAGTGTGGATCTCATCAATGAAAGTGATAATATTGCCGTCAGACTTTTTGATTTCATTGAGCACTGCTTTCATGCGCTCTTCAAATTCACCGCGGTATTTGCTGCCTGCAACCATAGAGCTCATATCAAGGGAGATGATCCGCCTGTTCTGCAGCCCCGCAGGGACGTCACCTGCAACTACGCGCTGGGCAAGTCCTTCTACTACAGCCGTTTTCCCTACTCCCGGCTCGCCGATAAGGACAGGATTGTTTTTGGTCCTGCGGCTCAGTATCTGGATGACACGGCGTATCTCTGCGTCACGACCGATTACGGGGTCGAGCTTCCCTTCGCGGGCACGCTCTGTCAGGTCGATTGAATATTTTTCCAAAGCTTTATATGCCCCTTCCGCATCCGGGCTCGTAACTTTAGCGCCGCCGCGCACCTCAGGGATAGCTTTGCGGAGGGCTTTTGCATCGGCACCTGCGCTGCGCAGGATATCCCCTGCTTCCCCGTCGCTCTGGGCAATAGCAATAAGCAGATGCTCTGTTGAGATATACTCATCTCCCAGGCTGTTCATTTCCCTGCGGGCGTCTGACAGCACTTTTGCCAGCTGGCGGCTGGCATCGGGCTGGGCCGTAGAGGATCCGCTTGCGCTTGGCAGGCTGGCCAGTGCGCGGCGTACCTGCGCCCCTATCTTCTGCGCATCAGCGCCCGAAGCCTGGATCAGCCCTTTGACGACCCCGCCATCCTGGCGGAGGAGGGAATCAAGCAGATGCAGCGGCCCCACCTGGGGATTCCCTGCAGCGGAAGCGCTCTGCACCGCATCACCTATGGCCTCCTGGGCCATCGTTGTAAACTTTTCGTCCATTGAGTCTCCTGTTCATACTGCTGCCGGGGTTTACCGGCGTTACTTATATATCCTGCAGTATTTAACAGGGCTTCCAGCACTATTATTCCAAACTTGAGTGTTTGCGGCTCAAGTTTTTAGATAGTCCTGATACATACTGAAATGTCTCGCTGCCTTTACCTTTGCGGATACTCCGAACATACCTTCAGCAGGCGCTTATGCCACGCAGATACAAAACGCGCAGAATCAACGCCAAGGGCTGCCCGAGTATGGGAGACAGATGCCTTGCTGCCCGGCTCATCCGCAGACGTATGGAGCATAGCTGGATCACCGACAGTACGGCCGCGCACCCCGTAGCCGTCCCCTGTCCTCGTTTCTGCACGAAGGCTGATCGGGAACAGCTGCACCAGAGAAGGGTCAAGGGCAACAGCCGCAGCAAGTGGGTCATGGAGCGGGCTTCCCTGTGCAAAAACCGGATCTGCGGCTTCGTTAGCGGAAATATAATAATCCGCCATCTGGCAGACAAACTCCGCCAGCGGTGTATCCGCCTGCCTGACAGCACGCATATGGCCGCGGGTCATCAGGCACTGATGGGTCACGTCAAGCCCGACCATTGTAATATCAGCGCCTGAATGGAAAACCCTGTCAGCAGCTTCCGGATCATTGATAATATTCGTCTCGCACACCAGATCATAACAGTTGCCGGGCTGGGTAAGAGTCCCGCCCATCATCACCAGCTTCATCTTCGGGGCAATATCCGGTGCCCGGCGAAGGGCTTCATCAATATCAGTCAGCGGCCCTGTAGCAAGTATGGTCACACTAGTGCCGTAACGCCTCACCGCTTCAGCTATTGCCGCCGCACCATCTGCATATATACTGCCGCGGGAGTACGAAGAAGGGAGGCCGGGAAGCTGTGCCCCTCCAAATCCGTTTTTCCCATGGAACCGCTCACATCCCGGGTCTATTGTATACGGCCTCCCTGCGGTCCCGGAGCCGGCCTGCCAATATGACGGTTCGCCGGCACCTTCATACACAGGGATATCCGGCCGTCCAAGGCAGTCCAGCAAGCCGCGGCTGTTGTGTACAGCCACACTCCCCTGCACATTGCCGAAAACCCCCGTTACCCCAATCAGCTCAGCATCCGGTGACCCCAAAAGGTACAGGATGGCCAGGGCATCATCAATGCCGGTATCGCAGTCCATCATGATCCGCATGGCAGTCATTCCTTCCTGAACCCTGAGCTATCTTTCAATACCTTTAAGCACAGCCTCCTGGCTGGCCAGATACTTTCCGGTCGCCTGTGCCGTAGCGGCCGGAGCAGATTTTACCGGCCGGCCCTGCGCGTCCTTATACGCACCGGATTCGAAGAGGAAATCGAAATATTTCTGCCCTGAAGCATAATCTATAGCCCCAAAAGTGGATGTGCCGTTTTTCAGGCGGGAAATATCTCCCCAGTACTGACCGGAAGTAATGGCTGCCATACTGCGTTTTACAAAATCAGGCCTGAGCCCGGCGACTTTGCCTTCAGAAGAACCGGCAAGTATCTGTGCCGCATCGTCAGGGTGGGTATACGAGTACATGTAGCCTTCCTGGGTCGCTTTCACGAATTTCTCTGCAATATCAGGGTGCTGTTTTAAGTAAGAGCTGCTGGAGACTATGCCCAGCTCATCAGCATTGCCGGGTACACCGTAGTCGGGTTCAGTGAAACATTTCAGCTTAGGGCCGTACATTTCAGCCTGTATGCCTTCCCATGTGGCATAAAATCCGCCAAAATCAGCCCTCCCTGAAGACAGGGCGCTGAACGTTGATGTGCCTGCTGTGACCTTGTCGAATTCGCCTTTGCCTCCCGCTTTCCTGATCATCCTTTTGACAACAGCATCAGATTCGCTGCCGCCAAAAGTTGCAAAAGTCTTGCCGTCAAAATCTTTGGGGGAAGCAATAGCTTTGTTTGAAGCCAGAGAGCACCAGATAGCAGAAGTTTTCTGCTGTACCTGCATAATAAGGGAAAGCTGCCCGTCTTTGATGTTCGCATCTGCAACGTTAGCCATACTGGACAGCGTAAAATCAGCCCCGCCCCCGGAAACAGACTGCTCGGCACCGGTCTGGCTTGCTGCCAGGATATCAACATCAAGGCCGAGCTTCGCATAATACCCTTTTTCACGCGCCACGAACACGCCGATATGATTAGTATCGGGCGCCCACGACATCATAAAAACCACTTTAGCCAGGCCTTTGCCGCCTGTTTTCCCCCATGGGGCCGAGCATCCGGCTACGCTGCTGCCCGCGATGAAAACCGCAAGCACGGCTGCAATGATTTTTATAGTACGGCGCCCGGAAATACCTTTAACAAACACCTTCGCATGCATAACAGTAAAACTGCTCCCCCGTCTCCGGCACTAAGCCCTATGCCCATGCGACGGCAGGGATCGGCAGAGACGGGAGGTTCAACCCCAGCCGCCCCGATGCCATGCGGGATCATACGTCTGAAGCCGTCACGTGCCACGCACCGGTAAGCTTGATAATTATGGGGCATCCGCAGGACATCGCCGGCACCGTACGGCACCCTGCCATGTTACAGCAGTGTCTGCAGCAGCATACTCCGCAGCAATGCTACATTTTATCGGGAGCTGTGACTGCCAGCAGCCCGAGGCCGTTCTCGAATACCTGGCATGCAGCATCGTTCAGCTTAAGGCGGGCGGCAGCGCAGGCAGGACCAGGGTTTTTGGCCGCGCGCAGGGCCTCGGCATCTGCCGCCTTTTCTTCCGGACCCGTCAGCGGCATGGGGACCACCCGTTCCGCAGCATACCACTGGTGGTATTTGCCTGCGAGATCCTCCAGATAATGGGCGATCCTGTGCGGTTCGTTAAGGTCCGCAGCTGTCAGCACTACTGACGGATACAGGGCCAGCTGAGCCAGCAGCTCGGAATCCGCCGCCGTATCCAGAAGGCCCAGGTCGGCATCCTCTCCGGTAATGCCTGCAGCCTGTGCGTTACGGTCAACATTTCTGGAACGTGCATGCGCATACTGCACATAGTATACGGGATTTTCATTGGAATGCTTTGACATCAGATCCAGGTCAATATCGATATTCTGATTATACGTAGTCCGTTCCAGGGAATAGCGCGCAGCATCGACCCCAATGGCATCAACAAGGTCATCAATCGTCACCACATTGCCGGCGCGCTTGCTCATGCGGACCGGCTGCCCATCCTTGATAACGTTCACCAGCTGCCCAATGAGGATCTGCATATTGTAATTCTGTTTATCGCCGAAAGCCGCGCATACTGCCTGCAGGCGCTGTACGTATCCGTGATGGTCGGCCCCAAGCATATAAACAGCAATATCTGCAGGGTCCTGTGCACGGTGACGCTTATTGAGGTAGTAAGCAATATCGGCCATGATATAGGCCGCCTCGCCATTGGACTTAATAATGACCCTGTCTTTATCATCACCGTACTTTGTAGACCGGAACCATGTAGCACCGTCCTTCTCGTAAATATCGCCAAGGCTTTTAAGACGTTCTACAGCTTTATCGACCTCACCGTCCTCATAAACGGAGTTCTCATGGAAGTAGACGTCAAAGTCCACGCGGAAATCAGCCATGGACTTCTTGATCTCATCAAACATCATGGCAACTCCGCGGTTGCGGAATTCTTCACGCTGCGGGCTGTCCCCTTCTGCCCCGTCTTCAGCTTTTACGCGGGGCAGGCTGAGGATATCGATACCTTCAGCCTGAGCCTGGGCGATAACAGCATCAGCAATTTCATTGATATATGTGCCTTTATAACCGTCTTCGGGGGTAAGCTCGCCATGGGCGGCAGCCACAAGCGACCGGGAAAACCTGTTGATCTGCTCGCCGTGGTCGTTGAAATAATACTCACGGATAACCTTCGCACCGTTCGCTTCCAGCACCCGTGCAAGGGCATCGCCGATAGCAGCCCAGCGTGTCCCCCCAATATGGATAGGCCCTGTAGGGTTTGCCGAAACGAATTCAAGGTTCACAGTTTTTCCTGCAAGATGGCTGTTCGTGCCGAACCTGGGACCCTGCTCCAGTATCTCATTGACGATCTGGGAGGCAGAAGCTGAATCCAGGGTAATGTTGATGAAACCCGGCCCTGCTACTTCCACGGAAGAAATGCCGTCAGCCGCAGAAAGCACATCAGCAAACCTCTGCGCCAGGTCACGGGGCGCCATGCCTGCCTTTTTGCCCAGCTGCATGGCAATATTTGTTGACCAGTCACCGTGCGCCCGGTCTTTGGGACGCATAACGACGATTTCGCCGTCTTCAGGAAGCATGGTATCGGTAAGATCCCCGGCCTTCCCTTCAGCAACAAGGGTATGTGCGGCCTGCGCAATAATCTGTGCGAGTTTTTCAGGGTTCATGGGATCTCCATCTGTCTCCTGCATCCAGGAATTCCACTGTTTCCGTGGGCTTGAAGGGATTCGAACCCTCGACCTTCTGTTCCGGAGACAGACGCTCTATCCACTGAGCTACAAACCCGAGCGCTTCTACTTTAGCGTATCTGGCGGTCAAAATCGCCGGTCCGGGCGCGCAGGGTTTCATATACAGGCGCCCAGGCCCTTATTTAGGCCATACTGAGAGCCATATGAGGGCTCTGCCGCTGCTCATATATGCATGGACTATTTTATTTATCTTTTATCTATCCTGATGCCTGCCTGTTTTACTGCGTACCTACTGCATATCTGTTATTTTCCCGTCAGAAATAGTAATAATACTGTCGCACTGTTCAGCGAGCCGCATATCATGTGTCGCCACTATCAGCGCCCGAGGGGTATCTGGATCATGCGTAAGGCTGAGGAGCCGCCCTGTTATATCCGCTGCATTTTTATGGTCCAGCGCTGCTGTAGGCTCATCGGCAATAATAATCGACGGATCATTGACCAGGCACCGCGCAATAGCTGCCCTCTGCTGTTCCCCGCCTGACAGCGCATCAGACTTACGGTGTATCGCCCATTCCATCCCGACCTTCTGCAGCGAAGAAAAAACCCTGCTGCGCCGGTCAGCACGTTTCATTTTAGGCACGGCATATTCAAGCGGTATGGAAACATTATGCCCTACAGTCTCCGTCCCAATAAGCGCATAATCCTGACGGATATATCCGAAAGTACTGTTCCGCAGCTGCGACAGTGTTTTGTCTGTACGCTTCGGCTCATGCCCTTTGATAAGCAGCGTACCCGAGTCCGGAGCCAGCAGGCAGCCGATAATATTGAGAAGGGTCGTTTTCCCGCAGCCTGAAGGCCCCACGACCGCGACTGCCTGTGAAGGAAGGATTTTAAGCGATACCCTTTCCAGCGCCTGGACCTTTTCCCTTCCCTGCCGGTATGCTTTGCTGATATCCCTGCACTCCACAAAAGCAAAGGCCTCAGAACCCTGTACCTGTCCCTGCACCATTTCAGATCACATCCTTCGAAGTAAGGTACCGTGTTGCCCTTACAGCTGCAAAAGCATAAATCAGCGCAATTATCCCAGCAATCACAGCAGCAGACTGATGATAAGGGGAAAGCATCGAATAGAACAGCAGCGGAGCCAGCGCCGGCAAAACTATAACGAATGCGAGGAAAGAATACACCCTTGTAAGGAGCAGGCTTCTGGGGGCGCCGAACAGCCTGCGGACAGCCAGGTCAGGCAAGCTTTCCCTCAATGTTTCAAGGCCTGCTGATGAAAACAGGATAAGCGCGATAAGCATAAGGGCAAGGGCTCCAACGATGTAAACTGCGGAAACAACAAGAAGGCCCCGGAACGATTCTGGCTGTTCACGGTCCAGGTCATGCTCAACAAGATACAGAAAATCATTTCTTGCCAGTTTAACAAGAGTGCCAAGATCAGCATCAAAGAAAACTGCAGAGCACAATGCGGTTGATTTCTCGGTCTGCCCTACTCTCCTGATTGCTTCCCCGGGAAGAAAAATCAGTATTTTATTATTTAAGCTTCCGCCGTTCCCTTCAGGATCGAAATAAGACTGCCCCCGGGGGATATAGCCATCTGCTTTCAGGTGATAACCGGCATAATCCACAGCTGAACGCCTATCCATATCCTGCACATCCGGCCCCAAAAGCATACAGAAAGGCTTGCTGCGGCATTGCGCTACGGCAGGCACAGCTTTCTGCGACTGCCATAACATCGCTGCTGCCGGCAGACATCACCTGTTTTGCCCATCAGATGGAATGGGAGGGTGAATAGACAACAGCCTGAGGGAATGAATCCCCTGTTGGGACAGCAACTATATCAATATTTTCCCGATCTAAAAAATCTTTCAGCTTTGAAACAGCACCGCTTTTCTCAATCCGTTCACGATCGGCTCCGCTGAGAGTGCTGTCGTCCTGCACGACTAAAGAAGAATAGCTTCCCTGTATACCGAAAGGATCTGTATGCACATTTTCAGCAACCCACGACACAGCGAAAGCAAAGAATATGATTATTACACCCATCAGGGAAGAAATAACAATATTCTTTATCCGCATTCCCAGTTCCTTGCATCATGATACTGCCTGTAACCGTATGTCCTGCTACTAAGTTTAATACAGCCTGTCCCATACAGGACCTGTGCAGACACAGATGCACAATAGGGACAAAAACCATACGGATGCCTGCCCATACCTTAGCCATATCTTAGCGGATGTAAAGATATAAAGTACGCAGAAACATCTAAAATATGGATGAAGAGCAAATCTACGGAATGGAGTTCCAGCGATGAGCGACCCTTTTTCTGATTTTGAATACGACCGCCGGTTCTTCTGCTACAGCCTTCCATGCGACCTCACCATCAGCGAAGAGCCTTCCCTGATAATCCAGAGCTATTACATACATGAAGATAACTACGCTCTGCGGGTCCGGATCAGGGCTGCGAATACAGACGCACAGGTAGATGAACATACAGACCCCCTGGAGGCCGTTGATAAATACCGCAACCGTTTCCGCTCAGCATCGGTAACGGTCAAAGGCCCTTCCATGAGCGGGACGCGCTACGAAGCAGACAGGGAGATCGACCCTGATATCGCTGTGGAACTCATCAGGCGGGGAGGCAAATCCTTAGTCAAAACACGGTATACCGCGTGGATAGGCGAAGACGGATGGAACCTCGATGTATTCGGCGGGGACAACTATCCGCTTGTAGCCGCGGAAACAAGCCGGAGCAAGCCTGTAACCAATCTGCTGATCCCCGAATTCTGCATTACTGAAATAACCGATGACTGGCGTTTCTCCAATGACGGCCTGGCCGAGCATCCCTACAGCAGCTGGAAAGACCGCTATATTGCCGAGCTGGAAGCTTCCGGCCCCCAATTCCACGAAGGTTTCGGGACGAACCGCATATCAGCCTGAAAGATGCGGCAGGGATAATGGGCAGGCCGGCATATTGATTGCCGGTACTGCCGGTACTGCCGGTACTGTGTCAGTACATTAAAATTGTCAGTACATTAAAGCGGAAAGCCGCGCACGCGCCCTGCGTACCCGGTCATCACCAGCCTCAGGGATAGCAAAATATTCAAGGAGCCTCTGCCTGACAGCATCAGTATTCTGCTTATGGCCTGCTGCAAGGAAATCAAGAAGCCTGCTGAAAGCATCCTCGATATGCCCGCCGATCATATCGATATCGGCTGCATCCATCTGGGCTTCCATGCTGTCCGGATCATCCCCCGCAGCCTGGCGCACAACACGCACATCTGAAGCGCCGTTGCGATCGAGAAGCGCAGCCTTGGCATACTCACGCGCCGCAACACTGTCATGGGGATCGGATTCGGCGATCTTCTTATACGCGGCCGCAGCCTTCGCATATTCACCGTTACGGGCAAAACCGTAAGCTTCTTCATGGCCAGCTGGGATCTGCGGTCCGGAGGAGCCGGCAGCCCCTGCATCGGAAGCATCCTGTCCGCCGCTGCCCTGCGTGCTGTCAGAAGAATCAGGGCTGCCGTCACCGATATACGGTGCGTTCCCGGTTACGCCTGACTGCCGGGCTGCGGCTATAAGCTGCGGGAGTATCTGATCCCTGACCTGTGCAAGCTCATCATCAGAAGGCATCCCCTGAAGGATCGGCATAGGCCTGCCGCCAATAAGCGCATACAGAGCGGGAGCGCCCTGCATCCGCAGCGCCTGGACTATCTGAGGGTTCGACCCAATATCCATGCGGGCAAGCTGTATCTGACCCTTAAGCCCGTTAACGATATCGGCAAGCTTCCCAGCCAGGTCAAAATACCTGTTATCATCCGACTGCCACATCAAAAGTAGGATCGGATATGTAGCTGACATACGGACCATCGATTCGAAGCCTGAAGAATCCACATCCGTCACATACCCGCCGGCTGCGGGGGCGCCGCCCGATTCGCCTGCAGTAGCATCTACTTTATGTTTAAGCGCCTCCAGGTCCACAGCACCGGCAAGGTTCATACCCGAGAAAGGCTGGGGCTGTGCGCCGCTTTGAGAATTAGTCATAATATCCCTCTTTTATCCAGTTATCCAGTTATCCAATTACCCGCTATGCTGCTCCCATGCAGCGGTGCCGCTTTGTATGGGAGCAGCACCGCCTGCCATACGCAGCACCCTGCTGCAGGTCACCGCGCTTCTACGGACACGGGGACCCGTTCGGCCCCCACACACTCCACTTTGGCATTAGAGCCGCTGTTCGCATAGGGGACGTATAAGGCAACCACATTAGTGTAATTGGCTACTATTGTCTGCTTGCCTTCCTGGTCACCGAACAGTGCTTTTTCTGCATCAGAGATCGGAAGCGATGTACGGTCCTCACCCGCTGTCCTTGTCCACGAAGAATCGATCTGGGCAATAACGAGTGCCCCCAGCTTCGCCCCTTTCAGGCGGGAGGCCTGGGCAGTCATAAGCACGCGGATCGCCCCATCCTTATATGTGAATGTCTGCTGCTGTGTACCGCCGTTGCGCTTCACACCGTCATCTATAGTCGCAGTAAGTTTCGCAAGTTCAGTGCGCAGGGAATCGTTCTCAAAACTCTTCGCATACTTGCTTGAAGATCCGTTCTGCAGGATATCTGCATACTGCCGTACCGCATCGGCAGGAGTCATAACAAGCCCGCCCTGATCTGCCGTACCGGTATGGTTCGGATCATTGATCTCAGCAGAGCTTTTTGTTGCCGGGGTCTGCTGACGGAACGTAGGCAGCTGGACACCTGAGAACAGGCGGACCAGCCCCCACAGCTTATAATTCTGACGGGCAGAATCCTGTGAAAACACCAGCAGGCGGCCTGACTGCTGGTTTTCTGTGGTTGTTGTGATGGAAAAGATTGAACGCGGCCAGTTTGCCTCAGTCGGGATCATGATCTGCTGCACGCCGTCAGGGATATCTGCAGTCTGGTCTATGGAATCCGTTGCTTTAGCTACTGCCAGCTGGCTTGTCCGTACTGTCAGCTCAGGGCCGGAGGCAAACTGTTTGAGCGCCTCAGTGTCTTTTGAATCATCAAGCTCTAAAATGCGCTGGATGATACGCTTGCGGATCCTTTCTTCCTGGCTTACCGTTACCACTGTTGTATTCGACATGTCCGTTTTCTTAGGCCCGGGAGTCCCGCACGAAGCAAGGGCAGCCACAGCAGCTATGCTGAACAGGGCAGCCCCTGCCCGCCTGGCAGTCCGTATCCACATATCTTTAGTCATTGGCACCTCCGCTGCTTTCGGTATTCTCATCAGTATTCCTGTCCGTGCCGCCGCTGTCGCCGCCAGTGGGACCAGAAGCCTCAGTATCATCTGCGGCCGGCCCCTGAATATCATGGCTGCCGTCCAGCGCCGACTCTATGTCTGTTATCTGTGTATTGTCAGAGTTTTCAAATAGCCTGCGGCGGGCAGCATCTTCTTTTTCATCTGCAAGGATATCGACTGTATTATCTTCCGGAGGCTTGGACCCTTCGCGCCTGACACGCTCAAGCCATGCTGCCATTTCGCTGAACGATGCGGTAGTAGATGCCTCTTCAGCTGCCTCGCTGCCGCTGCCCTCTGTATCGGAAGGCCCTTCTGCGGTCCGGGCTGCCAGTGCGGACAGCCTTTGATTTGAGGGGCTGTCAGCATCGCTGCGGGAACCTCTGTGCGAACGGGCACGGTTGAGTATATCGGCTGCAGTCACGGCAGAATCGGGGGATCCTCCGGCAGTAGCATCACTTCCCTCTGAAGCATTATTCCGGGCTACCCGCTCAACCATATTCGCCCTTCTGGGATCAACGATCGCAGGTGTCCCCGAAGCAGCATCCAGCTGGGAATCAGCGGTAAGCGCCTCTTCAGCGCTTATCACTCCACGGTTCCTGCGCCGGAACAAGCCGCGTCCGCGCTGCCGGCCGGGATCACGGTGGGTAGGGACTACATCAGGCCGCTGATACCGGAACTGCTCTGTAACATCCATAAGCACCTGTGTCTGTTCTGTATCCTGATGCTCAGCGCCATCTGCCGCCAGATTCCTTTTCGCCTTTGGCCGGCGCTTGAATGCAGCGAGTATGGTAGCGCTCAAAATAGCAAGTACGGCGCACACTCCGGCAGCGATGTACCATGGCCGGCTAAAGTTTACAGGCGTGAGACGCACCCAGTCCATCGTTACCGAACTGATTGGCCGGGACGAGCCTGCAATAACGGCCTTCCCGTCAGAATCTGGGACATTCACGGTCACAGACCCCTGGTTACAGGTAACGGACTGCCACAGGTCAGAACTGCGGAAGGTGTCCATGCTGCTTTGCGCAGCGGTGCCGCCTCCAACCCGTGAGGAAAGGGAAGACCATGATGCCAGCCCGGTGAGGACAGTATGCTTTTCGCTGGCTGCCCATTCAGAAATATCACGTGCATTGGCAACCGCCACACATACTTCAGTACCAGTTCTGCCTGTAACTTTTACCGTCAGGCGGGAACCGCTGATATTCGCCACACCATCGGCCGTATATACAATATTGGTGTTCAGGTTTTCAGCACGCGCGCTTAAAGTGTGCCGCGGCCCCCATACCGTTGAAAACAATATCCCGGCAACAAGCGCAACAACGGCAGCTACCGCAAAAAATGGCGCCAGTATATACCGTGCAATAAATTTACGTGTGGATTTCCGTGTTTTTCGCGGCTCTTCGCGATGCGACGCCCGGCCGCCGGATCCCGACTCAGCTTCGCCTTCCTGGCCGTTATCAGAAACATCAGCTGTATGCCTCGCATCGCCGCCCTGCAGCCCGTCTTCCGGCACAGCAGCGCCCGGCCCCTCGCAGCGCCCGCTGTCCCCACTGCGGAAAGCCAGCCTGCTGTCCGGCTCACCGGCCTGAGGCCTGCTATCCTCTTCAAGCTTCTCATCAGTTTCTGTTTCGTTGTTTGTCACTATGAAGCTCCTGATTTTTCCTTTAACGTACCTATTTTAACGGAACATGGGCATAACTCCCTCATACTTCGCCCGAAGCTGTAGAAATTCAGGAGGCTCTCAGTGTTTTCCCATTCCGGGGAACAGCCTCCACCACCACCTTTTACACTCGCCCCACTACCATAGGTATTATGGTAAATAAGACTGTTCGAAAAATCGCGTACGCCCTTACAGCAATAATCTGCACAGGGGCCATATGCATAACTGCGACCGCCTGCGGTTCATCTTCACAAAAAGAAGGGACGAAAGATGCTTTCGCTGAACTGAGCGACAAACCGTTCACCGTCAAAGGCGAAATGGGTAAAAAGCCCACGATCACTTTCAAGACCCCCTACGATGTAAAAAACTATACCTATCAGATTGCCCGCGAAGGCAACGGGAAAAAGGCTGAAGACGGTGATCAGCTATGCCTCCATCAGATAGTGCTGAATCCCTCTACAGGAAAAGAGATCAGCTCCACATGGGCAAGCAGCCCTGTATGCAATACTTTCCTGACCAAATCGGGGATGCAGGAGGGGTTCTACAAGCTTTTCAAAAATATGCGGGTAAACTCAACTGTTGTTATTGGAGTAAAAAGCAGCAGCACTTCCACACAGAGCAGCTCAGCGCAGCCCGCCAGCTACCTTCTCGCCCTCACTCTGACAGATGCAAAGAAAGTGCCTGCCCGCGCATCGGGCACACCAGTTGCCCCCGCTGACCCTTCACTGCCTAAAGTGGCCCTGGGGAAGAATGGGGAGCCGTCAATTTCAGGGCTTGATACGTATAAATCCAATGGAACCCTGGTAGCGCAGACGCTTATCAAAGGATCGGGCGCAGCAGTCAAACCCTCTGATACCGTGACCGTGCAGTATAAAGGCTGGCTTCTGGGCGGAGACGCCAGCAAGCCATTCGACAGTTCATGGTCACGCGGAGGGCCCACGACTTTCAGCCTCTCCCAGGTGGTCAAGGGCTGGACGAACGGGCTTGCCGGCCAGACTGTCGGCTCACAGGTCCTGCTGGTAGTCCCGCCGTCCGAGGGTTACGGCGATACCGCGCAGAACGGCATCCCGGCAAATTCTACCCTCGTGTTCGTTGTTGATATCCTAAGTGCCCAATAGAGCAGGCATACCCCGATTTCCTTACACAGCACCTTATCCAGCTTATTCAGCAATCAGCAATTTCATCGCACTGCTGCACGCCGCCACATATCCGTCCCCCCCCCGCCTGCCCCGGCGCCGTCACGCCCCACGGTGCGTCATACAAGGACAGGATGATAAATAACGAGTTCACTCAGTATCGGGACTACTGCAACGAACAGCAGGGTCGATGTTGTAACAATATTCGTTGCGTATTCAACGTCGCCATGCGATTCGTTGGCCAGTATAGGAAGGACCGCCAGGGCAGGCACAGCTGACTGGATTATCAGGACCTGTTTAAGCAGCAGCGGCAGCGAAGCGCCGAAAGCCATAAACAGGATAATGATTATTGCAGGTGAGATAATGAACCGCCCCAGCAGGGCAAGGGAAGTATCCCTGTCGATCCGGATACTTTTCAGCCCTGCCTTGCTGAGGACGATCCCAATATAAATCAGGGAAAGCGGAGTCACCAGATTTCCGACGTAAGTCAGCGAAGAGCTGATGAATGAAGGCAGCTGTATTCCCAGCAGGAGGAATATAAGCGCCGCTAGGAACCCCAGCAGCGGCGGCGTGACAAGCTTTTTCTAGTCGAATTTCGCTTTTTTATCTGCCTGCGTGGGGTCATCCTGCGAAATCAGGATAACGCCGATAGCCCATGTAGAAATAGTGTTTGTAAGGTAGTAAACCAGGAAATACGAAGTGGCTTTATCCCCGAACAGGGCTATATTCAGGGGAAGGCCGATAAAAATAGTATTGGCATTAGCCACTGTATTCATGAATATGCCCCGCCGTCCGGGACGGATCTTGAATATTTTCACCAGCAGGTATGCGATCACATAGGAGATGAGGACAGCTCCAAGGGGATACATGAGCGCCCCCATAAAAGATATGAGGCTGCCTCGCGTCAGGTATTTCAGGACCGAAACAAAAATGGCGGCAGGCAGCGCGATCCTGATAATGAGTTTCGAGATATCCCCGGCAAAACTGTCGTGGAAAAATTTGGATCTCTCCAGCGCAAAACCAAGCACTATGATCAGCATAATACTGATCACGCTTCCGATCGATTGCATAAACACTATGCCTGCCCCCCCTATACCTGCCTGCTGTCTGATTACTCCGCATCTACTTCATGCGCAGCTGCTGCTTGTATTCCGGTGTCCATTTTTCAGATACGATAGCCGCATCAATATCAGTGATATCCTTACGGTTCAGCTTCTGCTCAAGTACGCTTTCAACAACGGCATGGGCGATGGTGTCGGAGAACTCCGTCAGGTCAGAAACAGGAGGAAGCACAGCAGCGCCCGGCTTAGAGGCATCAACGATACCTCCCAGGGCATGGCTTGCACGGGATATCGTTTCGCCATTAAGTATTTTTGCATCAGATACCAGGACGCCCAAGCCCAGCCCGGGATACATCAGGGCATTATTTGCCTGCCCAATCTGATACGTCACACCATTGTATTCAACATCCGCAGCAGGTATGCCTGTGCCCACAAGGGCACGGCCTTCCGTCCAGCGGATCAGGTCCTCAGCCTTGGCCTCAGCGAGCTCTGTGGGGTTCGACAGCGGGAAGATAATAGGCCGTTCGGTATGGGAAGCCATCTCCCTGACGACCTGCTCCGTAAAAGCGCCGGCCTGGGTAGATGTGCCGATCATCACTGTGGGATGTACCGCCCTGACGATTGCCAGAAGGCCTGTCAGGCTATCTGCATCCTCAAATTCAGAACGCTGGCGGGCAAATGGCTTCTGCTCTTCAGTCAGGCCTTCAGTATCCTCAAACAGCAGCCCCTGCTTGTCAACAAGGTAGAAATGCTTTCGGGCTTCCTCTTCGCTCAGGCCTGAACGGACCATCTCATCCATAATGAGGTTTGCAATACCAACGCCGGCAGTCCCTGCACCAAAAGTCAGCACACGCTGGTCAACAAGCTTCTCCCCTGAAATATTGAGGCCGCCAAGGATGCCTGCCATGGAGACGATACCCGTCCCCTGCACGTCATCGTTGAATGTCGTGATCCTATCCTGGTACTTTTTAAGGATCCTCGTAGCATTCGAGCGCCCGAAATCTTCCCAATGGAGGTAAAGCCCCGGGAACAGATCTTCAGCTGCCTCAACGAATTTTTCAATAAAATCATCGTACTGCTCCCCATATATCCGCGCATGCCGGTTCCCCAGATACAGAGGGTTTTCGCGCAGCCTTTCATTATTTGTGCCGACATCAAGGGATACAGGCAATACTTCTGCAGGGTCAATACCGGCAGCAGCCGTGTAGATCATCAGCTTCCCGACAGAGATCTCCGACCCGTTCGTCCCCCAGTCGCCAATGCCCAGGATACCTTCGGCATCAGTGGCCACGATAAGGCGGATATGGCGTCCGTCAGCAGCATTTTCAAGGCTTGCCCGGATATTCTCCGGATGGTTGATATCCAGATAGGCTGTTCCCTGCGGCTGGATGAACAGCTCATGGTAATGTTCAATATCCTGCGCAATAACAGGGTCATAGACTATCGGCATGAATTCCACCAGATGCTCTGACATCAGCCTGTAAAACAGGACCCTGTTCGTATTGAAAACCGTCATAAGGAAATTGCGTTTTTCAATATCCGAATCTTTGGAAAGGAACTGGGCATACGTCTGTGCAGCCTGTTCCTCCAGCGTCTGGACGTGGATAGGGAGCATCCCTGTTAAACCGTACTCTTTACGCTCCTCCACTGTAAAAGCCGTACCCCTGTTCCGAAAAGGGTCGTTCAAAATTGCCTGGCCATCCATAAAATGAACCTCCTTAAACTGCCAGTATAAATGAAAATTATGGTACGTATTATGTATCTCTGCAGAGCCTATAGTCAAACCTGATAGCAGTGATAGAAGACTCCTATATGATGCGTTATGTAGCATCAAAACCATAGGATAGTATAAATGCGGTTAAAAGACATCCAGTATTTCATCGCCCTTACCGAAGAAAAAAGCTTCACCAAGGCAGCTGAAAAATACCATGTCAGCCAGCCTACTATTTCATATGCTATAAAACACCTCGAGAATGACCTCAAAGCGCAGCTGATCATACGGGACCAGTCCCATAAAAGGATGGCTCTGACGCAAAACGGCAAAATATTTTATAAGCACGCAAAATCAGCCCTGTCAGAACTGGGAAAGGCGCAGGAAGAGATTTCCAGCATAAACGGCGCAGTCATACATGCGGGTATCCCTAATACTATCGCTTCCTATTATACGGCAGCAATAATCCCTGCACTCGAGAAGGCCGGCATCAGCGGCAATGTGGCCCTGACTGAGGGCAGTTCCCATGACTTGCTTAACGCTCTTGGCAACGGTGATATTGAGCTGGCAGCGATATTCTCTCTGGAACCAGTTACAGCCCCCTATCTAAGAAGCGAGACGATACTGCATATCCCTTTTGAAATCACTGTCAGCCCGCAGCACCCTCTGGCGGACAGGAGCAGCGTCAGGTTTGAAGAGCTGGCAAATGAAAAATTCATTTTATTGAGCCCAAAAAGCAGCCATTATAAGGCATTCAGGCTAATTTCACGCAAAACTGGCACCTACCCCTCTATCCTGTACCAGAACAAGAATATCAACATAGTCAACAGCATGGTAGAAAACAACGCAGGGATCGGTTTTCTGGCAGATATCGACCCGTTAAAGGACAGGGGGAGGCTCCATCATCTGAAACTGGAGAATACGTCAGTACCGCCGCTTATGCTGAGCATCGTCCAGCCCAGGCAAAAGCAGCTGTCCGCCATACATACGCTGTTTACGGATATTTTTAAGGAGATAATTAAAGGATCCCTGCCGGCAGCCTGCTGAACCCGTCAGGACAGCTTAGAACAGCATGATCTCGCTGGAATTGTCATCCTTCATTTCCTCATAATCAAGGATAAGGCATTCAAAACCGCGGTCTTCCGCCAGGGTGCGCGCCTGTGCCGTGATAGTCTGTGCGGCGAATATCCCGCGTACCGGCGCCAGCGACGTATCACGGTTGAGCAGCTCACAGTAGCGCGTCAGCTGTTCCACACCGTCAATACCTCCGTGACGCTTGATCTCAATTGCCACATGCATGCCGTCAGCATCGACTGCCATAATATCCACCGGTCCGATAGCAGTTGGATATTCACGGCGCACCAGTTTTGCGCCTTTCCCTATGCGTTCGATCTGCACGGCAAGATAGTGCTGCAGATGGTCTTCAACCCCATCCTTGGTCAGCCCCGGGTCTTCGCCAAGATTAAAATCACTGTCGCTGAAAATATCCCACAGCGCAATAATGAGGGTGTCGGAAGACTTGTCAGCCGATACGTGAAGGAACTTCATGGGAGGGGCAGGCATATCCTGGGGACCGGGAATGCCTTCAGGGTCCTCATCCCTATCGCCCCTGCCCTCACTGTCGATATCCATATCGGTGCACGCAGACGCATACCGGGGGCTGCCCTTGCTGATCTCACGCAGCGTACATGGCGCAGCCATCCAGTTGAGCGGTTTATACGACCCAAGCTCGGAAAAGATCAGGCAGCTCTGATCAGCTTTAACCAGTATCACCCTTTTTGCCCGGGGAAGCGAAGCATTGAGGCGCCCTGAATACCGGGCGGAACAGTCTGCAACTATTATGCGCATGCCCCAAGCCTATCATTCATCACTAACGGCATTGAGAACCGGTATTTTAAGGGCGCTTCGGGCCGGCCACAGGCTTGCTATAAGGCCTATCACTACAGACAGCCCCAGGAATACGAGGATCTGCTGCCATGGGATATCCAAAGTCCCCAGGCCATTATCAGTGTAGACCTTCTGGACAACTGCCCCTGCAGCGACCCCGGTAATGATCCCCAGCACAGTGCCAAGGACAGATATCATAACTGCCTCTATGGCTATCATGCCCCTGACCTGCCCGTTGCCGGTACCGATAGCCCGCAGCAGGCCGATCTCCCGGGTCCGTTCAGATATTGACAGCGCCATAGTGTTGACTACACCAAAGACTGCAATAATGATCGACAGTGCCAGCAGCGCATAAATGATCACCATGATGCCGTTGATCATCGTAGCGATCGTGGATTTGAACTCTTCCTTGTTGAGCACAGAGATCACGTAATATTTCTTGACTTTTTCCTTTATCCTTTTCTGGACTGCGTTCAGGTCCGTACCCGGTTTTGCAGTAACGTACATGACTGTTGTATGTTCAGCAGTGGTTTTCGACAGCTTTTCGGTCACGGCCTTCGGAAGGAAGACAACATAACTGAACTCCGTAGAATCGGTAACGGCGCCGACTTTGGCTTTGGTCTCGCCCTCTGCCGTAGAAAGGGTAAGGGTCTGGCCGACTTTCCATTTATTATTGTCAGCCAGCGTTTTGCCTACAACGAGTTCACCCCTGTTCACAGCGGAATCGGCAGTACCGCTGACCATGTGCACATCCATAACATCCCTGAAATAGTTCCCTGAAACATTGACGCTCCTGCTTCCCATACCGGAAAGCTCTTTGCCGTCATACTTCACATTGGGTACAAGGTTCATGCTGGTCACGGATCTGACACCGCCGACCTTTTCCAGATCTGACTTCAGATCTGAGGGCAGAGGCGATGTTAAAACTTGCGAGCGCACAACGAAGTCCGACTTCATCCCGTTATCAACTATCCCCGCTGTTGATGCCGTAATACTGGAGGTCAAAGTGCCTACACAGCTGACGATGGCAAGGCCGACAAAAAGCGCAGCAGCCGTGTTCGCAGTACGGCGTTTGGACCTGTCAAGATTGCGCGAAGCCAGTTTCCCGGAAACCGGGAAAAGGAGCTGCGGTATAGACCCCAGCACTTTTTGCGCAGGTACCACCAATGAAGGCGTGATAATGATGACAGACAGCACTACGAAACCTGCACCGATACCTAAAGCAGCGTCAGCAGGCAGCGAATTGAGCCACCGGACCGGGGTCGGCCCTTCGCCCGCCTTGCCGCTGTACATTGCACGGGCAGCGGCAAACCACCAGAACAGTGCCCCGATGACCATCATGGCAAGCCCCAGCCACCCGCGCAGCCGGGTAGGCTTCTGTGGGTTGACAGTTTCATTCATCGCCTGGATTGGAGGGGCCAGGGCAGCCCTGCGCGCAGGAAGCGCTGCACCGATAAGGGAAATGATGATCCCCACGGCAAAGGCAGTACCGACGGCATCAAACCCGGGGATTGAAGGCCCTGACATCGCAAAGCCGAAGCGGGCAAGGCCTGCTGATATAAGTGCGATCATGCCCCATCCCAGAAGGACGCCAATCACTGAACCGACAACACCCATCATGAGTGCCTGGATGATCACGGTGCTGAACACCTGGCTCGGGCTCGCCCCTACTGAACGCAGGAGGGCATATCCGCGCATAGATTCGCGTACTATCATGGAGAAGGTATTGGCAATAATGAATGTACCTACAAAAAGCGCAATGAAGGCAAATATCAGGATCATCGGCTGGACAAACCCCATAGTGTCGTTGATACTGTCCTTCTGCTCGGAACGCAGGGTATCGCCTGTGACTGCACTGGCCTTATGCTTCCCTGAATTTGCAGGGGCGTTTTTGATCTGTGAACCGATCTTCTGCGCAAGTGCTTCCTGCTGGGACTGCGTCAGAGGTTTTCCGTTATTGGTATCTCCATAGACCGTTATTGATGTGACGTACTCATTTGCGGAATCAATGGCTTCCTGGCGTTTACGTTCAGCCTGTTCCCGAGCTTCACGGAGCCTGCGTTCCTGGATCTCCTTCTGCTGCGCTGCACTGCGCCTCGCCTGCGCGGAGGAAAGTCCGGAACCTGCGGAGGAGTTCTTCTTAACCCCGGCAGAGGGGGATGAGGAAGGGCTGGGGGCCGATGCGGGGGAACCTGAAGCGGATACGGAAGAACCGCCTGTACCTGAAGCAGAGGAAGCCGCAGCTGTCTGCGCTGCAGCATCAGACGCCTGTTTGGAAGTTGCACCGCCTGTGAGCATATACGCGGTTTCCTCCCTTGCTGTAGAAGGGTCAATGCCCACAAAAAGGGTCCCCTGGGCGACTTCATCCAGCGTAAAGATACCGCTGACTTTCACTTTCTTCGGGCCGCTGGAATATACAAAAGTTGTGCTGTCCCCTGTTTTCAGACCGGCAGCATCTGCTGTCGCCTTAAGCAAGGCTATCTGCTCCGGGCCCTTCGGATATGTACCGGAAGTAAACCGGGCAGAACGCCACGTGGCATCTTTAGCCATCGATACAGTCGTTACACCCGCTGTCCCCGATGTTACCACTTCTTCATTCCTGCCCACCAGGGCTGTACCGCTTACCGTAGTAAGGGCAAAAGCTGTCGCGACTCCGGGGGTTTTCTTTATTTCCGAAACCAGCTTTTCGGAGACCGTATTATAATTTGCCGACGAAGACGCCAAAGAACCGAAAGAGGCTGAGGACCCTTCTGCCTTATCGGCACCGCGCACATAAACATCGCCTTCGCTTGAGGAAGCATATGCAGCGGCCATCTGGTCTTCCAGCATATTCCGGAAGCTGAACGACCCCACAATAAAAGCGGTACCCAGCGCAATAGCGATAATAGACATGATAAAGCGCGTAAAATGGGAGCGCGCATCCCTGAAACCGATTGTAAACATGCCCCTGCCTGCTTTCCTTTATTCGTTGCCGGAAGCGAAAACATCAAGGATGTCGTCGTATGTGGGTTCATCCATATCATGGGTAATGCGGCCGTCAGCAAGGACAAGGACGCGGTTGGCATAAGACGCCGCTTTCGGGTCGTGGGTCACCATAATAATGGTCTGCCCGTCTTCCTGTACAGAATTGCGCAGGAAGGACAGCACTTCCCGGGAAGACCGGGAATCAAGGTTCCCTGTAGGCTCATCCGCAAAGATCACTGCGGGCCGCGACATAAGCGCACGGGCGCAGGCGACCCTCTGCTGCTGCCCTCCTGAAAGCTGGCTCGGCCTGTGGTCCAGGCGGTTTTTCAGCCCTACCACATCTACGATCCGGTCGAACCATCTGCGGTCGATCTTCTTATGCCCTATCTGCAGCGGAAGAAGGATATTCTCTTCTGCGGTAAGGGTAGGTACCAGGTTGAAGCTCTGGAAGATGAAGCCTATCTGCTCCCGGCGAAGTTTCGTCAGCTGTTTCTGCTTCATTGACGATACTTCAAGGCCTTCAACTATCACCTGGCCTGAGGAAGGGGTATCAAGACCCGCCATACAATGCATCAATGTAGACTTTCCTGATCCTGAAGGGCCCATGATCGCCGTCATTTTTGCCTTCTCAAAATCAACATTAAGATGGTCCAGCGCAACTACCTGCGTGTCCGCAGATCTGCCGTATACCTTATAAAGCCCTATCGCACGGGCAATAACTTTATCCTTCGGGATATCACGGATACCAGCATGCCTGGCATGATGCGGGGAGGCGCTGCTTACAGTGCCGTCGCTGTGGAGCCCGCTGCCGGCACCGGTACTGGTGACGGGGGCTGCGAGGTCTGATGTTCCTTCTGATGCATCCATAAGGTCCTGCCTTTGCGTCCTGTTCCGGCCAGGCTATGCCTGCTGCCGGAATGCTAACTTGCCGACGATTTTAGCACGCAGCAGATAAATCATCCGCCGGTCCCTGCCCCCGCTGTTCGCGCTCCAGACCTTATACCTCTTATACCTCTTATATCTCTTATACGCCGCAATGCCTGCGCTATTTTCCCTGTTCCTGCCCGCTCCCCGATGCCTGCTTCTTCATGTCTGCTGCCCTCAGCTCTGCACTCCTTGCCCTGCACTCTCCGTTCTACACTCCCGGTGAACTTTTTACATTCCGCTGGAAAGTTGTTCCAGGTTCCTTTACTATGAGTGATAGCTATCCGTGATGAAAGAAAATAGAAAATATGTTCAACAAAAAAATGATGCAGCTGCCGGGCGTATCCGTAAAACGTTCTGTCCTCATTGGGCTGCTGCGGTCCCTGTCTTTTCTCACCGATATTGCCATTATCATCTATCTGGCGGATATCCTGGCGCTGCTGTGCGGCGCACACACCTCCGGCGGGTCACCGGCGGCACACGTATATGGCTGCTTCCATTCAGTCCTCCCTGCTGCTGCCGGGGCGGCAGCAGCGTCAGTAACTGTGCCTGCGCTGATACTGGTAGTGGTACGCATACTCCTGTCGCGGACCGCAGACTCGGCTGCAGTAAAAAGCGACGAAACGGTTGCCCGCGCCCTGACGTCTGATATGACGCATGCATTCCTTGTACCGCAGGATATTTCAGTCAAAAGCCTGAAAAGCAGCGGGAGGCCGAACCAGACCCTTGCTATGCTTGATACTGAGGGGATCAAAACTGTCTGTTCGTATTTCAGCAATTTTATTCCGGCAATGGTGCAGACAGCTTTTATGATATGCACTGCGGCCCTTATTTTCCTGCCTTTCAATGTATGGGCCGGTATAGCCATTGCTGCCGGGATGCTTGTGATGCCGGTATTTGCCAACATGATCCGCGATTCCAACCTTAAATATCTGTCTGCGCATCTGTCCAAATATGATAAAGTAGGGATCCACTTTGAACAGGCGGTGCGGGGCCTTTCTACCCTGACAATTTTCAGGGCCGATAAGAGGGAATCCGAGAAGATCAGAGAGGAATCCGAAGGCTTCAGGCGTATAACTATGCAGATCCTTAAAGGGCAGCTGCGGAGCCTTATTGCAGCAGATTTCGTTATAGCGGCAGCTGTGATAGCTTCTGCCCTTATTGCTGTTTTTACTTCTGCGCCTGCATTCCCGGCCGGTGCTGCAGGTACTGCCCTGCCGGCATCGGCATTCAACGGGATCCTTGTAGCGGTACTGGGGGTGCGGCTTTTCATCCCCGAGCGGTCCCTGATCTATCTGGTGCACGATGCAGCAAAGGCAATGAAGCTCGGCAGGCAGATCGTTGAGGTCCGGGATGATTTCACAGCTGGACAGCAGGCCTCTGCCACAGTCCCGCTGCCTGCACCGGATGCTGCCTCAGTGCCTGCACCTTCCCCGATCCCTGCCCAGGCCGGGGACAGCAGCGGCGGGCGTCGTGTCCGCGCTGGCACCGCCGGCACCGGCGCAGATACTGCTGTTACCAGTACTGCCGGCGATGAGCTTATTTCCCTGTCCGGCCTGTCAGTAGCATACAGCGACGGCTTTGAAGCCCTCCGCAGCATCACTGCTTCATTTAAAGCCCATGGGTTTGTCGGGATCGCCGGGCGGAGCGGCAGCGGCAAGTCAACACTTGTCAATGTGCTCACAGGGCTTCTGCCGCAATACGCGGGTTCCGCCGTTATTGATGGGCGGGAAGCCTCCTCGTACAGTTATGCAGAACTCTCCCATCTCGCAGTGGCGGTCCGCGGTACAGATACATTATTTGCCGGGACTATTGCGGACAACATGGATATCGGAAAGCGCGGCATCAGCAGAGAGCACATAACCAGTGCACTTAAGCGGGTGGATATGTGGCCGGAGATTGAAAGCCGGGGCGGGCTTGACGCACCCGTCAGTGCCGGCGGGTCAAACTTCTCAGGCGGGCAGCGCCAGCGGCTGTGCATCGCTCGAGGCCTGCTGCATGACGCACAGATATACATTTTCGACGAAGCGACAAGTGCAGTGGACGCCGCCCATGACCGGGCCCTGGAGCGGCTCCTCCTGGACCTTTCCCATGAAGCATGTGTCATCGCTGTTACACACAGGCTTTACAATATCCGCCATGCAGATACGATCATGATGCTTGACGGCGGGAACATCGCAGAAATGGGGACTTACGACGAACTTATGGGCATGGACGGGCTTTTTGCAGACCAGTGGCGGCATCAGCATGCCGTTGAGAATGCAGGGATCGCGCCGGGGCAGTACCGCGGGCATGGGCCGGAACCGGGAGCTGAAGCGGCAGTACCGACGGAAACCGTTCCTGCGCCAGCTTCGGATGCCGGCAGCAGCAGCCCGGCAGCAGCCGTCAGAGGCGTGCCGGAACCTGTACCCGAAAGCAACCCCTCATCCCCAGCCGACAGCGCGGCACTTTTCCGCACCGTGAAGCGTATGGCACGATTCCTGGGCAGCCACAGGAGGACCGTAGCCGGTGCAGCTGCCGCAGGGCTGACTGGGCACCTGCTTTCAACCATCGCAGTCATGGCAGCAGTCATGGCGATTTTTGCAGGATTCCAGGGGCACACGGCTGTATGCGCCCTGCTGGCGGTTATCGCCTCAGCAGCCGGGCTGGTGCGGGGGATGTTCTCTTTCCTCGAACAGTACCTCAACCATCAGGCAGCATTCAGTATTTTACGGGATGTCCGGGTGCTGGCTTTTGACCATGTACGCTCGCTCTCCCCCGCAGGGGTCGCCGGGAAAGCCCGGGGCAATCTTGTCACAGTCCTCACTGAAGATATTGAGCTGCTTGAAGTATTTTACGCCCATACCCTTTCGCCGCTTATGATAGGCACAGGCAACAGCATCATTATGTGGGCAGTACTCAGTGCCATCCATCCCCTTCTCGGAGGCATAGCCCTGGGAAGCTACCTGATCGTTGGCATACTGATCCCCCTCTTCTTCGCAGGCCCTACGAGTGCATATGCGTATAAGGAACGTCAGAGCCAGGGGCAGGTGCACACACAGGTCCTTGATTACCTTGACGGGAAAAATACCCTTCTCCAGTTTGACGCCAGCAATGAAGCGTACTCGCAGGTCATGGATGCCAGCGGCACCATGCTGGGAAGCCGGTCACGCGCAACTTCATACCGTTACTCGAATATGCGCACTGCAGATGCCGCAAGCCTTATCATGCTTATCCTGTTCACGCTTGCCGCCGCTTCCCTGGCGGCCCACGGGAACCTGCCTGTTGCACCAGCCTTCGCCGCCGTCACCGGTTTTGCCACGTCCTTCCCCTCCCTGATCTCAGTATCACGGCTCGGTGCGGGGCTGCAGCCCACCCTTGCATCCTCCAGGCGTGTATTTGCACTTCTTGACGAAAAACCCGCAGCAGCACCAATCATTGACGGAGCCCGCATCGAAACTATGCCTTTTACCGGCGAAACTGCATCGCAGATGGGCTTCAGCTATTCAAACGGCAGGGCCGTACTCCGGAATATCGACCTGACAATAGCCCCCGGCAGCAGCATCGCTGTCCAGGGGCCGAACGGGGCAGGGAAATCTACCCTCATCGACCTGCTTATGCGTTTCAGGGTACGCAGCACCGGGGATATCAGCATCGACAGTACGGATATCAATACTGTTGCCACCGACAGCCTGCGTACCGTACAGACGCTGTCAAGCCAGGATATTTTCATATTCGACTCAACACTCCGTGACAATATCGCCGTCGCAGACCCGGATGCCTCTGAAAACCGCATCATGCAGGCCGCGCATCATGCCTGCCTGGATGATCTCATTGACCAGCTGCCGGACGGCCTGGATACACAGCTCAGCCGCAACGGCTCGCAGCTGTCCGACGGGCAGCGCCAGCGTGTAGCCATTGCACGTTCTTTCCTGAGCAGCGCCAGCCTCATGTTCTTCGACGAGCCAACGAGCAATATGGATGCCCTGCTCGAAGCAGAACTGATGCAGTCCCTTATGAAGCATCAGGGCAGCAAATCCTATGTGATCGTTTCCCATCGGGGAAGCACCCTCAGGTACGCACAGGAACTCTTCACGCTTGAGGGCGGGGCACTGGCCCGGATCCGCTGACCCTGCCTCGGCATCAGAACAGATCAGAAAGGCAGATAATAAGGAAGCACCTCAGGCTCGGTTTCATACAGCCTGGCTATATCCTCACTGAGATACTTTTTATTGACAACGACCTCAAACGTGTATTCATCGAACCACGGATCAGTCATCACAAAATACCCCTTCTGGCCGTTCTCATCGCCCCAGCTGTTCTCGACCTTCCACCGCACAGGCTTGCCGTCGATCACATCAACGCCTGCAAGGGTCATGGCATGGGTAGCTGCACTTTCACGGGTCATTATGCGTTGACGCTTATCCATGGTAAAATCAACGCCTACGAGGGTGGCCATATCATACAGGTCAGTGTCCATAACACCGCTTTTACGGTCTGAAGACTGGCCGACATCGCATCCAAACCATACCGGCTCACCGTCCTGCAGCTGCTTCACCGCAGCAACCTTCATATCATCAGCCGTAACATTGAGCCAATGAGGGTCAGGGCTGCCTACCATATTGCCCATCAGCTCCCGGGAATAATGCCTGTTGAACTGGAGCCTGTCTGCCGGATAACTGCCGAGTGCTACATAATCATCCATATCAGCGCCAATGAATGTGTCAAAGAACCCTTTAGGCGTCATAACACCTTCATCATGGTATTTCTTATCTTTATCCTGGTACTGGAAACGGAAACTCTCAGGAGGCGTCCCCAGTGCTACAGACACGATGCTGTACACACCCTCAAGCATATGGGCACGCGCAGCCTCAATATCATCGCCGGAAGCGCCTGCCCTGACCATGTCGCGGAGCCTCAGGGCGTCCTGGCGGAGCTTGCGGTTAAGGAGCTCATTCATTGCATCAGAGTTCTCGGTATTGGCGGTTTCAGGCATGGAATTTTTGGGGATCACGCCATACTTCTTTACCAGGTTGACCACATACTGCCACCAGCCGCCGTCGCTCTCGGGCTCTTCAAAGAGCATGGCTGTCTTGCGGTCATCAAGGCTGTCATCAGCTGTAGCAATAACGTTCTCATAAAAATAGTTGGATTTCTCCAGCTTGTCATAAAAATAAAGGAAATTCTGGGAAAGCTCGAAATTTTCAACATTGAGCTTCTTCTCCAGATGGAACCGCAGCACATTGAGCCCGGCAAACATCCAGCACCGCCCGGAGTGCCTCTGGTTAGTTACCTCGTCAGAAACCAGATCGGTCGAATACGGGTTCCTGTTGCGGGCAATAACAAACGGATCCTCTGCCGCCTTCAGCAGGCCATTCGTCGCCGACGCACGCTGCGCAAGGATATTCTTTTTATCCTGGCTGAACGCCTCTTTCATCTTCAGTGTATCCTCACTGGAAATAACTGCCATCGCTGTCCTTTCTTAAGCCCGGATGCCGTACCTGTATCCGGATGGCCAATGGTCCTGATCGTGATTCTTATCATAGAGTGAGGGCAGTATCAGATATTCCCGGACCCGAAACTATGCTCCCCGCTCCTACCCGGGGGGAAGATCCGCCTCTTCTGCCCGGGGCACTCACCCAACCCGCATATATGGATTTGCCAGATCAGACACAAACGGCAGACTGCAGCCAGTACTGAAAGGATACTGCGTTGCAGCACCGCGCACATCTGCGCTTTGGGTGAGCCGACACACTTGTACGTTGGGTGAGCCGCGTTGGCAGACACGCGACCGGGACTCTGAAGGGTACGTTAAATCCAGCAGGAATACAGAAGGGCGGGCATCATGCGGGAAGGTCAGACGATCCCCGCATCATGGCACATGCGCCAGTCCCAGAATTCTTTCCATGTACCGCGCATCGAATCCCGCCGGGCCGGATCCCTTTCTATCTGATAGCTCCAGAAAAACTGGCGGGGAAAAGCTTCCCGGTGAAGCTGCGCTACAAAAGAAGTGAAACGGGGAGCCTCTGCAATCCCCTTCGCACTGGCCTGCAGCTTGCCGACAGAACTCTCTGCACACCATTCCCCTGCTATCACAGGGACGATCTTATCCACACTGCGGATGAACAGTTTATCGAGCCCTATGCCCCATGTATACAACAGCTGACGGTGGCGCTCACGCGGAGTACGCCCGGCATGCATGCCGGGGGTATGCTTTAGAAACCGCTCGATCTTCTGTTCCGTGAAAGTAAGGTACACATGCGTATCCACATATACGTTATCCATTGACCTGAAGCGTCTGTCTGCCAGGAATGCGGCTGCCATACCAGGAAGGTTGAAACCGTCATGGAAAACTACTGCTTTCTCCGGCGGGAGTATCCGCCGCAGCCTTATATACGCTGTTGCATAGAACCTTTTCAGGAACCGCATCGGGAGCTTGGGCTCGTTCAGCACTTCAATGCCGAACAGTGCGTCATCCCTGCCGTATCTGCGGGCCATACGGTCAAGCACAAACAGGGCAAACGCAATATCCTTGTGCGATGTATGCCAGGAGACCACACCAATCTGTCCGCCGTTGTCAAAACCGTTCTGGCTTCCCGGAACGGTATGGAGGTCAAGCAGGATCTTCAGCCCATAACGGTTAGCCCAGGCAAAAGCTTTATCCACATAGCTGGTACACCCGATATAGGGAGGGCAGCCGCCGAAAAGGAAAAAGGGCACGGGAAGCCTCACTGTGTCTATACCTTCTGCAGCGAGACAGGCAAAATCTTCTTCCGTAATATACGTATCCCTGTGAGCCTCCAGCCGGCGCGCAAGTTCATCATACGCAAGGTTCCGGGAAAGGGAATACTCATCTTCTGCCCCGCCTGCATCAGCAAAGACAGAAGGGGACATCCATTTTTCAAGGACAAGCCAGTTGCCCAGATTGACGCCGCTGATACCTGCCGCAATCCTGTGTTTCCTGTTATCCATACTAACAGGGTATGCGCAGGCACCGATCATAATAAAAACGGATCCTGATGCCTGGGATACCACACGGTATCATCACAGCTGCCGCCCAATGCCGCGCCTTCCTGCAACCTTTCCCCAGGCTCAGGCTTCAATGCACCGGGGCCCAAAAATCGATTTAAGCTCACCAAAAAGCGATGTGTCGCGTGTAACGCGGTACTTGTCCCCAAAGCGGATAATCTCGGTCTTCCTATCCGGCTGCATAACCGCCAGACTGACTTCACAGTATCCCGGGTGATGCGCCAGCACTGCCGACAGCCGCTGGAGCCTCCCCTGCTCAAGCGCCCTCGCAGGAAGGCTGATCTGCACCGGCTGTACATCAACAGAATCTACATTGGGGATCTCGACTTCACGGCCGTAAATGCTGACGCCGTCATCGCGCACAGATACACTGCCCTTGACCTGGACAATACTGTCGATGATGAGCTTATCCTGGTTCTCTGTATACGACTTGCTGAAGAACAGGCACTGGATGCTGCTTTCCAGATCCTCTATGGTCACCAGCGCCCACGGCTTGCCGGCTTTAGACACGCGGCGGTCAACACCGGTTACCAGCCCTGCGATGGTTATCTGGGAACGCTCCGGCATATCAGAAGCACGGTTCAGCAGCTGCGGGATGGACATGTCGCTCAGGCTGGACAGTACTGCGGCAAGGCCGCTCAGGGGATGGTCGGATACATACAGCCCAAGCATCTCACGCTCAAAATTGAGTTTGGTCTTTTTATCCCATTCGTCAATAGGAGGAACGCTGATATTGGCATCGCCCAGGGCCGCAGAAGCTGCTGATCCCGAGCCGCCAGCATCGGCGAACAGGTCGAACTGCCCCTCAGCCTCCTTGCGCTTCAAAGGTATCACCTGGTCGATCGCCGATTCATGGACAGTGAACAAAGCCCGCCGGTTAGGGTCAATACTGTCGAACGCACCGCTTTTTATAAGGGATTCCACAGTACGCTTATTAAGCGTGGATACAGGCATCCGGTCCACCCAGTCAAGGAAGCCGGAAAATTTCCCTTTCCCGTCTGCGCGTTCACGTTCTTCGACTATTGATTCAACGATTTTTGTGCCGACGTTGCGGACTGCCCCCAGGCCAAAACGGATATCATCCCCCACAGCGGAATAATGGTCAACTGATTCATTGACATCCGGCGGCAGGACCCTGATATTCATACGCCTGCATTCGCCCAGGTACAGTGCCGTTTTATCCTTATTTGAATGCTCGCCCTGCAGCAGCGCAGCCATAAACTCCACCGGATAGTGGGCCTTCAGGTACGCTGTCCAGTACGATATCAGCCCGTACGCCGCGGAGTGGGCTTTATTGAAAGCATATCCCGCAAAAGGCACCAGGACATCCCATACAGCCTGCGCTGCCTCCTGGGAATACCCGTGTTCCTCCATGCCCTCGAAGAAAGGCACTTTCTCCTTTGCCAGCACCTCAGGCTTCTTTTTGCCCATAGCGCGCCGCAGGACATCTGCGCGCCCCAGGGAATAGCCTGCAAGGATACGCGCAGCAGACTGGACCTGCTCCTGATATACGATCAGGCCGTATGTCTCGTCAAGCACCGACGCAAGAGGCTTCTCCAGTTCAGGGTGGATCGGCTTGATCTCTTGCAGGCCGTTCTTGCGCTTCGCGTAATTATTATGTGAATCCACATCCATGGGGCCGGGCCGGTACAGTGCGATAAGGGCTGAAATATCGTTGAAATTATCGGGCCGCAGCTGTTTGAGCAGGCTTTGCATACCGTCGGAATCCAGCTGGAAGACGCCCAGGGTATGCCCCGAAGACAGGAGTTCATATGTAGCCTTATCATCAATGGGGATCTGGGCAATATCAACATGGCCTTTGCCGTTTGCCTCAATATTGTTGAGGGCCTCCTTGATCACTGTCAGGTTGGCCAGCCCCAGGAAATCCATTTTTACAAGCCCGAGGGTCTCGCATGTATGGTATTCGAAAGTCGTTGTGATAGTACCGTCAGTACGCCTGAGCAGCGGCGAGGTATTTGTGATAGGCTGCGATGCCATAATGGTAGCGCATGCGTGCACGCCTGTCTGGCGGATCAGCCCTTCAATACCTTTTGCTTTCTCTGTAATTTTCTGCACGTCAGGATTCCCGTTGTACAGGTCGCGGAATTCCTGGGCTTCTGCATAGCGTTTGGCTTTAGGGTCGAAAATATCATGAAGGCCGATATCCTTGCCGCCCACAGCCCCGGGCAGCGCTTTTGTAATCGTTTCACCCATCTGGAATTCATAATCAAGGATGCGGGCGGAATCTTTAAGCGCCTGCTTGGTTTTGATAGTCCCGTATGTTACGCACTGGGCAACTTTATCAGCGCCGTATTTCCGGGTGACATACTGCAGGACTTCATCGCGGCCTGCAGGGTCGAAATCCACATCGATATCAGGGAGGGATACACGCTCCGGGTTCAGGAAGCGCTCAAAAATAAGGCCATGCTCAAGCGGGTCCAGCTCTGTGATGCCCATCGCATAGGAGACCATGCTCCCTGCAGCAGAGCCTCTCCCCGGCCCTACCATAACACCGTGGGTTTTAGCCCAGTTGATATAATCGGCCACAACAAGGAAGTAGCCGCAGAACTGCATCTGGCAGATCACGCCGCATTCATAATCAGCCTGTTTCGCCACTTCTTCAGGGACGCCGTCAGGATAGCGCTTCTCCAGGCCCTTCTCAACATCACGCAAAAACAGCGATGTAGCGTCCCATCCTTCAGGACAGTCAAATTCGGGCATATAAGCGCCGTCTTCATGGTCGTCGAACATGACGTTGCACCGCTCTGCGATCTCGATAGTGTTATCGCATGCACCGGGAAAATCCTTGAAAAGCCTGCGCATCTCTTCAGCAGGTTTAATGTAGTACCCGCTGCCGTCAAAATGGAACCTGTTGGGGTCATTCAGCCGTGACCCCGAGTTGATGCACAAAAGGGCATCCTGCGCCTGGGCATCTTCTTCCAGGCCATAATGCGAGTCATTCGTCGCCACCAGCGGGGCGCCGATCTCATCCGCGATCCTCAGCAGGTCCTCAGCCACACGCTTCTCAATAGGCAGCCCATGGTCCATAACTTCAACATAGAAATTGTCCCTGCCAAAAATATCCTGGAGCTCACCCGCTTCCCGCAGCGCCTCCCTGTACTGCCCCAAACGGAGCCTTGTCTGCACAGCACCTGACGGGCAGCCCGTAGTAGCAATGACCCCGGAGTGGTATGTGCTCAGGATATCCCTGTCCATACGGGGATTCTTGCCCATGAGGCCTTCAAGGTTCGCCAGGGAAGACGCCTTGAGCAGGTTGACCAGGCCTTCATCATTCTCAGCCCACATGGTCATATGCGTATAGGAGCCGTTGGCTGAAACATCGTCAGAATGCTGGTCCTGCGTCCCCCAGTGCACCCGGGTCTTATCCGACCGGGCCGTCCCCGGGGTCACATACGCTTCGATCCCGATAATCGGCTTGATCCCTTCATCAACTGCAGTACGCCACATTTCATACGCACCATGCATATTGCCATGGTCAGTGATGCCCACGGCTTTCTGGCCCAGGGATTTGACTACGCTGACCAGCTTCTTTACCGGTACCGCCCCGTCAAGGGTAGAGTAATCCGTGTGGTTATGGAGATGCACGAAATCCGCGGTAGTCGAAGAAGCCATATACACCAATCTAGCGTAATGTATAGTCCAGTTTACCGGCAGCTAAACGGCCTGCCTCTGCTTCCGGCTGCGGGCATGGAGCGTTTCCAGGGAACGCGACAGGTCCCCGGGAAGTTCAGATTCTACATGGACCACAAGCCGGGTATGGGGATGCTTGAATTCAAGCTTCATCGAGTGCAGCCACTGGCGGCCGATGCCGAGCCCCCTGGCCAAAACGGGGTTAGCCCCGTACATAGTATCGCCTACAAGGGGATGGCCTATAGATGACATATGCACGCGGATCTGATGTGTGCGCCCGGTCTCCAGATTGACCGAGATATATGTCGCCTCGCCGAAACGTTCCATAACATCCCAGTGGGTAATGGCAGGGCGCCCGTCAGGCATTATGGTAAACCTGAAATCGGCAACAGGGTCACGGCCGATCGGAGCGTCAACAGTAGCTTTATCCTGCTTAAGGCTGCCCTGGGCTACCGCATAATAGATCTTGGTTACTTCATGCTCGGAAAACTGCCGGCGCATTTCCTTATACGCCAGCTCGGACTTGCATACCAGCATCAGCCCGCTGGTGCCTGCATCCAATCGTGATACTATGCCCTGCCTTCCCTGCGGGCCGTATTCCGTGATATGCACGCCGCGCGCTTTCAGCGTCCCCAGGACGGTAGGGCCGGTCCATCCTACGGATGGGTGCGCAGCCATACCAACCGGCTTATCCACTATAACAAGGTCATCATCTTCATAAACAATACGCATACCGTAATCAACCGGTTCAGGCTTATCCCTGTCTTCCGCAATCGCAACTTCAATCGAATCGCCCTGTGCCAGTTTTTCTGATTTCTGTGCTGACCTCTGAGACCCGCGGCCGGCAATCGATACTTCCCCTCTGTCAATATAAGCCGCTGCCTGTGAACGCGAAACCCCCAGCATCCTTGATACCGCAATATCAAAACGCATACCTATCAGCGCTTCGGGGACAGGCATGACGCGGTCCATCACACTGCCCCCCGGGGAGGATCCTGTGCATTGCCTCCGGGGCCTTTTGCCGCTGCTTCCCTGCTTCGCAGCGGTACCCCCTTAAATATAAGGATAATAAACCCTGCAGCGGCAAAAGTAAGGAACACATCGGCCAGGTTCCCTACCGACCAGCCATAGTTGATAAAATCAACGACTTTGCCGTCCATGAAACCGCCGGCATAAACGATCCTGTCGATCGCATTGCCTCCTGCACCGGCAAGTGCCAGCCCCAGTACACAGGACCATGCAGCCGAATCAGACCGGATGCCCGCAATGATAAGCGCAGCACAGGCGCACAAAGCAGCAGCGGAAATCACTGCAGTCACCGAAGACCCGAATCCCAGGGACGCGCCGGCATTCCTGTAAAGCTCCAGGCTTATCACATTCGGGATAACGGTTATGGATCTGCCCCCGCTAAGCACCCGCAGTGCACAGGCCTTTGCCGCCTGGTCTGCGCACAGGCCGAAAACCGCCACAACTATAAAGACGGCTATACAGCGGATACTGCCGTACAGCCGTCCCGATACCTGCTTGCCCACAAGATAAGCCCTGGCTTTACTTGGCCTGGGAGCTGCCGGCATCCTGCTGGGCTCCCCCTGAATAATTATCGGTATTATTGATCTGGTCAGAAAGCTGGGAAAGGAAACTCGTCAAACGTCCGCGGTAATCCGACTCAAACTGTTTCAGGCTGTCAATATTGCCTTCGATAACCTTGGAATCTGCATACAGCTTATCCTTGACCTGGCGTGAATACATATCAGCATCGCCGCGGGTCTTGGTGTTATAAGCATCAGCATTCTGACGTACCTGTGCGGCATATGCTTCGCTGTCGGAACGCTGCTGTTTGCTGTATTCATCAGCTTCACTGCGTGTTACTGCAGAGTAGTTGTCTGCATCGTTACGGGTCTTTGTGGAGTAGGCATCAGCTGTTGCGCGGGTCTCCTTGGCATACTGGTCAGCCTCAGAAATGATCTGGTCATGCTGGGAATGCCCCTCGTTAACAAGCTGGTTTGCCTCATCCTTGCCACGGTTGACATACTTGTCATGCAGCTCCATAGCCATAGCGAGCATCTGGGCTGCCTTCTCCGATGTGCTCTTGCGCTCATCTGAAGCAGCCGCAGCGATCTTCTCCAGGCTGCCGGTCTCGGTGCTCGGCTCCGAGGCAGAAACCTGCTGCCGCAGCGTTTCCTCGCGCTGAGCGGATTCATTGAGCTCGTTCTGCATCGTTGCCAGCTGTGCCTGCATAGCCTCAACCTGTCTGCTGGCCTCCTCTGCCCGCTGGGCAGCTTCCTGGAGGCGATGCTCGGCGTCCTCAGCCTTACGGTTTGCTTCCTGTACGGCAAGCTGCGAATTCTGCAGCTCCTGAGTAAGCGTTTCCCCACGCTTCATATATTCGTCTCTCTCATTACGGAGCCCGGTAAGCTGCTGCTGCAAAGCCTCGGAAGCAGAGCTGCCCTGTGCAGCCTGGTCTGTCAGCTGGTTGATCTGGTCGTTCAGCTGATCGACCTGTGTTTTAAGCTGCTCATTCTGCTGGTTTAGAGTGTCCATCTGGACTTTTGCCTGGTCAACCTGGCCAGTTAGGGTCTCGACCCGGTCGTTGGCTGAATCAAGTTCACTCCGCAGTGACGACTCCGCCTCCGATGAAGAAGCTGAACTCTGCTGGAGCTTTTCCTGCGCAGCACTCAGCTCGCTGCGGAGCCTTGTATTCTCCCCCGTCAGCTGTGATACCTGAGTATTCAAAGCCGCAACATCAGGGCCCAGGGACTGGGTCTGCGTCGCATACTGTTTTCCAAGCTCATCAACCGTCTGGGCGCACTCCTCGAGGAAATCGTCAACTTCATCCAGGTTGTAGCCCTGCTGAAAACGACCCGCAAGAGGAATCTTCTTATTACGGATATCTCCTGGTGTTAAAAGTGCCATATCTGCTCCGGTATGCAATTGTCCAATATACTACCATTAATTATGGTATCACGATTGTTGTAAAACAGTATCCTGACCGTCCTGTTAGCTTTGGGTTAGCCTTATCTGGACAGCCCCTCAGTCTCCCTGCCCGCAAGGCTGAACAGCGGGACAGCACGGAAGGCTGCAGGCGCTGGCTTCAGGCCTACGGCAGGAAATATGTGACCATAGTTATGCCGAAATACAGGATCATAAACCCTACATCAAGGGCGACCGGCCCTATCCTGAGCGGAGGGATGATGCGCCGCATCAGGCGCAGGGGAGGCTCAGTCACTGTATAAACAGCATTCACAACGGGGTACGCGATCCGTCCCGGCTGCCATCTGCTGAGAAGGGCAACCCAGTCCAGGACAACCCGCACGGTAAGCACGAACAGGTACGCGCTGAGCAGGATGCGGATAATGCGCAGTACGAAGAATAAAGACATAAGGAACATTATATTCGCCTTGCGGTATGGTACCTGTGAATCTGCTGACCGCTAAGAAGAAAAGCAGTACAGGGTCAGCAAAACCGCTCAGAGGTGCAGAGGGCAGAACAGGGGCAGGAGCTCTCAGTCAAAAAGCCCGGCAGCAGTACTGTCCTGGGCCGCCTGCTCAACCTTGATGTTGACCTGGGCAGGGCTCAGGAGGAAAACACGCGGGGTGACACGTTCGATGGACCCGCGGACCCCGAAAACTACGCCTGCAGAAAAATCAACAATACGGTAGGCAACCGCCTCAGGGACACCGGTCAGATTAAGCACGACAGGGACGCCGTCGCGGATAGCCCTGCCCACCAGCTGTGCCTCTTCATATGTTTTAGGATGGATCGTTGTGATGCGGTTCATGCGCGACCTCGGGGTTGGGGTATGTGTGACGGAAGATGGCGGAGCGGACTCAGTCGCGTAAGAAGGGCGGGGGGCAACATCCTCGTCATCATCGAAAGTCGGATTCGACGGTTCGGCCGAGTATTCCTCTATATCCCGGTCTTCATCTTCGGTACTTGCCAGCCCGAAGAATGACATAGCGCCTTTAAAAGGGTTCGCCATCATACCTCCTTAAGGTAATTCCCTGCTTCAGCGCAGGAAGTCAGGGATAATAAGGCCATCGTCAGGTTCGGCTTCAGGTATTTCAGGGGTATCATCCTGTTTTGGCCGGGCCGGCTGCGCGGGCTGTGCCGGCTGCGTATCCTGGCTGTGCTGTTCCTGCGGATGCGGCTGGGAAGCCTCAGATACTGCAGGGCGTTCACCTGTATCATCAGCAGTACCGGCGGGCTCAGCATGCGGCGCAGCTTCCCTGTATGCAGAAGCATCAGCAGCGGTATCGCCGGCACCGGCCCTGCCAATAACAGGCTCTTCAGAAGTTTCATCTGCTATCAGCTGGCTTGGAATGCTGCGGCCAGGAGCACGGCTTTCATCCCGGGCGACCCCTTCAAAACCTGTTGCAATAACAGAGACGACTACCTCATCACCATAAGCATCATCATTGACCAGGCCGATAATAATATTTGCCCCTTTAGCAGCATACTTATTAACAAGCTCAGATGCCTGGGTGAACTCTTCAAAGCCCATATCAGTCGGACCCGCAATATTTACCAGGAGGCTGGTAGCACCATCAATAGGGGTATCAAGGAGCGGCGAGTTGACAGCGATCTCAGCCGCCTGGACAGCCCTGTCTTCACCGCGGGCATGCCCGATACCGAACATCGCCGTCCCTGCATTCTGCAGGACAGAACTGACATCCTGGAAGTCAACGTTGATCGTGGGGTTAGTACTGGAGATCAGGTCTGTGATGCAGCGCACTCCCGACATAAGGGAGGTATCAGCCATCTGGAATACTTCGCGGATATTCATGCCCTTGATATCCATATCCTGGAGGCGGTCATTCGGGATGACGATAAGGGCATCCACTTCCTTGCGGAGCTTCTCGATCCCGTCTTCAGCCGACGCCGCGCGGCGCCCGCCTTCAAAACTGAAAGGTTTCGTTACCACACCAATAGTCACGGCACCCTGCTGGCGTGCAGCCCGCGCTACAATCGGGCTGGCGCCGGTACCGGTGCCGCCGCCTTCCCCGGCAGTCACGAATACCATATCTGCGCCTTTAAGGACCTGCTCGATCTCACTCTGGTGGTCCTGCGCGGCCTTTGCACCACGCTCAGGATCTGCACCGGCCCCAAGGCCCCGGCTGGAAGAATCCGTCAGAGCGATGCGCACATCCGCATCGCTTTTGTTAAGATCCTTCATATCAGTATTAACAGCTACAAACTCAACGCCTGCAATGCCCTCGTCGATCATACGGTTGACAGCATTCCCGCCGCCACCGCCGACGCCTACAACCTTAATGACTGTCTTACTGTTCATCTCTTCATTTGGGTCAAGGTCGGTCATGCTGCTCCTGTCGTTATGCAATTTTCAACGCTATACACAACTTTAACGCAAAAAACTATTACATATAAATGTTCGCAAAAAATAAAGACATTTCGTAAAAAATGTGTGTTTTAAGTATAACTTTATGAAGGAATTGTGAATGTCTGCTGAAACATGGGATCAGGCATGCCACCGATATGCTGCCGGACGGGGATATGCCTGCGATGGGGGCTGAGGGGTCATTCCCCTCCCCCCCCCTTGCGGTCAGTATGACGCATCATCAACATCGCCCTCAAATATATTTGCACGTTCTGCATCGGTAAGGGAGTGTGATTCCAGCCATCCATACGGCAGATGGACCTTCCTGGCATAGCGCGTCCGCCCGCGCGGCTTACCGGCAAGCTCCCGGGGAAAGCGTGCGCCGGGGTCAAGCCTGTCCAGCTCGCGGCGCACGTCAGCCAGCGACTCGCAGCACATAAAAGCTGACCGGGTATGCCCTCCGACAGGGAAACCCTTAAGGTACCACGCAATATGTTTGCGCAGGTCGCGGACAGCCATCTGCTCATCGCCGTCACAATATTCAGTCAGCAGCTGCGCATGGCGCATAATCACCCGGGAGACCTGCCCGAGATCCGGGTCAGTACGGCTGCTGCTGCCGGCGAACGCATTCCTGATATCAGCAAAAAGCCACGGACGCCCCTGGCATCCCCGCCCAACAGCTACACCGTCGCACCCGGTCTGGCGGGACATGGCAAGGGCATCTTCTGCAGTCCAGATATCGCCGTTCCCTATAACAGGTATTGACACACACTCTTTCAGCCTGCTTATCTGCGACCAGTCAGAATGCCCTCCGTAATACTGGGCTGTTGTACGGGCATGGAGGGTAACATAAGCGCACCCCTCAGACTCTATGATATGCGCAGCTTCAACCATCGTTTCATGCGAATCATCAATACCCACGCGGATCTTTGCTGTAACCGGGATACCGGCAGGGCTGCACACACGCACCACCCTGCGGATAATATCCTTGAGGAGCCCCGTCTTCCAGGGCAGGGCAGACCCTCCTCCGCGGCGGGTGACTTTAGGGACCGGACAACCAAAATTAAGGTCAATATGGTCTGCCATATTGCCGTCAACGACCATCCGGGCTGCCTCTTCAACGATCGCAGGGTCAACCCCGTACAGCTGGAGGGAACGGAACTTTTCCGAAGGCGCAAAGCGGCACAGACGGAAAGCTTTAGGATTGCGCGCAGTTAAAGCACGCGCAGTCACCATCTCTGCAATATACAGCCCGTCAGGACCATATTCCTCGCATAAGACCCGGAACGGCCAGTTCGTCACCCCCGCCATCGGCGACAGGACAACGGGTACGCTTACTGTGTGGGTACCGAGCATGAAGCCGGGCAAAACCCCTTTCTGGCCCATCCCTGCCATAAAAACACCGGACCTATGCAGCGGCAGCCGCGCGGACAGCTTCAGGGGTGCGCGGATACGTATTGCGCTTATCTTTAATAAACGCCCCTACATAGCCTGCAACACGGTCCAGGGCTACACGCTCCTGCTTCATGGTATCGCGCTCACGGATGGTCACAGCCTGATCATCCAGCGTGTCAAAATCAACAGTAACGCACAGCGGGGTACCGATCTCGTCCTGGCGGCGGTACCGGCGTCCAATAGCGCCCGCCTCATCGTAATCGATATCCCAGCCATCCTCGCGGAGATCATCGGCAAGGTTATGGGCAATGCCCTGGAGTTCGGGTTTCCTCGACAGCGGGAAAACCGCCGCCTTCACCGGCGACAGCCGCGGATCAAGGCGCAGGACCGTACGGGTATCAACCCCTCCCTTAGTATTGGGGGCTTCATCCACATCATACGCATCAACAAGGAATGCCATAAGCGAACGGGTCAGCCCTGCGGCAGGCTCTATCACGTACGGTATGAAACGCTCGCCGGAAGCCTGGTCAAAATAGCTCAGGTCCTTGCCGGAATGCTGCGAATGTGCGTTCAGGTCATAGTCGGTGCGGTTTGCTATGCCTTCAAGCTCCCCCCAGTCAGAGCCCTGGAAACCGAACTTATACTCAATATCCACTGTACGCTTGGAATAATGGGACAGTTTCTCCTTCGGATGCTCATACAGGCGGAGGTTATCAGGGTTAATACCAAGATCGACATACCACTGGCGGCGTGCATCGATCCAGTACTGATGCCACTCTTCATCGGTCCCCGGGACAACGAAGAATTCCATTTCCATCTGCTCAAACTCGCGTGTACGGAAAATGAAATTCCCCGGAGTGATCTCATTGCGGAAGCTTTTGCCCATATTGGCAATGCCGAAAGGGGGCTTCTGACGGGAAGTCCCCAGGACTTCCGCAAAATCAACGAAAATACCCTGCGCCGTTTCCGGGCGGAGATAATGCAGCGAATTCTCATCTTCAACAGGCCCCAGATGGGTGCGGAGCATCATATTGAAATCGCGGGGCTGGGTCCATTTGCCTACAGTGCCGCACTCAGGGCACGGTATAACACCCATACCCTCAGGCGTATGGCCATGTTTAGCCTCATAATGCTCTTCAAGATGGTCTGCACGGAAGCGCTTGTGGCAGTTCAGGCATTCAACCAGCGGGTCATTAAAGACATTGACATGCCCGGAAGCGACCCATACTTCGCTGGGAAGGATGACTGACGTATCAACACCGACTACATCGCCGCGCGTGGTCACCATGGAACGCCACCACTCATGCTTGATATTGTCTTTGAGTGCAACGCCCAGAGGGCCGTAATCCCATGCGGAACGTGTGCCTCCGTAGATCTCCCCCGCGGGGAATACGAACCCCCGCCTTTTCGCCAGCTGGGTGGCTGCTTCAAGCTTTGACTCCATTAAGACCGCCTCCTCAAGCAGCTCACAAGTCCTATACAAACATTACAAAGATAGCTAACGCCCGCGATATGTCCCGTCCCTGTCAAGGCCCAGGAGCCTCTGCCAGAAATCAAGCGGACGCCCGTACGGCAGCGCAGCATCGCCATATACCTGGAGGCCGAGCTTGCACTCTTCGACATCGACTTCGCGGATCCCGCTGACATAGCTGCTGGCCTCCGTGAATGCTTCCCGGTCATAGAACACATGCGCAACACAGCGCAGCAGCTGTACGGCCCGCCCGATCGGAAGCGAATCCCAGTGCCGCAGCTCAATAAAGTTCTTCAGGCGCACATCATTAAAATGCGTAGAGATGATATGGGATATCTCATAATCATTGAGCGCGCGGTCAGGATACACATCGGCAGCATTATCAAAGGCCGCTATGCGGACAGGGTCACTTTCCTGCGCGTATTCAGGGGTATGCGTAACATCCGCAACCATAAGGGGCGATGCGAGGACATTATATGCAGCCTGCTCAAAGCCGAAATTGCCGTCAAAAAGCCCCGGCGCAACACCGGCGCGGCTATTTCCGATACGTGTCCAGAAATGCTGCCGCAGAAGGCGGTAAGGGCTGGCCTGCCCTTCAAAATAGGGGGAATTGCGGAAGAAGTAGGCAAGGACAGGACCCAGCGCTGTCCCGGTACGCATTTTAGCGACAGCATCTTCTTCACTGAAATAATCAATGCTGATCTGTACAGATGCTGATGCGCGCATCATATTGCGCCCGAAACCTGACATCCTGCCAAAGTAGGCGTCCATACACTGGTAGCGCTTCCTGGGGATGACATCGATATCTTCACTGAGGGAATGCGGCTGGTACCCCTGGGTTACCAGCTGTACGCCGTGCCGGCGCAGGGCCGGCCCGATATTCTGGAGGAAATCGGCATAAAGCCTTTCCAGCCCGCCGGCAGAATGTACCACACTGAATGAGCATTCTATCTGCCCGCCGGGCTCCAGCGAGATCCTAATACCCTCTTTCCCCAGGCCCAGCAGGGCATCCCCCTCGTACACCTCTTCAGCGGGATCATACAGCTCCCTGAGGTCTTCCAGTACACTGCGGATGCCGTGTGCCTCAGCATAGGTGACAGCCGTACCTTCCGGTGCAGAAACAGGGTTATCTGCCGTCCGGACAGGCAGATGTTCGATCTCAACGCCAAGCCCGCCCCCATGCCCCGAAGCGTCTTTGATCCCTGCCCTGTGGAAAGCTGCGACTGATTCCAGATGCTGCGGATTGACATGCCTGTCCTGATGCCAGTAATCAAATTCCTGTATAGACATATCTTTCAGCGTACTCATCGGGCAAAACCGCACACGTCCGGAAGCAGAATAGGCAGGCAGGATATTAGTATTAGAATGGAAAATATTGTTCTATCAGCACTCAGACAGCAGCAAACAGCACCAGGGGGATATATGGCCGATACCCATAACAGCCCTGCCCGCACAGCAGACGGACGGGATCCGCGGAAGGCTGCCGGACGCAATCCCTCACACGTAACCGTAGTCCCTGATCCCGGAACGCGCGCTGCCGGTACCGGGCAGGCTTTCCTGAGGGCACATGATATACGGACCCGCCAGCGCAAAGATATGGCCGAAAAACCGCGTTACCGGGCATTTAAATGGATCATCACCCTTACTGTTATTGCGATGATCGGCGTGCTGGGGATATGGACGACCCGGCAGTATTACCGTGCAAAAAACAGCCTTGCTGCCACTACTGTCCTTACAGACCGGATAAAGAAAATCTATACGCTTGACTATCAGGACCAGGCACAGCAGAAAATCGACAGTTACAAAAAATCACACCGCTATACGCCCGGCAACATGCTGGTCCTTGCCAATCCATACGGTACAAATACAACATCGCTGTACACGTACTTTGAGACCGATTCCCCTGCAAAAGTCAGCTATACTGTGTCAACACCGGAAGACAGGTCCTATCCCGCTTTCACCCGCAGCGCCTTCCAGGACCGGATATATCAGACATCCCATGAATTCAGCGTTATCGGGCTTATCCCTGCAGCAAAAAATACAGTGACCTATACTGTCACTTACGAAGACGGCCATACGGACATACATAAGTTCACTTATGTCACGGGCGACCTGTGGGGTTCTGCGCCTGTCAGGCTGAAAAAAACTGTTGCAGCACGGTTCAGGGAAACCGATAAGAGTATCCGCGCTGGGCTTGCCCAGGGGCTGTTCGCAGTTTTCGGGCTGGGGACGAATTCGCGCGACTACGTTTACCTGTATGACGCAGACGGGATACTGCGCGCTGAATTCCCCATGATGAACAACCATGGGAAAAATTTTTCCTTCCACGACGGCCTTATGTACTACGTCAGCGACTTCAACCAGATCAGTGCAATGGACAGCCGGGGCAAGCTGGTCAGCATTTTCAACATCCCCAGCATCTACCAGATAAACAGCACCCACACTTTTGACAGCCAGGGGAACCTCCTCCTTATCGCTTCGGATAAATCACAGCTTGATACGAACAACCTCATAGTGAAGGTCAGCAGCGTCACAGGCACTGCAACCGAATACATCAATTTCAGCACCTTGCTCAACGACTACCGCAAAACCACCAGGCGGCCGCTGTCCACAGACAATGACCTGCGCTGGAACTGGCTGATGCTGGATTCGATCCAGTATGTGCCCGGGGGCTCGGTCATTGTCAGCTCGCAGGAAACATCAACTGTTATGAAGATCCGGCTCCCCGACAGCGCTGCTTCACCTGCTTCATCAGCTTCAGGCGCCTCCTCCGGGGACAGCACTTCAGCAGATGCTGCAGGCACCGCTGCGTCGCAGCCTTCCATCACCTATTTCCTTGGCCCGCATCAGATATGGGATGCAACTGTCTACTCTGACTACCTCTACCGCAAAAGTGAAGATTTCAGTACCCATGCAGGGCAGCACAGCGTTGAGCAGCTTGATGACGGGGATGCGAATTCATGGATCAGCGAATATAACAGCCTACGCAGGAAAAAACATACGGCTGAGGCTTCAGACGGCACATCCCAGCCCTCCGGTACCGGAGAGGGTGCGGAGCTCCAGCCGCTGGGCGACGGGCAGCATCTCGTGTATATGTTCAACAACAACTACGGCTACAGCCCTACCAATACTGCCGTCAGCTGGCCCGGCATGGTTCCCGGCGTCAATACAGTTTCCCAAGGGGACCTTTCCCGGTATAAGTCACGTTTTTACATGTATCGCGTAGATGAAAACTCAGGCACCTATACCCTGGCCTCATCCTTCGACATCCCCTATTCCCCGCGGTACTCCAACGCCCAGATGATACCCGTGCCCCAAAGCAGCACTTCAGGCGATACCAGCCATACCATGCTGGTCCTTGCCAACACCGCGCAGCAGCATACGTGGGGGATATACAGCCCCCAGGGGGATGAACTCGTCCGGTTTACCGCATCAGGCATCAGCAGGACAGATTCCGTATACTGCTATACCTTCACCGGGTTCTATTTCAGCTAAGATCCGGCCGCATGGATCCGATGCCGGCACCTTTAAATATCAAAACCTAATATTTCTGCAGCTTCTGAGGGATCAGGGTCATAAGCCCAGTATTCGTCAAGATTATCATATGACGACATGCTTCGGATCTCGGCCCTGTCAATATACACTTCCCCGTTCAGATGGTCGGTCTCATGCTGGAAAATGCGGGCGTGCCAGTTATGCAGGTCAGCCTCATGCTCAACATTATTTTCGTCGAACCAATGGGCTTTGATATTCAGCCAGCGCTTCCGCACAGCCTGATACCCGTCAAAGGAAAGGCAGCCTTCGTAAAAGCTCGCAGTTTCGCTGCCCAGCGGTTCATACGACGGGTTGATGACCATATAAAACGGGACATCGGAAATACCGCGCGGGTCCCGGGCCTCATCCGAATACTCAGAACTGTTATCTGCCTGAGGCCGCGCATGGTCCTCAATCACAGCGAGGGAAAGCCCCAGCCCGATCTGCGGGCCTGCAAGCCCTACGCCCGGAGCATCAAGCATAGTTTTACGCATGCATTTTTTCAGCCGGTCAAGTGTGCTCTGCCGCAGCTGTCCGGTATACCGCACAGTCTTCAGCCGCAGCACCGGCTCCCCCATCTGTACGATAGGGAGCGTCCCGTTCCCATCCGCCGCAGAAAGGAGCTCACGCACCTCACGGTCTAGCTCTGTATCGATATGTGCCTTGTCCCAAGCCATATTCCTGCCTTTCTCTGCTGCATACCATGCTCATCCGGGCACCAGGCGGCCCGTATCCTGCGATCATATGCTGATGACGCTATAACGCTGCTACAGTGCCAGTTCAGATGCCACAACATCAGCCAGGCGCCTGCAAACTTCATCAGCCTGCTCTTGTGTTGCCGCCTCGACCATGACCCTTACCAGCGGTTCCGTGCCTGACGGCCGCAGCAGGACACGCCCGGTATCAGCAAGGAGCTTTTCCTCACGGCAGACCGCTTCCTGCACTTTCGCATTAGTGCCGGCAGACAGTTTATCAACATTGGGGACGTTGATAAGCTGCTGTGGGAGCTGGGGGAAATCGGCAGCAAGATCTTTAAGGCTCCTGCCTGAATCCATGACCTCATAGCATAAACGCAAAGCAGTAAGGGTACCGTCGCCTGTCGTAGCGAATTCGCGGTTAATCACATGGCCGGACTGTTCACCTCCAAGGGTGTAATCCCCACGGAGCATCTCTTCAAGCACATAGCGGTCGCCGACGTTAGTCTGCACTGTTTTGATCCCCATATCCTTAAGCGCCAGGATCAGGCCAAGATTGCTCATAACCGTAATAACGAGGGTGTCATGGCTGAGCTTGCCTTCGCGTTTATACGCCCGGGCGAGTATGCCCATGATCTGGTCGCCGTTCACCATGGTACCGTCTTCATCTACTGCAAGGCATCGGTCAGCATCACCATCAAACGCAACGCCCATCTGGGCGCCGGATGCCCTGACCATAGCCTGGAGCTGCTCGGGGTGGGTGGAACCGGCATGGTCGTTGATATTATAGCCGTCCGGCGAGGCGTTGATGACCACAACATCAGCACCCGTACGGCGCAAAGCTTCCGGAGCCACTACGGATGTAGCGCCATTGGCACAGTCGGCAACGATGCGCAGCCCGCGCAGAGGCTGGGGCCGGGTGCCGCCTTTATCTGCAGGAGCGATAGTATCCACAAGATGGTCGATATACATATTGGTAGCTGTCGTTATATCATGCGAGATCCTGCCTACACCCGCGCCGGTGGGCCGCTGCCAGTCAGAGCCCATAATGCTTTCGATCTCATCCTCCCTGGCATCAGGGAGCTTGAAGCCGCCGCGCGCAAAAAACTTGATGCCGTTGTCCGGCATAGGGTTATGGGACGCGGATATCACTGCACCCATTTCCACATTCAGCACTGATGTCAGATAAGCAACGCCGGGGGTCGGGATTATGCCTACATCAAGCACATCGAATCCGGCGGAGCTCATCCCCGCTGACAATGCAGCGGCGAGGAAATCCCCTGATACACGGGTATCGCGCCCCACGAGCGCGCGGCGGCGGCCGTGATGCGCATCATCGCTGTCTGCAGCAGTACTGCTGTTTCCCAGGACGCGGGCGGCGGCATCCCCCATATCAAGGGCGAGCCTGGGGGTCAAAAAACCGTTCGCTAAACCGCGTGCACCATCGGTCCCAAATAAACGTGGCATATATCCTCCTGGAATAGTGGAAACCAAACACCAGACCCTGTTTTACAGCTTAGCGTTATACTGCTGTACCTTGAGCACCCGTAAGGAAGAATCCATATTTTCCTCCACCATGCGGCGCAAAGCACGGTCAGCATCACTATGGGAATCCAGCCACGCTTTCCCCGCAGCGGCGAGGTCTGACGGATGCGCAAACTGCGGATACAGTCCGGCACCGCTGAGCGGGCAGATAAGGGTCTCGCTCATATGGAACGTCTTGTTTTCCCATATCCAGTCAATGCTGTCAAAAAACCGCGATACATATCCGGCATACAGCTCAGGGCGGTTATTGAGGCCGAACCCCTCGGCCACTGCTTCGATCTGCGAATTCGTCAGCTCCCCATTGTGCAGTGCCTGCTCGAATGCCCACTGCTTTGCTTCAGGGGTCGGGATGGAAGCTTTGGCCTTATACGCGAACTCGCGGTTTTCTGTTGTATCATGCCTGGACAGTTCAGCATCGATATCATCGTTGGTGATCACACCCGCACGTGCACGGCAGATGGTAATAAACCAGCGCAGGTTGTTGTCGATCTCAAGGCCTGGAAGCACAATAGTCCCGTCAAGCAGGCCCTGCGTACGGCGGTCGAATTCCGAACCCACACAGTAGTTCGCATATGCCGTGAGTAGCTGGAACTGTTCATCCGACCCTGCTGAAGCAGCCTGGGCCAGATGCCACAGCTCATCGGATACCTGTCCGATAGCCGCATCACGCCTGTTAGGCGCCACGTAAAAGCTTGCAGCAGTATTGACCTGCCCAAGCGCGTAACGGAAGGTTGTCGATTCCCTCTCTGTTACCAGGGCCTTCAGTGAAGTATCAATGAAGGACTGTGCCAGGAGCTCAGCGCTGCGGGCCATGTCCCACAGGCTCAGCCACGTGATCGCACGCGCAAGCGGGTCAGTGAAACGGTCCAGATGCCCCAAAGCAAACCGGAGTGATTCCGGATCAAGGCGGATCTTGGTATATGTCAGATCATCATCATTGATCAGAATAAAATCAGGGCGTTTGCGCCCCTGCGCATCAGATACAACAGTGCGCTCCCCATCAACATCAAGCTCAATACGGTCAGTACGGACAATATTGCCGTCATCATCAGCATTATAGAAGCCAACTGCAAGACGGTGCGGACGCAGCACGGGGTTATCAGCGGGGGCAGTCTGCACTAAAGCAAGCTCTTCGATCGTGCAGTCAGGGGCAACCCTGACTTCCGCAGAAATGGTATTGACTCCGGACTGTTCAAGCCACAGGCCCGACCACTTTTTCAGGTCGCGTCCGGATGTCGCTTCCAGCTCGGAAAGGAGGTCATCCAGCGTAGCATTACTGTATTTATGTTTTTCCAGGTAGTTATGGATCCCCTGGAAGAACTGGTTTCGGCCCGTATAGGCTACAAGCTGGCGAAGCACAGACGCACCTTTTGCATATGTGATGCCGTCAAAATTCACATACGTATCATTGAGGTCATTGATAGGGGCAACGATAGGGTGGGTTGTAGGCTTTTCATCTTCAGCCTGCCCCCAGCTTTTTTCACCAGAGCAGAATGTTGCCCACGCATCTTTCCACTCAGTTGCTTCGGCAGCCGCAAGTGTCGATGTAAATTCAGCGAAGGACTCATTCAGCCACAGGTCATTCCACCATTTCATGGTCACCAGGTCGCCGAACCACATGTGGGCCAGCTCATGGAGGACAGTGACTACGCGGCGTTCTTTGCTGGCATCGGTAGTTTTCGATTCATAGATATAGGAATCACGGATAGTCACACAGCCGATATTCTCCATAGCACCCGCGTTATATTCGGGCACGAATATCTGGTCATACTTTTCATAAGGGTACTCGACAGCCCATGTGCTGTTATAAAAATCCATGCCTTTGGCAGTGATATCAAAAAGATAGTCTACATCCCCGGATGCAGCATCTTTCAAAGCCTGACGGCAGTATATGCTCATCGGCACATTCCTGCCGCTGGCCAGGGTATGCGCAGTGCTCCACTTGGCATACGGGCCGGCGCATATAGCTGTAAGGTAGGGGGACATGACCGGGGTAGATTTGAATGTCCAGAAGCGGATGCTGTCATCATCCGGAGCAACTTCAGGCGTATACGCTGTGGGCTGGTTGGAAATGACTTCCCATTCAGACGGGGCTGCTACGGAGAAATCGAAAGTAGCTTTTATATCCGGCTGGTCAAATACAGCATAAACGCGGCGGGCATCCGGGACCTCAAACTGTGAATACAGGTAGACCTTGCCGTCGCTGGGATCTACGCTGCGATGCAGGCCTTCCCCCGTCCGTGAATACTGGCACTTGGCCACCACAGCCACCGAATTGTTCTCCTGCAGCCCGGTAAGGCTTATGCGGGAATCCTTGTAAACTTTGGCAGGGTCAAGCTCCTTGCCGTTGACTTTGACAGTCATGATCTCGTCAGCAACTATGTCAAGGAAAGTGCTGGAACCCGGCCTGGCGTCAAAATTGACCGTAGTAGTCGATATAAAATTAGCCTCATCCCCTGTTTCCGGCGAGGCATGGCCTGGGATATTCCCTGTGAGGTCAAGATGGACCCGGTAATTGGTTTCGCCAATAACAGTTTTACGCTCTGCTGCTTCTTCGCGTGTAAGGTTCGTACCCGGCATTTTTCTCCTTAGTTTTTCGCACGGCTGCCCGGATGCTTGGTTTGGGGCTGGTTTGCTGGTTTTCCTTTTTCTTTACTGTATATTGTATTAATCATGCTGAATAACATCCCGTGCAAGGTCTGCAACGACAGGGACGATCATAGGCCGGCGGCGGCGGAGCTTGCGCCCGATCCATCCGCCCAGCGTACGGCGCATCTTCTGCTGGAGCTGGTAAGTGTCTTTTGTCCCGGAAAGCATCGCATTCTCAAGGTCCAGCACGATCTGGGCGCGGACTTCATTAAACTCGCTTTCATCTTCAGCAACAGCATTCAGGTAGATCTTCGGCCCGCTGATGACCTCATTCCTGTCAGTGTCTACTACAACGAAACTGGAAACAAAGCCTTCCTCGCTCAGGATGCGGCGCTTTTCCAGCTCATCTTCTGTGATCTCGCCGACAGAAGTACCATCGACATAGACGTATCCGCAGGGGACACTGCCAACGATAGCAGCCTGTCCATGGTACAGGTCAACGACATCACCGTCCTCGGCAAGAACGACATTCTTGGGATCCACACCGGTCTTGACAGCTACCAGGCCATTGGCAATAAGATGCCTGTTCTCTCCGTGGATAGGCATTGCGCATTTAGGCTGGACGATATTGTAGAAATACAGGAGCTCGCCTTCATTGCAGTGCCCTGACACATGGATAGCCGCATTATCGCGGTTGACTACGCGCGCCCCGAGGCGGGCAAGCTTATTGATCACCTTGTAGACTTCATGTTCGTTGCCCGGGATCAGGGAGCTGGCCAGTATCACGGTATCAAATTCATTGATAGTGATGTCCTGATGGTTCCCGTCTGCTATACGCCCCAACGCTGCCATGGGCTCCCCCTGGGACCCGGTGCACATATACACCAGCTGGTCATCACGTATATCACGGGCTTCTTTAAGGTCTACAACAGTATTTTCAGGGAGATGCAGATAGCCCAGATCAGCTGCAATGCCCATATTGCGGACCATAGAGCGCCCTACAAAAACCACCTTGCGGTTATACTTATGCGCAGCATCAACGACCTGCTGGACCCGGTGCACATGGCTGGAGAAGCTGGCTACGATTATCTTGCGCTTAGCATCGCCAAATGCCTTGTCAAGTGCCGGGCCGATCGACGTTTCCGGTTTAACGAACCCGGGCACTTCAGCATTCGTGGAATCCGCCATAAGAAGGTCCACACCCTGCTCGCCCAGCCGCGAGAACTCACGCAGATCAGTGATCTTATGGTCCAGCGGCAGCTGGTCAAGCTTCATGTCCCCTGTGTCGATAATATGCCCTGCAGGTGTCCTGACAGATACCGCAAGCGCATCAGGGATAGAATGCGTCACCGTAATAAATTCAAGGTTGAAAGGCCCCGCCTTCATCTTGTCCCGGCCCTCAACAGGCTGCATAACAGGTTCAATATGATGTTCCTTGCATTTCGCCTCCACGAATGCCAAGGTGAGCTTTGAACCGATCAGAGGGATATCCGGACGTTCCCGCAGCAGATACGGGACAGCGCCGATGTGGTCCTCATGCCCATGCGTCAGCACAAGGGCTTCAACTTTATCAAGCCGTCCGCGGATATAAGAAAAATCAGGGAGGATAAGATCCACGCCCGGCTGTTCCTCTTCAGGGAAAAGGACACCGCAGTCAATAAGGAGGATATGCCCGTTATACTCGACCACATTCATATTGCGGCCTATCTCGCCTAACCCTCCAAGCGGGACGATGCGCATAGACCCTTTACGGTACTTAGGGGGTGCAACCATCCTGTTTCCGCGGGTATCAGCGCTGTTCCTCGATGCCGCAGCAGAGCGGGTCTGCGGCGCCTTCGCCTTTGATCCCGGGCGGGCCGTATTTTTCTTCCTGCCCCCGTTCCTGCTGTTGTTCTTTCCGGTATTTTTCGTAGTAGTGTTCTTATTGTTCATTCTTATCAGTTTTCTGTCTGTAATTTATCTGTCTTCCGGTACTGTCCGTGAGCTCCCGTTTACACGCACGGACCGCAGTACCGCTCATAACTTTCTTTCCATTCTACTCTCTACCCAGGTTTTACGTACGGCGCGTGTATCTCATATAGCCTGCAGCAAGGAAAATAAGGGAAACTGCAGTCAGTATCCATAAGGAAGACAGGCCTGCGACCGGGCCGAAGCTGTCGAGTATGCGGCCGCATACCGCTGAGCCCAGCGCAGCACCGACCGTACTGGCAGTTGACAGCCAGGACAGCCCCTCCGTCAGGGATGAGGCGGGGACTATCCCCTTGACCATAAGATTGCCGGAAGCGAAGATCGGAGCTACGCTTAATCCTGCTATGACTTCGATAATACCAATAACAGCTATATTCCGCGAGAATAATGCAATCCCTACAAAACCCAATGTCAGATAAGCCATAAGGATCACGAGCCGTCTCCATGGATTGCCGTGATGCGGCCGGGAGCCGAACAGGATCGCCCCTGCGCACGATCCAGCGGCAAACAAGGCCAGCTGAAGCCCGAGCAGGCGTTCCTGCCCCATGGATTTCATCAGGGCGGTCATTGCCACGTCAAAAGCGGAGAAAGTGGAGTTAAAAGATATGAAGGCACAGCACAGGATGAGCATGCCGGGATACATAAACGCCAGCCGTTTAGGATGCCGGTCTGCCAGCCCGGACGATGTAACTGTGCTGCTGGAATCATAATCGGCCCGGCCCGCCTCATCCTGCACAGCCGGCGGAACAGAAGGCGCCGGAGAGATATTCCCTCCCTCAGGGACACCCGACAGCGCCAATGTATCCACCGCATGAAAAGCTGCAGAAGGTAGGAGGAAGAAGACAAGTCCGCCGATCCCCTCTGCGGCTGCACATACATAGAACGGAAGCGTGGGGGTACCTCCAGAAGCAAGGAACGCCACAAGTATCGGACCAATTATAAAAACCGTTTCATCGACTGCAGATTCAAGGGAATATGCGGTATCCAGCAGGCTGCTGCCGTTCTGCTGTGCTGTTGCCCATGCCCAGCGGGTCCTCACAAGGGCTCCAATGGAGAATGAGGTAAGGCCCAGATACGCAGCCAGCACGAACAGAAGAGCCAGATGCACGCGGTTCTGCGCCGCGGCGGCAAAAAGGATAAAGCCCGCCGTCTGAAGGGCGGTCAGCAGCAGGCCTATGCTGCGCTGCCCGAACCGGTCGAAAAGCCTGGCATACACAGGGGTGACAACGGCCGCACACAGTACATACAAAGCGGTCATGAAACCCCCTGTAGCCCAGTCCTTATACAAATGGTTAAGGGCAAGGACTATGCCCAGGCTGACCATAGCCATAGGCATGCGGGCAACAGCCGCAGCAGCACAGAATGCCGCAGAGCCGGGCAGGGAAAATATCTGCAGGTACGGTGAACGCGGCTTCACCGGCCTGCGGTATTCATTGGCGCTGCCCGTCATCGCTCAGGCTTTCGGTCGGCGAACCAAGATATATGAACTTGTCAAGCGGCTCCCCCATCGGGCCTTTGGCATTTATTTTTTCAGCTACGCGCAGAAGGCCGCGGTATTCATAAAACATATAGTTGCATTCAGTATCCGTATACAGGAAATATCTTCTGACCCTGTGCCGGTCAAGAGTTTCAAGCATACTGAGCCACAGTGCCTTGCCCAGGCCCTGCCCCCGCATACTGCCGTCAACAATAAACAGGACGATCTCGGCCTCGGTATGGGGTTTTACAGGATCGGATAATTCGTGCGTCCTCGCATCATCCTGCCGGATAGCTTCCGCATATTTATTCCCGTCAGGGACAGCGGTACGGATCCATGTATCATAATCGGCAAAGATGGTATCCTGCCCTTTGAGCGCCTGTACCCCGGACTCGTGGGATGAATATATATCAGCAAGTACTATCCCCAGAGGTTTCCCGTCGGCTTCTGCCACCACAGAATGTGTGCATCTGCTGAGGTACCACAGGAAATCGTACTTTGCTGCGTAAAACTTTCTGCGGGCCTGGCTCTCATTCTGGGCCTGATCCGGAACAGGGGCGCGTCCATCTTTTTCCTCCCCATCAGGGCTGACGGGAACCGGGCTGTCCATGGCAGAAAACCATGTTTTCTGGACTATCCGGGCAATACTGTCAATATCGGACTCACGAAGCTCCCGCGGGGATACCTGGCTTTCGCTGCTGATACCATCCAGATTTATGCTTTCGCGGGGAGAAGCACCGCCCTCACCGGACTCATGGTATGCCATATGCAGATAATTCCGTCTTTCATACATAGTGTCCCAGTTTACATAAACGTGTCAATATAAACCCCGTACGCGCCGCCTATGCGCCGCTGATACTGTCTCCCGGTACGCGGCAGGCGCAGCCGGGTACAGGCTGTCATTCATCATCGCCGGCCGGTACGTCCATGCCTGATACAGGGTCAGTATCGCCATCCGCATCGTCAAGGGTGCCGCCGCGCAGCCGGGCTTCAAGGGCAGCTGCCAATGCATCCGCAATCGGTTTCCCCTGCAGCGGAAGGCTCGCGATGCTCCGGGCAGGCTCATTATCAATATCAACATAATAAAGTACAGCATCAATATGGCTGATATCAATGCCCATCATATGAGAGAACATCAGCCTGTAGATATCAAGCTGGGCAAGTTTCACCCTTTCCTGCCGGCTGCCGCATTCCGGCTTATGGCCTGTTTTCCAGTCAACGATAGTGTAATATCCCGGAGCCGGAGAAGCCGGATCATCCTCTGCGTGCCCCAGGAATACCGCATCAAGGGAGCCACGGATATGGTATGCTGTGCCGTCTGCACCCGTAATGGTATCAGTGATCGACTGTTCCACTGCATAGGCTCTGCGCCGCGACCAGGCTGAGGATGCCAGGTTCCGCTTCCATCTAGCCATATCAGGGGACCCCTCTTCCTGGAGATGTGGCGCCTCCCCCGGCAGCCCGCCGGACGCCGCAGCCTTATGCACCATCTCCTGATATGCCTTCTCAGCATTACGGGCTTTATCCTGCCGGATCTGCAGGACGGCTGCAAAATCATCCGGATCTGCATAGTCCGGGAGTATGAATTCCTGGGCCCACGCATGGAATTCCGTGCCGCGGCGCGCCTGGAGGGAATCGGCCTGCGGCATAGGGCGGTATACGGAATCATGGATCATGCCTGGCGTCCCGGCAGAAGAAGGTTCCTTCCCCGATACAGGTGCCTCACTGCCGGAGCCTGATCCGAGGCTGTCAGCAAACTGCTCCTGGATTTTCGTTACATTGACTATGCCCGTGCGGTCTGCCTGTGTAAAGCCAGGCGCATCACTGCGCCTGTCCTGCGGGGCTGTACCGCCCCCCTTCCGCCGTCTTTCCCTGATCAGCCTAACAGCTGCCCGGGCAAGCGGATGCCCTTCTTCATCATCTATTGGTACCCCTTTGCAGCTTTCTGCCCGGCCTTCTACAAGCCGCGCACTGCCGGACAGCACATCCTGCACAATGCTGCTGCTCTCCGCCGGCCACACGGCAGTACGTTCAACTACCTGTGCCTGTGCCGATTCCGCCAGGGCTTCAACAACAACAGCATCCCGGAAACGGCCGGCTTCTTCGCCGACGAACAGGCCGACAGGAAGCTCGCAATGCCTGCCGGTGATATCTGCGGCATCATCGATATCGTAAACCGGATAGTCCGGATTCCTATAATAATGGCTGAAAAGCTCAAGCCAGAAATTAGAAGCATGCGACCGCAAATCGACAGTACGGTTCCTGACCCATGCATCTATGTCGCCTGCGCCCGGCTGTCCGCCTATGGACTCTTCGGCAGTTACAAAATGGACACGGTCATACGCCTTCGGGTCCTTGGCATCCGTATTCGTCTCGCAGAAGCTGAGGAACAGGTCATATTCTGCGCGGGTAAAGGCTACATATGCCAGGCGGCGCTCATCATCCAGCCGCTGCCGGCCCGTTTCGCTGCGCAGGCTGAAATACCCGGTATCCTGCTCATGCTTCCCGTAAAGCCTGTTCAGGGCACTGTACACTTTTTCTTCAGCAGAGGCAAGGGATCCTGCCGGGAGCTTCCCGCGTTTCAGTTCAGCAGAAAGGATGCCGGCGACAGCCTCATCGTCGCCTGACCTTACTGCAGCAGCCAGCCTGTCAGCTGTCTCTTCATACCCCTTGCCGCCCCGGAGGGCCGACTCAGCAGCTTCCACCGCTGCCTCAATACTGCCCCCTACGATCCGCCTTTCGAGGTCTTCCACAGTTCCGAATTCAGACTGCAGGCCAGCAGTATCGGGGAAACCCGGGAGCAGCGCGCTGTCTGCGCGTACGGGGGAAGGCACGGCAGTAGGGATCATCACCCACGGCAATGCATATGTATAGTACTGAGGATCCTTAAAGAGCATGCGGCATCTGGTTTTTGTATCCTCACGCCTGCCTGCCCCGGCACTGTCTTCAGCAGTGCTTTTAAGCACAAACCCCTGGGGGGTGCGGTCAATAAGGCTATCAGCATATTTTTCATCTGCTGGTGCGCCCGTATCATCAATGCGGGGGAACAGGCGGATGCCCAGGTGCTCCCCCTGGCTGGAGGGGAATGCCGCCCGTGCCATACCCGCTACAGCTACAGCATCCCATTGCAGGCCTTTGGACTGGTGGATAGTCATCAGCACCACATCAGGATGTGCTGAAGGCAGCACAGGCGCACTGTCCTGCATATCCGGGTTCTCCTTATTCGCCGTCAGCCATGCAACAAAGCCCGAAATAGAAGGGAGCCGGCCCTGCGGAAGCTCATCCCGGTATGTCTGGGCAAGCGATATGAACGCCGGGGCACATGATGGGGAAAAATGCTCAGGTGCATGCTGGAGGGCAATTGACTGCCCTACTGCGCTGTCAATATCAAAGGTCAGGGCCCGGGCAGCGCAGGTGATGATATCGCTGATCGGCTGGCTGATATGTCCGGAGACGAAACAGATGATCTCTGAAACCTGCAGTATTCTCCGCAGGCCGTCGGCACTCAATGCCCCCGGGGCAGATTTACCAAGCTCTTTGCGCCATCTGCGGTAACAGTTTTCAAAGTCTCCGCTGGCGAGGAGATCTGTCAGATACACCCCCTGGGGCAGCCTGTCCTTCGCCTGCCTGAGCTCCCCCTCGCTGAGGTGATGTACCGCAGCGATCTGCGCAAGCGCCTGTCTTTTATAGCCGCTGTTCAACGATTCCGCCATGGCGGAAAGGCTCCGGAGGTCTTCTTTTGATATGCCGAACCGTGGTGTTGCGAGCAGCCTTAGTGCTGCAGCAGAATCCGTATGGTCCGTTATAACAGCGAGCAGGGCCAGCAGGTCCTGGGCATCCGGCCTGTCCCAGAGGGATTCGTTACCTACTATCTCATAGGTGAGCCCTGCCCTTTCAATAGCATCGGCATATTCCTGCATATGCGTTTTGGAACGGAACAGCACAGCGACATGGGTCTTCTCCATATTTTCAGCGGTTTCAGTGTAGCCCGCCTTTTTCCCGCTATACGCTTTGAGCACACGGTCACGCGCGCGATCCCTGGCATATACGGCAAAGCGGGCTATGGCATCCGCTTCCTGGGCCCGCGTCCTGTAGCCCGCAAGCCCAAGCACAGCATCGTTTTTCCTGCTAACATAGGAGAGTTTTTTTACTGCAACTTCCTGGGCCTCAGCGCGCAGGCGGCGCCCGAGGGGGTCTGAAGGCCCGGCAATGCTGCCTGCATTGCTGTTACGCCTCATTGATGCAGTGAGATGGTTGGCGGCATCAAGGATGATCCCCGGGTTGCGCCACGTATAGTTCATAGTGAAAATATCATCAGCATCCATGCCGTAGTCGTCAAGGAACATACGGAAAGCCCCCGGGCTGGCCCCGCGCCACGCATATATGGACTGGTAGGGGTCGCCGACCGCCGTTACATAGCTGCGCAGCGGGCTGTCCATACTGCACCCGGATACACTGTCCGCGCTGTGGAAAAGCATATGGAGCAGTTTTGCCTGGGTCGTAGACGTATCCTGGTACTCATCAAGGAACACATGGGAGAATTTCTTCCGGTATTCCTCACGGATCCATGGATACCGCATTACCAGCTGGAACGCAGCTATCATAAAATCGCTGAATTCTGCAAACCCCTGGCGCCTTTTTTCCTCATCGTAGGCAACGACCATATCAAGGAGCATGTCCCGCCTGCGGGTGGAGTACTGGAGGCTGCCGATAAGCGATTTATAGTAGCCTTCACGCTTCTCTTCCTCCATATCTTCCGGAGCGGATAGACCGGGGCCGAATTTCTGGGGGAATACGAGATTCGATGCGTCGGCAAGCGCGTCCTCGCCGTTATATGTGCGGACAACATCTTCTGCCAGACGCCCAAGCGTAAGGAGGAATTCCTGATCCCACGCACGCACTTTTTCTGCTGCTGCAGCAACCGTCTGGCATCCGGGGCTGATCATTGAGTTGGATATTTCAGCATTCAGCTGAAGCGTATCCTGTATCAGCCTGGTATAACTGCCTGTATCATCCTGCGGGGATCCCTGCCCGGAGGATGGCGTCCTTCCCCCGTCTGGGGTTTCAGCATCCGGAGCAGCAGCCAGCTCAGACATGTACGCGCCGACGGTGCGGCTTACCACATCACCGGCAAGCTGGTAGCTGCCTGCGGGGCTCAAAGGCACGGCAGCACTGTCAACACCTGCAAGAGCACCATACTGGCGCACTATCGACTGGAAAAATGCATCGTATGTATACACTTCAGGATGCATAAATAATGCGTTAGGGTCTTCCCTCCCCTGCGAGCCCCGGCGGCGCAGGTTTTCATGCACACCCTGGGAAACGCGGGAAAACAGTTCCCCCGCAGCTTTCCGGGTAAAAGTAAGGCCCAGTATTTTTTCGGGCATGATATGGTCTTCACTGATCAGTTTGATAATGCGGTCGGTCATCACACGGGTCTTGCCGGACCCTGCCCCTGCCACAACAAGGATATCCCTGTCAGCAGGTGCCTGCCGTATCCTCTCCTGCTGGTCCTGCGCAGCCTGCATATATCCGGCCTCTGAACCTGTATTTACTGTACTACTCATTGCCTGCCTCCCCGGTGTCAGTTTCGGAACGCGCCCGGACAGCATTATCCGCGGGCTGGATAACCGTACTGACATACCCCGAACACGCAGGGCACAGGTCCTGATGCCCTACTGAACTGTCTTTGTATGCGCAAAAACGCATATGGTCAGAAGTTGGCTGATGCTGCCCCATGTCGACCCTGTCAACAAGGCTGATACTCGCTACATAAAACACCCGGGATATCATTGACAGCGCCCATAATGTGGAGGGTCCATGCGACAGGGGGTGCTCCTTTCCGCGCTGGCCGGCGGCACTGCTGTCCGCTGCTGCATCCCAGCTCACCGGCGCATCGCCTGTTATCCGCTGCCACTGTTTTTCAGGTATGCTGTCAGGCTTTTTATCCGGCAAAGCTATCGGCTGTGCGGAATCAAGGAATGTCGTCCAGCCTTTATGGAACGGCCTGGGAGGGCCCCCGGTAATGGTGAAAACAGTAGTACCGGGATGCGCTTTTGTACCCGTCTGTTTTTCCTGCTCTCCTATACGGTAGGCAATACAGCCGTCGTCAAAAAGCGGCGGCTGATAGTATATTTCGGGGTAAAATTTGTTATTATTGCGTGTCGCAGCTATATCAATGGCACCGTCATCACGCATTACAGCATTGCCGTATGCGGCAGGCAATGCGGACAACACCACGGTAAACAGGTCGGCCTGTGATATCTGCGGGGCATTACGGAGGATTTCCTCACGGTCACTGTCCGTACGGCTGAAGGCTGACCTGGCGTAATCGCTCTCAGTCACGCGGCCCGCACCATGCCTGTCTTCAAAGATAAGCCCCAGCTGATAGCACACTAGCTGCAGGTCATTGAACGTTTTCTTTGCATGCAGCGAACGGCCTGTTTTATAATCAATGATCCGCTTATATACTTTTGTTTCCCCGCCTGCTGAGGCTTCGCGTGTTTCCAGGCGGTCTATACTCCCATGGAGTGAGATCACGCATCTGTAGAACATGTCCATGGTGACCCCTTTGGGGAACCCTCCTGCAAGCATCTGCATAAGGTCAAAGAAAACACGCTTGCTGACCGGCTCTGTGCCTGGGATACGGTTATAGGCATACCGGATATCTTCCATTGTAAAATGTGCGGAGAAAGCTTTTTCGCTTTCAGCCTCCGTAAGATGCCCTATCACCGGGCGGAAATCTGCGGATTTTTTACTTGAAGTTTCCCTTTGGCCGTAGCCCGGGACCTGCGATTCGAGGAGATAGAAAGCTGCATTCTGGAGTACAGCCTGCGCTGATGCATCATTACGCAAAGCACGGTATACATCTTGTGTAATATGCTCTGTATCAATATCTGTTTTCTCACGGCGATAGATTTCCATAAGGGCATCTGTAAGCCCGCTGAGCACATCCTGCTGGATTTCAGCATCGGCATCCCTGTAGCGCTCCCCGTATTCCATATCAAGCTTCTGCTCCGCAGCCGTCTGAAGGACTTTGTGGATAAGCGTGCCGTAATCTGCAGCAGGGGACGGGGCTGACGGCCCGGAAAGCCTGCGGTCGAACAGATAACAGATGGGGCATCCCCATGCCATATCCGCTGCCGAGGGGGACAGGGATACTGGGAGAGGGCCGGGACGGTCCCGGTCCTGTGCACGGAAGGATCCATCGCCCGGCACCGGGCCCGGCGCCGCGGTATCGGTATCGTCGGTATCATCAGCATTAGCGCCGTCTTTGATCCCGCCATAGAAAAACGCCCATCGCGAAGGGTCACTGCAGCCGGCGGCATCCCATCCTGACACACTGGAAGGGCCTGTTTTTGAGTTTTTATACAGAAGAGCCAAGGCATCAACAGCGTCACGGGCCTCCTGTGAAAGGCTGTCATAAGAAGCCTCCCACATAGGCCTTTCAGTTTCAGGGAGCGCATTCAGCTGGCGGGACAGTTCCCCCGAGATGATGCTGCGGGCGCGGGCAATGATTTCCGAAGCACTTACGGCCCCGCTCACGCCCTGCTGCTGCAGCTGGCCATTTTTATCCGTACTGCCGGCGGGCGCATGGCCGTCAGCCTGAGACACAATATCAGGCATATAGGCATCAAAGAAATCTGACGGTTCCTGCGTATCGCTGCGGACTGAGCTGACTGCTGCGCACCGTTCCGCACGGGTGAGCGCTATGAGGAAACTTTTCTTTTCGTTCTGCAGTATAGCAATGCTGCGGGCATTATGCCCCGAATCAGAACTGCGGATACGCCCTGTAAGCATGATATCTGTCAGGTCATCTGCAGCAAAGATCCTGTCGCGCAGGGCCATATTAGGCCATACCCCGTTAAGCACCTGCGGTATCCATACATACTTCCATGACTGCCCTGCTGCGGCTGCGGGCGTAGCAAGCGTAACAGCGTTTTCGACAGGGGCTTTCTTCGACAGCGAATCTGTAGCGATATCCTGGGTCCTGATATACCTCATAAACCCGCCGATATCTGAACTGCCATCAGCATACGACGATGCTTCTGTAAACAGCCTGATAACAGTATCAAGCTGGTCATTAGCCTGCGCTTTCACGCTTTCCGAGGGGCCATTGGTTGCCTGCTTTTCCCACAGTTCAGAAAGGCCAATGGCTGTCCATGCATCCATAAGGGTATCGGCTGGACTGGCATGCTTCTTTCCTGCATGCTTCCTGACCCGCCGTATGATATCAATGAATATCTGTACATCTTTGCGCGCAGTCAGGCTGGATGCCGACAGGATAAAACCTTCAAGCAAAGCGCTGTACCGGCTATCCCCCGTATGGCTGCAGGCCAGCAGATCCAGGACTATCAGCTGAGGGGTCACATCAGGCGAAGCCTCCTTTTCAGCATATGCTGCCGAAGAATAGCTGCCTTCACGGCGCCGCGAAAGGCGTTCAGGCATAGCCCTGTCAGACAGGGAAGCATAGGCCTGTGCGTGGGCAGCCAGCTGGCCCAGGATACCGCTGCCTGCTTCCGTAGAAGGCTGGCTGCGGATAAAGTTTGCCATTGTGCTGACAGCCTGGAGGGCAGCTGCAACAGAACCGGCATGCACATGCGTCCCGGTACTGTCCTGTCCATAAGGGCTGTCCATATAATCAGAGATGAGCCTGTACACTGCCCCGGAAACCTCCGATAAAGAGGATACCGCGAAAAAGTCCTGCATATCTGTGCACGATACTTGGGACAGTTCAATAAAGTCGAAAAGCCCATGGACTGCACGGCTTTCACCGAGAGGCGTGCCTATCTGCCGCATGCGGGCTGCGATGCCCTGCTCCCTGAGGGCGGCGGCATACGCAGCAAGCGTACTGCTGTCATGGGCAATAATGGCCATATCATCGTAGGGGATACGGGCATCGGAAAGATGTGCTCCCATAATGCTGCGTACAACTGCAGCGGTTTCTTCCTGCGGGCTGCCGTAGTACACAGCGGTTATTGAACCGTCATCCTGCCGCGGCTGCGTCCCCGCGCCTTGCCCGGCGCCCAGCTTCCACGGGCGGGCGCCGACAGCTTCCTCGAATTCAACCTGTGATGTGATCGACATGCTTATACGGCTGCATACCTCATCACGCGCATTCCGGCCGGCGCTTTCCGGCTGCGGAAGGACCAGCTGCCGCGCACCCAGCCGCCCGAGGGAAGCAGGGACCAGCCCCTGCCCGCCATGACTGCGGGGGTCTTCCTGCGCCCGCTGCGCGAGGTATTCCGGATAGGAACCGCGGAATGTCTGCGCTGCCTCATCGGGGCACATTACTACGATCAGCCCCGTACCGCACTCCTGCAGCTGCTGGAGGAATGCCGCGCCTGCCAGCGTCACTTCCTGGTAATCATCCACAATAACTATGCGCGGCAAATCATGCCGGATGGTCCCAGCAAGCCCGTCAGCCGCATAATCCGCCAGAGACCGCTGTGCCTGGATGAGAAGGTAGGAACTGTCAACATTGAATTTCCCGAGGGCCTGGTTCAGGCTGCTTACTGCAGCAGCGTACTCGCCACGCAGGGCGAATGCCGCAGACCATGCATACCTCAGGCGGAGGTACGGGCCGTTCCCTGCAAGGCTGAGGATGCGGCTTTCAAGCCCGTGACGCGCCCCAACTTCATTCATACGGGCAAACATGGAGCGCAGCTCATCAACGAACCTGTCACCCAGCTGACGGTCAAAAAGCGACTCCGTGGTCTCAGCTGCCGCTGCCATCCCATGCGCCTCATGTACCTTGTGTGCCGCTCCAGGCTCTTCATGCGCACTGTCCTCATACGTACTTTCCCTGAGGAAATCCACAAGCTTCATGCATGTTGCGCACTCAGCAGACTCACCGCTCCTGGCGTGCTGCTTATGCCTGTCAAGTATCCCGTGGAGCAGCGAATCCTGGTCTGCCGCATCCAGATAATCGGGCGGAGTCTCCCCACGTTTTGCGCGTACAGCTGCAAGCACCTGGAAAGCCAGTGCGTTGATTGTCTGCGCAATACGCGGTTTTGCCGTGACCTGTATTGCGTCCAGCAGGCGGTTGTTATATGCCTTTGCCTGCCTGGCAGTAGGGGCTACAAGGGCAACAGCATTAGCCAGCCCGGGGGTAACGGTTATCCCGCGGGTCCCTGTGCGCATTTCGCCCGCATTTCCGGCCCTCTCCCCGGATGCACCCCTGCTGCCGGCAGCAGATCCGGACGAAGCCCTGTCTGAGGCAGCGGCTGTCCCCAGAGCATGGACTGCGGCATCTATGGCAAGGGACGTTTTCCCTGAACGCGGAGGACTGAAAACCGAAAGTGCCGGCCCCCTGTGTGAAGCCTCATAATTTTTGAGGGCATCATCAATAAACTGGAAAGCCTGGGCCAGGGTATGCCCGTAAGGGCCCTGCGTATCTGCCGCCCGGCTGCCCTGCGTTCCCATAGCACATCCTTTCCTGCATCTGTATTCCTGATATCTGTATGCCTGCGGCCCCCCATCCATAAGACCTATTGTCCCCCACTCCCCCGATACTCTGCGGCCGGCCGTTTTGCTTCCGTCCTTTCCCGGCGTTTCTTGCTCCCGGTTACACGTAAATTTACGGTTGATATATTTTATCTAAGATCCCAGAATAAATCAGGAGTACTCAACTCCGAGCGATTAATTAACATACTGCAATAAATTATCCGGCTGAACGGCTATACACTTTCAATAAAGTGGCCTAATATATACGTATTCTATAAATTACACAAGAAAGAGCGTTTAAAGTGATTACTGCTAAGGACAACATGTATATTGAAAATCCAGTTAAAATTAAAGGATATCTTGATTTGATGATTTACGGAATTGCCATCAAATAAAACTTTTCAATATTATAATTAGGAGGAATGCTGAGTGAACTATAAAAATCCATATGAACATTTGTCTGGAAAATTAAATAATAGAAAACTGATTACCGCTGGTTTTTCAGAAAAAACTTATGATACAGGGACTGTTAAACTGAACTTTGTTGTCGGTCCTGATAATGGACCAAGCTTATTGTTGATTCCAGCTCAAATTGGTATATGGGAAAGTTATAAGAAAGTGCTTTTACCGCTATCAAAATTTTTTCAGGTATATGCCATAGATGTGAGAGGCCATGGAAAATCTTCTTGGACACCGGGATATTACTCATGGAAGATTATTGGTGAGGACATAAAACTATTTATAGAAAATGTAATAAAACAAAAGGTGATCATCAGCGGAAATTCATCGGGCGGCATTATCGCTCTTTGGTGCGCTGCTAATATTCCCGAATATGTTTCCGGAATTATTCTTGAGGACGCACCTATTTTTTCTGCTGAAATGCCGCGGTTTAAAGAACAGGATAAATTTGTATACAACGGGCTGAAACACCTTGTTGATCAAATCGGAAATATACCAGATAGAGATTTAGCAAATTATTTTAAAGATATGGAAGTACCAGCCTCTGATAAGAGAATCAAAAAAATTCCAAATTGGTTTGTCAGTTGGTTATCCCGAAAGATAAAGAAGTTTCAAAATAAATACCCTGATAGTCCAGTCGAAATTGGATTCCCGGATAGCATGCGTTTGCTAATTAAATCATTATCTATGTTTGACCCGGATTTTGCCAGAGCCTTTGTAGATGGCAGATTTTATGACGGTATCGACCATGCAGAAGCTTTCGAGAAAACGAAATGCCCCATATTGCTTATTCAGGCCGACTGGAAACGATACGAAAATTACGGACTTGTAGGAGCTTTTGATGATGATGACGCTCAGCATGCTATTTCCTTAGCTCCGCAAATAATATACAAAAAAGTTTCCGCTAATCATGTTATCCATGCTTTCAAACCAAAAGAGTACATCAAGCTGTTGTCGGAATTTAGGGAAACAGTATCTGACAATTCTATAGGTAATGGTGAGTGATGAAAATGATAATAATAGAATGGCTATCATGCCCCATATGCAAAAGCAAAACACGCTTAAAAATAAGGGAGGATACGGAAATAACCAATTCCCCACTCTACTGCCTTAAGTGTAAATCAGAATAAACGATAATTCTTTATATCCTATAGGCAGTTCGTGCATTAAAAAAATTTAATCGAAACGACTTGGACGATAAGGCTAACGTTCGAGAACAATTATTTGAATTGCTACATGCTGTGGAAAAGGGGCAATATTTAGAGTTAACTCCAAATTTTTTCCCGAAAACTATTGAAGTATTTATATGATATTGGTGCATTCCAGGCAACTTGGTGGAACGACAACACTATAAAGATTATCAGTTTATGCCCGATATGTTTAATAAGCGCACCCGGGCAACTGGACAGAATAAAAAGGTAACGGCTATACTTTTATATTCAATTAAACCCTTCTTACAGCAATACTTGGAAAATAAAGTTAGAAACTATACGCCAAGAAAGTAAAGCACCATCAGCAAAATAATAGGATCGAGAAATTCCCGGATAGAACCCTTATCCTTCCTGCTCCAGGAGCCGTACAAACTGTTTAGGTGTATAAACAGGGATCACTGATCTGGCATAATCTTTGGTATTCCGGGTAATAATACAATCCATACCCGAACGGACCGCCGTTTCTATCATAACTGCATCTTCAAAGTCAGATACCTCTGAGGGGATAGCGCGGAGTACATCATCCGCAGCACTGTCGAGCATCCCGACAACACTCAGCAGCTGCTCCAGTTTCGACCTAGATTCCTTATCGTTATGAGTACAACGATGGGTGAGATAGTAAATATCAGTTGCAGATTTCGCAGTGATGCAGCAAAGGCAAAGCTCGGCTGCCGCGGCACGTAAAACAGCACGGGCAGATTCAGCAAAAGGTTCCCGCGCCTGAAGGAAATCTACGATAATACAGGTATCTACCAAGGCCTTCATACCCTATTGAGCCTCTCTTCCTTTGACTCTTCCAGAGTCATATCTGCCGGGATACTGCCGAACAAAGAATCTACAGTATCCAGTTTGTTCTGGTACGGGGAAGTCAGCTTGGCGACTGTCCTGCCGTTGCGCGTAACATAAACATCCTCTGTCGCTGCCATCAGGAGGTATTTCCCGAGGTTTGCCTTCAGCTCTGTTGCAGTGATAGACATGGCTTTTATCCTCCTTTCCACGTAATTGGTACTTCTAGTATACTTAAATCGTACGAATTAATCAATAATATCGAACGGAATTGCTATGCCGTATGTAGCATCCACCGTTATGGGGGAATCAGCACTTTTAATCTTGTATTTTCCAGATAAAAAGCCGCAAACACTCTAAAATATCTTCAGCTGAAGTACAGGCACGTGTATCATATTAGAGTACATCAAACGATCCAAAGGAGGATTATGCGTACAGTCTTATGCTCACCAGGAAGCTATATCCAGCAGGAAGGCGCCATTTCCCAGCTTGCCGGGGAGTATGCCCATGCAGGCAGCACAGGTGCTTACATACTTGTCGATCCCACTATAGACAGTCTGTATCATGACAGCATCGTATCCAGTTTCGACAGCGGCCAGGTTCCCTATACCCTCGCAGTCTTTGGCGGCGAGTGCTCCGATGCGGAAATACAGAAGCACGTTGCGCTGCTCGCCGATACCGATGCAGTTATAGGCATAGGCGGCGGCAAAACGCTTGACTGCGCTAAAGCTGTAGGATATTACGGCAAGCGGCCTGCCATCATTGTGCCTACCGCTGCTTCAAGCGACGCCCCGTGCTCACGCCTGTCCGTTGTGTATACTGACGGCGGCCAGTTTGACCATTACCTTCCGCTTCCCGAAAACCCGCGTATGGTGCTGATGGACACGGAACTCATATCCAAAGCGCCTGTCCGCTTCCTGACAGCAGGTATTGGGGATGCCTTCGCCACATATTATGAGGCAGCCGCCTGCGTACAATCCAATGCCGTCACCATGACCGGAGGCCATGCCACAAACGCCGCTTTCGCACTGGCGACCCTGTGTCACGACAGCCTGCTCGCTGATGGTGTGAAGGCTGTATCTGCCGTGAGGCTGGGCCTTCGGACGAAAGCAGTAGAGAATATTATCGAAACGAATACCCTCCTCAGCGGGCTGGGGTTTGAGTCCTGCGGCCTGGCTGCAGCACACTCCATCCACGACGGGCTGACGGCTATCCCTGAGACCCACTCCTACCTTCATGGGGAAAAGGTTGCATACGGTACCCTTGCCCAGATGATCATGGAAGACCGTCCACTAAAAGAGCTTGCCGAAGTGTACCGTTTCTTCCGTGCAGTAGGTCTGCCGACGAATTTTGCCGGTATCGGCATCCACGATGTTACCGATGAGCAGCTCCTCCACGTCGGGGAACTTGCCTGCAGCCCGCAGGACACTATGGCTAATATGCCTTTTGAAGTCACACCGGCAGATGTTGCGAATGCCCTCCGCGCCGTAGACGCCCTGGATAAAGAATTTTCTGTTGATTCCCACTAATCTGCAGGGATCTTTTCAGATAAAGCTATACCTTCACCGAAGCAGGGGGATAACTAGTATTCCCCTGCTTCTCAATGTTTTTCCATACCCTTTTATAAGCTGTTCAATATCAGAGATACAGATACCTTAGGAATCGAGATTGTAATTCCCTACAAAATGGGGTGCTTATGAGAACAGGGCAAACAATGGCAGATACTACCGCTGCACACACCAGCAGCACTGACCGCGCCAGCCGCGCTAACCGAATTCCTCAGGTTCCCGGGGATGCCGCCAAGGCTGCCGAAACATCAAAACAGGCTATGCGGCTGTTCAACCTCAGCAAAAACAAGCTTGTCAAAATAGCCCAGTGGTACAGGGATCTCGGCGAACAGGAACGGGAATTCCTCAACCTCATTACAGTGACCGCAATCGAAGACTATCTGGAATGGGCCAACCTCCCGGAGCCTATCGATAAGCGCGGAAAAGTAAGTGCTGACCATCTCTTCTCCATCGCGCCTATTGAAACAGCACGCGCGATCAGCCTGTCGAATGTGCTTGAAGTGACCCGCACTGTCGTTGATATAATCACAGAGAATATCGGCATTATTGCCCCAAAAGGGAAGGAACGCGACTATTACGAGGCAGCCCTGTACTACTCGCGCGAAGTTTCCTTCTCGGCAGCCGAAGTATACGCTGAGGTAGCCGAAACGCGAAGCCGCTGGATGACGCGCGAAGAAGGCCTGGTGCTCAACTCCCTTCTGGAGAATAAGCTTGACCTCGCCCTCCAGTCCCGCATGGGCGTATACGGATGGGATGACTCCACTGTCTTTTTCGCTGCAGTTGGCAGCGCACGGGCACAGGAGAATTCCGAGATCACAACCGGATTCTTCCAGGCCCAGACACGCCTTGCGGTACAGGGCCTTGATGCGGAGATCCTTATGGGCACGCATACGAATACCCTTTTTATGGTCCTTGTGGGAGCCGGCAGCAGCGAAAATTTTGATAGCATACGCACCAAGATCGCAAACCTCTTCAGCGAAGACGACTGCCTGTGCATTGGGCCGTATGCCACAGGGTATGAAGGAGCGTCGCACAGCATCCGCGCAGCGTATAACGGTTACTATGCCAGCGCGATGGAACTTGATCCGCCGCATCCGCTTTTCGCTGATGACATCATTGCAGACCGTGTGCTTTTCGGCGATGCAACGGCAGCAGACCAGCTTTACAGTATCTACAGGTCCCTTGAAGATTCCGGCAAGCGCAGCGAAGTACTGCCGACAGTGGAATACTATCTCCTGAAAAACTGCTCGCTTGAACAGACCGCGGAACATATGGTCGTACATCCGAATACTGTAAGGTACCGGCTGCATAAAGCTATGGAGCTCACAGGGTGGGATCCGACGAACCCCAAGGAAGCGCACGCACTGCGGATCGCCATCAAAATAGGCCGGTACCGCGAGGCGCGCAGCAGGAGTTCTACTTATCCCCGGGCCGTCCCCCAGCTGGGCAGCCATGATCAATAATCTCCCATAGCTGCGACGCAGCTTTGCCTACTTCATCGTTGACGATAACCACATCAAATTCGCCCTCTTCAGCCATCTCCCGCCGTGCCGTATCAAGGCGGCGGGCCTGCTGCTCGGAGGTCTCGGTATGGCGCGACTGCAGACGGCGCTTCAGGTCGTCAAAACTTGGAGGCGCAACAAAAACATAAACCGGATCCAGGCCCAGCTCCTGTGCGCGCGCCCGCACACGGTGCACCCCCTGTACATCTATTTCCAGCATTGAGGGGATATTGGCCTTAAGATGCTCAAGCACAGGCTTCAGCGGCGTGCCGTAATGGTCTGTGCCGTGCACCACGGCCGATTCCAGAAGCTCACCGCGGGCATCCATCCGTTCAAATTCTTCAGCAGTTGTGAAATAATAATCTACACCGTCTTTTTCGCCGGGGCGCGGCCGGCGGGTAGTCGCGGAAACAGATATCCACAGTTCAGGATGTTCCGCCCGGACCGCTTTTTCTATCGTCCCTTTGCCCACAGCAGTAGGCCCGGCCAATACAACAAGCCGGCGTTTATATGCGGTTATATCAGGAGTCTTATCCGGCATCAGTCAGCGTCCTGCCCTTCCCGTATGCCGTGGGCAATCTGCTCAGCGGTTTCGCCATTTGCCATGCGCCTGTCCATATCATCAAAAGACTGCTGTATATCGGTTTTATATTCGTCTATCTTTTTCCGCAGGGAACTGATATCGGGCCCGTACGCAGCGATCGCGCGCGCAGCCGTAACAAGGACATTATGATACGTCCCGGCAAAAACCACTTCAAGGTCTTTGCCTTTTGCCCCCTGCCAGCCGTATCCGGGAGACAGGATTGGCCCGGTAAATTCAGCAGGGTTCATGCCGTTAAGATCCATCTGATGCCCTATGGTCGCCCCGATAACAAGGCCCACAGACCCCATGCCGGGATAGCCGTCATTGTAATTCTGCGCGCCGCGCGCGATCCCATAGGCAACTGTCCTGCCTTCATATTCCCCGCGCTGGCGGATAGATGTCTGGAGGTTTGCCGCTTCAGGGTTTGAGGTCAGCGATGCGATAAACACCCCATGCCCCTGGCTCAGGGCATCCTCAATCAGTCCGTTGAGCGAATGGAACCCGTAATAAGGGATAAGCGTGATCGCATCAGTGTATAAAGGCCCGTCTGATTTAAGATAGGCATCAGCGATAGATGACAATGTTGTAGGGAGCCCCCCGCGCATACAGTCAACTATAGTGATCATCCCAAGCTGCCGGGCAGCATACAGTGCGCGTTCCAGCGCTGCTATGCCTTTCGAACCGTAGCGCTCAAACATCGGCATCATGAACTTGACTGCAGCACACCGGCCTTCAGCAGCCTGGAGCATCCGCATAGCGAACAGCTCCGCGCCCTGCGGGTCTACAGAGTAGCCCCAGTCAATAAGGTTTTTACGGTGCGGGTCAATACCGACACACAGGGGGCCGTACTCCTTCATGGAGTCGCTTAGCCTCAGGCCGAATTCATACCGGATCGGATCCACAGAAGGGCCCGCGGAGGAGCCTGCTCCGCTCAACGCAGTTTCAGGGGAATCAGTCATACTTATATTGTACTTGCCTTAAGCGCTAAACACATCATATGCGTCATTTATTTTATTATCTTATCCTCAAATGCCACCGCCTTCCCCCGTTCTGCAGCATCAGCTTCGGGATGGCTTTTATCGGCAGGCTCATACGAAACGTTATTGCCGTTATCTTCGCTGTCCGGTCCGGCAGCCCTGTCAGATCCAGGATCCATATCAGATTCGCCGGCACCGCCAGGCTTCTCTGCGGCAAGCTGCGCACGATGCGCCTGCCATTCAGCTTCTTCCTGGCGGACAGCATCCGCATCCTTCTCTATAGCGCTGAGGAGCCCGTGCAGGAAGTTCGGGGCTTCGTCATCCGAATACGATTTCGCCAGGCTAAGGGCCTCATCGATAGCGACCTTTGCAGGCACGTCATCGTTATAGACGATCTCCCATACCGCTATACGCGCTATATTGCGGTCAAGGGCATGCATACGTTTCACATCCCATCCTGTGGAATGCTCGCCGATAGCCTTATCTATCGTCCGGCGATGCGAAGCGACCCCCCTCACCAGCTCCTGGGCATATTCAGGAAGCGGGGTCTGCGCACCGGGGAAAACCAGGCGCTCCTCAAGGAGGGGCATTATTTCCTGCCCCTTCTCATCAGCCTCATACAGCGTGTTAAGCGCACGTTTGCGCGCGGTTGATCGTGCCATGCTCAGCTCTGGTACTAGTTTTCACGGCCCAGATAAGAACCGTCGCGCGTATCGATCTTGACCTTTTCACCTTCAGAGATGAACAGCGGAACCTGTACCTCTGCCCCGGTCTCAACGGTCGCAGGCTTGGTGCCGGCACTGGAACGGTTCCCCTGGAGGCCCGGCTCCGTGTGGGACACAGTCAGGATAACAGAAGCAGGCAGTTCAACCGACAGGGGGTTCCCGTCATGGAACGAAACGATGCAGTCTGTGCCTTCAAGAAGGAATTTCTCCTGTTCGCCGACCAGCGATTCAGGGATGAATACCTGGTCGTAAGTCTGCATATCCATGAAAACAAAATTGTCACCGTCACGGTATGAGTACTGCAGTGTCCGGTTATCTACAGTCTCAAAATCAAGCTTGACACCTGCATTGAATGTTTTATCTACGATCTTGCCGCTCAGGACTTCCTGGATCGTCGTGCGGACAAAAGCAGGGCCCTTGCCTGGCTTCACATGCTGGAATTTGATTACTTTCCAGAGTTTCCCTTCAAGGTTAAGTACAGATCCGTTCTTGATATCGTTTGATGTTTGTGCCATCTTTATACCTTCATATTTTCGCGTTTATTACCTTAATAAAAGTCTCATTAATTATGCCATGGGGGATAAACGATTATGCGCGCCAAGCTCCTTAAGCACGCATTGTGCTGAGTTCACATAAAACTGCGCAGCAGTATCCAGACAGCTGTCAAGCGCTGTAAACCTGGGGCTGTGCCACGGGTAATGCCCCTTTTCACCATTCGACCCTATAAAAGCAAAAACCATAGGGGCTTTAGTACCGTACCGGGCAAAATCCTCCCCGACCATAGACGGCACTACAGGGACAAGCTTCGCATACCGCGGCACATCCCTGGCGACTGCATCAGACAGCCCCTTGTCACCAACCAGCGGCTCCGAGAGGTGTTCCCATTCCACATCAGCGCTTATGGAATAAGCAGCCGCAGTATTCTGTACTATGGAATTAAACCTCTTTATTGCCAGCTCCTCATCGGCACTGTAGAATGTCCTTACCGTCCCTATGAAATACGCTTCCGGAGGCACTACATTCCAGACGTTCCCGGCATGCACGCTGGTAACAGAAACAACGGCCGGATGGAAGGGGTCGATATTGCGGCTCACAACTGTCTGCAGGGACTGGACCATAGCCGCCATTGCCTCAATCGGCCCGGTGCCGGTATCCGGGCGGGCACCATGCGAACCCTGCGCATGGAGCGATACGCGGAACCTTAAGCATCCTGCCATGATAGGCTCACTGCCGACCGCTATCTCCCCCGGCTTCATATCAGGGTTATTATGGATCCCGATTATTGCATCGGCATCATCAACAGCCCCTGATGCAATCACAGCATCAGAGCCCTCGCCAAGCTCTTCAGCAGGCTGGAAAAGGATTATGATCCGCCCCGCAAACGTGTCTGTGTGGTGCGACAGGTAATATGCGGCACCCAGCAGGGCCGCCATATGGATATCATGCCCGCAGGCGTGCATCACCCCTTTATTGTGCGATGCATAACCGGGGGAAACCTCTTCCGTAACAGGGAGGGCATCAATATCAGCACGCAGTGCGACACAGGGATCCCCAGCATCCGCATTGCCTTCCTGGGTTCCGCAGATCACCCCGGCAAGCCCGGTCCTGAGGCCCGTGTCAGCAAGCCTTATACCCCATTGTGCCAGCAAAGAACGCAGGAACTGCGTGGTCCTGTATTCGTGGAATGATAGTTCAGGGTTCTCATGAAGATAATGGCGTATTGACGTAAGGTCAGCAGTCCCGTCATCTTTTATAAATCCTCTGGATGCTTCACCGTCCATAAGATCATATCCCCTGCCTGCGCAGCAGCCGCTTGGCTATGGCATTGGCTATCAGCTGGACTATCTGCACCAGGACAACCATAATGATCACACATATCCACGTGACATACGGGTTGAATTTCTGATACCCGAAAGCGATAGCAAAATTACCGATGCCGCCGCCGCCGATATATCCGGCCAGGGCCGACATATCAAGTACAGAAACGAAAAGGAACGCATAGGCGAGGATCAGGGGAGCAAGGGATTCCGGCACCAGGACAGTCCTGATGATCCCCATCCTTGATACCCCCATGGAACGGGCAGCTTCCACCACACCGGGGTCCGTTGAGACAAGGCTTTGTTCCACAAGCCTGGACGACGCCAGCGTACACATGATGACCATGGGGAAAGTGGCGGCAGTATTGCCGATGGATGTCCCTATAAGCTGGATGGAAATCGGCTGTATCGCCGCAAGGAATATGATAAACGGGATCGGGCGGATAACATTGATGATGATATCAAGCACCCTGTAAACAACGGTATTCTCAAACAGGCTCCCCGGCCGCGTCCCCCACAGGACCACGCCAAGGACCAGACCGAGCAGCCCGCCGATTATAAGGGTGACGCTTACTATCCCCATAGTCTCGCCAAACGCCTTCAGCAGGGTCCCGTCCTGTATGTATCCCTGAAGGTCGCCAAAGTTCGTTGTATTTGCAGCAATCACTGTGCTGCCTGCTGATATGTGGATATCCATTATCTGCCCCTGCCTTAAAAACTGCCTGAGCCTGAACCGGCAGCAGTATATTTATCGTAATCTATGTTCCAGCCTTCGCTCCTGGCCTTTTCAAGGCGCTTAGCCTCATAGCCATAATATGTCCGTACTGCTTCCGCATAATCAACGGGGTCCTGGGCAGTGCCAAAATCTACGATGCCGTTTGCCATGCGCAGCTGCTTGATATAGGTATCAAGATTGCCGTCTGCACCATAAAATTCATAGGTAAAGGCACCCAGCCCCCTGCCCGCCACTTCCTGGACACTGCCCATAAGTATGGAATTGGTGATATTCCTGTGAGTCAGCATTGCTGAAATGCGCTGGCCTGAAGGGGTAATATCGAACTCCGGGGCAGGCTCACGCATGATGACTGTCACCAGCCGGCCCTGGTTCATTGCCCGAAGCCGCTCTACATCCGCCTTGGACGGGATAGTGTTGATTGCGGTGGAAACAAACTCGCGGGTAATATCCTGCTGCGGCTGGGCAAATACCCGGTACAGGTCTCCGGATTCGACCGCTGCGCCCCCGCTCATGACCAGGACCCTGTCAGCAATGCGCGTAATAACATCCATCTGATGGGTAATAAGTACAATAGTGACGCCGAACCGGGCATTCGTGCGCTTCAGGAGTTCCAGCACTTCGGAAGTCGTCTGCGGGTCAAGCGCACTTGTAGCCTCATCAGCGAGCAGGATGTCCGGACGTGTGGCAAGCGCACGGGCTATGCCCACACGCTGCTTCTGGCCTCCTGAGAGCTGGGCGGGATATGCATGCGCATACTGTGAAAGCCCTACGAATTCAAGCAGCTCCTTGATCCGCGCCTTCCGGTAGTCTTCACGCCACCGGTCCTGCTTGAGCGGGTATTCAATATTACCCGCAACAGTTTTGGAGGCAAAAAGGTTGAACTGCTGGAAAACCATACCGATTTTCTGCCGTATAGGCCGCATTTTAGATTCAGAAAGTTTCGTGACATCCTGTCCCAGCACAGTTACCGTGCCCCCAGTAGGCCTTTCAAGCTCATTGATAAGCCTTACCAGAGTAGATTTCCCCGCACCTGAATAGCCTATGACGCCGAAGATCTCACCTCTTTTGACACTGAATGACACATCATCTACCGCCACCCGGGGTGCACCGTGAGGCTTTGCCGGCGGGAACTGTTTGGTGACGTGGTCAAAAGTGATAATGCTGTCGGCGTCCTGGGCCATTGTATTTACCTCCATCCTGTATATGTTTCTGCTAAGCGTATCCACTGCATAGGGATATATTCAGGCGCTATCTGATACCCCTTAATGCCCCATGCTTCCGGGTGTTTACGGGTACTGTTCCTGCGCCTACTTCGCAGAGCCGGTTTCCTGTTTCTGGACTTCCCTGAGTATCTTCTGGAGGGATTCGGGGGAATCATTATTGAGCACTGCCTGCCCGCCGAAATGGTCCTTAAGGGCCTTGGTGACTGCATCATTATGGAATATTTCTACCAGTTTCCGGTAAACAGCATTGTTGGCATCCGCCTTGCGCGAGACCCAGACATTGATGTACGGCTTCGCTGATTCCGATGAGGCGCTGTCATGATAAATCGCATCCTGAGGGCTCAGCCCTGCATCTTTGACATAATCATTGTTGACCACTCCGGCACTGACACTCGGGTCACCCAATGCATTTGCTACTTTTGCCGCCTCTACAGCTTTAACGGTAACTTTGGAAGCAGAAGCATCAATATCGTTAGGCGTTGTGAAGGCGGTCCATCTGCCTTTCAGCTTGATAAGCCCGGCGCCTTCAAGGACACCGATAGCGCGGGCCTGGTTCGTTTCATCATTAGGGATGGCCACAGTTGACCCCTGCGGGATACTGCCGACATTTTTATACCGTGAAGAGTACAGGCCGAGAGGGTATACAGCTACCCCTCCGATCGGCTGCAGGTCCTGGTTATTCTTGACATTATAGTTGGCCAGATACAGGATATGCTGGAATTCGTTAAGATCAAGGCTGCCCTGCGCCAAGGCAGGGTTCTCAGACGTATAGTCTGTGAAATTTTTCAGCTGGACGTAGATACCCTGTTTCTGCGCCTCTTCCTGGAATACTTTCCACTGAGGGTCATTCGCGCCTACAACCCCTATCACTACCGGGTTGTCTTTTGAACCCTTGGGGGCTGACGGCCTGCTTGAGCTGAAAGCCCTGAAAACAAAAAACGCTCCCACGGCCAGCAGCGCAACAACAACAAGAGCAATTATCGAATTGCGCACACGGTTATCAACACGTACCGGTTCAGCAGTCGAGATACCTCCTGCAGCCTGCTGATCCTTCGATCCGCTCTGCGAACTCCCGGATCCGTTGCCTGTACCGGTATTATCAGCTCCCTGCGGATCTGTCCCCTGGAGGTTTGTTGGAGAAGCCATACCTCACCTTTGCCTTTCTACCCTTAAGCATTAATAGTTTTCCAGCTTTATGCGGCAGGCGCAGCGATCCATACCAGACCGGGATATCCTTCGTCAGCCATGCCGTTAAGCACTGGTTTACAGATTAGAGCATGAAACGCTGCGATCATTGCAAAACGGATGATTTCCTTATATGTGTTATTTATGGCTCCTTCGAAATCCCCCTTTTTCTGCGGTCCAGCCCTGAGCCTGCCGAAACCTGAATTGTGATGAATTGTGATGGCTTTGTTCAGACATGTGGCTATCATGTATACAGTTATCTGAAGTCAACAGTAAGGATTGCGTTTTGCCTAAAGGTTTACACATACCAGAACAGTCCGGCTTCTTCCCTTCAATGAAGAAGCAAGTCACGGCTTTTGCCGGCAGCGTTCTTAAAGTGCCTACCAATTCAAAAGCATTTCGGCTCGGGGCGGTCGTACCAAGCGTAGCTGTCCTCGCAGCGCTGGCGGGCTCTACAGCACCGGCTATAGCTTCCAGCAACAATGGCATCCTGAGTGCAGATGCGGCAGCAGGGTCTTCAGTTTCCCGCTCTACACAGCGTGCAGACCTCCTGGACGAGTCGTCCAATGTGACTACTGAGGCTGCAGCATCGTGGTCTCTGAGCGATAACAGCTCGAATACGAGTGTCCCCTACTCCCCTACAAAGAATGAGCAGGAAGCGCGCACTAACCTTCAGAATCTGGTCAATACTGCCACTTCTGTATATAATTCTTCTTCTCGGGCCGAGGCTTCAAAACGTACCACGCTTAAGGGTGCGCTTGATAATGCTTCTTCGAAGCTGGCAGATACCCATACAGGCACTGATGACCTCAACTCGGCAGGGACTGCCCTCAGCAATGCCGCCAATGATGTCAAAGACAGCCAGTCAGCTGCTGTTGCCGCTGCCAATGCCGCAGCTGAACAGCGCACAGCATCACGGCGTGCTGCAGCAAATACAAACCGCGCCGCAGCAGCTGCACCGGTTTCTGCCCCTTCCGTACCCGTTGCCGTCACCGGGAACGGCTCCGGAGCGCAGGTAGCGCAGCTTGCATCAAGCTATGCAGGTAAAGCACCTTATCGTTGGGGAGGGACGACTCCTTCCGGCTGGGACTGTTCCGGTATGGTCATGTGGGTCTATGCACGTTTCGGCGTCAGCCTTCCGCATTCTTCAGGCGCACAGGCCCGTATGGGTACAGCGGTCCCTTCGCTCGCACAGGCCCAGCCTGGGGATATCCTGGCGAACGGGACTCACGCAGCAATCTATGTGGGCAACGGCATGATCATCAATGCCCTGAACCCCAGCCAGGGGACAAAGATAACCCCTGTTTCATGGGGTTTCCATAGTGGCTATTCTATCCGCAGGATATTTAATTAGTTTTTGCTTTTAATTAGTTTGTGAATGGCCTGGCTGCTCATAGAGCTGCCGGGCCATTAGTCACTGAGCAGTTTACCTGTTCCCTGGTATGGAACCGGTATTTTCTGTTTTTACAGTTCCCTATTTTCCATAACCGCCCAGCTGGAAGTTATGCCGTTTTTCTTCTGCCTGATATAATCGTTTTTGCACGTTGGGAGTCTTCCCCAAGCTGAGCAATAAGCTCCTGAAGGCTGCCGAAGCGGGCCTGCGGGCGCATGAATGCTGTAAATTCTATGGTGACGGTATGCCCGTACAGGTCCAGGCCTGTTTCATCGATAATATAAGCCTCAACTACACGTTCGGGGGCTGAATGCGCATCGGCAGCATCGCGGAAAGTCTCTTTCATCCCGGCAGAAACAGCAGCGGGCCATCTATGCCCTGCATCTGTTACGTACCCCGCGTAAACGCCATCAACAGGGATAAACCCTTCAATGTCCCCGCCCATGTTTGCTGTGGGGAAACCAAGCTGCCGGCCGCGGGCTTCACCATGGACTACCTCGCCCCTGATCTGCGGGCTGCGCCCAAGCACCTCGGCAGCCTCAGCAATGCGCCCTCCGGCAAGTGCATCACGCACGTGGGAAGAACTCCAGTCACGCACCCGCACCATATGATGCTTTTTTGTCCATGCGCGCCTGTCTGCCTTGCTCATGGAATTGAGAGGGTTAGCAGGCTCTCCAGCACTGTCTGGGACATGGTACTGCACATCCGGGAATACCCATGTGAAGCCCTGGCCCTGGTCTTCAACAGCATCAACTTCAAAAACCCCTGTAGAAGCAGCAACAGTGCGTGAAGTTTTGACATTGCCTTCAAGGCCGCGCCCGAACCGTGCATCTGCACCCAGCACCAGCGTGCGCATCCCCAGCTTTCCTACCAGCTGGCCCAGGAAATTGATATATGTCTGACGGGCAAATTCCGGCGTATACCGGACAATAATCAGATACTGTATGCCAAGATCCCTGATCCACTGTATCCGCTGGGCAGCACTCGAAACAGCCTCAGGATCGGGTTCATCCTTCCCTCCAAACTGAATGCTGCCGTCCTGAGGGGAACCGCCACCCTGCACAGGGCCGGATACGGCAGGGATATGGCTGCTGGGCCCTGTACTGTGCGAGTGTACGAAAGACGGGCGCGGATCGAACATGATGACTATAGAAAAGCTGCCGTATTTTTCTGCCAGCTCTGCTGTACGCCTGATAACTGCGGCATGCCCTTTATGCACGCCATCAAACGTCCCTATAGTAACGACAGACCGTTTCTCTTTATCAAGGACCGGCCAGGGGACTGTGCCGTCAGTATCCGGAACAAGACGAATAACTTTCACATCTGCCTCAAACAATATTTATTCCATACTCAGCGTATGGATTTGCCCTAACGTAAGAATTATATCCGCAGCCGTGTAACCTGGGGCGAGCCTGCAAAGTGCACGGTATTGCCTTTCTTACATGTCTTGCATGGGTGGTCCTGCAAGCCGTAAAACTATTGTCCCGGTGTATTGATCCCTATACTCTCATGAGAATATAGTGCCGGGTCTTCTACGATCTTCCTGACTGCATCAGCAATACTGCCCACCGACACATCATGGCCTCCGAACGGCTCACCCTTATGGGTTACTTCATAGTCCACCGGGCCTGAAGTAAACCATCCCGGACGGATCACTGTATAGTCAAGGCTGCTGGACTCAATAACATCAGCTGCCTCACGGTAAGGCCGCAAAACAGGGTTCTGGCTCACATTCCCTCCGCCCAGGGAATCCGGGATTTCATCATATATCCTCATTGAAGAAATGAATATAAGGCGGGCGACACCTGTTTTCTCCATTGCCGCAACAATGCTTCGGGCATAATCTGCCATGTCCCCGCTTAATGCGGCAAAAACGATATCCTGCCCGGCAATCGCCCCTTCCAGTGAAACCGGGTCCCTCACATCCCCTGTTACTGCATCCTCACGGCTATTGTCAGAAACTATACGATGCCGCGCAAACAGAGTAAGATGCGCATCAGTCTCGCGTATAAGGGTCTGGCGTACTGCTCCCCCTACAGTCCCTGTTGCACCAATAATAAGCACGCGTTCATAACAGGCCTCCCAAAAATACCTCAACGCCAGCTGTCCGCAGCACTTGCTGCGCACCTACAGATATTAGCTTGTTTGCGTGGTACTGGCCGGCAATTTTTCTTTTGACTGATTCCATGGTACCGGCAACACTGCCAGCTGCGGTAGTCCATATAATTGCATAAACTACTTAAGTCGCCTCATTTTGCGGCGGCTGTGGAGACATGCCTGAGTGGCCGAAAGGGGCACCCTGCTAAGGTGTTAACTGCGCAAGTGGTTCGAGGGTTCGAATCCCTCTGTCTCCGCCCCAGCCCTCACAACCTGTAAGCCGTGAGGGCTTATTTTATGCCAAATATCATGCTGTGAGAACTACGATAAGATAAGAACACGAACCAACCGGCTGCAGACGCTCAGAGCTGTGCCCCCTTGGCCCCAGCTTCCCCGGCTGCGCGTTCGTCTGATGAAAATGTAATAAATACTGCAACAATAATAAGGCCAATACCAACGATATCAACTACGGTAGGTACCTCCCCAAAGAACAGGCCGATAATCGTAGCAACCGCAGGGCTTATCGACTGCATTACGGAGAATTTGCTGGGAAGCGTGCGCCGCATAATAAACAGGTCAAAAATATATGGCAGGAATGACGCGCATAATGCCACACAAAACATGAGGGCTATCAGCGCAGGCGGCCCCCACGGCTGACGCAGCCACGTTGCCGAGGGCTGGGGATAGATAACGCTATTGATACCGGGGAGCATAAGGAATACCGACTGTGCTGCGAAACCGATAGTAAGGGCTATTGTCATACTGTCCAGAGGGCGCCCACCGAGTGCAATGCGCCTGCCGGAGATAATATAAGTCCCCCACAGAACCCCGCTGATCAGGATTGCCGCCAGCCCTGCCAGGGATGTCCTGTTCTGCGAGGCAAAAGAGCTCCAGCTGAGCGTAACGATCCCGCATACCGCAATAATTATCCCCACGTATTCGCGCCAGTGCCTGCCTGTCATCACTGCAACGGCGAGCGGCCCGATAAATTCTATAGCGACTGCCACACCTACATTGAGTGTGCCGATAGCCATGTAAAACGTGGTGTTCATGAACACAGATGAAATGCCCAGCGCTGCCAGCCACAGCCAGCCGCGTGCATGTGTGGGGAGTATCTCTGTAAATTTTTTCCATGGTTTACGCCATACCCATAAAAAGAGCAGCGCAAAACCGACACGCCACCATGCTGCGGGAAGAGGGGCAATCTGCGTGAAAGCAAGTTTCGCCACCATTGTTGCAGCAAAAATTATGATGGACTCAATAACCGTTAAAACAACGACCGGTACATCATTAAAAAACCTTATCGCGAGCTTTCTCACAAGAATACTCTACAGAAACCTCGGATATCCAGGGGTGTCCGACACGCCGCGGAAAGATCAGTTATTTTTATAATCCGTTATATCAGATATGCAGGTATGCCGGCTGCTGCAAGCTGCAGGCGTTGAGGCTGTACCGTCGTATGAGCAGATCAGCAGTTCCCGGCTGCAGAGGCTGCGCCGGCAGTATGGGCAGTACCGGCGGTACCGGTGATCTCCAGGATCATTGCTACCGCAGAAGCAACAGGCCCGTCATGGCTCAAAGATACATGGATATCAATATATGGTGATGCCCTACAGCCGGCTTTCCCGCAGCCGCTTTCTTCCCTGCCTTCGATACCCCCCTCTTTGTTCCCAGCACGCACGCCCAGGCTGCTGCTGAGATACTGCTCCATTTCTGCAGAAAGAGTGATATGCGGTACGCCCCTGTTGTCTGAAACGACTTCCACTTCCCTCCATGGGAAGTTATCCACAGTGTACGGATAAGTGTAAGACGTCCGGGTACCCGGTTCCCCAGCGCTGCTGTCAGTCCCTCCGCTGCAGCGCGACAGAGCCTCGCACCATGCCTTAAGGAATGCTTCTTTGCCCGCCCAGCGCGCAGCCAGATGGGCAGCTATTTTATCCCCTTTAGCAGCACTGCGCTGCTGGGACTGGCGTATTTCGCGCACCGAAAAGGCGCAGGCGAGAAACTCGGACTCCGGCGCAGCGCACTGTGCAGAAAATTCCTGCACACTGACCACGTCATGCCCAAGCCCTGCCACGATATACCGCGGCCCCTGCGGCTCCGACAGGCCTTGCGCCGGATAGGGGGATTCGTGCTGCGCAGGCGGAGGGGTAGCTTGCCCCCCAGCCTGCGCAGTATCGTGCATATTATTGTGCATTCCTGAATTCATAATACCCATTATCTGCCAGACGTGCCTGAGGGTCAAGCAGCATAGCCTTTTCCGCCTCGTGGGAATCATAATGGCGGGAATCCTCGTGGAAGCGGCGGTTATCGATCAGCTCAAACAAAGGTTTCCTGCCGATCATACCATCCCTGCGGTGGCGGCCGCCCTCAGCAAGGCGCTTATTGGCCCTTCCTTTCCATGTACGGAGGGCATCCTGCCCATAAGCATGCTCTACCGCTGCTTCAAAAGCACCAGGATGGACAAGCGCTATGAAGCCCGACACATGACCAAACCCTAGGGAAGTGACCAGGCCGGCCTTGATAGTGTGATGCGCCTTGCCCAGATCCAGAGGCCTGCGCAGCCAAACCATAAGGTCATCGCCCGCAAGCTCCGGGTCTACGCAGTCCAGGGATGCATTAGCCGGGATAATACCCGATGCGAACACCTGGACCAGGCCGTTTATCTGGAAGATAGCCGCCCCTCCCTTGGCATGGCCGGTAAGGGTCTTCTGAGAAATAACATACAGAGGGTTGCCTTCGGACCTGCCGATAGCATGCGCCAGCGTGTTATGAAGTTCAGACTCGTTAGGGTCATTAGCATTCGTTGACGTGTCATGCTTGGAGACCACAGCTATATCATCCGGGGCGATACCCAGTGCAGCAAGCTGACGGACAAGCGCCGAATCACGGCCGCCGCGGGCCGCTGCAAGCGCCCCAAGCCCAGGGGCGGGGATCGATGTGTGGGCGCCGTCTGCGAACGAGTTAGCGTACCCGACGACGGCTGCAACCGGAAGGCCGAGTTTCATGGCCAGGTCACCGCGCGTGATGAGTATGGTCCCCCCGCCCTGGGCTTCGAGGAATCCTCCTCGGCGGCGGTCGTTCGCCCTGGAGAAGAACCTGCTGTCAATACCTTTGCCGTACATCTCCTCAGAGTTGGCCGTGGCATTCATATCGCCGAAACCGTTTACAGACTCGACGCCAATATCATCGATCGCACCGGTAACAACAAAATCTGCCTTGCCGAGCTTAATCTTATCGACGCCCTCTTCAAGCGATACGGCTGCAGTTGCACAGGCGGATACTGGCTGTATCATGTTGCCGTAACCGCCAACGTAGGACTGCATTACATGTGCCGCAACAACATTGGGCAATGCTTCCTGAAGGATATCCGTCGGGTACGCCTGGCTCAGGTAACGGTTTACATACAGCTGCCGCATGGAATTCATGCCGCCGAAACCGGTGCCCTGCGTTGAAGCGAGCATTGACGGATGTATGGACTGGAGTATTTCTGAAGGCGAGAAACCTGCGGAAATAAAGGCATCGACCGTGGTCACAATGTTCCATAGGGCGATTGGGTCCACGGAATCGACCATAGATGCCGGTATACCCCACTTGCGCGGATCAAAGCCCTTCGGGAACTGCCCGCCCACAGTCCGCGTCATGACTGCACGCCGCGGCACGAAAGCGGAAGCGCCCTGCGTACGTGTAACGAGCCATTCATCCGACCCGTCATCATGACGGATAACAGTATGCTCACTGTCAGCATCCATATATTCACGCGCCGCAGCCTCATTCGCCACACTGAACGTGACGTCGTGGTCGAGGAAAACTTCCGCAGACTTGCTGTCAGTCCCATGAAGGTAATCTGACCCCATGCCGTCATCGAACGGGCGGATGCCGCTCCGCGCTACAACATCGTCATGGAATTTTTCGTAAATATCCTCTTCCGCGACGAGGTTGCCGTCAGTATCGATCCAACCGGGTTCGGGCGAATCCTGCCATGAGATGAGGCCCATATTCCATGCCAGTTCCAGCACACCTTCAGCACTCAGGTCAACGGTACCGTCCGCTGCAATGCCCAGTTCGGCATCACGGCGGGTACGCCCGGAACCCCATGTACCCAGTTCGCCAATGGAAACAATAACTACCTCATCTTCAGGGCGGGCAGTCACGGAATCCCATTCACCCATCCTGACCTCAGGCTGCTGCGGTGTATGGAGGGTGGGAAGGGCCTTGACTTCAGAAGTATCTTTACGGGTGTTTTCTGAAGCCGCCTCTGCAGAAGCACCAGCCTTTGCAGAAGGATCCGGGGCAATCCCTGCGGGAGAACCCGGAGTGTCCCCGGCCTCTAAGGAGGCTCCGGACACATTTTCCGGAACAGTGCCGGCATCGCTATGCTCTCCGCTGCTGTCAGTTTCGGGTCCGGTACCTGATCCGGCCAGGGCTTCCTCGCGCAGCTGGGACATATCGATATCCAGAGACCCCATTCCGCCTGTAAGGTCAGCCTCGACAGGATCCTGTTCAGCCTGCTCGCGGGCTTCTGCCGAAGACAGCTTAAGGAGCTCGGCTGCTATCTCTTCAGTACTGTAGGTCCGAACCCCCCGGCGTTCAATAGCCTCGACAAGCGGATCGTTCCCGCCCATCAGGCCGGTACCGCGTACCCAGCCGATCCGCGGATGGGCAAAGGTAACGGTGCCGGACCAGTCTTTTTCGACCCGGGACCGGTTGACTATGGCATCAAAAGCACTCTTGACTTCGCCGTATGCGCCGTCACCGCCAAGGGTGCCGCGGTTAGGCGATCCCGGAAGCACCACATGCAGGCGATGGTCCACATCGGTGTCCGCCCCAAGAACGCCCAGCCGGGAGATAAGCCTCTCGACCCCCCAGAGCATAAGCCTGGCTTGGGATTCAAAAAGCTCGCCGGAATCAGACAGCGTGCCGTGGACGCCCGGCGCGGCGAATGGGAACAGCAGCGTCGGGGCGTATGCCGGTTTGACCACAGTGGTTGTTGCGCCATGGGTCTCTTTCTGCTCATTGCCTACCCACGCAGCAAGCGCATCCACATCGCGGTAACTGGACAGGTTTGCCGGGACTATCCACAGGCGTGCTTCCCCTGCGGCATGCGTACGGTATATCTCTTTAGCCCACTGGATGAAACCGGTGTCAAAAGAATAGCTTGTTGCAATAACGGTTGCGCCGCCTGCAAGCAGCTGGGCAGCCACCTGTCCTGCGATCGACTTTTCAGATGCGCCGGTAACTACAGCAATATCACGGGCGAATGGGAGCGTGCCGGCATCTTCCTGTGCAGAAGGTACTGTGCGCAAAGCCTCCCGGGATATACGGCCGAATGTTTCCGCATGGCGCGCAGCCTCTCCCCCGTGCAGCCTGGCCTGCTGTGCATACCATGCTGCCTGGCGGGCCACAGCCTCCCCTGCACCCGTATAGCTTTCCGCAGCGCATTGTTCATCATCGCCGTAATAGATATGCGCAAGGTCCTCGCGTGCACTGGCCCAGCGGTCGTCCAGAAGGACAGCTTTGCGCGCATCGAACCGCGGGGAAACGAGTTTCGGCCACTGCGGGCCAAGCTCGGCGTTGACCATATCAACGATCCCACTGTTATCCTCCGTTTCCTCAGCAGATCCTGAAGCTTTTATGCCAAGCTTGTCCAGGATGAAACGCGCTGCGGATGCGAGGATGCCCGATTCCCCTGTGATCTGCTCGGAGAATTCTTTCAGGGCCGCAGAATCCACCATCGCCCCAGCCCCGGCAGACTGTGCCGACTGCGGGGCTACCGTAACGCCATGAGCCGCAGCTACTGCCTGGACTGCTTTATCAATAAGCGCGTCAGCACCGGAAGTATTGGATACTGCGCCGACAGGAAGTGTGGCCAGATCGCCGCCGCGCGTGCTGACACCCTCACGGGTCCCCAGAAGCAGTTCTGCAGTAACGAATGCTGCCCAGCCATCACCCAGGCCCCAGGCATCATGCACATGCTGCGCAATATGGGACTGTTTCACGCCTGCCGAACCGAACAGCTGGTGGATACGCTCCCGCACAGCGTCGGAAAGCACATGGCCGAAAGCCTTATACCGGGGAGCTGCCTTGGTTATAGTCGGCTCAAGCGCGCTGACAGCTGCTTCAGCAGCACCTTCAATGCTGGGGACACCCAGCTCTGCACTCATATCCATAAGCAGCTGGTTGCGCCGTGAAGATACGCCATTGGTCAGGGTATCAGTAGTGTCCTGTACCCCGATCTGGTCTGGACGGATCTTTGCGCTGTATGCTATCAGCGTCCTGATGCCGTCCCACGCTGTGAACGGGATATCTTCAGCAGGCGCGGCGCCGGAAGCGGGAACAGTACCGGCGGAACCGGCAACACCGGAAGCTCCGGCAGACGCAGCAAGTGCAGTATTAGTATCTGCTGCCTTTGCCGGCTCTGCTGCACCCTGCCCAGCGGCAGGCGCGGTTGCCGGGCTGGCAGCCTCCCCAGCAGAAGCAGCCTCGGAAACACCCGGCTCGGTATCAGCCTCAGGTTCCGTCTGCTCAACAAGCGAATCCGGGTCATCGTCTGTCATATAGACACGCTTCTCATCGCGGCCTGCATTGAATACATCCACAGTTACGCCTGCAAACTCGGGGAGCAGCAGGGTGCGGGACCCGAGGTTCGCCAGCGTTGGGGAATTGCCAAGACCGACTTCAACATAATTTTCAACTCCAAGGCCGCCCCTCCCTTCAGGGGTGAACAGCAGGCTCTGGGTTTCGATCCACCGTACGGGGGATGCAAACTGCCAGCATAGGAGTTCGATAAGAAGGAGCCGCGCGAGTTTGCCTTCGTCAGCGGCATACTCATTCCACCGATCATCATTGTCTGCAATCGCGCGCAGCTGTTCTGAAGGTACCACATCAAGGATAGCCCGGGCGAAATCGCGGGTCAGCTCAAACGGGCGTGCTACCAGGTTGGGGATATAACGCCCTACAAGCCGGCGGTACTTAATATCTTCAGGAAGCAGGGAATCCAGTTTTGCGCGGAACTCCGGAACACCTTTGCGCAGCAGGGTGGAATGGAACGGGACGTCAATGCCAGGGACCAGCATAAACGGCTTCTTGCCGCCCGCTTCACGCGCACGGCGGGAAGAATCCTTCTCAAGCGCTTTCAGTCCGGCAATAGTCCCTGCTATTGCATACTGGGAGCCTGCAAGGTTATAGTTAACGATCTGCAGGAATTCACCTGACTGGCGTGATATATCATCAATGTAACCGTTAACATGGGCATCATCCACACCGAACTGGTTCGGGCGCAGAGCCCCCATACGGTAATTCGACCGGCCCTGTGCATCGCGTTCAATAAGATGGTGCATGGTGGAGCCGCGGTGGAAGACCAGCTCAAGCTCTGTTTCCAGTGGGATTATCTGGGCAAAAGCACTCAGTGCGTTATATTCCCCCAGGGAATGCCCGGCAAAATATGCGGGCTCGAAAACCATTCCCGCTTCACGCAAACGGGCGGTCTGCGCCTGGGCCACGGTTGCCAGCGCGACCTGGGTAAACTGTGTCAGGTTGAGCAACCCTTCAGGATGCCGGTATGTCACGCCGCGCGCTGTAAGTTCCTTAGGGTTATCGCGCACAACAGCAAGTATGGAGAACCCGAGCCTGCTGCGGGTAAGCCTGTCTGCGCGCTCCCACACCTGGCGGGCTGCCGGCGACTGCGCGCGCTCATCAAGCGTCATGCCCTGCTTCTGGATCCCCTGCCCCGGGAACACATAAGCTGAAGTATAAGGCCGGCACACGGCAGTGGCACGGGATACGATCTCTTCACCGATGCGGCATGTCACTTCAATAACGATCCCGCCGTCATTGACCTTGCCTACGCGCTCGACGCTGATCTCAACGCGGTCATTCAGCTGGACCATGCCGTACATGGCATACGTCCATCCTGCGATCTCATAGTGTGCACCCTTGGTATCTGCCGCCTGCACAACATGCTGCGCAGCCGCAGACAGCCACATCCCGTGGACCAGCGGGGCCTGGAGCCCTGATACACGCGCTGCACGGGCTGACGTATGGATCGGGTTGAAATCCCCTGATACACGCGCGAAGGCAGTCATATTATCCGGCGCCTGCACTGTAACGCGGCGCAGCAGACGGCGCGCAGCCGGGCGGATGTCCGCCTTTATGCCGCCGTAATCAGGGGCATCTGCAGGCAGCTGTGAAGAATAGACACGTCCGCGTATTGCGAAACGCTCCGTCTCACGGGCCAGTACGGTACCGTCCTGACCGGCGTGCTCCACATGTATAGTGACTACACGCCCGGCTGAAGATTCCTGGAAATCATCGGCCCAGCTCTTCAGATCTATACGCTGGCCATAATACCCCTGCAGCTGTGCATCGCTGACAAGCAGCTCAACGGAATGGTCCAGATGGACAGCATTAAGCAGGCCTTCAATGATTGGGGTCTCCCCTACGTAAACAGAGCCGAGCGCAGTATATATCGCAGGCCATGCCGGTCCCGTAAGCGCATCAGGAACAATACCTGAGGGGATGAGAGACTGCGGCAGATGGCCTGCGGTAGCACTCTCATGGTCATACCCCAGATTTGCGCTGAGCGTATAATGGGCAGCCGCTATACCGAACGGATGGGCTGCATCTTTTGTTTCAGGGGATATCTCAGGCATACGGTCAAGTACATCGCCTGTGACAGCAGTATTGCCGATACCGGCGGTCCCTGCAAGGAGTGCATAGATATGCCCCTTCAGACGGTCACGGTCTACGACCGGCATGCGGAATGGATGGCCGTGGTCCACAATAAGCGGGATAACAATATGCCGCACAGCGTAAGGCTCCTGTTCACCGGTCCCATGCCGCCTTTCACCATCCCAGAATGTATCAAGATGGATATCAAGGTCATAAAACTCCTGCATCCCCTGTGTCTGGACATGTGTCAGCGTATAGTTCGGGTCATCCCTGCGGGTATTGTACGCGGGGTTGTCCATAACATGCCCGACCCATGAAATCGTTGGGGATTGGCGGATAAAGGCCTCGTCATCATCGCATCCTTCCTGGGCGGAAAGGCTGGCAGGGGTCCGGTACCCTTCTTTACTGTCCGCAGCGCGGACACGGTCAGCAACGGTTTTATCAAAACGGGAGAGGATATCTACTACGGGTTCGTTCATTGTTGTAATGCCCGCAACGGAAAGCGGCCCGGGGATTATCCGTACAGAATCGGCGCTGTACCGGCTATCTTCAGCCTGCCACAGCTGGTCGCGCCCCCACCAGCGCAGAAGGTCCCCGTCGATCACAGGGACGAACGGCAGCGGTTTCGGATATTCCTGGGACAGCTGCGGGAACCATGCGGCATCTGTGGCAGCCACATGGGCGGTACGGGACTCTGGGTATTCCCTGAGCAATATTTCCAAGGCCTGCTGCGGGTCTTCCACAGCCTGCGCATCAGAAAATACTGAAGTGAATGTGCCTTTATCCTGCTCATTGATACGCGCTTCAATACGGTGGAGGAGGTGGAGGAACCGCAGCCCGAAAGTCCTGTCTGCCCACGGATAGGTCAGTTCCACAAAACGCTGGGCCCACTCATAGTAGGTCATATCTTCCACATCGCCGAAATACGGCTTGGCAGTGTTGTCAAGCGCCTTGATGATCTCATCCCTGCGGCTTTCCAGCTCTTCAGGATGCTTCTCCAGATGCACGATCAGGCGCCCCGCGCGCGCAGAAGCATTTTCGATCTCATAAATATCAGCATGAAGATGGCTCAGCCCTGAAGACATACCGCCGGCAACCCCTCCACTGGGTACCCAGCTTTCCCCCAGCGGCGCAAAAGGGTCCCCGTTCTTTTCAGTATCTGTGATCCCGGGCGTTTCCACAAGGAATTTTTTGACCTGCGGGCTTGTATGGGCTTCTTTCGCCGTCATCAGTGCGGTCCCCACAAGCACACCGTCAACAGGCATCGCAGGCAGGCCGTACTGCTCAGACCACTGGCCGGAAATATAATCTGCCGCACGCTCAGGTGTCCCGATACCGCCGCCGGCAACCAGGACGACATTATGCCGGGCACGGATATCCGCATATGTGTTTACCAGCAGGTCATCAAGGCTTTCCCATGAATGATGCCCGCCTGCAGCACCGCCTTCAACTTCCATGATCACGGTAACCGGATCAGCTTCCTTCGCGATATCCAGTACCTGCCTGATTTGTGCAACAGTACCGGGTTTGAAAACAACATAGGTGAACCCGTCATCATGGAGCTGCGTTATCAGCTCCATAGCTTCGTCGGCCTCAGGGATACCTGCTGAAATCACTACCCCGTCAACAGGGGCACCTGAGATACGCGCCTTGGATACTATCCGCTTCCCCCCAAACTGGAGGTTCCACAGATACCTGTCCATAAACATGGCGTTGAATTCTACGGATGTGCCTTCGTCAAGCAGGCTTTTAAGCCGCGCAATATTATTGTCGAACACTTCCTCAGTGACCTGCCCGCCGCCGGCAAGCTCGGCCCAGTACCCGGCGTTGGCCGCAGCCGCAGGCAGATCCGGCTCTACCGTTGTAGGGGTCATACCTGCTACCATGATGGGCGAACGGCCTGTCAGGCGGGTAAAGGCAGTACTGACTTTGTCACCGGCCTCAGTGCTGACAATATGTGGCGCAAACTGCGACCAGTCTTCAGCTGGTTTATATGTACGGCCGGGCGTAGCAAGGTCAAGGCGCTTGCCGGCACTTGCAGCGCTGACGACGCCGGCACCGGTGCCTTCAATAAGGGCTGCAGTAAGCTTTTCTGCAACGACGCCCGGGCCGTAATCGATAAACCAGAGCGTCTGCCCGTCACGCTGGCTGCTTTCACTGCCGGCGCCGGGCTCATCTGTGCTTCCGGAATCCGTGCCTTCGCCGTTGGCGGAGGCTTCCTTCCATGCACGGTAATCGCTGAGTATCCCCTCAATCTGGGCCGCCCAGTCAACAGTGTCAACGAGTACGGCCCGGGCCAGGCGCCGCGCATATCCGCTGTCGATGCCGCACTCGTCAGCCCAGCGGCCGACAAGCTCCACCGCGTCTGCGAGTACCGGCGAATGGAAGGGGATCGATACCTCCAGATACTCCACTGACGGATCGAATACGCTGCCTCCCCGCACTTTCTGTTCACGCAGCTTCTGCTGATGCTTATGCTCATTGTTTATGCAGGTTTCAAGCTTGCGCAGGTCCTCAGGATAACCCGATACCACATAATTATCGCGTGAATTTTTCACACCGATAACGATTTCGCCCTGACGCTCAGGGACCCGTGAAATAAGTACTTCGATCTGTTCGCGGGTGGCCCCTTTAACAGACAGCATGGGTGATGCACCCTTCACCGGGACGATCCCCCGTGCACCGGCGATACGGCTTCCCGCAGCGCCAATCAGGCGCGAAACAGCCAGTATGGATGTAATCTGCGCATCAGCCCCGGCCTGGGATATTTCGCCGCGGGCAAGGCGGCTGAGCACATCTACGATATCAGTTGACAGAAGCCCCTGTGAATGTCCGGCTGCCCTGACAAATGAACCGGGAGCAAAAGGCATCCCCAGCTCTTTCGAGTCTAGAAGGGCTGCCAGCTGTGCCAGTACAACTCCGGGCACACTGACCTCAGCATACCTGGCATCCCCCAGGATAAGGCTCTGCGATGCATAGGAGAAAAGGTCCAGGCGCCTCCCATAGACCGTCAGAAGCTCAGTTGCCGCAGGCTGCAGCAGCGCCTCAGCAGCAGCATCGTAGGCACGCAGCTGTTCGAGGAGCCGGCTGTTCTGTGCAGCTTCATCCACAGTGCTGGTCCATGGCGTTGACTGCCCGGCGAAAAGGAAAGCATGCGGCTGGGTATCCATAGAGGAAAAGAACGAGTTGTCCATTGTATTACCTTTTTCTGTATTATTTTTTTGCATTATCGGTTTCTTCTGTGCTTTTATTATTTATTTGCTGTAGATATTTCTTCTGTTACAATCTGCATCCCGCGTTTCTGCGCGTTTACAGAGGCTGGTTACCGTGCCTCCTCGCATACCGTGGCTGGGCTTTTTTATCTTTGAGCAGTTCAAGCGCCTGCGAAACAGCAGAACGGGTATCCTCGGGATCGATCATGCTGTCTATCTCTCCTATCTCCAGGGAAAGGTTGGCATTCACCGTGGTCTGCTCATATTCTTCAACGAGTTTCTGCCTCAGCCCGTCTACATCGCCGCCATCATCTGCAGTACGGCGGAGTTCCTTGCGGTGAAGGATATTCACGGCACCCTGCGCGCCGAGGACGGCTATCTGCGAATTGGGCCAGGCGAGGTTGATGTCGGCGCCCATCGATTTCGACCCCATAACAATATATGCGCCGCCAAAAGCCTTGCGCAGGATCACAGTAACCAGGGGCACCTGCGCGTTGGCGTATGCATAGATCACTTTGGCACCGCGGCGGATAATGCCGGCATGCTCCTGGTCGCTGCCAGGCTTATATCCCGGGACATCCACAAGCGTAACGACAGGGACGTTGAAGGCATCGCAGAGCCGGACAAAGCGGGCAACTTTTTCAGACGATTCAACGTCAAGGCTGCCGGCACGCACACAAGGCTGGTTGGCAACTATCCCCACACTGCGTCCGTTGATGCAGGCGAACCCTGTTACCACGCTTTGCGCAAAAAGCTCATGGACCTCAATGAATTCACCGTAATCTGCAATGCAGCGGATCACGTCAAGCACGTCATAAGGCTGACGATCATTCTCAGGGACAATATGGCTTATACGTTCTGCTGCAAGGTCCTCCGCACGCCCTTCGGCATAAGCATAGGAAGGAGGGGCGCTTTCGCAGCTGGAAGGCAGATAGGCCAGGAGCGTACGGGCATAATCAATGGCATCGGCCTCGTTTTCACCCAGATAGTGTGCTACGCCCGATGTGGCATTATGCACATGCCCGCCGCCAAGGTCTTCCATGGAGATATGCTCGCCGGTAGCAGCTTTCACAACCTCCGGCCCTGTAACAAACATATAGGAATTCTCTTTGGTCATGATCACAATATCGGTGAGTGCTGGGCAATATACCGCACCGCCCGCGCAGGGGCCGAGGATCAGCGATATCTGAGGTATGTATCCTGATGCCTGGCATGTTTTTCTGAATATCCGGCCGTACTGCGTCAGGGCCTCTACACCTTCCTGGATACGGGCACCGCCGGAATCTATGACTGCTATGACAGGCACTTTCAATTCCATTGCCATATCAAGCAGATGGCATATCTTTTTGCCCTCTGCCCGGCCCATAGTCCCCCCGCGGACGGAAAAATCCTGGGCATATACTCCGGCTGTCCGGCCCATGATCTGTCCGAAGCCGGTCACAACAGCTGAACCCGGGATATCTTTATTGATATTGCCGCCGCTGAAACGCCCTATTTCATGGAAGGTCTTGTCATCAAAAAGGAGGTCAAGGCGTTCACGCGCCGTATATTTCCCTTTTGGATGCTGGCGCTCCCGGGCGTTTTCCTCTGCATCAGCCGCAAGCTTTGCCGCGTGGACGATCTCCGCGCGGATTGGCTGCCGCCCTGCCGTAGTAATGACTGATGACGAGGCTGCCGGCGGCACTGGTATCTGTAAAGATACTTCCTGCTCATCCAGTGTATGTACTGCTGCCATTATTTATCCCCTTCTTTCCGGTCTCTGTCAACCGCCCCATCATTGTCCGCCCTGCTGACGGTACCATCGGCGCCGCTGGTGCTGCCTGCCCTATCCGCGGCAGTACTGCCGGCATCTTCCGGATCGGCAGAAGCCTCCCCGGGACCGTCCTGAGAGATAGTTACCAGAGGGTCGCCTGCATCGACACTGTCAGAAGGCCCAACCATGATCTCAGCCACACGCCCTGACAGGGGGGCATAAACATAATTTTCCATTTTCATAGATTCGAGGACCACGAGAAGATCGCCTTTGGAAACCTTCTGATTCGTAGCAACATTGACCCGCGTGACCACAGCCTGCATAGGGGCGCTGATCTGCCCATTGGAATCGGACGATGCCCGTGACCCGCTGTCAGCATGCGCCGTGCTGAGCCCGTTCCCTCTCAGGGGCTGGGCCGGGCGGCGCTGCGAACGCAGCCGTCCCTGGGTAAGCAGCCCCACAAAATCTGTGGGGACGTTGAGCCGCACACGCTTGCCGTTGATCTCCATAATAAAGGACTGCGGCGCAACGCTGCCTATTATCTCCTGCGGGGACTGCATCTGGACAAGGCTCTGCGGCATGCCTGCCCGCGCAGAAGCAGCGCTCTGCGAAAGGTAGTTCTTCTCCAGCCAACGTGTAGTAACAGCAAAGCTGCCGTTTTCGGCGGTGAAATCAGGATTGTGGAATATATCGCGGTACAGTTCGCAAGGTGTTGTGATCCCTGTGATCTCAAATTCATCAAGTGCCCTCAGCACGCGGGGTATAGCCTCTTCACGGGTACGGGCAGTAATGATGATCTTTCCCATCATGGAATCGAATTTGGGTGAAACAGTGTTGCCTTCAGCCACGCCGAAATCGATCCGTATGCCCGGGCCTGAGGGGAAATGGAGGTGCTCTATGGTGCCGGAGCCCGGGGTAAGGTTTTTCTGCGGGTCTTCGCTGGTGATACGCAGCTCGAAACTGTGTCCGCGCGGCTCCCCTGCCCGGGTAAGCTCTTTGCCGTCTGCAATATTGAGCTGCTCCCGTACAAGGTCGATCCCGCATACTTCCTCGCTTACCGTATGCTCTACCTGCAGGCGGGGGTTGACTTCCAGGAAATACACGTCGCTTGTTGGGGTCACCATGAATTCGCAGGTCCCCAGGCCTTCATATCCGACTGAATCAAAAAGCCTGCGGGAGTACGTCATCAGGCGTGCCTGCACTTTGTCGCTGAGGAAAGGCGCAGGGGCCTCTTCAATGAGTTTCTGGTTCCTGCGCTGTACAGAGCAGTCGCGGGTGGAATACACGGTAAAATTCCCCAGCGAATCACGCCCGCACTGCGTTTCCACATGCCGCGCGTGGGCTACGAATTTCTCAATGAAGTATTTGCCCAGATCACTGCCCTGGAGGGAATCGTGGGCAGAGTAGAAAGACCTGAGCCCGTCTTCGTCCTTCACTACAGTAATGCCGCGCCCGCCGCCGCCATCGGTACGCTTCATCATTACCGGATACCCATAGCTTGCCCCGAATTCCACCAGTGTGTGCACATCATCGACGGGTTCGCTGATGCCCGGCACCGGCGGAACCTGCGCTACATGGGCCACACGCCGGGCGCTGATCTTATCCCCAAGGTCTTCAAGCACCTGCGGTCTGGGGCCGACCCATATAAGCCCGCGTTCCAGCACATGCGCAGCAAAATCTGCAGATTCCGAGAGGAACCCGTATCCCGGGTGTATGGCATCTGCCCCGCTGCGGCGGGCAATATCAAGGATTGCATCCTGATTAAGATATGTTTCGTTATATGTATCCCCGGGAAGATAATACGCTTCTGTCGCCTGGTCAACATAAGGGGCGCGGCGGTCCGGCTCGGAGTATACGGCTACCGTTTCAATACCCATTTCCTTTGCCGTGCGGATAACACGCAGGGCGATCTCGGACCTGTTGGCAACGAGCAATTTTTTCATATCAGACTCCCTTATATACCCTTATCTGCCCTTGTTTACTGTGCTGTTTACAGTTACTGTGTGTATTGTGTGCTGCGCAGGCTGCGGAACGCCGGCAGAAACATCCCCGACGGTTATACGCCGCCGGGAACCGTCTTCAAGCCCGACAGTCAGCGAAGCATCAGCAGATATCCCTTTCGCCGTGCCCGTAAATGTTTCGCCTGAGGGGAGTGAGACAGTTACAGGCTGGGCCCTGAGAAAATCAAGCTTTTCAGCCCTGTTTCTGAGGTACCGGCATGTTTCTGACGGCGAGGACTTAAAATCAGACAGCATCTGCGACAGGCGCACAGCGATACTTTCAGCGAGCCCGTCCCGGAAAGCTGCAAATGAAGGCCCTGCAGCCGGGACATCCATAACAGAGCTGAGCGATGTCGCATCAAACCCGTTAAATTTCTCAGCGGGGACTGCGCAATTGATCCCTATCCCAATCACAGCAAGAACCATAGGCTCTCCCCTGCCGGCAGCCGCAGTACCTTCACGTGAAGTATCCCTGTCGGAACCGCCATCAAGGCTATCTGTCCCCAGACGGATCAATATGCCGCCGAGCTTCCTGCCGTCCATGTAAATATCATTAGGCCATTTAAGCTTCAAACTGGCAGGTACAGGGATAGCAGCACCGCTATTATTACGTCTATCAGATCCCCCCGGCAGGGCAGATGCCGTATCCTCAGGCTGGCTGGCGCCGGAGCACGAAACAAACATATCTTCCAACGAATCTGCTGCGGCCACGCCGGCGAGCACCGTCAGCCAGTTTGAATACCCTTTAGTGACAGCCTCCTGAGGGATGGCTGCAGCAAAAGAGGCAGTCAACGACCCTCCCGGATAGGAGACCCACTCGCGCCCAAGCCGCCCATGCCCGCCTGTCTGGTTATCGGCGATAACGGCTATACAATTTTTTGTAGATTCTAACAAGAACCGGGTATCGCTGCCGGACCCGCCGGCAGTATGTTCGAATGCATAGTCATTCGTAGAGTTAACAGTGTCCAGATGAACTAGCCTTATATGCCCCGAACGATCCCGATCCCATCTTTTCCCATAAAACACAACTTCCAAAGTACTACAATCATGCGGATAGCGCTTTATATAAACCTATAAAAATTGTACCTGTTTTTTATCGATCCCAACAATAAACAGGGCATGTGCGTACAGCTATCATAGTGTATGAAATTTACCTGAAATATGTGGAAAACTGTAGGGAAAATACAAAATCAGCAGTAAAATTTTGTTGTTTTATACAAATTTTCCAGGAAAACGGCTGTATATGGCCGGTTACGTAACCGATTTTCAGGAAAACACTAAAGGAGCATTTATGGAAACTCTGTCAGGCCTTATCCCGCGGCTGCGCGCCGCAGCTGCACACCACCGGCTGCTCTCCTCAGCACTGCGGTCCACCATCGCCCTGATCTCCCTGGTCATCGCCAATGCCCTGGGACGCATCCCCATTCCAGGTACACCGGTAGGGATCACCCTGCAGACAGGGACCCTTATGTGCATGGCGCTGGCGCTTTCGCTAAGCGAAATCACCGCAGCGGTAGGCGCATATATTGCATTAGGCGCTATGGGGGCACCCGTATTTTCAGGAGGGATGTCCGCCGCCGCACTTATAGGGCCCAGCGCAGGTTTTATCTGGGGGTTCCTCGCAGCTACACTTATCTCCGCACTGCTGGCCGGCGCAACATGGTCCCATTCCGCAGCAGCGGATAGCGGGCATACACACAAAGCGCTGCTCGCACTGCGCTATGCCGCTTCCTGTGCAGCAGGGCTTATGGCCGCCCTTTACGGCATTGGCATTGGGGTGCAAAGCATTATTACGCATATCCCTTTTATGTCTCTGCTTTATGCATCCGCGCCGTTCCTCATCCTTGATTCCATAAAAGTGGTGATCGCCGTCATGTTCGGCCTGTCGCTGGCAGCAGCACGGCAGCCAAATAATGAAGCTCAGTAAAAGCATTTGAGGGCATTTGAGGCGGGGCGCGCACTCGCTCGCGATCGCCGCACTTCCTTTGCGTCCGCAGGCAGCTCCAAAAGCAGGCAGCTGCCTAAAGCCGGCTCCCTGCTACTTGCCCTGCTTAAAATTCCGGCTGGCAGCCTGGTCACCTTCGCTTAAGGCAGCAGCGGCCTCCATGATACCCTGCTTATCGGATTCAGCCAGCAGCTCCCATGAGCCGAGGGCATCAGACACCGCTTCCACTACTGCACCATCATGCTGCTGGTTTCCCGGCACCTGCCCCTGCACAGCAATAAGCTCCATAGGGCAGTTCTGATAATCCGCCATCCCCGTAACAAGGTCAGAACCAGCTTTAGATGCTGTATCAGACTTAGAAACAATAGATCCTTCTCCAAACGATACAGTGCTTTTTGTTATATCCGCCATAGTATTTGCCTCCCTGCTGCTGTTTTCTGCTGTATATTCCTTTTTCTTTTCCAGTTTGTCTATATTGTCTATGCATAATTGTCTATGCATATCTGCCGGCTCAGGCCGGTCACGTGCCCTGTGAGTAGCCGCCCTTTCCGAGGCCTTCATCCAGGCGGCGGATATCCCTGGCATACTCGATATCCAGCTTCTCCATGGTGCCACGGATTTTATCCAGTTCAAGCCGAAGCCGGTCCTGTTCCTCGTCAAGCTCCAGGAGCTGCTCTTCGCGGAGAAGGCGGATACCATACAGGTCGTTATCAAAATGCCGGGGCAACGATCCTGCTGCAACCTGTTCGCTAATCAGCCGCTCAACCTGCATGCTGCATACATCGAATTCAGAACCCAGCTCTTCAAGCCCTTTCCTCAAGCCTTTAAGCTGTTCTTCACGGTCCGACATCTCATCCATTGATGCCGTATATTCCCTGCGCAGATCGTCATATCTGCGCGGCCTTTTGCGCTCAGGCAATAAACCCATAAAACTGTCTCCATTAATGGTGTTAAATTGTTAAATACTGGCCACACTCAAAAAATAAAAATTAGTGCCTAATAATAGTCAGTATCAATGTCATCCCAACTACTCCAGAACGTATAATCCTTATACTTCCCGCTGGTATCATTGACGTAATCAAAATTTGTAGGAGGGTATTCAACACGCTCATTCTTATGATGGAGCTCATCCTGCATTACCACAGGATGCCTGTATACCAGATCGGCATCATTCCTGCACCATACTACAAACTGCTTTTCCTTCCTGCCCAGCTGCCACCTGTGCCGTATATTATACGCAAGGTTCCTGCCGTATGCCCGTTTTACACTTTCATAAGTGACGGTCCAATCTGGATATAATTTACGGATTCTGGAGTTATACACACTGATTGCTTTCTTGACAGCAGGCACTTTTTCAGCGGGGATAGGATCAGCGGGCCACCACTCTGGGAGCGAGAGCCCAGGTATGAAATTTGCGGGTTTTTCCCCAAAAGGCGGATGGTCTGTGTCAAGCAGGCCTTGGAACTCATCCACCATTGACACCGAAGTCGCCCGCTTGTCCTGGATGTATCTCAGTATATTGGTACTTCCGGCCATAATAACTGGAGAAAATACCAGAACTGTGATAACCGTTATAATGCCGATCCGTACCCGGCTATCATATTGACGGTCTGATAACATCGCATACACTCCTATATCCTTATACTGTTAAGCTCCATACTTAATTCCCGACTTATAATCCCCATACCAATAAGCAAAATACATCTCCCTCGTATATATCCGCCATCCGGTTGAAATATTGCGCGCAAGATCCCTGCCATACGCCCTCTTCACACTCTCAAAAGAAACTGCCCTTTTAGGGTATAAGAAGTTATATTTACCGATTGCTTTTTTGATATCCTGTATCTGTTCGGAAGAAAATGGGTTGTCAGGCCAGTCGTCCGGGGTATGCCCGTATCTGGGTGAACACTGAGCAGGGGCATTCCCAAAATGACTGCTAAATTCCAGAATCATACTCTCGCACAATTTCTGCTGCTGTGGGACTTCCACCTCGTTGTGGTACTGTGCCCGGATTGTTATTGCGATAATTCCGAGCAGGAAAACAAGGATGCATATCAGTACTGTGCGTAATGACGGTGTGCGCAGGAGGCGGCGATGGATATGGGCAGATGGCATCATTTGTCTTCCTCACTCCCCCTGATCCGGAGCAAACATATAATCCTGAAACGCATGCGAATCACTATGAGTAATAAAATAATAATTAGTTATACCATCAACATCTATAGCCTTATCACCCTTCCTATGAATTAAACGACCATCAGAAAAAATATCATTCTTATACACCAGGTTCGCGTATCGCCGGCTCCAGTATACGAAGGCGTGTTCCTTCTTATCCAGCTTCCAGCCCTGCTCAACATTACGCTTCAAATCCCTACCATACGCCCTCTTCACACTCTCAAAAGAAACAGCCCTCTTAGGATATAACGAATCATACACGCCTATCGCCTTCCTGATACCAGATACCCTATTGGAAGGAATAGGGTCAACAGGCCACACATCAGGATCCGAAACACCAGAAACAAAAGACCCGGGAGCCTCCCCCAAAGGAACAGCCCCAGGACGATCCCCCTCAAACTCCTGAACCATCACCGACGATAACGCCGCACGAGCCTGACGCAAATCCCGAACACGCACAACCACCACACCAGCACCAACAACAAGAACCAAAACAATAACAACCAACACAACAACCAACCGTACCCGGCGCGAATACTCACAATCAGACAACATTTCTATCACTCCCCCTGACCCGAAGCAAACATATAATCCTTATATTCCATATCTGCCCCCTTTATATACCCAAAATTACTAGGAGGATTCCCCAGCACCACTTTGTCTCCTTTATGGTGGACAACCCCGTCACTATCCACCACATCTCTCCTATACACCAGATTCGCGTATCGCCGGCTCCAGTATACGAAGGCGTGTTCCTTCTTATCCAGCTTCCAGCCCTGCTCAACATTACGCTTCAAATCCCTACCATACGCCCTCTTCACACTCTCAAAAGAAACAGCCCTCTTAGGATATAACGAATCATACACGCCTATCGCCTTCCTGATACCAGATACCCTATTGGAAGGAATAGGGTCAACAGGCCACACATCAGGATCCGAAACACCAGAAACAAAAGACCCGGGAGCCTCCCCCAAAGGAACAGCCCCAGGACGATCCCCCTCAAACTCCTGAACCATCACCGACGATAACGCCGCACGAGCCTGACGCAAATCCCGAACACGCACAACCACCACACCAGCACCAACAACAAGAACCAAAACAATAACAACCAACACAACAACCAACCGTACCCGGCGCGAATACTCACAATCAGACAACATTTCTATCACTCCCCCTGACCCGAAGCAAACATATAATCCTTATATTCCATATCTGCCCCCTTTATATACCCAAAATTACTAGGAGGATTCCCCAGCACCACTTTGTCTCCTTTATGGTGGACAACCCCGTCACTATCCACCACATCTCTCCTATACACCAGATTCGCGTATCTCCCTGTCCAATCAATGAAATCCTTCGTCCTCACAAGTTTGCTTTTATCGGATGCCTCGGGTATATCTAAAAGATTCTTTTTAATATCTTGAGTGAATTCCGAAAAACGATACCTTTTCCCGGGATGTAACCGGTTATACATTTCTATAGCGTGCTTGATTTTAGTTTGTACCTCAGGTTTGGAAAGCATCTGAGCTATTGGATCTACATAGTTTTCATCATGCTCCCCATGGATACCCTTGTATCGGAAAATAACTCCCATATCATTGAATATCTCCTTGCGGTCATAAAAAAGCTGGGCATCATTAAGCTTATTCACTTTATCCGCACGCTTCCTGTTCTGTTCTTCATCCATTACGTCACTGGCAAAATCCTGCAGGATCGTAAATGCTTCTACAGTTTTACCGACAAGCTTAGGCAGCTGTTTAGCAATAAAACTCTTCACCTCTCCAAAGCCCTTATTAAATGCTGCGTGCCCTGAAGCTCCCACTACATCCCAACCCGCAAGTCCTTTAATATTTTGTAGATTATGCGCAAAATTGATAAGGTCTCCCATACCTCCTGACATTGCTACATACATATGCGATAAGCTTGCGGTTGTCCCATCCGGTTTGCTTTCAGCAGTTATCACGTGTGAGAGATGCGGTTCTACTCCTATGATGACCATACGTGCCGAGCTTGTACTCTTCTGAGGAGGCAACATAATACTTAGATTTATACCCAAACCGACAGGGGTGATGCCCCAGATAGATTTAGTGATCTCACCAGTATCAAGCCTAACCCAAACAGGCTTAATGTTCTTTATCAAATTCAGGATATTATTAACCATAGCCCGTCCCACCCAAGGAGCGTGAGGATCCCCCTTATCTGTTGAAACCATGAGTGTATTACGAGTAAAGGAGTTAGATGCGCCTGTCACCCAGTCTAACAGCGCACTTTTTTTATACCCATACAGGCGAACATTAGCAAAAGAAGATCTCTTTGAGCCATCCCTTGCAAAAAGGAATCTCACTGCCTCCTGTAAGGATTTGACATCCGGGTTGAACTTCGTATATTTGCCGTTAGCCATGTTTTCCATGGCTTTCACAGCAGCAGATGCCATCCCGGATGTGAGCAGCCACGATGGAAGTTTCGCCAGGCCCTTCCATAATGCCTTATTATTCTTCGCGGGATCCTTCTCCCCTTTTCCAGCTCTATAGAAATCAGAAGCCTGCCAGCCGTCAGCAACCGCCTTCTTATATGCCTCCCACTCCTCTCCGGTCATATATTTCTTCATTTCAGACTGTACGGCAACACCCCACTGGTTATCTACAGCCTCTGCCCATGCCATATCAGCATCCCGGCCTTCCGCTATCGCACGGGCGGCAGCGGACGCCTGTGAGATAACAGGGATAAGGTTCTGGACATCTGCATAAAACGTTGATGATATATTTATGTAACGGTGCACCCGCTCAAGGGCATCCCTGTATCCCCGGGCAGCAGCCTCACACACCGCATTAAGATGTTCAGTCGCCTCCGCCAGGCTGTCAGCCGCGGCATTGCCCTCTGCTGAATTCAAAAGGGATCGCGCCCTGCCGCACATATCCTCCAGATGCGAAGTACGGCTCTGCATATCGCTGATCAGCTGTTCCAGATGGCCTGTATCCACAGAGCCGTCAGGTTCGGTCGGACGCAACTCACCCAGCGCAGCAAGGTTTTTCCTGTCACCTTTTTTAACAGCATCAAAAAGCAGCGACTGGGAACGCAGGAACTCAGAATGCGAATGGATCCTGGATGTCAGCGCCGTATAAGCCTCCCCCTGCAGCTCATACGACTGCAGATCAAATACAGAAAACCGCGATAGCCATTGGCGGCACTCACTGGACTTCCTGTCCATCAATTGGATCTCGGTGTTAAGCTGCTGCTTTAACTCCCGGATTTTGATCCTCATTACAAATCATCCCCGCATCTTATATATGATCTCAAACTCATAACTCACTATGTCTACGGTATAAAAACCCAAGGCACTATATCCTCAGCATACAAATGGCGGCAGACAGGGCAGCCGCCGGTATCCCTCCCCTGCACCCCCTCCTGACAGTTCCATACACCCGGTCTAAAATTGGCAGCATGAGTACTGCGCCGCGCCTTGAATCCGCCAAGCATGACTGGGGCGATGATATCAGCGGATGTACTGTGCTGCATATCGATATGGATGCGTTCTATGCCTCATGCGAGATAGTGCGTCATCCTGAGCTCAGAGGGAAACCTGTGATCATAGGGACAGGCCGCCGGGCGGTAGTATCTGCAGCCAGCTATGAAGCCCGGAAATTCGGCGTCAACTCAGCCATGCCGGCTGCTACCGCACACAGGCTTTGCCCTCAGGGCATATTCCTCCCTGTAGATATGCAGTACTACCGCAGCATGAGCAGTCAGGTTTTCGGAATATTCGCCCGGATCACCGACAGAATCGAAAAAGTATCTGTAGATGAATGCTATATGGACGTTTCAGGTGCGTTACTGCAGTGGAAAGACCCGCGCGAAATAGCGGCGTGGATACGCCGGACGGTGAGGGGGTGCATTGGAGTGACCTGTTCCGTAGGTATCGCATCAAATAAGCTTATTGCCAAACTTGCTTCAACAAATGCGAAACCGGACGGCATGCTCATGATCCCCCAGTCCCGGCAGGCCGAATTTATCCAGATGATGCCCATACGGGCAATCCCCGGGATCGGCCCTTCCACCGAACGGGCCCTATCAGCCTGGGGGATATCCACTGTGAAGCAGCTGGCGGATATGAGCATATCCAGCCTCACAAGCGCACTCCGGTCCGCAGCGCATGCCCGGTACCTTCACCAGGCAGCACGCGGGCTGGGGTCAAGTGAAGTAGTCGTATCTGCGGCCGAAAAATCTATTGGCGCAGAACGCACATTCGCGGAAGATACCAACAGCTGGCTGAAAATTTCGGGGCTTCTGCGATGGTGCTGCGACGATGTGGCTTCGACCCTGCGCCGCAAAAAGCTCTACGCCCGTACCGTCACGGTAAAATTACGCTTATCAGACCTGTCTCATATATCAAAATCAGTGACCGTAACGCAGCCGATGAATTCTGCCGCCCAGATATACCCTATTTCCCGTCAGCTCCTGGCCCGGCTCCTTAAAATGCAGCAGCCGGAAAAAGGGAAGGACGCTGAAGTGCCCCGGCTTATCCGGCTGGCTGGCGTCAGTACCTCCCATTTTTCCCCTGCATCTTCGACTATGTACCAGCCTTCCATAGATGATTTAGATGAGGGGGATGTGACGGTACCTGCCGGGGAAAACAAGGATGCCTGCAACGCCTCTCTCGGCTCCGGACACGATACTGATGCGGCAGAAGCAAGCAAAAACGCTCAAAGCCTTCTGCAGCAGGGGCCGTATCAGAAAAGTAAAAATAAAAGTAAAAACCCTGTGCCAAATACTGCGAAAATTGAATCTGCGCTTGACAGGATCCGCGAAAAATTCGGGAAGGGCTCAGCAAGCCTGGGTATCTGAGCCAATCGGGCGATCACTGGCTATGGCTGTTGAGATATTCCGCGTTAACATCCGCGGGGAGCTCAGCAATACGCGGATCATCATGGTCAATAATGCCAAAAGCCTGCGCACCGCCCGGATCCCCTACTTCATCAAAAAGGGTGGCCGCGGCATCTTTATACCAGACCCAGTCATCAGGAAGGTCATCCTCATAAAATATGGCTTCCGTAGGGCAGACGGGCTCGCAGGCGCCGCAGTCCACGCATTCGTTCGGATCAATGTACAGCGTCCGCTGGCCCTCATAAATACAGTCAACAGGGCACTCATCAACGCATGCACGGTCTTTCACATCTACGCAAGGTTCCGCAATAACGTACGCCATAATGCCTCCTGCTTCGGCTGCCGTTTCAAAACTTCTATCTACAGTGTAGCGTTACCGGTGAAAATGAAACACCCGCATGCAGACAGCGATGATACATTACAGCCCTATAAACACCGGCTCGGGGACGAGATCAATATTGAACGCCTGCTGTACGCCTTCACGAATTGTCCGGGCAAGCCGGACAATATCATCCGAACGCGCGCCACCCCTGTTAGTCAAAGCAAGCGTATGGCGCGATGACAGCGCAGCACGGCCGTTAACGGTAAACCCTTTATGGAACCCCGCACGGTCTATAAGCCATGCAGCCGAGGCTTTAATGCCTTCGCTGCCATCCGGAAGCGCGGATTCAAAGCGGGGGGCGTCAACTGGGAGAACGGCATCAGCCTGGGCAGGGGTGATAACAGGATTGACAAAAAAGCTGCCGCAGCTCCAGCGGTCATAGTCAGGCTGTATCCCATCAGCCTGATGCGCATTATGGACTTCTGCCGTATCCTTTGTCCCCTTCATCCACGGATTCCCATACCGCGAAGGGTCTTCCACCATGCCCTTCCCGGTACGTATCTGCAGTACTGCGGTACGGATATCGCTCGCAGCAATACGTTCCCCAACCCTGGCCTGCAGGGCCTCCGCCAGCTGTGCCATGCCAACCACACCTGTTGCACTATGCCTCAGCTCAAAAACCACTGAAAGGACTATATAGCGCGGGCTGGGGAAATACTGCGAGGGGGTGCGTCCGCTCGTCCTCTCATCCATACCTTCATACATTGTCTTTTTAAGCAGCGACGTCCGGTACCCGAAGCACATTTCCTCTTTTTTAAGGTTTATGACCTTCTGGGCCTTCCGGTCCCATACCTGTACCGAGCTGACCGCTGATGCCGCCTCCTGCCCGTAAGCGCCGATATTCTGTACTACGCTCGCACCAACGGTCCCGGGGATGCCGGACAGTCCTTCAATGCCTTCCATTCCCATGCGGACAGTATACTCCACGAAATCATCCCAATTTGTACCTGCTTCTGCCTCAACGTGCACCAGCTTCGGCTCCCCAGGCCCTGCCGGGACTGCTTCATCCAGTATGGAAACCTTACGGCGTGCGTCACGCACAACGACCCCATTGAAATCATCATCACTGACGAGCATGTTGGAACCGCCGCCAATAACGCATAAAGGCAGGTGTTCGCTGTCAGCATCAACAAGGGACAGGATAAATTCAGCGCGCGATGTGGGCTGGATGAATTTCCCTATGCGCCCTCCGATACGCATAGTTGTAATATCTGCAAAAGAAGCGGGCTTGCTGCCCACAGTATCAGGATGGCCTGCCGTCATAAATACGCTCCAAATTCCACAACTATTCCTGTTACTATCCTATCTTTCCGCAGTGATTTATCCTCTGTCAGATGCTGCTGGCGTCGCAGCACCATGCCGCGATACTGCTGCAGCACCTGATGCCAGCCCAGCCCATACGTTTCCCCTGCTATACTTGGCAGCGTATGTTAAAAATGCTATGGATGCTATACGGCGGATACAACAGGCCGTACAAAACAAGATCGAAGGACCAACGATGCACAAGATGCCTAAAATAATTTTCCGCGGGATAACCGCATTCGTTGCTTCTGCGGCGCTGCTGGGCATGGCAGCGTGCGGGTCACAGCAAAAGCCTGCTTCGCAGCCAAAAGGTACACCATCCTTATCCGCATCATCTTCGCCTTCTGCGGGAGCTTCCCGGCAGGCCTCTTCCGATGCCAAAAAACTGGCTGATTATATAGCGTCCCCTGCTATCACAAAGCAGGTTGAAACTGCCAATACCCAGATGGGCAAAGACGGCAAGGTTTCGCTGGCTTCCGAGGGCAAAACTGTTGTTATGACAGTCACCCTCAATAACTCGCTCTTCGGTTCACAGCCTCTCGATACAGTCAAACAGAACCTCAGGAGCAAGAAAGACCTTTTTGCCGACCAGTATGCAACCATCGGAGGGCAGATTGTCAAACAGATCCAGCAGCAGACAAAGCTGGAGGATCTGCATCTTAAGCTCAATATCTGCACTGAAGATGGGGAGGCTATCATCACAAAAACATATGATGAGAAGTCTTCAAGTTCTGCTTTGAAAAACTCGCAGTCAGGATCATCATCGCCCTCATCATCTTCATCACATTAAGCGGGGCTGCCGCGGCTGAGGCTGCCGGTCAGGAGCAACGCGCCTCTGCCCAGCCAGACTGCCGGCCAGCCAGGCCATCTTTTTAATAATTTATCTGTATAATCTGTTATCTGTATAACCTGCAGTTTTCCGGCTGTCAGACAACCTGGGACCTTCCCAACCTGTCTGATGCAGCCTGAATCGTCCGCAATAATTATTTATATCGGCCTATATTATTGGCAGTTTCACTATTCAGCTTCGAATGCCTGTACGAATAGCCGAAATAGACAGCCAAGCCTATGGCAAGCCATACAAGGAAACGCAGCCAAGTTAGAACGGACAGGTTGATCATCATGAACAGGCACAGCAGTGCCACGATCCCCGGGACCCACGGGCTTCCCGGGACCTTAAAAGTGCGGTGCAGGTCAGGGCGTTTCCTGCGCATGATCGGCACAGCAGCAGCTACCAGCATAAACGCTGACAGTGTACCGATGTTGACCATATCGGACAGGATCGAGACATCAAAGAACGAGGCGATAACTGCAATTATTACTCCGCAGCCTATCTGAAGCAGTACCGGAGTCCCGCGCTTCCCGGTTTTTGACAGCCCCCTTGGCAGAAGGCCGTCGCGGCTCATGGCGAATACGACCCTCGAAAGGCCGAGGAGCAGCACCATAACCACAGTCGTCAGGCCCACAACGATACCAAAGGAAATAATTTTCGCTGCCCACTGTGCGCCCGCAAGTTCAAAAGCAGTTGCCAGCGACGGGTCTTTGGCAGCAGCCAGCTGTTTATACGACACCATGCCGGTCGTAACGAATGCGACGAGTATATACATAACTACAACGATGCTGACGCCGAGGATAATGCCGCGCGGCACTGTCCTGCCGGGGTCCTTCGCCTCTTCCGAAGCGGTAGCAACAATATCAAAGCCGATAAAGGCGAAAAAGACCAGGGCAGCACCTGAAAGTATCCCTGGCACCCCATATATGGAAGGCGTCATGTGAGTAGCCCACTGCCACAGCGGCTGCTCAACTGCTGACCCTGGTACTGCGCCGGATGCGCCCGCCGCAAGATGTTCCTGCGTCGGTATAAAAGGAATAAAATTACTCCAGCGGATGTAGAAGAATCCGGCAATAACAATAAAAAGTACGATTGCTATTTTGAGTACTGTCAATGCCCCATCAATGCGTGATGACAGATGGGTCCCCAGCACCAGCAGAAGGGTAAAAAAAGTAACGATCACAGCGGGCGCCCAGTCGAAGGTAACGGCACCGAAATGGATGCGGGTCGAAATGCCCCATCCCATGAGTTTGGTGAAATCGGTCAGATATATACCCCAGTACTTGGCAATCACAGCCCCGGCCATCATCATTTCAAGGATCATATCCCAGCCGATTATCCATGCAATGAACTCGCCTATTGTGGTATAGGTGAAGGAATACGCTGATCCTGCAACAGGGACCATTGACGCAAATTCCGCATAGCATAATGCGGCTGCAGCACACACTACCCCGGCAATAATAAAACTGATGATCACAGCAGGCCCCGCATGGAAAGCTGCAGCCTGCGCACCTACAGAGAATATCCCCGCACCCACAGCGACCGCAACACCCATCATTGCAAGATCCCATGCGTTCAAAGTACGCTTAAGGCTCCTGCCTTTTTCCGCAGTCTCTTCAAGCGAATGTTCAACTGACTTTGTGCGCAGTATATCCATACTAGCCTCCGTCCCGGTTTCTGCTGCTGTCCATATGCGGTGGAATTTAAGTTATATTCCGCTAATGTACACAAGAACCCCGATAAAGCACGGCATATTGGGGATATTCCGTTCATATTCCGGGATCCCGGTTCGTATCCGAATAACTGCCCGCGGTAAAAGAAGCAGGAAAAATAAAACCCGGCATAAAACCGGGCAAAGTCACAATTCAGATCATCGCAGTGCAGACCTGTTTACAGCCTTTCCAGTGTCTGGCAATAAAAGCAGGACTGATGCGGCATGGCACTGCCGCCGCCTCTGAAAGACCGGGGAATCAGCGGGTCTCGCGATGCAGCGTCTGCTTACCGCAACGGGAGCAGAATTTTTTCAGTTCAAGGCGGTCCGGGGTATTACGGCGGTTTTTAGTTGTAATATAGTTGCGTTCCTTGCATACGGTGCACGCCAGCGTAATGCCAGGACGAATATCGGCACTCTTCTTTGCCATTGTTCACCTTTCATTAATGTATTAAGTGTTCCAAGCACACTAAACTATAGTGTGCTATGGACTACACTTACACAATTTGCCTCGTAGCGAGAGGGAGACTCGAACTCCCGACCTTACGATTATGAGTCGTACGCTCTAGCCAGCTGAGCTATCCCGCTATGGAGCCCCGAGCGAGAATTGGACTCGCGACCTCTTCCTTACCAAGGAAGTGCTCTACCACTGAGCTATCGGGGCGTGGCGGATAGTGGATTCGAACCACTGAAGCTAATAGCGGCTGATTTACAGTCAGCTCCCTTTGACCGCTTGGGAAATCCGCCTTTGCCGATGCTCATGGCATGGGCAACTTTGTTAGTCTGCCACTTTTTATGCAATTATGCAAGTCCAACATGCCGGATTCAGGAAAATTTTTCTATTTACCGCACAAAACCATCGGCGCTCAGTCCTGCACAGACCTCAATAACTGCATCATTAGCCTCAGGGACACCAATGGAGACCCTGATACCCTCACCGTCAAATGCCCGCACTGCAAGGCTTTGCGCACGGAACCTCGCGGCAGCCTCTGCAGTCCTGCTGCCCAGCGGAAGCCAGAAATAATTCGCCTGCGATTCCGGGACAGACAGCCAGCCCTGGCCCCGAAGCGCCCCCATAACACGCTTACGTTCAGCCACAATGGCATCCACCCTGTTCTGCAGCTCATCAAGGGCATCCAGGCTTGCCAAAGCTGCCTTCTGGGCCAGATCTGATACACCGAAAGGCAGCGCAACTTTGAGCATAGCGCTGACGATTTCAGGCTGTGCAATACCATAGCCTATGCGAAGCCCCGCCAGCCCATACGCTTTGGAAAATGTCTGGGCAATCACCACGTTAGGGTATTCATCAAAGATATCACGGGCAATACTGCGCTCAGGATCGGTATTGAACTGGAAATAAGCCTCATCAAACAGTACAAGCACATCTTCGGGCACTGCATCCATAAGCCTGGATACTTCGCCGCGGGTTACAGGAGCCCCTGTAGGGTTGTTAGGGTTATTCACGACGACCAGGCGGGTACGGCTGTTTATAGCGGCAATCATGGCATCAATATCATGCCGCCCGTCAGAGGCCAGAGGCACCGGCACACCTGTAGCACCTGAAGCCGCAATGATGATCGGATAAGCTTCGAAGCTGCGCCACGGATAGATGATCTCATCGCCCGCTCCTGCAACTACGCTGACCAGCTGGACGATCACCTCTGTGGAGCCGGAGCCTGCAACGACATTATCCAGCGAAACATTATTCAGCTCTGCGATACGCCTGCATATATCAGTGCAGCGCATTTCAGGGTACCTGTTGATCTGCGGTATGGCATTTTCCTCAAGTACTTTTTTTACGCTTTCCAAAGGTTCGTAAGGATTCTCATTGCTGGAAAGCTTATAGGGGATCACGCCCGGGATACGGGGCACAACGCTGCCCTGCTGGTAGCCGGTAATAGTATCGATTATTGCGCGGTGCTTAAAATCGTATGCCACACAACTATTTTAAGGGGTGCCGGGGAATTGGGGGGGGGAGCTGGGGACCCCATGCGTTTCAGAATCTGATATAGGAAGCGGCACAGAATCTGACAGGGAGCACCACACAGCTTTGCATATAAAAATCCCCCCTGCTGATATGCAGAGGGGATCCGAAAATCAACGGCCATCCCCTGTCAGCTTACTGCGCTTCCCGGCACATGGCCGTGTATCCGGCCGCGTATCCTGCTACTGGAGGATAGCCAGGACGTCGCGCGCAGATACGATCAGGTAATCTTCGCCTTTATATGTTACTTCAGTACCGCCGTACTTGGAATACAGGACGCGGTCGCCTTCCTTGACATCCATCGGCACGCGCTCACCCTTGTCATCACGGCGGCCGGGGCCTACAGCAAGGACTTCGCCCTGCTGGGGCTTTTCCTTAGCAGTGTCAGGGATCACAAGGCCGGATGCAGTAGTAGTCTCTGCAGGGGCCTGCTTAATGATGATCTTATCTTCTAATGGCTTAAGTGTTATTGCCACTGTTACCATCCTTTCCGAAAAGTGTTCTTTCTTTTCAGCGTACGGGCAAGTGAGCAGCTGACGAACACCCATCCGCACTGAACGCTAAAACCTATAATAGCGTGAGGCTGGCACTCAATCAGCACGAGTGCTAAAAGCTATGCTGAAAGCGTTACAATATATAGGAAACGCCAGAGCCGCCGCCATCACGCATAACACCTGCGTCAGCCTATTCTTTGCTGCCGGCAAACTGGCGACGCTCAATTACTGCATCAATATCAGTGCCAAGCGAGTCTGATGTCTGTATGGGGGCCTGAACGCCCGCAGCCATATCAGAGGAAGGGATCGCAGGAGGGTCAGCAGGCGGGACAGCCCGGGCCACCTGACGGCGGGATATGATCTCACGGCTGCTGACGGCAGCGGCAGTACTGCTGAGGAAAGTATCAGATGCTGATACCTCAAAGGATGAAGCAGTATCTTCAGTACCGCCAGCCTCCGGGATAGAAGTATCGGTGCTGGCAGCATTAACACTGGCGTTGGTACCAGTTATGCCGTCATCATAGGGATATACAGCAGGCGTATGGGAAGATCCTGCTTCTTTAAGGGAACGGCGGCGGATTGCAGTGCCCTGCTCGCGGATCGCAAGGGTCAGGGCTTCCTGGATCTCCATCTGGCTCATAGCATCTGTCTCAGTTTCAAACTCCTCTGAAGGACCTCCGAAATCCCGCGCCCCTGCAGACACCATATGGATATTATGGTTGAGGGTATGCCGCCTGGTGCTCTCCCATGCAGGCCTGTTTTTTACAGCGTGTACTGTGTCCTCCCATTTGCGTGCCTGCGAAGCAGCATGGGCTCCGAGAAAAAGTACTGCCGCTAACACAGCAGCCGGTATAAGGGCGCATAGTAAGAATACCCTGTGCATAACGCCAACTGCCGCGAACACCACAGCAAGCACGGCCAGGATACCCGCTACGGCTCTGCGGCGCCTGATCGCTTTACGCCTTTTTTCCCTTACGCTGTCAATATAGTCCTGCGTAATCCGTCGGGCAGCTCCATCCATATGAGAACCTCCATCATGTTGATGCGCATCCCTGTTGATCTCTGTTATTTCAGACTCCACGACGCCCGAATCCTCAATACTGCGGAAGCCGTCTCCTTCACAAGCGGCCTCAGCAGGACGGAGCGAAACCGGCTCGCCGTCATCTTCATCCTGCTGCACAGCATTCATCATCCCTTTCTTAGTGGCAAGAGGGATAATGCCAAAAAGCGTCACGAGAACGATAAGCATGAATACAATTCCACTCATCGATCCAATGTCCATATATCTAACCTTAAATCACACGCTTGTCATTTACTGCGGTTTTTATCGGCGTGTCGCACAATTATTTATAAGGTTTTAATGATACGCGGGGAAACTCGTCGGAAAGCAGCGAAAATATCCGATGGTCCTGCCATCGCCCGTTAACATACATATACCGTTTTCTGACCCCTTCATCAGTAAAGCCGAGTTTCTGTGCCACACGCACCGATCGCGTATTTTCAGGGATCATATCTATCTCAAGGCGGTGAAGCCTGGGACCCGCCGGATCAAAAAAAGCCCAGTCGCTCAGAACCGCTGCGGCGCGCGGGATGTACCCATGTCCGGCCTGCGCCTGATCGATCCAGTACCCAATAATGCCGGAACGGATAGCCCCATATGTAACAGCGCCCAGCGAGATCTGCCCGATCAGGCTTCCCCTGTGGAATACGGCAAAAGTGCTGCCCCTGCCCTGCTTCTCTGACCTGCGGATACCCAGTACCCAGCTGCTGAACGTGAGCCCGGGATGATCCCGCCCTTCAGCAGCAGCCAGGGGGTTCCCCGATTCCCACGGGTCAAGCCATCCGGTATTACGCCATCTGACTGCATTCCACTGATCCTCAAAGCTGCTCTGCATGGGGCGCAGGGAAATGGCATCAGAAGGGTCATAATCATTGCGGATACCCTCAGGATAGGCCATTTTATAATATCGGCTCAGGACCCCTCCCTGCATTTCTCCGATCTGTTCAGGGAGATAAAAATGGGTATCGTCAGGATGCCTGGGATCAGGACGGACATGATGGTCCGCACTAAACAGTTCACGAAAAAACGACGGCATATATGTATAGTATTCTCGGTTCATGACGGTTTACGCTGCGGAAGCAGCTGCCGGAAGGGGATGCACGCTATAAGCCCCTCCTTCCGCCAGGACTCGGGAAATCCCTCAGTCCATGGGTTTACTAGGATAGTTTAGGGACATGTTTGCTCATGCAAAAGCCCGATAATGGCCGGAGCCTGTCAAAGCTGTGTTTAAGGGGAAAAATGCCAACATATCATTACTGCTGCAGGAATTGCGGATATGATTTTACCGAAGTCCGCTCTTTTAATGACGATCCTTTGACTCGATGCCCCAGATGCGGACAGGACCAGGTGCACCAGATATATTCTGCTGTGCCGATCAGTTTCAGGGGACATGGGTTCTATCGTACTGACAGAAGCTCCGGATCATCAGACACAGCATCCCATAAAGGGTAAGGCCTCTGTCCCGGCTTGTGCCCGCATAGGCCTGCACAGGCACTATTAACTTATCCACATAGCAACACGCCGGAAATATCAGGCATGTCTGTCATCCGACCACATTAGCGCCGAAAGGCTGCATGCACTACGGGATTGCTGTATACCTGTGTGTATGACTTCACTACAGCGGTTCCCCGACAGCCATCCCAGCTGCAGCAGCCTGCCCGCAGCCGGCAACAGGCCGGTGCTGTCCGGGCAATACAGCAACTGGGATATAAGGGGCCTGCGGGAGGGCAGCCTCGATAGGACAACGCTGGCGCATGTGTATCATAAAACCGGCAGTTCCCGTAAAAATTCTCGCAGAAAGCGGGATATGAACAAAAGGAAAGCGCTTCACAGCGAGGCACTGCATTATAGAGGGTCCTCCCGGCCGGGAGTATCCTCCAGGCCTGAAGGATATCCCCGGTCCCGTAAGGCCGGCAAGGCCTTTTCAGTTTTATTCTCGCGATTATCCTGTTCTCTGGACCCCCGGCGCAGGAACGGATCAAGATACAAAGCCCCGACAAATCTGGAAACCCGCAGGGCCCGCTATATCATACGCAGGATATCCATGTCTGTTTTGACCGGGCTTCTTGTATGGGGGATTTTGCAGTGCATACTGGCATTCCACGCACACGACACTGTTATTATTGCAAAGCATGATATTGCGCAGGGCACTGTGCTCCGGCCATCTGATATTACAGCTTCACGGATACCGGCAAACCCTCTTACAGCAAAAACAGCCCATACCCAGAGCGAGGCAGCCGGACGCATATCAAAAATACCTTTGAAAGCGGGGGATCCCGTACTCCTGGCTAGTATCACCGACGCGCCGCTGTACCCCAAGGAATACACCGTAATATCCGTCACCCCTGCAAGCGCAGTGCAGCCTCTCTCCCCCGGGCAGAAGGCAGACCTTGTGAGTACAGGACCATGCAGTCCGCAGGATCACCAAAAAGCCGATGCCGCAGATACCCCCGGCAGCCAGGATAAAACCGGCGGTGATAATAACAAGGGCGATAATAACGGGGGCGGTGCAGGCGATGAGAATGGCAATACTGATACTGGCGCGGATGACAGCGGGAACAGCAATATTCCGGCCAGCTACGATAACAGCGGCGGCGATACGGAAACCGCCGGCACATGCCTGATAGCAAAAGACGCAATAGTGGTAAAAACGCAGCAGGGCCAGAACCGCGGATTCGCGCTGACGGCCCAAAGCGACCCTAAAGCAGCGGTTTCCTTTGCCATGCCGGTAAAAAATGCTCTGGCTATAATGCGTTCAGAAACTCCGCCGCCTATCGTCATCACTAATATCCGTGACTGAGGCAGCAGCCGGTCTGGGACAGCGCGCAAAAGTGCAGAAAAAAATAAAAATAAAATAAACGGCACCCCGGCCTCCGCCTCACCGTTTTTCCGCGTCAAAAATCCCCCAGTGGGGAGGGAGCTCATTGAGGATCCGTTCCTCTTCATCGGCTTCACGCCAGCCTGCACCGCTGCTGTATACCGTATCCCCATCGGCAGCACGCATTCCGGATACTGATGCGCCTGATAAGCCGTCCATGCTGTCAGCATCAAACAGCTCAGCCCCTTTACGGACAACACGTTTATGCCTGCGACGCACAGGCGCACGGCCGGTCCCGCCGCTGCCGGCAGCTTCACTGTCCCTGGCCTTACCGCTGCCGGAGTTGACGCCGGCAGGGCTTTCGGACTCTGTATCCATCATATTCACGATTCAGGAAGCCTTTCCATGAGCAGCTGTACTGGAACCGCTCCCGGGCCTCTGCTGCTTTCCGGAACTCCTGCCGGAATGCCTGCTGCTTTCATCCCCGCTGGAATCCCTGCCGGAAACTTCGGGCTCCTTCTCAGGATTGCCATCAGAGCCGGTATCGGAACCGCTTCCGGGGCCTTTGCCGGAGCCGGAAGCCCTGTTGCCCTTATGGTTCCCTTTATTTTTATCATTGTACTTCCCGTCATAAGCATTGGCGAGGTACGCAACTATCCGGTCCACTTCTTTATCGGGGTCAACGAACATGCCGACGCTCCACACGTACATAACCGACCATCCGAGCATTTCCAGCTTTTCAATGTTAAAACGGTGCCGTACCCGCGCAGATGCGGTATCCATAAACCGCGCATCATCCGTGCATACAGCAAGCGTATAAGGCTTGTCCGGCAGACCGACAACAAGCGGTATGCGATCCCCGCGGTTATACCCATAATTCATGCTGACGTTCAAGCCGCGCTGTCTGATACGCCGTGCGAGATCAGACAGAAGCGCTTCAGAATCATCGCTATGTTCGCATGGTAAAGCATAATCAGCAATATCCTCTGCGGAGCCGGACAGCTCCTGCGCCCAGGCAAGGAGCCGCTTAAGCAGCAGCGGGCCATCCCTGCGGATACGCTCATCCCTCATATCTGAAGCCTTGAACGTAGTGACAATATCCAGGTCATGCTCGGCCAGGGCCAGCGCGTCAAGAAGCATAGCATCCGCATGCGGGCGCTCAAGAGCGCCAAACTGCTGCAGCAGCACACCCTGGCTGTTTTTGCCGAAGCTCACAGAAAGGATCACATCTGCAGCACGCATGCCTGCAATCTGATCAATAGTGATGATCTGTATATGCCTGACGAAATTCAGCAGATCACTGTGCCCTGCAGTACGGGACTTCAATTCCGCTCCAAGGCGGATCCTCTGGGTATCCGTAAGGCAGACGATGCACAGCCTGTATGACGCAGGGATATGGCCAAGTTCTCTGGACTTCTTCTCAACAATATCCGCAACAGCTTCTACTTCCCTTCCCGTACTTTCTACAGCACCGGTAGACGTTGACGCCATCCCGTTCGCGGCCACAAAGTGGTATGCAACACGGCCTCTGGCAAAATCAGTTGCCAGCGACGGGGTCTCGTTGTTATACCCGTTATTGCGCAGGAAAGCACTCAACCGTATATCACGGGCATCCCGTGAGCTCCCGCGGGTACGGGATTCTACTGAGGGGAGCAGGTGTATAAGTTCCCTGACAGATTCAGAGGAAACCGTATTCTCATGCGCAATAACTATAACACTTTTCGCCCGGGCAAGGATACTGAGTATCTCCAAAGGATGGGTATGTGCAGAAGTATCGATCACAGCAACATCCGCAAGCTGTTTTAACGGTGTCGATGAAGCGAGCGCTGCTGCAGTCGCCACCATGATCGGCTTGGCAGCATTGATGATATCGCCATATTCATTATGGAGCCGCTCAAAGCCAACAGAATTCCTGCTTGCCAGCAGTGTATGCAGCTGGTTCGCCTCCTGGGTCCTTGAATAAAGGATCTCCGAAAGGCGGCGGGTGAGTTCCTGGCTGACCATACCGCCGATACTGCGCACATGCTCAGTATCGATCTGTATAAACCGTTCCGTAACGGACGACAGTGTTGCACCATCCTGATTGGAAATAATTGGGGAAGACTTTACTATATCCTCAAAAACCGTAGTCCACCAGGACAGGAGAAGTTCGGCGGGGGCATTCTGAGGCTCCAGCTGGCGGCTGCGGAAATCTTCGACCAGTTCTGCAAGGCCAAGGCTGCTGCACTCATCCATCAGCCGGGTACGCTCAGGAAGGGTATCCAATGCACGGTGGTCATCAAAAAGCCTGCGCAGCCTGCTTTCAAGGTCAACGAACTCCATACTTTCGAGCCCCGCCCCTTCCGGCGTACCTGACAGCACGGCATCAAGGGCAGTGATATCACGTTCAAGGTTTTCCTGGGCCTCAACAATATCATCAAGTTTATTGGGAAGGACCGGCCAGCCTCCGCGCGGCACAAAATTACGCCACTGCTGGGCCTGTTCAGCAACCACTGCAAGCGCATCATACAGGCTGTCCACACGGGCACCGGGACGGAGCAGGCTTTTGGCCTCTTTCGTGAGCCTCCTGCGATCCCAGAAACTGAGGTCAGTACCGTCAGCCTTCCGCCCTTCCTTAGGCCGTACCGCCTCAAGCATAGAATCTATATCCCGCTCGAAAACAGCTGGCTGGAACACATCAAGCACCCTGCGCAGATTAGACAGGACAGCCACCTGGCGTGACCATTCCTGTACATTATGGGCAATAGGGAAACCGCATGTTTCTACAGTCCTCTGTATCTGCTCCCGGATACGGGGAAGAAGGGTATCCAGCAATTCGACTACACGCTGGTACGCTTTGATGGCATCATCTTCGCTGCGCAGGGATGCCCCGTACCACGCGGTATCATCAGGGCCAATGATATATCCGCCTAACTGCCCCAGGCGGACAAGCTTTTTGCCCCACTCCTCTTCCCTGCCTATCATTTCATGCGCAGCGGAAGGTTTTAAGCGCACATGCGTTGAAGGGTGCATAGGCAAAGCGGATATCCTGGCGAGGTTTTCCAAAGTCTCAAAGGCAGATACCCCCCACACTGCATTTGTGCTGTGGAGATCACCCAGATAACGGCTGAGGCGCGCCCTTATCCCCACAAGCTCATCCGAGACCTGCTCAAAATGGCTGCCTGCGGTACCCTGCTGAAAGCCTACAGCGCTGATAAGCTGACGGTCTATAGAAGCGTTGAAACCTTTATCCGATATATCGGCAACAAGGTTATCAACCCCATGCACTGCAGCCTGATGGATAAACTGCTGCTTCTGGTACGATACCCCCGGAGCGTACAGAACCGTTTTCCCGCCCATAGCAATACGGGTCGTTATAGCAAGGGCATTCTCGGCAGCATCCATGTTGGCGCTCATCAGCAGCGCCATTGACTGGCCGTTATTCGCCGCCTGCGCTGCATACCGCGTTTCATTATCCACATCGCCTGCGCCCACCTCATCATGCGGATCACCATCAAAAGGGCTGAACCCGGGCATATCCGGCTGGCGGAGGGATTCCCTGGCAGCTTCAATGCCCGCCAGCGCGTCCAGTACCGTGTTGCCGGTTTCCCCGCTTATCTCATCATTGATGATCGACCGGGCATCATTAAGCACAAGTGTGGAGGTCTGGATAAAATTGCCGATTATGATATCGCGCTCAACGGCGAAATCCGGCAACTTATCGCCCACCTGCTGTGTGATCGCTTCGTATAGCCGTGCAGATTCTTCCAGTACGCTGGAATATTCAAAACTGTCGAGTATATCATCGACTTCAAGCCTCACGCCGGCATTCTTCATAGCAGCAGCGAATACTTCATTGAGCTCGGCATTACCGCTGATAGATATTTTTGCGCGGAACAGCGAACTGCTGTTTTCATCTGGGATCACTTCAATGGGATACAGGACTATAGGCATACGGCGGCTGCCGGCCCATGTAGCAATGCCCATACTCATTGACAGGAAAGCTGCGCCGTTATTTTTCTGGTTTTCGTCCCTTTCGGCAAGCACACGTCCCAGCCGGCGCCCGCCGGCAGTTAAAGATGCCGTATCGCGGAAAAGGCTGTCAAGCCGGACGCTTTTATTGACAAGGAACTGCGACATGCCCGCAGGATGGGCGCCGCCCATGTCAAGACGGCTGCGCAGGCGCAGGATATCTTCAACAGGCGTCGTGCCGTGGATCGCATGGTAATCCCTGTACCACGAACGCATAGCATCAAGTGCGGCTTCACGTACTGAGGCCCTCTCCTCTGTGGCAGTACCGGCAGAGGTTTCCTTATCAGCAGTGTTTTCGTTTCCGGTCATGAGTCCTGTTCTTCCTGCTTTTGCCATGCCTTATAACCAATATTATTTCTTAAAGCCTTATCAATATCCGCATCCCCCAGCGCCTCAAGCCAGGCATAAAGGTCACCGTACAATGTTGTATTGAGTGCGAGGAACCGCAGAAGCTTAGGCTGACGGGCTATTTCAAACTGTTTTTCAAAATCCCCGGTATGCTTCGCGTCGTCAGAGGTGAATCCGCCAGCTTCAACAGTTTCTTCTTTGCGGCTGAACTCTCCGCGCGACAGGCGGTCGAATACAGAGCCCGGCTCAAATACCGGCTTATATTCCGGTGCCCCTGAGCCGGCCGTCCCGGTCTCAGAAGGGTCAGCTTCCTGCGGATGCGGGCGGTATTTGAGGTCAGGGTCCTGCGGCGCAGCATCATGATGCTCTGCCTGCTGCCCGCCCTGCTGTGCTTTGCCATCCTGCTCACGCCGTCCGGCATCATCTGTTTCAGCAGGCTGGCCAGTTTCAGCGGACTGGCCAGTTTCCATGCCATGCTCTCCATCAGTGCTGACCCCTGCATTCCGGGCACGGCCACCGCTAACGGCAGTGTCATGTATGCGGCTGAAAGGGCTGGGATCCTGCTTCATAGCATGGAACATCTGTGTCGGTTCGCCCTGGCGCACATCAAGGATGTCATCTACTGACATCCTCACACCTCCATGGGCATCATCCTGACGGACCGATGATGCATATGAAAACAGGCTGGATACTGCCGCCATAGGCTGGGAAACAGGTTCAGGCTCTTCATATGCAACAACGGGGACGGCATCCACCGGGACATCCCCCAGCTGCAGATGCACAGTTTCTGCAGGCAGGTCAAAAGGGATATCCGCGACTATCCGCCACAGATCGTCATTGGCAGTAACGACATATGTGCCGTTAGTGGAATCAAGGTCTTCCACGGTTGCGTTGCCTGCCTCATCAGCAGTGAAAAGCGCATGGCGCTTTGAAACCGATTTCGTATCATCGATAATATCCAGGCGGGTGCGGCCTTCCTCTTCGGGCAGAGGGCGTATCGGTTTCCTCCCGATGACAAGGGACTGGCCGGGCCGGACCCGTGCAACATTTTTATTGCCTACCCGTATATCCCATTCAGCCGGTCCAGCTGAGTTATCTGCCATGCCACGCCTTCCGCTTAGAAATACTTACAAGTCTCCACTACAATTGTGGCATACCCTCCAGAACAGCACTGCAAAACGCTGAATAAGTGCAAAGTCTGCAAAACTGGCATGGCTGTATACATAGGAACAGGCAAAAGCTATTTACAGTGCAGGCTATGGATCTGCGTCCCATACCGCCCCATACTCCTCCCGGCAGAAAGAAAAAACACCTGTAAAAATAAAACCCCGATATCCGTACAAGATACCGGGGAATGTAAACCTGTTAAAGAAGAAACTACTTGAGTTCGACGGTTGCGCCTGCTTCTTCGAGTGAAGCCTTCGCTTTGTCTGCGTCTTCCTTGTTTGCGTTCTCAAGAACGTTTGCCGGAGCGCCGTCAACAAGGGCCTTAGCCTCAGCAAGGCCGAGGTTGGTCAGAGCACGGACAGCCTTGATTACCGGGATCTTCTTGTCGCCTACAGAAGAAAGGACTACAGTAAACTCGGTCTTTTCTTCTTCAGCAGCGGCAGCGCCGGCAGCTGGGGCAGCAGCAACAGCGGCTACAGGGGCAGCAGCCTCAACATCGAATTCTTCTTCAAACTTCTTTACGAACTCAGAGAGTTCTACAAGTGTCATTTCCTTGAAAGCATCAAGGAGCTCATCGCTAGAGAGCTTAGCCATAATCGGCTTCCTTTCTTTTGGGGCACCCGTTACGGGATGCCTGCATCTTTTATATACAGCTGTATGTGCGTGCGTATATTTTCACATGGAAATACCGCACTGCAGTCAGGCAGCCTTCTCCTGCTTCTCACGCAAAGCATCAACTGTGCGGACTGCCTTGGTAGGCAGAGCGACAAATGCGTATGCAGCCTTAGACATGGTACCCTTCAGGGCGCCAGCCATCTTAGCAAGAAGAGTCTCGCGGGATTCGAGATCTGCGAGTTTGTCAACACCTTCAGCGTCATACACGGTCCCGTCTGCGAAACCGCCTTTGACGATGAGCTGCTTGTTATCTTTGGCAAAGTCACGCAGGACCTTAGCGGCTTCAACGTAATCGCCTTTTACGAAAGTTATAGCAGACGGGCCTTTGAGCATATCGTCAAAGCCTTCAATGCCTGCTTCTTTCGCAGCAATACGTGCCAGCGTGTTCTTTGCGACGTTATAGGTGGTATCGTTGCCAAGCTTTTCGCGCAAATCAGAGATCTGCGGAACGCTCAGGCCGCGATACTCGGTGAGGTAGATCGCATCAGCATCACGGAACTTATCCGTAAGCTTGGAGATCACCTCTCCCTTTTCGGGCCTTCTCATTGGCATTTCCTTCCTATTATCACGTTGCTGTCCGCAGAAAACCAGACCAGGGCAATAAAAAAGCCCTGCACACAGGCAGAGCATACAAACCGCGGGTCAGCACCCGCTTATTCCTATTCTCAACCTGCGCTGGCCGCATCTGCGATTGTTGGGGATACCCAACCAACGGTCTGTGGTTTACAAGTAGGAATTGTACACAACGGTACGGATAAACTACGGGCGCGCGCCGCGGCAGGGTGCCCGTAACTTACCATTCTCTGCTGTCTTCAGTGCTTTTTGAAGGCTCCCGATCCTTTCGGTATATGATTCCCTCGCAGCCTTGCTGAATTTACCCTCAAGATAGCCCTCCATAAGGCTAACCTCCGAGTTAAAATCATCAATTGCCCCGCTGAGGACATCTGACATTCCTCCAGGGAATATCATCCTGAGCCTCATCAATCTTTGCTCAATAAGTGCAGAACCGCTCTGCCCCACAAAAGTATACTCATTACGTTTGGTGTAATCCTGAATATCTACATCCGAAACCAATGCTTTATTAATATTCATAATATATCTTTCTGTTTTAACTGTTTAACACAATATTATTATTTATTCTGTTTTACTGTTTACCCTTCTTTTCCATAGACTGCTCTTCCATCCTTCTGATCTCAATGATTATTTCATCACGCTGCTGCTCTGCAAGCGATACCTCTCTCATATTATTGTCCCGCAGCCACTGCAGATAGGGGGCTGCAAATGCCATAATACCGGATGCAGCATCGGGGAAACGCTCGCACAGCTTCGCTGAAGCTTCCTCCCATCCATCGATAAGCCTGCTTTTCTGCTGCGCAAGTTCTTCTGCCTGCTCAAAACTGCGCTGGACATCATACATAGTATGTTCCAGGTGCTCCTCACTGGAAGAACACTCCGGGCAATCCTTGTGATCCAGGATATCGCAGATAGGGAGGGTCATATAATTATCCATCTTTACCTTCCCCCAAAGGTAGGGCCGCGCTGAGGAAGAATGCCAATATTATAATTCTCGATATTCCTCCCAAGACTGCTATCTTTCTCAACCAGTTTGGCAATGCCCGCTTTTACCTGTTCGCCTGTATCACGCATTTTCCTACACTCCTGTTTCACTGCCCTTTCTAACTTATCTATGCTTTCTTTCACTTTGCCCATAAATGCCTCTTTGCTCCACCCCACAGCCTCCAAAGCTGAGATGATTTCTTCGTCGGACAAGTGGGATGCATAGCACACGTGTAGATTGTTTACTATACCTGCCCAATCAGATTCGGCTTCCCCCAATGCTTTATCCTTCAAAGCCTGCATGTGGAATTCCAACGAATCTATCTGGGAATCAATAGCTTTTACAACCGCACAGGCCTGTATCGCATCTATAAATATCCTCTCACTCGATGGAAGCCGGTACATCCCAATAGCACTGGGATAATACCCTTTTAAGGTATTTATAGAAATACGCTCCATATCTTTGATAGAATCGGATTCCAGTACAATTTTCCCGTCTTTGGTGAACTGGTAGCCTCCCCAATTATGCTGCCTGCCGATATAATCCCCAATATCTTTCCCGCCAGCAAAAGCGCTGTCAACATAAAAAGTATTGCCAATAACATGATCCGGATCTACATAGCCGAAAGGGACAATATCCCTGTGATCAAGATAATTATTGATCTTATTCCTGTACTTGTCCACCCGTCTCCGTTTTTCATCGTCCAAAACATTATAAACATTCGGCCCTTCATACAGCCACGCGCCTTTAAGACGGGATGCCTCCTGTGTACTCAAAGATGCAATGGCATACTGCCCATCCATTGACCCCAAAGAATGGCCATAAACCTCAAAAGAGTACCCCTTATTCTCAGCCAGTACCTTCTTCGTAAACGCTGCTGCCCTCTCCAGCTGGGGAGTAGCACCCTTGCCGTCAACGATATGCTTGCCCCACATCGGCCAATCATTGCCGCTCCAATCTTTGCTGTTAAACATACTTCCCTGTGAGCCCTGGAAGATTATGCGGATAGTCTTCGTTTTCTCATCTTTAATAGCAACGGCATCCAGGCCGGTAGGGTCGTCACCCTCAACATTGTCACGTCCGCGGACAACCTTAACGACCGTACCCAAAGAGGTTTTGCCTTTATCAATACTAGTCTCAGTCCCTAAGATATAATTTTCATCATTATATGCTTCCTGAGTTATCTTTTTACGCTGAAGATCGGTAAACTCCTGAGCTGCCATAAGCCAACCCTTCTACTTTTGAAATATATATAATGGACTATCTTTATTTTTTGTCTAAATAATCTTTGCCATACCGCGCCTCTAGCAGAGCAACAAGCCCGCCGCTAGTAGTACCCCCATCGTCAGTAAGCTGCCCGTCAGGATGGTCATGGTCAAATGTGTAAGAAGGCTTATCAATAACAAAGCTTACAACTAAAGTAACATCATCATTAATAATGATACTAAAAGAAAAGCCTGCCATCGGATTGTTCTTAATAGATGAATCATTGATCCTATACGATTTAATAACCCCCGTATCAGTAAAAGCACTGGGATCAATATATTTAAGGCGCTCTTCGATAAGCTTCCTGCACTCCTCGGAATGGGCAATCTTACGGTACTCCTGAAGATGCTCTTCTTCCTTCTGGATCCGGGCCTGTTCCTGATGATGAAATACCTGATTCACTACTGTATAACCTCCAATACCAAGCAGAGCCAAAACAGCTATCACGATAATGGCCGCATGCCACCCTTTCAAATGCGGACGCCGCACATCAGCTCCGGCCGCCAGGGGGCCGGCAGGCGCCCAGGGACTGTCCGCTTCCCCGGGAGAGGGGTTTATATTATCCGTACCGTTGATATCAGTCATATACCCTGCTTCTTTAGTGCTAAACCACTGCTTATACGTATAAGTATAACACCATTCCAGGCGCCAAAGCCCGGCTGAACAGAATATATGAATCAAATCACAAAACCCTTATCCCCAATCCTGTTGCTTCCCGCCGATACAGCACCGGTCTTCCCAACACCTAAGCCAGCCGGGGATCTGCATATCTATGCACTGTCAGGACAGCGCCTTGATGATCCCTACAACTACCCTTGCAGCAGTATGGGCATATTCGCTGATATCAAAATCCCTGAACTTTTCGTATTCCGTATCCGCGTTATCGCTCAGCGCTCGGATCACGAGTGCAGGGGTATCATTCCTGGCTGCAACATGGCATACTGCAGCCCCCTCCATCTCGGCCACATCAGCCCGGGTCTGGGACCTGACATCAGCAATCCTATCTGCGCCTTCAATAAAACGGTTGCCGGAAGCAATAATGCCTTCCCTATGATGTATCCCCATACTGCTGAGCACATCGGAAGCGATCCCCATAAGGCGGGGATCGGAATGGTATTCGCTCAGCCCGGGATAGGCCTGGCCGATAAGCGCCATGTCAGAATCAAGGTATCTCAGCGTTTTGCCGAGCACAACATCATTGATATGGAGATCCGGGCTGAGATTCCCGCCTATACCGGAAAAAATAACAGCTTCAGGTGCAAAAGCGTCAATCATATATTGCGCTGCAGATGCGGCATTGACAAGGCCCATCCCGGCAACAGCCGCAGCAACACCAATCGGGCCCGATGCAGAAGCAATATCCCCCAGGGCTATATCCAGGCCCGCCGCATGCATATGCGTCAGGTCCTGCAGCGACTGGGAGATAAGCTCAACCTCCTCATCAAGGGCGCCGATAACAGCAACCATCCTGCGCTGCTGCATACACCGGGGCGGGCCTTTCTTGTTCACGTCCGTTTCCAGCCTTATGCGAGCGCCCCCATCGGATCCCACGCAGGGAGCATCAGCGGCGGCTTCGTGAGGGCTTCCTGATATTCTGCGGGCAGCATGGACTTAGGCACAGCCACTTCATAAACATATTCGTCGAACCACGGATCATCCATAGTGAAATAGCCTTTATCGGCGATCTCCGTGCCCCATGAATTCTCAACGCGCCAGCGCCGTGTAGCACCGGAATCGTCTACATCTACGCCGTCGAACGCCATCGCATGGTTCATAGCGGATTCGCCGAACCGTACCCGTTCCTCCTTGCTGAGGTTGAAATCGAAATCATACACATGGTTATATTCAAAAAGGTCAGTCGCCCATGCACCGCTGTCGCGGTCCATCATCGGATGACAGTCAGCGCCAAACCATACAGGGATACCCTGCTCTGTCAGGATCTTTTTGACGCAGCCTTTCATGAATTGAGTATCTACATTCAGATAAGCCGTTGGCGTACCGCCAACAACATTCCCCAGATGCTCGATCCCGATCATCTGCCCTTTCGGATGCTCCCTGCGGGGATCATCAACAAGGCACACGTAGTCTTCCAGGCCTGCGGTCACATACTTCTTCCAGAACCCTACAGGCGTAAGGGTCCCGTCGCGGTGGAATGTACCGTCTTCGTCCGTCCACTCCCAGTCAAATTCAGTTGGAGGGGTGCCCAGATGTATTGTCAGGATACGGTGGCATGCTGCCAGGGCATTCTGCACAATATCAGCTGAACGGGAAGGCTCCTCGAACATGTGCGCTACCGCCTGATGCAGAACGCTGCGCAGCTGATGGTTCATCTCCCCGGTATTTCCGGATGACTCGGTTTCCGGATAGAGGTCACGCGGGACAGCGCCATACTTGGTATAGATATTCATAGCCATTGTCCACTGGCCGCCGTCGCCCATAACATCGCCAAGCATAAACTGGATAAGCCGGGAATCACTTTTCTCACCCTGTTCTACAAGCCCTCTGACATCCTGAAGGAAGTAGTTGACACGTTCCAGCTTGTCGTAATACATCGCATAGTTTTGGGAAAACTCAAATTCTTTAAGGCCCAGATTCTTTTTCGCCACAAACCGCGCTACGTTCAGCGAGCTGAACAGCCAGCAGCGCCCGGATCTCTTCTGGTTCGTTGCAGGACCGTTATCAACTATCGTTGAGAACCTCCGCTGGAGCAGGCGGGCCCGGTTATAATTCTTCGCCGCCTTATTGATTCCCGAAGATGTAACAGCATTCATTGCAAGACGGTTCTCAGAACGGGCGTTGAAACTGTCCTGCAGCCCGGAAAGCTTTTGGCTGTCTAATGGTTTGAACTCAGTCATGTTTACCTTTCATTACTTTTTACCGCATATTTTGCGCAGCCAGTTGCATGGCCAATTTTAACGTAACGTTATGCTTACTGCCAGTGTACTAGGCAGCAGCCACCAGCAGGTATCCTATTTTCCGCTGCCGGCCTTTTCCCCGTCGGCGCCGGAACCTTTAGTGCCTTCCCCCTCCGGCTGTGCAAAGGGCCCGAACTGCCCGAAGGCCTGCGAGAAGATGGAACGCAGCTCATCAACACGCGAAGTGATTGCCGCCTCACGCTCCTGCAGGGAAGATATCTGCTCCTGCAGACCGCTGATTTCCTTCTGGGCTGCATCACGCCGCTCACTGATAAGTTCACTGGCCTTTTTATCAGCATCCTCCAAAGCGGACTTTAATGCTTCATCGGCCTCTGCGCGCTTCTGGTCAGCATATTCGTCGGCCTGGGCGCGTGTATTCCTGGCCTCTTCCAGAAGCTTATTGGTCTCATTCTCAACCTGGTCACGCTGCTGGGCAAGCTGCTCAAGCAGCTGGTTCACCTGGCGGGAAGCATCGTCCTGCTGCTTCTGGATAGCCTCCCGGGCGGCTTTTGCCTCCTCTGCTACAGCACTTTCCGACTTGGCTTTGTCAATAGTAGACTGGTCAGCGATCTGCTGGGCCTGTGCCTTTGCCGTATCAGTGATCTCAGTTGCCTGCCTCTGGGCGTCAGAGAGCATTTTACTGACACGTTCCTGCGCCTGTGCCAGCTTCCTGTTAGCAGAATCCAGCGCCTCTTCGATCTGGTCGTTAGCTTCGCCCCTTTTCGCAGTGATATCTTCGTTCGCATCACGCCTGATCTGTGCTATCTCCTCAGCAGCCTGCCGGCGCATATCTGCAATCTCTTTTTCCTGCTCAGCCCTTTCATATTCCATTGTTTTGTCATGCTCGCTCCTGCTGTTGGCAAGTTCCACCTCCAACGCATGGAGCTGGCTGTCGCTCTGCTGCCTGGCGGTGGACCGCAGCTGCTGCGCCTCTTCCTGAGCATTCTGCCTGAGGGCCTCAGCCTTGCTTTTTGCCTTTCCGAGTATAGATTCGGCATTCTTCCGGGCTTCTTCAGTCATGCGCTGGGCATCAAGCTTGGCGTTGTTGACAAGGGTATCTGCCTGCGACTGGGCATTCGCGCGCACGGATGCAGCGTCCTGCTGCGCACGCTGGATAAGCTCCTTGCTCGTCTGCTCGGCAGATGCCAGAAGCTGCTGCGCATTAGCACCAAGCGAAGCAAACGACGTGCTCCCCTTCCCCTCAGATTTGCGTTTCTCTTCCTGCAGCTGGGCATCAAGCTGAAGGATACGGGCATCATACGCCTTGATCTGCTCACGCAACCGGGAAATATTCTCCTCCTGCCTGGCAAAAACCTCATCTACTCGTTCCTTATCATAACCGCGAAGGGCAGTAGGAAAATTCTCTGGCATCTTATCTCCATTGCATATTTATTATTTGTATTTATAGTTATTGTTATAGTTGTCGGAAACTTGTGAAACACAATTCACGAGTATTATACGATACTACGCGCGAAGAATCTCGGGGGGAAGCGGTTTTCTGTAATAATCTACACTCATCTTCACAACATCCTGCGCAGCAGTGATCATCTGATCCAGCGACATGCCCGGGGTATAGCCGTGTTCCTTGCCTACAAGGGGAAGGCTCACGAAACCGGCCAGGGTATTATTGTGTTTATTACTCCAATTCAGGAGCTGGTAGAAAAGCGAGTTGCATACAAAAGTCCCGGCATCAGAACTCAGGGATGCGGGGATGCTGTTCTTCGCAAAACACTGCAGGATGCCGTGCAGCGGCAGATGCGTCCAATATGCCTGGGGTGCGCCGGGTATTATAGGCATGCGGCGGGGCTGGGCATCGTCCGCATCCGGCTTCTGCGCATCAATAAAATTCGTCGCACAGCATTCAAGGATCACTGACTGGGCATGTGTTTTCAGCCCAGTGGCAATAACTATATCCGGATGGGCTGCGTCAAGCGTTTTCAGCAGTACAGGCCATGCATTCTGGAAACTCAGCGGCATCAGGACTGATGCAACGTTAATATGCACATCAGTTTTTTCATCTGCCACACCGTCGCGGGCAAGCGCTTCGCATACCTCTCTGGACGGGTTGACATCAACATTGTCATAATGTTCAAAGCCGCATACAACAACGTTCACTGTATCCATAACACCACCAGCATTCCCTGTTATCCTTTGCTGCCCTGCTAATCCAGGACAGATGCAGTCCCTTCTTCGATTATATTTTCTGCCCCTGCCTCCGCAATATCCTCAGCTGCAAGCTGCGCCCGGAGGGCGGCCTGTTCCTTTTCCAGCCTGGCCGGATCTGTCCGCGTAATAATGCTTAAGGCCCGTCCGCTGTCAGCTTTTCCTGATCTGACAGCCCTGCGATGGGAATACCACAGCGGGTTTTCAAGCGTACACAGAGGATGCTCCATCTTATCAAGCCGCTTACTGAGAGGGCCGCCCTCAGCATCGGCCCTGCACAGCGCCTGGAATTCAGGATCAGGTTCAAGGTAATATGTTGCAGCCCGTACACGCGGTCCGGAATCTGCTATCCTGCTGCCGGAAATACCCTCATGCGCAAGTATCTGGAGTGCTGCCAGCGCAATATCAATACCTCTCCCGCCGAAACGGGTCACCGTAGCAGTCCCGGGGAACTGCCTGTCAAACTCATCTGCAATATCACTGCCGACTTCATAGCAGCTGCCGCAGATACACGGACCCAGAGCTGCTGCCATATGGGATGACCGGGCACCCCGGCTCTGCATCGCATGTATCAGGTTCTGCAGGACACCGCGCTGCAGGCCTTTCCGTCCGCAATGCGCCGCACCGATGATCCCGGCATGGGGATCGGCAAGCAGTACGGGAAGGCAGTCTGCAGTAAAAACCCCAATAGCCCTGTCCTGCTGCAGCGTATACTGCGCATCGGCTTCAATCCCGTAAAGCCTGTCGGCACAGGCCTCTGCAAATGATTCTCCACCGGCTTCTCCCCCAGGGCCGGGAACGCTGCCGTCAGAAGCCTGGGCGCCAATGACGCTGCGGATCCGTTCCAGCTCATCATCCGTGCTGACGGCCCGTGCAGAGTGGATCTGGGATACTGTATACACGCGTGACCCCACAACACCGTCTACAGCAAACCTGTTTGCGTACACATGGCTGGGATCATCTCCGACTTTCGACCCGAGATTGCAGAATGCCCAGTCCCCCTGGGAATGCCCGCCGAGGCGCGTCGTGTAGTGCACAGTGATGCCCGGAGCCAGAGCGATGGGGATAAGCGCGGGGGTACGGGCAGTTGAGATGCTGGCCCCATCGGGAAGCTGAATCATACCGGATGTATTATATGTATTATCGTTTTCCATAATGCTAGCCAAGATATTCCAGCTCCTGCGCCGACAGCTCCACACAATCTGCGTGCAGTGAATCAATAACAGTTTCAGCACGATGGGTCCCGGGGAGCACGAACATGTGGTCCCCGCGCGCGAGTTCCCACGCAAGGACTATCTGCTGATAGCTCACACCATGCACAGCAGCAACCCTGCGGAAGGGGTCGAACTTGGATCCATCATACGGCTTGCGGAAACCGCCCAGAGGGCTCCAGCAAACGAAAGCCAGCCCAAGCTCGGCAGTGCAGTCAATAGTATCCTGGGTATCGCGGTGAACCGGCGAAAACTGGTTCTGCACCGCTACCAGGGCATCGCCCAGTATCCTATGCGCAATACCGATCTGTTCAACGCTTGCATTGGATATCCCTATCGTTCTGGCAACCCCCTGGTCATAAAGGGACTTCATAGCCTCAATAGATTCAGCATAGGGCACCTTAGGGTCAGGGCGATGGAAATACAGCAGGTCGATAGCTTCTACGCTGAGCACCGCAGCAGACTGTTTGGCATATCTGATCAGGGATTCCGGACGGCCATCGGTCCCCCATGTGGGCCTGCCGTCTGTAAAATTCCGGAAATGGCCTGCCTTTGTTGCCACTGTCACTTCCCCGCGCGGACCGTCCCATGTCTCCAGGGCAGCCTTCACAAGCTTTTCTGCCGCCTGCTCTTCCCCTCCGGATTCATAATATGCCCACGCAGTATCTATATGGCGGCAGCCTGCATCCAAAGCGGTATGGATGATATCTATTGATTCCTGCCGGCCGGGCTTTTTCTCAATTGCAAGGCCCATAGTCCCCAGCCCAATGGCAGTTGTGCGGATACTGCCCATACGCCTCATCAGCCGATGTCCCCCGCCGCGGCTTCCTGTATTTTCCATATTATGCTTCCTGACTGCCGTCACTGCTCCATAGTGTTACAATGCCTTATTTACTATACTTCCTTATTTACTATACTTTACAGCATAGGTGCTGTATGTACTGCATACCGCATGTTTCTGCGGGCAAGCCCCGTTTTCCGGCTGCATCCCGCTGCCGGGAACTATGTTTCCCCCGCTTTCTGCTTCCATGCAAGAACTGCCAAAATCGAACGGATGTGCTAAACTCGTTACCACTCAAAATTAAGGGCCAGTGCAGGCTGGCCTTTATACAGATATTCTCACGAGCCGAAAATAAACAACGGAAAGGGGGAGAATATGATTGAGTTCAGAAACGTTTGCAAACAGTTCGATGATACCGCAGTCATCAATAATGAATCATTCACTATCAATACCGGGGAGTTTTTTGTCCTTGTCGGCCCCAGCGGCGGAGGGAAAACAACAACGCTGAAAATGATCAACCGGCTTGTTGAGCCTACTTCGGGAAGCATCCTTATAGACGGGGAAGATATTACCAGCCTGCCCCTGCGTGACCTCCGCCTTGAAACGGGTTATGTACTCCAGCAAATCGCGCTTTTCCCCAATATGACCGTTGGGCAGAATATCGGGCTTATCCCTGAAATGAAAGGCTGGTCAAAGGCAGACCGTGCCGAAAAAGCCAGGAGCCTTCTTAAAAGGGTTGACCTTGACCCGGAAACATATTACGGGCGTTACCCTGATGAACTGTCAGGCGGCGAGCAGCAGCGGATCGGCATACTGCGGGCACTGATTGCCAGCCCTAAGGTAATACTGATGGATGAGCCTTTCAGTGCGCTTGACCCCATTACCCGCGTCCAGCTGCAGGATCTTACGCTTGACCTCCATGACGACCTCGGCACCACAATAGTTTTCGTGACCCACGATATCAACGAAGCCCAGTATCTTGCAGACCGGATATGTGTTATCAATGACGGTCGCGTCACCCAGACCGGCACCCCTGACGAGATCAGGGAGAATCCGGCCGACGATTTCGTCAGAGACCTTTTCCACCACACCCGAAGGAGGAAGCACTGATGAACGACCTGGTCACAACATTTCAAAACCGCTTCGGCGACTGGGCAGAAGCCCTTCTCCAGCATTTGCAGATATCCCTGCTGTCGCTGCTGATAGCGATCCTTATTTCGGTCCCCCTGGCGGTCTGGCTTTTCAACAAGAAAAAAGCATCAGAAGCCATCCTCCAGATAACAGGGATATTCCAGACTATCCCCTCCCTCGCACTGCTGGGCCTGCTTATCCCTGTTATGGGGATCGGTACAGTACCCGCAGTGACGGCACTTGTCGTTTATGCACTCTTCCCCATCGTCCAGAATACTATTACCGGCTTGCAGGGGATAGACCCTAATCTTGTTGAAGCGGGCACCGCGTTTGGTATGACCCGTTGGGAACGCTTACGCAAATACGAGCTTCCTCTCGCTATGCCGGTGATAGTTTCCGGCGTACGGACTTCAGCTGTGATGATCATCGGCACCGCTACCCTGGCTGCCCTGATCGGTGCGGGCGGCCTGGGGTCTTTTATCCTTCTGGGTATTGACCGTAATAATAATTCACTGATCCTTATCGGCGCCATATCATCTGCACTGCTCGCCATCCTTTTCAGCCTGGTGATCCGCTGGCTGGTGAAGCGCTCGCTGAAGCAGATCCTTGCAGCATTCCTTGTGCTCATCGTAGGGCTGGCCGGTTCCTATGCCCCGAATTTCGTTTCGGCAGTGCAGAAACAGGATACTGTTGTTATTGCAGGCAAGCTCGGCCCTGAACCCGAGATCCTCATCAATATGTATAAGCAGCTTATTGAGGCAGACAGCAATATCAAAGTGGCGCTCAAGCCGGATTTCGGGAAAACTACTTTCCTCTACAAGGCTCTGAAGCGCGGCGATATTGATATTTACCCGGAGTTCACCGGGACTATTACGGAAAGCCTGCTGACGGATAAGCCGAAGGCATCGAATGACCCCGGCGCCGTCTATAGTGCCGCGCGCGATGGGATCATCAGGCAGGACAGGCTTGTCCTCCTTAAACCCATGAGATTCCAGGACACGTATGCCGTAGCAGTGAAGAAGTCGTATGCGGACCAGTACAGCCTGAAAAATATCTCGGACCTGGCAAATGTCGGCGGCTCTGTGCAGGCAGGGTTTACGGCTGAATTCAATGACCGCGATGATGGGAACCGAGGTCTGAAGAAGGTGTACGGGCTTGACCTCAATGTCAGGACGATGGATCCTGCGCTGCGCTATACAGCTATCAATGATGGCCAGGTGCAGATAGTGGATGCATATTCTACCGATGCCGAGATAACACAGTACAATCTGATAGCCCTTAAGGACAATAAGCATCTGTTCCCGCCGTATCAGGGTGCCCCGCTTATGAAGTCTTCCCTGCTGAAAAAGCATCCTGAGCTGCAGCGGATCCTGAATAAGCTCAGCGGAAAGATCACTGATGCTGAAATGAGCAGGATGAATTACGAAGTCAAAGTCCGCAACCGTGCGGCTGCTGATGTTGCCCGCGAATATCTGCTGAAGGAAGGCCTTTTGAGGAAATAGCCCTGATTCTTACAAACTTCCCAGTAAACCACGCAGGTTTTATTCAGGGTTATGGTCTTTAATGTAATTACTGATGCAGGAAGCCGGTAGTCGCGAGTTAACGGCTGGAGCGTCAGCCAAGGTGGGTTGTCTATCTTGAGAACTGAATTCTTATAACTGAAAACCTTTCTTCTCTCTCCTTCTCTGAAGAGCCCGGTTCTCCGCCGGGCTCTTACTCATATTCCCCTCTCCATCCTCTGCACCTTTCATGCTCTGCTCCCCACATGCTGGTGGTAAAACACGCAGATACAAAACCATTATGGCGGTTTCCCGCAATTTTTGATTTTGTATCTGCGTGTTTTACCACCAGCTAACCGGATAAACGGAGCCTGGCCTCCCAAAAACAACCGGGATATACCCTTCAAGTATCACTGCAAAAACGGGGTTTAGAGCCTTTTCTCCCGGTTTTCCTGCTGTCCCGGAAAATATAAAAGAATAAAGTATAAAGAAATATAAAATTAGACTTGAAGTATAAAGAAATATAAAATATCCTGGAGTATATAAAGAAATATAAAGTATTATTACGCCCGTGCGCAGGAGGCATCATGAACCCGTTCAACCCCGGTTTCGGCAAAAAGCCCGAAATATTCCTTGACAGGCAGCTCCTGATACAAAAAGTGACAGACGAACTGGAAAACCCGAACAGCCCTTACCGGACATCACTGATATATGGGCTCCGCGGATCAGGGAAAACAGCATTCCTTACCGACGCCAGCACAGCAGTCGCAGCGAAAAAAGGATGGATAGTCCTCAACCTTGCTATGAGCGACAGCATACTCCCCAATCTTATCGTCGAACTCTACCGGAAGGCGAACAGCCCCCTGCAAAAGCTGTTCTCCCAGATTAAGGGGGTCAATATTTCAGCATTCGGGGTCGATTTTTCTATCGGGTCATCGCAGCCGTCGCTGACAAGCTATCAGACGCTTTTTGCAGATATGCTTGATAAGCTCAGATCCCGCGGACTGGACCTCTTCATCACCATAGACGAAATTGACAATACGCCCGCCATCAAGGAATTCGCGTCACTGTATCAGCTGATGCTGCGTGAAAATTACAGCCTTGCGCTGATGATGACGGGCCTGCCTCACAAGATTTCTGAGCTGCAGAACGATAAGATCCTGACATTCCTCCTGCGAAGTTCACGGATAAATCTGGAGCCTATTGCGCTGACATCCATCAAATACAGCTATCAGAAAAGCTTCCGCGACGCAGGGTTCACGGTTGAAGACGCAGCCCTCACAACAATGGCGAGGATGACCGCAGGATATGCATATGCCTTCCAGCTTCTGGGCTATCAGATATGGAACAGGGCTGCGCAGGGCGCGCCTGTAACTCCGGGCCTCCTTGAACAGGAAGTGCCCGAATTCAAAATGCAGCTGTTCCATAATGTGTATACGAAAGTTTTCCAGGAGCTGTCCCCTAAAGACCGGGAGTTCCTGCTCGCCATGGCGCAGTGTGTCAGCGGCGCATCAGCCGTACCGACGGTACCCACGAATACGGGCATTGCGAATGTCAGGATAAGCGATATCAGCGGACGCATGGGAAAAGGGCCGAATTATATTTCAATGTACCGCAGGCGGCTGCTTGACAGCCAGATCATACAGGCCACAGGCCATGGGACAGTCAGTTTCACCCTTCCCTTCATGAACGATTTCATCATTGAAAACCATGAATTATATGCGGGAGATTAACAGCAGAAAGGCAGGGGCGGCAGGCTTTTACACCTGCCGCCCCTGTCCGTGAGCCGGTTTCGAAACCAGCTGGGATGCACTTACCTCAGGGAATCATCCCCTTTGCCATGCAGCCCTGTGCTCGACGATCCGTCAGCCTCCTGCTGCCTACGGACTATGAGCACTATTACCGCAAGGGCAACAAGCACTATGAGCACAGTAACTGTCGTCCCAATGCCCACACCTGTCTGGGACAGCTTTGACGGATGGTGGGACCGGTCAGACTGGCCGCGCTTGTGCCGGCCGGCGGTGCCGCCCTTATGCGAAGGCGCCGCCTGGCTGCCGGGTCTCGCAGGAGTGCCTGGCTTCCCGTTATTGCCTGGCTGTTTGCCCGGCTTGCTCGGATCCGCAGGCTTATCCGGAGCCTCCGGACTGCTCGGGTCTGCAGGATCGGCAGGTTTGCTCGGATCTGCGGGATTATCCGGAGTCACAGGAGGATTCTGCTTCTGAGTAACATCCAGCTTTTCGCTGGCAAGCACATGCGAGCTGTCGGCATCCTTATCCGTAACTGCAACAGTATGCTCACCTGCCGCAGTGCCGGCGGGGATAGTGACATCCGCCTCTGCGCGCCCCTGCGCATCCGTAGTTACCACAGCCAGTTCAGCCGGGACGGATTTCAGCCACAATTTATACTGGGTGTTGGGCTTCAAGCCCTCAACAGTTGCGTGTACTGTGCCGCCGGCTTCTACGGTATGCTTATCAAGCTTCAGTGCAGGCGTCGGTTTCGGCTCAGGTTCCGGCTCTTCAAGAAGCTGCCCCTCCCTGAGCACTACCGCACTCAGAGCCGGCACCGTATAAGTACCGTCAGACTGCACTTCAGTAAACTTCGGCGAGCTGCCTGTGCGGACATTCTTAGCCCCGTTCCTGACAATCGAAGCTATCTCATTGACGGCAGCCTCATCAACCTTGCCTTCAGAAGCCACCACAGTATACTTGGCATTCTTCAGGCCGCTGATCTTACGCCCTTCCGTATTGGCATTGAACGCAACAACATAGGTACCTGTCGGATCTGACAGCTCAAATGCCAGGGTACCGTCCGCCTGGGCAAGCACCCTGCTGTGTGCATTGAGATCTGCGAAACTCTTCTGGAGCAGGGCAGGGACAGCTTTACGCAAGGCAATAAGCCCGCGTACATAATCTGCCGATGCCTTGTATTCGCTCAGACGGTCCCAATCAACAGCATTAACGCTGTCAGGCTTATTGTAGCTGTTATCATCACCGCCTTTGGTGCGCATGAAGGCCTGCCCGATCTGGATCTCCGGTATGCCCTGCGACAGCAGGACCATTGAGTTTGCAAGCTCATCACGCTTTGTGATATTCTGCTCGCTTTCCCCAGGCATACTGGCTTTCAGCTTATCATACAGGGTGAGGTTGTCGTGGACTTCCACATACTGCACTACCTGCGACGGACCGCTGTAATTCGTATTGGCATTGCCGTTCGTGCATGGCGCGAAGCCGCTGCGGTTCTGGCAGCCCAGGAAATTATTGGCAAGCAGGTTTTCCTGCCCCTTGTTCCCCTGGACGAACCCCTTCGCTTTCGAATCGAATACGCTGCCCTTAACGGCGTCACGGTACGAATCATTGAAGAAGCCGATCGTAGATTTATCTGTTGTCAGTTCACGCGCATTCGGCTGTATGGACATTTCGCTCTTGGGCATCGTGGAATTCATATCCCAGCCTTCGCCGACGATCATGATCGACGGATCGATCTTATCAAGGGCGGCACGGACTTCCTTCATAGTTTCCTTGTCGATAAGGCCCATAAGGTCGAACCGGAAACCGTCGATATTGTAGTTCTTCGCCCAGTAGGTGACAGAATCCACAATATACTTGCGCATCATGGCACGCTCAGAGGCGGTATCATTGCCGCACCCTGAATTGCTCACGAGATTCCCGCTGCTGTCATAACGGAAGTAATATCCCGGGACTACCTGGTTGAAAACATGCTTATTGGCGTCATACACATGGTTGTAGACCACATCCATGATCGTGCGGATACCGGAATCGTGCAGCCCCTGGATCATCTGCTTCATCTCCGTGATGCGGGTGGCAGGGTTAGCAGGGTCGCTTGAATAGGATCCTTCGGGGACGTTGTAGTTCATAGGGTCATAGCCCCAGTTGTACGCCACGTTATTCCCGATCTCGCCATTGGCATTGTTGAAATCATACATCGGCATGATCTGTACATGCGTAGTGCCCGACTTCTTCAGATAGTCCAGGCCTGTGGATTCGCCTTTGGAATTCTTAGTACCTTTTTCGATAACGCCAAGATACTTGCCCTGCTTATCTTTGGATACGCCGGAAGTATCAGACTTGGAGAAATCACGGATAGACATTTCAGTGATCACTGCATCAGTCGGGCTGCTGAATGCAGGCATACGGCTTCCCCAATGTGCCGGCTTCATCTGCTCAGGGCTGAGGACTACTGAACGCCCGCCATTGGCTGTAGAGGCACGGCCATACGGGTCAGCCGACTCATTCTTCCTGCCGTCAGCAAAACCGACAGTAAAATCATATGCGAGATTCCTGCAGTCGCCAGGTACCGTGACGGTCCATACGCCTTTCTCGCCCCGCTGCATATCATATACCTTGCCAATTTCAGCATCAGGCTTAGTGCCTTTATAGGTATTAAGCTTGACTGATGTTGCTGTAGGCGCCCATATCTTAAAGGTTGTGCCTTCAGGCGTATAAGAAGCGCCAAGGTCATCCCCGCTGTAGGCATATTTCTTATCGAATGCCTCCGTGCGTACTACAGAACCTGCAATAGCTGTCGCTTCGTTGTAGCCGGCTATCTTCACCTTAACAGCTGAGTCCGGTGCGATCTCAGACTCTGTAGTGATAACCACCTTTGAACCGTCAACTACCTTGAACGACTTGATTTTTGCCGTATCCAGGGAGATCTTCCCCGCAAGGTCGCTTTCGCTTACGGGGCGGTTGAGCTTAAGGGTGATCTCATTAAGCCCGCTGATCTCAGCGTTCGTGATCTTGTTGGAGGTATCGACATTATTGGGGGATGTATACACAGTCGTATCGCCCGAGACTATCCAGATCTCTGCCTTGGCAGTATCTGTGCCTGTCATCGTGATGGCAGACCACGGGATCTCACGGTCGCCGTTAGCATCCTTGCCGTTGCCTTCACGGCCTTTCCATGCACTGCCGCCGTAGCGGATAATGAATTTCGGATGCTTGACTGAATCACCCTGCAGGGAGTACTGTGCGATCTTGCCGAACGAATCGTGGCTCCTGAAAGTAGCCGGAAGGTTATCAGCTATACCGTCAGCCCACTTCCATACGTCCCAGCCGGCATAATTATTATCTGCACGGCGGTAATGGATAGTTACATCCAGCTTCCTGATAGTTTTGCCTGCATCAGCCGGAGGATCAGTGTAGGTAGTTTCATCACCGCCCTGCACCCACACTTCAGCCGAGCCGCCGGAAGTGTCGATTATACGGTCCTTCTGGCCGTCCTTATTCCAGCCTTCAGTGGTAACGATGGCTCCCAGATGATCGAAAGCCCCGTCGAATTCCATGGTGAATACTTTGCCGAAAGCATCATCAGCCTGGTTGAACTTGTAATACTTGCCGTCAAGCTGGGTACCGTCTTTCTGCGTACCCCACACATAGACACCGCGCTTATCCGCAGCAGCATCACCGGCTTTCGGCTTGTAATGCACTGTCAGCTTCGTTTTGGGCTGGTACTTGACAGGGCACGGATTGGCGGCCGTTATTGTGCCGTCAGCAACAGTGATATCTTTCTTTTCCGTGACGGTGAAGTTCCCGTTAGGGTTACCGGCAGGATGGTCCCAATTATTGTTGCCGTCGTTGAAAACGAATTCCAGTTTCCCGTTGACCAGAGGCACCGAAGCGGAATAGTAGCCGTCGCAGGCTTTGGTCATTTTGTCCCCGGGGACTTTCGTCCATCCGTCAGCAGTCCCCGCCGCCTGATGGTGGATATGAGGATTGCTCCAGCCAGTCCTGTAATAAACAGTAATACTGTTATCAGTGTCTTCCTGTTCCGGCTTAGGCTGGTCTTCAGCCGGATCCAAGGGATTGGACTTCTGTCCGCCCTGCCAGGTGCTTTTGAGTGCTTTTGTATAGATCGCTACAGCAGAATGTGCGGGGACCGTTGTTTCAAACGAGCCGTCTGCACCGACAGTAACAGTGGATGAGCAGTCGCCTGCTGCGTACACGTTGCAGTATTCCCCTGCCGGGAGCGATGATGTGAATGTGCGCCTGATCTCTTTGTCGGAATTGTTGATAGCCAGATAACCGGTCTTATCCCGTTCGAAACCGATAGCATCGGATCCGTTCGACCACCAGTTCGTTACTTTCCCGGTGACATTATTATGGAACCCGACCATGCCCCGGATAGCGGTCCAGCGCTGTACGCAGAGCCAGCCTGAATCCGTGGAGCACACGGTATCGGGGACTGTGGTGTCGGTGGCACCCGGCGCGCCGGAATCATGCCCGTCCTGGGAATCCTCGAATTTATAACCGGAATTAATGCTTGGCGTGCCGTATCCGTAAGCAAGCATAAACGCATTGGCCAGAAGGTAGCGTGAGCCGTCCTTATAGCTCAGGGTGCTGCCGTTGCGCTCAGTATCCCAGTTAGAAACGAACACCCCGGCCTGCTGGGAAGGCAGAAGCTTGTTCTCAATATTTTTGAGTCCGGCGACACCGCCAAAATTGCCGTTGAACGCGTTCTTCAGCGAATACGCAAAGTCCATTTCGTGGACTTCACCGGTACCGGTGTAATTCTTCGGCTGGATCTCAGCTGCCTCGCTGGCATTGCCGAGAGTCTCCTGGTTCCAGTAGATCTTATCTTCTGCAATACCTGACTTTTGGGCAAGCTTAGCCTTAATGGCACTGACATCTTTAGGATCAATATGCTTGACCGCATCTATGCGGAATCCTGCGACCCCCATTTTCAGGAGTTTTGCCATATACCCCGCTATGATGTCCTGAACATGTTCCCTGCTGGTATCAAGATCCTGCAGCCCGGACAGGCGGCAGTTCCATACCTCCTGGGCATCATGGTAATTGCCGATATTATGATCGCACGTATGGAAATCATCCTTCGTGTACCCGATCGCGGGGAAATTCCCTTCGATATCAAATGTGCTGCCCGCAGTCCCTACGCCTTCCTTACGGTCTACACCGGTAGTGTGGTTGATAACAGCGTCAGCAATGACGCCTACGCCCGCAGCACGGCACGTAGAGACCATCTGTTTGAATTCAGCTTCAGTCCCCAGCTTGGAATTCAGATTATAACTGGCGACCTGGTATGACGTCCACCACTGCTTGCCCCTGACTGTTTCCTGCGGAGGCGACACCTGGACGTACCCTACGCCTTCAGGGCCGTAGGTTTCCGTACATTCCTTCGCAATAGAATTCCAGTTCTGCTGGAAAGCAGTAACGGTTACGTTCCGGTTCGTAGAAGACGCTGCCCCCTGCGCCGTAGCCGTATTGGCCGGCATCGTTGCATATGCTTTAGGGGTCAGGCCTGTGAAACCGATGAGAATCATGGCGGCTGCCGGCACAATTGCCAGTATCGCCTTTGCAATTCTTAACTTTTTCATCCCTAACCTTACTGTCTGCGCACCCTTCGGTGGATACGCACTGTTGATTTCCTGCTAATATGCACGCCGGCGGCTCCGTCTGCGTGCAAAATTAGACCGTTCAAATAGTGACTCTCTAATTTTACAAAATTTCCTCATCTGCGTCCACCGAACCCGGCTATAGCGTGTCCCCTGAAAACAAAATCTTCAGGGAAGCTCACTGTATTTTATGCAGAAGGCTGATGAACATCTGATCCGTATTATGCAGGTGTTCAAACAGCTGTACGTCGCCGGCACGGGAAGGGAGCGGGATCCCGGGATCGGAAGAAATACCGTGGATAACTGCGGCTGTATCCATGCGCCGCATATCGGGATGGGAATTAAGGAAGGGGTCCACTATACGTGCCGTTTCCGCAACAACCGGGGAACATGTTACATAAGCCATAGTCCCGCCCGGCTTCAGCGCCTCATATGCGGAAGACAGAAGCCCCTGCTGGAGAGCCGCAAGCGCAGCAACATCCTGGGGCTTTTTCCTCCATCGGGATTCCGGCCGGCGGCGAAGGGCTCCAAGCCCGGAACACGGCGCGTCTACAAGTATGCGGTCGAATGAGTGCGGATACAGTTTCCCCAGTTCGCGGCCATCATGTTCAGTAACACCTTCTGCCCCTGCGCCTAAGCGCCTGAGGCTGCTGCGTACGAGATCCGCCCGATGGTGCGCAGGCTCATTGGCAAGGATCGCAGCTCCATGCTGCGCAGCACACGCAGCCAGGAGGGCCGCTTTGCCTCCGGGGCCGGCACACATATCAAGCCAGCGCTCGCCCCGGCTGACCGGCACCGAAAAGGCAAGCGCCAGTGCTGCCAGCTGGCTGCCCTCATCCTCGACGCCGCACAGCCCCTGCCTGACCGATGGCAGTGTTTGGGGATCGACGCCTCTAACATGTACGGAATACGGCGAAAAACGCCCATGCCCGCATGTCCCCCGGGTCCCCGCGATGCCGTGCACTTCCGCCATAACATCTTCAACACTGATAAGCCCGGGGCGGGCGCACAAAACAACGTCCGGCGGTTCATTATCGGCTGCAAGCATCGCCTCAAGCTGGCCCTCAGCACCGGCCCCTCCCTCAGCAGCCTGGTACTGGCTGTATCCGGCCCCTTCCCACGCTTCACGCAGCAGGCTGACGGTCCACTCAGGATGGGAATACCTCACCGACAGCCGCTTATCCTTATCTTCTTTAGGGATACGCGATACAACCAGGGACTCCCATTCCTGGCGGGGGCGCTGCGTGACTGTGCGGAGCACTGCATTCACAAATCCGGGCAAAGGGCCCGGCGCATACTTACGCATGATGTCCACATTCTGCGAGACAGCAGCATAACCGGCTGTCCCCATGAAAAGTATCTGGTAAACCCCGCTTCGAAGGATATCAATGGCCTGGGCACTTATCCCGGCAACAGGGCGACGGGCAACAGCGCTGATAACGGTATCAAGTAGCCCCTGCCAGCGCAGGGAGCCGTATACGGCTTCAGTAACAAACGCTTTATCCCGCGCATCCAGGGCAGAGCGGGAAAGCTCGCGCGGTACCAGAAGGTTTGAAAAGGCGTCAGTACTGTGTATGCGCGCAAGCAGAAGATACGCCAGCTCACGCGGGTTGCCGGCCTTACCGGCCCCCGCGCCTTTACGGGCCGGCCGTGCTGCTTTCTGTTTGTTATTCTTACTATGCCGCCGCCGACGGCTGTAATGCTCAGTCACAATAAGCACCTTCAGGCAGCCTTGCCCCCCGGGCCCAGTCCGCTGCAGCCATCTGTTTTTTCCCCTGCTGCTTCACCTGGTCAAGCTCCAGCGGATCAGTAAGCGTCCCTATCCATACATGTTTTTTCGACACGGCAATCATGCCCGGCCGGAGCCCTGCAGGCTTCTGCGGATCATCAGACATATCCGGATGGGCACGGGCAACAGTGAGTTTGATGCCCCCCTCTGCTCCCTGTGCATCCGTCTCCGTACGGTTATGGAGCAGGCACCATGCACCGGGCTCCGGCGTGCAGGCACGGATCTGCCTGTCAGCAGCAAAAGCAGGCACATCAAACCGGATCCTGGCATCATCAGGATGTATCTTGGGGGCAGGTTCAAACACCCCTTCAGGCTGTTCAACCAGAGCCAGATGGCCGTCTGCTATGCCCTTCAAAGCTGCACACAGAAGGTTCGAGCCGTCTTCGGACAGCCGGCCAAGCAGTTCGCCGGATGTTTCATGGGCCCCTATCTCAACCGTTGACTGTGCGGCTACAGGGCCGTTATCAAGGCCGGGACCGATCTTAAACACTGTAGCGCCCGTAACCGTTTCACCCGCCCAGATAGCCCTCTGCACAGGGGCTGCTCCGCGGTACTGAGGCAGCAGGGAAAAATGGAGGTTGAACCATCCGAGGGGGACAGCATCCAGCGCAGGCTGGCGCAGGATACTGCCGTATGCCACCACAGCGGCAATATCAGGCTTGAAACGTGCTACTGCTTCAAAAAAACCGTCTGACGTGGGTTTGTCCTCGATCACCGGCAGGCCGAGCTCCATAGCTGCAGCCTTCACAGGGCTTGGCGCCAGCCTGCGCCCGCGGCCCTGCGGGGCATCAGGCCGGGTAAGGACAGCAACGACTTCCATACCCCCGCCCGCGGAAGCGAGAGCCTGCAAGGGCTTAACTGCCGCTTCAGGGGTACCGGTAAAAAGTATTCTCATACCTGCCTACTTTAGCGAAAGGGCTGACTACCGCAGCCGGCTGCAGCACCTTCCGCATCCGAACGGCAGCTATGGCCCGGCAGCGGGAAACGCCTTGAATATTTATTCCCCTCGTATGAAAATCCTGGCCGCTATTGCGTGCACAGGGGAAGCGTACACTGTAATGCAGGAAGAACAGCATGCGCCATACTTCAGGAGGAACGGTAATGCAGCGCGGATCATTATGGACAATACGCAACTACCGCTGGTGGTTCCTTGCCGATACTACAGATGTCCTGGCTGTTACCGTGCGGAGCTTCGCCGTATCCCTGCTCGCATGGAAGGTATCCCATTCTGAAGCCGTAACGGGGGCTATCGTCGCACTCGAAAATATAATCAACCTTGTTATGATGCCGATTGGCGGTGCTATAGCTGACCGCTGCAACAGGCGCCGACTCATGATAATCGAGAATACCGCCGGCATAATACTTTCCGTTATTTTTACAGTCCTGGTTGCTGCTAACCTGCTCAATACCCCCCTGCTTATTGCCGTCACTGCTGCCTATGGCCTTCTCGTAGGCCTGTGCGGTACTGCAAATGATGCTATCCTGAAATCCCTTGTCCCTACAGAAAAATTTGCCAGCGCACAGGCAATCCGGGAAACCCGCGAATCAGTGGTAGGCCTGCTTGGCGGCACTGCAGCGGGATTCCTGTACAGGGTTTTCCCCTGGCTCCCCATAGCCTTTGCAGCGGTTTTCTATGCTGCCGGGCAGACAGCTACGCTTCAGCTTCCCTCTCAGGGAAGGAAAGCGGCCCTCAAGGGCGGCAGCAGCGGCCCGGGTACCGGTGGAAAGCCGAAAAATGGTACAGCCGAAGTAATCCCTGCCCAGGAAATACCTCAAGGGCAGGACCCCCTTCACAGCTTTATCCGCACCCTCCGCGAAGGGCTGGCCTGGGCCATGTCAAAAAAGAAGTTCATGGCAGCACTCGCCGTCGGGGCTACGGTCAATATTGCATTTACTGCAATCGTTGCCGGAGCCCAGATATACCTCATAGCTCAGGGGACGGATTCCATACTGATAGGTTTGCTTGATTCAGGCATGGGGACACTGACCCTTATCGGCTCGCTTCTGGCGAACTGGGTATCCAGCCGTATACCTACCGGAAAACTTATTATCCTTTCTCTCGCCTTTGACACCCTCTGTTTTATCCCCCTGATCTTTTTCCATTCCTACACGGCTGTCCTGATATCCCTTTCACTTATGGGGCTTCCGCTGCCATCGCTCAACACAGGCCTGTACGGATTCATATTCGGGAAAACGCCGGATACCATGCAGGGGCGCGCCACAGCAGTATTTGAAACAGCAGTAGGCATTTTCGGCGCAGTGACGCCTGCAGCTATAGGGCCGGTGCTCCAGCTGCAGTATGGGTTCACTATAACTGCTGTGATTGCAGCAGTTTTTGCCGCTATAAGCCTGGTTATTTCTATTGCAACATCACTGCGCACAGTCCCCCGGCCTGAGAAATGGGAAGATGCGGACCTGTGAACCGGCTCATCTGAGCCGTTCAAAAAAACGGAATATATCAGCTCAAATTTTTAGGGTCGATCTGGATATGCAGCTCCCCTTTGACGCGGGAAGCTGCATGCTTCGCCGCTGCAGAACGCAGCCGCCGGGACAGCGTCCCGGTCCGGTCCAGGCTGGCCCGGACTACAGCACGCACACGGTCATTGCTTCCCTCAAGCTGACGGTCAGAAATATTAGACGGCTCCGGTATGGGGACAGGGCCCAGTACTGACGGGATGCCCGAGGGCAGCAGGGCAAGATCAGATTCTACATCGGCTGCACCTATATCCGCACCGATATCTTTAAGCACCCATTCCACAACTTCACGCCGCCCCCATATATTCGCCGCAGTAACAGAAGGAGGCATGCCGGCCTCCTTACGCTCCTCGACCTCTTTTCGGGCCAGATACGAGGGATCCCAAGCAATCAGGGACTGCGCTATCGCAGGCTCGCATTCCCCCAGGAGGAGCACCTGCCCACCGTCCTCATGGGATGCGCACAGTGCAGCCGCGCGCATCCACGCAGTGAGGATATCAATACGCGAATCCATGTGCGAAGCATACAGGCTTGTCCATGTATCAACAATGGCAACAGCCCTGTAGCTTGGATGATAGGCGCCGTCAATATTCTGGTAGGCAGTATCAGACTTTTCCACGCCGATGCCTTCACGGTGCTCCATGCGCGTCAGCCCTGTACTGACTATCTGCGGTTCGGCCCCGGGGGATGCTATGACTACCTGAGGCCTGTCCTCAATATGTTCTATAACGCCGCGCGGCTGGTTTGGAGTGGAAGTAACGATCCGTGTACGGGGGAAAAGCCCGCGGAGCTCCTGGGCCGTGCCCAGCGCCCCCACACGGATAACGCGCATCGCGCTGCCCCCGCAATGGAGGCAGGACCACTGCGACGCTGCAGCACCGCACCATGCGCAGCGCGGGGATCCATCCCTGCGCGAGCCCTGCTGCAAAGGCCCGGAACATCGGAGGCAGCGCGCCTGACGGCGGCACCGGGAACAGATAAATACCATGGACTGCCCGTCATGCGGGACACACAGGAGGACAGGGCCGGACCGCAGCGCATTTTTAAGTATGGAGACTGCGGTATGTGGGATACGGGCACCGATTGCGGGGTCGGCAAGGCGCTCAAGCTCCTCACGGTTGAACAGCCTGACCCACGGCATTGCTTTCTTCAACGGTGCCGGCAAAGGGCTCACTTCAATAGCCTGCCCCACCTCTATGGCAGCATCCCCCGGCTGCCTTCCTGACACTTCCCACTGGCTCTGCGGGCTGCGGCTATGGCCCAATGCGACAAAAATGCCTTTGTGCCCGCGGGCGCGCAGGCGCATAACATCACGCACATTGGCATAGGGGGTAAAACCGTCTGCATTCTGGTAAGCGATATCATCCACCGCAACAAATACAGCATTGCCCTGCACAGGGGCGTACATTGCTGCACGGGTGCCGATCACACACTGTACAGACCCCTGCGCAACCGCCATATACGAACGGTAGCGTTCCTCAGGGGTCATAGCGCCGACAAGGATGCAGTAGTCCCCATTCCACACGCCCCGCCCTGAGCGCAGCGCGAAAGGGAGGAACCCCGCAGCCTGCAGCTGCTGGTGGACAAGCCTGATATGCGCGATATCCGGAAGCTCAACTATTATCGGCCTCTGCGAAAGGAAACTCCTGCTGACCAGCCATACGATATCATCAGCCCATGCAGTTACTCCCGGCATGGCATTCCAGACAATACCAGCCGGAGAAGATCCTGACCATGCCCGCTCCACGTCGTCGATATGCCCGTAAGATGCCTCCACACGCCGGGTCTGCGCCTCATACACCTTCCGGGCACTGTCCGGCAGCTTTCCCTGTACGGGCCGCGCTACCGCCGGCTGCGGCTCTTTGTCTACCTTTGCCACGCGGGAGGGGATGGCAAGACGGATGATATTAGCCCGCGTACCCGCAAAATAATCTGCTATCTCTTCAATATCACGCCTCATCTGCCTGGGGGCAACGGGCGAACTGCCTATAACACGCTCAATGAATTTCAATGAGCTGCGGGGCGTGCTGCTGGATTCCACGCGGTCCCAGATAATGCCGTTGACAAGGCGGCCGCCGAAACGCACGCGCACGCTCATCCCCGGTACAGCGCTGTCGGAATGTTTGTCTTCAACAAGATAATCAAAAGCCTGGCCCAGATTTGCAGCCTGTACGTCAATAACCACCTGGGCAACAGGGAGGCGGGCCGCCGGCACCTTAACATGCGCAGAGCTTTTCCTCCTGCGCGGCGCCAGGCCATCCAGGGCCATCTGCTCGCCTATTATTACCATAGTTTCAGATTACTACAGCCATATCATTATGTCATTGTATGTCATTGCTGCCGGGCAGCAGACAGCGCAGCTTCCCTGAGCTCGCCGGCTTTATCTGTCTGTTCCCACGTAAAGCTTTCATCTGCCCTGCCGAAATGCCCGTATGCCGCAGTTTTACTGTATATCGGCCTCAGAAGGTCCAGTTCATCAATAATAGCCGCAGGGCGCAGGTCGAACACCTGCCGGACCGCCTGCGCAAGCACAGGATCAGTTATCCCAGGGCCTGTCCCCGTCCCCATCGTATCGACAGTAACAGATACCGGTTCAGCCACCCCTATTGCATACGCCAGCTGGACCTCAGCTTTACGCGCAAGCCCTGCTGCAACAATATTTTTGGCGACCCACCGGGAAGCATATGCTGCAGAACGGTCAACCTTGCTGGGGTCTTTCCCCGAGAAAGCGCCGCCGCCATGATGGCCCACACCGCCATAAGTATCAACGATGATTTTCCTGCCCGTCAGACCGGCATCAGCAGCAGGGCCGCCAAGCACAAAGGAGCCCGTAGGGTTCACCAGGAGCCTGTAATCATCATGCCTGACTGTGCCGCCCCTGCACGAGGCCAGCGTACTGTCAAGTACCGGCTTGATAACATTCCGGATAAGCTCGCCGCGCAGCCATTCCTGGGAGGCCTCCGGATCATGCTGGGCAGAAATCACTATGGTATCGACCCTCTGCGGCACACCGCTTCCATCATATTCCACCGTTACCTGCGTTTTACCGTCAGGCCTCAGATGCGCAACGATCCCCTTTTTGCGCACATATGCCAGCTTTTCCGCCAGCCGGTGCGCAAGTTCGATCGGCAGAGGCATAAAAGCGTCAGTCTCATCACAGGCATACCCGAACATGATCCCCTGGTCGCCGGCCCCCTGCACGGCATAGCGTTCCTCCTGCGTTGCGGCCTGCCGGGATACGCCTGCATTGATCTCAGGGCTCTGCTCGTTGATAGATACAAGGACCCCTGCAGAACCCGCATCCAGCCCGATGTCCGAACTGGTATACCCTATACGCTCCAATGTCTCGCGCACTATCTGATTGATATTGACATACCCTTCTGACGTGATCTCGCCAAAAACAAGGAACTGCCCTGTCGTTGCACACGTTTCTACTGCTACATGCGAAGAAGGGTCCTTCTTAAGGAGCTCATCAAGGATAGCATCAGATATCTGGTCGCATACTTTATCGGGATGCCCTTCCGTAACAGATTCAGACGTAATGAGCCGAATGTCCTGTGCAGCTGCCATATCAAACCTGCTTTGTACCTGTCGCCATAAAACCGTTATAAACTGCTAAAACTTGCCCTGAAACAAAATCCCCGCACCGTAGGGGCGGTACGGGGATCCCTATAACCATAAGATAATTTAAAGCTGAAATCAGCTCAGCACGCCTTCAGACAGATCATCTTCACCAAGCGTCTCCTCAAGGAGGCCGTCATTGATCTCACGGAAAGCAATAGTCAGAGGCTTTTCCTGGTTCTTGTATTCTACCAGGGGCCCGACGTTCTGGAGGAGGCCCTCATTCAGCTGCGTGAAATATGAATTGATCTGACGGGCGCGCCGTGCAGCAAACATAGCAAGCGCATACCGCGACTGGGCATGCTGGTCGAGCTCATCGATCGGCGGGTTTGCCAAGCCTTCAGGCTGCGGGACTGTACCTAATGCCATTTTTCTCCAATACCTGTATACGGAATCTAACTGTGTTAATACTTTCTAACACTATACTCCGGCACGGCGAAAACTGGAAGGGGCCGGGATCCGGCTTTCCACGCCGGCAGTGGCGCAGGGCTGCAGCAGTCCGATACCTCCCCGATACGGCATCCCCTAATACTTTTTCTTAGCGGTAAAAAGACCGAAACGCTGCATGCTGGAAAACATCCTGGCGTAGCCAAAAAGTGATTTGCCGGTATCCAGCGCATCTATCTGGTTCATATCGGAATCGGAAAGCTCAAAATCCCAGATATCGATATTTTCTTCGATCCGTTCCCTATGCACCGATTTTGGGATAACTACGATATCGCGCTGTACAAGGGACCTGAGCGCTACCTGCGCGGCAGTCTTGCCGTACTGTTCGCCAATCTCAGTAAGGACAGGATGGGTGAACAGCCCATTCTTGCCTTCTGCAAACGGCGCCCATGATTCAGGCTGGATCCCATACTCACGCATAATGCCCAGCGCCTCGCGCTGCTGCCAGAACACATGGTTTTCTATCTGGTTCACAGCAGGGATGACATGTGCACGCTTTGCCAGATCGACAAAACGGTCGGGCTCCATATTGGATATGCCTATCGCACGGATAACACCGTCATGGCAGAGGTCTTCCAGCGCCCGGTATGCCCACAGGTAATTGCCCACACCCTGATGGAGCAGGACCAGGTCTGCATAATCTGTCCTCAGCTGGGCCAGGGAATGCCTGATGCTCTCTATCGTTTTATCATATCCGTAATGGGTGATCCATACTTTTGTTGTCAAGAAAATATCTTCGCGCGGAACGCCGCTTTCTGCTATGGCCTCGCCGACAGAACCTTCATTGCGGTAAAACTGCGCAGTATCAATAAGGCGATACCCGCATTCCAGCGCATCCATAACGGCTTTTTTGCATTTGGATCGCCCGGATATCTGGAATACGCCGAAACCTTCCTGCGGCATGGCAACGCCATTATTAAGCGTAACGTACGGGACCCCATGCGGGAGCGGTTTGCTCAACGGTTCGCGGGCTTCCCCGCCCTCCTGTGTCCCCTCAGAATCTGTGCTGGCAGTACCGACCATATATGGCCTCCCGGTTACATATTTACTTACGTATATTGTAATCTTTCCAAAGGCCCGGCGCAAACGTAAAAGGCCCGTTATACGCTGTCTGCGGACATGCAGAAGCCCGGCGCGGTGCGATGCCGGCCGGGCTTAATGCTTGCCTAAATACTTATAACCTTGTGCACTGCCTCGGTGCGCCGGCCTACTCCTGATCCGGCTTCACATCCGGAAGCCCGGTAATATCCGGGAGCGGCGAGCCGGCAGCCGGATCGGTACCGTCCAGCCCCAGGCCTCCGCCAAGGTCATTAAGGAAATCGTCAGGATTGAAATCATCGCTGATATTGAGCTGGTTGAAATCGATACTGTTGAAATCGATACCATCCAGGCTCTCATTGCTGTTGACTTCAAGCTCCTTAGGCTCCTCGCCCAGGCCAAAGCTCGGGTAGATCGTGTCGCGGATCGCCTTATCAGGCTCTACCTGGGCATTGCGGTACCGCGCAAGGCCGGTACCTGCCGGGATAAGCTTACCGATAATGACATTCTCCTTGAGCCCCTTAAGGTCATCGACTTTCTGCTGGATCGCCGCTTCAGTAAGGACACGGGTAGTTTCCTGGAAGGAAGCCGCGGACAGCCATGATTCAGTCGCCAGGGATGCCTTGGTGATACCCATCAGTTCAGGGCGTCCGTCAGCAGGGCGGCCGCCTTCAGCGGCAACCTTGCGGTTAGTTTCGCGCAGGATCTGGCGGTCAACAAGCTCGCCCTCAAGATACCTGGTATCACCCGGAGAGGTGATAACTGCGCGGCGGAGCATCTGGTGCACGATCACTTCAATATGCTTATCGTGGATATCCACGCCCTGGGAACGGTACACATCATGGACGCCCTCAACGATAGAAACCTGGGCTGCGCGCGGGCCGAGCACTTCAAGGATACGCTTAGGATCCACAGAACCCTCAATCAGCGCAGTACCTGCACTGATATGCTCGCCATCCTTAACAAGGAGCGGCACACGGCGTGTCACCTTATACTCGAAGTTCTCATCGCCTTCATCCGGGACGACCGTAATAGTACGGCCGCGCTCATTATCTTCGACATGTACAGTACCGTCCACATCGCTGATAGGTGCCTCGCCCTTCGGCGTGCGGGCTTCAAAAAGCTCAGCAACACGCGGAAGGCCCTGGGTGATATCAGATGCTGATGCAACACCGCCGGAGTGGAAGGACCGCAGCGTCAGCTGGGTACCAGGCTCACCGATAGACTGCGCAGCCACGATACCTACAGCTTCGCCGACATCGACAAGGCGGTTCGTTGCCAGGGACCATCCATAGCACTTTGCGCAGACCCCACGCTTAGATTCGCAGGTCAGCACGGAACGTGCGCGCACGCTTGACACCCCGTGGGCAACAAGGTCTTTGAGCACATCCATGGACAGGGCTTCATCCCGGCGGTACAGGACCGTCTTCCCGTCGGAAGGGTCAACAACATCTGCAGACAGCAGGCGTGAATACGGACCGCCGTCAGCATTCCTGACAAGCTGGAGGTTGCCGTCCTCATCAGGCTCAGCCACAGTAACAGCAAGCCCGTGCTTAGTCCCGCAGTCTTCTTCGCGGACAATAACATCCTGCGATACATCCACCAGACGGCGGGTCAGATATCCCGACTCTGCCGTACGGAGTGCCGTATCAGCCAGGCCCTTACGGGCACCATGCTGTGAAATGAAGTACTCAAGCACTGACAGCCCGTCACGGTAATTGGATTTGACCGGGCGGGGGATGATCTCGCCCCGAGGGTTCGCCACCAGGCCGCGCATACCGGCGATCTGGCGGATCTGCATCCAGTTGCCGCGGGCGCCTGACTGGACCATGATATTCACATTATTATCCTGGTAGAAGTTATTCTGCATGGCGTCAGCAACCTTATCGGTGCATTCCGTCCACAGGTTGATAAGCTCCTGCCGGCGCTCTTCTTCAGTAAGAAGGCCCATAGCATACTGGTCATTGACCTTATCAGCCTGGGCTTCATACTCGTCAACGATCTGCTTATGCTCCGAAGGGGCAACGATATCAGAGAATGCGATAGTCACGCCTGCCCACTGGGCACGGGTGAACCCAAGGTCCTTCAAAGCATCCAGCGTTGCAGCAACCTGCTCGGTGGAATACCTGGAAGCGATATCGTCAACTATGGACGACAGCCTGCCCTTAGGGACCTGCTCGTTGATATACGGATAATCCTCAGGGAGCGTCCCGTTGAACAGAATACGCCCGTAGGTCGTGGCAAAAAGCACGCTGCCGTCTGCAAAACGCTCTTCCCTGGCAACATCGCTTTCACCGTCACGGGGGTCCCTGACCTTGACTTCGCCCGGCTCCCAGTTATCGGGGAGGACAAAATCTGAGCCGACGCGAAGGAGTATCTTAGCCTGCATATCGATCTCATGCAGGTCAAGCGCCATGCGCGCCTCTTCTATTGACCCGAAAATACGGCCCTGGCCCTGGGCGTCTTCCTTTTCAGTGCTCAGATAATACAGCCCGAGGATCATATCCTGGGAAGGCATAGTTACAGCGTGGCCGTCCGCAGGCTTAAGGATATTATCCGACCCGAGCATCAGGGTGCGGGCTTCAGCCTGGGCTTCAGCACCCAGCGGAAGGTGGACAGCCATCTGGTCGCCGTCGAAATCTGCGTTGAATGCTGCGCAGGCCAGAGGGGGCAGATGGATAGCCTTGCCCTCAACAAGCACGGGTTCAAACGCCTGGATACCCAGACGGTGCAGCGTAGGTGCACGGTTGAGCAGTACAGGATGGTTGGAGATGACTTCCTCAAGGACATCCCAGACCACGGAATCGCCGCGGTCCACCATACGCTTCGCGCTCTTCATATTCTGTGCATACTGCTGTTCCACAAGGCGCTTGATGACAAACGGCTTGAAAAGCTCCAAAGCCATAGACTTCGGCAGGCCGCACTGATGCATGCGCAGGCTCGGCCCCACAACGATCACGGAACGCCCGGAATAATCCACACGCTTGCCCAGAAGGTTCTGACGGAAACGCCCCTGCTTGCCCTTGAGCATATCAGAAAGCGATTTGAGCGGACGGTTCGATGCGCCTGTAACGGCACGCCCGCGGCGTCCGTTGTCAAAGAGGGAATCAACAGCTTCCTGGAGCATGCGCTTTTCATTATTAAGCATGATCTCCGGCGCATGAAGCTCGATAAGGCGCTTCAGACGGTTATTGCGGTTGATCACGCGGCGGTACAGGTCGTTAAGGTCAGATGTTGCGAAACGGCCGCCGTCAAGCTGGACCATTGGCCTCAGATCCGGCGGGATGACCGGGATAACATCCAGGACCATATTTGCCGGGCTCTTGCCTGTGTTGATGAAAGCCATAATGACTTTCAGCCGCTTCAGGGCACGGGCTTTGCGCTGCCCGTTGCCGTTTTCCACATCTTCACGCAGCTGGGCTGCTGCACCTTCGAGATCGAAATCCTGAAGGCGCTTCTTTATAGCTTCTGCACCCATGCTGCCGTCGAAATAGTCGCCGTAACGGTCTTTCATTTCGCGCCACAGGTCTACATCGCCTTCCATATCGCCCGGCTTCAAAGCCGTGAAACGGTCCCATACCGCGCCGATACGGGTGATCTCGTCATCATAACGCTGGCGGATCGCCTTCAGATCACGCTCTGCACTGGTATGGAGCTTTGTTTTTGCCTTTGGGTCGGCATCTTCCGCCTCAAGCGCTGCGAGATCCTCTTCAAGCTTCCTGGAACGCTTGTCAAGCTCGCTGTCACGGCGGTTGCTCAGGCGCTCAACTTCCGAGTCAAGCTCAGCCTGAAGGTCCGGAAGATCCTGCTGGCGCTGCTCCTCATTGACCGCTGTCACCATATAAGCGGCGAAATAAATCACTTTCTCCAAGTCTTTAGGGGAAATATCCAGCAGATACCCGAGCCGGCTTGGCACACCCTTAAAGAACCAGATATGCGTTACCGGGGCGGCCAGCTCGATATGGCCCATACGCTCGCGGCGCACACGGGAACGGGTCACTTCAACACCGCAGCGTTCGCACACGATGCCCTTGAACCGCACCCGCTTATATTTGCCGCAGGCGCATTCCCAGTCACGGGTCGGCCCGAATATCTGTTCGCCGAACAGGCCGTCTTTCTCAGGCTTAAGGGTCCGGTAATTGATGGTCTCCGGCTTCTTGACCTCTCCGTAGCTCCAGCTGCGGATATCATCGGCACTCGCAAGGCCTATGCGTACTGTATCAAATGCATTAACGTCCAGCACTGTTTATCCTGTCTGCTTAGTTTTCCAAATTCTTTTCTTACAAATTGCCGGGCAGGCTCAGAAGCCTGCACCTGCGGGTTCACCGGCTTCAACAGTGTCATTCGCTGCCATGGAGGCATCCGGACGGGCACCGATATTGAAACCGAGGTCGTCAGTTTCAGATTGAGGATCGTCATCTTCCTCCTTCATGTCGATTACCTGCCCTTCGGCATTCAGTACTTCAACATTCAGGGACAGGGACTGCATTTCCTTAAGCAAAACTTTGAAGGATTCAGGTATCCCGGCCGGAGGGAGGTTATCCCCCTTGACAATAGAACCATATGCGCGTACGCGGCCATCAACATCATCGGACTTGGTGGTCATCATCTCATGCAGGGTATATGCCGCACCGTATGCCTCAAGCGCCCACACTTCCATTTCGCCGAAACGCTGGCCGCCGAACTGGGCTTTACCGCCCAGCGGCTGCTGAGTGATCATGGAGTACGGGCCTGTGGACCGTGCATGAATCTTGTCATCAACAAGGTGATGCAGTTTGAGCATATACATATAGCCCACCGAAATAGGCTTCGGGAAAGGTTCGCCTGTACGGCCGTCAAACAGCTGTGCCTTGCCGTCATCGCCAACAAGATAGTTGCCGTCACGGTCCGGGAGCGTCGTGTGGAGAAGGCCGTGCATGGCATCTGTACGCACACCGTCGAAAACAGGTGTTGCCACATGGCTGTTAGGCCCGCCCTTTTCAGCGCCGGCGGGTATATGCTTCTTCCATTCAGCTTCCAGATCCGGATCAATACTAATATCCCAGCCGGAATGCGCGATCCATCCAAGATGGAGTTCAAGCACCTGGCCCAGGTTCATTCGGCTCGGCACACCAAGCGGATTGAGCATAATGTCAATAGGGGTGCCGTCCGCCAGGAACGGCATATCTTCTTCAGGGAGTATGCGGGAGATAACACCTTTATTCCCGTGCCGCCCGGAGAGTTTATCGCCCTGGGTGATCTTACGGTGCTGCGCAACATAAACGCGGATCATCTGGTTGACGCCGGTCGGCAGCTCATCGCCTTCCTCCTCGGCTTCTTCCTTGGTAATCTCTTTAATGGAGATCACAGTACCGCGTTCACCATGAGGCACCCTCAGGGAGGTATCGCGAACTTCGCGGCTCTTCTCGCCAAAGATTGCACGCAGCAGGCGCTCTTCAGGGGTAAGCTCGGTCTCGCCCTTAGGCGTTACTTTGCCTACGAGAATATCGCCGGCCTCGACTTCAGCGCCGATCCTGATGATCCCGCGCTCGTCAAGGTTAGCAACCGCATCCTCAGAAACGTTGGGAAGGTCGCGGGTGATCTCTTCAGCACCAAGCTTGGTTTCGCGGGCATCGATCTCGAACTCTTCAATATGGATCGAGCTCAGCGTATCATCGCGTACCAGACGCTGCGAGATGATCACAGCATCTTCGTAGTTATAACCGTTCCACGGCATAAAAGCAACGAGGAGGTTCTTGCCCAGCGCCATCTCACCCTGGTCAGTAGCAGGGCCGTCAGCAAGCACAGAGCCTTTCTCCACGCGCTCACCCTTAGCAACCAGCGGTACCTGGTTGTAGCAGGTCATCTGGTTTGAACGCTGGAACTTGGTCAGCTTGTAGCTTGATGTGGTACCGTCATCATTCATAGTGCGGACAAGGTCAGCTGCTACATAGGTAACTACGCCGTCCTTATCAGCGATAACAACATCGCCTGAATCTACCGCTGCGCTCCATTCGCCGCCTGTACCGACAAGCGGGCGCTCGGATTTCACCAGCGGGACGGCCTGGCGCTGCATGTTGGCACCCATCAGGGCGCGGTGCCCTTCATCATGCTCAAGGAACGGGATCAGCGAAGACCCTACGGATACCATCTGGCGCGGCGAGACGTCCATATAATCGACCTGGTTTACAGGCACATCTTCTGCTTCAGCGTCATCGTCGCGGACAAGCGCATTCTTGGTAAGGAAATCGCCGTTGGCGTCAAGTTCCTGGTTAGCCTGGGCAATAACATGCCCATGCTCCTGGTCAGCAGTCATATAGACGACATCATTCGTGACATGCCCGTTTTCGACCTTACGGTACGGGGTCTCAATGAAACCGAACGGATTGATGCGCGCAAATGTAGACAGGCATCCGATAAGGCCGATATTCGGGCCTTCAGGGGATTCGATAGGGCACATACGCCCGAAATGGGAAGGATGGACATCGCGCACTTCCATAGACGCGCGGTCACGCGACAAACCGCCGGGGCCGAGGGCGGACAGGCGGCGCTTGTTGGTCACGCTCGCCAGCGGGTTGTTCTGGTCAAGGAACTGCGACAGCTGGGATGTTCCGAAGAACTCTTTGATAGTTGCAGCTACCGGGCGGATATTCAGAAGGGACTGGGGGGTTATCGCCTCAGGGTCCTGGGTCGTCATACGCTCGCGGGCTACACGTTCCATACGGGACAGGCCCGTACGCAGCTGTGTCTGGATCAGCTCGCCCACCTGGCGGATACGGCGGTTGCCGAAATTATCAATATCATCCGTATCTACAGCAAGCTCGATATCCTTGCCGTCACGCCGCCCGGGGAAAGTATCCTTCCCGTCATGCAGGGTCACGAGATATTTCATCGTTGCAAGGATATCTTCGCGGGTAAGGCTGCGGTTCTGATAATCAGTGTCAAGTCCAAGCTTGCGGTTGATCTTGTACCGCCCAACGCGGGCCAGATCATAACGCTTGTTGTTGAAATAGAAGGACTCCAGAAGATTACGCCCGGCTTCAGGGGTAGCTGTGTCCCCCGGGCGGATACGGCGGTAAAGCTCAGTCAGGGCCTGGTCCTGTGTGATCTCAGGCTCCTTGGACAGTGCCTCCATGACCAGCGGATAATCTTTGAAAGCCTCGGCGATCTCACTGCGGGTCATGCCTATAGCCTGAAGGAAGACTACAGCAGACTGCTTGCGCTTGCGGTCAATACGGACGCCGAGCACATCACGCTTGTCTATCTCGAACTCGAGCCATGCGCCGCGGCTCGGGATAATCTTCGCATCGAAAACTTCCTTATCCGATGTCCTGTCAGGGGTACGGCCAAAGTAAACACCCGGGGAACGTACCAGCTGGGATACGATAACGCGCTCGGTCCCACCGATAATAAAGGTGCCGTGCTTGGTCATCAGCGGGAAATCACCCATAAAAACGGTCTGTGACTTGATCTCGCCAGTATCATAATTCGTGAATTCCGCATTCACATACAGCGGGGCGGAATACGTCTGATCTTTTTCGCGGCATTCCTGGACAGTGTGGCGCGGCTCTTCAAAATAGGGGTCAGAGAAAGTCAAGGACATAGTCTGGGCAAAGTTTTCGACCGGGGAAATCTCATCGAAAACTTCCTGCAGGCCGGAGATATGCCCAACGGTATACGTACCGTTTTTCTCATCTTCTTCAACACATTTCTTCCAGCGCTCATTGCCTACCAGCCAGTCGAAACTGTTCGTCTGCACCCCCAGGAGGTCGGGGACAGAGATAGGTTCGCGGATAGATCCAAAATTAATGCGATCAGTTGCTTTACGGAGCTCAATATCATGCTCATCGGCATGGGCAAAAGGAGCCGCAGCACTTTGTTTCTTCTTCGCAGCCAAGGATATTCCTTCGTTTACTGTATTTCTGATTACCTATTTGCAAACGCAGGCGACGAGCCGCTATATACTTCATCGCGGGCGTAAGCGAGAGTGCCCGCAATATGACACTTCTCAAAACATAACAATACTAGCAGAGCATGCAGACCAGTCAAGCTCCCGCGGTATTTTATGCTCCGGGGAAAAGAGGGCAGCATAACCCTGGCTATATATAAACACTGCTGTGGACCCCGGCTGATGCCGCGGCCCACAGCGTACGTGCGGATGATGAGAGATTCGAACTCTCGGAGGTATTGAGCCTCACACGATTTCGAGTCGTGCTCCTTCGACCGCTCGGACAATCATCCATATACTGCCGCAGCCCCAACGGCTGCACGGCACGACATACTATTATGCCACACCCTCACAACTTCACTGGTCCCCGGAATGTCAGTACCGCATATTGATCCCTGTTTTTCTGCCGTGCCGGATAATAACGGTAAACAGGGCATATCCGATAAGTATATAGGCAGCACTCTGAGCGGCAGCAGCCAGCCACTGTGCAGCAGATATGCCGGATGAGAATGATTCCTGCACAAGCTGGTAGCCATACTGGAGCGGCAGTACGCGCCCTATCCAAATTACCGGTGCAGGCAGGGCATCCAGCGGCACCACTATCCCCGACAGGAACATCAGCACATACGTAAACAGGTCCGAATACGCCTGCGTCCTCGTATAGACCACAGTGAGGGCCGCAGCAATAAGGGTGAAACCGAACAGACCGCATAAAATAATGATTATCAGCCCGGCACTGCTCCAGTTCAGGCCCATGGGGATATGCAGCAGCGCGAATTTACGCATTATCTTCCGTCCTCCCCTTCCATGTCATTGATATTGCCATCATTGTCAAAAATATCCAGGAGTATCTGTTCAAGCGTCCGTCCCCCGGCTCCCCCGCTGCCGCCGGATACCCCAGAAGGGCTGTGGGTACGGATAAATTCCTGATAGTCCCCCGACCATCTTACTGTGCCTTGTGAAATCAGGACAATATCATCAGCGAGGTCTTCTATCACCTCAGACTGGTGCGAAGCAATAATGATCCCCACACCATGCTGGGCCAGCTGCCTGACAGCCCTCAGGAAATCGCGCTTGGCGACTACGTCCAGCCCAAGTGTAGGTTCATCAAGGATAAGCACCTCAGGCTGCGGGATCATGGCAGTGACCAGCGCCAGTTTCTGCTGGGTCCCGCGCGACCAGTCGCCTACAGGCTTATCCATATGCTCTGTCAGTTTCAGGGAATCCATAAGGCTGACGGACCGCCCTTTCACTTCCTTATGCGAGAAACCGTACAAAGCGCCCTGGTAGTACAGGTTATCCCAGCCGCTGAGGAACATATATGTCAAAGATGAATCTTCAAGTACGCATGACAGATGTGAATACAGGCTGCTCCCCCATTTGTCAAGGGGTTTCCCTTTGAATGCTACCGTCCCCGAGGTGGGGGCTATCAGTCCGCACATCATGCGCAAGGTTGTGCTTTTACCAGCCCCATTAGGGCCAAGAAGCCCAAGGATGCGCCCCGGGACGATATCCAGATCCATCCCGGAAACTGCATAATGTGCGTTGAACTCTTTAGATATAGTGCGCGCACTGAGAACACTGCTGCTGTTCATATAACCTGCCCTGTCCTGAATGGACCGCCTGTACTGCATCTATAGCGCATGAGCTGTTATGCCGGCACTATTGCCCTATACTTTCCTCCCGCATATCATAAAACGTGCTGTGTACTGCCTCCGGCATCATTCAGGCCAGCGTGCGCCTGGCCCGGACCGCATCAGCCCTTGCCTTCAGCAGGTTTTCCGCCGGATAGTTCACCCGTTCAAGGGTGAGGCCGCAAGCGGGGGCAGGGCCGGTCGCCCCTTCACGCACAGGATGGGCAAGTTTCTGCCTGAACCATGCCGTATCCTTTTTGCCCATCCCTATCTGGATGCTGGCATTGACCAGCGAACGGACCATATTCCGCGCAAAAGCATCGGCAATAACGGTAAATTCAAGCAAACCGGATTCCACCGCCGTAACGGCATACGCGCTGGCCGCCTCCTCTGTGCCTTCTGCGCCCTTGCCCTCCGGCTCTGAGCCGACAGCCCGTGTCAGGCCCGGCCGGGCCTCTCCATGGTATACGGAATCCGCCAGGACGGCAGGTTTTATACGCTGCCACACGGCAAATTTGACTTCCCGGATAGTTGTGCCGCCCGGGTTCGGTGAAGCGAAAGAGCCGAAATCATGCAGGCCGACAGCATATCCCATTGCTTTATTCATTTTCTTGCTGTCAAGCCTGCAGCGGATCGGCAGGACGAACTTCCGCATCCGGGGGTCATACCGGGACGCGCTGTCTGCCACACGGTATACATATACGCGGTCGGAGGCAGAAAACCGCGCATCAAAGCCTTCGGGGGCGGGAGATATTTTCCTGACCGCGATATCAGGCGGAAGTATCCCCTGCAGACGGTATGCGAGTGCATCCCACGGTGCGTACAGGCTGCGGTCCAGATGCCCAACAGCACGGCCAAGGATATCATCATCAATATCACAGTGGCATACCTGCCCGGATGCATGCACCCCGGCATCTGTCCGCCCTGCAACGGTAAGCCCGATACCCGGCTGCCCCGCCCTGTCCAGATGGAGCACTGTATTGACAGCTGTTTCCAGTTCCCCCTGCACAGTGCGCTGGCCCCGCTGTTTCGCCCACCCATGAAAATCGGTACCGTCATATGCACAATCTATCCGCAGTCTCATACCCCATATCTTTCCATATGCGTCCGAGAATCCCGGGAATACAGCGCAGCCTGGCTCCCGGGTATATATAACAAAAACCCGGGGTATTGATCCCGGGCTTTTGTTCTAAACCGGTTTTATGGCATCCGGCCAGAGAAGGGATTTATTTATTGTCCTTCTTATCAGCCTCGCTGCCAGCATCAGATTTTTCCGTATCCTTTTTAGCCGCAGGTTTTGCAGCAGGCTTCTTCGCGGAAGCTGCCTTTTTGGCCGCAGGTTTCGCGGCAGACGGTTTTTCGGCAGAAGTTTCCTTCTTAGCTGCATCGTCAGCTTTATCAGCCTTTTTAGCAGCGGGCTTCTTAGCCGCCGGCTTTGTGCCTGCAGCCTCGGCGGTTTTATCGGACACCTTGGCATCTGCCTTTTCTGCTGCAGAAGTTTCAGCTCCGGCCTCAGGCCCTTCCTTGGCTTTGTCAGCTTCCCCAGTGTCCTCAGGGAGCTTCGCAGCAGACTTTGCAGCCGCTTCAGCTTCCTTCACCGCAGCTTTCCTGGCGGATACCGACTCTGTAACAAGCTCAATAACAGCCATCGGGGCTGAGTCTCCCTGGCGCGGAGCAATCTTAATGATGCGGGTGTAACCGCCTTCACGCTGCTCCATCTGCTGGGCGATCTCAGTGAACAGCTTGTGGACCACTGATTTATTGCGGACAATGCGAAGCACACGGCGGCGCGAATTCAGATCACCACGCTTGGCGAAGGTGATAAGGCGTTCCGCAAGCGGACGCAAACGCTTTGCCTTCGGCAGGGTAGTTTTAATCTGGCCGTGTTCATACAGGCTTGTAGCCATGTTTGCCAGCATCAGGCGTTCATGTGCCGGGCTTGAAGCCAGGCGCGGCCCTTTCTTTGGTTGTGGCATAATTCTCCTTTCCGAGGCAGGTGGGCATCAGCCCGAACATCTGCTCGGTTCTTACATTAATGATCTTACGGGTTCAGATATCTTCAGGGCTGAAGAAATTGCCGTCGTTAAGATCTATCTGGTCAAGCCCCAACGGCGACTGCTTCAAAGAAAGCCCCATACTGGTAAGCTTGTCTTTGACCTCGTCAATAGACTTCTGACCGAAATTGCGGATGTCAAGCAGATCCTGTTCGGAACGTTTGACCAGTTCGCCAATGGTGTGGATGCCTTCACGCTTCAGGCAGTTATAAGAGCGCTGAGTGAGGTTAAGGTCCTCAATAGGGACCTCCATCTGAGGATCAGCCTCTTCAACCACCGGTGCCGCACCGATTTCAACACCCTCAGCCTGGTTATTAAGCTCATGGAACAGCCCGAACAGCTCAACGAGCGTAGAACCGGCAGAAGCGACAGCATCACGGGGTGTGATGGCCGGCTTCGTCTCTACATCCACGATGAGCCTGTCAAAATCGGTACGCTGCTCCACACGGGTAGCCTCTACCTTATAGCTCACCTTAAGCACGGGGGAATAAATGGAATCAACCGGGATACGGCCAATCTCATCGTTTTCCTGCTTATTCATCTGAGCGGGCACGTATCCGCGGCCACGCTCCACTGTGAACTCAACCTCAAGTTCGCCGTCTTCAGCAAGGGTTGCAATGTGAAGGTCAGGGTTTGCAATCACTACGCCTGCAGGAGGCGTAATATCTGCCGCTGTCGCTTCGCCCTCGCCGCTTTTGCGGAGATACATAACGACTGGTTCGTCGTATTCAGAGGTGAGTACCAGTTCTTTAATATTCAAAAGAATTTCAGTAACGTCTTCTTTGACACCCGGCAGAGTTGTAAACTCGTGGAGTGCCCCGGTAAGACGGACTGATGTCACTGCTGCCCCAGGGATAGAGCTCAAAAGGGTACGGCGCAATGAGTTACCCAGTGTGTACCCAAAGCCCGGCTCCAGCGGCTCAATCGTAAAGCGTGAACGCTGCGGGGTAATTTGTTCCTCAGTAAGTGACGGACGCTGTGCAATAAGCACGTTATATCCTTTCAGCTAGATTGGCTGTGCACGTACCAATCAATGCGGGTTGGATGGTATTTCTACGTCTTAGTGCTTCAGACGCGGCGACGCTTCGGAGGGCGAACGCCATTGAATGCCTGAGGTGTACGGTCAGTAATGGAACCGACCTCCAGACCTGCAGACTGCAGGGAACGGATCGCGGTTTCACGGCCTGAACCCGGTCCCTTAACGAAAACGTCAACCTTCTTGACGCCATGTTCCTGTGCCTTACGGGCTGCCGCTTCTGCAGCCATACCCGCTGCGTAAGGCGTAGACTTACGCGAGCCCTTGAAACCTACATCACCGCCGGATGCCCAGGATACAACTGCACCGGACGGATCGGTGATAGAGATGATCGTATTGTTAAATGTTGATTTAATATGCGCCTGGCCAACAGGTACCGACTTGCGGTCCTTGCGGCGGGGTTTGCGCGAGGCTTGCTTTGTAGCTGCCATTAACCCTCGTTTCCTTTAGCGATTACGTCAGTTATAGTTTTCTATAAACTGCCGGCTCTTAAGCTCCTGCTTAAGCAGCCTTCTTCTTACCTGCAACTGTGCGCTTTGGACCTTTACGGGTACGCGCATTTGTTTTTGTACGCTGGCCGCGTACAGGCAGATGCCTGCGGTGGCGGATACCTTGATAGCAGTTGATCTGTATCTTACGACGAATATCTGCATCGATTTCACGACGCAGGTCACCCTCAATCTTGTAATTGCCTTCAAGGTAATCACGAAGCTGAATGAGCTGCTCGTCAGTCAGATCTTTGACGCGGATATCTGGTGAAACACCAGTCGCCTCGAGTGTCTCTTTTGCACGAGTACGCCCTACACCGAAAATATAGGTGAGTGCCACTTCGATGCGCTTCTCATTGGGGATGTCGACTCCGGCAAGACGTGCCATTGCGATTCCTTCTGTTCCTACGGAGATCGTGCACCTAACCGTCCGCATATGCGGCCTAAGTCTCCGTACTTAGGGTTCAGCTTCTGCTGTGGCCAGGTGCCTTACTGTGCCGCTGTGTCTGCTAGCCCTGACGCTGCTTATGACGCGGGTTTTCACAGATCACCATGACGCGGCCGTGGCGGCGGATAACGCGGCATTTCTCGCAGATCCGCTTTACACTTGGACTAACCTTCATGGCTTTCCTTTTTCTTGTATTACCTGTGTACTGCGTACATGCGTAATAAATTACTTGTATCGGTACGTAATACGTCCACGAGTCAGGTCGTAAGGGCTCATTTCCAGCACCACACGATCCTGCGGAAGGATGCGGATATAATTCTTGCGCATCTTTCCGGAAATAGTAGCCAGTACGATGTGCTTGTTCTCAAGTTCCACACGGAACATAGCATTCGGCAGAGCCTCAATGACCCGGCCTTCAACCTCAATCACATCATTTTTCGCCATATATCTCGTTTTCCTCGTTATGAATTACTATGCGTTCCCTATATGAAAACACACCAAACAAGTATAATAACATAATAAAGCGACGAACTGCATGTTACTGCGATTCGCCGCTGTGCCCAAGCCGGGGATGCCAGGCTCCGATTATCTGCTATTACTGCGCCGAGGGCGAGGGGGCGGCAGGAGCTGAGGGAGTACCATCCGGAGCTGCAGCTGCAGGGGGATCCCCTGCGCCAGGGGTATCGGAGGCATCCGGTGTGCTGCCGGTATTGAAGCTGACCTGCGGCACTTCACGGTCCCTGGCCTCAGTAACGGAGAAGCTGTCGGCCTTCTCAAAATGGAACATCCCGGCAATAATATTGGACGGGAAAACTTCCAGCCGTGTATTGTACTTCATAACAACATCATTATAGAACTGGCGGGCATAAGCAATCTTCTGCTCAAGCTCGGAAAGCTTGTTCTGCAGGTCAAGGAAATTCTGATTCGCCTTAAGCTCCGGATAATTTTCAGCAGTTGCGAGGACATTGACAATAGCACGGCCAAGCGCAGTCTCTGCAGCTGCGCGCTGGTTGACATTGCCGCTGGCCACGGCATCGCGCACGCCCGCCCGCGCCCTGGTCACCTCTTCAAAAACTGAAGATTCATGTGAAGCATATCCCTGGACAGTTGCAACAAGATTAGGGATCAGATCCGCCCGCTGCTTAAGCTGGACGTCAATCTGGGCCCAGCCATTCTTTACACGGTTGCGCAGGGCAACAAGGTTATTGTAGCCGCTTATTGCCCACAGGATAATGGCGACCACAATAACCACCACTACAATCCCAATAATTAAGCCTGTACTCATTATCACACCTATTACCTTTCAATGAGTCGGATTATATTTACCTATAGTACAGCACACCTGCTATCCGGTCAGCGGCCGCCGAAGGAACCGCCGCCTCCGCCGCCTCCGCCGCCTCCGAATCCGCCTCCGCCGGAGAACCCTCCTGAGGACCAGCCGCCTGACCCGAATCCGGAAGACCCTGATCCTGATGTGCTGTCAATAGTCTGGATAGCATCCGAGATCGTATCCCCTACGCTGCCGAGGCTGTCGCCGAACGCAGAAGCAAAATCGCCGAGGCCGCCGAAACCTGCTGACCCCAGATCATTAGCGAACCCTGACATATCGGGCGCGCCCTGGCCCCCAAACATTGTGCCGGAAGATCCGCCGCCGTAGTATCCGTACCATGCATACCCCGGCATCCAGAGCCACCGGGTAGATATCGCGTCCATAGCCGCAGCGTCAGAAAGCTGCCCGGAAGAGGTGAAAGCGCTGATCTCATCGCGCAGCTGCCTGAGCACTGCCTCAGTCATGCCGAAAGCAGCAGCATAGACGAGATACCTGTCCCACAGGACCATATCTTCAACCGAACGGTCCTTGAAATTGCTGAAATCGCGCAGATAATTCCGCAGCCCTTCGATCTGCCTGAGATATCCCTCCCCTTTCTGGGTGGGTTTCCTGATATTCCCGTACTGATATGCGAAAACAGCGAAAAACAGCGAGACCATCCCTGCGACAACATAGTAAGCAAATGGAGCGAAAAGCTGTGACAGGACGAATATCTCAATGAACCCGGCCAGGCCGAGTATTATGCACAGCGCAGCAAGGCCAGCCGTGCCTCCTGTACTTTTGATCCGTGCGGATGCATACTCCGAAGTCAGCGAAGAATTGAACCGCCTGAGCGTACCGTTATCAACATCATGGGCACTGATGGCAGCCTTCAGCTCGCCGCTGGAAAAAGTATCAGTGCGCAGCTTTTTAGATGCCTTATACAGTATTTTCAAAAGGGCATTTTCTGTTTTGCTCAGGTTAAGGCTTGCCCACGCTGTGCTGTCCGGATCCGTTGCAGCCGGCAGCAGATGGAAAGTAAATGTTCCTTTGGCCGCCGACTTTTCATTCCCTGCGAATGCCTGCGCAATATCTGCATTCGATGCCGTGCCCAGATCCAGGTTTGCGTACGCTGAAGGAGCCCCGGGGTATACCGCAATAGCCTTCTTCGATACCAGGGACAGCATCAGGGCTGAGACCTGGCGGCTACGGGTCTTGCCTTTGGCCGATTCTCCCGTATAGTCTGCAAGGTCATCATAAATACGGGCTGCCAGGGACGGGCTTACAGGGGGCAGATCACGGTAATAATCCCCTGTCGGCGTATACCTGTTTTTGCGGAACGTAATGAAAGCTGCAATAACACAGGCGAGTGAGAGGAAAACTGCCAGCACAGCCGCAGCCCCAAGCATAACAAGCGTCAGGACAGCTTCACGCCGCCTGTTCTCGTTATATCTGTTCTCAGAATTAGTTTCCCTGGAGATAGTCTGCCGGACGGTGCTGCTGTCAGATACGCGCCGGCATTCAGTATGAGGGTTCTGGTACATAGCCACGATATCCAGGTACTGGTATGGATGTACATTCTCTGCAGTAAAGACCAGGGAATTGTCTTCACCCCGATGTTTTGCCGATTTGCCTTCAAAATGGTACCACGCCCATGACTTCGCCGTCCCCTCCGGGAAATAGAAATGCCCCTGCACATGCTTCACGGGAAGGGAGTTCTTATCATCGATAACTGACCACTGGAATTTTGCCGCATCCTTGTACTGGGAAACTGCGTTTTTGAACGTCATCTCCAGCTTATATGTGTATTCCCCGCTTGTGGTGACCGGTATATTCCAACCCAGTTCTACTTCCGTGGTCAGCGGGGTGGAGCCCGGTGCGCTTACAGCAGGAGCATCTTCAGACGAATGGTAATCACCGTAGGGGGTCCCGCCGGAGGTAGTTTTTGCGATATACCACGAGTTTGCAGCCTCACTGTCCCACGTTACGGTGCTGATCCGGTTCGTATCAGTATCTGAATAGGATTTCTCACTGTATACCTTGTTATCGGTAACGCTGCTTACCGATATATCAGTAATATCATTAGCCTGGGTGCTGTCTAATGTGAAGTGCTGGAACAGCTGCCGCCAGGTCCTCCCGCGGTCCTTGAGTTTGACGGTCACATACTCGGTGACTTTCAGATCGCCGTTCGACTGTATATGCGCCGTATAATCCATATTGGTATAGGTCATATCGCTGTTTGAGGCGCTGGCGCTTCTTGCGCGCACAAAAAGGAAGATACACCCGACCAGTGTGACTATTACAGATGCGGCCAGTGCAACAAGTGCTGCTTTCCCTAACCGCCTGCGGCTGACAGCTCCCATCTTAGCTCCAATCCTGGTTTACTGTTACTGTAAAATATCCGGTTCCAATATATCACGGACCGTACAGAAGGGGCAGGAAGGATGGCCGCTATTTATCAAGCTCGGTTATGATATCCCTGCTGATGCCGCTGATCTCGCCCACGCCGTCAACTGTGAGCAGGAGCCCGCGCTGGCGGTAGATATCCAGCAGCGGTTCTGTTTCCCTGGCATATATATCAAGCCTTTTTGCGATAACCTCAGGGGTATCATCTGCACGGCCTTCGATCTCGGCGCGCTTCAGCATACGCCCCATAAGGGCATCATGATCGGCGTTAAGGGCAATGACCCTGTCAAGGGTGATCCCCAGCTCGGAAAGGATAGAATCAAGGGCTTCCACCTGGGCAGCATTACGCGGATATCCGTCGAGGATCCACCCATGGGAAGCATCATCCTGGGCCAGCCGGTCTTTGATAATGGAATTGGTCACCTCATCGGGGACAAGTTCACCCTTGTCGATATAAAGCTGTGCCTGCCTGCCCAGCTCAGTCTGGTTTTTAAGATTATAGCGGAAAATATCCCCCGTTGAAACAGCCGGGATATTGTAGTGTTCCGAGAGCAAAGCCGCCTGGGTGCCTTTCCCGACGCCCTGGGGGCCCATGATAAGAAGACGCATATTTTTCCTTTCATTCCTGTGCGGTACTGGTATGGCACTGCTGTGCACTGCGGACTTCCGCCGCGCCCATCTGTTATGCCCAGCACGGCATATTGACAAAAGCGGTTTCAGCATGCAGCCAAAACCACTTTCCTGTTCCATCTTAATCGTTCAGTTCAGCTTTTGCACTTTCTTCATCCGCTTTAAGCAGGAACCCTTCATACTGGAACTGCTCTGTCTGGGCAGCCGCCTGGCGGAGTGTATCAAGGCCGACACCGGCGATAATCAGGATGGTTGTACCTCCGAACGGAAGCCTGGAATTCAGCTGGAGTGCCATGATCAGCACTGTCGGGACCAGGCAGACGAACAGCAGATAGAATGCGCCTACCGTGTTCAATCTGTCTACCACATACTTCAGATACTGGGATGTGGCCCTGCCTGCGCGGATACCGGGGATGAACCCGCCGTATTCCTTCATATTGTCAGCAGTCTCATCCGTATTGAAAATAATGCCGGTATAGAAGAAAGTAAAGAATATGATCATCAGCGAGTAAAGGGCAATATACCAGGTACTCGTGGTGTTGGCGAAATTGGAATTGATCCACATGACCCACTTTGACTTCGGGTCAAAGAACTGGGCTACCAGCGTCGGGAGAGCCAAAATCGAGGAAGCGAAAATCGGCGGGATAACACCTGCCATATTCACTTTGATAGGCAGATAGGTGGACGTGCCGCCGTACATTTTCCGCCCGATCATACGCCGCGTGTACTGTACCGGGATACGGCGCTGCATAAGTTCAACGTAATCTACAAAAATAAGGATAAAGATGATAACGGCTACAACAATGCCGAACTGTACCCACTGCCCCTTGATGCCGACGTTCCACAGCTGCGGCAGGAAGCTGGAGCAGATAGACGTAAAGATCAGGATGGACATGCCGTTGCCGATCCCTTTATCGGTAATAAGCTCCGCCATCCACATAATAAGGCCTGTTGCACCGGTCATAATAAGGACCATCATGCTGAGGTTGCCGATAGACCCGTCCGGGATCACCTGGCGGCTGCAGCGGCCGGCGAACAGCTGCCCGGAGCGTGCTGTGACCAGGATAGTCGTGGACTGCAGTACAGCAAGCCCGATAGTCAGGTACCGCGTATATTCAGTAAGCTTTGCCTCCCCTGACTGCCCCTCCTTATGAAGCTCTTCAAAACGCGGTATAACTACGCGCAGCAGCTGGATAACTATTGACGCCGTAATATACGGCATAATGCCCAGCGCAAAAATAGACAGCTGGAGCAGGGCGCCGCCCGAGAAAAGGTTGACGAGCCCTACAAAATTCTCGGTCGGGTTAGCCTGCTGCAGGGTGGTGCAGGCCCTTACTGCTGTATAGTCAACGCCTGGGGTAGGTATGGAGGAGCCTATACGGAATATGATGATCAGGAAGATCACGAAAAGGATCTTATTGCGTAATTCCCTAGTTTTTAATGCCCGAATGAGAGTTCTCACTTGGCCTCCTCTTAGCTACTGCTTTCTACAGCTTTTCACAAACACACTAGTTGCACATTATACAAAAAACATAAGACCCTCTCAACAACATAGGCATTGAGAGGGCCAATACTCCTGCTTATATGATATACAGCAAGAATTCCGGCATATTTCTGCGAAATATCTTATTCAGCTTCAACAGAACCGCCGGCTGCTTCGATTTTCTTCACAGCGGATGAGGAAGCTCTGACACCCTTGAATGTATAGGCAGCGCTGATATCGCCGGTTCCGAGAACCTTCACCGGACGGTTCCTGCGCACTGCGCCTTTTTCAACAAGTGCCTCGACAGTAACTTCGCCGCCCTTGGGGAAAAGCTCAGCAACTTTATCAAGATTAACGACCTGGAACTCTACCTTGAAAGGGTTCCTGAAGCCGCGCAGCTTGGGAAGGCGCATGTACAGCGGAAGCTGGCCGCCTTCAAAACCTGGGCGCACCTGATAACGCGCCTTTGTACCCTTGGTACCGCGCCCGGAGGTCTTGCCCTTTGAGCCTTCGCCGCGGCCGACACGTGTGCGGGCTTTTTTCGCACCCGGTGCCGGACGCAGGTCATGCATCTGGAGGATATCTACTTCTTGTTCTTTAGCCATGGTTACGCCTCCTCAACAGTTACCAGGTGGGCTACCTTGCTAATAACACCGCGGACATTAGGATTGTCTTCGCGTACGGTGCTCTGCCCGATCTTATGGAGGCCGAGCGTACGGACACAGTCCTTCTGATACTGCTGAGAACCAGCAAGACCCTTTTTCAAAGTAATCTTAATCTGTTTCTTCTTGGTAGGCATTACTCACCGTCCTTCGCTGCTTTGGCCGCCTGGGCTTCCTCACGGGCTTTGCGCTCTTCGTCGATCCCTGCAGCCTGGTCACGAAGCAGGCGGTCAGGGGCGACTTCCTGAAGGGTCATGTTGCGGCGTGCAGCAACTTCCTGCGGCTCTTCGAGGTTCTTCAATGCAGAAACCGTTGCACGGACTGTATTGATAGAATTGCCGGAGCCCATAGTCTTGCTCAGGATATCGGTGATACCTGCGCATTCAAGGACAGCACGCACTGCACCGCCTGCAATAACACCAGTACCTGGTGCCGCGGGGCGGAGGAGCACAGTACCTGCAGATTCATGCCCGATAATCGGGTGCGGGATAGTGCCGCGCAGCCGCGGGACCGTGAACATATGCTTTTTAGCCTCAAGCTGGCCCTTAGCAATAGCTGAGGGGACCTCGCGGGACTTTCCGTAGCCTACGCCAACAGTACCCTTGCCGTCGCCGACAACAACAAGCGCAGCGAAGCTCATAGTCCGGCCGCCCTTATTAGTCTTTGACACACGGCGGATAGTAACTACGCGGTCCATAAGTTCATCACGGTTGTCATCGCGGTCACGGCGCGAGCGGCGTTCGCCGCGGCCACGCCCGCCGCGGCGGGATGACCTGCGCTCGCCTGAAGCCTCTGCGGCCCCTTCAGAGGCTGCCGATGAAGCCTCACCGGTATTGTGTGCGTCCACAACCTCTTCGGTTTCTTTTACAGTCTGATCATCGCTCACAGCTGCAAACCTCCTTCACGGGCGCCGTCCGCAACAGCTGCGACGCGGCCGTGGTATTTATTTCCGCCACGATCGAAGACTACTGCAGTGATACCTGCATCCTTCGCCTTCTTAGCCAGCAATTCGCCAACTTTCTTAGCAGCTTCAGTCTTAGTACCTTTGAATTCGCCGAAATCGTTAGCCAGTGTAGACTCGCTTACCAGGGTGACCCCTTTGGTATCGTCAACGATCTGTGCGATCATATTGCGGTTCGTACGGGTAACTACAAGACGTGGGCGCTCAGGTGTGCCCGTGATCTTCTTGCGAAGCCGGGCATGGCGACGCAGGCGGGATATCTTTTTACCTTTACCGATAATAGTGACTGCCATTACTTACCAGCCTTTCCTGCCTTGCGGATGATGCGTTCATCATCATACTTGATGCCCTTGCCCTTGTACGGTTCAGGGGCACGAAGCTTGCGGATATTCGCAGCAACCTGTCCAACTGCCTGTTTATCAGTACCCTTAACGATAACCTCATTAGGGTTCGGGAGCTCAAACTCTATCCCCTCGGGCGGGTTCACAGTAATAGTATGCGAATAGCCGAGAGAGAACTCGATGCCTTTGCCTTTGGCGGCAGCACGGTAACCGGTTCCGACGATCATCAGGCGCTTGCTGAATCCTTCATGGACGCCTTTAACGATAGAAGCGAGGATGGAACGGCTCAGGCCGTGCCGTGCACGGGTCGGGCGCTGGTCATCAGCTGCTTCTACAGTGATCTCGCTGCCGTCAATTTTCAGGGTAATGCCTTCGGGAAGAGTATAGCTGTCTGTCCCCTTAGGGCCTTTGGCAGTAACTACAGTCCCGTCAACCTTTACTTCTACCCCAGCCGGGATGGTGATGGGGAGCTTACCAATATGTGATGCCATCTATGCTCCTCCTTACCACACGTAGGCAACGATTTCGCCGCCAATGCCCCTGTCGAGGCATTCCTTCTGGGTCATCAGGCCGGCGCTTGTAGATATGATAGCAATACCAAGGCCTCCGAGAGGCATAGGCAAAGCGTCGGATTTTGCGTAACGGCGCAGGCCGGGCTTGGAAACCCGCTTGATGCCGTTGATGCTCTGCTCGCCGCGGGAACCATACTTGAGAGTGATCTCAAGTGTCTGTCCTACGCGCGCTTCCTTAGCTTCGAAGCCTGAAATGTAGCCTTCGCGCTTAAGGATCTCAGCAATATGTGCCTTGAATTTCGAGTATGGCATGTCCACAGTCTCATGTTTTGCCGCACTCGCATTACGCAGACGTGTAAGCATATCTGCGATTGGATCTGTCATTGTCATTTGGGCTTATGCCCTTCCTCGCCGTGGTTTCCGCCGCCCGGCACAAACAATGCCTGGCCGCGGACCTTCAGCGTCGATATTTACCAACTGGACTTCGTAACGCCTGGGAGCTCGCCGCGGTGTGCCTTTTCACGCAGGCATACACGGCAGAGGCCGAATTTACGATAAACGGAATGGGGGCGTCCGCACACCTGGCAGCGCGTGTATCCACGCACAGCGAACTTAGGCTTACGGGCCGCCTTATTTTTCAGAGCGGTTTTTGCCATTTTAGTTCTCCTTGAACGGGAATCCGAGGTGCTTCAGAAGCGACCTGGCTTCCTCATCTTCCTTGGTGTTCGTAACGACTGTAATATCCATACCACGGCGGTGGTCGATGGAATCCGGATCGATCTCATGGAACATGGACTGCTCAGTCAACCCGAAATTATAATTCCCGTTGCCGTCAAACTGCTCGCTGCTGATACCGCGGAAATCACGGATACGGGGAAGAGCAAGTGTCAGAAGGCGGTCGAGGAATTCCCACATACGGTCGCCGCGCAAAGTCACGAATGCGCCGATAGCCTGGCCTTCGCGCAAATGGAACTGTGCGACAGACTTCTTTGCATGCGTTACCTTCGGTTTCTGCCCTGTGATAAGGGTAAGATCACGGATCGCGCCTTCGATGAGTTTGGAATCGCGGGCTGCAGCCCCAACCCCCATGGAAACTACGATCTTCTCAAGGCCTGCCACCTGCATGGGGTTGGAGTAATTGAACTCTTTCTCCAGTTCAGGCACAATTTCCTTGAGATAGCGCTCCTTAAGGCGTGGAACTGCTGGTGCTTCTACTGTAGTGCTCATGCCAGCTCCTTACCTGACTTTTTGGCAATGCGCACACGTACGCGCTTTACCTTACCGTCACGTGCTTCTTCAGTTACCTTGACACCAACGCGGGTAGGCTTGCCGCTTTCAGGGTCAATAACCATCACGTTGGAGCGGTGGATAGGAGCCTCAACGGAAATGATCCCGGACTCCTGACCCTGCTGCGTAGCACGGACATGCTTCTTTACGATTTGAACGCCCTCGACAATAAGCCTGTTATCCGGCAGTACACGGAGGACTTTGCCTTCAGCGCCGCGATCTTTGCCGCGGATGACCTTCACCTGATCGTTCTTCTTGATCTTGGCTACCATCAGATCACCTCCGGAGCAAGAGACACGATCTTCATGAAACGCCTGTCGCGCAATTCACGTCCGACCGGTCCGAAGATACGGGTCCCACGAGGTTCGCGGCCGTTGCCAAGAATAACAGCGGCATTCTCATCGAACTTGATATATGAGCCGTCTTTACGACGGTGTTCCTTTACTGTGCGGACGACGACAGCTTTCACCACATCGCCCTTCTTGACCGACCCGCCAGGGATTGCATCCTTGACGGAAGCGACAATGATGTCGCCGATGCCGGCATAGCGTCGCTTCGATCCGCCGAGCACGCGGATAGCCAGGATCTCCTTGGCACCCGTGTTGTCGGCAATATGAAGCCGTGATTCTGGTTGAATCATTGATTCTCCTTAGCCGAGCTGGTCCTCCTGGTACACCGCTAAGAGGTGTACCAGGAGCCTTGCCGAACTTATTTACTTAGCACGCTCAACAATAGCGCTGAGACGCCAGCGCTTTGTTTTGCTCAAAGGCCTGGTCTCCATAATTGTAACAAGGTCGCCAACATGCGCCTCATTATTCTCATCATGGGCCTTAACACTACGGTTGCTACGCACGACCTTACCATAAAGGGGGTGGGTAGAACGCTGTTCCAGCGACACGGTTATGGTCTTGTCCATTGCATCGGACACGACATATCCGCGGCGAACTTTGCGCTCATTACGCTCAAGCTTTTCAGCCATATTTATTTCTCAGCCTTTCCGCTTGTTTCTTCCGGAGCCTGGGTAATACCAAGCTCACGCTCACGCAAAACCGTATACATACGAGCAATGTCGGTTTTTACAGCCCTGATACGTGAGCTGTTCTCGAGCTGACTCGTTGCCTTCTGGAAGCGCAGGTTGAAAAGCTCTTCCTTGGACTTGCTGATGGATTCTTTGATCTCAGCATCAGTCTTCTCGTTCAGATTCTTAATACTATAATCAGGAGTACCGATAGCCATTAGTTATTACCGCCTTCACGTGCGATTATCCTGCACTTCATAGGCAGCTTATCGACTGCCCTGCGAAGCGCTTCGCGTGCTACCTCTTCCGAGACACCCGAAATTTCAAACATAACGCGTCCGGGATGCACATTGGCGATCCAGAATTCAGGGGCACCCTTACCGGACCCCATTCGGGACCCCAGAGGATGCTTGGTGAGCGGACGGTCAGGGAAGATAGTGATCCATACACGCCCGCCGCGCTTGATATAACGTGTCATTGCAATACGCGCAGCTTCGATCTGACGGTTGGTCACATATGCAGGAGCAAGAGCCTGGATACCGAAATCACCGAAGTTGATCTCGTTACCGCCCTTAGACATGCCACGGCGGCCAGGCCGCTGCTGCTTACGGTACTTTACTCTTTTTGGAATAAGCATTCGTTTACTCCTTTACTTCTGCTTCTTGGGCGGCAGGAGCCTGCTCGGCAGGCTGTCCGGCCTGCTGTGCCTGAGGCGCTGCGCCCTGGGCATTCTGCTGCTGCGGCCTGCCGGCGCCACGGCCGGAGCGGCGCGGGCGGCCATTGCCGCCGCGGCGGGAACGGTTATTCTGCTGAGCCTGCTGCTCTTCGAATTCACGCTCGGTCATATCGCCCTTGTATATCCATACCTTGACGCCAATACGCCCATATGTTGTATGCGCTTCAAAGAAGCCATAATCAATAAGCGCACGCAGGGTCTGCAGAGGGACACGGCCTTCACGGTAGAACTCGGAACGGCTCATTTCAGCGCCGCCAAGGCGGCCTGACAGCTTGATGCGGATACCGCGGGCACCCGCACGCATAGCATCCTGCTGGGCCTTGCGCATAGCACGGCGGAATGTTACTCGGTTGGTAAGCTGCTCAGCGATGCTCTGTGCAACAAGCTGGGCATCGATAGCAGCATTCTTGACTTCGAAGATATTGAGCTGGACCTGCTTGCCGGTGATCTTCTCCAGCTTGGCGCGGACGCGGTCTGCTTCAGCGCCGCGGCGGCCAATAACGATGCCCGGCCGTGCTGTATGGATATCCACACGGACGCGGTCACGGGTGCGCTCAATGACCACGCGGGATACGCCTGCGCGCTCAAGATCCTTTTCCATCTCCTTGCGGATCTTGTCATCCTCAAGAACGAAATCGCGGTAACGCTCCCCCTTCTTGGTGGAATCGGAGAACCACTTGCTGCGATGTGATTCAGTTACGCCGAGGCGGTAGCCAAACGGGTTAACTTTTTGTCCCATTACCGGGCTCCTTCCTTGTCGGCGACTACAACCGTGATGTGGCTGGTGCGCTTGTTGATGCGGCCTGCGCGCCCCTGTGCACGGGCACGGAAACGCTTCAGGGTTACACCCTCATCAACATATGTTTCTTTAACGATCAGTTCATTCTCGCGTAATGGGGTGTTATTCTTATCCGCAAGCACGCGGGCATTGGCAACTGCGCTCTCCAGTACCTTGCGTACTGGGACAGATGCATCCTGCGGAGCAAACTTGAGGATAGTAATAGCTTCGGCCGCCTTCTTGCCTCGGATGAGGTCGACCATGCGGCGAGCCTTGCGCGGTGTCACACGAACATGACGAGCAATTGCTTTAGCTTCCATGTGTCTTTACTCTTCCTCGCCTTAACGGCGTGCCTTTTTATCATCTTTCACATGCCCGCGGAATGTGCGTGTAGGCGCGAACTCCCCAAGCTTGTGACCGACCATTGCTTCTGTTACAAATACTGGGACATGAGTACGCCCATTGTGCACAGCAAAAGTGTGCCCAATGAAATCCGGCGTGATCATGGAACGGCGGGACCATGTTTTGATAACATCATGGCTGCCGCTGGCATTCTGTGCGTCGACCTTTTTCTGCAAGTGGGCGTCGACGAATGGCCCCTTCTTGATGCTTCGAGTCATCTGTACGACACTTCCTTACTTGCGATGCTTACCAGCTGGACGGCGACGGACAATCATCCTGTTCGAAGCCTTCTTCGGATGACGGGTACGGACTTCGCCCTTACCCCATGGCGATACTGGCGGTTTGCCGCCACGTGTACGGCCGCCATGCGGATGGTCAACAGGGTTCATGGACTCACCGCGGGTTATTGGGCGCTTGCCCATCCACCGGGCGCGGCCTGCCTTGCCAAGCTCAATATTGGCATGGTCGGAATTACCGACTTCGCCAACAGTTGCACGGCACCGGGCATCAACATTGCGGATTTCGCCTGAAGGCATGCGCAGCTGGGCCAGAGCGCCATCTTTTGCAACGAGCTGGACAGCGGTACCTGCAGAGCGTGCAATCTTAGCACCGCCAAGAGGGCGGAGCTCAATAGCATGGATAACAGTACCTGTGGGGATGTTACGCAGAGGCAGGTTGTTGCCGGGCTTGATATCTGCCTGTGCACCTGTCTCAATAACATCTCCCTGCCTCACACCCTGCGGGGCAATGATATAGCGCTTCTCGCCATCTGCATAATGCAGGAGCGCGATGCGGGCCGACCTGTTCGGATCATATTCGATCTCAGCAACTTTTGCTGGTACGCCATCTTTATCCCACCTCTTGAAATCAATAAGGCGGTACTGGCGCTTGTGTCCGCCGCCACGGTGGCGGCTTGTCATACGGCCGTAACTGTTACGGCCGCCGGTCTTGCTGAGTTTACGCAGCAGAGACTTCTCCGGGGTGGAACGCGTGATCTCTGAAAAATCAGATACAGAAGCGTTGCGGCGCCCTGGGGTTGTTGGCTTATATTGACGGATAGCCATAATTTAGTACCTAACTTTCTCGGCTAACCTTTAGTTACCGAAGATATCGATCGTCTGGCCCTCAGCAACAGTAACGATCGCGCGCTTCTGCGAAGCCCTGCGTCCGAAACCTGTGCGGGTGCGCCTGGTTTTGCCTTGGCGGTTAAGGGTGTTGACGTTGGTTACCTTTACTTTGAATATCTCTTCGATGGCCTGCTTGATTTCTACCTTATTGGCATTATCAGCGACTACGAAAGTGTACTGGCCACGGTCAGAGTTAGCATAGCTCTTTTCGGAAACTACAGGCCTGAGGATAACATCATGGGCTGCCCTACGTGTTACTGCCATGGTTAAGCCTCCTTACCAGACTTCGTGCCACCGGTGAATGATTCAAGGCCTTCCTTAGTGAAGACCACATCTTCAGCTGTGACAACATCGTATGTATTCAGCTGGTCGGCGAAAAGCACATGTACTGTAGGCAGATTGCGTACAGACATCCACTCATTGATATTCTCGCGGCCAAGGACAACTGTAGTGAAACGCTGCGCTACCAGAGGCTCAAGCACAGACAGTGCCGCTTTTGTAGACGGCCTGTCGGCTATCCCAAAATCGACTACATGCACGCGGCCTGCATTGCAGCGGTCAGACAGTACATAGCGCAAAGCTGCTGCCTTCATCTTCTTGGGGGTACGCTGCGAATAATCGCGCGGTACCGGCCCATGGACTACCGCACCGCCTGCAAACTGGGGGGCGCGGATGGAACCCTGGCGGGCACGGCCTGTACCCTTCTGTTTCCATGGCTTCCTGCCGCCGCCTGATATGCGGGCACGGTTCTTGACAGCGTGCGTCCCCTGGCGCGCTGCAGCAAGCTGTGCGATAACAACCTGATGTACCAGCGGGACATGGCTGCGGACTTCGTCCTGCCCAATGCCGAAGAGTTCTGCAGGGACTTTTACGTCGCCTGCGGCCTTACCTTTGGCGCCTGTAACATTCAATGAAACATCTGCCATGGTTACGCTCCCTTCACTGCTGAACGAAGAAGGACAATAGCGCCTTTAGGCCCTGGGATAGCACCCTTGATTGCTACTACGCCATTCTCTGCATCTGAAGAAACAACTGTGAGGCCCTGGGTCGTATGGGTCACATGCCCCATATGCCCGGCCATGCGCTTGCCCTTAAGGACGCGGCTTGGAGTTGCGCAGGCACCAATAGAACCGGGACGGCGCTCATTCTTATGGGAGCCGTGGGTACGGCGGTAGGACTTGAAGCCCCAGCGCTTAATGGTTCCGGCGAAACCCTTCCCCTTTGTGGTACCGGTGACATCGACACGATCACCATCTTTGAAAGTATCTGCTGCTAATTCCTGCCCCGGTTCGTAGCTGTCAGCATCCTCTGTGCGGACTTCTACGAGATGGCGTCGAGGGGTAACGCCTGCCTTGGCGAAATGGCCGGCAAGCGGCTTTGTCACCTTAGTAGGGTCTATAGCACCGTAGCCGAGCTGGACAGCTTTATAGCCATCGGTGTCTTCGCTCTTAACAGCTGTAACAACATTTGTGGCAACATCCACAAGGGTTACCGGGACGAAGAAGCCATTCTCATCCCACACCTGCGACATCCCGAGCTTTTTGCCTATGAGCGCAGTACGATTCTGATTTGACGACATTTCTTCCTCCTCCCTACAGCTTTATCTCGATATTAACGTCTGCCGGCAGATCAAGACGCATAAGTGAATCAACAGCCTTGGGCGTTGGATCCACTATATCAATAAGACGTTTATGCGTACGCATCTCGAAATGCTCGCGAGAATCCTTGTACTTATGAGGGGAACGAATTACAACAAAGACGTTCTTCTCGGTAGGAAGAGGCACAGGCCCAACTACTGTTGCGCCAGCGTTCGTAACCGTCTCGACAATTTTCTTTGCCGACTGGTCAATGACCTCATGGTCATAGGACTTTAGCCTGATGCGGATTTTCTGTCCCGCCATTGCTGTTCGCCCTTTCTGCGATTTGATACATTACCAACCTGTTCCAAAGGGCACCGAGCAAGCTCCCCATACACGTACGGGCGAGACCACATCAGTGCGCAGTATACAGCCTTGGGCTGCAGCCGCGCTCGCTTTTCATAATTCAAATATAAACGAGCCTTCAACAGGCAACTTGACTATTTAAGCACACCCTATGGCCAAAATGCCGCTGCGTGTTGCCAGATATTATTTACCCTGTTCCTGGGTGCCGTCTGCCTTCCCCGCATCATGCTCAAGACGGAGCTTATGCCCCTCCTCCCGGGACACACCGTAGTAGGCTGCAATAGAGATATCTTTCATATCTTCGATCAGCGGGATCCTCGGGTTTGCAGGGGTGCACTGGTCCTCATACGCGCGCATGCCGATACGGTCAAGCTCAGACCAGAAGAAATCCTCATCTACCCCGCATGACCTGAAGTCATGGTCCATGCCAAGCCTGTTGTCACGGTAGTCTTCAAGGGCTACCGCAAGGTTTTCAACGCCTTCCTCAGGCGTATCAGCCTTGAGGCCAAGATATCGGGCAACCTGCTGGTACCGCTCGGGGGCAACGTACTTATTGTATTTCGGCCAGCTGGTGGGCTCATCCGGGATGGTGCCGTTGTACCTCACCACATACGGCAGCAGGATAGAGTTAGTGCGGCCATGGGCGATATGGCACACAGCGCCGATCGTATGGGCCATGGAATGGCACATGCCCAGGAACGCAGAACCGAATGCCATGCCTGCCATCGTCGCCGCATTATGCACGTGCTCCTGGGCATCAGGGGCCGAGGTGCCTTCGTTGACCGCCATGGAAAGGTTATCCCACAACAGTTTCATACCGTGCAAAGCCATGGCATCGGTGAAATCATTTGCATAGCACGACACGAAAGCTTCCAGGCAGTGTGTCATGGCGTCAAAGCCGGAATCGGAAGCTACCCGCCGCGGCTGGGTACGGGCAAGTACAGGATCGACTACAGCCACCGACGGTGTTAATGCATAATCAGTGATCGGATACTTGAAACCTGTTTCCTGGTCAGTGATCACTGCGTACGGGGTAACTTCTGACCCCGTCCCCGAGGTTGTCGGGATGCACACGAGCTTGGCTTTATGCCCAAGTTCAGGCAGGCGGAATGCACGTTTACGGATATCGAAGAATTTTTCACGGATATCGCGGAACTCGATTTCCGGATGCTCATACAGAAGCCACATAATCTTGGCTGCATCCATCGGGGAGCCGCCGCCGATAGCGATAATCGTATCCGGATGGAAATCTTCACGCATCATTTGTGCGCCGCGTTCAACGGTCTGTACCGAAGGCTCAGGCTCCACATAATCAATGATCCGCCATTCGACTTTGTTCAGCCGCAGCTGCAGCTGATGGATCGCTTTGTCGATGATCCCCAGCTGAAGGATCGTTTTATCGCACACAAAGCATACGCGGTTCACACCCACCATGTCGCGCAGGTAGCGGATAGCGTTTGGCTCGAAATAGGTTTTCGGCGGGACTTTGAACCACTGCATATTATTGTTCCTTCGTGCAATACGCTTGACATTGATCAGATTGACAGCCTGGACATTCCCTGACACGGAATTGCGCCCGTACGACCCGCAGCCCAGCGTCAGCGACGGCGCGATAGCATTATAAATATCGCCGATACCGCCCAGCGAAGCCGGGGAATTCCAGATAATCCGGCAGGCATGCATCCGCAGCCCGTACTCATCGACCAGCTCCTCATTATTTGTATGGATGGCTGCCGTATGCCCGGTACCGTAAACAAGCATCTGCTCGCACATGTCGAACGCCTGGTTTTTATCCTTTGCCTTCAGCAGCGCATGCACAGGGCAGAGCTTCTCAAGGGTCAGAGGCTCGTTGGGGCCAACCTCCCTGCACTCTGCCACAAGGATAGCTGCATCATCGGGGATAGAGAACCCCGCCTGCTGCGCGATCCACTGGGGGGATTTTCCGGGGACAGCAGAGTTCAGCTGCGGCTTGGGCGCATCCTTGCCTGCATATGCTGTAACGCCGAACATGTACTGTTCAAGTTTTGCCTTTTCTTCTGCATTGACGAAATAAGCTTTACGGCGCTTCATCTCTTTGACCAGAGAAGGATAGATATCTTTATGCGCAATAATAGCCTGTTCAGTTGCGCAGATCATACCGTAATCAAAATGCTTGGAAAGGACCAGATCGTTGACGGCACGCTCCACATCAACATCATTATCCACATAAGCCGGGGCATTGCCTGCACCCACGCCAAGAGCCGGTTTGCCGGAAGTATATGCAGCATGGACCATTCCGGGGCCGCCTGTAGCAAGGATCGTGGCCACACCGGGATGCTTCATCAGGGCGCCGGTAGCTTCAATGGAGGGGTGTTCGATCCACTGGATACAGTTTTCGGGGGCACCTGCAGCAACTGCCGCATCACGGACTATCCGGGCAGCTTCCGCCGAGCATTTCTGAGCGTAAGGATGGAACCCGAATACGATCGGACAGCGCGTTTTCAAAGCGATCAGCGACTTAAAGATCACTGTTGACGTCGGGTTCGTCACGGGGGTCACGCCGGCAACTACGCCAACAGGCTCTGCAACTTCCGTAATGCCGTCAACATCATTTTCACTGATCACGCCTACTGTGCGCTGGTTCATCATATGATGGGTCACATGCTCGCAGGCGAAAATATTCTTCGTTGCCTTGTCTTCAATAAGCCCTCGCCCTGTTTCCTCAACCGCCATCTGCGCAAGGGCAAGATGGGCGCTGAGGGCCTTAATAGAAGCCTTGCCGACAATGTAATCAATCTTTTCCTGATCATAGCTGCTGTATTCATCCAAAGCCGTGAGCGCTTTAGCTACAAGGGTATCGACCTCTTTTTCAGCGTCGCTTGCTGCAGTGCTTTCTGCTGTTGCCACTAGAGTTCCTTCCGTCAGGCCGTATATGCTGCGCAAGTTCTTCAGCAAACCTGCTGCATCCTGGCCACACCTCAATAAAAATGTGTCTTATGTGAATTACATCACATAAGCTAGATAAATTCCCGGCACCGTGTTGTGCGTTCCGGCGCTGCACCGCACCCTCCATAACCGGACGGCAGGCCTTCCCCCGGCAGCAGCCCAAAACCTCACTGTGCATGCATAATGCCCAGTACCACCCCATGGGGACCGGGCCGCATGCATCAAGCGTATTATGACCGCATACCGCAGCCTCAAGGCATAAAGCTGTTCTCAGGCTCCGACATGCCGGTCAGTACGGAGGATCAGTGCTTGAGATCAATGACCATACGGCCGCGGATCTTGCCCTCAAGCATTTCATCGAAAATATCATTGATATCTTCCATACTGCGAGGGGTGCACTGTGGGACGACCTTCCCTTCGGCCCCGAACTGGAAAGCTTCTTCCAGGTCTTTACGGGTGCCGACAAGGGATCCGACCACGCGGATCCCGTCAAGCACGAGGCGCGGGATGCTCAGATCCATTGATTCGCTCGGCAGCCCTACAGCTGCGACCGTGCCCCCTGCGCGTACAGCGCCAACAGCAGCATTGAAAGCAGCCTTACTCACCGCAGTAACAACCGCAGCATGGGCGCCGCCAACCTTCTCCTGGACGAATGCAGCAACATCTGTATCAAGCGGATTCACGCACAGGTCTGCGCCATATTCACGGGCAAAATCAAGCTGGCCTTCATTAACATCTACTGCAATAACATGGGCCTCAAATACATTCTTGGCATACTGCAGGGCAAGGTTCCCAAGCCCGCCCAGGCCGGAGATCAGGAGCCATTCGCCCGGATGGACGCCGGATTCCTTGATAGCCTTATACGTAGTCACGCCTGCGCAGGTAATTGAGCTGGCAGGCATAGGGTCAAGCCCTTCAGGGACTTTTACAGCGTAATCTGCAGTGACGATGCACTGCTGAGCCATGCCGCCGTCAGCGGTGTACCCGGCGTTCTTTACTTCACGGCACAGCGTTTCCCGGCCCGTCGTGCAGTATTCACAGTGCCCGCAGCCTTCGAAGAACCATGCAACCGACGCACGGTCGCCGGGCTTCAGGGTAGTCACCCCTTCGGCAACCTCACGGACGATTCCAATGCCTTCATGCCCCAGTACAACGCCGGTCTTATCGCCGAAATCCTGATTCTTAACGTGAAGGTCCGTATGGCACACACCGCAGCATTCCATGTCAAGAAGCGCTTCACCATACCTCAGCGGGCGCAGTTCCTTTTCTACAACCTTTGCCTTTTTATCTTCAGTAGCAACTATTGCTTTCATATGGAAACCCCTTTGTTCTTGGGCAGCCGACCCCATATTGTCCAGCTGCCGGTATTCGGCGTCTTTCCTTTTAGTTGAAAGACTTTTTAATTATATAACTTTACAGTGAAGAGTGTGATGATATGCCGTGTTGTATATGGGCGGCACGCCGCGGTGCAGATATACCGGCATGCGGGCTGCCTGCAGCAGCTGCAGTACAGCAAAAGGCCCCGGAGAACAAAACCTCCGGGGCCTTCCGTACCCTTTCGCCGGCAGCATGCAACAGGCCGGTGGGAAGGGCAGGCTTAACGCTTCGAGTACTGTGAAGCCTTACGGGCCTTATGCAGGCCAGCCTTCTTGCGCTCAACGATGCGGGCATCGCGGGTCAGGAACCCTGCTTTCTTCAAAGCAGCGCGGTTCGCATCCCTGTCAATAGCATTGAGCGCACGGGCCACACCCAGGCGGACTGCACCGGCCTGGCCTGTGACACCGCCGCCGTCAACACGTACCTTAACATCGAACTTGCCTTCCAGCTTGAGAAGTACGATAGGCGAGTTGACCTCACGCTGCTGCAGGCGGCTTGGGAAATACTCTTCAAGGGTACGCCCATTGATAGTCCACTTGCCTGTGCCCGGAAGGAGGCGCACACGCGCAACAGCTTCCTTGCGCCGCCCTGTGCCGTAGCCCGGAGCAACAGCAGAAGTACCTGTTCCTGCACCCTGATTTGTTTCAGAAGTAAATACTGTGGTTTCCCCGGTTTCGGTAACCGTGGAGTTTTCGTTATCAGCCATAAGTTGATTCTCCTTTCGGTTACTACTTAGCCTGCTGTGAGATCTGTTCGATCTCGTAGGCTGCTGGCTTGTTGGATGTATGAGGATGTTCAGCACCGCGGTAAACACGAAGGCGGGCGAGCTGGGCACGGCTGAGCTTGTTCTTCGGCATCATTCCCTTAACGGCAGCTGTAACAATGCGCGCAGGGTTGCTTTTCAGAAGTTCCGCGTATGAATCTGCACGGAGCCCTGACGGGAAGCCTGAATGATGGTACAGGTTCTTATCAAGTTTGCCTCCGCTCAGGGATATCTTCTCAGCGTTAATAACAATAACAAAATTGCCTGAATCCGCATGTGGTGCGAAAGACGGCTTGTTCTTGCCGCGCAGCAAATTGGCAACTGCCACGGAAAGACGACCGAGGACCACGTCGGTAGCGTCTACGACGTACCACTCATGGCTCAGATCGGCTGGTTTAGGTGAAAATGTTTTCACGGTACGACCTTTTCTTTTTATTGTGTTCCAAGCGCAGCGCACACAGCATACCCATATACCGCTATTGCGATGCACCATTTACTGTGGGCTCCCTGAAAGTCCTTATGCGAGTGGGAAGCGCTTTGAAGGACCCCGAAGGGAACACAACAATCGTCTATGATAACGCGGCAGGCAGACTAACGCAAACCGGGGTATGTGTGTGCCCCGGTTCTGCGCACACGGCCTGCTTCACTTATTTTCTGCCGTTCATAACATCCGCAAGCGAACGGGTCCGCTGCAGATCGAACAGGTCGTTGAGATACACGGCATGCCCGCTGCTGTCTGCCAGAGGCACACGCCAGTTGGGATACTCATTATCCGTGCCTGGCTGGTTCTGCGCGCGTCTCTCCCCTACTGCATCCACGAGGGCTGCCGCTTTCAGCTTTGACGGCGAATCCAGCAGGGCACGGTGCAATGCCTCTACGACCTGCTGCTCGTATACCTTTATATCCTGCGCATATGCTCTGTCAAGATATCCGTTCTCAACAAGCATGCTGATCACCTGCTTCTGCTCATATTTAGCACTGGCAAGGAAGTGCTCAGGAGGCACTGCGAGAAGCCCCAGCCGCTCCCGGATCCTGGCATGCTCGAAAGCAAGATACCCGGCAGTCGGAGGCATATCATGGGTTGTTACGCTGGCAAGCGCCATTTCACGCCACTGCTGGGGAGGCACGAATTCACCGTCATACTGCTGGTACCATTCGATAACGCATCCCATAAGGCCATGGCTTTTCAGGGAATCCGCCACATAATCCGGCACGACCCCCAGATCTTCGCCCACAACTGTACCGTTCACCCGGCTGGCTTCAAGCGCCAGGATGCCCAGCATAACAGAGGAATCATACTGCACGTATGTGCCTTTATCCGCTGTGTTCCCCTCAGGGATCCACCACAGGCGGAAAAGCCCAAGGATATGGTCTATGCGGACGGCGCCGGCTTTGGCAAACATCCCCGCAACCATATTGCGGTATGTGGAGTAACCGGTCTCCTCAAGATGCACCGGATTGAATGGCGGCTGGCTCCAGTTTTGTCCCTGCTGGTTGAACATATCCGGCGGCGCACCGACAGTAGCGCCCCTGGCAAAACGCTCCGGGTTCCACCATACTTCAGCCCCCTGGGAATGCACACCTACAGCCATGTCACTCATAATGCCGATCTTCATCCCGGCCCTGTGCGATGCCTTCTGGGCTTCTGCCAACTGCTGCGTAGCTATCCATTCCAGCCACATGTAGAATTCAAGCGTATCTGCATATTTTTCGCACAGTTCCCTGATCTCAGGGGAATCTTTGCTGTATTTTTTCTCCCAGCAGCCGGGGTCATCCTCGACAGCGCCCCACTTGTCGTAGGCCAGGCACCATATTGCATATGCCCTGAGGTCCTCGCCTTCATTGGTGCAGTACTGCGTGAACTGTTCCTGGCGGGCCCTGGAACGCGGCGCTTCAAATATTTTCCATAATGCCGGGCGCTTCAGCCTCCACATCGCATCACGGTCGACCCGGTTGGGGTCTTCGTTGAGTTTACGGGCCTGCATATGCAGCTTTTCCACCTCATCAGCATCAGGGGCGGGCAGTGCTGCATACTCTTCGATATTTTCAGGACGTATATATGTAAAGTTGATATACCGCCGGGAAACAGGCAGATACGGGGAAGGTGTAAGCGGAGCAACAGGCTCGGCAGCATGGACAGGGTTGATAAGGATAAAATCAGCACCGGTCTTGCTTTTTGCAGCTGCGAGCATATCGCGCAGATCAGCGAAATCACCAACCCCCCATGAATCCCTGGAGCGCACTGAATACAGCTGCGCCATCCAACCCCACAGGCTTCCGTCTTTCAGAGGGCCAATAAGGTCGATCTTTTCCGGGACACTGATCAGATGGGAATCGATAGTTTTCCTGCCCACAGTTATATGGAGCGTATGATATCCCAGGGGGAGCACGGCAGGGACTACGGCATATGATGTATCAATGAGTTCGCCATCGATCATCCTAGGCTCATCTTCAGGGCTGTATCCCTCTTCGAGAGCAAGCGGTTTGCCGCCGTTGAACTGCGTACCGTCTTCCAGCGTGACCGTAGCCTTAGGGAGCCTTGTGCTGCCATGGTGCAGTTTGACTTTGCTGTCCACACCCTGCACATGCAGGACCGTTGGCCTGACAAGCTGGAGATGTTTGGTACGCCGCTTCTTTTCAAGGGCTTTCAGTGCCTTTGCATCGTCTGACGCATCTACATTGAGCGCCTTGAGTACGGCAATAAGCACCTCATCGCCTATTTCATAGAATTCGCCGTCCTGGCCGGTGTACGCCGTTGCAACACCGTATTCGTGGGCGAGCTGGATAAGCGTACGGCCACTTCGCTCGTCACTTTCCTTCATGAGTTTTGTATTTTTTTTAGTCGCCATATCTTAAGAATAACCCACTTCACCACAGCGACATGCGCACGTTCTAATAATGTTCAATAAGTTTTGCCACAATTAGAGCCCGTACAAACTATCAGGACAGCCTTTTCTGTGCTGCATGGCTGACATCATCGTTCCCGTCATGCGCAAGCGCCCGGACCAGCGTATCCGGGGCATTCGGGTTCAGCGCAACAGCCCTGCGCACCATAGCGGAAAGGATAGCATTATCTTCCGAGCCCTCTTCCGCCCCTAAAGTGCCCAGATACTCAAGCACTTCAGGGTCAGTACGCGGATCCTGCGCACCTTCAAGCCTCATTTTCCATGATGTCTGGGGATTCAGCAATGCCGCCCTGCGGACACTGGCATCGTCATCTTTTGTCAGCCGCCCTGCAAGCCAGTCTTTGACATTGCGGTTGGCCGCAACAGCTGCGCGGACCTGCGGTTCCGGATCACCGGACAGTTTGACCAGGATATTCGGGAATGGCATGGCCTCAGCCAGGAAAGCCCGGTCTTCAACAGGCGTATGGAGGTTGCCGGCCACGGCCTCCAGCAACGCAGTGGCCCTGGAAAAGGCAGCCCCATCGTCCCTGCCGGGCAGCGGCATACGTGCCCGCCTGCTCAGCTCCTGCGAATCATCAGAATGCCGCAGCCGTTCATATGTTACCGTTAAAGTTTCCTGCTCCATATGGCCTCCATCTAATACTGCCCCATTATAACGTTACGCAGGTAGTGTTATGCCGGCAGTGCCTGCGCCGGCCGTTCCTGGCTCTGCCTTGCCGGGAACTTTAATGGGGACTGTGATATAGCTTTCCTCAAGGGTATCAATCGTTACAGCATGGCGGAACGCAGAATCAATACGCCTGCTGAATTCTTCCGTCCGGTCAGATGCAACAGCAAAAACCATGCGCACCTTCTCAGTGAACCTTTCTTCCCGCACGATCCCGCCGGACTGCGTGATACAGTGCTTAAGCTGGCTATAGGAGGGATAATCTATAACTGTTCCATAAACGGCTGCAGGTACCAGCTTCGCAAGCTCGGCCCCTGCCACAGCAGCGGATGCGGCAGAAGAATATGCCCTGATAAGCCCGCCGGAACCGAGAAGGATCCCTCCGAAATACCGGGTGACAGCAATAACGCACCTCGTAAGGCCTGACTGCCGGAGTACATTGAGCACAGGCCTGCCCGCAGTACCGGCAGGCTCGCCGTCGTCGCTCATCCGCTCGTGCGCCTGGCTGCTGTCCCCAACGACCGCAGCATATGCAACATGACGTGCTTTAGGGTTCCGGGACCGGACTGTCTGCACAAAATCAAGCGCCTCTTCCAGCGAACCGGCATGGCATGCCTCACCGATAAACTCCGACTTTTTCTCGGAGTATGTGCCTCTTGCGGGGTTTTCAGGAGCGTTCAGGACTGTCTGCATTCTTATCAGAACCTGATTTGCCGGATCCGTTGTCTGCCCCGTTCCTGCCTCGGAGGGAAGCCAGCGCAGAAGGCACAGCCGGAGGGATAAGAGGCGACATCAGCGAACCGATCATTGACGGGACAAGCAGCCCCATCAGATCCCTTACTATCGCAAAAATCACCGATCTGTCCCGCGGATCGGTATTCCTTACTGCAGTGTATATTTTGGGCCACGCATGCGAAAAATCGCTGCTCAGCTCATTAAGGTCTTCGTACCCGCCGGCACGGATTGCCTCATAAACGCTGCCTACCACCAGCTTGCGGCGGTCCAGCGGGATCTTTTCCAGCCATTGGCTGATGGAAGAATTGATCGATACGGCTGCAGGGTCTGTACTCTCCGCATACTCAAAATCGCCGTCAACAACATTCCAGCTCATACAGTAATGCTGCCGGATCCCGCTGACGCTGCACTTCACAACGGAGTAAGGGGCTTCGGGATTAAGGAGCTGGCCTACCACAGTAAATTCCGGACAGCTTTTATCCTCTTTCCCCTTGATTTCAGCCCACCCTGGATTCCTGAAAAAACTGTCCTGGAACCCCGGGCCATCATGGGAATACACTGCCACTATCCTCTGCCTGATCCCGGGATCTGCGAGGGTACTTGAGTATACCGCCAGATTCCCTCCTTTGGAATGCCCGCCGACGCGCAGAGGCCGCCCTGACTGTGCGGCAACAGCTTCAAGATACTCATATGCTTCAGTCTGGGAGGGGATAACGGCATGATACGTCATCTCGAAGTCTTCCTTCCACCCCAGGATATTTGCCTCTGTACCGCGGAATGCAATATATTCCGTACCGTCGGGGAGGAGGAAGGTCACAGCGCCGAACTGCTGTTCTTCGCCGTTGACAGAATTCTGGTTCTGGATATACTGCCCTACCTGGATGCCGCGATACCGCGGGGATTCACATACTGCGCGCAGAAGCTGGAGGTCCTCATTATCAGGGCCGGCATCATCAAACATTTCAGCATAATCTTCAGCCCGCAGGACATCAGCGAGGGGTATAAAACGCTCGGCATCTCCGGGATATGAAGGCCCGGCCAGTCCATCGCCGCGCCCATCTGTACCGGATCTGCTGCCGTGCACTAGAGCCTTCAGCCATGCAGCAGCCTTCTTTCCCTGACGGACGAACCAGTTGCCGCGGGTCTCGATACGGGCTTCGGCATCAGCAGATGGGCGGCCTGACGGGCCCGCATGGGGCGGCGTCATATTATCCGTATCATCTGAGAGGGCAGCTTCACCTTTCCCGGGATTTGCATATGCTGCGCCGCTGAACCGGGAAAAGTACAGGCGCGGGACATCCCCCTTCATATGCACATAAGCCAAGCATGACAGGACAAGGGAATCTACCCTTGAGAAGGGGCGCACATCGAAAGTATCGAACATCGTCTGCGCATAAGTAAGGATATTTGGCATGCTGCCTCCATAGCCCTGCTGTCTTCTGCCGTCAGCTTTCTTTTATCTGTCCGCACGGCCATCCGCTAATCTTCCAGCGTTTACTTAAGTTTTTCAGTAATATTATCGATAACAGAATCAGCCTGGTCGGGCAAAATATCTTTTGCCTTCCGGGCAAGCCCCCCAACATCGGCATTTTTCACAGCCTCTCTGGCTTTATCGGCCAGTTCGCCTGCATTGACATTGCCAAGATCAATACCGGCAAGCTTCTCAGCCTGTTCTTTCATTGAACCCAAAATATCGTCCATCATTTCCTCACTGTTTTCTGTTATAAAGGTGTTTCTGTTATAGATATGCTTTCTGCGCGGAATGGTGCCCAGCCTCAAGAGGCATGGCATAAGCCTTCCCCTGCGCAAAAAGCTGACTCAGATATTGTATCAGCTGCACGCCACGGGTGCTATGCAATAAAAACGGCAGCAGGTTTGGCAGTACGATGTTTCCACGGTTCCACAAGCGCAATAAGTTCGTGCGAATCGGTGTTCACAGCCGCTGTGAGAGACGTGATATGCGCAGGAATCATCCCTCCGTGGCGGAGTATTTCGGTATCGGCATCAGATATTGCCAGTACGGGCATCGCCAGTGCAGCCGCTTCAGCGGGGGAATACAGGCAGTGCTGAAGCCTGCGCTGCACATTGTCAGGGAAAGCTGCCCTGTTCCGGACCGCCGTGCCCCCGTCGCGTGCCGTAAAAACCTGTTTTTCAGCCACAGCAGGGATGGCAGGCCTCACAGGCTGGTATGCCTGCGCGGCATCCAGCGCAAATTTCCCGACCCGTATGCGCCTCAGCATAGTCAGATGGGCGCCGTTACTGAGGATCGCGCCCAGATCGCGGGCGACAGCACGGATATATGTCCCCGAAGAGCATGTGATATGAGCGTGGATATCTATTACAGCCCTAGCAGCGTATTCGGCAGGGCTGCGGGAGCCATCAGGACTGCTGCTGCCATCCTGCCGGATCTTCCGGCGGACAATACTGTCAACTGTAAAATCAGATATAGTGACTGTGCGTGCAGCCAGCTCGGCCGGCCTGCCTTCACGGGCTAGATCATAAGCACGCCTTCCGTTGACTTTCACCGCAGAAAATGCGCTGGGGACCTGCCTGATAGTCCCTGTCAGGCTGCGGGCAGCAGCGTATATCTGCCCGTCCGAAACAGCTGACGTATCATATTCCCGGGTAATACTGCCTTCAGCATCGTCAGTCGCTGTGGACTGCCCCAGCCGGATCACTGTTTCATACGTTTTATCAGCACCAGTGATCACATTGAGCAGGCGGGTTGCCTTACCGAAACCAATAACAAGGGCACCGGTAGCCATGGGGTCAAGAGTGCCCGCATGCCCCACCTTTTTCATATGGAGCAGCTTACGGGCAGCCGCAACAACATCATGGCTGGTGACACCCTGCGGTTTGTCAACAACGAAAACACCGGAAGAAGGGATGCTGTCCGCAGGATCCGCTGCAGCATCAGTGGTCAAAACCGCTGCCATCCTGCACTGTTTCATCCCCGTTCGGCCCGTTATCAGTACTGCCGTGCCTGTAGGGGTCTTCCTCGCCTGCATAGCGGGCATTTTCACGCAGCCTGGCAAGCTGCTCGTCACGATGGCGGGCAACAACCATAATATCTTCAACGGCGGTTGCATGGGCAGGGACTTCATCATACACGAATTCCAGCTGGGGGGTCAGGCGCAGCCCTGTTGAACGCCCGACCAGCGTCCGCAGATGGCCTGTTGCCTGCCGGAGGGCCTGCGCCGCACGTTTGCGTTCGCCCTGGGCATGCCCCGGGTCTCCAAGCTGCGTCCAGAAAATACGTGCAATCTGCATATCGTTCGTTACACGGACTTCTGTAACAGTAACGCTTTTCAGGCGCGGGTCATGCAGGCCGGTAGACAGTGCTGTAGCAATAACACGCTGGATAACGGCTGCAATACGCGCTGAACGGGGATTGGTTTTTGCCATTACTGCCGCTCAACTTCCCGCATCTCGAAGGTCTCAATAATATCGCCGATCTCGATATCGTTGAACGACCCGAGATTGATACCGGCCTCATACCCTTCAGAGACTTCCTGCACATCATCCTTGAAACGGCGCAGGCCGGCGATCTCAAGGTCATTGACTGTGACGATCCCGCTGCGCATAATGCGTGCCTTCGTGCCGCGCCTGACTGTCCCGTCTTCCACCATAACGCCGGCAATATTGCCAAACTTGGACGAACGGAATATTTCGCGGATCTCGCTGTGCGAAGTGACTGCCTCTTCATACTCAGGCTTGAGCATGCCTTTAAGGGATGCTTCGATCTCTTCAATAGCCTGGTAGATCACAGAGTAGTACCGGATGTCAACACCCTCATGCTCAGCAAGGTCAGCGACCTGCCTGCTCGGGCGCACATTGAAACCGATGATAACAGCCTTATCGACAGTCGCCAGATTGACATCATTCTGAGTGATGGCGCCGACCCCGCGGTGTATGACTTGGATGCCCACTTCATCAGAGACTTCAATCTTCATCAGGGAGTCTTCCAGTGCTTCCACGGAACCTGAGGAATCGCCCTTGATAATAACGTTGAGCATATCGATTTCAGATTTGGCAAACTGCTCTTTGAGGTTCTCAAGGGATACGCGCTTATGGCGCCGGGCCAGCTGTGCCGCACGCTCCGCAGCTTCACGCTTTTCAGCGATCTGACGGGCAGAACGGTCATCCGGGGCGACCAGGAATACATCGCCGGCTGACGGTACGGAAGTAAGGCCGAGCACCGCTACAGGCGTCGACGGCTCTGCATTCTTCACATTACCGCCATTCTCATCAAGCATCGCGCGCACGCGGCCGTATGAAGTGCCTGCAACAATAGCATCGCCGACATGAAGTGTACCCTGCTGGACCAGGACGGTAGCAACTGCGCCGCGCCCCTTGTCAAGCCTTGCTTCCACTGTTGCACCGCGCGCATCGGTATCCGGGTTGGCCCGCAGGTCAAGGGTTGCGTCGGCCGTAAGGAGCACAGCCTCAAGCAGCTTATCGATATTGGTGCCCTGCTTCGCGGATATATCAACGAACATGGTATCGCCGCCGTACTCTTCAGGTACGAGTCCGTACTCAGTGAGCTGCCCGCGGACTTTATCAGGATTGGCGCCCTCAATATCAATCTTATTGACTGCTACCACAATAGGCACATGTGCTGCCTGCGCATGGTTGATAGCTTCCACTGTCTGGGGCATCACACCGTCATCGGCTGCTACCACAAGGATTGCAACATCTGTGAGTTCCGCACCGCGGGCACGCATGGCGGTAAACGCTTCATGGCCCGGGGTATCAAGGAAAGTGATGCGGCGGTCTATATCATTGAGCTCAACATGTATCTGATATGCGCCAATGCGCTGCGTGATGCCGCCAGCCTCATGGCTTGACACATTCGTCTGCCGGATCGTATCCAGAAGCCGCGTTTTACCATGGTCAACATGCCCCATAACAGTTACGACCGGAGGCCGCGGGACAAGGTCTTCCTCGTCCTCTTCCTGGTCAAGGTCAATATCGAACTGCTGCAGGAGGGCCTTATCCTCTTCTTCGGCAGACACTATCTGGATATCCCAGCCGATCTCCTCCCCAAGGATCTTGAAGGTAGATTCGTCAAGGGACTGCGTAGCTGTAGCCATTTCCCCCAGATGGAACAGGACGGTGACCAGTGATGCCGTAGCTACATTGATCTTGTCTGCCAGATCAGACAGCGTAGCGCCCTGCTGGAGGCGGACTGCCTGCCCGTTGCCGGAGGGGATGCGTACGCCGCCGATAACAGGTGCCTGCATCTCCTCGTATTCCTGGCGCTGACGCTGGCGCGCCGCCTTGCGGGCTTTTGAAGATTTCCCGCCCTGGCGCCCGAAAGCACCGGCAGCACCGCCACGCCCGCGGCCGCGGCCGGCCGGTCCGCGTGAAGGCATGACTGCGCCTGGCCCGTTCTGCGGCCTCTGGCCATTCATGCCTGGGGCGCCGAAACGGCCTGGCCGTGAAGAACTGCCGGTGCTGTACCCTGCACCCTGTGACGGGCGCCCGCCGCGGGAATTCCGCGGCTGCCCGGACCGTGCGCCGGAACGCCCCTGCTGCGAGCCATTGCGGCCGGGCTGCTGGCCGGTACGCCCGCCGCGCCCGCGCCCTCCGCGGCCTTCTGCCCCGGAGGCCCCTGGGCGGTTCATCGGATGCGGCCGCGGGATATCCCCCGGAGTGGGGGCACCCATATGCTGCCTGCTCATAAACGGATTATTCCCGGGGCGGGGGGCTCCCGGTTTACGCTGATGCGGCGTCGGGACAGGGACGCCTGCTGCAGCCGGGGCACCCTTCGCATCGCCCGGGCTCTTCCCCTGGGCGTTCTGTTTCTTTCCTGGAGTACCCGGCTTACGGGACGAAGGTGCCGGGCTGCCGCTGGCTGCCGCCTGCGTCCTGCCGGTACCCTTCTCCGGGCTGACATCACCTTGCGCACTGCCGGCAGGCCCTGGCGCAGCCTTCCCGGCTGCAGCAGAAGTGTCCCCTGAGGCTCCGGGCTTTGTAGCGCCTGGCTGGGCCGCCGACGGGCTGCTGCTGTCCTTCGCAACCTTTCCAGCATCTCTGCCTGCACTGTTGCCTGGCTTCCCCGCCTGCTGCCTGTCAGCCTGCGAAGGGATACCTTCAGATTCGGTGTCCTGCCCTGCCGCTGCAAACGCATTGCGTATCTTGCGGGCGACTGGAGGCTCAACTGTTGATGAAGCTGATTTGACGAACTCGCCCATTTCCTTGAGCTTGTTCAAAACGTCTTTGCTACCTATGCCAAGTTCCTTGGCTAAATCGTACACGCGTGCTTTAGGCACTCATATCTCCTATCTATGGCCGCGCGCACGTTGGCACGGCTTATATGATACGGGTTGTCGATTTCCGTCTCATCGTGCGACCATATCTTTTTACCTTAACTTTCTGGCGCTTTAGCCTTACCAGAGTTTAACTCTACAGTATCCCATAGATGAAAGCTATGGTAAACCATGCGTACTGTACCCTATGATGCCGCCAGGGGGATACCTGTCTGTCGCTGCACCGGTCCGCAGAGCCGCAAGCCATGGAGGAGTACAGGATGCGCAGGGCCATCGGCCGCACAGAACGGTGCAAAGCATCCTGGATGAAACCCAACGTCAACGGGGGATCCGGCGATATCTCCGCCTATCTACTCCGCAGGCGCCTCCTCAGCGGTCGAAGCTGCAGTTGCCTTATTGCCTGGAGTCTCGCCAGCAGGAGGGTTACCAGTTTCCTCCTGAGCAGCTTCAGATACGGGGCTGCCCCCATTCCCTGAGACAGAAGCAGAAGCATCGGCCTCTCCGTTTTCTGCGGCGGCAGGGGTGGCCTCACCAGCCTCTGTGTTCTCACCGCTTTCACTGCTTTTCTGGGCTGCAGCCTCATACGATTCCACACCGATCTTCCATCCCGTCAGTTTTGCTGCCAGGCGGGCATTCTGTCCTTCTTTGCCGATGGCGAGCGAAAGCTGGTCATTGTGGATAAGGGCAACGGCTGTTTTAGTCTTCTCACTGACCACAGTGATCCGTACCGCGTGGGCCGGAGAAAGTGCAGCCCCAACGAATTTTGCGGGGTCTTCGGACCAGTCAACGATATCTATCTTTTCCTCGCCGAGATTTTCCATAACAGCACGCACCCTTTGCCCGGCAGGCCCGATCAGCGAGCCTTTCGGATTCACGCCCTGTGCATTCGCCCGGACAGCAATCTTAGTACGCTCCCCCGCTTCGCGGGCAATAGACATGATCTGCACTGCACCCGTAACAAGTTCAGGCACTTCACGCTCAAAAAGCCGGCGGACCAGCTCCGGATGCGAGCGGGATACAATGATCTCCGGCCCCTTAAGCCCGCGGTTCACACTGACGACATAGACGCGGACACGCTCCCCGTGCCGGAACCTTTCTCCTGGAACCTGCTCACGGCGGGGAAGGATAGCTTCCACGTCACCTACTGCAATATGCAGATTACCGCGGTCACTGCTGTCCTGCTGGACTACCCCTGTAATCAGTTTGCCCTTCTGCCCGGCAAAGGCGCCAAAAATCTTATCATCCGCAGCTTTACGGAAAAGCGCTGTGATCACCTGGCGGGCAATATAAGCTGCCTGCCTGCCGAAATCGCTTGGGGTATCATCATACTCATCGCTGAGTTTCGGGACCGGATGAGGGTCAGCTTCGGTAGGCTCCTGAGGGATCTCGTTCTGCGCCCAAATCGTGAATGATCCGCCGCGTTCATCAAGTTCTACGCGGGCGTGCTTTGCTGCATGGGGCGTTTTTAAGTATGCAAGCCTCAGCGCTTCTGCCAGCGAAGCATCAAGACGCTCTGCGTCGATGCCCTGCTCTGCAGCGACACGGTGCATACCTGCGATATCAAGGTTCATAATCGATCCCTCTTTCACTTTCATTACACGTATTTAGTTGTTCTTAAGTTTTCTGCCCTCAGCCCCGGACACCTCACATCTGACGATGTGCAGGCGGCCCGGAACGCCTAGTGCTGTTGAAATTGTAGCAATTCAAGCAGACAGCCTTTGCCGGAAATAGCCTTACAGGAACCTGAAAAGGCAGGAGGAAATGTCCTGCAGCTGCGGCGCCTCCGGGGAACAGGAAGGCCCGTACCTCAAAGGTACGGGCCTTCTTTTACCTGTTAAAGTGTAAATAATCCTACTCAAGGATCTTGGTTACACGGCCGGAACCAACAGTACGGCCGCCTTCACGAACTGCGAAGGTAAGGCCCTCTTCCATAGCGATTGGCTGGAGGAGCTGTACAGTGAAGGTTGCGTGATCACCAGGCTGGACCATCTCAACGCCGTCAGGCAGGGAGATGATACCGGTCACGTCAGTTGTACGGAAGTAGAACTGAGGACGGTAGTTGGAGAAGAATGGCGTATGACGGCCGCCTTCATCCTTGGTCAGAACGTAAACTTCACCCTCGAACTTGGTATGGGGGGTTACGCTGCCCGGAGCTGCAACAACCTGGCCACGCTCGACATCTTCACGGCCGAGCCCACGGAGGAGAAGGCCGGTGTTATCGCCGGCTTCAGCTTCGTCCATCTGCTTGTGGAAGGTCTCGATAGAAGTTACAGTCGTGGTCTGGGTGTCGCGAAGGCCAACGATCTCGACAGGGGTGTTGACCGCCAGACGGCCACGCTCTACACGGCCGGTAACAACAGTACCGCGGCCGGAGATGGTGAATACATCTTCGATAGGCATAAGGAATGGCTTATCAAGATCGTGGACCGGCGTCGGGATGTACTCGTCAACGGTGTCCATGAGCTCTTTAACAGTCTTGGCCCACTTGTCATGGTCCGGAGCATCATCATGGAGTGCACCGTATGCAGAAGTACGGATGATCGGGGCATCGCGGTCGAAGCCGTTCTCATCAAGGAGATCACGGACTTCTTCTTCAACGAGCTCAATAAGCTCATCATCTTCTACCATATCGCACTTGTTGAGCGCAACGAGGATCTTCGGCACGCCGACCTGCTTGGCGAGCAGTACATGCTCGCGGGTCTGTGCCATAGGGCCGTCGGTTGCAGCCACAACGAGGATAGCGCCGTCCATCTGGGCAGCACCGGTGATCATGTTCTTCACATAATCAGCGTGCCCTGGAGCGTCAACGTGTGCATAGTGGCGCTTCTCAGTCTGATACTCGATGTGAGCAATGTTAATAGTGATACCGCGCTCTTTTTCTTCAGGGGCGGCGTCGATCTGATCAAAGTCATACTTAGGGTTCAGATCTGGGTACTCTTCATGAAGTACCTTGGAAATAGCCGCCGTAAGGGTCGTCTTACCGTGATCAACGTGACCAATGGTACCGATGTTGACGTGCGGCTTAGTGCGTTCGTACTTGGCCTTTGCCATAAATTGTCCTCCTGGACGTCTCGTAGTTTATCCTGCTGCCTTTTCAAGCATTGCTGCCTCTCAGGCTCGCAGGCCACTCGCTACATATTACCTGTTTTTGGGTTAGTTGTCACTTCGTGTCCCCGACCCGAGCAAACATAACTATCTTAATGTTTGCATAAGACCAAGCGGGTGCGAAGCGTTTCACATTTCTTGGATGTGCTGCTGTCCCTATTGGCGCCGGTCCTGTGCAGCAGAGCCCACCCTGCTGCACATCCCCGGCAGGCTGCAGCTGAGAGAGGCTACTCGCCCCTCTGCGCCTTGATGATCTCTTCGGAGACCGACTTCGGGACCTCAGCATAAGAATCCATCTGCATGCTGTATACTGCACGGCCCTGTGTCCGTGAGCGGAGATCGCCGATATACCCGAACATCTCAGACAGCGGGACCTTGGCATCCACGACCTTGACACCTGTGGCGTCGGTCATGGACAGGATGTTCCCGCGCCGGGAATTCAGATCGCCGATCACATCGCCCATATACTCTTCAGGGGTACGCACCTCAACAGCCATAATGGGCTCAAGGATAACAGGGCTTGCCTTAGGGGCACCTTCCTTGAAAGCCATGGAACCGGCAATCTTGAAGGCCATTTCGGAAGAATCGACCTCGTGCATCTGGCCGTCAATGAGCTCGGCACGCACGCCAACTACAGGATAGCCGGCAAGGATACCGGATTCCATAGCTTCCTGGATGCCGGCATCTACAGAAGGTATGAACTCCTTGCTGATATGGCCGCCAGTGACCTGGTTGTCGAACTCGTAATTGCTGCCTTCAGCCGTATCCAGAGGAAGAAGGTTGATAAGCACCTTGGCGAACTGGCCGGAACCGCCGGTCTGCTTCTTATGGGTGTATTCAACATTCATCACAGGCTTGCGGATCGTCTCGCGGTAGGAGACCTGCGGGTTGCCGACGTTGCACTCAACATGGAACTCGCGGCGCATGCGGTCAATAAGGATGTCGAGCTGGAGCTCGCCCATGCCCGCAATAAGCGTCTGGCCTGATTCTTCGTCAGTTGTCACCTGGAAGGTAGGGTCTTCATCAGACAGGCGCTGCAGGGCAATGCCCATCTTCTCCTGATCGGCCTTGGTCTTAGGCTCGACTGCCACCTGGATAACAGGCTCCGGGAAGCTCATGGATTCAAGGACCACAGGGTTCTTTTCATCGCAGAGCGTATCACCGGTAGTGATGTTCTTCAGGCCGATAAATGCGTAAATGTTACCGGCGGAAGCCACATCTACAGGCTCTTCCTTGTTGGAATGCATCTGGAACAGCTTGCCTACGCGCTCACGCTTGTCTTTGGTGGCGTTAAGGATGCTGTCGCCGGGATGGATCTCACCGGAATATACGCGCACATAGACAAGCTTGCCGTAGAACGGATGCGCGGCTATCTTGAAGGCAAGTGCGGCAAACGGCTCACCTGCGCTGGGCTTGCGGTCGATCTCAATAGCCTCATCGTGGATATCATACCCCTTGATTGCGGGGACATCTTCAGGGCTCGGCAGGAAGTCCACAACGCCGTCAAGCATTGGCTGGACACCCTTATCCTTGAATGCCGAGCCGCAATATACCGGATAGGCTTCTGAGCGGACCGTGAGTTCGCGGATACCGGAACGGATCTCTTCCTCGGTAAGCTCACCGGCTTCGAGATACTTTTCCATCAGGGCATCATTGGCTTCAGCCGCCGATTCCATGAGTTCTGTACGGTACTCTTCGGCACGGTCCCTGAGCTCTTCAGGGATATCTACAGTGTCGTAGTGCGCGCCCAGGTCAGAGGTATCGTTCCACACATAAGCGACCATACGGACCAGATCGACAACACCGGTAAAGGTATTCTCTGCGCCGATAGGCAGCTGCATGACGAGCGGCTTGGCTTTAAGCTTTTCCTTGATGGTATCTACCGAATAATAGAAATCTGCACCGAGCTTATCCATCTTATTGATGAAGCAGATACGTGGAACGTTGTATTTATCAGCCTGGCGCCACACAGTTTCAGACTGCGGCTCCACGCCTTCCTTACCATCGAAGACTGCTACTGCACCATCAAGGACGCGCAGCGAACGCTCCACCTCAGCGGTGAAGTCCACGTGCCCCGGAGTATCAATGATGTTGATCTGATAGCTGTCCTTCGTGTCATGTGACTGGCGGTTCCAGAAACAGGTGATAGCAGCGGAAGTAATAGTGATGCCGCGCTCCTTTTCCTGATCCATCCAGTCCATAGTCGAGGCGCCATCATGGGTTTCACCGATCTTGTAATTCACACCGGTGTAATACAGTATTCGCTCAGTTGTCGTCGTTTTACCGGCATCAATGTGAGCCATGATACCGATATTGCGCACATGGGCGAGATCTTTAAGCACTCCTTGTGCTTCTGCCATATTTACCTAACTTTCGTAAAACTTTTAGCTGGGATCTGCTGCAGGCCTGTATCCCAGGCCCGCAGGCACAACTACCAGCGGTAGTGGGCGAAGGCCTTGTTGGCCTCAGCCATCTTGTGGGTATCTTCGCGGCGCTTCACCGATGCGCCAAGCCCGTTGGACGCATCCATGATCTCATTAGCCAGACGCTCGGCCATGGTCTTTTCGCGGCGTGCGCGGGAGAAATCCGTGAGCCAGCGGAGGGCAAGCGTATTAGCACGTGCAGGCTTGACTTCCACAGGCACCTGGTACGTTGCGCCGCCAACGCGGCGGGAACGGACTTCAAGGCTTGGGCGGATGTTGTCAAGCGCGCGCTTGAGCACGGCAACAGGTTCCTGGTCAGTTTTTTCCTTTACCTGTTCCAGGGCTGTATACACAATGTTTTCAGCGATGGATTTCTTGCCGTCAAGAAGAATTTTATTGATAAGCTGAGCTACTACTGTCGAACCGTAGATAGGATCTGGCAGGAGCTGGCGCTTTTTTGCGGGTCCTTTACGTGACATATTTACTTAGCCCTCTTTGCTCCGTACAGGGAACGCCCCTGCTTGCGGTCTTTTACACCCTGGGTATCAAGGGCGCCACGCACAATGTGGTAGCGCACACCAGGAAGGTCCTTTACACGGCCGCCGCGCACAAGCACGATGGAGTGCTCCTGCAGGTTGTGGCCTTCGCCTGGGATATACGCGGTAACTTCCACGCCAGAGCTCAGGCGCACACGGGCGACCTTACGCAAAGCCGAATTCGGCTTCTTTGGGGTCGTGGTATACACACGGGTGCACACGCCGCGGCGCAGCGGGCTGCCCTTTAACGCCAAAACCTTTGACTTTTTCGGTTTCGGCTTGCGTCCTTTGCGGACCAGCTGTTCTATAGTAGGCAACTGTTTTCTCCGATTTCTAAATTCATTCTTTCGCGTGGCCGCCACACTGCAGCACACACACATAATAAAACCGCACTCCTGGACTGGATCAGCCCAGACATATGCGGCCTTCAGGATCATACGTGAAAGCCACAGTCCACCGGCCCGATGGCCCCGCCCTCAGCACACACCTGTTGCGAGGCTGCTTCATCAGGCCAGGGGATGCCCCGCTGCCGCATACCTTAACATAGGCATGCCAGCGGCACACACAAAAAGTAACTATATGACAGTCCTGAGACAAGCTGTAAACCAGCAGCCGGCCTTTACCTCTCAATCATCCAGCCGCGTGCAGGCCCCTGCACACTGCCGGCACCCTGCAGCCCCTGCGCTATGCAGCGGCGCTTTCGTCGTCTGTGCTGTGTTCCACAGCAACAGTGAGGCGGTTATCATCGAAAGACACGAAGCCGTCCCGGACTGTAAAACGGTGGCTTTTCCCGTCAGTATCAGTGACCGTGATCGGACCGTCGCTCAGGATCGACAGGATAGGCTCATGGTTAGGGAGTATGCCCATACCTCCGCTTGTGGCGGGCAGCGACACATACGTAGCGTCCCCCGACCATACAGGATGGTCGGAAGCCGCTATATTCACCCTGATCACAGGTTCAGTGCTGCTGGCCATTATTTGCCCAGCTCTTTCTGAAGGTCATGCCACTTGCGCTCGAGGTCCTCAATACCGCCGATACCGGAGAACGCCTGCTCGGGGACATTGTCATAGACGCCGTCGCAGATGCGGGTAAATGCTTCGATCGTTTCATCAGCTGGGACATATGAACCTGGGCGCCCGGTGAACTTTTCTGCCACATAGAAGTTCTGCCCGAGGAACTGCTCAATGCGGCGGGCACGGGCAACTGTGGTCTTGTCTTCTTCGCCAAGCTCATCAATACCAATCAGGGCGATGATGTCCTGAAGCTCCTTATTGCGCTGGAGGATAGCTTTCACGCGGTTGGCGCATTCGTAATGCGTCTGCCCAACATAGCGCGGGTCAAGGATGCGGGATGTAGAGGACAGCGGGTCCACAGCCGGATAGATACCTTTGGATGCGATATCGCGCGAAAGCTCGGTGGTGGCATCCAGATGCGCGAATGTTGTTGCAGGGGCCGGATCGGTATAATCGTCCGCAGGCACATATATAGCTTGGAGCGATGTGATCGAATGCCCCCGCGTAGATGTGATGCGTTCCTGCAGGGCCCCCATTTCATCAGCCAGGTTCGGCTGGTATCCCACGGCTGAAGGCATGCGCCCGAGAAGCGTGGATACTTCAGATCCCGCCTGCGTGAAACGGAAGATATTGTCGATGAACAGCAGCACATCCTGGTTCTGGACATCGCGGAAGTACTCAGCCATGGTCAGGGCTGTCAGAGGGACACGCAGACGGGTCCCCGGAGGTTCGTCCATCTGCCCGAACACAAGCGCAGTCTTCTCCAGGACGCCTGCATCCTCCATCTCGCCAATCAGGTCGTTGCCTTCACGGGTACGCTCGCCGACACCGGCGAATACTGATACGCCGCCATGGTTCTGCGCTACCCGCTGGATCATTTCCTGGATAAGCACGGTCTTGCCCACGCCGGCGCCGCCGAACAGGCCGATCTTTCCGCCCTGTACATAAGGGGTGAGCAGGTCGATCACCTTGATGCCGGTCTCGAACATTTCTGTTTTTGATTCGAGCTGGTCGAAAGGCGGGGCTGAACGATGGATAGGCCAGCGCTCCTTTACAGTAAGCGCTTCGCCTTCCTTACCGTTAAGGATATGTCCCGATACATCAAAAACGTGGCCAAGGGTAATATTGCCTACCGGCACTTCGATCGGCCCGCCGGTATCGGTCACTACAGCGCCGCGCACCAGGCCGTCCGTAGGCTTCAGCGCTACAGCGCGTACAATGGAGTCCCCGAGATGCTGCTCAACTTCCAGCGTGATAGTCGCACTGTTCTCGCCCTCAACTGTCCCTACTGCCGGGATCTCAACAGTAAGCGCATTGTATATATCAGGCATATGCCCGATGGGGAACTCAATATCGATCACTGAGCCCTGTACACGGGTTACACGGCCTTTAACGGCCTCAGATTCATCGATCTTTTCGGCCTCGTTAACCGCAGAAGCATTATTTTGTGGCATTGTGCTCCTATCCTTATTATTTTGTTTCGTTCTTCAGCGCATCCGCGCTGCCGACTATTTCAGTAAGTTCCTGCGTGATCGAAGCCTGGCGTGATGCGTTAAGCTTGCGTGTCAGTTCATCGACCAGTTTTCCGGCGTTATCTGTTGCCGTATGCATCGCATTCTGGCGGCTTGCAGTTTCTGAAGCAGCAGCAGTGAGCAGGCATTCATGGACACGCGACTGCACATATTTCGGCATGATACTGTCCAGTACTTCTTCGGTGCTGGGTTCAAATGAATACAAAGGCGGGGTCGCCAGTACATCATCATCCCCCCGCAGGGCTTTCCCAGGGCTGCCCGTACGGCCCGGCTGACCCTCAGCGGAAGCGCTGTCAGCACTATCATCCCCGCTGTCATCCAATACTTTGACTTCAACAGGGAGCATCCGGAGTATCCGGACTTTCTGCACGACCATATTGATGAATTCAGTGAATACAATATAGAATTCGCTCACGCCGCCGGCAGAAGCGGGGGCCATATATGTGTCGAAAAGCGCTTTGGATATGCGTGCTGCCATTGCTACAGAAGGCGCATCGGATTCGCCTTCCCATGTAGCCGCCACTTCACGGTTGCGGTACTTGTAGTAGTTCACACCCCGGCGCCCATAAACAAACAGCTCAGGTTTCCTGCCGTCAGCCTCAAGGCGGTTCAGCAGCTCCTCCGTTTCCCGGATGATAGAAGATGTATACGCCCCCGCCATGCCGCGGTCTGAGGTAAGCGCCAGCACAGCTACACGCGGATTATCCTCTTTTTTGCCCAGGATGGGGTGCTCAATATTTGTATGGGCTGCCAGTGACCGGACTGCATCATAGATAGCATCAGAAAAAGGCTTCGCAGCAAGCGCCACATCGCGGGTTTTTGCGATGCGCGACGACGCGATCATCTCCTGGGCGTTGAAAATCTTTTTCAGCGACTCAGTAGATGCAATGCGTGATTTAAATGCGAGCTGTGATGCCATACTTATTCAGCTTTCCTGCCGGGCTTGCCTTCCCTGCCTCTGCGCCGTGAATTACGGCTATCGCCGCCATCAGCAGAGTCAGTCCTGTCGGAAGTACGGCGGGCAGAAATCACTTCCTGCTCGACTTCGGTCGGCTCAGCAGCCGCAGTTTTCATATTGACCAGCGGTGTTCCGTCACGCCTGACATAAGTCTTGCGGAAAGCCTCAACCGCATCATCAAGCTTCTTTTCTGTCTCATCAGTAAAGTCGCCAGTCTCGCGGATAACTTTCAGGATATCGGTATTGTGGTCAACATAATCAAGCAGCCCGCGTTCAAACGGGAGGACATCAGAAAGGTCAAGGTCATCAAGCTTCCCATGTGTGCCGGTCCAGATGGAGACTACTTCCTGCTCGGAGGAGAACGGCGAGAACTGAGGCTGCTTCAGCAGCTCCATAAGCCGGGCGCCTCGTGTCAGCTGGGCTTTCGAAGCAGCATCCAGGTCAGACGCAAACATTGCGAATGATTCCAGCGAACGGTACTGCGCAAGCGATATCTTCAGGGTACCGGAGACTTTCTTCAAAGCTTTGGTCTGCGCCGCGCCGCCTACACGCGAGACAGAAATGCCTACATCCACTGCAGGGCGCTGGTTAGCGTTGAACAGATCAGACTGGAGGAATATCTGCCCATCCGTAATGGAAATAACGTTCGTCGGGATATAGGCAGATACATCATTAGCCTTGGTCTCTATGATTGGAAGCCCTGTCATGGAGCCGCCGCCCAGATCGTCAGACAGCCGCGCGCAGCGTTCCAGAAGGCGCGAATGCAGGTAGAACACATCGCCGGGGTATGCTTCACGCCCCGGCGGACGGCGCAGGAGCAGGGAGATCGAACGGTATGCTTCAGCCTGCTTGCTCAGGTCATCGAATACGATAAGCACGTGTTTGCCGTTATACATCCAGTGCTGGCCGATAGCCGAGCCGGTATATGGCGCAATGTATTTGAAGCCTGCCGAATCAGAAGCGGGGGAAGCCACGATAGTCGTATATTCCATGGCGCCGGCATCTTCCAGCGAAGCACGCACAGCAGCGATCGTAGAGCCTTTCTGGCCGATAGCCACATAAATGCAGCGCACCTGTTTCGACGGGTCGCCTGACTCCCAGTTCTTCTTCTGGTTGATGATGGTATCGATCGCTATAGCAGTCTTGCCGGTCTGGCGGTCCCCGATAATGAGCTGGCGCTGGCCGCGCCCTACAGGCGTCATGGCATCAATAGCCTTGATGCCCGTTTCCATAGGCTGGTCAACAGGGTGGCGGTGCATTACATCAGGCGCCTGCGCTTCAAGGATCCTGCGGCCTTCGGATTTGATTTCGCCAAGCCCGTCGATAGGATGCCCGAGCGGATCAACAACGCGGCCAAGGTACCCGTCGCCAACAGGGACGGAAAGCACTTCCCCTGTCCTGCGCACCTCCTGGCCTTCCTCAATACCTGCAAATTCGCCCAGGATCACTACGCCGATCTCGCGTGCGTCAAGGTTGAATGCCAGACCGAGAGTGCCGTCTTCAAAAGTGAGAAGCTCATTTGCCATACATCCCGGCAAGCCTTCTACCTGGGCAATACCATCGCCGGCAGTTTTGACATAGCCGACCTCCTGGGTTGGAGCTGCCGAAGGCGTGTATGATTCGACAAAATCGTCAAGCGCCTGGCGTATCGCAGCGGGATCGATGGTTAATTCTGCCATTGATCACTCCTTTTCTTACAGCACCTGCTGCAAATGATGCAGCTGTGCCACAACTGTTGTATCTGTCACTTCTGCCCCAACTTGGATGCGCAGGCCGCCGATAACGGTTTCGTCTACTACCGAATTGATATGGACAGGGTGATCAAGTTTGAGTGTATAGAGGTTCGTAATACGTTCTGTCTGTTCTGCGGACAGCGGCACTGCGGAGGTCACTGTAACGACTTCTTCGCCGCTGTGCTCGGATATCTTGTTGATCAGCCAGGACAGGGTTGACAGGAAACGGCGGTTCCTCAGGTCGCGGGTGGAGTGCTCAGCGAGTTTCATGGTGATCGGGTCAAGGCTGTTTCCGCGCAGGAGTGTCCGAAGGCATTCCACACGTTTCCCCGCAGATGTATAGGTATCAGACAGGTAGGAACGGACGGCTGTAAGGTTCAGCACAGCCGAATGGATCTTCGCCAGTTCCATCGCAACTGTGCTTGTTTTGCCTTCCGCATCGGCCTGGTACAGGATAGCGTCAATCGCCAGGTCCTCAACACCGTTGGAGATGTCGTAAACACGGCTCCACTGGCATGCTACAAGCGCATCCAGGATCTCCAGCGTTACCGGCTGCATTTTGCCGGCCACAATCGCCCGCAGAAGCTTCTGCTTATCAGAAGCGGGACGGGACGGATCGGTCAGCGCACGCTCAAGCTTGCCGTTCGCGTCAAGCACCGAAGAGAAACCGAAAAGCTCGTCAGAAACCTTCCCGGCACTGGCCCCTGCAGCTTTGAGCACCGGTGCAAACCGTTCCCGCACCTCATGGTCAGCTGCTAATGACATTTCTCCGTGCATGCGTCACCTCCTTGCCTTTATCCGCAATACTCACTTGCGCTTCCTTGAGTCCAATCCTGTGCCTGATCCGTCTTACCCAGCGTGATCTGCCTTATCTGTTTTTTCCATTGAAGAGATCATGCTGTCGATCATGGAATCCTGCACATCACCCTTCTGCAGCTTAGTGTCAAGTATCTTTCCGGCGAGAGCCGTAGCAATAGCGCCGACCTCGCTTTTCAGGCTGACCAGCGCCTGCTGCTGCTGGGATTCAATAGATTTCTGAGCATTATCAGCTATCTGCTGTGCCTCAGATTCAGCACGCGAACGCGCATCGGCAATGATATTCGTTGCCTCAGCGCGCGCATTATCGCGGATCTTGGAAGCTTCTACCCTGGCGTTCTTCAACTGGCCTTCATATTTTTCCTTAGCTGCCTGGGCGTCTTTATTCGCCTGTTCAGCCTTGGCAATATTGCCTTCGATCCTGGATGCACGCTCGTCAAAGATTTTCTTGAACCGCGGCATGAAAAATATGAAGAAGAAAACACCAAGGATAATGAGGACTACAAGTGACCAAAACATGTCATACGTTTTCGGCAGGAATAGTTCGATGCCGTCAGCAGCCATAGTAATCACTGTTTACCTCCTTTACCTTTACTGTAGATCTTCGTTCCTATGCTTGCTATTGCCTGTTCCCCGTGGTTGGGGGAACGAGGGCTACCTGGCCATCATGAAGGCCACGAACCCCAGCAGGCCAAGGACTTCGACCACAGCGAAGCCGATGAAAACAAGCATATTGATCTTGCCGCTGGCCTCAGGCTGGCGGGCGATGGATTCCATAGCCTTGCCGAAAATCATACCCAGACCGATACTCGGGCCAAGTACTGCCATACCATAGCCGAATACGCTGAAGTTACCGGCAATTGCTGCGAGTGTCACGAGATTCATTTTTTCCTCCTTATTGCGACTGTCGCTTTAAGTTTCCAATCGGATACCCTGTGAGTCCGCTGCTATGGCCAGCAGCTTTCCTGCGGGTATTCCGATCTTAAGTTTCCTTAAGTCTGCTGTTTCTGCTTTCTGCTGTTATCTGTACTTGTTTACTTATTTTCTGTTTTCTGCTGCGCGATTTCTCGCTGTTCCCTATTTTAGTACCCGTTTAGTACCTGGGCACCTTCCGGGTACCGTATCCCTGACAGTACCGCCGGTATCGTACCAACCGCGCCCATCAGGATCACTCAGTTTCCGGGAAGCTTGAATTGATATACACCGTGGTAAGTATCGCAAAGACGAATGCCTGCAGCAGCGCCACGAATATTTCAAACGCTGTCAGAGCGAATCCGCCGAGGAACCATGCCGCGCCGACGAGTTTGATTGGGCCTGCTGACGTTACCAGATAGAACTGTGTAAGCGCAAAACATATAGCCACAACCAGATGCCCGGAAACCATATTGGCGAAAAGCCGCAGGGTCAGGGACAACGGACGGAACACCAGGAGTTCAAGCAGCTGGATCGGCGCAAGGATGATGTATACCGGCCAAGGTACGCCCGGGGGGAACATCTCATTGCGCAGGAACTTAAGTATCCCCTGCTCCTTATGGGCCGTCCAGAAATAGTTGACAAGAGTAGCGATCGAGAACATCAGCGGCATAGCTATTGTTGCCGTGGCTGCAATATTAGCCCCCGGTATGACCCCGCACAGATTGAAGCATGCGATAGTAAGGAAGAGCGATGCTACAAACGGCGTATACTGTTTGCCGCGCAGCTCGCCCATCACCTGATATGTGATATTGTTCTGTACGAATTCAAGGACCCCTTCAACTGCCGACTGCCACCTACCGGGGATGAGCTTTGCCCTGGCAGCCGTTATGCCAAGCACGATCACGATAAGCGCGGTCATCATAAGGCGGACCATGATGATCCGGTTCATGGCAAAAATAGTGCCGGGGAAAAGGTTAACTTCAGGAAGGAAATCTTCCAGGCCCGGTATTTCAGGCTGAGCAGCAGCTAAAGTGACGGATGACTGGGCCGCCGCATAAGTGCCGAAGATCCCTATCCCCAGAGAACCAGCCATATATCGCCTCCTTATTGCAAACTTGACTAACTATAGCCCAAAATCCCTAAAAAGGTAATTCAGGTGTTTGCCCAGCGTTTCGCACGCAGGTGCAGAACTGCCGATGCGGAGGCAAAGACGCAGCGTATCAGTACAAGGTGCACACAGCACAGCATTTTCGCTGAGTTTTGTACCAGGCTGCCGTCAGATGCGATGCAGGGCATGCTGCAGAAGGTATTCCGCGCTTTTAATGCTTATTATAGCTCGCACCTTGGCCGAATGCAGCCCCGCAGACACGACACGCGGCTTGACAAATCCCCATATCCCACTAAGGTGGTAGAAGCTGTTTTAAAACAGCCGACGCGGGGTGGAGCAGCTCGGTAGCTCGCTGGGCTCATAACCCAGAGGTCCAAGGTTCAAATCCTTGCCCCGCTACCAGTGCCGCTGCATCCACACGGAAAAACGCAGCGGCCTTTTCTATATCAATCTATACCACCCATCCGTTTATACCATTCAATATCCAGCACCGGCTGTATCTTGCCCGTCGTCTTCCTGGCATAGCTGGTCTTTGCGTATCGCCCGCTATCCAACGGTACAAACTATTAGTCTCTTCATAATCACAGCCGGTGCGGCAGGTCTTCCTGTTAACCGAATACGGCAAAACAGAATTCATGGATCCCATTCCGGCAAGGTACAGGACATATCAGCGAAGTCCTTCAGCAGCCTGTTTCAGATCTGAATAAATGCCTGGAAATCAGATTGCCGGAAAGGCCATAAACGGAGTAATCTCCCGGCAGAATCACACTCATGTAGTACACTTGCAGGCAGACGGGCCCCACTGTATGCAGCACAACATCTGCACGTGTCCGCAAAACCATAATGCCGATATCAGCTTTTGATATTGCGTTGAAAACAGGAATAGAAACAGAACTGACTAAGAGGAAGGCGTCATATGACTGACAGCTCACAGCAGAACACACCTATACAGCCTGAACAGCAGGCCGGGCAGCAGTACAACGGAGACAACGGCCAATTCCAGCCCGCATATGCTGTGCCGCATCCGGAGCAGGGCTCTCCTTCCCCCGCGCAGCCTTATGTAAACCAGCCTTCCCCAAGCCAGCCCTACCCTAATCAGCCATATTCCGGCCAGCAATCCCAGCCCGCTCAGGCGCAGCCTTATGTTGCCCAGCCGGCAGGCCCTTATTCCGGTGCGGCAGCCGGCCCCGCGGGAGCAGATATGGTCTACTGGGAGGCAAAAGGGTATTATTATGCCAACAATAAATTCCCCGCATCGCCGGCAGCATTCGCCGTTATCGGCTCCACCCTCCTGGTCACCAGGGCAAACTATTTCCTTATCGCTATGGGCCAGACGTTCGGCCTTCTCGGCGCTTTATTTCATCATGCCGCAGCGGGAGCTGTAAAAACTGCTGCGGATCCGGAGAAAATTATCCTCTCCGCTCCGGCCCAGAATATCCGTAGCATTACCGTGCAGTCAAGCTTCACCAAGTCACCCGGCCTGCTGGTCACTCTGACGGATGGCTTCACTTTCCATATTGGCTCGAATTACCTGCTTTTCGGCGGCGCAAAAAGGGCACTTGCGGCCGTCCGCGGCCCGCTCAGCGCAGCCAATCCTAACATCATTTTCAGTGATGGGAAGAATTAAACATAGATTAAGCACAGACACCCTATTAAAAGGGAATAGCGAGAATTACAGAGGCTGTACTGGATATCCGATATATGTTCCTGGTATAGCCTCTGCGCTCTGTCGGCTAGTATATGTGCTCTGCCGGCTAATATAAATATAGCAGGATACGTTACCGCTTAAAATCATTGCCTGCCTGATGTGAATATTGCTGATAATCACCATCGCCCTGCGCGCCGGCATCCGCATCTTGCCCGTCTATATCCGGCATATCCGGCAGACCCTCCGCAGAATCGCTGCCTTCAAAAAACTGAGCCGCCGTCCTGCCGGATCCATCTGTTGTTTCGGTCCGCGTCCAGCTGGATGTGTGCCCGTCCGCATCAACGGAATAATGTGTCGTAGTAGTACGGCTGACCGTCCCGTCGCCGCAGGGGATTCCATAACTTCCGTCTGTACCGGCATCTGTAGTATCCGTATGGAACACATCCTCATCATCGTCCTCATCGTCAGCACTGCTGCCGGCATCATCGCCCATACTTGCGGGATCCCCATACTCATATCTGTTTTTCCTGAAAAATGCGATCCACAGAAGGATAGCGATAATAACTACCCCTGTAAGCAGGAAGGAAAAGTCCTAGGAGCGCCTGATACCCCCTATAATCAGCCCGGCTCTTCCATACCTTACAGACAGAAAACGGGACAGCGCATAAACCATACCGCCCGCAATAATAACTGCGCCCGCCAGTGCCACCCAGCTCTGGACTATGCGCTTGCCCGGCCTGGTATACGGCTCATTCTGCCGGCGCAGGAGGATGTGCTTAGTGAGTTCCGAGTTGAACTGGCAGGCCCCCTCAAAAAGGCACAGTAAAACAACGAAAAATATAAACATCCCTCCTTCCATGTTTTTGACTGAATCATACAGTGCCTTCATGGGGAAGAAGCCGAGAAGGCAAAGGACGGCGGGAAAAGCAGTGCAGTATCTGCGTATACGGATAAGGGAATCAAGGTCCTCCTGCCGGTCCGACACTATTGCTGCAATCTTCTGCGGGATCCAGCCGAAAAAGGCTATCAGGGCCATGATCACTGCTATCCAGAAGAAATTAAGCCCTCCACCAAATACACGGTGAAAAAGGGAAGAAAGTCCGCTCCCCTGGCCTGCTGAGGCAATACTGAAACTCATATCATATTCCCTTCTTTCGTGTGCTGCCGGTAAAATCCGAAGCCGACGCCCGCAATCTGCCTGCAGCCTGCCCGTATCGCCGCGGAGCACCACCGTACAGCAAGAGCAGCACACCCAGCAGGGCAGTGCCAGCCGCGGCCTGTACTTACAGCGTTATTTTAACACCGCGGTCAGCCAGCTTTTTGAAATTCACATCGTTACCGGGGATAGATACTACCTGCCCGATAAGCCGCGCTTTCTTCTGTTCATCCGAGCTGACTTCATCCGGGGTGAAGCTTTCGAGGATAGAGAGCAACTCAGGATAGTATACTGAATCTTCCGCATATTTCCAGAAATAATCTGCGTTCGCAGCATGGCGGTAATGCCATGGCTTATGGAACAGGTTGTAATGGATGATCTTCGGATGGTCTGACCCCGCAGTGCCATCGGTCATCATAGTATTCCATTCGCGTGCAAGCAGAAGGATCCTGCCCCGGCAGATCACGTTGAGGTAATCCTGATCTACCGCAGCACATTCTACGTGGTATTTTCTGAGCAGCGTTACAAAATGTTCGGTAAAATGCTCTTCCCGCATCGCCTTAAGGTTCATCAGGAGCATCCCTGAATTAATATAATCCCTGACCGGCATTCCAAGCGCATTTTCAACATAATCTGTTGTTTCTTTATTTGCCGACATGAATACATCATGCACGCCTGCCACCAGGTTATCCCCCAGATCATATGAATACAGTTCCGCCACATCAGTATTTATTACAGTATCAGAGTCAAGATAAATGGCTTTATCGATATCGGGAAACATCTCCGGGATAAACAGGCGGAAATAGATAGTCATCGTTATGTAGTCCGCGCGGAGCATGTTCTTGTCATCGCTTACAGAGTCAATATAATCAGCATCCATAGGGTACAGTTCAATACTCACGTTGCCGGTAGCCATATTGGTGAGGTTGGTTTTCGATTCTTCACTCAGGCCTTTGCCGACAATAATAATGCGATACTGTGTATTGCCTGAAGTATCTGTATGACTGATAAGCGAAGTTAAGGCCACTGACAGGAATGGGACGTAGCCTTCGTCGGCAGTGAAAAATACCGGGACTGTTTTTTGCATAGAAGTACCTCATACGTTGAATTATCGTCCTGCGAGGAGGCGCCAGGCCTCCTTCTCCAGGCATTACCAACACACCAGCATAGAGCACGCCGCCAACAAAACAGGAGACAGCAGGGCGGGAGAAAAGGCCGGCCCAGGCATTAACACTGCCGGCGGTAAAACACGCAGATATAAAAATAAGAATGGCGAAAACTAGCAAGGCCGATTTTTGTATCTGCGTGTTTTACCACCAGGAATACGTGATTGATACACCTCTATATGGCCCTGCAACCTACACAGTGCTCCAAAACCAGGGTACACCCTTCCCTGACAGGCTTATAAAATAGCTGGATACAGGCCCCTGCACGGCCCCGTATCCAGCTGCCAGTCCCTCTTCTATTCCAGTCAGAAGAATGTATGCTGCTATATGCAGCTGCGCTTCATTCCCCTGATGCTGTTATTACTCTTATTAATTCCTGAGGCCAGTAATGCCACTGCGGGGCCGCATGCGAACTGCCCCTATCAGGACCAGACCAGCCAGAAGAAGCACTGCGCCGCCTGCCGCAACAGACCATACACCAGTACCGGTATGGGCAAGATGCTTCTTCGGATCAGACACAGGCTTTATCGGCAATGATGGATCCGGAGCTGGAGCAGGGGCAGGCGGTTGTGGGGCGGGAGCCGGAGTTGGAGGAATTACTGGAGGATGCGGATTTTCGTCGGTTTTTCTATTAATGACTGTCTTAACAACAGTTTTTGATGCGCCATTAAGCTCATCAGCAGTTACCTTAACAGGGGTCCTATCCAGCTGATACCCGGCCGGAGCTGCAGTCTCCGTAATCGAATAGTTGTCGCGCAAAAGCTTAGGCACCAAGGCGCTCCCGGAAGCATCAGTAGTTACCGTAGCAACAACCTCACCGGAGCTGTCCCGGGTAACTGCAAATACAGCACCGGCAAGCGGCTGCCCACTCTCATCAACTTTCCTGATCTGGATAGAATGCTGGTATCCATTAGCTTCACCGGACGCAAACTGCCAGACGAACCGGCTGGTTTCGGTAGTGCCCATCTCCTTGCCATCAGCTTCAGCCCGCGCCTGATTCACGAAAAGCTCACTGTTAAGCGGCTTATGGTTGAGCTTCACCGTATACGTGAGCATGGCGCCAAAACCATTAAGATCGCCCACTGTGGCTGTGAATGATTTCCGGTCGGCGGATACGCTGATCACCGAATCTGCCGTCATATCCGAGTTATTAGTCTGTATCCAGCTGCCGTTCTCATCCTGGACAAATTTAGTTCTCGTCACACTGAAACTGGATGGGTCGATCTCCATACCGAAAGAAGATACTTTATCTGTTACCGATACGTTCTTAAGGTTATCTCCACGCGCATTCAGACGAATATAGTAAGTAATCTCATTCCTGGAAGAGTCATACACCCTTCCCCACTTAGCAAATTGTTCATCGGAACTGTCAGCAGTGAAACCTTTGAAATGAATGGTCCCTTTATTGATGGAGGTTCCCCCGATATCTACTGTAGCAGGGATAGTCTTCTCCTGCTTGATTACCCCGGTATCCACTTCAAACGGTATAGCGATTTTCCCTGTAATATCTGCATGATCGTCAACATAATCCGTATAGGTAAAGATCAGTTTCTTTGATGTTGGGTCGATTGCTGCTTTTGCAACCACAGCACCATTGGCAGCTATGATATCGAATGCCCTCGGCTGAAGGAATTTCAGCTCGTTCGGCAGTGTAACAGTACTCGTATCCCCTGAACGCGCATTATTCGGTATCTTAAAATCCACATTGATCTGATACTTACCGTGAGTATCCATATCCGTTATCGTTCTACCTGTAGCCGTATTGATGAACTCAATACGTGTAGCTATATTATCAGACAGCTCAGCTGCTAATGCTGATGGCTGCAGAGCCATAGAGGCTATCATGAAGATAGATACGGCAGCTACCAAGAACAGGGCAAATCTGCGCAGAAGGTGCCCCCCCTGCCTTTCTTGTCTTCTTGACCCCATATTCAGTTATCCTTACTTTGATTCTATTGTTCCTATTAAGTTATGCGATTAACGCTGATTATTGCGGCAGCGGATAGCATGCTTCATTTTCTTCAAAATTCCTGCTCTGAAAGGTTTCAGGTGAAAGCCCTCAGATTTATCCCAATCGTTGACACAATAATACTCTTAGTATATATTTACCATACAACAATTTCGGCATATAAACCGTAGGAATATGTATACTGCTGTGAGAGCCTGCATACCGTACAGACCCTTCAGCAGGGGAAGCCTTCAGGTGTCGCAAGCTGCGAAGACAGCCACTATAATGTTTTGAGCCCAGCTTTCACTTCAGCTGGGCTCAAAAATAGTTACAGGGAGGTACTGCTGATCCTACATACCGCTATTCTGCGTATGCTCCCTGCTCACCCTTGCGGCGTAATGCAAGTACGATCCCCGCAAGTAGAAGCGCAAAACCTCCCGCGGCATACACCATAATGCCTGCACCGGTCTGAGCCAGATGCTTACGGGGCTTTGGCGCCGGTTTCTTCGGTTCGGCCGGCTTCTCCGGTACGTTCGGAGTTGGAGGTGTTACCGGAGGCGTGGGCGGATTAGGTGTAGGGGTCGGAGGATTCGGGGTCGGTGTTGGCGGGGTCACCGGTTTATACGTATTCGTAATGTTATATCCGTCGACCTTAGCCGTATATCCTTCAACAGCTTCCTCAGTAACAGTGTAGACGATTTTTCTGCCATCTTTGGATTCAGGCAGCTGCGGGAAAGTATACTTCCAGCCAGTTGCAGCTGTTACGGTCAGGCTTTCGATCTTCACACCATCAGCCAGAAGGTTCACAGTAATAGATGCAGGGCGCTTGTTGTCAGCATTATTATTGTCATCCCAGGTCTTCGTGCCTGAAATGGTGATTTCACCTTTTTTGTTATTGACTATAGTCTTGGTAACGCTCTTTGACCCGTTCTTCAGCTCATCAGCTGTTACCTTCACAGGCGTAGTATCCAGCGTATATCCGTCAGGTGCCGTAACTTCAGTGATCGTATAATCGTCGCGAAGTATCCTGCTCACAGAGGCACTGCCGGAAGCATCAGTAGTAACAGTCGCTACTTCAGAACCGGACCTGTCGCGGACGATCTTGAAAACAGCACCGGCAAGCGGCGCACCGGTTGGATCGGTCTTCTTGATACTTATAGAATACTCATATCCGTTAGCTTCGCCCGAGCCGGACTGCCATATGGTATTCGCTATTTCTTCACTGCCGATCCTTTTACCGTCAGCTGTACCGTTAGCCTTGTTTGTAAATATTTCGCCATTAACAGGTTTGAAGTTGAGCTTAACAGTATACGTTATTATTGCCCCGACACCATCAAGATCGCCAATCGCAGCCGTGAATGACTTGCCGTCCGGCGCTACGGTAATCGTAGAACTGGATGTGATATCAGTGATAGGGGCTTTGGACAGCCAGTTATGGTAGTCGTCCAGATACTGCTTAGCCCTGACGACTTTGAAACTTCCCGGGACAATACTCATACCGTCCGAAGCGACCTTATCCGTCGCAACAACATTCTTCAGGCTGTCTCCCCGGGCATTGACACGGATCGTATACGTGACCTCATTCTTGCTCGGATCCGTCACCTTGCCCCATTTGGTAAAGATTTCATCATCCTTATCGCCAACAGGCCCCGGATACTTAACCGTACCTTTTTTAACGGTTTCTTTGCCGACCTGGATATTGACAGGGATATCCTTCGACGTTGTCGCTTTAGTTACATCAATAGCAAACGGGACAGTGAGCTTACCTGATATATCAGAATGGCTCTTAACGTAATCAGTGTACGTCAGGATCATTTTCTTTGCTGACCGGTCAATAGTCGCTTTAGCAACCACATTCCCCTGGCTGTCTTTCACATCAAATGACGATGTTTCCTGCGTATACTTGAATTCATCAGGCAGAGTGATGGTACTCGTATCGCCTGAATTAACGCCATTCGGTACTTTAAAGTCAATATTCAGCTGATACTTGCCGCGGGCCTGGACCTCACTGACTTCATTACCGGTCGCCGGATCAGTAAGCGTAATATTCGTAGCAATGTTATCCGGCACTTCAGCAGCCGAAGCTGCAGACAACGGAAGTAATGAGAGCATCACAGCAAGGGCAATGATGACCCCTCCCACAGTAATAAGCCTCTGCGTAAGTTTGCCGGACAGCAGTCCTTTCTCAATGAATCTCATCCGTCAGTTTCCTTACTCTATAAATTATCTTATTTTCAATTTTCCTTGCAAACATCTGCCTTATATGTGAATTCTGTGCACTATAGGAGGCAGGCCTGCAGAATTTCAGGATATCGAGAGGCGGTTCGCCCGTACACTATGTATACGTCCGGAAACCTTTCCCGCTGTCCAAAACTCTGTTCCAACAATTATGCCCCTCCCCGTGGACTTTTATCACACTGCTAAGAGTATTCATGTATTCTGCCAAGTTTTTACAAAGGCTTGCCATTACAGCTGTTCCCGCTTGCCTCTGTCTGTGCGGCATAATAGAATGGTTCTATCTATAAATTCACAGGACAGTTCTGTTCTTATACGAATTGAGGTACGCTATGGCGCAACCTATCCAGCCGCAGCCTCAGATACCGGGACAGGCACAGGGAGCAGCCTCCCCCTACGATCTAGAAGCCGCTATGTCCATACGGGGGCTGCTGAAAATATTCGATAAAAAAGTTGCTGTCAACAATATTGATCTTGATATCCCTACCGGTTCCTTCTACGCTTTAGTAGGGCCGAACGGCGCCGGCAAGACAACGACGCTGAGGATGGCAACGGGGCTGCTGAGGCCAACATCCGGCGGCATTGCTATCCACGGTACCGATTTATGGGGGAATCTCAACGACTGCAAGCATATGCTCGGCATAATGCCCGATGCAGACGAGCTTTTCACACGTTTAACAGGCCTGCAGACACTGGTCTATGCAGCTATGCTGCGCGGTGTAGACCGTGCAACAGCCAAGGCACGCGCCAACGACCTGCTCACTGCCATGGACCTCACCGAATCAGCAAACATCCTCGTGCAGGATTACTCAGCAGGCATGACAAAAAAGATTGCTCTGGGTACGGCGCTCATCCACTCACCGAAGATCCTCATCCTTGATGAGCCGTTCGAGGCTGTAGACCCCGTATCTGCAGCGAATATCCGCCAGATACTGCGCGGGTACGCGCAATCGGGCGGGACAGTGATCATTTCTTCGCATGTGATGGCACTCGTTGAACAGCTATGCGACCATGTGGCCATTATCTCCGACGGAAGCATCCTGGCTGCCGGAACCACGGCGGAAGTAAGCGGCGGCATGTCGCTGGAAGACCGCTTCCTCAGCCTTGTTGGCGGGCTGCATGAATCAGATAACCTCGGATGGCTTTCCCAGAACAATCCCGCCGCGACGGCAGCAGCACAGCACCCTCAGGGAGGGCAGCCAATGCAGCCGATACAACCAATACAGCCCACGCTGCCGGCGAAGGATGAACAGCCGCCATACGCCCAGCCGCTGGACCCTCAGGCATAGGAGGCTGCACATGGAATGGCTTATCGTCCGGATGCGGTATGCGATGACCCTTGCCGGCTTCAAAAAAAGCAAATGGCAGGCTGTTGCTTTTATCCTGGGGGCACTCCTCGCTCTAGCCGTTATCGTTATAACTGCTGCAGGTTCGGTTATGGCGGGCCGGCAGCTCCGGCAGCCGCTGCTGTCCCCTGTTGCTTCAATGGTTGCTGTCTCCATTTTTACCGGCATCGGTTTCTGGTGGCTTGTTATGACACTTTTTATCAGCGGCCAGGGAGGGTCCCTTGATGTCAGGAAATTTGCCCGGTACGGGATCCCTGACGGGAAAGTCACACGGGGGATACTCCTGTCCGGGATGATGGGGATCCCCTTCATAACAACACTTATCTGTATGGTCCTTACCAGTTTCCTGTGGAGCAGCGCCGGCATTGGGGTCATGGCCGGGGCAGCAGCCGGAGGCATCCTCAGTGCAGTGACGGTCATTATGGTCTCACGCGCCCTGGCACAGCTCGCAGACACCATAGTCACCACTAAGAAAGGCCGCATGATCCTTAACGGCATTGAAGTGGCCGTGATTATTGCCCTGTGCTATGTCCCTTCCTTCGGAGGCAGCTTTATATCAATGCAGCTTTCGGGAAAGACACCGGAAGATATTATGCAGATTTTTTCCAGCATACCGGCCCCCATCAGCATACTCGGATGGCTGCCGTTCGGGGCAGGGGCAATGATCCCCAATGATATCGCTGCCGGCAATGTAGCCTTATGCGTGCTGCGCATCCTCATAATGGCTGCAGTTATTGCTGTGTGCTACTGGGTATACCGGTTCTGCCTGAAATACCAGGCAATAACTCCCCCAACTGCCGGAGTCTCCCATGCCAGGGGGCTTGGGGCTTTCAACCATACAGCAGACAGCCCCAGCGGTGCTGTTGTCGGGCGCCTTATTACATCATGGATGCGGGATGCGCGGTACCTTTCCCAGCTTATGTCAGTGATGTTTATCATTGTTGCTTACAGCGTTATGAGCATCGCCATGGGCCCTAAAGCAAATCTGACGTCCCTTTTTACCGCCCCGGTAGTCGGGTTTGTTTTCGGTACGGTTGAATTCAATAACCTTGCCTATGACGGCAGGGCCTTCAGCCTGTTTGTCACTTCAGGCGTGCCCGGACGAAACGAGCGCATAGCACGGCTCAGCATCAGCTCTGTGATCGGGGCAGCCCTTATGTTTCTCAGCTTTGCTATTACGCTTATGATCAACCCTCTGAAAAGGTTCACCTTTATCAACCCGGTCTCAGCATATACAGTACTGTTTGGAATATCTGTCTGCCTGCTCCTGACGGGGCTGGGGATGAGCGCAGTCCTCTCCACCTACATTATTGCCCCTGTGCCGTCAGCTGACCAGCCGTTCAAAAGCCCCCAGGGGCGTGGGGGGCTGAGAGCCCTTGTACCGCTGATCTTCATCCTTGTTGAACTGATACCGTGCATACTGCCGGGGGTACTGGGCTTCTTTGCCCTGCGCGACGGCAACCTGCTGTTCGCCTTGGCAAGCGGCATCCTGGCACTTGCTATTGGCGGCGGGATCTTTATGCTGGGGATAGCCCTGGGAGGAAGGTCTATTGACAGGCGTTCACCTGAAATACTGGTCTCCCTGGAGAATGTTGCCGCAGCAGCCGGCAGCTGAGGAAACGCCCCTCTTTGCCCTAAAAATATCTGATATCCAAATTTTCACAGGGACAGCCGTATCCGGGGCCCGTAAGCAGCAGGCTTACTGTTTTACTGTCCGGCTCCGGATACGGCTGCCTATATATCGTGTATCCGTACTGTTTGCATTACCTGCTGCTGCGGCTGTCAAACGCAGCCCTCAATGCCCACAGGATGCTGGACGCATCGATCAGTTCCTGGATAAGGGCGCCGATAATAGTCGGTATAACCCCGAAAGATGAGACGACCATAAAAACCAGGGCCGCCGCCAGCCCGCCGACAACTGCCTGCAGCATGATGCGCACAGTCCTGCGTGAAATAGTGATTGCCTTATTGATACCTGACAGGTCATCGTTCATGATCACGATCTGGGCAGTCTGGGAAGCAGCAGTGTTGCTCCCGTCTGTCATAGCGACACTGACGTCGGCTGCCGCAAGGACAGGGGCATCATTGACACCGTCGCCTACCATCATTGTAGTAACGTTTTTATCCTTGTCTGCCTTTTTGGCATATCGGACAGCATTATATTTGTCTTCCGGAAGCAGGGCCGCACGGACATCTGTTATCCCCACATCTTCAGCTACCACAGCAGTGGACTCCGGCCGGTCACCCGTAAGCATAGTCACGTGTTTCACGCCCTGCCTGCGGAACTGGCTGATCACTTCCCTGGCATTGGACCGCGGCACATCACGCAAAGTGAGGCGTGCGGCAAGCTCGCCGTTGACCGATATATAAGTGGCCATCTCATCAGCTCTCAGGGGCGAAAAATCCCCAGCAGTATGTGCACCCATAATATCTACAAAATCAAGGCGCCCAACACGCACCTGATATCCTTCGATCTGAGCGCTGAGCCCCTGGCCCGGAAGTTCGCTCACATCGCGGGCGATCATGCGTTCCGTCCCGAAAAAGGCATCTTCGCGGCGTCCGGCAGCACTGATCCCCTTAGCCAGGATATGCATGGAGTATGCCTCTATCGACCCTGCTGCACGTATGATCCATGACCCGTTGATACGCCGGTCAGGCGCAGCCCATGACGGGAGGAGCTCCACTTGCGTCACCTGCGGCTGAGTGGTGGTAAGAGTACCCGTTTTATCAAAGAATACATGCGTCACATGCGTCAGGCTCTCAATAACTAACTGGTTCTTAATAATGATATGCGCCCTGGCAAGCCTGTTGGTGCCGCCCATGAATGCCACCGGAGCAGAGATAAGGAGCGGGCACGGAGTGGCAAGGACCATAACCTGGGTGAACCGTATGGGATCGCGCGTGATGATCCATGCAATAATACCGATGAGGAGCGCTGCTATAGTGAACGGGACCGCGATACGGTCAGCAAAACGGACGACCGGCGCTTTGGTCGTCTCGGCAGAGGCGACAAGGTCGATGATCTTCTGATACTGTGAATCCGCGGATACTGCAGTGACTTTCATAACGAGCGAAGTCTGCCCGTTGACGGACCCTGACATAAGCCTGTCGCCCACGAGGGCCCGCTGGGGCAAAGGTTCCCCGTTGATCATGGAAACATTCAGCTCAGCAAACTCTGTAAGGAGCTCACCATCCACAGGCACTGTTTCGCCGGGACGGACAAGCAGCGTATCGCCCAGGCGCACATCGGCCACATCCCGCGTCTGCCATTGGCTGCTCAAAGCCTCTTTAGGGTCTTTGAATTTTCCTGTGATAACATTTGCTGTCACCGGTGCTGCTTCTGCAAGTGCAGAAATGCTGTTTTTCGCACGGTGTTCGGCGAATGTCTCAATAACATCCCCTGTGCATACCATAACGCATAAGATCCATGCTGCTGCGATCTGCCCGGTTGCCAGCGTGGAGATCAGGGCAATGATAACCAGCATATCGGTACCGACGTTGCCGGATTTGAGGCTTTGCATGATATTGCGCATGACGATGCCCGCAATATATACAGACAGGATGCCGACAATAACTGATGCTGCTGTGATGAGGGCGCGGCTATGCCCGGCCGACCCTGCCGCCCACAGTATGATGCATACCGCGCCTACCGCTATAGTGATGACCATGTCCCGGTACAGGGTCCACATATGCATGAACTTCCCGCGGCCGGAGGGGTTCCGCGCTCCCGGCTCCGGTTTCCCCGCCGCAGGAGAAGGCTCTGTATCCTGCGTTTTTCCCGTGCCCTGCATATCTTCTGTATCCCGGGTATCCTGCCCGCTGTGCATATCCCGGATACCGCCGCCGGTGCTGCCAGATTCCATATTTCCTCCACTGTGCCCTGCCAATCTTAGTTTCTTCATCTTACCCCCTTTCCTGTATCGCGCTATGCGCATGCGCCGCGTCTGCGGGGGGGGGGGACTTCTGACACACGGGGCTACCGGATACGTGATGCTCCTCACACTTTGCCGGTCAAGCGCAAAGCCAATAAAACCAACGAAAATCAATAAAAAGCTGCGCTAAAGGATTTCTCCAACAATCCTACACATTTTCCGTGACCACAAGATATGCATATGCAGGGCCGCAGGATACCACATTTTTAGATCGATAAAATTTGGAAAGAAGATTGCAATCCTGCAAATTACACGCAGGTAAGTAAATTCCCAAAACCACTATATCTAGTAATTTTCAATTAAGACACGTCTACATTTTGTGTCAAACACGTGTATCATCATATAAGTACCTCAAATTACATGAATGTGAGTAAGTAGTGTACAGACCACATCAGGTAAGGGAAATAACGGAAAGTAAGGAAAGATTGATATGGACCAGCTTGTAGCCGAAGAGACCGTAGTCAGGGAACCGGCAGTAACAGAATCCGTAAAGGTGGAAAAGCGCGACGGCCGCGTTGTGCCGTTTGATTCCGTCAATATTATCCACGCCATCAAGTCTGCTTTCAGCGCAGTCAATGCTGAAGTCGGCCCGGAAGAAGAGCGCGAGATCGAGCAGATGGCACAGCGCGTGGAATCTGCTATTACCGGCCGTTACAACGGGCCTGTACGTATCGACGATATCCAGAGCCTTGTAGAGCGCGAACTGGTGAACGACCATCTCTATGATATCGCCAAAGCATACACGTCTTACCGCCTTGACAAGGATATCAGGCGCGCGAAGGCATCTGACGTCAATGAAGCAATAAAGAAGCTCGTCAACAAAGATGAGAGCCTTGTCCGCGAGAATGCGAACAAAGACAGCAATGTCTACGCAACCCAGCGCGATCTGCTTGCAGGGACGGTCAGCAAGGCGTCAGCCATGAATATGCTGCCGGCCGATGTTGCCAACGCACACCTTAAAGGCGATATCCATTTCCATGACGCGGATTATTCACCGTTCACCCCTATGACGAACTGCTCGCTGCCTAATTTCGGCGATATGCTCAAAAACGGTTTTGAGCTTGGCAACGCCATGATGGATTCACCGAAATCGATAGGTACTGCAGCAACCCAGATCACCCAGATCATCAAGGATATTGCGGGCAGCCAGTACGGCGGCCAGACCGTGAACCGCGCTGATGAGATGCTTGCCGAATATGCAAAGCTTGACTACGCCAAGAACCTCGACACCGCACGCGCTATCTTCCCTGACGGGGAGGATATCAGCCTGGCACGCACTATCGTTGAAGGCTTCAAGAAGCGCGAGCCGAAATGGCTGCACTTCGAGAACCGCGAGCCGCTGCCGATGGACGAGCCTTTCACTAGGGACGCTGATGAGCTTGAACAGATACGGGAGATCTACGCAAAGATCATGACCCGCAAGAACATCTATGACGCCATGCAGACTATGGAGTACCAGATCAATTCCAACCGCGTGAGCAACGGGCAGACGCCGTTCGTTACTGTCGGGTTCGGCCTGGGCACCGACTGGTTCGCCCGCGAGATCCAGCGCGCGATTTTCCTGATCCGTATCCGCGGGCTGGGCAAAGACCGCCATACTGCGATTTTCCCGAAGCTTGTCTACACCGTAAAGCATGGGCTGAATGATAAAGAAGGCACACCGAACTACGATATGAAGCAGCTCGCCCTTGAATGCTCGACCAAGCGCATGTATCCGGATATCGTTTTCTACGAGAATATCGTTAAGATCACAGGGTCTTTCAAAGCCCCGATGGGATGCCGTTCTTTCCTTAACGGATGGACTGACCCTGACACCGGCGAGGATGTTGAAGATTCACGCCTTAACCTCGGTGTGGTAACAGTCAACATCCCTCGTATCGCCCTGGAATCGCACGGTGATAAAGACCGCTTCTGGAAGCTTTTCAGCCAGCGCATGGAAGTTGCCCATGAAGCCCTGCAGTTCCGCATCAAGCGCTGCAAAGAGGCAACCCCCATCAACGCTCCGACCCTGTTTGAACATGGTGCATTCGGGCGCCTGAAGCCGACCGACAACGTAGATGTGCTCTACAACCGCAGCCGTGCTACTGTTTCACTCGGCTATATCGGCCTGTATGAAGCAACAGCAATGTTCTACGGTAAAGACTGGATGACCGACCACTCATGGGATCCTGAAGGCAAAGAGTTCGCCCTTGAGATCGTCCGCCGTATGCATGACCTCTGCGTTGACTGGGATAATGCCGAAGGATACCACTATTCCGTGTATTCCACTCCTGCAGAAAGCCTGACCGACCGTTTTGCACGTATGGACAGGGAGAAATTCGGGGATATAGACGGCGTTACAGATCACGACTTCTATACGAATTCCTTCCACTATCCGGTATGGCTGCGCCCTACCCCTATGGAGAAGCTTTCCTATGAACGCGACTTCCCCTACCTGGCGAACGGAGGGTTCATCAATTACTGCGAGTTCCCCTCGCTGCAGCAGAACCCTAAGGCGCTGGAAGCTGTGTGGGATTACGCCCATAACATCGGCATCGGCTATCTCGGGACCAACACTCCGATCGACCACTGCTTCGAGTGCGGTTTCGAAGGCGACTTTGAGCCAACGGAACTCGGTTTTAAGTGCCCCGAATGCGGCAATGCGGATCCCGAAAAATGCAACGTCACCAAGCGCACGTGCGGCTACCTCGGCAATCCGGTGCAGCGTCCTATGGTGCATGGCCGCCATGAGGAGATTGCCCATCGTGTAAAGCATATGGCAGGCGAAACCGGCCATGTTACCCTAAGCAACGGCACTGTTAAAGAATGGTGGGATGAAGCCAAGTAGGCTTTAGCAGGCGGCCCATAGTGCGCAGCAGGAAAACGCTGCTGCAGGATCCGGCGGGCAGCGCAATGTCCTGTACTGCTGCCCTCTGTCCATCTGCTGAGGCCTATCCTGCTGAAACGTATGAGTAAGGCGGCCCTGGGAATGGGGCCGCCTTACTCATTAGGCGCCAGGCGCCCGGCATACCTAAAATACTTAAATATTTTGTGCCGGGGTACAGTACCCGGCACAGGCTGAAGCAGAGCCGAAGCGGAACGGACAGGGCATGATCAACGGAAGGCATACTATGAGCAGCGGATTCAGAAAGACAAAAGCGGATACATCGCTGCACAGCGGACGGGTAGCGGGATCTTCGGGATCCGGCAAGCAAGCAGCCGAGGAGAGCCCGTCAGACAGAAACCCATCCCCTGCGCAGCCGCAACCTCACGGCTCCCATAACTCTCTTACATCCCGCAAAGAGCACAAGCAGAGTTCCCATCGCGATTTTGCGGCAGGCGAGGAAGGGAGGGGGCCCTCAATACCAAGCCCGCTGACGAATAACCCGAAAGCCGGGCAGTGGGACGGGCGTAAGCTCAGCCGCAATATGGTTGCCGATTATAAACGTTTTGTTGTTACCGACGGGGAAGGGATAAGATGCTCGTTATACGTCAGCGGATGCCCTTTCCATTGTGATGAATGCTACAACGCTTCGATCTGGGACTTCCTTGCCGGGCATGAATACACGCCTGCGCTGGAAGACCGGATCATTGCGGATATGTCATTGGACTACGTCCAGGGCCTGACCCTTCTTGGCGGGGAACCTCTGCTCAACACACCTATGCTCCTCCAGCTGACGAACCGCATACGCAGGGAATTCGGCCACACAAAAGATATCTGGTGCTGGACCGGCTACACATGGGAAGAACTTATGCGCCCGGGCGAGACGGAGGATAAACTGGCTCTGCTGCGGAATGTTGATGTCCTTGTAGACGGCCGCTATATCAAGACCCTTCATGATTCACTGCTGCAGTTCCGCGGGTCAAGCAACCAGCGCATTATTGACGTTCCCCGATCCTTAGCTTCCGGGGACCTTGCCCTTTGGAATAAGGTCCATGACCAGGAGCGCTTCATCCCCGAAATATACGGTAAAGACCGCGGCGCAGCCGAAAACACAGAAAATAAATAATCCGCATACCGCCCATCAGGCCTGCACAATGCTGACAGGCAGCGGTGTGGTGAGATGCGGCGGAGGCTCACTACACTTACCGCCGCATCTCACCTGTTATCTGTATTGTTGCACTGCCGGCTGTCAGGCCGTTTTCAGTGGATCACTTCCTGCTGTCTTTATACAGTATCCGCCCAATAATAATTGCCATAACTGCAAATGCAGCCAGAAGGATGCCGATAGCCGCGGCTGCAGATACTCCTGTGCCTGTTGACGCCAGTTTATGCGGAACCTTAGGCCCAGGCCTGTCAACTGTTACCTGTTCGTGTTGGGCACCAAGCTCATGCGATGCCAGTATCTCGCCCCTGCCGTTCCTCACAGTCGCCTTCCAGTACGAGACCCCTGCTGTTGCAGTACGTGCCTGGGGGCTCTGTACTACGCAGGTACGTTCGCCGCTTTTCCCCTCTGCACCGGCAGCCTGCCTGCAGCCTTTGGGATCAATCGGTACCCGCACTTCATCAAGAAGCTTGCGGGCGCTGCTGTCCGGGCTGCTTCCGGGGACCGCATCATAAACCGTAAAAGTGACGTAAGCACTGTCATCAAAATCCCCTGTTACTTTCGCGTTGTCATAGAACGCTTCATTAGCTGAAACTGTGCCGGCGCTGGCCCATGTAGTGATGGATGCATGCTTATATGTCCCCTTAGGGCTGTTATACACCCGGACCATTTCCCACTCATCGTTATAGGCAGATGAAGCCGGAGCTACACGGCTGTCGCCCGTAAACGTATAAACGAATACATAGTAGCCATGCTTTTTCGCATATATCCTTACAGGATTCCCATATGCGTCAGGGGCTCCGCCGCCAACCTTGATGCTGCCATTCTTAGCCGCGTACGTCCATGTCCCTACGAGTTCATGGTTCTCGTCAGCCTGCGGGGTATCTGCGCCGGAAGGTTTGAAAGCCTCATCATATTTCTGGTCCCGGGTACTGCCCGACCAGTACACGCTTACCCGGGCAAACTTATTATCAGCCTCAAAACCGAAGGCCTTGTCTCCCTTAAAGTCGCCATGGTCCTCAGGATAGCCGGAAACAGTAATATGGTCAGTCAGCTGAGCACCCGCGGCCGCAGTATGCTCGGAAACCGTAGAATCGACACTGACAATATTCCTGTGGGCAACAGTTTCATTAGCTTCAAGGAAATCTGACAGGGCATCCCCTTTCAGCCACTGCTGCACATCCTTATCCTGAGCACTCTTCCTGATAGCCCATACCCACGTCCCGAAACCCGAATTACGTTTCACTGTATACGGCTGTGCAGCTGCAGGATCAGGGCCTGCCATAGCGGTAACGGCATGGGTCTGCCCGGAGCCGGTGAACGACGTATGCCCATATGCCGACGGTTTATATCCGCGGGCAGCGATCTGCCGCATAAACCCGTCAGCAGACATCCCCGCTGACGGCCGGATGCCGTTTTTCAGGTCATCCTGCGTCAAGCCTGCAAAGTAATAGCCGTCAGCTTTGAGTTCTGCACCTGAGGGCCACTGCCCGGCACTCACGCCCGATGTAACGTTATCAATAATATGCCCTCCCTCGTTAACGGTACGTGACTCGGCAACAGTATGTACAGAAGGCTGGAAAGTTTTCTGCACCTCAAACGTGATGCCTCGGAAAACAGCTTCCACTCCTGCACCGGTCCTGAGATAATCCTGCCGGCTGTCCAGCCTGTCGAGGCTCCCCACGCGGGAACGCGCCTCAACAGATACTTCGCCATCACCGGTAGCGGTCCATGCTATATCAACAGGTTCATCCCTGCTGGTAACGGTTATGGTGCGGGAATGCACGGAGTCAAATTCGCCCGGCCCGTTCAGCGTAATATCCATGCGCACGCCTGCCACAGCTTTGCCATGCGCATCCAGTACCTGCGCGTGGAACACACCGCGCCTGCGCGCTTCAGTGTATGAATTTTTAACGCTGAATGTTGATATATCTGCCGCTTCAGCCTCCGCCCATAACTGCTCCATACGCACAGGGATCTCAGGATGCTCTTTAAGGAAATGCCCCCGCCTGTACGTCCACAGCCCTTTATCGCGCGCTTCAAAACGGTCCTTGATCAGGGCTGCGATCGCCGCATGGGTTATGCGGTCCGGCTCGTTGCGGTATTTCTCCGCAAGGTACGCGATCCGGCGCGTATCCGGCGTATCTGACAGAGGCGTGCTTGACGTGTACGAATACTGTTCATGGACGCCGGTCTCTATACAGTAAGTGTTGCGCCCCTGGCTGTCGCGGGCAATGGCTCCAAGATAATACGGCAGCCCGTCAATCGTCTGAGTGATGTAATAACTGTCTGCCGGCTTGTCCAGCTTGTGTGTGTCCGCATACGCGAAATCAGCTTTGGCCCCTAAATAAGGGAAAACAGTACCGGCAGCCAGCGCGGCACAGCACAGGGCAGCAAATACCGCAGCCAGAAAGCGCTGCCTGCGCATGGCTTTCTTCCGCGCTGCCGCCCTGTCCCGGAACGCATCCGGCTTCCCCCTGTGTGAATATGTTCTGCGCATATTTCTCCTTCACATTTTGATTGGCTGCCTGACGGCAGCGTTGATGTATCCCTGCGGCTCCGCATGAAACACCGGTCCGGACGACAGTATGCATACTTCACGGCATGCGTACTGCGCTTCATGCAGCACCAGCAGGTTTACTATGCCAGGAATACGGCTCCCGGATAAATAAATATGAGCAATGTGGCCGAATGCGGATAACACGCTTCATTTCCAACTTGCAAACACGTACAATAAATAGTAAGAAGTAAATAGTGACCGATCTCAAGCTGCATCTCTGACGGCCCCGGACTCTGACATATGCAGAGCGGGCAGGCATCATCTGTCTGCCCACGGCAGGCGTATCAGCGCGGGACTGGGGACACAGTCATGCGGCTGTTATGGGATCCCTGCAGGACGTACACAAATAGTGCATGGGACAGTGCATATACCAGTGAAAGGCAGATCATGGCACGTACAGGATCATCTAAAACCGCACATAAAACAGGAAAAGGGAAAGCAGAAATATCTGCAGTAAAGGCTGCATCCGCTTCGCAGAAGAAGGCTGCGTCACGATCCTCAAAAACTGTGCAGACTGCAAAAACCGCAGCCAGGAAAACTGCGGGCCGCCCGTCCGCCCTCCATAAAAGCCCATTTTCGCGTACCTTCAGAGAAGAATTCGGCCGCGTAAATATTACCAACGTATCGCCTGCCCCTCAGAACGGTTTTGCCCCCAAGGCAGAAATCGGGGAGCTGATCACTGTGCGGGCGAATGTTTTTATTGACGGCCGCACAAAAGTTGGAGCAAGCGCGGTCATCTATACAAAAACCGGGACCGTATCCAGCCGTGTCCCGCTTACACTGGCTGTTGCAGGCCTGGATCTGTGGGAGGGGGCGGTCTGCATGGGCAAGGCCCAGTCCGCACTCCCCTGGCAGCCGGGTTTCGATGCGGTGTCGCGGAAGCTTGGTACATGGAAACTCGTTGTTGAGGGCTGGAAAGACCCTTATGCTACGTGGCTGCACGATGCGCGCATCAAAATCGCCGCACATGACGACCAGGACAACACCCTTGAGGAAGGCCTCCGCCTTTTTGAACGGTGGTATGGAAGCGATGATGCGCATCTTATAAAATCCGAGCGCGCCATTCTCAATACTGCGATCAGGGCTCTGTCCGATGCAGGGCTGCCGTATGATAAACGCCTGGCTGCAGCTGATAATGCGAAGATCCGCGCCCTGCATGCTTCCAAGCCGCTTCGGGAGGATATCACAGAATCCAACCCCGTGGAGATCAGCGTCCAACGTCCGCACTCGAGTTTTGCGGCATGGTACCAGTTCTTCCCGCGTTCTGAAGGCGCTTATGTTGATACGGATACAGGCGCAATAGTCCAGGGTAATTTCAGGACTGCGACCAGCGGGCTGGACAGGGCTAAAAGCGAAGGGTTCACTATTGTTTACCTGCCTCCGATCTTCCCTATCGGAATCACGAACCGCAAAGGGAAGAATAATGCCCTGACAGCGGCTGATGATGACCCCGGCTCCCCCTTCGGCATCGGCAGCAGCTTTGGCGGGCATGATACCCTTGACCCCCTGCTGGGGACGATGGAAGATTTTGAACAGTTCGTGGCCCATGCGCATGATCTCGGCATTGAAGTCGCGCTTGATTTTGCGCTCCAATGCTCACCTGACCACCCATGGGTAAAGCAGCACCCTGACTGGTTCCGCATCAAGCCTGACGGGTCTATTGCCTTTGCCGAGAATCCGCCGAAGAAATATCAGGATATCTATCCTATTGATTTCGAAAAAGATATGCTGGGAATCGAAAAGGAAGTTATCCGGATACTCGAACTGTGGATCAGCAAAGGTGTAAGTATTTTCCGCGTCGATAATCCGCACACCAAACCGGTGCGCTTCTGGCAGGATGTTATCGCTGCAGTCACCGGCAAGCACCCTGAGATCCTTTTCCTTGCCGAGGCGTTTACCCGCCCGCCAATGATGCGTGCGCTCGCCTATGCCGGGTTCACCCAGTCCCACTGCTATTTCCCCTGGCGCAATACAGGCGAAGAGCTTAACGAGTATCTGGCGGAGACGAACGGTGACGACGCATTCTTCCAGCACAACTCTTTCTGGCCGACAACACCGGATATCCTCACTGCCTACCTGCGTGATAACGGCATCGCCGGCCACGCTGTGCGCGCGGTGCTGGCGGCTATGGGAAGCCCAAGCTGGGGCATCTACAACGGCTATGAGCTTATTGAGAATGTCCAGCGAGGGCAGGTGGAAGAGCCTAATGACAACGAAAAGTACGAGATCAAGGTCCGTGACTGGAGCAAAGCTGAAGAATACGGGATATCTACACTGCTGGCACGCCTTAATGAGATCCGCAATACCCATCCGGCCGCGCGCTCATACCATGACCTGCATGTACTGAGTACTGCGAACCCCAATATCGTTGCGTTCTACCGCCATCTTCCCGCTGAGCTTGCAGACGACGGCAAGGCGGATACGGTGATCGTTGTCGTTAATCTTGACGGGCATAATGCGCAGCAGGGCAGCGTCCATATTGAGCTTGCCGATATCGGCATCGCCGGAGGTGAACTCCATCTCCGGGACGAGCTGACAGGCCGCAGTTTCACATGGGGCTACGATAATTACGTATCCCTGGCCCCGTGGGCTGATGTTGCGCATGTGCTGACGGTCAGCAACAGCGCTGACTGAACCATGTGAAGGCCGGCGGCCAACACCGGGAGCTAGCCTGACCAGCCGACCGGCAGAAATGCCCTGCCCTGTGACGGCAGTGCCCTATAATAGGAAACACTACGAAGCGTTACGCATATGCATGACTGCTGAGCTGGGATGAACTACACTATGGATAAGTTCAACACACTGGTGAAAACCAAAGGAGTCCTTATGGCAGAAACATTTGATGTCCTTGTTGAGATCCCGCAGGGTTCCCACAACAAGTATGAAGTCGATCACGAAACAGGCCGCATCAAGCTGGACCGCATCCTGTTCACTTCTATGGTGTACCCGGATAATTACGGTTATATCGAAGGTACCCTCGGCGAAGACGGCGATCCGCTGGACGCCCTTGTTATGCTCCCGGAACCTGTATTCCCGGGATGTACAGTAAAGTGCCGCGCAGTAGGCCTGTACCATATGGTCGACGAGGCCGGCGGCGACGATAAGGTCCTCTGCGTCCCTGCTGACGTCCGTTTTAATACTGTTAAAGATATTGACGATGTCTCCGATTTCCACAAGAATGAGATCGACCATTTCTTCAGCCAGTACAAGGCACTTGAGCCGGGCAAGGAAGTACAGCCGGGCTCTTACTGGACCAGTGCAGCCAAGGCTGAAGAAGAGATAGCCGCTGCACGCCAGCGTCTCGCTGATTCCGAAAGGTAAACCGGCACATATACGTACCGTACCAGTCAGATACTGTATCAGAACGAATACGTGCACTGTAACAGTAAGGCAGCTTTACGGCTGCCTTTTTTGCACCCTGCGCTAGAATTGCTTAGCAGACAGTAAAGGCCGGCAGTCCATGGCGGGGGCTGCGGCAGCCAGTGATTAAGGATTGCGATAGACATGTCATCGGTATGGCTTGACATCATCTTCATTATTATATTTATGCTTATCGGCTCTGTTTTCTCAGGGACAGAAATGGCTCTTATCTCGCTGCGCACATCCCAGATAGAACAGCTGGAACAGCAGGATGCGCGGGGGGCGCGCGTGGCAAAGGTTGCCAAAGACCCTAACCGTTTCCTGTCTACAGTGCAGCTCGGCGTGACCCTGGCGGGTTTCCTGTCTGCGTCTTTTGGCGCAAGCGCTGTTGCACCGTATCTCGCCCCTGTTTTCGTCAGATGGGGAGTCCCTGCCGGTTTCGCCGACGGCCTGTCAACGGTTGTCCTGACTATTATTATTTCCTATTTTTCCATTGTCATCTCAGAACTGACACCTAAACGGATAGCGCTGCAGCGGCCTGTGGAGATCGCCCGGGCTGTTGTCCCGGCTGTAGATGCTATTGCAACGGTATGCGCGCCGCTTATCTGGCTTATCAGCAAAAACATCAATGCACTCGTGCGCATCCTCGGGTTTGATCCCGATGAAACGGAAAATGCGGTGAGCGACGACGAACTGCGGGTCCTGGTGTCGTCGAATGACCAGCTCGGCAAGGATGAGCGCGTTATCCTCGATGACGTTTTTGACGCCTCGGAAACGATCGTCGCCGAAGTCATGCGGCCGCGCGCTGATGTGACGTTTATTGACGGCGATATGCCGCTCAGTGAGGCCGCCCGGTTCGTCCGCGACCTGCCTTATTCGAGGTACCCGGTAACGGGCAAAGATTTTGACGACGTCCTGGGGTTCGTCCACGTCCGTGACCTTCTTGATATCCGCGATCTCCATGCCCGCACTGTTGCCGATGTAACACGGGAAGGGATCAGCCTGCCGGGGACGTCAAAAATACTCCCCAGCATCAGCCTGCTCCGCAAACGCGGCATCCATCTGGCCATAGTTATTGATGAGTACGGCGGAACTGACGGTATCGTTACCCTTGAGGATATGACCGAAGAGCTTGTGGGCGATATCCGCGACGAATATGATCTTCCGGAGGCCGGAAGCAATACGGCTGCAACCGCTTTCCATGACGGGAAACTCACTGTGGACGGCGGGATCACCCTGGAAGATTTTGCCGATATCTCAGGTATTGAGCTGGAGGACGGGCCGTATGAGACCCTTGCCGGGTACATGCAGGCCCACACAGGCGAGCTGGGGTTTGTCGGGCAGGAACTGTTTGTCGCCGATCCGGAGGCCGGGAATATCAGCCACAGTACGCAGGAAGACGAAGCTGACGGAGCGGATCCAGGCGGAGCCGGACGCGCAGCAGGGTTCACCATGGCCGTTACTGCCGTAGACGGAAGGCGTATCCAGGCCATAGAAGTACGCCTGGGCCCATCCCGGGATCCCGCGCAGCACGCGGTCTCACCGGACGCGCAGCAGGGGAATTAATCCTGCGTCCATGCTGTTGATCCATATGCGGGCAGGATACCTGTCTATATGTGGAATCTGGATGCCTCCCCGCAGAAGGAACAGAAACACCGTTCAGTACTATATCGATAGGATCCGGATACGGACCTTTGGAGGTATTATGGAACTTGTATATACCAATCCCGGCCTTGATGGACAGGCCTCGCAAAAGATCATTGCTATCCTTCAGGATAGGCTCAGCCAGGAGCAGGAAGCGGCCCTTCTGCTGAAGCACGCCCACTGGAATATGAAAGGTGCAAATTTTATTGCAGTCCATGAGATGCTTGACCCGGAAGTCGATTCCTGCCTTGAGCAGGCCGACGAGACCGCGGAACGCATAGCCCAGCTGGGCGGATGGTCAGACGGGCGGGCAGACGCCATCGTGGGCAACCGGTCATGGGAACGTTTTGATGTTGAAGGCTCACAGGACACTTCTGTATATCTGAAAGCCCTGATCACATATTATGAGGGGTTCATCAAGAACGACCGCAAAGCTATCGCTGAGCTTGACAGCCTTGACGTCATCAGCTCGAATATTATCCAGGACCATGTCCAGAGCCTTGAGAAGTTCCTCTGGTTCATGCGCGCACACCTCGCATAGACTCATCTGAGATATGCCGGCTCGTCCGGATGCCGGCACACGCACAAAAATATACAGCAGCACAGTATATGCAGCATGCTGTCTGTACCGCGCCGGAGCCTGAGGCAGCAGGGCAGGTTATCCGTCCTGCTGCCTTTGCCGTACCTGCACTGTATCTCTATCTTCCCCGGTATGATAGGAACAGTGCTGAGGGCGCTGGATAAAAAACGCGGACCTCAGATGAATGACGTAAACTTACCCAGATAAAGTATCAAAGGAGCAAAAATGGGTGGCTTTATAACTTTAGGAATAATCCTTGTTATCTTTCTGTGGATATTCCTTTCCGGGCTGTACGTTGTGCCGCAGCAGCGCGCCTATATCATTGAGCGTTTCGGAAAATTCCTGAAAGTTTCAGGGGCAGGCATCCATGTCAAGATCCCGCTGGTAGACCGCATTGCAACGAGGACAAGCCTCCGGGTCAACCAGCTTATGGTCAAGGTAGAAACTAAAACTTTAGATAACGTGTTCGTGACCGTTGTGGTGTCAACCCAGTTCCGTGTTGAAGCTGCAAATGTGGCTAAGGCTTACTATGAGCTGCAGGATCCCGCCGGGCAGCTGCGGTCCTACATGGAAGACGCCCTGCGGAGCGCCATCCCCATGCTGACCCTTGACGATGCTTTTGCCCGCAAGGACGATGTGGCTTCCGACGTACAGGCTACCGTGGGCGCTGAGATGGCACGCTTCGGTTTCACTGTCGTCAAGACCCTGATTACTTCTATTGACCCTTCCAGCCAGGTGAAAGCCGCGATGGATTCCATCAACGCTGCCCAGCGCGAGAAGGAAGCTACGCGCGAACGTGCTGAGGCAAACCGCATTGCCATTGAAACACAGGCCGCAGCTGAGGCTGAACGCACGCGCCTCCAGGGTGAGGGCCAGGCAAATTACCGCCGTGAGATCGCCAACGGTATCGTTGACCAGATCAAGAGCCTGCAGGCTGTCGGCATGGATATTGACGAAGTGAATAACGTTGTGCTGTTCAACCAGTATCTGGATGTTATGCGTTCCCTGTCTGAGTCTGACAACGCGAAGACTGTTGTCCTGCCTGCTTCGACCCCTGGCGGATACGGCGAGCTGTTCAGCCAGATGACCAGCGCAATGGTCACTGCCGAAGATTCCAAGGGCACAGCTACCCTTTCACAGGCTGCCCGGAAACACACCGGCTCCGGAACCCGCAGCGCTGCTGATAAGAGTGCGGGCAAGTAAAGGCCCTGCCGGCAGATAAAACTTTGGTCGGCACAGAACAGCAGACCCGTGAACCATGCGGACAGCCGGGTCAACCGGGTCAGTAAATAGTGTACTGGTTGATCGCATGCCTGCGTGAACGCCAGTCGGGCAGATACATATCCATACGGTCACGGAAACCCTTTCCGTGACCTTTTTCGTATAAATGCACCATTTCATGGACCAGTACATATTCGAGAAGCTCCTCAGGCATATACGCAAGTGCCAGGTTAAGGCGGATCCGCCGTGTAGCCGGTGTGCAGGACCCCCATCGTGATGTCATGGTACGCAGCGTGATATGGGACGGAGCCCTGCCTGTTACCTTTGCGTAGCGGGCAAGGAGGGTATCAACTTTGGGCCGGAGTATGCCGGCTGCTTCTTTTTTATGGGCATCGTCCCATTGCGATACACAAAAACTGCGGAGTATACTACCGTCCACCAGCCTGCTGCCTGCAGCCTCTTTGCGGCTGCTGCCCTGTGCCATCTCAGCAGCGATGATACTGTCCTGCTGCCTGCGGATCCAATCCCTGTGCGAACAAATGAGCTTCTCGATATCAGCTGCAGATGCATGCACAGGCGCACTGACCTCAATACGCCCATGCGGCGGTTTGACCCTCAGATACAGGTTTTTATTAGCCGGCCTGCGCGTCACAAATACTTCGAGACAGTCAACGACCAGACGCTCCCGGACATTTCCGGAGCGGCGCGGCACCCTGTTTCCCCATCGCATGCTTTTATTGTGACACACCACGGATACTAACCTGCTTATGTGTTCCATGGGTGGTTGTAACATAACTCTTTGTGCGGTCTGATTGGCTTCGGATTGCAGGTACGGGCCCATAGCTCAGCTGGTTAGAGCGCGTCCCTGATAAGGACGAGGTCGGAGGTTCAAGTCCTCCTGGGCCCACGCGGATTCTCGCAATACGCAGTGTAAGGTGCTGCTTTTGGGGGTATGGCGCAGCTGGTAGCGCATCTGCTTTGCAAGCAGAGGGTCAGGGGTTCGAGTCCCCTTACCTCCACCGACTCGGAACCACTTAACCCATGTAACGGTTCCGAGTTTTCTTTTAATATATCCTTATCCCCCGCCTCTCCTTTTTCTGCTCGTCAGAGAAAACCTCAATGCATAAAGTGCGCCGTTCCCAATAGATGCGCGCAGAGTGCGGGAGCAGCGCTGCTAGCCGCGGGCTTCAATCATGATGCGCGAAACGTCAGCAAGGGTGAAGCCTGCAAAATCAGGGATCGACGTGGAATGGGGCGCGCGTTCGGAAGCCGGTGTGCTCGTTTCCCCAGCGACCCGTACAACCACTGCCCCGGCGGCCGACGCTGCATGAAGACCGGAAACAGAGTCCTCAAAAACCAGGCACTCGCCCATTGCCTGCCTGTCATGCGGATCAAGCCCGGCTATTTCTGCAGCCATATAGTAGGGATCCGGCTGCGGCTTCTTCTTATCGTCAGGCAGGGATTCGTCACACACATAACCGGCGAATATCCCGTCAGGGACATGATCAATAAGGTTCTGGACCAATACACGCGGCGATCCGGTGACCAGCACAGCCGGGATATGCGCATCATGGACCTGCTGCAGGAAATCCCTTGTCCCGGAGTTCCATGGCAGCTGGGCGGATTCTTTATCATGCATATAATCAACCAGCGTATGCGCAACTTCTTCGCGCCCCATAGGGACGCCCAGCCGGATAAGCTCGTCAGCCACATGGGCCAGGGATGTCCCCTGCAGCCCTGCCATCAGTTCCGGTGTCCACTCTACCCCGTTCTCAGTTGCAAGGGTGCGTTCTACCTGCGCCCAGTACACTTCCGAATTGATAAGCGTGCCATCCATATCAAAAAACACCGCACGCGGAAGATACTGGGCCTCCCCTGAAGCATGGGGGCTGCCGCCTGCATTATCCGATGCACTGCCGGAATTGCCATCACCACTGTTATGTATCGCCTGTTCACTCACAACCCTATTCTCCCACAGGCGAAGGATAGGGGGGACAGGGTTCCGTATGCACAACAGGAAGGGATGGGCAAGGCGCAGAAGGGCAAGGCATAAAACCGCCGGCATGGACAGGGTATCTGTGCGCACAGCAGCACACACGCGGCACTGTGATATATGCCATATATGAAAGTGGAATTATATCCGTCCCAGCCATGTTGACCATTTACGTAAACATTTGACCTGCAAAACTTAAAGGAGCAGCTTATGTCCAAGATCCTTATGATCGTCGGTTCCGACCGCAAACGGTCCTTCAATGCGCAGCTTGCGCGTGAGATCGTTAAAGAGATTGGGGACCGCGCAGAAACAGAGTTCCTGGATTTCAGCAATATCCCGTTCATCAACCAGGATGAAGAATTCCCGGCACCTGAAAGCGTCGAAGAAGCCCGCAAGGCTTTCAAGGAGGCTGACGGCGTATGGCTTGTTACCCCTCAGTATAATGCCTCGTATCCTGGCCGTGTCAAAAACCTTCTTGACTGGATTTCCCGTGGAACCGAAAAGGGCGTAAGGGAAAGCGCCATATCATACGGCGTGAAATTCACTGTAAGCTCAGCGGCCGGCGGGGCGCGTGAAGGTGTCCTTCCTAAAGCTGTGGAACTGGGGAAGTTCACGGGTATGGATGTTATGGATGAGCCGATCGCCGCAGTGCCCCTTTCAGCAGAATCATGGCAGACTGACACGCTTATCCTCAGCGATGACGATAGGGAAGCTATTGCAGGCCAGGTTTCCGCATTCCTTGATTTCATCAGGTAGGAGCCAGCCGTAAAAAGTAAAGGCAGCTGCAAACAGCATGCAGCAGGATGGACAGCCCGGACAAAAACAGGGGCAGGAAAGAAAAGTACAGCTTAGGGGACCGCGTGCCCAGCCGGAGGCAATCTCAGCCGGATTTGCCTTTACGCTTGAGCTCGCGGTTCTTGCGCATAATATCAAAGACGATCCATGCAGACAGGATGAATGCCACTACGTATCCCATGAACCCGATAATCGGTATGCCAAAGACCACAGGCTGGATACGCGCAAAATACACGATCGACGATCCGACATAGAGCCCGACGACTATCAGGGCCATAGTCAGGCGGTCAACCATAAATGACAGCTGGCGTATAGGCTCTTCAGACCCGACCAGTTCCATATTCGTTTTCAGCTGCCCGCGCGTAAGCATCCTCATAGCAGTACCAGCCTCGCCCAAAGCCCCAAGGGCCCCGTGGAGCGCCCCCTGGGATTCAAGCCCCAGTTTCCGTGCTTCATCTTTGATATACTCTTCAGGCTTTTGCGAAGAAAGCACATGTCGCGTGATGATATCCATCATATTCGTTTTAGGCATGAGCTTGTTGACAAGCCCTTCAAGCGTTACCATACTCCGCGCAACAGTTGTGATGGATCCCGGAAGTTTCAGGTTATTGCGCGATGCCAGCTGGACCATGGACATAATGAATTTAGCGATATCAAGGTCATTCAGGTCTACAGTCCCGAAATCGGCAATAAGCAGGTCTATATCTGATAAAAGCGCAGCGCAGTCAATACGGAGGGCGCCTGGGGATACTTCCGCCAGCCGCAGGAGCCCATCTTCAAGGGTCACCGAATCTTTGCGGGGCACAGCGAATATCATCTGCCTGAGGATGGAGCGCATCTCGCCATTGATGCGGCCGACCATGCCTAAATCAATAAGGACTATCTGGCCGCCGCGGATAATAATATTGCCGGAATGCGGGTCAGCGTGGAAAAACCCTTTGTCAAGGACCTGCGTCGCATAGTTATCAACGAGTTTTGTGCCGATCTCATCCGGGTCATAGCCTTCATATTTCAGCAGGCCAAGATGCGATACAGGCGTCCCCTCGATATAATCCATGACCACAATATGCTGCGTGCACAGCCGCATATACGGCCTCGGACAGTCCATATAAGCATAACTTTCAGTAAAACCCCTGAACTCCTGCAAGTTTTTAGCCTCAACCATAAAATCAGTCTCAGACTGGAAAGTATCCCACAGCTCATCAACTACGCCCATAAAATCAACAATCTGGGTATTCTGCGATGCAACTTTCGTAGCCGTGCGCGCTACGGAACGGATTATTTCGATATCCTGTGCCATCGTTTCACGCACACCTGGGCGCTGCACTTTAACAGCAACATCTTCACCCGTTATCAGCGTTGCACGGTGGACCTGCGCCAGGGATGCAGACCCCAGAGGCTGGGGGTCAACATAGCTGAACACCTTCCCAACCGGGCAGTTATACTCATGCTCAAGGGTTTTGCGGACGATCTGGAAGGGCATGGGGTCCGCGTCAGATTTAAGTTTAGCCAGTTCTGCGCAGTACTCTTCGGGAAGGATCTCCGAGCGCATGGAAAGGATCTGCCCGACTTTAACGAATGTGGGCCCCAGCTCCTCCATGGCCATCCGCAGCTTTTCAGGCGTCACATTATAGGGGACCCCGTATTTCTGCGTGATTCGTACTATCTGGGCAAGGCGATGGAGACGCCCCCGCGGCTGCTTCCTGCCTGGCATGCCTTCCTGGCCCCTGTACTGGAGCCGATGCCTTCGGCCTTTATACATACTGGATGTATCCACGTGTCTGGGCACATGGCGCTTCCCCGCCGGCACACCGCTGCGGCGGGGCAACGGGTATTCCCCGGCAGAACGGTCAGCCATTCTTTTCGGATGGGTCCGGGCTGCCTTCCTGCGCAGTGTCGCCGGGCGCATGGAGGCCGCTGGCATCACCGGTATCGCCGGTATCTTCCGTGCTGCCGCCATTCAGCTTCTCAGCGATCCTGGATACACGCGCTACATATTCTTTACGTTCATCGTCATTCATGGCTGCCAGGCGCATCCGCAGCAAACGGTCCTGTGCATCGGAGATCGTGCTGTCTGCCTTATTTTTAGCCTTCCGGGACAGCTCGCTGTTCAGTTCGCGCCCCTGCTCCACAGTCAGCTTGCCTTTTTCCACCAGGTCATCAATGACCTCTTTGCTCTTATCAACACCTGTTGCAGCAAGCCCTACACCGGCCATAAAAATATCGCGCACAGCGTGAGACAAAGAGTCAAAACCCGATTCTGCCATAATATGCCTCCTTCGGCGTTTCCACCATTTTTCCTGTCCGGCAGCTGCAGGGTATCCCACGGGGATCCGCACAGCTGCTCTTCTAATTCTAGCCTATTGCACCGATGGCGCAGAAATCCGGCATCATGCCGTTATCCGATACGATGAAATATGCTGCATATACAACGTTTATGCTATGCTTGGTGGAGCCTTAAAGATCCACTGATCCGCATAAAGTGAAATACCAATACGCTACAGAAGACAGGAAGTGCAGCCCCATATGCTTGTAGACACCACAGACACCGCAGGCCTCGATACCGGCCATGATGGCGGCAGCTCCGGATTACCGCCGCTGATCTTCGCCTTCAATGTTATGGGCCATATCACCGAACAGGCCCTGGGCAAGGCGATCCCTGACATTTCAGGGGCTAATGCGCGGATCATCATGCTTATTGCGCATAACGATTCCCGAGGCGTGCCGACATACCAGTCCGATATAAGGGACTGCTTCTCCACCACCCGCTCAACAAGCAGCAGGGTTATTAAGCTCATGGAGCAGAAGGGCTGGATCACGTGCAGCGCTTCCACCCGCGATGCCCGCAAGATCCGGCTGCATTTGACGAAAAAAGCCGTTATCATCGCAAACAAAATAGACGCTGCGAGCGCCCTGGTCCAAAGCCAGATGCTGGAAGGGATTGACCCGGGCACTGTTTCGCAGGTCACTTCCGCCATCCTCCGGATGCGCGCCAACCTGGGGAAACATGGCGTTGGGCAAAGGCCGGCTCCAGCACGGCACAGGCCTGGGGACGGGCGGGAAGGGCTGCACAGGAATCACCGAAAGCAGAAATATCAGCAGTAATCCGCTAAACTGTAACAATCACAATTGTAATGGAGGAAAAATGACACAGCGTTCCAGCGCTACAGCCCGCAGGGACAGCAATACGCATTCCAGCCTGAATACGGATATGCGCGAGGACCAGGACGGCCAGACTGAAGACGACATCGCTGCCGGAGATTACGGCAGCGGAAACAGCGCAACACTAAAAGACTTTTCAACAGTATACGGGACCGTACGCAACTACAAAAAATTTGCCTGGGCAACATCTTTCCTGGTTGCCGGCGAAGTCGCAATGGAACTGCTCATCCCCTTCCTTATGGCCATACTTATTGACCGTGGCGTAAGCGCAAGGAACATGTCCGAAGTGTGGAAGTGGGGGATCATCCTTGTTATTGTAGCATTCATCTCACTTGCTTTCGGCATAGGGGCAGGAAAAACATCAGCGGTCGCATCAGCAGGACTGGCTAAAAACCTGCGGCACGACCTGTTCAGGAAAGTACAGGGATTCTCCTTCACCAATATTGACCGCTTCTCTACAGGGAGCCTGGTTACCAGGCTTACCACAGATGTGACCAATGTGCAGAATGCATATCAGATGCTTATCCGCATTGCTTTCAGGGCACCTCTGATGATTATTTTTGCGTGGCTGTTCACTTTCCGCATCAGCCCGGATATCTCTTTCATCTTCCTTGTAGTTGCACCGCTTCTCGCATTAGTCCTTGTTGCCCTGGGGATGAGCGTCCATCCTATTTTCGTGCGGGTATTCCGCCGGTATGACCGCCTCAATAACAGAGTTGAAGAAAACCTTGCGGGCGTGCGCGTGGTAAAGTCCTTTACCCGGGAAGGCTACGAAGATAATAGGTTTATGCAGGTCTCGCAGCGCATTTATGACTCTTTCGTTAAGGCAGAACTGCGCCTGTCGTGGATCATGCCTGCCATGTACACCGCGATTTACACTACTATCCTGCTGCTCAGCTGGATAGCTGCCCATCAGATCGTGGATTCAGGGAATAATGAGGCCCTGGGGATGACCACAGGGAACCTGACAAGCCTGTTCTCCTACACCCTTCAGATCCTGATGGCCCTGATGATGGTGGCGATGATCTTCATTATGGTTATCATCTCACGCGCATCCACAGGCCGCATTGCTGCCGTACTGCGCGAGGAGAGCACAGTTACCACCCCCGCAAAACCCGTATCGGAAGTAAAGGACGGATCCATATATTTCAGCCATGTAACCTTCCGGTATAACGAAAATTCAGAAAAACCCGTGCTCTCCGATATCAGCCTTGACATCCCCTCCGGAACAACGCTGGGGATCGTCGGCGGCACCGGTTCGGCGAAGTCTTCCCTTGTGCAGCTTATCCCCCGCCTCTACGATGCATCTGAGGGGGCCGTCCAGGTGGGCGGCACCGATGTGCGCGGATATGAGCTGGATATCCTGCGTCAGAGTATCGGGATGGTCCTGCAGAAGAACGTCCTGTTCAGCGGGACAGTTGCTGAAAACCTCAGGTGGGGCAATCCTGACGCTACGGATGAAGAAGTAATGCGGGCGGCAAAACTCGCCCAGGCAGACGAATTTATCCAGGGCTTCCCTGATAAGTACGACACCTACCTTGAACAGGGCGGGGCCAACGTTTCCGGCGGGCAGAAGCAGCGTTTATGCATAGCCCGTGCATTGCTTAAAAAGCCGAAGATCCTTATCCTTGATGATTCCACCTCTGCAGTAGATACAAAAACCGATGCCCTTATACGCCAGGCTTTTGCTACAGAGATACCGGATACCACCATTATCATCATTGCCCAGCGGCTGTCCTCAGTCGAGAACGCAGACAATATCATCATGATGGATAACGGGCATATAGCCGCCCAGGGGAACCATAACGAACTCCTGCGGACATCCGATGAATACCGCAGTATCTACGAATCACAGAATAATTCAGGGGTGATCAGCGATGGCGAATAATCCCGCGGAAACCCCGAACACAGCACACGCGGGCAGCGAAACAGGCAGCCCGGTACATGAGGATAAAAAAGTGACTGGCAATAATCAGAATAATACCGGTATCAAAAAAAACCGAAATGAGGCCGGCAGCTATGGCCGGCCCGGCAGCCGCGGACCGCGGAGAAGCAGGATCAGGAAAGGTACCCTCAGCCGTCTTATGCGGTATATTTTCGCTTACAGATGGCAGATGAGCGTTGTTGTAGTATGCATTATCCTCTCTGCTGTGGCTAATGCAGCTATGGGGCTGTTCCTCCAGCGGCTGATAGACAGCTATATCCTCCCACTTGTAGGGAAGGCAAACCCTAACTTTATCCCGCTGGTGCAGGCGCTTGGCGTGATGGCTATCATCTTCACCGCAGGGATACTGTCTACCCTGCTGTATAACCGCATCCTCGTGCGCGTGGAACAGGGCGTACTCAAAACTATCCGCGACGATATGTTCGTCCACCAGCAGGCATTGCCCATCAAGTATTTTGATACCCACCTGCACGGTGACGTGATGAGTTTTTATACGAATGATACAGATGCCCTGCGGCAGGCTATTTCCCAAAGCTTCCCGCAGATGTTCTCCTCAATCATGAGCATGCTGGCCGCATTTTTTGCAATGCTTGCCATCAGCGCACCTCTGACAGGGTTCCTGATCGTCTTTACCGTTATCCTGCTTATTGCGATCAGCAAGATCGCGGCAGCCAGCGGACGGTATTTCGTCAGCCAGCAGCGCAGGCTGGGCGATGTGAACGGCTATATTGAGGAAGCCATCAACGGGCAGAAGGTCATCAAGGTCTTCACCCATGAAGAGGCCACGCAGGAAACTTTTGACGGGAAGAATTCCGATCTGTACGAAGCTTCCTCACAGGCAAACTATTACGGGAATATCACCATGCCGGCGGTCAATAACATGAGCTACCTCCTGTACGTGCTCCTTGCTGTTGTCGGTGCAGCATCAGCACTGGGCGGTTTCCCTAATTTCTCGCTTACCGGGTCCCATGCACTCACTATCGGGGGCATCATCTCCTTCCTCACGCTTTCCCGCAGCTTCACGAATCCGATCGGGCTGATATCCAACCAGTTCTCTTTCGTCCTCATGGCGCTGGCCGGCGCATCACGTATATTCGGCCTCCTGGATGAGCAGCCGGAAACCAATACCGGCGATGTAACGCTTATCAAGGCGCATGTTGCTGAAGACGGCACGATCACACAGGCAGCGCATCATACCGAGAACTGGGCGTGGCGCGTGCCTGAAGGCGTGGAAGTTGACGGTAATGTGGCAAATGTGACAGTAGCGAATACGGGTGTAAGCATGCTCCCCAGGGACAGGGCGAGCAGTGTGGCATCCCTCGCCGGTACGCCAAAGAAAAAGGCTGCCAGCGCCTATACCCTGCTGCGCGGCGATATCCGGTTCAACGATGTCAATTTCTCTTACGAACCGGGGCATGAGATCCTCCACAATATCTCGCTGTATGCGAAGCCGGGCCAGAAAGTCGCTTTGGTGGGGGCAACAGGCGCGGGGAAGACGACTATAACGAACCTGATCAACCGTTTCTACGACATTGACAGCGGGACTATCCTGTACGACGGCATCAATATCAAAGATATCAACAAAAAAGACCTGCGCCAGTCGCTCGGCATCGTACTGCAGGATGTTAACCTGTTCACCGGTACAGTGATGGATAATATCCGGTACGGCAAGCTGGATGCTACTGACGATGAATGCATCGCCGCAGCCAGGCTGGCGAATGCGGACGGCTTTATCCGCATGCTCCCCCACGGTTATGAGACCATCCTCAAAGGCGATGGGAGCGGCCTGTCCCAGGGCCAGCGCCAGCTGGTGTCCATTGCCCGGGCAGCCGTAGCTGACCCTCCGGTCATGATCCTTGACGAGGCAACCAGCTCCATTGATACCCGTACTGAGCAGATAGTCCAGGCTGGTATGGATGCGCTGATGGAAGGCCGTACAGTGTTCGTTATCGCGCATCGCCTATCCACTATCCGCAATGCGGATGTGATCATGGTGATGGATCACGGGCGGATCATTGAGCGCGGCACACATGAGCAGCTGCTTGAGCAGCGCGGCGAATACTACCAGCTGTATACCGGTGCATTTGAGCTGGAGTAGCCGGCAGGCATTATAGCTGATAAACGCATACACAGGGTTCCTGTTTCTCCCCAACGGCTTCGCCCTTACGGGCTGCAGATTGTTGGGAGGGGGACAGGAACCCTCTTTTTATACCCTTGAATAATTTTTGCCGTAATGGATTTATGGGCATTACCGGGCCAGTGCCGGTGGTAAAACACGCAGATACAAAAATAGAAATTGCGGGAAACCAGCAAAACCGGTTTTGTATCTGCGTGTTTTACCACCAGGGTTAATTTTTTCGGGGACAAGGAAAGAGGGGAAAATACAGATAAATGATGGGGGGAAAAGACTGGGGCATCCCCCAATCCGGTATTGCTATATACTTGAAGTAGCATTTCGCAGATTAGGAGAATCATGGCTAATACGAGTTCCTCAATGCGGCCGGGAGATATGCCGGGCGCAGCAGCGGGAGGCTCCCGCAGCGACATACCGGGCAGCTTTTCGGGTGACTACGCGGACTATAACGATGAGGACGATGCAACGGTTGCCGGCAGGCAGCTACATACCGTTTCCGGAATAAACGCCGGCACAGCGAACCGGGACACCGCCGGCACAGGTAGCCAGAATCCGCCGGCACCTTCACAGCCATCCGGCTTTTTTGCAGGTATGCGTTCCGTGTTCGGGCTGCCTACATGGATGTACTATTTCTTCTGGGCATTTACATGGCTCCTCGGTTTCGGTCTGCTTGCTTTCGCCACAGACAGCTTCGGGCGCACAGCTTTATGGGGGTACATCCTGTACATAATCTGCATTACGGTCTCGGTCGTTTTCGCAGTGATAATCGGTTACGGGGCCAGCCAGAGGCGTAACGATACTGCCAGTGATGCCCTTTCCCGGCATATCCTGCATGGTTCACGCATCTGGGCACTCACCTGGGGTGTGGCTTTCTTTGTCTGTGAGCTCGCTTTCAATACAGTAGCTGCACAGTATAATTTTAATGCTTCAGGCATGGGTATTATAAACTGCATCCTTGCCAGTGCGCTCGTAGGGATCATGTATTTGAGCGGAAGTGCGATTTTTGGCGATACGCCGATGTTCGTCGTAGGTATCGTGCTTCTGGTGGAGTCCCTCGTTATCCCGGCATTCCGCGTGCCCCGCGGGTATTGGATCACCGCTGTTATAAGCGGAGCAGCGCTCCTTATTGCAGGCATAACAGATTATCTCGGGCAGTCACGCAGGATCAAAAAAAGCGGGTCTGCTACAAGGGATAACGGATCATCACGCAGCAGGCAGCCTTCTGCGGGGCGCGGAGGCCTTTTCAGCAGATTATCGCGTAAAAGCCGCAAAGACGGGGAGGGCCGGGATGCCAGAAATGACATGCAGTACAGCGCAAATAGCAAAGGTCCTTCCAGCCCGTCAGCCGCCCCATCTTCCCGAGCTTCTTCACGCACGAGCAGCTGGGATTAATAAAGCCTTCAGCATGCCTCTTTTCAGCGCGGCCTTGCCATTGCTGTTTTACGTGCAGCATCGGCAAGGCTGTTGAGCTTTTCCAGCTGTGCCTTCTCATCGCTGCCGCCCAGGTCTTCAAAATTCCCATAACGGTTAGCAGCCGCTGTCCTAATAAGATGGTCGGCAACAGCCGGGTTCTTGGGGAGAAGGGATCCGTGCAGGTATGTCCCGATAACATTCCTGTATACAGCCCCCTCAGTATGGTCTTCACCGTTATTCCCCATACCGCCGCCGTCTACTGTCCCCCATGCATGCGAAGGGTCATCAAGGAATGTCTGCCCTGAATGGTTCTCATACCCTATAACGTCGCCGAACCTGGCAGTATGCTCGGTAATATTCCCAATCATGCGCACTTTCTGGCCAACCGTATGCACGCCGAGGATACCGATCCCGGAAAGCCGTGCCCCATCAACAGTCTCGAAATAATGCCCGAAGAGCTGATACAGCCCGCAGATGACAAGGATGGGGACACTGTCATCGGCAAGCGTGTGCAGGGTATCGCTGACCGTAAAAAGGTCCTTGCTCACACTGACCTGCCCATGGTCCTGCCCGCCGCCCCCAACAATGAGGTCAGCGCGCGCAGGCCATGCATCCCCAACGTTATACATGTGGATCCGCGGTTCATACCCATACAACCGTGTACGCTGTTCGATCACCTTGAGGTTGCCGAAATCCCCATAAATATTCATGTCTTTGGGATAGAGGCTTACGATATCAAGCTGTTTCCTGCCGGTACTCATAATCCCACATCCTCAACTCTGGTGATCTGCGACAGCACTTTACGCGCGGCAAGCATGGCAGTATAGGTACAGTATATGTGGTGCGGCTTTTCAGGATCGGTTTTCACAAAATTGCGGACAGCACGGCTGATGGAACTGTCTGCCGGTGCGCTTGGCACCGAATCGTATGCCAGCCTCAGAGCCATATCATCGGCACGGACTCCGGAAACTGCTGCAACACCGGTTTCCGCAAGGCTCGTAAAATCAACATCCCACAGCCAGCTCATATCACGCCCGTCCGCATACTCATCATTGATAATGATCATCGTCGCACTGCCTTCAGCAGGGAATGACTTAAGCGCAAGCCTGAAGCCCATAGGGTTCTTTACCAGGATCATTTCAACAGGCGTACTGCCGATATATACCGTTTCACCGCGGCCAAAAGCAGGGGTGACTGCAGCGAGTGCGTCCAGCATCTGCCCGCTGCCTGTATGGCTGCCGCGCAGCCGGTCAACATCAGACATCACAGCACGGACCACTCCCAGCGCAGCGGCAGCATTATACAGGTTATACACACCTTCCAGCCGCAGCGTCCGTGTATACGAAACGTCCCCAATGGTATACGAGGCAGTATGGCCGTCTACTCCGGTGAGCACGACATCAGCCGGCAGGCTATGCGCTGCGGGAGAATGCTGCTGTACAGGATGTGCAGGCTCCGTATCCCCTGTATCGCCGGCACTGCGGCTGTCGCTGTCATGCATATCATCATCGCTGGGGAAAAAACCGGTAAGCGTATCAGACAGGCCAAAATAACTGACGCGAGTGCCGGAGGGGGTCTTTTCAGCAAGCGCAGAGATACGCGAATCTTCACGGTTCAGCACCAGGACCCTGCCTGTAGCACCGGCAGCATGGGCGAGCAGCCGTGCCGTAGTATCGATCTCCCCGAACCTGTCGAGCTGGTCCCGCATAACGTTCAGCAAAAGCGTATACTGCGGTTTTACCTGCTCAACGAAATGCACCGCATACGCTTCGTCCAGTTCAAGCACGGCAATATCGGCATTGACCTTTCCGCGCAGATCCACCCGGTCTATAAGGGCGGAAGCCACCCCCCGGGTAAAATTCGATCCTGTAGGGTTGGTGAAAACCTTAAGGCCCAGATCCTTCAACATAGAAGAGATAATACGGGTCGTTGTGGTTTTGCCGTTTGTCCCTGAAACAAGGACGACCCCGAAAGGCAGCTGTCCAAGCGTCCTATGGAGGAAATCGCGGTCTATCGACTCAATGACCTTGCCGGGGAATGCAGTACCGCCGCCGCGGAGACGGGTCAGTGCCCGTACTGCTTTGCCGATAAGGGGGGTCAGGATCGTAACAGCCATCGTATTATACCCCCTGCTGGTAGTCCTTCGGCATATCATTGAACTTTGCATTCGCCCCCAGGAAAGCCAGCTGGAAAGTCCCGGTAGGGCCATTACGGTGCTTCGCCATAATAATATCTGCTTCGCCCGGGCGGTCTTCCTTATTATAGAAATCCGGACGGTGGACGAGGAAAACCACATCGGCATCCTGTTCAATAGAGCCGGATTCACGCAGGTCAGCCAGCTGGGGGATCTTGTCCTGCCGCATTTCAGACCCGCGGTTGAGCTGGGAGAGGGCAACAACAGGCACACCCAGCTCTTTGGCCAGGAGCTTCAGCGCACGGGAGAACTCAGACACTTCCTGCTGCCTTGATTCGACCTTTTTCCCGGAACTCATAAGCTGGAGGTAATCGATAACAACAAGCTTGAGGTCTTCTGTCTGCTTGAGGCGCCGGCATTTAGCGCGGATCTCCATAAGGGACATATTAGGAGAGTCATCAATGAACAGCGGCGCATCATGGAGTTTATCAAAAGTACTGTTGAGGACCCCCCACCGTTCCGGCGTGATCTCGTCCGGCTTGCGCAAAGCGCTCAGGGGAATATTGGTTTCCGCTGAAAGGATACGCTGTGCGAGTTCGATCGAATTCATTTCCAGGGAGAATATTATAGTTGTCAGCCCTTGGCGCAGGGCGGCCGACCTGGCGAAATCAACCCCAAGCGTGGACTTGCCCATTGCAGGGCGGCCGGCGACTACTATCATCTGCCCCGGCTGAAGCCCCTGGGTCAGATCGTCGATATCCCTGAACCCTGTTTTGACGCCCAGCGGGATATTCCCCTGCTGGATATCATCAAGCTGCTTGAGCGTTTCATCTGCAACACTGATAAATGACCTATAATCCTGCCGGACATTGCCGTTGCCAAGCTCATATGCCTGGGCCTGGGCCAGGTTGACGATGTCTTCCGCCTGGGACCCGTCAGCAGAATATCCCAGCTGGGTGATCCTGGTGCCGGCCTGGATAACTTCCCTCAGGATCGCCTGTTCGTGGATGATATTTGCGTAGAATGATGCGTTCGCAGCAGTAGGGACAGATTCAACCAGCTGGTGCACATATTCCGAGCCGCCGACCTTCTCTATCTCCCCATTGCGCGTAAGCTCATTGACTGTCGTAATGACATCAGCCGGCTGAGAGGAGCTGTACAGCTTGATGACAGTATCAAAAATCATCTGGTTCTTAGGATCATAAAAATCCGAAGATACGATAAGCTCGCTGACTTCGCCGACCGCCTCCTTGCTCATCAGCATGCCGCCGAGCACCGCCATCTCTGCTGCAGGATCATGCGGAGGGACACGGTCAAAAAGGGAACTGCCGCTATCCCCTGGCGCATTAAAGCCGCCAGCCTGCGAGGCCTGCGCTGTGCGCGAAGCTGGGTAACTGGCATAATCCGGATTCTGATGCATATCTTGATTGTAATCGGAACATAGTAATTATAGAGGCCCTAGATATCCACATGTCCTTTTTGCCTGTGGAAACACACGTGGAATACATTCTTACTTATCCACATTCCGTGCGTTTCCCGGTGAATGAAACTAAGAGTTTTCCACATTTCGTGGATAACCAGGTGGAAAACCTGTTAACGACACGAAATTATTTCGGCGTGGAACCCGGTACAGCTATTTTCCTGTCCAGAGGTACATTAAACACCTATATGCATTATTTACGAGCTATGGGATACAAGTGGGATCCTCAGGGGATATTAAGGGATCACAGGGACGCATACTGAGACAGCGCCCAGGAAACGTAAGCCTCACCTCCTACAATAAGACCTAGCTATTCAGATCTAACAGTCGCTTTTACGGGCTTTGGGCCTGGGACGGCCGGCATAGTCCATGGCCATGGCACAGGAGCGCCGCAGCCCGCACATATGAGTGTGCACGCTGGCAGACAGGCAACCCGGAAAAGACGCGAAAGGGGCCATTATGGCAGGATCAGATATCAGCACGAACGGGACAGATACAGGCGCAGATGCGCTGCGCAATGCAGATGGGCAGAGCCCTACCCGCCAGTTCGTTGCCGTTAATGCGCAGCTCGCGAGCGAGGAAGAGCCGCTCCCCCCCGGGCTCCGCGAAGATATGGATCTCGTCCTCGATATGCTGCGGACTATTTTAGGCGAATACAACCCGCATATCCTTAAGATGTTTGATGCCCTGAGGGAAGATGTTATAGTGGCGAACGAGGAGCGCTTCCACAATGCTGCAGATTCCCCTGACTTCCATGATGCAGCGGTGCGGGGTATGAAAGAAGCTGTCTCCCTGATCGACAGCAGTTCTATGGAAGAGGCTCAGGCACTGGCACGGGCTTTCACCACATACTTCCACCTGGCGAACCTGTGCGAAGAGAACTACCGCGTCTCCGTACTGCTTACGCGCGAAAACACTGTTGAAACAGGGTCCCCCACCGACCCCATGAATGCCCTGTCGGTTGCATATAAACAGCTTATTGACGAAGTGGGCCCCGCCGGGGCAGGTGAGCTCCTGGAAAAGCTGGAATTCCATCCAGTCTTCACCGCCCACCCGACCGAGGCACGCCGCAAGGCCGTAGAGGGGAAGATCCGCCGCATATCGAACCTTCTGGCGGTCCGCAGGCATACAGGCGGCTCCCTTCGCACAGAAAACGACCGTGAAATATACAGTGAAATCGATTCACTGTTCCGCACTTCCCCGATAGCTGCAAAAAAGCCGACCCCCGTAGAAGAAGCCGATACCATCCTTGATATTTTCGATAACACTTTGTTTGCTATGATCCCCAGAGTCTACCGCCGGTTTGACAACTGGATGCTCGGCAAAAAAGCAGGCACAGTCGCCTCCGTATGCCCTGCTTTCTTCCACCCCGGAAGCTGGATAGGCTCAGACCGCGACGGCAACCCTAATGTAACAGCAAAAGTCAGCCGGAAAGTTGCCGACAAATTCTACGGCCACATGGTGGAAACCCTTGCCGAGGCAACGTACACAGTGGGCCGGAACCTGACGCTCGAATCCCGGACCACACCGGCAAACGCACAGCTCCTTGCACTATGGAGCAGGCAAAAGGAGCTGAGTGAAAAACTGACCAGCCACGCAGAGCTTATCTCAAGCCGCGAGCCGCACCGAGCCTGCCTTTTTGTTATGGCCGACCGTCTGCGGGCAACCAAAGACCGCAATGCCGACCTTATGTACACAGGTTATGAGGAGTTCCTTGACGACCTGAAAACCGTGCAGAAATCCCTCGCCGAAGCCGGGGCAGTACGCAGCGCCTACGGACCGGTCCAAACACTTATCTGGCAGGTCGAAACCTTCGGATTCCATATGGTCGAAATGGAATTCCGCCAGCATTCCATTGTGCATACACGGGCCCTGGAGGATATCCGCGAGCACGGGCTGCACGGCGAGCGGGGGACGCTTGAGCCTATGACCCAGGAAGTGCTGAGCACATTCCGCGCACTGGGGGCGATCCAGAAACATAACGGCAGGAAAGCTGCCGGACGGTACATCATATCTTTCTGCAAAACTGCGCAGCATGTCAAAGATGTCTACGAGCTCAACCGCCTGGCTTTCGCCGACCCCAAGAATGCGCCGACCCTTGATGTTATCCCCCTGTTCGAGCAGCTGGAAGACCTGGAGAATTCCGTAGATGTACTCGAAGAGATCATCAGGATACCTGAAGTCAAAGCACGGCTGAAGGCGACAGACAACCGTATGGAAGTCATGCTCGGGTACTCGGATTCGTCAAAAGACGCCGGACCTACTTCAGCGACCCTTGCGCTCCACCGCGCGCAGGGGCGGATAGCCGAATGGGCAAAGGGCCACGGCATTGATATAACGCTTTTCCACGGGCGCGGCGGCGCTGTAGGGCGCGGCGGCGGTCCCGCGAACCGCGCAGTCCTTGCGCAGCCGTCAGGCTCCGTAAACTGCCGGTTCAAAGTCACAGAACAGGGCGAAGTCATTTTTGCACGCTACGGGAACCCGATACTGGCAGCCCGGCACGTTGAGGCCATTGCATCAGCAACGCTTCTGCAGTCAGCCCCCAGCACCGAAAAGACCAATACTGACATGACCGGGAAATACGCCGGGATGGCGGACACCTTGGACCGTGCATCGCGTGAAAAATACGTAGGGCTGCTGAACTCGCAGGATTTCACACCATGGTTCTCCACTGTGACACCGCTGACCGAAATCGGCCTTCTCCCCATAGGCTCACGCCCTGCAAAACGCGGTCTCGGGGCCAAATCGCTTGACGACCTGCGCACGATCCCATGGGTGTTCTCATGGGCACAGGCACGCATCAACCTTGCCGCATGGTATGGGCTGGGGACGGCATGCGAGCGTTTCGGCAACCTCAGCGAGCTCCGCGAAGCCTACCGGCAGTGGCCGCTGTTCAGCACATTCATCGACAACATCGAAATGTCCCTTGCCAAGACAGACAGCCATATTGCGCATATGTATCTTGACCTGGGCGAACGCGAAGACCTGAAAAAAGAAGTCCTGGACGAAATGAGGCTGACACGGGAATGGGTGCTGCGCATTACGGGCGACGACTGGCCGCTGGAGCACCGGCATATCCTCGGGCAGGCCATCCGCATCCGTTCGCCGTATGTAGACGCCCTGTCCCTTGCACAGGTACGGGCCCTAAGGTCCCTGCGCCGTCAGGACAGTAAATCTGAGCTTAACGAATCCCAGACAGCAGATTATATATACCTGATCCTGTGCACAGTATCAGGCGTGGCGGCAGGGCTGCAGAACACGGGGTGATAACTCCCGCAGCAGCGGGCGGCTCCCCGGCTTTGTCCCCGATTTTATCCAAAGCACCATGCTCCTCCATATTTTCCATATTCAGGGCATGCTCTGATCCTGCTTTACCTTTGTCCCATCTTCCCGTAGAGCGCAGAGAATTTACCTCCTGAATCCCTCAGCTTCTCAGGAGGCCCCTGCTCAACGATACAGCAGTGGTCCATGACTATCACCCTGTCGCAGCCCATCGCCGTGTGCAGCCGGTGGGCGATAATGATCACAGTTTTCCCTTTAAGGACCTCTTCAAATAACTGTTCGCTGTGTTTAGCCTCAGCAAGGGAAAACATCGACATCGCTTCATCAAGAACCACAAAATCCGGATCAGCCAAAGATACCCGTGCCAGCGCGATTTTTTGTCGGGCAACAGGGTCAAGCTCAAGGCTGTCCGCATCATCATCCAGGCGGTCATAAAGCCCTGAAGCATCTGCATAAGCAAGGGCTCTGCGTATAGCGCTATCATCTGCACCCGGGGCGGCAAGCAGCAGATTGAAGCGCAGTGTGCCCGTAAATATCTGCGGCTCCTGTGCTACAAACATTATGCGGGGCTTTTTGCCCTGCAGCCCAGATGAAGGGTAAAACACTTCAGCACTGCCTCCGGATGGGGATATAAGCCCGCACAATGCCAAAGCGAGCGTGGTCTTCCCCGCCCCCGATGAGCCGACCAGAGCCACATGCTCACCTTCCGATATTTTTAGGCTGGCCCCCTGTATCACGGGATTTCCTTTTTCATATTCGACGCACAGATTATCGGCCTTAACTACGCATCCTCCTGATGAGCCGCTATCCCGGTATCTTCCATCTGCGCAACTGGCCTCCCGCAGCACAGAGACACCGGACATACGCCTCAGCGCAGCCCATGCCAGCTGCAGCTGGTCGGCCCAATACAGAAGGTCATCCAACGGGTCTACCACCAGCTGAGTATTCATAGTTATTGCAACAACGGTACCGATACTAGCCTGTCCGTTGAGCGACATAATACCCCCGACAGCAGCTACAAGTGCAAAAGGCAGATAGTATCCGAGCTGCACCATAGGGAACCACCATTGCTGGAGGGAAAGCGTATACCGTTCAGCCTTAGAAACACTTTGCGCTCCGTGTCTAAGGCCGGCAGAGACCCTCTCCGAGTCATTGAGCAGATCAATCGTACGGGCAGCTTCAATCGCCTCGCTGGAAATAGAATCAAATTCCCCATGGCTGCGCAGCTCCCTCTCATACGCATGCTGCGACCGGTTGGTATACCACCGTGTAGCAAAAAACAGGAAAGGCAACCCTGCTACTGAGACAAGCGCAATACGCCAATCCAGCATAAAAGACGAAGCTGAGGCGAACAGCACATAAAGGGCTGCCACCAGGCTTTCAGGAAGGCCTACCCTGACTGCTTCAGAAACAGCATCAATATCATTCGTTGTCCGGGCTATGATATCCCCTCGCCCTGCCCGCTCAACAGTTATTAGAGGAAGCTGCGTCACACCGTCAATAACATCATTGCGCAGACGCATAAAAATATTTTCGCCAAAGCGCCATGATGCACGCTGGGCACACCATGTCAGGAATGCCTGCAATGCCAAAGCCATACACAGCAGGGAAAACAGTATCCATATATTTATTTTCAGAGGGACAGGCGCTCCGGTAACCGTGTCGATCAGCCAGCCAAACAACAGTGGAGAAAGTATCCCCATACCTATAGCACAAACATGCAGGACAACAAGCGCAGCCAGTTCGCGCCTGTTCCCTTTTACTATTTCCAGCACGCGCCGTCTGGTCGCAGCAGAATCAGCTACAGGCAAATGGAAACTGGAGGTATTATCAGCTACTGTCATATCTCCTCCAGTCCCATAAACATTTCCCGATACTCACGATTTTTCATCAATTCCCTGTGCGCCCCGTTCAGGAATACTGCGCCATCCCGTATCCAGAACACGGTATCGGCCTGCAGCATATGGGCCGGGCTCCGCGTAACTGCGACAGTAACAGCACCCCTGCGGTCCTGGTACAGCTGCTTTATAACATCATCCTCGGTAACCGTGTCAAGTGCACTTGTAGGTTCCACCAGAACTAAGACCTGAGGGTCCGGGATCAGCGACCTGGCCAGTACCAGACGCTGGCGCTGGCCGCCGGAAAGGTTACGCCCGCCATCAGCAATATACTGGTCCAGCCTATTCTCTGAGCGGTCAGCCAGCTCCCCAAGGGAAGCCTCCCGCAAAGCATGTATCTTGTCTTCCTCCGAATACCTGCTGCCGCCCAGTATCTGCGATAACGTACCGCTTACCAGCATCGCATCAGTATCTGCTAAAATCGCCGTCCTGCGGATAGCAGTTTCAGAATACGTATTATAAGGGATACCGTTTACCCGGCCCTCACCTCTACTGTCAGCGCCCGCCAGCCGTTCAGCAATATTACGCATCTCTGACAGAGTATCCGCAAATACTACCGAATACCCTGCGGATATCCGAAGCCCGGTCTGGGGATCAGAAACTTCTCTCACTGCCGGTATGGCATCCGTCCCGCTGCGCGGTTCCCGGCCTGATGAAAGCACATTCTGCTCCCTCTCCAGGCCTACAGCTGCCGGGACAAGACGCTGCAAAGCCGAGATCACAGATGTTACAGGCTGAAGCAGATAGGTAGCCAGCCCATAAAAGGACACCAGCTGACCGGCATCCATCCAGCCTGCCTGCCATTGCAGCAAAGCCATTCCAAGGACAGCCAGCAGTACCAGCGCAGGGATAAGTTCGCGCAAACCGTCGATCAGCGCCCGCATATTTGCAACGTCAAGGCCTTTACGCTTCATCTCCAGAGACGTTTTGCGATAGCTTTCAAGGAAGGCACCGCGCCCCTGTATACCTGAAAGGACCCTGTGCCCGGTGGCTGCATCTTCGGCCATTGACGTTACAGTCCCCGCCGTTTTTCGGTAATCGGACAGATAGCCCCGCAGCTTGCCCAATACCCTGGGCAAAAGGAGGCACAGCACGGGAACTGCTATAAGGATAGATACCCCCACACGCCATGATTGAGTGAGCAAATAAATCCCTGCAGCAATATAAGTCCCAATCCCCACAACAGTAAATTCAATTGCAGAGAATCCGTCAGCGATCGCACCGATATCATCTTCCGCCACCTCAATAATATCCCCTGCAGACAGCCCTGCGCCTGCTACCTCCCTATGAGAGATCACATGCCCGGCAAGTGTTTCCTTATGCCGGACCCTGATATCTATGCCTGTTTTTGTACCAATGATATGGGCAGATACTGAAGCTGTGATACGTATAAGTACGGCCAGCACAAGGAATATGCTTATTGCTGCAAAGCCGCTTATATTATGCCTGCCAACAGCGTTGACCAGTATCCCGAGCCCTACCGGCAGCGAAGCCTCGGCCAGCGACTGTATCAGCGACAGTACGATCAGGGTGCATAAAACAGCCCTATATCCTTTAGTGATCCCTGCCAGCTGTTTTACCGTCTGCGAAAATGAAAGCTGACCTGTCATCTGGTCCCGGCTTTTTGCTGCCTGCCGCTTTTATCAAAAATCAGCCCCGCGAATGCAGGCAGCACGAAATAGAGCGGAACGGGGTACCAGTACAGGGCAGCGGGCGATGCGATAAGCTGGAGCACAAACATAAGCAGGAACACCCATGCCGCCAGCGCCAGCCAGCGCCTGCGCGTCAGCAGGTACAACCCTGCTGCCAGCGGGATCAGCGTTACATACAGCCCCATAGAACTGAAGAAAATATCGATCTGCTGCAGCACCCTGTCAGACAGCGCTTCGGGCTGTTTCTCAAGCGGCACAGCGCACCGGCTCCCCTGGGCCTGGCATTCCAGAAGCCTTGCTCTGGCTTCATCGGAACTTTCAGCACGATTTTTGAAATACTTCGCCGCGCAAAGCTGCCATTCGCGTTTTGCATCTGAAGCTCCCCGGTCACCGTCCCTCAGCGGCGCAAGCGCACGCTCGGCGAGCCGGGGATCATGCACTTCCCTCCCCCACTGGGCCATGTATGCTTCATCGAACAGATATGCAGATGATGAAGGGTATACGAACGGTTTCTGGGTAGAGAACCAAGGCTGCCACACAAATGCGTATGCTTTGGCGTATTCCTTGAAATTCCGCTTATCCTTAAGCCCGATCCTGAGCCACAGTTTGATGAAATCCGCCCTGTGCTGCGAAACAATTTTGTATTTTATTGTGTACATCGTTTCGTCTTCACGGGAAGGGTTATAAAACTCCACCGCATCAGACAGCTTCATATACGTATTGATCTCCCGGCGGTCGGAATCCGCCAGGCCGGCCGGATTATACCTCCCTACCCTGGCGATCGGCTGGGAGAAAAAGCCGTACAGTTCCAGCGGCGGCCACTGGGCTGCCCCCGCCAGTTTCACTGAGACCGGATCCCAGATGCCAAGCACTGCTGCCATTGGGATAACAAGCGCGCACAGGACCTGTATGATAGCACGGCGGGGGCGGCGCGGACGCAGTGCGCCTGCTGCGGCAGCGGTATATCCGGGTTTGGCCTGCGCGGAGTCCGGGGCTGTGCTGATGGCTCCTGCCTGTTTTCCGCTGCCTGCCGCTTTTACCCTGCAGCCGGGGGCCAGCACTGCAGCAATCAGAAAGATACCGGAAACTGCAAGTATTTCGATCCCCGTACGCTTGATTGCCAGGAAGGAAGCGGCGAGGATCATAAAAGATACCAGTACCGGCCAGCGCCTGAGCACCTGCCCGCGCGTCAGGCATGCTTCGATAAATATCAGCGCCAGCGGAGCCATAACGATCGCCCACAACGAATCTTTGCTCATAGTCGGTACGACCCCGGCAACGACATATCCTGTGGTGAAAAATACCATAGTGAGCCACAGTACGGCAGCAGGGACACCGCGCTTGCGCATGTAGCACAGTACAAGAGCGCATGCCAGGGAAAGGAAGGCTGTCTGGATTATGGTATACACCATCAGCCCATAAAAGACATTCCCCATCGCCTGGCCTATCCGCCAGAACAGGCCGAAGATAAAGGTCCCCATAAGAGGGTGGCGGGTATAATAGCCGTGGTACCCCTGCGACTGGAAATACTGCGCAAGCGTATCGTCGCGGAGGGCGCCCGGCCAATAGACCATAAGCCAGGGGATCCAGCTGACGGCTATTGCTGTCCAGAAAATAAGCAGATATTTTTTAGCGGCTGCGCCGAACGTTACAGGCTGCATACGTCCAAAAACATGTGCGGTAAACCGTGACAGCCGGCTCCCGCTATCCGAGAAGCTGCCGCCCCGGAAGCTGCTAACGCTATCGCTGCTGGTACCGCCGCTGATGCCGGTGCTGCGGGTACCGCTGCCGCGGCGCTTCGTCCAATCCGCCCAGCGGAAAATAACCAGTGCTACCAGATATGCCGCGATACCGAAAACGACTCCGCGCTCAACCGCGACAGTCCTCAAATATGGCGCCGAAGAGCCCTCAAACTGTGCAAGGCCGTCAACTACGCAGCTCAGGCAGGCAAGACCGCCGGCAATAACACCGAAAACCAGCGCAGCCGGATCCGCAAGGAACCTGACCGTGCTGCCCAGTACATTCAGTGCACGGCGGGTGCCCGGTGCCGGCCCGGAGGCAGAAGCAGAGGCAGGGATGCGAGCAGCAGGGGCATTGAGAGAAGCAGCAGCCTGCACCTGCGTATCCTGCCTGGTATCGCTGCCCTGCATTGCGGCTTCCGCGCGGCCCCCGACGGCCTGCCGGTTGGTATGCTCAGTTTCCATAGTTGCCTTAACCTGCTTTATTTCTTCCGTATCCTTCGGCCCTTCAGCCTCCCGGGCCCGCGCATCCCTGTCGGCTCCCGCTACTCCTGTTTAAAAATATGTTCCCATGAACTTATTGATGCCATGTCGTAATCAGCATACTCCCGGGCAAGTTTTTTCCAGTTTTTCAGGATAGTGCGAGTAAGGCGGGCATTCTCCAGCATCCCCTGGCGCGCACGCCTGTCATCGCGCCTGACCCACGCCACGGTATTGCCGTCAGGGGCTGTCAGAAGTGCCGAATCAAGGTTGTGCAGTGCTATGCCTGCCCAGGAAGCATCTTTTGCCGGGACAGCAATATCAGGACGGGAAGGATACCCCTGCTTCCGCTTCGCACCGCCTGCAAACCCCGCTGCAGCACAGCGCCCGAGAAGCCCCAGGACAGCCTTATAATAATCCTTCATAGTCAGGCTTTCACGGCGTTTGCCGTGCGAAGCCATCTCCCCTGCCGGCTCGGGGAAATCCTCAAAACTGCTTTTCACCTGCGCATCATCAAACTGCGCGCGCAGGGATTTCACTTCGTCAAGCTTCACAGGAAGGCTCCGGGCAATATATTCCGGCCCTTTAAGGATATCTTTCAGGCCCATCGTATGCAGGGCGAGGGCAGAGTAGAGGAACCGCAGGCTGACGCTTGCATCCCACCGTAGGTTCTCCAGAACCATGCGCGGAGGATGGTCCGGGAAGCACAGCAGCGCAGATATCCACCGGTTACGCTGGATGAAATACTCTTCCCAGCCGCGCGTAGGGTCTTTATCATGCCACGCCTGATGCCAGACTGCCACACCGGGCAGGCATACAGTCGGGCAGCCATGGCGCCTGGCCCGCAGGCAGAACTCGATATCATCGAATTTGATAAAGAACGGCTGGGACAGGCCGATCTCCCTAAGGACAGCTACGGGGATAAGGCACATCCACCATCCGTTATAATCGCTGTCCACCCGCTGATGCCGTTCAGGGGCGTCACGGAGAGGGCTGGCCGCAAAATCAAAATTATAATCAAGCCCGGCAGACGGCATATTCCACATGCGCGAAGAGTTGATGCGCTCACCCTGGGTATACAGCACGGTGCGGTTATCGAGATGGAACATCGCACCGCCCACAAGCAGCGGCTTTACCGCATAATCCTCAAACTGCACGGCGCGGAGGATGGATTCAGGCTCGCTGACGGCATCATCATCGGGAAGGAGCACATAATCGCTCCGGCCTGCTTTCACAGTTTCATACATGCCGCGCGAGTAGCCGCCTGAACCGCCCAGGTTACGCTGGCAGATATAGGAGAGCTGGCCGCCCAGCTCAGCCGACACCTGCTCAAAACCGGGCTGGTTTTCCACACGGTCCGTCCCCTGGTCAACACAGTACACAGTGTCGATACGCCGGCGCAGTTCAGGGGCATTGGCAAGCGTCCGCAGCTGGTTAAGGCAGTATGGGGCGCGGTTGAAAGTCGTTATGGCAACTGACAGCGTCGTCTCAGCCTTTCCTCCCGACAGATGCGCAGTTTTTGCCTCGCGCGGCACGGACCATCGGGCATCTGCTACGCTCACCGGGCTGTCTGAAGCCTCAACATCAAACCAGAAGTAGCCGCCGTCCATAAGCCCGGTCAGAGGTATCTCGGCACTGATGTCGTGGAAACCGTCGGCGGCATCAACAGCTATCTCCTCTGCAGCCGCATAGATAAGCCCGCGGCCGGTAGACTTGAACAGCCGGACGGTCCCGCTGCCCTGTACCCGAGCGGAAAAACGCACTTCCCGTACAGACGTCCACCGGCGCCAGTATGCGGCAGGGAATGCATTGAAGAAAGTGCACAGCGAGGCATACCCGCGCCGGCGGACAGTTATCTGCGTACGGCTGTTGACAGTGAAGGAATCGCACGTTACGGAATCGCCGATGCCGCTGGTGCGCACAAGTTCCTGGAACTTGCCCCGGGTCATGGCGCCCACGTCCAGCTTCGGGAGCACGCCGGACGTTGCCAGCGCAGCTTCATTTATGCGGGGGCGCGTGAAATCAATAGCATAAAGGGGCATGACCTGCTGCCCGTCTTCAACAGGGAAGACCACACGGGATACCGCTTCCCAGCCGTCGCCTTTACTGCCGGCAGTTCTACTGCGCTTTCTGCGTACCATATTTCTACCTTACACCATCTGCCCATCCTGCGATGGGATTTTGCCCTGTTACTGAGTTGCTGAGTCACTGGCGCTGGATATATTCGATCTGCGAAGGGTCTTCCGGGGTTATCCTCAGCACCCGGTCGCTCAGCAGCGCATAGTCGCTGTTCCGCTTATCACGGACCACGAAATCGCAGGCATTATCATCGATCGCCACGGCAACGAATTCCGCGGTATCAGGATCCTCCGCGCTGCCTTTCCACAGCGAAGTCACAAGCCTGAATTCGCCGTTGTTGAAAAGGTCCAGGGGCAGTTCAAACCGTACCGTATGATGCCCGTGCTGCAGGGCTTTCAGATTATGGTTGCCCGTATCATATGTTATGCCTCCGCGCCTTATATCATGCAGGGCGATAGCCAGGTAGAAATCACCGGGCTCGTCGAAACTGTATTCCACATCAAACCGGAAGATATCCGAGCTGCTGTTGACCATTGACGATACAGCAGAAGTCTTCAGGATGGGGCACCGCTCATTGAGCCCGTTCGCATACCCGCCGTTTTCCTTCCGCCTGCGCCTGGCCTCGGCCTTTTCTGCCTCCAGGTTGGCAAGGGTATACTGCTTTGATACTGACTCGGGGTCCCCGATCGACCTGACAGTACCGTCAGAAATCATCATGGCACGGGTGCAGTATTTTGTTACCGAACCCATATCATGGGTCACCAGGATAACCGTTTTGCTCGGATCCCGCTTGATCTCCGTAAAGAAATCGTCGCATTTGCGCTGGAATGCCTCGTCCCCCACAGCAAGCACCTCATCAAGCACAAGGATATCCCCCTGGGCTTTGATGGCAACAGAGAACGCAAGCCTTACCTGCATGCCGGAAGAATAATTTTTAAGCTTCTGGTCCATGAATTCTTCAAGCTCGGCGAATTCAACGATATCATCGTACATGAGGTCAACTTCACGGCGCGTGAAACCCAGCAGCGCACCGTTCAGATACACATTTTCACGCCCAGTCAGCTCAGGGTTGAAACCGACGCCAAGCTCAATGAACGGCACGAGTTTCCCTGAAACCGAGATCTCGCCTTTTTCCGGATAGTATATCTGGGAAATGATCTTAAGGAGCGTAGATTTCCCGCCGCCGTTACGCCCGACGATACCGAAAAACTCGCCCTGATGGACATCAAAACTGATATCTTTAAGGACTTCCTGCCGTGTATAGCCTTTGATGCCTTTTGTCCAGTTGATGAACGCCTGCTTGATGCCGGTCGCCTGCTCAGTAGGCAGTTTGAATGATTTGGACACATGCTGTGCGGAAAGCACGACCGGAGCAGCCATATAGTCGCGCCTGGAAGCAGCTTCCCTGCTCTGCCCATGCATATCCTTTTCCCCGGAACCTGTGGAATCCTGCTTATTATCAGCGGCTTCACTCTGTGCCGGCGGCACATGGAGGCCCTGCGGCTTACCTGGTTTACCCATTACATCACCTCCGCGAACTTGCGGCTGTTGCGCCTGAAAAGCCAGACAGCAAACCACAGCAGTACAGCTGTGAACACTAGGGGGAAGAATTTCCCGCACCAGCCGATAGCTGAATTGCCGTACATCGTCCATATTGTCTGCTGGTTCTCAGCATCTATGAGGTTATGCCTGATATCCTGTATCGACTGGGCAATAGGGTTCAGCAATTCCAGTTTCGCCAGGAGTTCTAATCTCCTGGGCGGTTCCAGCAGGATTTTTAACGGGTAGATAATAGGCATGGCATAGAAAATAAGCTGCTGGAGCACTTCCCAGATATGCGCGATATCGCGGAAATAGGCATACATGGTCGCCATAATAAGCGTCATTGCCAAGGTCACAGCATACAGCTCGATAATATTCAGCGGCAGCAATAAAGTCCACCATGTAAAATTGACACGCAGCGCCACAGCAAAGACAAGCACGACAAGGAGGTTGATCGCATAGCTGATCAATGCCCCGACAGTTGCAGAAACCACCACAATATAGTTGGGGAAATGGATCTTCCGCAGGAGGTCCCCTCTGTCAACAATGGACCGCAGGCCTGTATTGACGGATTCCGTCACGAACTGCCATGAGCTGATACCAGCCAGGAGGACTACCGGGTAGGTAGGCGTGCCGTCAGTCATGCGCAGGAAACGCGCGAAAACGAAATACATGACTACGAACAGCAGCAGCGGCTTGAGCACTGACCACAGCACGCCGAGGAAGGACCCCTGGTACCGCAGTTTGAAATCAGTCTTGACAAGCCCTTTAAGGACAGTCCACGCATAACCGTAGCGCTTCTTCAATCGGTTTTCCACTTGGTTCATCTCATTCCTCTGCCTGCGGTGCACGGCATCCAATTACAGCATGCGTGCACGCCTGTGACCGGCTACTATGCACCATAGGCAGATAAAGGTTAGTCCATTTTAAGATAGTGTTTCCAGTACCCGACAGATGTTATTGTTGCGCGCGCCGCTTCATATTCATGACGCAGACGTGCAGCATGGGTCTTATAGTAGCGCATATCGCGCCTGTAGCGTTTCATGATCTCATTGTACCGGGCCGGGTCTTTCTCACGTACAGCACCTTTACGGTTGAACCAGTCAATGGCGACAAGCTTCTTCTTGCCGCGTATAACGCCGGCCGGATAAGCCCACCCGATCAGCGGAATCACAGCATACCCCCGGCCTTCGCGCTTAATGACATGCTGCCAGTTGTCAGTAGTAAAATCTACTGCACGGTTGAAGAAAGTACGCGGCTTGTCCCCGTCGATCAGCTGCCGGTCAATATCCGAGATCTGGAGGCCTTCAACATCGGGGTCTGCATCAAGCTGTTCCTGGAGGGTTTTAAAATCAACAAGTTTTTCTTTATCTTTATTAGCTTTCATAAAGGTAGCTTCAGCTACCCCCGGCTTGCTGATAAAATCAGGTCCTTTCAGGAAATCTTCGAAGGCATCAAGGCAGAGCTCGGCATCATCATAAGCAAATTTCTTCAGTTCGAGCCTGACATTCTTATACAGCTCATGGAACGGATCAGCCTCTGCTGCCACACCCGTAGTCGCCTGGGCAATCATAATGTTCCGGGTGCTCTGGTACCGTTCCACAGCAGCGTTATATCGCTTGCTGAATGACATATGCCAGACGCACAGGCTGTTCATGGTGATAAATGGGGTTTTGCAGCGTAACCCGTATTCAACATCATCGCAGCGAACAAAGTAAGGGAGCGGCAGGCCGTTCTTTTCGATCACCGAAACGGGGATGCAGCAGTACCACCAGGCAGCATACAGATCTTTTTTCATCTTCTTTGTCGGTTCGAATTTCTCGTTATACACAAGATCTTCAAACACCGTCATACGCAGGGGCGGCTTGCAGGCCCTGAAAGCCCCCTCAGGGCTGACATGCCCGATGTCTTCCCACTGGTCCTCGCCTACCTCGTAGTTGAGCATCGCGCCGCTGATCATGGCCTCTTCATACTCAGGCTTGAGAAGGCGCAGCACATTATATGTGCGTTTGATGCTTTCAGGAGAAACGGCCACGTCGTCATCCATAAGGATGATATTGGTGGCTTTCGGCTCCTGTTCCATAGCGGTGATCATTGCCCGGGTAAAGCCTCCCGCACCGCCAACGTTATCGTTAGGGGTAACAGTGATCCGTTCGCTGCTCAGGGCCGGGGCATCCAGAGTGCGCCCGTTGTCTATAACATACATATGAAAATGCCGGGAAATATCTTCATCAGTATCAATGATATTTTTCCTGATCAGATCAATATTTCCGGTAATATAATTTTCTTTTTTGAACGTTGTCGTGCCGACGGCAAGCTCGATATCGCGCAGCTTCCCGCTGTAGCCGACCTCATAATAGCTGTTGCGGATAGCCACCCGGCCTTCAGTCCTGATGACGAAACCGGCAAGTACCATATCATCCGTAACTGCCAGGGGCATATCAATAGTCTGCCAGCTGTCGCCCGCAGCCACTGTACGCTCAGACCCTTCAATGATTTCAGGCTCTGCGCTGAAGACCCCGCCGTAGTTCTGGCGGACTGTGCACGCTGCACCTTTAAGCTCCAGATGCAGGCTGAAACTGTCTGCGGCAGTATATTTCCGCAGCTTCATGACTGACAGCGAATTGAAATATGTGGCGAAATCATAGGTCCCTGCTGAATACATTTCCCACTCGCCTGTGCCGGGGTCCCGGACCACCGGCTGGTCTGAACGGCAGTACAGGCCCGGATATGCCGCTGAACGCGGGTTCGACTCCAGCAGGATATTGGCAAACTTCATAGTTGACATAATATATACCTCGATAAAACTCCACTAGATAAAGTCAGACATCTATATTTTAGCAATTCCCATGAAACAATGCCGTGAAACTATTTCCTGTAAGCCCGCCACTGCTGTGCCGGCGCACCGTTCGTTTCCCATATCTGCACATTAGCATAATTACGGGCTATGCCGTTAGGGATATCCAGAGCGCGGGAAGCGTTCAAAGCGGAAATAAAAGTATACGTCCCGTTGCTGTTGCGCACCGCTACCCATTTCTGCGCAGCGGCACCGTTCAGCGGCCACTGCTGGACATTCGCCCCGCGCTGCGTGGAACTTCCTGCAACATCAAGGGCCTTCCCTGATGCCACGCTTGTGAAAGTTATGAAACCCTCAGCGTCATGGGTTATTTTCCAGTCCTGGGCTGTGACACCGTTCGCCTGCCACAGCTGGATATTAGTGCCATTTGCGGGGGATCCGCCGTTGAGGTCAAGCCTGTAGTAAGGGTTCGCTGCTGCGCCGAAAGTATATACCCCGTCAGCGAGGTCATTGCGGTGCCGGTATGCCAGAGCCGCAGGGCTGTCTGAATGGGTGACTTCCCACTGCTGGGCCGTAGCCTTAGTATCCTGCCATATCTGGAGCTTTGTCCCCAGCGCAGTATTGCCGGCAGGGTCGTCAAGGAATTTGCCCGATCCTGAGCCGATAAAGCCATACCTGTTTCCGCCAAGCCACCGTGCATGCCAATGCTGGGCTTCGTTGCCGTTGGACTGGTACTGCTGAACCATAGACCCGTTGGCAGACCTGTTTTTATCAACGTCGACAAGCTTCCCCGAGTTCAGGTTCGCAATAGTGTACACGCTGTTGCCCACCTGCCGGAAAGTAAAAAGCTGGGCCGATCCGCCGTTCCAGGTGTACAGCTGCGGCCGCGCAAAATTGTCGCGGGAACCAGAGGGGATATCCATAACAAGCCCAGAACTTATGCCGCTCGATATGCGCATGGCAGTGCCCGTTGATATCGGGTTGACCGATGCGATCTGGAATTTCTGTGCTTCAAGCCCATTAGGCGTATACAGTTTGACCGGCGTGAAATTGGCACTTGACCCGTTTGTCATATCAAGCACCCAATTGCCTAAAGCAGACTGGAGGTAATAGCCGTTCCCCGCGTCACGGATAAACCATTTCTGCGCTGCTGCGCCGTTCACTTCCCACTGCTGTATCTTCGCATTGTTATAAGTCTGGGAACCGCTTACATCAATAGCTTTGCCGGAGTTCACGTTGGTGATCACATAGCTGCCGTCATTCTGGCGGGTGAAGCGGAACTGCTGAGCGGTAGCATTGTTCCAGTGGTACAGCTGGAGCGCCTGGCCGTTGCTGAGGCTGCCTTTATTGATATCAACAGACATCGTGTCATTCTGGCGGACATTGATGTAATACAGGCCGTTAGGTACCGTGACCTGAGGGAGCCGCGTCACATCAAGGCCGGTACTGGCAGGCCTGACCGCATCTTTATACCCGAACGCATTAATATCCACATTCCCACTGATCCCGTTGACCCTGCCGTCAGATGAGTACTGCCAGCCGCGGAAGTTTGAGGACAGACCCGTAAAAGTCATAGTGCTTCCGTACTGGGCGACCCATGACGTTTTCTGATGGATGGACGGGCGGTTCAGTGCGCTGTTGAGATAGCTCGTGTATGAATATACGCCCAGTTTATTCCCATAGCCTGCAGCACCCATAGCTGAATACCATGAGCTGACGATCCTCTCATAAACGGCAGGATCGGTGGAACGGGTATGCCCTTTCCATGTCCACGCTTCAAGGTCATAGTAGATCGGATAACTGAGGTCACGCTCGGAAACGCCGAACCTTTTCAGCAGGTTCGCGGTAGACGTCCCCTCATTGTAGGCAAAACCGGAATCCGACGCATACGAATATATATAGACCCCAAAAGGTATGCCTAAGCGCCTGCATTCTGAAATATTGTACTGGGCTTTTTTATCGGCATTCCCTACTCCGTACCCGATACGGATAATAGCACCTTCGACACCGGCACGTTTGGCGGCTGCCCAGTCGATATTTTTCTGCCATTCGGATACATCGATCACGCCTTTAGCCTGCTGGGCGAAAAGGGACCCGTTACGGCTGAAGAATGCGGGAGTTCCGTTATACTGCCCCCAGTGCGCCCCGTAACTGTTGTTCTGGAGAGCAGCAGGAAGGGCCTTATCCGGGAGGGGCGCAGTTGGAAGGGCTGACCGCAGCAACGGGGCTGCAGCAGTGGCATCCTGGGATTTCAGGGAGACAGATGCTGCCGCAGGAGCAATGCTGCCCTGCTGATGCCCTGAAGAAAGTTCCGCCGGGGCATCCGATCCCGCCTTGTCCCGGATATCTTCCACAGGGACAGGCAGAAATGACTTCCCGCCAGTTTTTGCCAGCGGATCGGCAGGGGCCGTATCCGTACCAAAATAACGTGAATACTGCCCGGGGTCCTGTGAGCCCGAAACTGTTGCCCCGGTTGCAATGTCGTACACTGTGCCGTCAGGCGTTGCAGCCATGCTCCCGGATATGACAACAGCGTTGCCGGGGATGGAACTGGCGACACGGGATGGGGTATCCTGCGGATGGGAGCCGGAATTATTATTCCCCTTAAGGCCACCCCCGCTGCCCTGGGGGCTGCTGGCAGGACCGCCGGAACGTCCGCCCTGCCCCGGGCTGCCTGAAGACCGTAAGCCGTCCTGCGCCCCCTGCCGTGCAGTACCCGCATTTCCGGAAGCGCCCCTGCGTGCAGCCGTGATGGACGCCATATCCTTCCCCCGCGCCGAGAAGTCAAAAGAACCGGTAAGAAAACCGGCTGCCGCAATCGTTGCAGATACTGTTACAAGGGTTATAGCTGCCGTCGTGGCTACAGTGATACGGCGCTTCCTGGCTTCATGCCGCGCTGTGCCTGCAGAGCCGCGTAACCCCCCGGAGGGGTTCCCCGAAGGGTCTGCTGCTGAAGGATCGTTCTTACCCAGTTTCCTCATATAACCGTACCTTTCCAACCTGCGTTCCTGTACGCTGTATACGTTTCCATCTTTCCGATTCCCGGCCAGCCTTTAAATGCCCGTATCACGTTTCCTGTTCCTGCTGTTATTCCGGGCGCGCTGAAGCTGCTGTCCTGTCCACACTAAAGGAAAAGCCTTAAGGTCACAGGTTTTATCAGCAATAAGCACAATTCCTTGTAATTTAGGCTGTATTTTTCTACGTTCCCTTCACAAACGGGGCTGCAGGCCGCGCATATATGCTGCATTCTGCGCCGTCCGGCTGCGGGCAGGCCTGCAGCAGATCGCGCGCATTCCTTGGGACACGGTAAAATATAAGGCACAGTCATTTGTGGTCATATGCGAAGGACGGGTTATGACGATTTACCGCAAAAGCGACAGGCCTGATATGGACAGCGATGGGAATACTGCTGACGCTGCAGCGGAGGCAGGCAGCGCGGATAGTGCTGCTGATATCCAGTCCACGCAGTCTATCCCGCCGATAGAAGACCCGGTGCTGATCACTGATGAAGATGCGCGCAGCCATTCTTCACATCCTGAGGGTCCGGAAGCCTCCCATTCCTATACGATGCCCGACACGCTCGAGGACCCTGTACTGCATATGCAGGAGCAGCAGGCAGTCCGCCCTGCCGGGGACGCCGCCGGCAGTACCACCGGCATAATCCCAGGTGCTGGAGCAGCAGACAGTGCAGAAGACAGGCCGCTTGAAGAAACACAGACTTTCAATCCCCTTCTTGATGATGACAGCGGTCCGGACGGCTGGCAAGGCGTAGGGTTCCACACGCTCAGGGCTGAAGATATGCCGGCAGGCGGCGGCACAGGTACTATGGCTGATACCGGCGCACCTGCCGGGACTACGGAAACTGCCGGAGGTACGGGTGCCGGCGCCGCCAGTACAGGCGATGCGGAAACTGCTATAGTTACTGCCCCGGTTGCTCCGGCTGCCTCATCTGCAGGGGATCCTGCGAACAGGCCGAATGTCCTCCCTGCCCCCGACTTTGACACATCAACACTCATCTTTCCGCCGGCCGGTACCCCTGCGGCGGCAGGGACTGCCCAAAACGGCCCGGCGGATACTGCGGTGCTCGGCAGCGCGGCATCCCCCGCCGCAGAGCCGCCCGCTTCATCGGCTGCTGCAACTGTCCCGGCAATCCCTCCGGCTGCTGCAGCGGCAACACAGGCTATTGCCCCATCCCCCTCAGCCCGGCAGGAGGCTGACCCATCTGCACAAGGCATCTTCTCCTCTGCCACACAGGTGTTCGCGGAATCTGAACCTGACCAGCTTGATCCGGATCTGGATCAGCTCGTTTCCAATTTCGGCGAAGACACAGCATCCTCCGGTACGCCCTTCGCAGGTATCGGGACACGCGGAACCGAAGCATCCGAAGAGCTTGGCGCAGGTGGTGTCAGTGCGGCGGCACGCAAAGAAGATGAAAACCAGCGTAAGCTTATCCGGGTAACTGTGATCACGCTTATTGCCATCGTCGCGGTTATCGCCCTTGTTTACGGAGGCCTGGCGATCCGCCGGGCTATGCGCACCAGTGAATACAACACAGCCCTGTCGAGCTGCCAGGCGGCAACAGCAAAAATGCAGACTGCATCCGGCGAATTGTCCGAGCAGCTGTCGAAAGCTGAAAGCGTAACATCATCGGTAAGCGGATCAGATGTTGAGGATTCAGCAACGATCACACAGCTGCGGACTACAGTATCCAACGCCCGCGATACATCAAACAGCATCAACGCTGTAGAGGCCTGCAGCCCTTCGCTCGTCCGCGGCAAGCTGGAAGAGATCGTCCAGAAAAGCACCACACTTACCGCAAACGCTAATAAACTTGCCCAGTCCCTGAAAAATAACGTTTCTGCAGTGCAGAAAAGCCAGGCAGCAAAGGTAAAATCCAATGCGCGCGAGAGCTTGGAAAGTGCAGTTTCCCAGGCACAGGCCCTGTATACGTCATCAAACGGCAGGGTTATGGATGACCAGGTACGCTCCGATCTGGAATCTGCCATCGACAGTGCCAGGACTCTTCTGAACAAAAGCGGTTCCTCAGTCACCGCCGACGAATACAGCGATGAGCAGAAGACCCTCGAATCTGCTATGGCGAACGTTACCAGCTCTGTCAACGCCAAGGCACAGGCAGACCGCGAGCAGGCCGAGCAGCAGCGCCGGGAGCAGAACGGCAACCAGGGGCAGGATGGCAATCCAGGTGATAATGATAACGATGGTGATACCGGCGGCGAGTAGACAGAGGACAGGATTCCGGCGAGTAGACAGAGGCAGGTACCGTATCCGAAGCATCTGCAGCAGGCATCCGTCCACATCATGAAACAGAGTACCCCCTTTCCGCTTCCCAGGGGCAGTACCGGATATGGTAAGACTAAACCTGAAGCGACGGAAAGGCCATTTTTATGAAGGATACTGCCGGTACGGAAAGTGCGGATACAGAACGCAGTACGGAGGCAAAAGGTATGGATGCAGGAAATGCGCATAACGATATAGACCCTGAGAACGGGCTGCGCAAAAATCTGAAAAACCGCCATATCCAGCTGATCGCCCTCGGCGGCGCTATCGGCACAGGGCTGTTTTATGGGTCCGCCGAATCCATCAAACTTGCCGGGCCCTCCATCCTGCTCGCTTATCTTATTGGCGGGCTGGTCATCTTCCTTATTCTGCGCGCGCTCGGCGAGATGAGTACTAACGACCCCAGGGCCGGTGCTTTCAGCTACTACGCTGCACGGTACTGGCATCCGCGTGCGGGTTTCATCTCTGGCTGGAATTACTGGGCAAACTACATACTCGTGTCAATGGTCGAGCTGAGCGTTGTAGGCACTTTTGTGCAGTACTGGTTCCCCCAGATACCTGCGTGGGTCAGTTCGGCTGTCTTCATGGTAGTTATCACCGCCGCGAACCTCCTGGGGGTACGCGCATTCGGTGAATTCGAATTCTGGTTCGCTATTATCAAAATCGCTGCTGTTATTGCGATGGTCATTGTGGGGCTGACCCTCATATTCCTGGCGGTACCCAATTCCAGCGGCATTATACCGGGATTCTCCAACCTGTTTACGCAGCAGGGAGGATTCTTCCCCCACGGTTTCCTCAGCGCGCAGGCGCTGCATCCTGCAGATGCCGCCCAGGCATCCGGCCCCTCCCCTTCCGGACTTATCGGTTTCCTCGACAGCTTCCAGTTCTCCGGCATGCTTATGGCACTGGTTGTCGTTATGTTCAGCTTCGGCGGTACAGAACTGATAGGCATTGCTGCAGCTGAAGCCGACGACCCCGGGAAGTCGATCCCGAAGGCAACGAATGAAGTAGTATGGAGGATACTGGCATTTTACATAGCCGCGCCTGCCGTGATCATGGCTGTTGTACCGTGGCAGGAGATCGGCAGGCCTGATGCCCGGGGTGTTGTCGTAAGCCCGTTCGTCCAGATATTCAATACTGCAGGATTTTCGATCGCTGCCGACATCCTCAATTTTGTATGCCTCACCGCCGTGATCAGCGTTTACAACTCAGGCCTGTATTCCAACTCCCGTATGCTGTATTCGCTCTCCAGGCAGGGCAATGCGCCGAAATATCTGGGACATGTCAATAAACGGGGCGTACCTGTAGCCAGTGTGCTTACCTCTGCCGCTATTACCGCCATAGCGGTAGTCGTTGTTTTCCTATGGCCGGACTTTGCATTCACCTATCTCCTGGCTATCGCCACTTTCGCCGCGATCATCAACTGGTCGATGATCGCTGTCACACAGATGAAATTCCGCAGATATATAGGTGCCCGCGAAGCCCGGAAACTCACGTTTAAACTCCCTCTGGCACGCATAACGCCATGGATCATTATTAGTTTTATGGTCCTGCTCTACATCCTGATGTGGCTTAACCCGAGCTACCGGGTGGCAGCCATTATCGGGCCGGTATGGGCAGCTGTACTTTTTATTGCTTCGCTTATTACGCATCCGAAAGGACGGGATGCCGCTGGCCCAGCCGATAGGTATACCGGTCCGGCGCACGGCCCTCAGCTGGAAACAGAAGCTTCCTGACGGACGACATCAAGCGCCTTATTGAACGCATCTGACGTCCAGCTTGCCCCGGCAACCTTGTCTACCTTAAGGCTTTTCAGCGGCCTGCCCGCTACCGCAGATTTGATCTGCCTGACAAACCCGTCCTGATATTTTTTCGAGACAGGGGTTGCCGGATGCGGCGTTACCTTCACATCAGAAACCTGTTGATTGGCAACAGTCACAGCAACATCAATCGAGTCCTCGCTGACCGGGCCGTATGTGGCAACTGACGTAAAGGTGCCGTCCGCATATATTCCGGTATCCGGTCCCAGCGTCCGCGGGCTGCCCCTGCCCGGATCCGCGGAAGGTTTGGAAGCCTTCGATGACGGGCTGCCGGAAGACGGTGCCGAAGATTCCTCGCTCCCGCCTGCATAGCTGTCATCCGCCGGGATGGCCCGCGTCTGCCCGCAGCCGGCAAGCAGCATACCGGAAGCAAGGATCCCCAGCGCTGCCAGCGATACGCTTTTACCGGTTTTTTTCTTCATGATCCGCCTCTGTTCCATTGCGGGCCCCATCCGCAGGGCCGGTATGGTCTGCTGTATCCACTTTAGCAGCTTTCGCAGGGGAACTGTATACTGCCGCTGCTGGCGAATTCGGATCGCCGCTCACCGCAGTACGCCCTCCGGCGGCTACAAATCGCTGATGAGCCTGCTTGTCATTCCACTTTTCCCCTGCAACTTGCCCATGGTTAAGCATGATCTCGCGCTGCGCACACGATGCAACAAGCGCATCATGGGTGACAACAATAACAGTCGTACCCTGTGCGTTGAGCCTGCGGAAAAGCTCCAGCACGACCTTTTCGTTGGCCTCGTCCAGATTCCCTGTAGGCTCATCAGCAAGGATCAGCTCCGGATCATTGATCAGCGCACGGGCAATACACACCCTCTGCTGCTCCCCTCCCGACAGCTCCCGCGGCAGGTGGTGCGCGCGCTCTTTAAGGCCTACCCTTTCCAGCGCTTCCATGGCCTGCTTCTCATCAACCACAGAATGGTAATATTGCGCAACCATAACATTTTCCACAGCTGTCAGGTGCGGGACAAGATAGAATTTCTGGAAGACCAGGCCGATCACATTTTTACGGACATCGGCAAGCTGAGACTGGTTAAGGTCTTCAAGGCTGCGCCCGTCCAGGGCAACTGACCCTTCAGATGGGCTGTCGAGGCAGCCGATAATATTCATAAGCGTTGTTTTCCCCGATCCTGAGGAGCCGACGATTGCCAGCCACTGGCCGCGCGGGACGCTGAGGCTGATATCATCTACGGCATGCAGGTCACCGTATATTTTGGAAATATGGCTGAGATCGAGGAGCATGTCCTGTTCCCCATCATTAGTTTTTTCATCATTAATATTGTTATTATTCATCACTGAGCACCACCGCCGGATCGATTTTTACAGCTGTACGGATGGGTATCCACGAAGCGGCTATTGCCGCTGCCACGCTTATTGCCAGGCACAGGAGCGCAAGCGCCCAGCTGAATGAAGCGCTCCGCTGGAATACGGTATCAGTGAGGGCAGCCGAAACACCGTACCCCACGCCGATCCCCAGGATACCCCCGACAAAACCGTAGATCGCGGATTCTGCCTGGAACTCGGCCGATATGCCTGCGGATGTAGCCCCCAGGGCCTTCCTCAGGCCGATCTCGCTTCTGCGCTGGGAAACTATGGAAGCCATCGTTGTTGACACCCCAACAATAGTCAGGGCAAGGATAACCAAGGAGATTATCCAGAAAAGCGTTGTAAGCATGGTGATAATGGATGCATTTGCTGCGGAGATCTTCGCAACTTTCTGCGCTGTTACATTCATGCTCGTCATATCGTTGATATTCCTGACAAGCCTGTCGAGATCCTGCCCCTGGGCAGCTGAGGCATATTCTATAACGTCAGCCCCGCGTTTCCTGCCTGTAAGGCTTTCCAGCGCAGGGTTCGTCATATAGATCATGGAGTCCTCAGCTCCCCCGGTATCAACGATCCCGCAGATACTGAACGGTTTCCCGCCAGTATCAAGGATATCAGATACAGAATCGCGCCTGGGCTGCGCCTTATCGGATGATGCTGTGCTGTCCTGGCTGTCTGAGGCGCGATAACCGATCTTTATAGTATTGCCGACTGATACGCTGAGCGCGCGCGCCACATCGGAACCGATAAGTATCTGATTTTTGCCCTGCGGCATAGACCCCTGAAGGCTCCAGAATGTGTTGATCCCGCGGGTACGCACGGGGTCAATGCCCGCAACCTGGTATGGCGCTGAATGTATGCGCACATTTTCATAGCGGTACGCAGCCCATGATGCCTGCTGGCCGTATGCCGTAACCATATCGGTCGTGTGGTCGATCATTGCTTGCTGGATGCCGTCCGCCGTTTTCCCGGTACCGTTAGATTTCACAATGAGGTTAGCGCCGTAAGACTGCATCTCCTCAGCCATCTGCCGGGGGACGATCACGCATACTGAAATAAGGCAGAATAATGTTGCCGAGCCTACCAGCGATGCGATAACAGCCATGGCTGCGCGCGAACGGCGGCGGAAAACTGCGCCGGCCAGCATTATCCAGAACATGCGGATATTGCTGTTTGAATACCGCTTTCCCCCCGGCCTGTGCCCCCTGCCGCAGGAGCGTCCGGAATCCTTGCTGCCGGAGCGGCCGGCATCCTTATCAGCCATTATGCCTCCTTCCTACCGTCCATGCAGCACCTGGGCGGGCTGCAGTTTCAGTATCTGCCTGACTGCTGAAATAGATGCCGTAAGTACGGTTATGGACAGCAGCACAGCGACGAGGACGAAAACCATAGGCCGCATGGTAATAGCCGAATGGAAAACGGCATGGCCTACAAGCTGCGACAGCCCGGCGCCGGCAGCTGCGCCGGCCACTGCACCTGCTAATGCTATCCCGGCCGTTTCAGCAATAATAAGCCTTGAAACTTCACTGTTTTTGGCGCCGATCGCCTTCAGAAGCGCCAGCTGGGAAGCCCGCTCCGCCATCGCAGCGGACATAAGGTTGGCAACGGCGATCGTTGCGGCGATAAGTGTCAGTGCGGTCATCACGATCATAACTGCGCGGGTCTTCTGAAGGACATTGCCTTCAAGCGCCGCCACCTGACGCACCTGCTTAGCCACAGCCCCGGGGAGGGCCTCCTCGATCTGATACGCGATAGACGACGGGTATGCGGTGCAATACCACGTTTCCCATTCTTCCTGCGATAATGCGTCCGGATTTTTCGCCGCTTTGCGCGCCAGGTCATTTTCAGGTGTTGTCAGCGCTTTCACTTCCACATAATCCACAGAATCCGGCAGTCCGCTCAGATCCTGCACAAGTGCTGTTGATGTGTAAAGGGCGTTGTCGTCATCATCTCCGGAAGTATACACGCCTGTTACTGTCAGCTGCCGTGTATGCGAGCCTTTGGAGAGGGTAACCGTATCGCCGGCAGATATCCCGAGCCTGTCTGCCAGCGCGGAACCGGCCATGGCCTGGTCCGCCGAATCCTTAGCCCACGACCCTTCCAGCTTCCACCATGGACGCATGCGCTGCACCCCAAGCACGCTTGTTTCCCCGGTCGAAGCATGCAGGGTTTTGTTGAACCATGTGCCGATTACAGGGACATTGCCCGCTTTCTGTGCAGTCTTCCCGCTTTGTACCGACATGCGGATATTGAGCTGCGGAGCAAAATCGGTAATATTATATGCCCAGAAAATTGTTTTGATCTTCTGAAGGTCAGATTCCCTGATGAAACTGGTCGGGTCTGCCGTCGATGAGCTGGGGGTATTTGAGGAGCTTGACCCGTACAGTTCGGCCGTGACAGCATCCGACTTAGGGCGGACGGTAATGTTGGACCCGTACGTTGACAGTTCAGTGGTAAGTTTATCGCCAACATCATAGACGATACCAAGCATCGCCACGCTTACTGCGGCGGCAAGTGCTACGGTTATGCAGATAAGCACGCGCCGGCGGAACTGCCGGGCCACTGATCTGCTGATCATCCTCAGAAAAAACATATGAGCCTTCTTCCATCCTACAGCGTTTTGAAGTGGCTCGAAAGGGCATCCAGATCGGCTGTTTTGATAGTGATCTTCCCATGCGCCGATTCATATGCGACCGGGATGGGGTTGCACCCTCCCTTAAAACCAATGGTCGCAAGGTTTATAGCAACATCACACTTTTTGCAGACTATCTTCCCGTCTTTTTCGTAATACCCTGCCGGACCGCAGTTTTCGCATGCATCCAGCCCGACACCATACGCGCCGCCAGATTTTTTGATAATGATGAACCGCATAACAGTGCCGTCTTTCGCCGTGTACTGGAACCGGTGGAGATGGCCGTCAGAAAGCTGGCCGTAAGAGACTGAGGCGACGCCATCCTTCAGCTCATATTTCTCAGGGGCAGACAGGACGATCTCCTGGTTAGTGCGGGCAACGCCATAGGTAAGTGCTGTGCCGACGAAAAGGACCGCTGCCAGGGACCATACTGCCGCAGCGCATGCATGTCTGCGGAATTTCCTCGCGATACGGCCCTGCGCCTGGGAATGGCCTGATCCCTGCACCTGGATACGCGCCTGCGGGCTGATGCGGATCCCTGCCGCCACCGAAACAGCAGCGGGGATAATGAATACAGCCGCCTGGGCAATAACAAGGTAAAGCCCGTGGTTGATGAGGAATACCAGTACGGAGAACAGGGCATCACTCAGCTCGATGTCAGCTGTATTCACCAGTATCTGCACCAGGGCCGTGCTCTGCTGGATAAGTACGGCAGCCATAAACAGCACGCCGGTTGCAGCAAAAACCCTGTGCGGTACGCTTGTCCGCATTGTTGAAAAAATGGCCGCAACAGCTACTGCTGCCCCTACGCCAAGGAAGAAGCCCAAAGCGCGTGCCAGCATAGCGGATGTGAACGCCGACTGGCCTGTTTCCACGAAGTTCGCCAGCTGGATGATGACGTCCGGAAGGCAGGTGAAAAATGTATCCGCAATAGCTGCGGCAGCCACGAGGTTAGCCAGGTCAAGCCATGTGAAGCGCCGTCTTGCTGTTCCCCGGCCTGCTGCAGCTGAACCGGACTCCCCCTGCCGGCTACGCTGCTGTGCGCACTGGCTGCGCCAGTTATTTATCAGCCAGCCTGACCCTGCGATTGCGGCGGTAACAGCGATATCTGCGATCACGCTCACGTAAAGGGCCGGTCGCAGCGCCGCCGTCTGCTGGCTTATCACTGCGAATGAGCGCAGGCCGGCAAAAACAACTGCCCCCGCAATGCCCGCAAGCATACCTATGAAACGCCAGGAGCTGCTCAGAGGTTTTGCTTTGCCCTCCCCCACGGACAGGGTAACGTTTAACACCATATACAGTAATACCGGTGTCAGCGTTCCGGGCAATGCGGTGACAAACTGTTTAAGCACAAGAATCCTTTGCTGTTTCCCTGGTGAAATGCACTCTGAAGGTTACCACTTATGCGGCGTGTAGTTCCAGTCGAAGCTGACTTTCAAAGGTGTGGTCCAGAACTCGCCTTTGACGCCGGTCTCCTTATCGACATGGAGTGCCCACCCTTTTTCAGCCGGCGAGTGGATCGACAGGTTGAGCTTATACTGGCCTGCCTTGTCGAGCTTCACGTTGGCGCCATAGTGCGGTCCGTCATTGGCATTCATCTGCATGAATGTCCCCGATGCGGCAGCCTGGCCGGTGGTTTTATCCACGATCTCATACTGTACAGTCAGATCAGGCACATACTCGCCTTTGGAATAGCCCAGGTCATTATTTGCCAGGGCATGGATATCAGCCTCCAGATGGAAGCTGGCTTCAGCTGCCGACAGGCCCATGCCTGACGGCTTCATATCTACGGGCTGGAAATACACCATAGACACATTCAGCGGCCCGACTTCCTGGTCATGCCCGATAGGGTACTCCTCAAAGCCTTTGCTGCCCTGTGAATCGCTGGATGTCTGCGATGTTTTCGCTTTAGTCGCTGCAGGCTTCTGCGAGCCGCAGCCCGAGAGCGAAACGGCCATAGCGCCCGCACAGAGCATGGCTATTGCGGCCGCACATACTTTCTTCAGTTTTCCTGCATTATCTGTTGCCATCTGTATCTGCCTTTCTTTACAGGATCTGACACTGTGTGTTTAATCGTTGTGATTATGTGTACTGTTTGGATTATTTTTTTGCTGCCCCGTATGAGGCACATCTGCGTGGGGGCTTCCGGTATCCGGGCCGGACGCTCCGGTACCGTCCCCCTCCGCCTGAAGGGAAGCCTTCCTGGCCTTCCTCTGGCTGATGATGGAAACCGCTGCCAGTATTATGACCGTTGCAGCCATGATTATCTGGAAAACAACAGTTTCTGTGTATGGGTATATCCCCAGGAAATCATTGGTGATCCAATCCGGGTGATACACGCCGTCGATCACATCAGCCTCAATCAGTTCATGGAGCCCGCTGCCTGCAAAAATCACGACCATGGCTGCCATAAGGGTACTGGTGGCTGCGAAGAACGGGCGGATAGGGATCCTGACTGATGTGAAGCGGATGAGCAGGAAGACGATAACAAGGATAACAGCTGCTGCGGCAGCCCCTCCGTACAGGGCGCTGTAATCGCTGCCTGATACCATTCCGGCCAGCGCCTGGTAAAACAGCACAGTTTCGGCCCCCTCACGGAATACTGCAAGGAACGACAGCGAGGCCAGGGAAAGCACGCTCCCTGTTGAAATACTTTTCTCAGTTTTGGAACGGATATATGTGTTCCATCCTGCGACCGACGATTTATTGAGCATCCAGTTGCTGGTGAACAGCAGCATCAGCATAGCAACAAGGGCGGTAAACCCTTCGATCATTTCCTGATGGGATCCGCTCGCACCGAACAGTACATTCAAGATAACTGCCATGATCCCGGAAGCTATGATCCCGGCCAGGACACCCATGTAAATATAACGCAGCTTATCCTTATACCCTGCTTTTACAAGATAGGCAATAACAGCCGCAACTACGAGGATGGCTTCAAGCCCTTCACGGATCAGTATGATGAATGCCTGCCCGAATGAGGAACTGAAGAACTGTGTGAACGGGTTGATGTGCGCGGCAGACGAACCGCCGGAATTCGCGGCATCCAGTATCCCGGCATCCTTAGTGAGCATATCTTTCAACGCAGTTACATCTTTTTTGATGGTCTGCGCAGGTTTACCCGCAACCATATCTTTACGGGTCTGTTTGAACTGGTATTCTACCGCGGAGACACGGGCCCCGGAGATCGCACTCATAACGGTTTTTTCAAAACCAAGCTTTTCGTAATACTTGTAGTACGCATCGTTGACGAGCTCTGCTGCTTTTTCACCGTTATGGCCGTCAACTGCGGTTGTATAAGCCTTGTCAAGGATAGCATTCATTTCACGGGCAACTGCAGTCCATGTGCGGTTCCCCCGGCCTTCATTCCTGTTGACGCTCTCAGCGTCCAGTTTGCGGCGTTCCTGCCTGATCTTGTCATCAAGTTTTTTCCCATATACCCGCGGGGACCCGAGGGAAGTGTCGGCATCCAGCACCTGTGCCGAAGCCTTCAGCCGGTTTTTGAGCTGCTGTATGCGGGTTTTGAGGTCCTGGATATTCTGCGCGCTGGGCTGCTGGTATGTAAGCGATGTGACAGCCATAAAATCGCCGGCCTGGGACTGGGCCTCTGCAGATCCCTGGACCTGCTGCACAGCACTGGTCATATTCGTAGCAACATAGCCTGTGTTGTATGCACGCTGCGATGAAGCTGCTGCCGTTGTAGTATCGCCTGATCCGTAAGAAGCCTCTGCAGAGTCAAGGTCCTGGGAGATCCTGGAAACGACTGCATCCCATGAAGCATAATCCGTTGCCGCATCTGCCGCATACGCCCGGGGCACAGTGGCACCTGATATGGCGCTTATGCATATCACAAAAGCAGCGCACAGGAACACACATACACGCAGGGCATGCCGCAGCAATGTACGATGTACATTAAGCCCGCCATGCTGTTTACAGCGCGTAAACGGCAGGGCTTGAGGCATGTGTATAAACGGATATGGATACTGTTTCACGGTTCTCCTTAGGACGAACTCTTTTACTAACGTAAAATATCAGGGCCGATTTGTAAAGGGTTTTAATGAAACTTATTGAAAAATTTTTGACATCTGTTCCTGTATCTGTGATCACGCCTGCGCGCGCTGCGGCCTGCAGGCTGCAAAATCGTTGGCCATACTATAGCGCCTGTATTGCCGCCTGCACCTGCAAGGTATAATGGCACAATGCGAATATCCGATACTGGCGCCGCCTTTGCTGCAGAACGGCATATCTGCGCTTTTCCCGGCGTACTGGGTACAGGCATGATCATTACCAGCGAAAAAAGGATACCGCAGGATGCGCAGGACAGCCTCCGCCGATCTATCTCCGGATATGAAGCTGCCCTGTCCCGGTTCCTGCCCCGCTCGCTTGTGCGCGCTATGGGCGATCCGCAGGGTATAGCCGAGCATAACAGTATTTTTGAATTCCCCGAATACTGCAGGCCGCTTTTTGACATCTACGATTCCCTGTATGAGGCAACTGACGGCCGTATAGACCCCTGCATTGGGGAAAGCCTGATACGCCTGGGCTACAGCGTACCTTTCGACCTTATCGGCAATGGCCCTGCTTCCAGTGGGCCTGTGGGCACCGCCCCAGGCAGGCCCCGCAGCATATCCGCAGGAGCCACTCCTGCCGGATTCCATACCGCAGACTGGCGGTCTATCCACAGGGAGGGGGCAACACTGTACACCAGGACGCCTGTCAGCCTTGATTTCGGTGCTGCGGGGAAAGGGTTCTGTGTTGACCTTTTATCCGCGCAGCTGGAGGCACTGGGCTGCGGAGCGTTCACCATCAATGCGGGCGGAGACCTCTACTTTTCAGCAGCCCGCTCACAGTACAGCCAGGAGACCGGGGATATCCAGAGTCTGCACAGACCTTATAAATCCCATACAGTGCAGGCAGCCGTCGGAGTTACACAGGTCGCGCTCGAAGATCCAAGCGATACCGATACCGCCATAGGCATCTGCACCATCGGCCGCAGTACACGCGAACCCGGCATGCGCGGGACCGCCCTGTGCGCTTCAGCGCCGGGCAGGCGCACATGGACCGTCCGCCGGCCTGATTCCTCACTTATCCAGGCCCATCACATCCTTGATGCGCTGACGGGAAAGCCGGCCCGGGATGTTGAGGCAACGTGGGTATATGCACCGCACACATCATCCGGTATGGAGTATCCAACAGCATGGGCCGACGGGCTGGCAACGGCATTATTCGTCTGCGACCCGCAGCATCTGTATAACAGCACTCCGCCGGAAATCAATTTTGAGTTCCTCCGCCTGCTCAGCGGGCATCCAGAGGGGTGCACAACTGTAGCCGGGCACTCAGCAGAGAATGCGTCCAAAGACGCATCAGGGCGTCCAGCCGCGCACAAAGCCCGATACACAGCCCAGCATTCGTCCGGGTTCCCGGCAGAGATTTTTATAGAATAAATATAAATCCCCGCAAAAATCCGATGCCTTACAGAGAGGCTGTATGCCGCTCTTGCATGCGGCGCACACGGAAATGGGACCACACACCGAAGACCGTAAACCATACAAGTCCGCCCACCGCAAGCCATACTGTGTCTGCCGCCATAAAAAGCGAAATATAGATAAGGATGAAAAAAGCAATGGCAAGGGCATCGAAAATTTTATAAGCAGGCATCAGGAAACCGTCAGCCGTAAAATCAGAACTGCTGCGGTATTTCCAGTGTGCGATGACCGTCAAAATGTAGATGCCGATAATAACGGCACTCGACGCACTGGAAAACCATGTGAATGCCTGCGTTACCGCCGGGAACAGGCTTACTGCAGGCGACAGCAGGATAAACAGCCCGGACATCAGAATGGCACGGGCAGGGACTTTATGCCCTGATACCTGTTCAAGGCTGAAGAAGCGCAAAACAGAGCCTTGCCGGGATCCGTTCGCCACCTGGTAAAGATGGCGGCCTGCAGAGAACAGGAGGGAGTTCAGCGACGAGCTCGCTGCTGTGATCACCACAAAGAATACGAGCGCTGCTGCCCAGTCGATCCCTGCGTATTTGAATACCATAATAAACGGGGAAACGAATTCGCCTGTCTTATCAGGCACGAAATTGCGCCAGGGGACAATAGTCATGATGGCGATAAGCGCGCCGACGTAAAAGATCAGGATGCGGTAAATGATCTGGTTTGTAGCTTTTTTAAGTACCGGACGCGGATTCTTGGTTTCCGATACTGTTACACCGACGAATTCAATCAGCTGATACGCAAAAAATACCATGGGGAATGCGATGGCAAAGTTGTACCAGCCGTGAGGGGCAATCGAAAACCCGCGGAAAATATTGGCAAGCGAAACTTCCCCTGCCGGCGAGCTGATAACAGAATTTGTTGTCCTTATGCTTACTGCCGGATAACGGTAATGGATAATAAGCATAACGATGGCGGTAACGATCATGCCTATGATCAGGGTGATCTTGATCATGGCAAACCAGAATTCTGCCTCCCCGAAAGCCTTGACAGCAATAAGGTTGATGAGGACGAGGACAGCCAGGAACGCTATCTCTATCAGCCATTTCCACGACGACAGGTCAATATTGTACGTCCGGAAAAACTCCACAAAATACTTGGAAACTGCGGTAAGTTCAGTCATACCGATAAGGACGAGCACGATCCAGTACGACCATTGCGCGAAGTATCCCCAGCCCTTGCCTACATATTTCGTAATAAAGTTGATAAACGTGTGCTGGCTTGGATCATTATACATAAGTTCGCCGATAGCGCGCATCAGGATGAACATTACCAGCCCCACCACAATATACACGAGGACGATCGACGGGCCGGTGAGCGCTATCGATTTGCCGGAACCGAGGAAAAGCCCGGTACCGATGGTGCCGCCAATTGCAATGAACTGGACATGGCGGTTGCTCAGTCCGCGCTCCATCTTGTTATGGGTATCAAGCTGCTCCACAGAATCCAGCGAATTGTCTGTTGGACTGCCGTTCGCCATATTATCCACCCCTTGCTGCGTATCTGCCTTATTGCACACTAAAACTTCATCTGACGCTAGTAGTCTCTAATACTACTGTCTGCCGTAGCCTTGCAGCATGCATCATCTCAATATCCGCCAAGTCGGCACATAAAGCACATTAACCGGAACAATCCGGAGCAGGCGCAAAACCAGCTTTATGGGATCTTCCGACGGTAAAACATACAGATACAAATAAAATTCAGGAACCAGCGGATCATCTTTAAGTCAAAGGGTCCAACCGTCGCCAAAACCGTAACAGGGCAGGCCGTAAACTTCTGCAAAAAACATCCCCGCGGCACGAGGCCTCACCACGGAAGAGGGCTGGCATCTGCTAAATATGAATAAGATCTTACAATAACCGGAGCCTCGAGATAAGTTGAGGGGCAGAAGCCAAAGCCCCTGCCCCACGAATACAGCCCTTCTACTGCGTTCTGAAATAAACCATCCTGCCGTGCTGATCTGAACCGTACAGCTCCGGCACTACCTGACTTTCTTGATCCTCATGATGAGGTACGCAGCCACAAGTACAAGGATAATAGCTATAATAAATACCCATACGTATGCGTAGCCTGGAACTTTCCCTGAGTGGGTCATCCCTCTGACCAGTCCTAGAATGGTAGAGGTAAATACAGAACCTATAACTGTAGATAAGGTATTTGCAAGGTTCAAAATCCCCAGATCTTTACCGGCTTCCTCAGGGTTTGGCAGTACCGCAACATTAAGCGCCTGATCAATAGCATTGTAGATCCCATAACCCAGGCCTGCTATACCCGCGAACAGATACATCCCAAGCGGGCTATGGAAAAGCAGAGGCATTGCAGCGCCTACGGCGAATAAGCATGATGCCAGCGCCACAGGGATTTTACGCATATGGATCCTGTCAGTAATCGGTCCGGCAGTCACAGCAGCAAAAAGCGAAACTCCCAGGGTGATCAGTGACATGGTAGCGATAACTGCAGCTGCCTTCTTGACTGCGTCAGTCTGGTCGCTAAAAATATAATCCTGGCAGATGTACAGCTGGTAAGAGTTGATCATCCAGTATCCGCCCATCATAAGCGTCCTGCCACTAAGGGCATAGTAGAAATCCGGAGCATGCAGAGGAGGCCGGAAAGAGCGCAGGATCATCATGACGCTGAACTTATCGCGCGGCTGATCCACATTAGATTTGTCCGCAGGCCATATAGCTACCGTAATAATGCCAATAAGGGAAAATACGCCAAGCCCCATCATCCAGCCGGCGAAAATCCCGGAAGCCCCCTGTTTGATCAGGCTGGCGCCTACATAATTTCCGAGGGTCTGCCCGACAGCTATACCTGCACCGTAAAAACCTGAAATCGTACCGCGGACCTTGTCCGGGACGCGGTCAGACATAGTTGCCACAAAAGGTGCAAGCATAATGTTATAACCCAGCTGGGCCATTGACCACAGGAGGACGATCAATCCAAAATTCCGCGTAACACTAATTAACCCTACGCTAACACCTGCTACGACCCCTCCTGTGATGATCCACCAGAAACGTTTGCCGCGCTTCGAACGGGTCAGGTCAGATAATGTGCCGAATATGACGTTAGCCAGCAGTGCTACAACTGCACCTACAGCGTTCACTATCCCAAGCATGGCAGTTTTCTGATTATCATCAATCTGCCCCAGCACCGCCGGAAGGATAATAGTATTCAGTGCCACCCACGGGATAGCACATGCAACAGCACTTACCGTGAAACCTATACCAAGCCGGATCAGTTCGCCGCGTGAAGGCACGCGCCCTGATGCGTCTGCCATGGGATCGCGCATATCATTCAACGCGGATTCAGGGTTCAGCGGCTCCGATTCAGCAACTTCAGCGATGGCAACTGCCGGCGCTGCCTCAGTCATGCGCACAGCCTGCACATCGGTATTCTGCAGTGTTTCCGGTGTTGCGGGCCGTGCTTCCATGATCGGCTTGCGCAGCTTGTCTACACTTTCTTTCTGCTCGGGAGTAAGCGCATTATCATAATCCGGCCTGTCATCAATGCCGGGGCGCACAAAGCTGTCATCCGAAGGCTGATGCTCCCAATTCTTCTGATCATCTGGCGATGTCATAAAGACCTCCTCAATAGTTCTTAAATTTTAATTTTTACTGTGCTGCTGCCGGCGGGTTTGCGATAATATCATCGGTGACATGCTCACCGGAAGCATCCTTCCACGCAATAGTGCATACAGGGACCTCGCTGCTGCCCGCGCCCTTGCCGGGAGCAAAAGTAAGGGTTGTGCTTGTAGACTGCCCTGTCCATGCCATAGCCAGGGATCCGCCGTTTTCAGTGAAACTGAAATCGCCGTCAAACGCCTCAAGGGTATTGCGGAAACGTCCGAGGGCATTAAGCGCCTGGACCACCGGACGCCTGAGGTTCTCGTCGATCTCCGCAACGGTGTAGTAATGGCGGTTGATATCGCGCCCCACGTTCGTGCGTTTGAGGAGCTCCATATCATTCTTCCCGGCAAGCGCACCTACGTAGTAGACCTGCGGCACACCAGGCATATAGAACTGGACAGCGCGGGATGCGATATACTTCTGGTCATCGCAGCCGAGTGCGGAGTAGTATGTGCAGTTGACCTGGTACAGGTCCAGGTTGGAGGCTGCTGCCCCTGTGGCTTCTGCGGATTCACCATGCGAGTTTTCTTTGATAGTCTCGACAAGCTGGTCAACCTCATCATCGGGCACCAGGCCTTTCAGGGACCTGTCCATCTGATCGGACCCTACGTCGATCACACCAATACCGTCATGGGTATCAAGGACATTTACCGCATTCACGGGCCGAACCCCCAGCCAGTGCGCCAGGGGGCCGGTTTTACCTGTGCTCAGGGCGTGGAGCAGCAGCGCCGGGATTGCAAAGTCATACACGCGGTCAACCTTATTCGCGATCTCCACCTGCTTTTTGTAATAGGAGTGGACCTCGATAAGCGTTTCCATTCCGCGCCTGGCAGATTCTTCCTTGATCCTGCTGATCAAGTCAAAAGTATCCGGCGTCATAAAGCAGCTGGTCTTCGCCCGCTTGGCACCGTATCCCACGGCGTCAAGGCGGATGAACGACACATGCGATTTCGACATCTGGTCCAGGATAGACATGAGATATGCCCACCCTTCATCGGAAGCAGTATCAATATCTACCTGTTGAGGTGTGAAGGTCGTCCAGACAAGGCGCGTTTTGCCGCCCCATGTATAGTGCGTGAAAGGCAGGCCCGGGCGTGGGCGGTATATTCCGGCAAGGTCTTCCTCAGTAGCACCCTCCGGGAATACGGCAGACATGGTGAGGAACATCGGGTAATACTCCGAGCCCTCGCCTTTCTTCATAACATCCTGGAATTGCTCCGACTGCCATGACATATGGTTGACAATAGCGTCAACCATGATGTCGTGGGTTTTGGACAGTTCAGCCACATCATCCCAGCTCCCCAGGCGGGGGTCAACTTTCGTATGGTCAATAGGGTCAAAACCGGCGTCTGCCCCATCAAAAGGGGTAAAGAACGGGAGTATGTGCACACCTTCATACACGCCATCGAACCGGGTGCGCAGAACTTCTGTCAGCGAAGCGAGAGTACCTTCGCCAAGCCTGTCGGCATAAGTAATAAGCTGTACCTTGTTTTTCATCAGACCTCCTTGCCTGAGGGTATCTCCGCTTCTGAGGCGCTGGCCTCAGTGCAGGCACACTTAATAGCTACATACAGGTATACAGTTTTGACAGTCCATGCCGAGCAAGCCTCCTGTTGTTTCCGCAGTACATAAATAATGGGGATCCGGAAAGACCGGATACTGTGAGACTCACCGCGACACGCATTGTGCTACTTGAATTCTAGCACGGAATCCCGCACGCCGTGCCGCTGCCCGGGCCGTAAAAAAGCTGCGCCCGCAGCCATATACGGTGCGGGTGCAGCTATGGGAATTTATGGGGCCGCCGGTATCCCGGCCGCCAGTTTCAGGTTCCGTGCATCAGGCCCCATCGCCTGAAGCTTATGCCTGGATTTTATGGTCCGCCCGGGATGCCCGGATCGCCAGGCCCTTCTTCGCGAAAGCGAATGCGGCAAGTACAGCCAGCACGGTGACAGCGCTGAGGCCAAGCAGGGTATGGGCCTCATCCCCGGTATATGCCAGGGAAGAAGGCCTGGCTGACCTGTATGGGGCCTGCGCCAGTATGCCGGTTGTACCGCTGCCCGAGACCTGCGCACCTTGCGGCGCGGATGCCGCAGGGCCGGACGCCCCGGCAGACCCGTGGGCGCCAGCCGCAGACGGCTGCTGCCCGGCTGAGGATGAAGCACCCTGGGCCGAATCCTCAGGATGGGAAGCCTTATTCCCGGCATTCTCAGCATTCTCAGCATTCTCAGTGCTGTCCGTTTTAACGGCTTCCCCGGCTGCAGCAGCGGCGACGCCTTCCCGCATGCTTTTCAGCTTCTGCAGATAAGACAGCTTTGTGCCAACATCACCGGAAGACTTCGCCGCGGTACGGGCGGTATCGGCCGCAGCAGACCAGCTGCTCCCAGCGGGGCCGGAGACGCTCTCCGCTGCCGCAGGTGCAGCTTTTATATCTGCAGAGATCCGCTCAACAGCAGAGTCCAGAAGCCCGCCCAGTTTTGCCTCACCCTGGCTGGCTGTGACTTTCCCGGACTGCACCAGGGCTGCCAGCGCATCACAGTCCGCCGCGAAAGACCTCCCGGTAACGGTATTGGCCTGAGCAGCCAGTTCCGGGCCAAGGGCCTCCCTCACGGTATGGATCCTGTTCAGCAGCGCCGTCTGTTCAGTTTCAGACAGCATGGCCTGCCCTGCAGCCGTGCCTGTGCCGGCACCGGCAGCATCAGCATTCTGGCCGGTCCCGCCCTGCGCATTGGCACCGTTATTATCCTGGATGTTGTTCACGATGTACGATACAACCGCGGATTCGTTGCCGTACCGGTCAACCGACTTGAAGCTGAACAGCCCGTTAGCCGTAACAACTACCCCGCCGGCGGGGACATCCTGATAGGTTGCCCCGTCAGTGCTGTACCGGACTGTTTCATCAGCTGAGGCGGCTTTGGCAGTCAGCGTTACCGACGCTGCCGGCCCAGTCGTGCTTGGGGTGATCACCGGCGAAGCCAGGGTTTTCCTCGGCTCATAGTATACCGTGATTCTTTTGGTGACAGTATTATTCCCGGAATCGGTGACAGCCACAGTAAGGATATTCCTGCCCTTCACCAGCCTGGCAGTATAGTTGATATCCATTCTCCCGGGCTTGCCGCTATTGATATCGACATCCTCGTACTGGGTGGCAACATTGCTGCCGTTGATCATCAGCTTGAGGTAATCGACATTGTCGGTTGCCGTACCGGTGATCCTGTAAGCCGGATCATTCGTGTACGCCGGCCTATTTGTCGGATTATCAAGCGCCAGTGCGGGAGGGACGGTATCCAGCACGAAAGTCAGAACCTCCTGGAAAGACCTGTCCTGGGTAGTATCCCCAACTATCACGCTGAACGGCTTCTGCCCGGCGGTCCCCAGGTTCAATGTGAACTTGAACGTCAGGTCGTCGTTGATCGGCACATCCTTGCCGTCAACTTTCAGCGTGGTGGTAGGATGCTTGACTTTACCGGTAATCGTTGCCATGCCGGTTTTCGCATCGTAATACCTCGACCTGCGGGCTGTGACCTCATTAGTACCAAAGGTAATGCCATTATTGAATGTGACGGCATTTTTGAGTACTTCAGCATCATATGACGATGTGACCATCTTGTAGGTGCTTGCAGTATTCCCGTCAGCATCCTCAAGCTGGACAGTGATCCTGTTGGAACCATATGAAACAGGGACATCAGCGCTGAACTTGTGCCCGGCATCGATCTGCGCCCTTATCGGCGTGCCCGAAGTAGAGGTTGAGATAGTGACGCTTTCGGTATCATCACTGACCGTCCCTGAAACTTCAACAGAGGATTCCGAAGTCTGCCTCTCGCCGCCATTGATCTTCACATCAGCGAAGCTCGGGGCCTTCAGCCTTACATCAGTCCCAAAGCTCTGCACCAGCTGCGTGCGGGCAGCATTATTGTACAGATTGACCGTGCTATGGTAATCCTCCGCAGTCAGAGGCAGGCTGCCTTTGAAATTGCGGGTCACGGAGTTGTAGGTGATATCCATGTTATGGGTCTTGCCCTGTGAATCAGTATACGTACCGTAGACCTTCCCCGGATAAGTGCCGGAGAACGTATAGGTACCGGTGCCGTCATCGAAGGGGCTTTCCTCATAGCCATCTGTTGGCTGGGATATCTTCTGCGGGATGCCGCCCTTGTCTATGATAAGGCCGTACATAACATCGCCGGGCTTCTGCACCCTTTCTTCCGCACTGGCACCATTCCCGGCATTATCAGTCAGATATGCGCCGATCCTGTTGTCGCCAGCAGCAAGCGCATCTGCCTGCTGCTGGGTCAGCACTGCCCTGATCTGCGAGTAGCCGTCAGGCGTTGTGCCGGTCACCGTATACGAGCCGTAAGGGTTGCTGATGCCGTTCACAGACACTTCAATATTATGCGAGATGCTGAGCCCGCTGAAATCATCCTTAGCCTCTGCCGACAGATAATACACAGTCTTGCCCTGCTTCTGCTCCTGAGCCAGCGAGACATTCCGGACTACAGGCGCCTTGGAATCAAGCTTGAACAGCACATCATAGGCCTGCCGCCTGTCCCCGCCGGACGGCACAGCGGAAATCCGGTACACATACTGCCCGTCTTTCGCATGTTTTACAACACCGTCGCTCTGGTCGTAATACGTACCGTCCCAGGTAGGCGGATAGTAATAGGAATACCTGCCTGCAGAAGGCCTGTAAATAGTCTTGATCTGGTTGGCAGACGAGCTTAATGTTGTAACAACATTGCCGCTGCTGTCAAGTATCTCGACTTTAACATCCCTGGCATTCCTCAGCATGTAGTACTGCATGCCTATACCGTTATACAGGGCGGAGGAAGAAGTGGAGAATGCAACAGCATCCGTATTTACCTTCCGGCTGCCCTGCGCATCAATATACAGCCCGCCGTAATACTGGTCCCCTGAATCCTGGTTGAGCATCAGCGGCACAGTGCCGTAATTGCCGGTTGCCGGGCTGGCTGTAATGCCGTTGATGGCATCAACGATTTTCCCGCTGTTCCAGTCCCCGAAGAACCCCATATAGGGTATGTTCAGGCGCGTGCCGTCGTTCCCCCTGAAGTTCAGGAACCCTTCCACGAACTGCTGGGTGCTGAATGATTCCGGCAGAACCAGCTGGAATTCTACCTGGGCTGTCCCGCCGGCAGGGACATTGATAGTGCTCCCTGCCTTGATGGAAGCCCCATCGATCTTTGTGTCATACAGTACGCCGGTAGCGGGATCAGTTGCAGATGTATAGACAGCATTGGTGCTGTCGTTGGAATCTATGGTATATACCATGCTCTGGCCTGTCGGGTTCGTGAAAGTGAGCCTGAACGTTGTGGTCCTCCCATTGAAGCTTTTAAGCTCAACAGCAGGATATCCGTTTTCCGAAACGACCGTTGACGGATTGTTCTCCAAAGCATCGATAGCTGCCTTGACGTCGATCATTCCGGCACCCTGGCGCCTTGGCGACACTATGGCGTTGCCATGGCCTGTGTCTTTGACCGGCTGCGCAGTATTCATTTCCACAGCCTTGAGCAGGTCGGTAATCTGGGTCCCCTTAAGCTTCTGATAGTAGGCATAGAACTTATTATTTTTATTGTTCATCGCCTGTTTGAGGAGAGCCTGGGAACCCGCAACGAACGGGGACGCCATTGATGTACCCGACATATTCGTGTACCCGTTATTATTCTGCGTAGACCAGATATTCCCGCCCGGAGCTGTGATATCAGGTTTGAAGGACAGGTCGGAAGCCGGGCCGTATGATGTGAATGTAGACATCCGGTCAGTAAGGTAGCTCTGATTCGGCAGAGGCATCAGGGCAATCTTTACAGTAAGCGCCGTACCCTTATGCTGGTCCACCCAGTCAATAAGCTTGTGCCCGGTAACATTAGACAGGCCGAAAGCGGGGAAATCAGAAGACAGGGCAATACCTGTGAAGGGGGATGTGCTGCCTGTCTGGTTATTGACAATAACCACACCTGTTGCGCCCGCCTGCTGCGCATATTTCTGCTTGTCTGTAAAAGTCATGCTCCCGCGGTTGACAATAGCGATCTTGCCTTTTGCCTCAGATGTATAGTCACCCAGGTCACCTGTACTGAGTTCACCGTTGGCTTTCCGCACTACATAAAACTGTTTCTTATTGAAACTGCCTGCAAAACTGTCCGCTGAAAGCCTGACAGACTCAGGCCCGAGCTTGAAACCGTCAGCGTCTGAGAACGTTACCGCCTGGCTGATGACCTGCGAATTTTCGCCTGAAGCAACGGTGGTGGCGCCTCGTGATGCCCCCGGCGTACCTACTGTTTCAAGATCGCTGAGTCCGTAGAAATCTTTGTTGACGCCTTCAGAGGCAGAAGCCGAGGTCCCTGAATTCCCCGCAGAAATTACTGCAGCAGTACCGGCTTCGTTGGCATTCTGCACTGCAGCCTGTTCAGGGTCCTGCAGCGTCTGGTCGCCTGAAGCGGCCCCCAGCGACATATTCAGCACATCAGCGCCGAGCTTCGAGGAATCTTCCACTGCAGCCACTATAGTGACCGTTCCCGTTGTGGACGACGTACTTGAATTGGAAAATACTTTCATTGCCAGGAGCTGCGCCTCAGGGGCAACGCCGGTCACAGAGCGCGCAGGGTCTGTGCCTGTGCCGTTCGCTCCGATGATGCCGGCCACGTGCATCCCATGCTGGCTGTCTTCGCTGTTGTCAGTGATTATGGTGTTGTTATCAGCATAATTGTAGCCGTAAGGGACTTTAGGAGTGAAGTATTTCCCGTGCTTTGCCTTGCTGATGAAATTGCTGACATCCGACCGGGTCAGTTTAACGTCCCGCTCATTGCTGAGCCTCATATCTTTATGGTTTGGGTCGATCCCGGTATCGATAACGGCAACAACGGTATGCTCGCCTTTATATTTGTAGCTTGACCACACTGCCTGCACGTTTGCCATGGAATTGGCGTTAGCCTCGGAAGGATAATAGACTTTCGCAGGCGTAACGCTTTTCACGCCGGCGATCTGCCTGAGCCTGCCGATATCACTGGCTTTGGCTTTAGTTGTGAAACCGTTGAAAACATAGCCGTAGCTTCTGCCTGGGGCCTGCCCGGTCACCTGCTCGGCTGCTTTTTTAACGCTCGCCTGGGCGGCTATTACAGTATCGGTTTCCCGCTGGATCTCAGCGGTACTGGAATAGTCAGCGCGCAAAGTGCCGTTTTTCGATGCCGGCGCTGCAGACATCTGGACTATTACATCAACGTAAATGTTATCCTGCTGCGTATGGCTGAGTTTGCTGTAACTGATATTTTTTACGGCCAGCTGATCAGCGATCGCCTGTTCGGCAGTTACTGTATCCGTACCTGTACCGGTATCTGCCCTGTTTTCTGCGGTATAGGCCTGTGCCTTGCCGGCAGATGCCGGATCGGCTGCAGTGCCTGCACTGTTATGCGACTGCTGGTCTTTTGCTGCAGTGGCTGTCGGAGGCTTGCCCGGCTGGGCCGTTGGCGCAGATGCGGTATCCGCCAGGACTGTGCCGGACGGAAGCGCTGCGAAAACCCCGAAAGTAACAGCAGCAGCTAAAAGAAAAGTTACCCCTTTCTTTTTTGCTTGCATGATGCCCTCCAATTCTCATATATTTAGGTGGATCACGGTTAAAAATACCGTGATATGGTTAGGGGCTATTGTACTCAGATCTGAGATTTTCCAAGGGAAAAGTATTCATTTTCCGCCTGGTCTGTTTATAATGCAGGAATATTTTATAAATTTATACATAACATCCTTGAAAAATAAGGGATCAAGAAAGTTCTTACATCTGTCCACTATGTGGAACCCTGCATACGGGCGTGTGCCTACTAAAATAAGCCAGTACGAAGCAAAACAGCCTAGCTGTGGCTGTTCCGCAGCAGCACATATTATTTAATTTATCCATTGCTAATACGCGAAGGAGAATAACGATGAAGAGGAAAACAGGAGTTCGGGCCCTGCTGGCAGGGATAGCAGCGGCAGCACTGCTGGCCGCCGGCCTTGGGGGATGCGGGCGTGATCCTGCTGTCGCCACATATGACGGCGGCGAAGTATCCCAGCAGGAACTTTATAATGAGCTTAAGCGCTCCCCCTCCGGGAAAACAGTCCTCGCGAACCTCCTGATCTATAAGGCGCTGGACAAGGAATACGGCAGTTCAGTAAGCGCAAAAAGCGTTGACGATGCTTATGCAGACTATAAAAAACAGTATGGGGATAATTTCAGCTCCTATCTGAGCCAGAACGGTTTTACCAGGAAATCTTTCAGGCAGAGCCTGCGCACCAACCTCCTGAGCGAAGTGGCACTGAAACGGCTTAAGAAGGTGTCTGAAGACCAGCTCAGGGAAGCTTGGGAAACCTACCGGCCGCGGGTCACCGTACAGCATATCCTGGTAGGGGATGAAGGCACTGCCAGGCGCGTTATAGCAGAGCTGAACGCCGGCGGCAATTTCAGTACGCTTGCCGGCACATACTCGATCGATACCTCAAGCAAGGACCAGGGCGGCACGGTGGCCTTTGAGGCGGCTGACAGGAATTTTGACTCGACTTTCAAAGATGCCGCGTACGCGCTGAAAGATGGGGAATACACCCGGGATCCGGTGCAGGTCACTAATGGGTATGAAATTATTAAAATGATAAAAAATCCGGGTAAAGGCGAATTCAAAGATAAAAAGAAGGAGCTGACAGAAACCGTATACTCAAAGTGGCTGCGCGATACGAACATAATGCGGCAGGTCATCAGCCAGGTCCTGAAAAATGAACATGTCACTATCAAAGATAAAGACCTGGCTAATGCGCTTGACACCTATAAGGCAGCTGCGCCGTCACTCCAGAAGAAGTGAGTGGGGGAGGAAGGGGGCCCCGGTCAGCCCCTTTCAGTGATGCTTCTGCGCAGCTTTCGGAATATTACGCCGATGCCGGCGCCTATGGCGTATGCTGCTGCTGAGCATAGTATAACCGCACCTTCATAGGGGAGCGCCAATGCCCCTAAAAGCTGAGAAGTGCTGTCCTCAGAGTACTCAACTAAATGCCAACGGATCACGTCATAAAGGAAAAACGCGAGTGCGCTTATTATCTCAAGCCCGGCAACACAATCAGTATCTGCGGGATCGCTACTTCCCACTTGGGGAATGCAATACCCGTGATAAGCATAATAATCGCCATAGGAATGGCAGAAAGCATAACACCTATGATCACCAACCAGTCGAAGTCCCCTTCAACAATACCGTAGCCCCAGAATACCGCAGGGCTAAAAAGTATGATCACTGCACTCAGAACAGTGACAACTGCAAACTGGACGCGGGTTATATGCTTGAACATCCGTGAGAACATCGTTATCCTCCATCCCGGCCATACCAAAAACTCTAAACCATAAAGATAACATCTATATTATCCAGCAAAAGGGCTTCTTGATATAGCCTTATAATCCTGACGGTTTTATTCTAGCAAACCCGAAAAAGTACTTGCAGAAAACCGATAAAACACCTGTCAGTGCATCATTCCCATAAGGCTATAATGGAATCACATTCTGTATCAGATTAGGGGACAAGCCATATCGACAAGGTGGTCATATGAAGGATAAAACGGGCATATACCCATTGCGCATGGCAGCCGGCATCACGGCCCTCTGCAGTATTATGCTTTCCGGCTGCGGGATTAACGCTACAAAAGTTACTGATTTCTCCCGAATAAAGCTGAGCCAGTATGACTACGCTTTACATGCGGGCTCTCAACGTTCAGACAGGCATATGGGGAATACCGCTTACACCATTTTTATTGATAAATACTTTCTTTAAATCCATAACAAATTGTGATTGTTGTTTTCTTAAATATGATTTTACAAAGGGTTTCATAATTATTCTTTTTACTATTACACATTCTGTAAAATCTATTTGAGTTTTATTTCCTTTAGAAGTAAAAATGCCAGTCCAATGTCCTTTTATATTACTGTTTTCCATATCAAACTCCCAACGCTCATACGGTTTTACAACAGTAATAGTAAAGGTGGTAGGAAAGCCATCTTTGGCATATTCAACAAATTGTTTTTTATTTATTACTTCCGTTTTACTTAAATCACTCCGCCATTGACTGTATTTTTCAACCGCTAAAACAGTTTCCCAAACCTTATGAATATCACTATCAATACTTTCTTTTATATTTGAAGTTGTTTTTTTCATATCCATATTACAACGGTTCCATATATCCACTACAACGATAATCTAATTATACAGACTATTTTTGCTGTCCCTGTGGGTTGTGGCTCCGCTGATTGCCCTTATTCTCCAACACAATGTCGTCCGCCTTGATATATCAGTCCACATCAGCCCCTCGATATCTGCCTCCGCTCAGTTCCCTGCACTTTCGGGCGGCACAGGCATCGGTTTCCAGTCCGGATCGTGGAGGATGCGGTGCTCTGCGGCCCACCCTTTGCATATCTGGATGAACCCCGAGCGCAGGCTTTTCCTGTCTACAGTAAACAGGCGGATAAGCTCCTTGCAGAAAGTGATGGCGTTGCCCAATGCAAACGCAGCCGGATAGTAATCGCCATGCGCCATGTAGTAGCGGGCCAGGAAACCGCGGTTGCGCATAAGATAGAAACGTTTGACGTCTGACATGGAATTGATCTGCGGAAGCCCTGCAATATCAATATTTGCGAGCGTGCGCGTGCGGCGCAGCACCTTATCTCTGATAATGATGGGCTCGGTAACCTTGCTGGCAAGATATCCGAAATTGGCATCATCCCAGGCAATGAAGAAACGGGGATCAGGGAAACCGGCCTTATCGACTACCGATCTCTTGAACAGCCCGCCTTCAAAACACATAGAATTCATGGGGCGGAAACCGGAAGCGCCGAACTTCGGCGGGGAGAACGGGTTGGGGATGCCCAGCGGGATTATAGTCTGATACTGCCAGTAAAAATCGCCGCCGTCAAAATCGTAGCGGCCGCCCTGTATGGCTTCAAAATTTTTCATCCATGGGGACAGCTTTTCCAGTGCATCAGGGAGGGCGGCTACATCATCATCCATCACCCAGAACCATTCGCTGCCGCGGTCGTAAGCCTCTTTCACGCCACGGTAGAACCCCCCTGCGCCGCCGGTGTTTTCCTTCATAGGGATATACACCACACAGTCAGTCCCGCCTTTAGCATCTGCCGAAGGGGTACTTCCCGAAGAATGCTGCCGATGGGGAGCATGCCTGCCTTCGGGCACAGACAGCGCTTTCTCAAGCGCTTCAGCGATCCTCTGTGTGTCGGCGGAAGCTTCATTATCCACTATAATGACGCGCCACGGCTTAATGGTGAGGCCTTTAATGGAATCGCACAGTTCCTGGAGCAGCTCCTGACGTTTATATGTCACAATGACCATTGAAAGCCGGTCAGTTACTGCGTGCGCCTGATGGGAATTCCGAACCGTCATGCCTTCCATGATAACAGCCTCACTGTTCTATACGTATATTGGTAATGTTGTACGGCGGCAATGCTGCGTCCGGACAGTGCGCCATCCCGCAGCCTGTATGCGTGTTGTATAAGCCAATAAATGCCTACAGCTGGTATACGAAAGCCTCCCATGGGGAAAGCCTGCCGATAAGCAGTGAGGCCACAGTTTCCTCAGGCCTGTATGTTGAGACCAGTATCTGGTCCGCACCGGCCCGCCCATTCACCAGAGCCGCTGTCTGGGGCGGCACCTTTGCGGGCTGTGACGATACATTAACGGCTACAAGCAGCTGATGCCCGTCCGCTTCAGGGATGCCGCGGGATTCATCAGCAGGCAGGCTGCGCGTAAAAGCATAGACCTGTTCGTCATCGGCATCCAGCAGATCCCACTTCCCCGCAGAAACGAGCACATTGTCATGCCGCAGGCGGATCAGCTCTTTATAAAAGGAATATACAGAATCCGGATCCCGTATTTCGTCATGCGCGTTGACCGTATCTTTATTGGGGTTCACAGATATCCACGGTTCCGTCGGCGCGTATTCTGCCGTAAAGCCAGCGTACCCGGTGCTGTCCCACTGCATTGGGGTGCGCGAGTTGTCGCGGCTCATAGCCGCCAGCCCTGCAAGCATCTCTCCGCCTGTTGACACTTTGGCTTCATCCACACGCTGATGGTACATATTGATCGATTCCAGGTCACGGTACTGGCCAAGACTCGTAAAACCTGCATTCGTCATGCCCAGCTCTTCGCCCTGGTACACATACGGCGTACCGCGGTGCATATGCATAAGCAGGGCAAGCGCCTTAGCCGAGCGTATGCGGAGCCCGTCTGTACTCGTGTCGCCCCAGCGCGATACTGAACGCGGCTGGTCATGGTTGTTGAAGAATAGTGTTGCCCACCCGGCTTTTTCAACTGCCTTCTGCTGGGCACCCATAGCCCTTTTCAGCTCAGTGAGCTTCCATGGGGTTACTGTCCACTTGCCGTCAGCACCATGGTCAACATCGGTATGTTCAAACAGGAACAGCATATCAAGCTCACGATGCACCGGATCGGTAATATATTCGTCCCGTTCAGGCGTGATCCCCGGAGATTCACCGACAGTAAGGTACCCCTCCCTGCCGTCGAACACTTCCTTATGCATCTCAGCAAGGAATTCATCGAGCCGCGGGCCGTCCTGGCAGAACGGGGCGGGGCTGGAATACCCTTCCGGGCCGGCAGCACCCGCGAATACGGCAGAACCCCCTACTCCAGGAAGCTCCCCGGCCTCATCTACTTTCTTGGAGATCAGGGTGATCACATCCATACGGAATCCATCGACACCGCGGTCCATCCACCAGTTCATCATGGTATATACCGCCTGGCGCATACTGGAGTTTTCCCAGTTCAGATCCGGCTGTTTCTTTGAGAACTGGTGGAAATAGTACTCTCCGCGGAGCGGATCGAATTCCCATGCCGACCCGCCGAAATACGATCCCCACCCGTTGGGCTCTGCGCCCTCAGTACCGGGTTCGTGCCCTTCTTTAGCCGGGCGCCACCAGTACCAGTCAGCATGCGGATCGTTTTTATCACGCGATGCCTGGAACCATGCATGCTCGTCTGATGTATGGTTGACAACCAGATCCATCACGATTTTCAGCCCGTGCCTGTGCGCCTGCGCGATAAGCTCGTCCATATCGTCAAGCGTCCCGAACATCGGATCTATATCCTGGTAATCCGCAATATCGTAGCCGTTATCATCCTGAGGCGACCTGTATACCGGGGACAGCCAGATAACATCTACGCCCAGATCAGCCAGGTAATCCAGGCGCGACGTGATCCCGCGCAAATCCCCTATGCCATCACCATCAGTATCCTGGAAAGACCGGGGATATATCTGATATACGACAGCATTAGACCACCACGGGTTGGGCGTATCGCCGTTAGTATGCACCTGCTGCGGGACTGCTTTGCGCCCGGAATCAGTCATAACTGCTCCTCAATATTTATTTATCGATATTGCCGATATTAGCTCGCCAGTTTCAGTTTACCGGTTTCAGTTTACTGCCGGATCACCGGGTTTCGCCTCTGCCTACTTTACAGCACCCCGCATCACGCCGGACACTACCCATCTCTGGGCAAAAATGTATACGATGAGGACGGGGGCCATAGCCATCAGATAGCTGGCGAACGCTACGGGATAGTTAGTATTGAACTGCGACGAGAACACGTACTGCGACAGCTGGATAGTTGAATCCTGCTGATTGGTAAGGATGATCAGCGGAAGCATGAAATCGTTCCACACCCACAGCACTGTCATAATGCCGATAGTCGCGTTTATAGGCCCCATCAGCGGAAAGACGATAGTCCAGAATACGCGCCACGTACTCGCTCCGTCGATCCGCGCAGCTTCTTCCAGGGACACAGGGATAGAGCGGATAAACCCGACCCCGATAAAAAGGTTCGTCCCCAGGCCAAGCACCGTGTACAGGATGATCAGGCCGAACTGGTTGTCCAGATGCATCCATCCCATCTGGCGGGCCAGAGGCAGCATGATCACTGTAAACGGCACGAACATGGCTGCAATAAAGAAATAATAGAGGAATTTGAAGAACGGCCTGTCCATATTGCGGGCGATGGCATATGCTACGAACGTATTGCTCACCAGGGTAAGTGCTGTTGCGCACACAGTGATCAGAAGGGTCGTCCATGCTGCATGGGGGTAATTCACCATATTCCATGCCTGGGCGTAATTGCCCCAGTTCCATGTTTTCGGCAGCTCAAATCCGCCGATAGTAGCATTATCTTTCAGCGACGACACTACAGCGAAGTACAGCGGCACAAGGATAACCAGGGAGAGCACTGCAGCCAGTACGGTCAGCGGCCAGTTCACACGGTTCTGTTTGGACAGGCGCAGCTTTCCCCTATTGGAGCCATAGCGTTTCGCTGCACCGACATTACGCCCCTGGCGCCCCATGGAGCCGAGGCCCGGCTTTTTCTGCTGCGTCCCTGCAGCACCTGCAGTATTTGGATGTGCACTGCTCATCAGATCTGCTCCCTGTTTGAGAAGAACCGTAACTGTACGAAGGCGATAACAGCCAGCAGGATGAAGTACACGACTGCATCTGCTGTCTGATAGGCATATTCGCCGCCCGTCAGGCCGTTATTGTAGATCAGGTAAGAAACGGTTTCCGTTGCGGAATCAGGCCCGCCTCCGGTCAATGCTACGACCTGGTCGAACGCCCCGAGGGCATTTTTCAGCGACAGCACCATATTTATGGTCACGAATGGGCCGAGAAGCGGGAAAGTGATCCGCCAGAAGCCCTGCCATGCATTTGCACCGTCTATTTCCGCCGCCTCATACACTTCCTGATCAATAGTCTGCAGGCCGGCCAGGTACAGCAATGTGTTGTACGCCACTGACTGCCACACCGTAAGGAAGACGATAGGTATCCAGGCCAGCTGCGCGCTGGTAATCATGGATGTGCTCAGCCAGTCGATATGGAGTGCCTGGCCGAGCGCCGGCAGCGGCACCATGAAAATATATTTGAAGACATAGCCGATAACAAGGACTGCCAAAGTGTACGGGATGAAATATATTGCACGGAACCCGTTCTTAAAAGCAATGCGTGAGTTCAGCAGCACAGCCAGGAACATTGCGATAAGGTTGATAAGGACCGTGCATATGACAGCGATAAAAATCGAAAAACCGTACGCATGCCATACACGGTCGTCCTGGAACAGGGCAATGTAATTTTTCAGCCCGATCCATTTATAGGTACCGAAACCCTGCGAATTCGTAAATGAATACAGGATACCCTGGATGAACGGTACGTACAGGAAGAAAGCAAAGATCAGCGCTGCAGGGACCGTCATCCAGTAATAGGTACGGTCCAGCCGCCTGCCTGCCCTCCCCTCTTTTTTGGAGGATACGGGGCCCGCACCTGAACGTGCAGATCCCGGCCTTGGATGCAGAGAAGTTGACACTGTTGTCATAATGGTCTCCTGTTGCCCTACTCAAAAGTCCTGGACTGGACTTTATCCCATTCTTTCTGCATGGCATCGGTAAACTGCTTCGTATTGCCTGTTGTTACCAGTGCCTGCAGGAAGCCTGCGAGATTGATGGATGAAGGTATCTGATGGTCGCAGAAATCTACGATGCGGCCCGAGCGGAAGAAAGGAAGTACGGGGGCGATCTCCCTGCCGCCTGCCTGTGTTTCCTTCAGCGGCGTAAAGGCGTACTGGGCTTTAGCATATTCAGCTACATTCTTCTCACTGAGAAGGAATTCTATAAACATGCGTGCTTCCTTTTCATGCTTGGTGTTTGCGCCCATAGTGAGGAGCACATCGTCACCGGCAACAAGTTTCTGCTCATTGGCATTATTGGTTGCAGGCATGTTGGCGAAGCGCAGGCTGATATCCTTATTGACCGATGTGACCTGCGGTATGGCATACGTCCCGAGAGGGAGGATGGCAGCCTTGCCGTTGGCGAAGTCCTGCGTGGCCTGCTGGTATGTCACGCCTTTGTTTGGCTGCGCATACGTATACAAAGTATGCTCCTTCTGAGCAGTTTCAGTCCACAGCTTGCCGAAATCGGTTTCCTTCTTCTTGAGTTTCGTATAGTCGCTCAGCGGTACAAGGGTACCGTTCAGGGAAGCCAGAGGGGCCTGGAGGGTCCATGTATCCGCCCACGATGCCTCAACCGGCGTGATCCCCGCGCTTTTGAGCTTCTGCAATGCTGCGATAAAGCTGTCCCACGTCTGCGGGGGATTATCAGGGTCAAGTCCCGCTTTTTTCCACAGGTCAGTATTGATGATATAGCCTGAAGCATTGCCGGCGTATGGGAGGGCATACAGCTTTTTCTTTGCCGGATCGGACGTCTGGACGAGATCCCTTGATATCTGCAGCATGCCGGTATTGAGCCTTTTCGTGATTGGGTCGCCTTCCCAGTTATGGTAGACCCCCGAAGCTGCAAAATATCCGTAGCTGATATCGCCGTTCAATGTGATAACATCGGGTACCCGACCTTTTACCAGCCGTGTGCGCATATCGGTCTGCGCATTTGCCGTGTTATTGACATTGATTGTAATATTGGGATGAAGTTTCTCAAATTCACGCGCCTTCTGGGTAAACCATGAAGCAGCTTCCGCCTTAAACTGGAAAAAATCAAGGGTGACCTGCTGCGACTGGGAGCTGCCGCACGCCGCGAGCGCTGAACCTGCTAACGCTACGGTAGCCACTGTACTGATAAGCCGTCCTATTATCTTCCTCATTTTAAGGGTGCCATTCCTCATAATGACTCCTTTTACCATGGTACGGCAGCCATGCCGCAACTCACTACAACACTGCCCAGTCTAATTTCTTTCGATTTATATTCCTACTTTGGGCATGTTCCTATTGTTTTGAAAGTAAAGCATGATAATTTAGTATATATGGAAAATAATCGCATACCTTTATGGTTCAGGCACTCAGAAAATACACACGCAATCGCTGCCGATATCATGCGGAACAGTCCTGTTTCACGGTCGCAGCTGGCACGGAAGCACAAGCTGTCACAGGGGACATTATCGAAGATAACCGGCGAACTGCTGTATGACGGCATCATCGAAGAAAGCGATGCCGCAGCTTCTCCCGGCAGTGCAGAAATGCGCACGGGAGATGCCGGCAGGGGGAGGCCGCAGACCGCACTGCAGATAGCGGCAAAATCCCGGACTTATATAGGCGTCAATATACACACCTACGAATGCATAATGGCAGTGACCGATGCAATGTGCTCTGCAATCTGCGAACCCCTTATCATCCACTATACCGATAACCGTCCGGAAAACCTTACGGCCCTGATCTCCCAGGGAATAGGGCAGCTGTCACAGGCTGCTGCAGAACGCGGTTTCCCCCAGCCCTCGGCAGCAGGGATCACAATAGGCGGGCATATCCTCAACGACAATACTGTGACTTTCGCACCGTTCCTCCAGTGGAACAAGAATGTCGATTTCGGCAATATGGTGCAGGAAGCCGCACATATGCCGGCAGCAGTATTCAATGATCTGGATTCCCTGCTCGCATACGAAAGCTGGTTCGGTGCAGGCCGCAGTTCCCGGCGGTTCGCCCTGCTGACCATCGGGCTGGGGATCGGGTATGCGCTGTGCGACGGCGGGGAGCCCGTTGATTACCCCGATAAAAGTTACGGTATGGCGGGGCATGTGCCCGTTGACCCCGACGGGCCGGTCTGCTACGCCGGGCACAAAGGCTGCTCGCAGTGCCTGACTTCACCGTCAATAGCCATGGAATATTCGCAGCTTATCGGGCATGCATCTACATTCGAGGATTTCGCCCGCAACGCGGAATCAGGCAAACCCATAGCCCGCTACCTTGTGGAACGCACATGCTACAGGCTTGGGGTCCTCATAGCGACAGTTGCCAATATGGCGATGCCCGAAAAAATACTTATTGGGGGCGAATCAGCATATCTGGCTGAAAGCGCACTGGAATCCATCAGGACGGGCGCCGGCCGCTACCGGCACAGCAGGGCTCAGCAGGTGCAGTTTGAGATCCTGAAATACGGGTGGGAACGCTGGGCGCTCGGCGGGGCTGCGCGGGTTATCGCCATGTCTGTTAAAGGATAGGGCGCAGTGCACTGCTCTATCCCCTCCTGCAGGCCTCGCACACACTTACACTTTTTCAGCTGCAAAAATAACAGCCTGTGCAGGATGGAGCTGCGGAGGGCGGATGCCGTAATTGGTGAGCGACTGCGCAGACAGTGTGACCCCCCGGGGCGTCCACCAGTATAACGGCCCTTCCCCGTTGCCTGTCCCGGAAAGGTCCCGGCTGGCGGCGAGCGGGTAAACACGGTATGAACCGTCCGGGTCGAGGCCGGGCAGGCGGACAGGGGCAGCAGGGTAGTTCGGCGACGTAGCCACCTGGATAAAGCGGAAATACCCGCGCGACCTGTCGGCAGAGACTATACCGTCCACGCAGACAGAAGCATCGTTGGTATCAGACTGGACCAGGCTGCCTTCAGCGATCAGGGGGCGCATGTTTTTATACAGCGCGATCCACGAGGACAATTCGTCAAGCTGATCCTGCCCGACAGCATTAAGGTCCCACTCCACACCAAGATGGCCGAAAAGCGACGTAATGGCCCGCATCGGCAGCGATGTTGCGCGCCGCGTGGAGTGCGCAGGGGATGCACCGATATGCTCGCCTATCATTTCAGGAGGGACGAGCAGGGCTGTGTACCGCTGTATCGCAGCGCGTTCAACAGGGTCCACGCAGTCAGATGCCCAGATACGGTCGCAGAATGCGAGGATCCCCATATCTACACGCCCTCCGCCCGAACTGCACGACTCGATCTCAAGGCCCGGATGGCGGAGTTTCAATGCTTCAATGATCGCATAAACAGCCAAGGTCTGGTTATGGACTGCCGGGGTTCCGGAATGCCGGGAAACAGCTTCGGATACAAGCTTATTATGGTCCCACTTGATATAGCTGATCCCTGTTTCGCTGACCAGGGAATCCATCGCATGGAAAATATACGACAGTGCAGCCGGATTGGTCAGGTCAAGCACCTGTTGGGACCGGCCCTGGACGGCACTGCGCCCCGGCGTGGGAGACAGTACCCAATCAGGATGGGCACGGGCGATCCGGGAATCGGGGTTGACCATTTCAGGCTCAAACCACAGGCCAAACTCCATACCCCGGCTGCGGACATAGTCGGCAAGCGGGCGGAGGCCTTCCGGCCATACGTCTTCAGAGACCTGCCAGTCACCCAGCCCTGAAGTATCATCCCTGCGGGACCCGAACCATCCGTCGTCTACCACAAAACGTTCCACACCGCATGACTGCGCAGTGTCGGCAAGCTTCTTCAGCGTATCGAATGAATGGTCAAAATATACGGCTTCCCACGTATTCAGGATGACCGGACGCGGTTTGCTGCGCAGATTGGGGTGGAGCTGGCGCAGGGTCTTATGGAACCTGCGTGCAACTTCGTTGAGCCCCCGGCCGTAGCTGCCGTATACCCACGGGGTTATATACTTTTCGCTGACCTTAAGCTCCACTTCACCGCCCAGAAGCAGCTCTCCGCCGCCTAAAACAGGCAGGCTGAACGGCGTCGAATCTATGCTGAGCGTACTGTTCCCGCTCCATCCCACATGCACGCTCCATACTTCGCCTTCCTCGAAGCCGAATCCGCGGGTACCGGCGCTCATCAGCAGGGATGCATCAAAATCAGGCCTGCCCATGACTGAATTCTTTTCAAAACGGCCTTTAACAAGAGGCTGCCGCTGCGGCGAGCGTTCCCGGAGATGATGCCCTGTCGCAGTCATGATTTCGCTGGCCGCAGGAGGCACTGGGAAACCCAGCTCAACAGCCTGCACAGAAAGGGGGGCTCCGCCTTCCAGCTTCCCTATATTCCTGACCTCAGCTTTCTGCCTGACTAATCCGGAATCAAGCACCTGTATTTCCCAGACAAGCTCCACACCCTGCTCGCTGTCACGCGCCACAACTACGGCATGGGGCACTGCAGCCTGATCCGGATATGTACCGCTCTGCACCTGCGCGGAACGGAGCTCATCGTCGCCGAATCCGGCAAGGGTGCGCGCCTGCCGGGAAACTTCATCAACAAACCTGCCGGCATGGTCTGCTGTAAAACTAGTTACGTCAAACTTGCAGAAAAGCTCTGTCCCTTGCGAGCGTATAACAAAACGGGATTTGCCGCTCCATGCCTCAGACTGTACCGGCATAATACTCGGGAACGGTGTTATATCAAGATTGCCTGAGACCCTTTGGGGGTGGAGAGCATCATAAAGGCCCCGGGAGGAGGACGGATCGCCCATCTCCCTGCCCCAATGGACGATATGCGGCATATCAGAACCGCACGCAGCCAGGGCAAGCGCGACGCCGCCATTGGCGAGGTATACCGTGCGCAGCGGCATGCCGGCGGATGATATGGAATCGAAAGTGCGGACAGCAGCAGTCATTGGTACCGTTCTCCTGATACGTTCTACAACTTTTATACTATGCTTTACGGTGTTCCTGCCTGCGGGGGATACGCTGTATAGCTGGCCCGCATAAGCATTTGCACTGTTTTCCTTCTGCCACTATATAAGCTGAGCTAACGATACGGAAGGTTACTTTCCCTGTCCGGGCGTGGCATGATACAAAGGAAAGTAAAGTCAGACCGGTCGGCCTGGACTGCCGGGATGATGCCGGGAACATGGGCGACGCTGTTCAAAAAAACTGCCGAGCAGCCGGGAACACTCCTCTTCGCGGATACCGCCGGCAACCTGCGGATGCGTCCCGATATGGGGATCACGGGGGATATCCCACACAGACCCGCAGGCACCCATCTTAGGGTCCCATGCTCCGAAAACGATGCTGCCTACATGGGCGCTGACAGCTGCGCCCGCGCACATGGGGCACGGTTCAAGGGTCACGACTAAAGTAAATTCTGCCAAATTCCAGGATCCATTGACGGCGGCAGCGGCGCGGATCACTTCGATTTCAGCGTGGGACAGCGGGTCGCCTTTCTGCTCACGCCTGTTATAGGACCGCGCGGCTATTGCCCCATCCCTGTCAAGCATCACAGCGCCCACAGGGACATCTGCGTTCCTCTCAGCCTCGCGGGCGCAGCGCAGCGCCTCCCCCATCGCTGTAGCCAGCGCTTCGCCGTTGATGCCCATATCCCGCCTGACTGTATCTGCAATAACTACAGCACCAGTATAAAACACCGGCATGGAGAGGGTGGTATGGATGGATCCGGGACGGGGACCGTGAACGCCTTCGATCATATATCTTCTGAAAGGGAATGCCTTATTGTTATACCTTTATTGTTCGCCTTATCGTTATTGCTTGCGCCTGCGTGATATGCCGCTGCCCAGCCGCTTAAAATGCTGTTCAAGGACCAAGGCTGCAGAAAACAGCTCGGCAGGGGTGGCTTCCAAAGCCGTGCACAACTGCCATATCTTGTCGAGGCTCACTGATTTTTCGCCGCGCTCCACGCGCCCAACGTACGACCTGTCCATTTGAGCCGAAAGTGCAAGATCTTCCTGGCTCATATTCTTTCTTTCGCGGAATTTCCGGATAGCCCGACCAAAAGAAAGCCTCTTAATATAAGTATCGTTCGCTTTCATGCGGTTCATCGTCCGTCCGAATCGGCGAGATATCAACGGATTATAAGCCGTAAATCTAAAAACAGCCTGTGAACTTCCCGGCTGTCCCGTGCCGCTCTCTAGCCTATGCCGTGACGTATCATAAAAGTATGACTATGCATCTTACAGTTCTGGATCATCCGCTGGTAGACCACAAACTTACTGTCCTGCGGGATAAAAACACGCCATCCAATATTTTCCGCGAGCTGGTCAGTGAACTGGTGACCCTTGAAGCATACGAGGCGACCCATGATCTTGCCGTTGAAGACCGGCCTATTGAGACCCCTGTAGCATCTGCAACGGGGCGGCATCTTGCCGGGCCTAAGCCGATGGTCGTGCCTATACTCCGTGCCGGGCTGGGCATGCTTGACGGCATGACGCGCCTGCTGCCTACAGCCGAAGTCGGCTTCCTCGGCATGCGGCGTGACGAGAATACGCTTGATATCATCACATATGCAAACCGTCTGCCCGATGACCTGACTGACCGCCAGTGCTTTCTGCTTGACCCGATGCTCGCAACAGGCGGGACACTTGTTGCTGCAATCAAATACCTCAAAGAACGCGGCGCCAAGGATATTACCGCCATTGACATCCTTGCCGCCCCGGAAGGGCTGGATCGCCTTGAAAAAGAGGTGGATCCGTCTATAGACTTCAAAGTGGTCGTCTGCGCAGTGGACGAGAAGCTTAACGATAAAGCGTATATCATCCCTGGCCTGGGTGATGCCGGCGACCGCCTGTACGGGCTGGCGGAGTAGCGCAGCTCTCCCCCGGCCGGTCCTGCTCTGCCGCAGGCATGCCCGGCAGCAGTTTTATAAGACCTATATGAGGTGAAACATGCTCAGCATTTTTGACATGTTCAGCGTGGGCATCGGCCCATCATCATCTCATACTGTAGGGCCTATGCGCGCGGGGAAAGCTTTTTCCGATGCCCTTGCCCGGAACGGCCTGCTCGGTTCGGTTGCGCGGATACATGTCGTGCTGTACGGATCGCTGTCGCGCACAGGCAAAGGCCATGGTACAGACCGTGCTGTCGCTGCCGGGCTTGAGGGCTGGGAACCTGAAACCGTTGACCCCGGGCACGTATTGGCCGTACTTGACGAGTGCTGCCAGAAGCAGGAAATAACCCTTAATTTCAACCATACGATCCCTTTTTACAGGGAAGACATCAAATTCGACCTGTGGCGGACCCCTGATTACCATCCTAACGGCATGGAGATGAAAGCCTTCGATGCTTCCGGCAACGAGCTTTACAGTGACACGGTCTACTCGGTCGGCGGCGGATTTATTATCCACGGCAGTGAGATCAGCGGGGCTTGCTGCAAAGCTGCAGAAGGGCAGGGCCCGGCTGCAGTCCCCTACCCTTTCGCTAATGCGGCAGAATTAGTTGATATCTGCGGACGCGAATCAAAATCCATTGCTGATATAGTATGGGAAAATGAACTGGCGTCCCATACGGAGGATGAGATAAAAGACTATATCCACAGGGTCTGGCATTTCATGCATGAGTGCATCACGAACGGGTGCCTCAGCGAAAAAACCATATTGCCGGGCGGGCTCCGGGTACACCGCCGGGCGCCGGGCCTTTACAGGGCCCTGGCAAGGACCGGCGATACTGCCATATTCGGGGAAAATAAAGAGCTTATCAGCAGGCCGCTGAGTACAACAAACGGCAGCGTTATGGAATGGATCGACCTGTTCGCACTCGCGGTCAATGAAGAGAATGCAGGCGGCGGACGGATAGTGACTGCCCCGACAAACGGTGCTGCAGGCATCGTCCCGGCTGTCCTGCACTACTACTGGTATTTCATTGACAATGCCGACGAGGCAGGTGTAACGGAATTCCTCCTCACTGCCAGCGCTATAGGCTACCTGTTCAAACGCAATGCATCCATTTCCGGTGCTGAAGTCGGATGCCAGGGTGAAGTGGGCAGCGCCTGCTCTATGGCTGCCGGCGGCCTGTGTGCAGTCCTTGGCGGAACGCCTGCCCAGGTGGAGAATGCTGCCGAAATAGGGATCGAACACAATCTTGGGCTGACCTGCGACCCAGTGGGCGGGCTGGTGCAGATCCCCTGCATTGAACGCAACGCTATGGCTTCCAATACTGCCGTCAATGCCGCACGCATGGCGCTGCTCAGCAACGGTTCGCATATCGTATCTCTGGATTCCGCAATTGAGACAATGCGCCAGACGGGGCATGACATGATGTCGAAGTACCGTGAAACTTCCGAAGGCGGGCTTGCCGTTAACGTTGTTGAATGCTGAGGCCGGCGCAGGCTGACTGCCTGTCCGGCCAGCCGGCAGCGGGCCCTCTGCCCTATTCGACTTCTAAACCGTAGTTTTCTGCCATGCTCCGGATATCAGGGGCACCATATCTGTCAACAAGCTCATGCCAGCGCCGCACATTATCTTCCCCGAAACGTGCACAGCGGCGGGAATACCCCTCAACGGATACAAATACGATGGGATCTGATTTGCTGTTGAATTTATCTGCATACATGACGATCTCCTGCTCACGGGTAAGCGGCGCATAATCAGCGGCCGGGAGGTCCAGATGCTGCCGTTCGACCATATCCCTGGTCAGCCCAAGGCCTGTATGGTTGCGGGCAAACTGCGCCACTGCTTCATCGGCGCCGGAATCACGCAGATATGCATATCCCAGTATCCCGTGCCGGATATAGTCCCTGCGGAAAGTCACGGGATGGGCGGGACCAGCCTCCCTACCCCCGTACGATCCCGGGTCATTGATGACCTGATACGTACCGATGTCGTGGATAAGCGCGCCCAGCACGGCCAGGGGAAGGTCAACAGGGCGGCTGCCGTCCGTTGCTGCCCCATGGTCCCCAGCACTTCGGCCCGCAGTATCTTGCCCATGGGCACCATGCCCCGCAGTATTCCTGCCTGCAGTACTGTAGCCTGCGGCGCTTCCCCCCGCGATACTTTTGCAGATGCGCTGGGTAAGGAGCGCAACGATTGCACAATGCGAAGCGATAAGGTCGAATGCCCTGTCGCCCGGCGCCTGATCCCTGTGGAGGCTGAGAGCCCAGCCCAGGGCTTCCTCTGATATCTCAAGCTGCGGAAGTATATCGTCGAGTATCCGCGTATTCCATGTGCCGCCCCGCGCACCAGGCCAAAGGGGACCTGCTCCACCGGTTGCACCGGCCCCGCCAGCCGCGCCTGCCTTACCGGCCATGTCTGGCACGCTGGCTGTATTATGCCTGCTGTCCCTGCCGGTTTTCACCGGCCCAAAACCCAAATCCATATCCCTATCATAAAACGCGCGGAGAACCGGCAGCATTTGCTGCCTGTATGCGTGCCGTCCATAAGCAGTTCCGAGCAGGGACTGGACGGGCAGCATAGTTCAAAAAATCGTTACCCTTTATACTGGATACATAATGTTTTAAAGTGTTCATCTTTAAAGTGTTCATCAAGCTTAGCGATAGCCTATATGCTACGCTGCTGCAGCTTCACAAGTCCCGCCCTATTCAGAGCCAGCCCGGAGGCTGCCGGCAAAATGCCGCATGGTATTTACCTCAGGCGGATTGGCTAAAATAGATGCATGATTGGAAAGCCGCATATCAGGGCCGCCGACTGGCGCGCGCACAAGCATGATTTTGCGGCGCTCGTTGTCGGCGTGATAGCGGCAGCGTGCATTATCCTCGGGTCGGCAATAGGCATTATCCACCTGTTCCAGTCTTCGCAGCAGGGGCGCACCCCCAATGATGCAGGTATAACAACACTAAGCTCGTCAGCCACACCCAAGAATACAGCCCAATCAGCACGGTCCGCGAAGCCTGCCCGATCATCCGGATCTGCTGCAAAGACGGCGAAGCCAAAGGCGCCGGGCAGGAAAGTCGACTGGCATGGCCCGACCGGCGGGGCGCAGCCGGACCTTGCTGGTTACAGTGAACTCTCAATTGACGTAGACCTCAAAAAACAGCGCGTATATGTTAAATCAAACGGCCAGACTATTTACACGATGATTGCCAGCACAGGGATGGACAACACTACGCCAACCGGCAATTTCGTAGCGGGCGGATATGCGCCCAACCCTCGCGGGGCATCGTTCTACAATACTGCGGAGCGGATGGGCGCACAGAACTGGATCTGCATCCATGACAATATCCTTTTCCACTCCGTCCCTACTGACATCAACGGCGAATACATTGCCAGCGAAGCCGAAAAGCTGGGCAGCCCGGCATCGCACGGCTGCATCCGCCTGAGCATAGCAGACAGCAAATGGCTCTATGACCAGCTCCCCACAGGGACGCCCATCCATATCTACTGAGCAAATTCCCGGCGGCTTTCAGCCTCAATAGGATTTGAACTGCCTGTTCTGCCGGCAAGGTTAAATTCTTGCAGTGCGCGAAATTTCCCGATATCAGGATGCTGCGGCTACAGCGGCCGTTAGAATAGCAGATATGACTACAGGTTCAACAGGTTCAATAAACTCAGCAGATTCTGCGCACGCCTCACAGTGGAAGAACCCGCTCCGTGATCCGCGCGATTTAAGGCTACCCCGTATTGCAGGGCCTTGTTCCCTTGTACTGTTCGGTGTTACCGGCGATCTGTCGAAAAAGAAACTTCTCCCGGCCGTATACGACCTTGCTAACCGCGGCCTCCTGCCGGCAGGGTTCGGGCTGGTCGGTTTTGGACGGCGCGACTGGTCGCATGACGATTTCGCGGGATTCGTTAAAGAAAATGTCCGGGAACACTGCCGTACCCCCTTCAATGATTCCACCTGGAAGCATCTGAGCGAAGGGCTGCGTTTCGTCCAGGGCACTTTTGACGATGCTGATGCATTCGCACGGCTGAGCAGCACAGTCGCAGAGCTGGACCGAATAAGGGGCACCGAAGGCAACCATGCTTTCTATATGTCCATCCCGCCGAGGGATTTCCCCGTCGTAGCGAAGCAGCTTGCCGATTCAGGGCTTGCCAAGTCTGCCGGCGACGCATGGAGGCGCGTTATTATTGAAAAGCCTTTCGGGCGCGATCTGGCGAGTTCGCGGGAACTCGACCGCGTTGTGTCGGAAGTGTTCGATCCAAACTCGGTATTCCGTATTGACCATTATCTCGGTAAGGAAACTGTGCAGAACCTTCTAGCGCTGCGTTTCGCCAATATGATGTTTGAGCCGGTATGGAATTCGAATTATGTCAGCCACGTTGAGATCACTATGGCTGAAGATATCGGCATCGGAGGCCGCGCAGGATATTACGACGGGATAGGCGCTGCCAGGGATGTTATCCAGAACCATCTTCTCCAGCTGATGGCGCTCACTGCCATGGAGGAGCCTGCCAGTTTCAACGCGAAAGACCTGGCGATAGAGAAACTCAAAGTCCTTTCCTCTGTACGGCTGCCGGAAGATCTTGCGGCACATACTGCGAGAGGGCAGTATTCAGCAGGCTGGCAGGGCTCTGAGAAAGTTGTCGGATACCTGGAGGAGGCCGGCATCAGCCAGGATTCCACTACAGAGACTTATGCAGCCGTAAGGCTTGATATTGATACCCGCCGCTGGGCGGGAGTGCCGTTCTACCTGCGCACAGGCAAACGGCTGGGCAAGCGCGTCACTGAGATCGCCGTAAACTTTAAGCGCGCCCCGCATCTGCCGTTCGATTCCACGTCAACGCAGGAACTTGGCGAGAACGCTATCGTCATACGGGTGCAGCCCGACGAAGGCATTACCCTGCGGTTCGGTTCCAAGGTACCGGGCACTGCCATGGAAGTGCGCGACGTGAATATGGATTTCACCTACGGCAACTCGTTCACTGAAGCTTCCCCCGAAGCCTATGAACGCCTGATCCTGGATGTCCTGCTTGGAGATCCGCCACTGTTCCCCACATCCCGGGAGATCGACCTGTCATGGAAGATCCTTGACCCGATAGAAGAGTTCTGGTCGGCCCAGGGCCAGCCGGAGCCATACCGTGCAGGAACATGGGGTCCGGCGCAGGCAGATACCATGCTGGCTAACGATGGGCACAGCTGGAGGATCCCGTAAACCCGGAAGGGATCTCACCCATCCCTCACCGCAAACCCCTGTCCCACAGGTGCCGCAGAATGCGGAGCGCAGGGGCCGCAGCTGATACAGGGTCTTGAGGATAGGATCCGGGGCTGCAGGGTGTAGGGACTGGAGAACCGCAGGGACATATACAGGAGCAATAAACATACAGGAGCATAAATGAAAGCCAGACTTAATAACTGCACTACAGCACAGATCACTGCAAAGATCAAAGACCTTCACGAAGAACGCGGAGAATCGACGGAAGGCCGCGTCTTCACTATGCTTATCCATACTTCAGAAGATGATCTGGAAGACGCACTTGCTGCAGCAAACGTAGCGAGCCGCGAACATCCATGCCGCATTATCGCCATAGCAACATGCAGCGGGAAGGGCAGCGACCCCGACACCCCGCTCAATGCTGAGATCCGCTTCGGTGCCGATGCGGGCGCGGGCGAGATAATTGTCCTGTTCCCGACCGGCGGTCTCCTGCGGCATCTCGATACCCTTGTTATCCCTCTGCTTGTGCCTGATGCCCCGGTACTCGCATGGTGGCCGGAAGAAGTGCCCGGGAACCCGTCCGAAGACCAGATCGGCAGGATGGCACGCAAGCGCATTACCGATGCCCAGCAGACAGAAGATCCTGAAAGGACTTTTGAAAACCTGCGCGCGCACTGGACGAAGAATGACACTGACCTGTCATGGACACGCCTGACTATCTGGCGCGGGCAGCTTGCAGCGCTGATCGACCAGCCGCCGCATACAGCTATACAGTCTGTAACCGTCCGCGGCGCCAGGCATTACCTGCCGCTAGAGCTCCTTGCCGCATGGCTTGCATGGTCGCTGAAAGTCCCCGTTACCGTTGACCGCCAGGATGATGCTGTCAGTGTGACCAGCGTTGAGATCACACGTGAGAACGGGGTTGCCAGCATCCAGCGGACGGGCATTGACGAGCTCCAGGTACAGGAGCCAGGCAGGAATCCGCAGAAAATATCGGTCCCCCACCGCACACTTACTGACAGCATCAATGAGGAGATGCGCAGGCTTGACCCTGATGCCATTTACGCGGCCGTCATCAGAGATGGCTGGGATCTCGTACCGCACGAGTAGGCAACACGTCCCCAGAACGCAGATTATACATTATGCAAAGCGTCGTCTAAACTGGGTATATGAGTGTCAGTACATGGGAATTTGGGTCTAAAGCTGCTTATGCGTATTCCAGCCGGGAGGAAACCGTTGCTGCTGTAACTGCTGCGCTTTTCGAACGCACTGCACAGCTGTGCATGTCACAGGGCCGTGTTGATATTGCCCTGACCGGCGGGGGTGACGGTATCGCCGTCCTGTCTGCAGCGCACAGCGTCATGTCCGGGGTCTGGAAATCCGATGCGGATCCGCTGTCCCACATTATTAAGGCGATCGATTTTTCTAAAGTCCATTTCTGGTGGGGCGATGAACGTTTCATCCCCGCAGATGACCCCGACCGCAATGCGCTGCAGGCGCGCACAGCCTGGCTGGACAGCCTCACGACACACCACGGCCTGCCGGAAGGGAATATCCACGAGATGCCTGCCGATACGCGGCCAAAAGGGCTGATCGAACAGTGCCGTAATGATCCTGATGCCAATCTGAAAGCCATGAGGGCAGCTGCTTCACATTACCAGGATGAGCTCGGCTCACAGCTTGGGGATAAGGGGCATTTGGATATCGCACTGTTCGGGGTAGGCCCGGATGGCCATTTTGCTTCGCTTTTCCCTGATCGCCCTCAGATATACAATACGGACAGCGGCACGCTTGTACTCCCTGTTACTGATTCCCCTAAAATGCCGCCGCTCCGGCTGACCCTGACCGCGCAGTTCATCCAGACAGCTTCCTGCGTATGGGTGGTCGCTACCGGCCAGCACAAAGCGGAAGCCGTCGGAAGGGCTCTCCGTGAGGCAAATAACGGCGACGTGCCGAGCTCATTCGCACAGGGTGCGGAAAGGACTATCTGGTTCCTTGACCGGAGATCCGCAGTACATCTTCAAAAGACAGCGGAAGCGCGCCTGTGATCAGTTCCACGTCATGGGTCACCCCTGCAAGCCGCCCGCTGCCGATCGCAGTATAAGTTGACACCCAGGCGTCAAGCTCCCAGTCCGGCACATCGTACTGTGCCCTGCGGCTGGCGTACGCTTCTTCAAGGGTCTCATTTTTATAAGTGACTGCTGTGCCGGTCTCTCTGGACAGTATCCCGGCGATCTCACCAAGCGTCAGAGGCTGGGGGCCGGTAAGGGTATAGGTCGTATTGCTGTGCAGGACGGGATTCCTCAGTACCGCTGTGACTGCTGCAGCTACATCCCTCTGAGATACCGCGGACACACGCCCATTACCGGCAGGGCCTGCAATAATGCCGGACTTCCCCCACTCTATAAAAGCCTCGATATAGAAATTATCGCGCAGGAATGTATACGGCAATCCTGATTTTTTGATATATTCTTCAGTTGCATAGTGGTCGCGGCCTAAGGTGAAGTCAGCGTCTTCGGAAGCACCGTCGAAAGACAGGTAGACAAGATGCCTGACACCCGCCTCCTGTGCAGCGTCAACGAATCCCTTATGTTCCTGCACCCTGCTGGGGCCTTCATGCGCGGAGACCATAAACACAGTCCCCACACCCCGCAGGGCTTCTACTGTCTGAGGATCATACCCGAATATGAACGGGGCTGCCTGCGCACCTTTAAGCCGCGGAACCCGGCCCAGGGAGCTATCACGCGCCAGAAGCCTGAGCGGGTACCCTTCGGCAGAAAGTGCTGCAGCTGCGGCACCGCCGATATTCCCTGTTACCCCTGTTACAGCAATAAGCGGCAACTGATCCATATCCTGCCCTGCCATGGTATCCATATTTTCAGAGTATCCTTACTTATCTTTGCTGCCTGGCGCCTGCATATTACGCCTGCCTGGCCTTTATCGTACTGGGTATTGTATTAGGTTATATCAGACAAGGCCTGTTCCATTTTGCGGCAAACCTTTTGTCTGCCTTATGCTGCTATGCGGCTGCCCGTTTCCTGCCCCGGCCCGTTACCGCTGTCAGCAGGCGGTCTATCCCTTTGATCACCCAGCATACGGCAATCGCGATCACAATAATAATGAGGATGTTCCGGGCTGCAACAAGGTAGCCGATCCTGACCACATTGACGAAAGCATACGGATAAGCATGGAAAACCAGGCCGTGCAGGAACATCCAGCCGACCCAGATGAGCGGGATAACTACACATCTCGGGATGATACCCGGGCCTGACATATCGCGCGGCCCCCAGATGAGCCAGACAGCCCAGGTCAGCGCCGGAGTGACAATATGCTGCCACGGGTTCGTGACCAGGGACCAGCCGCGGAGAGGGTTCGTAGGCGCGATAGCAACCGCATACACAACAGCGGTTACCAATATCATCATGAGCGCGCACATATGGAGCGCCTTGCGCCATGGGGTACGTTTCTGCGGGTTCAATGCAAGCATGAGCGTTACGGCAGCAACCATAATATTCGACCACATGGTGAAATAGGTGAGCTGCTGCATACCGCGTAAAGCCATGCCGGGTGTGCCTTCCGGCAATCCTCCGAAAAGGCCTTCGCCCGTTTTCTTATTGTCAGCTTTGCCGAGAAGCGTAATCGTATTGGTGAGGATCACACCGCCCCACGCAACAGCAGTATTTACCCACAATGCAGGGCGGGTACCTTTAATAAGTTTCACAGATACTAGTTTTCCTGTATCTCTCGACGTCCCTCCTGAGCCCACAATGTATGGAAAGTGCCGGGCCTGTCTACCCGCTTGTATGTGTGCGCGCCGAAAAAGTCACGCTGCCCCTGGATAAGCGCCGCGGGCAGGCGGCCGGAGCGCAGCCCGTCATAGTATGCGAGTGAGCTTGAGAAAGCAGGGACAGGGATACCCGCCTGCGCGGCCGCAGCCACTACCTGGCGCCAGGCATCCTGGGCGTTTTCCACTGCATCCTTGAAATACTCGTCAAAAAGGAGGGAGGTGAATGCGCGGCCTGAACCGTAAGCGTCTGAAATGCGGTTGAGGAACTTTGCGCGGATAATGCAGCCCCCGCGCCAGATGCGGGCTACAGCCCCAAGGTCAATATCCCATCCATACTGCCTGGCGCCGGCGCTGATCTCGTCGAATCCCTGGGCATACGCCACGATCTTAGAGGCATACAGCGCTTTACGGACGGCTTCGATAAACGCATCCTTCCCTTCGTCCCCAAGCGCGATATGCCCGTCAGGCCCTGCAAGCGGCGTCCTTCGGCTTTCCTCGCGCTGTTCCTTCTGCCCGGAAAGCCCCCGGGCGAATACGGCCTCAGCAATGCCCGTAACCGGTATGGCGAGGCTCAGCGCTGTCTGGACTGTCCAGGTCCCCGTCCCCTTCATACCTGCTTCATCAAGCACAATGTCAACAAAAGGCCTGCCCGTATCCGCATCCGTGTGATGCAGGACTTCCGATGTGATCTCCACAAGATAGGAATCAAGCTCACCTTTATCCCACTCGTCAAAAATATCACCGATCTCCTGAGGGGAGAGGCCAAGGCCGCGGCGGAGCAGGTCATAGCTTTCGCCGATCAGCTGCATATCCGCATATTCAATGCCGTTATGCACCATCTTGACAAAATGGCCGGCCCCATCTTCACCAATATGGGTCACGCATGGTTCGCCTTCAGCCTGGGCAGCGATAGACTCGAATATCGGCTTCAGGTAATTCCACGACCAGTCCGTGCCCCCCGGCATCATCGAAGGCCCGTTCAAAGCGCCCTCTTCACCGCCGGAAATACCGCAGCCGACGAAATGCAGGCCGCGGGCACGGACATCTTTTTCACGGCGGATAGTATCTTCAAAATACGAATTGCCGCCGTCAATAATGATATCTTCAGGTTCAAAAACGCCCAGAAGCTCTTCAATAACAGCATCCGTGGCACGGCCTGCCGTGATCATCAGGATCACTTTGCGCGGTTTTTCAAGTGAATCTGCCAGGCCCTGCAGACTGTCCGAAGGGATGAATGCACCTTCACTGCCATAGTTCTTCATGAACTCTTCGGTCCTGCCGGCATGCCTGTTATACACCGCGACCGTATTGCCATGATGGGCCAGGTTCCGGGCGAGGCTTGCGCCCATAACACCCAAACCTATAACACCGATGTTTGCCTGAGCCCCCTGGGGAGCCGTGGAAGCCAATCCGGCCGTACCGTTACCTGCTTCTGTTGTATCCGTCATTGAAACCTCCTGTATGTTGCCTGCCTGGATTGCAGTATATCTACAATTCTAATGCAGGCTGCGGAGGCAGGGGCCGGTTCCCGGTGATTTCGGCTCAGAGAAATTTCTTCCTGGCAACAGCGTCATCTGCCTCTTCGCGCAGGTCTGAAGAGACTGTCTTCAGTGTATGGATATCAACAGGGTCGATTTCACCCGTATCCGCCTTATGCTGCTCAGCCTTGCGGGTAAGGGTAGCCTCAAGGGTGATAGGCCGTTTCGTTTTACGCAAAGGTACATATTTCAGCGGAGGGATCGGCTGCACCCTGACGAACAGCGGCTGCACTTCCACCTTCGGGTTGAAGGCAGACAGCCCGAACCATTTCACAGGCGACCCTGCTACACGGCGGATCGCATACTTCACACGCAGCGAGAATGCGCCGCGGGTATCGATCTTTGATTCAGGCATAAGCGCTTTATGGATAAGCACATAATTGATCGTCCCCAGCTGCGGGTCATTGTCTATCTTCGGATAGATCGTTTCCTGAGGCGGCAGGGTACCCGAATCGATCAGCTCATGCATGATCTGATGCAAGTATGTAGATATATTCTGATTGACCTTGAAACCGATCCTCACACGAACCCTGAACAGGAAATCGGTGCCGAAATTCTCTACGGAATACTCGCGTGTATACGGATCATCAGTTACCAGCACGGAGACTGCCCACCATGCGTGCGCACGTTTAGGATGGTCCGCGAAGATCGAGAAGAAAATATCTGTATCAAGCCTGCGCAGCTCACTGTCAGATGTCAGATAAACCAGGTTGTCTGCATACAGCGGGACAGATTTATCCTGGTGGAGGATGTTGAGCGCGGGGAGGAAATCTTCAGGGGCCATATGGCGCCGCTGGGACCGCTCCACTTTGGTGCCTGTATCCCACGTGTACATGATAAAGAAGATCAGCAGCGTGATAATAGTGGTAAACCAGCCGCCGGTAAAGAACTTCGACAGCGACGAAATAAAGAAGAGCGTCTGGATCGCCAGGAATACTATACCGAAAATGACTGCAAACAGGCGCCTGCGCTGGACAAACCACATATGCGCCATAAGCAGGACGACCGTAGCGATCATCGTTATGGTGAGCGCAAGGCCGTACGCATTGGTGATACGTTCGGAATCCCTGAACAGGAGGAGTACGATCAGAGTGGCCGCGCACAGGACAAAGTTGACCAGGGGGATATAAAGCTGCCCCCGTGTACGTGCAGGATAGCGCACCTGAAGATGCGGCATCCAGTTCAGGCCGGTAGCTTCGGAAACCATAGTGAACGCGCCTGTTATCAGTGCCTGTGAAGCAATGACGCCGGCAGCCACGGAAAGGATCACGGCCACATACCGCAGATTGGGGCTGATCGTCTGGAAGAAAGGGTTCAGGTTCTCCACGTTCCACAAAGACCTGTTATTCTGGTTGCGGATCATCCATGCGCCCTGCCCGAAATAGTTGAATACAAGGCAGATGAAAATGAACGGCCATGTAGCGTATACATTGCCGCGGCCGACATGCCCCATATCGGAGTAAAGGGCTTCTGCACCGGTTGTCGCCAGGAAGACAGTCCCCATGATGGCGATCCCTGCACGGTTGGCACCGTTGAGGTTAAGCAGATATTCAAGCCCGTACCACGGGTTGAGCGCCTCGAAGACCGACCAGTCGTGGCCTATGGAAATAACGCCTACAACTGCCATGAAGGTGAACCAGGCCGCCACGACGATGCCGAAGACGCGGCCTATCCGTTCTGTGCCGCGGGATTGCACTGCAAAAAGTATCACGATGATGACCACAGTGATGATCACTGTAAGATTGCCGTTCCGGCTGAAAACCCCCTGTATTGCAGGAAGCGTTTTCAGGCCTTCGACTGCGGAAGATATGGATACCGCAGGGGTAAGCACGGAATCGGCAAGGAAAGCCGCACCGCCTACCATTGCAGGGATCCACAGCCATTTTGCAAAACGCTTGACCATGGAGTACAGGGCGAAAATGCCCCCTTCGCCTTTATTGTCGATCCGCATGGCGATCAGCACATATTTTACTGTAGTGATAAGCGTGATGGACCAGAAAAGCAGGGAAAGCATACCCAGGACGGATGTGCGGTCAACATACCTGATGCCGCCCTGCCCTGCTACGAATGACTGGGAAAGGTACAGCGGTGATGTGCCGATATCGCCGTACACAACGCCCATGGTAACGATGCACATACCGAGAGAGATCTTGTCGGGCGACGCCTGCACCCTGTTCCACCAGCGGCCCAGCGGCGTGCGCGCTTTGACGGTTTTCATGCGGGCAGACTTGCGGGCTTCTTCTTTGGCGCGCTCCGTCTCTTCGCGCTCCTCCTGCGAGATCGCCTCCTCGGAGACCTCGGAACCGCTGATGATCTCTTCCTCAGGGATTATAGACCCTGTCTCGTCCAGGACAGCAGCAACTTCTGCAGGTTTCGCCTCTTTTGAAGCTGGGGAGATCTTCTTTTGGGGAGTACTGCTGCGCGGGGCAGCATTTACTGCCTTTGCCAGATCCGTGTCATGCACAAGGTGCTGGAGGCCTTTGTCGTTGCCCTGCCCGTTATGGATCCCCGACCTGGGGTCCGGTCCGGTGCCGGCAGGGTCCTCCTGCCCAGTACTGCCATCCTTCCGGCCGATACCCTGTCCGGCATCCCGGTCCAGGCCGGTGCCGCCGCTATGGCCCTCGCTGCTGCCCTGGGGGCTGGCATTATGGCCGGTACTGCTGTTCTGGTCAGCCCTGCGGCCTTCTCCGGCATCCCGCCTTTGGCCGGACGCCTGCTTATGGCCATCAGTACTGCTGCCTCCGCCATTCCCGTTCTCAGCTGCCATACGGCTAACGCGCTTACTATCCTGCTGCGCCATGTGAAATCCTCCTGGCTTTCGCCGCGCGGTCTGCGTACACACGTCCGTGTGCATGCCTCCCGCGAATCACCCATGCCATGCCTATATTGTCACGCATACTGCCATGCTGCGCATGGACCTTCGGGGTATATCATCTCATGTGAGCTGATACCCGCAGATGGCTACTTTATCACGGTATACTCACATTTTACCGGTCGGAATGCGAAAAACCCACTGTTTCCAAGAAGTCTGGGGAGGATTTGACGGTTCATATACCGTAAACTTCACGGGTATTGGCTTCAACCATCCGGGCAAGGGCCGCGGCATCCATGCCCAGAGTATCTGCCATGGAACGCAGGGTATACGGGATCATATACGGGGAATTTGTCCGGCCGCGGTACGGCACAGGAGGCAGGTAGGGGGCGTCTGTTTCTACAAGGATATGATGCCTGTCAATGATGCGCAGGGCCTCGCGTATACTGTCGTTGCCTTTGTACGACACCGTTCCTGAGAAACTCAGATACCAGCCATGTTCGTTGGCGGCGCGCGCGACATCAGGCCCGGCTGAGTAAGAATGGAATACGGTCCGTTCGGGGGCGCCGTTGCGCAGGAGCAGGTCAATAACATCGCCATGGGCATCGCGGTCGTGTATCTGCATGGGGAGGCTGAGCTCCCTGGCAAGCGCCATATGGGCGCTGAACGCTTCGCGCTGGAAACGGCGGGCAGCCTCCCCCGTCCTGAAGTAGTCGAGCCCCGTCTCGCCAATAGCCACTACAATCTTCGGGTTTTCACGGGCAATGCGTTCAACTTCGCCAAGCGCCTCATCGAAGGGCACATCATGCCATGGCTTGTAATCCAGCTCCAGCCCGTCGGGGCCAACCGCTCCGCGATGCCCGTGCAAAACCGTTTCATTCGGATGGATCGCAACGGCGCTGAACACTGTCCCGGGATGCGCGCGCGCCAGGTCAACTGCCGTGCGCAGATACGGCAATTCGCATCCGACGTCTATCACCCTGTGCACGCCCACAGCAGCGGCCTGGTCCAGCATAATGTCAGGCGTGTAGACCGGAACCGGTTCCTGGCCGCGCTCCGCAGCCTGGCGGCTCATCTCTTCGGCAAATTCCGCCACTGCAGCCAGATGTGTATGGTTATCAGTTACAGGGGTTCCCAAAGGTTCCGGCGCCGGCGGCCAGGACCTGTCCCGATGTTTTTTCGGCATGCCATCGCCCCATTCCATAGTCCTATAGTTCCCGTGGCCTCATAAGCGGTTCCATAAACGGCCCCACGATCTGCACAAGCCGGCAATGCCGGCCGCCTCCGGAGGCCTACCGCCTGGCGGCTTACCCGCGATAATATACCATCCCCATGGCTTCGCGCACCTGCTGGAGCGTTTCTTCAGCTATGGCATTAGCGCGCTTATTCCCCTCACGCAGGACATCCCGCACATAATCCATATCCTGTGCGAGCTCAGCACGGCGTTCGCGGTGCGGGGCGAGGAAACTGTTGACAGATTCAGTAAGGTAATTTTTCAGCGCGCCTGCACCTGAGTCACCGATCTCTTCGGCAATAGTGCGGGGGTCCCTTCCCGTAACAAGCCCTGCTGTTGTCAGGAGCGCTGATACCTGCGGCCTGCCGGCAGGGTCGAATGTGATGCGCCGCTCAGAATCTGTGGGGCGCTTCTTTATAAGCTTTGCCGTTTCTTCAGCAGTAGCCCCAAGTGAAATAGCATTCCCGTACGATTTGCTCATCTTGCGCCCGTCAAGCCCGGGGATCTCCGAGATATCAGACAGGACTGCCTCCGGCTCGGGGAATACCGGATCACCTTTGGCATACCGTTCGTTGAACCGCCGGGCGATAGTCCTGGTCAGCTCAATGTGGGGCAGCTGGTCCTTGCCCACTGGGACTATATTCCCTTTGCAGAATAAAATATCGCACGCCTGGTGCACAGGATATGTCAGCAGCAGCCCAGTCAGAGCATGCCCGGATGCTTCCATCTCAGATTTCACCGTAGGGTTGCGGTGCAGCTCAGCTTCAGTCACCAGCGACAGGAAAGGAAGCATCAGCTCATTTTCTGCCGGTACTGAAGAATGCGTGAAAATCATTGTTTTTTCAGGGTCTATGCCTGCCGCAAGATAATCCATGATTATATTGAGCACGTTATCTTCAATATGCTCTGTCGTATCCCTGTCAGTGATCACCTGGTAATCAGCAATAATAATATTGGTATGCACACCAAGGTCCTGCATTTTCACGCGCTCAAGGACCGTCCCGAAATAATGCCCCAGATGCAGACGGCCGGTCGGCCTGTCCCCGGTAAGCATAGTAAACTTCCCGGGATCTTCATGCAGCTTCTGAAGCGTTTTATCTGAACGCCTCTTTGCTTCTTCATAACTTGCACTGATCTCATTCCCCGCTGCAGTCAGCCGACGGCCGGTATCCTGTGATATGCTGCCTGTGTTCGCCATGAGTCAACTCCTTCGCGGGGGAGCGCAACACCCCGAAAAACGTAAAAAAATAGTTAAAATCTTGCTTTAATCATAAAAATTTCGGCAGACAATCATAATTCGTGGTATCCTACTTGTTGATGATCAAACACTGTGTGAGATAGCCGTAATCGGCAAAGGAGTTTTTATGGGCCGCGGACGTCAGAAGGCAAAACAAACAAAGATGGCTCGGAAACTCAAATATATGACCACCGATACGGATTATAACGAGCTTGAAAGGGAGCTGTCTTCCCGCGAATCTGACGCTGCCGGTACAGCTGATGACGGTATCAGTGATGCAGAGCCTAACCATGACGCACAGGAGACCGGAGCCGGCGGCGCCAGCACCAGGCCTAACATGGCAGACAGCGGCACGGCGCCTGACAGAACTTCACCCGAAAACACTTCTGATGATCTTGATGAGTATGCAGCATGGGCCGCAGAAGCGGCTAAAAAAGCCGGATCACAGCCGCCGAAAAAACCTGCCGTGCATAAGCCATTCCCCAAAATGCCTTTCCCGGGCAAGCTGAAGCCTGGCTCAGAAAAATAATTCTGATACTAATTGACAATATCTGGCACTATTCCCATGCTGTAGCACAACGGTAATCCCGATACGGGAGAATGCAGGCTTAGCACCTGATGCGCCTTTTTATACGTCATAGCGCCAGCTGCGGTCTGTGAGGATGCGTGCGGCAGCCAGGCCTATCGGAAGGCATACCACCACAAGCAGGGCACGGAAAGTCCAGTCCAGGGCCGCGGCAGAGTTGAACTGCCCCAGATAGTAGACAGCCTCATACATATACAGCCCCGGCACCATGATCACAATAGACGGCACAGTCAGTGTGATACGCGGGAAACCATATTCTGCGGGGATAAGCCCGTGACGTACAGCAATGCGCCAGCCGCTTGCCATCAGCCCGGCGATAAGCGCCCCCAGGAAAGCTGCAGCCTCAATAGGCATATGCCACAGATCAATGATCTCCAGGCGGAATGTGTCTGCGGCTGCACCGATCAGGGCAGCAATACACGCCATTTTCTGCGGTGAGTTGAACAGTACCGAGAACCCCCATACGCCGCCGAAAGCGGTGATAAACCGCAGGACTGCGGTCAGCCAAGGAGCCATATATAACACCTCGAACCCTCCGGGGGTCAGATGGACGATATCCGCAACAGCCCACGCAGCCAAAGTCGCGGAAGTAATGATGGCAAGGAAATATACGCCGCGCTGGATCCCTGAAGAAATATCCAGCTTAGCAATATCAAGCCCTCCTGTGATCAGCGGAAACCCGGGTACAACAAACAGGATCGCACCGATATACGCTGTATCATGCGCAAGCGCAGGCGGATATACGAACCCCAACAAACGCAGCGACCCAATACTGATGGATGCTGCTGCAACAACTGCCAGGGCGGTAACAAAAAACTGGTTCATATGCCGTCTGCCGAGGAGGCTGCGGACGAACTGGCCGCAGCCGGCGCCGATAAAAGCAGCAAACATATCGACTATCCCACCGCCCAGCAGGAATGTGAATGATGCACAGGAAACCGCAGAGGCCAGTACCTGCATTGCCGGCTTGTACAGCCGATGGCGGTATTCAATGGCATCCAGCCTTTCATGGACTTTCCGCACCGTAACACTTCCAGCCCCCACATGCATGCCGGCAGGACAGGCAGTACCCGCTTCCCCGCTGGCAGCCTGGCTACGGCTGCCACCAATAATATCGGAATCCGGCGCAACAGCCATGCTCTTTTCATTCGGAAGCCCCGCAATGAAATTCTGCGATGCATCCGCAGCCTTGTGATACGTACCCTTCCGCCCGAGGCTCACCGAAAGCCAGTCAGTAAAATGCTCCATCAGCCATATCCGCTCGGTGTTGACACCTACTGTAGGCAGATCTACAACTTCTGTTATCCTCTCGCTGCTGTCTGAACATGAAACTTCGATATCAGCAATATTGACATCGGAACGCACATCAACATCAAGATCCTGCCCTATACGGCCCATAAGCTCACGGACGCGGTAGCTTCCCGTGCCGCTGGCAAGTTCCAGAGCACCCGCCCGGACAATAACGCTGGCTTTCGCCGCCAGGTTCGCCTGGTCAAGTGGCTTGTCAAGGTCTGAGACCACATCATCAACAGCCAGAGGGACAGAATGGCTGTGCAGCCGCCGGGCATCAAGCAGGCTCCTTTCGCGGATACTCTCTTTACTGTATTTTTCGCGGTATTCTTTCACCGAATCTGTTATAGAGTCTTTTAAGCCCATACCCTCATTGTTGCCCTCAATAACGACAGTAACGACAGCCGGTGCAGTACAGCCTGCGGCAGCAGCCAGCCCTCTGGAACCTGCCTGTGCGTAGAATAGTACCGTTATGGCCACAGGATTTAATGCAGGATTTAATACGAAAAATACGCGGAACAGGCTCATAAGCCTTGCCGTACCTACTTTCGGGCAGCTTATTGCTGAACCCGCTTTCGTGCTCATTGACACGGCGATCGTAGGGCATATATCAGTCAGTGCGCTTGCAGGGCTTTCTGCAGGGTCCACTATTATCCTTACTGCGGTGGGGCTGTGCAATTTCCTCGCCTACTCCACGACTTCCCATGTATCTAAACTTATCGGTGCGGGGAAAACCATGGAAGGCCTGCGCTCGGGGATAGACGGGATGTGGCTGGCACTGGGGATCGGCATCGTTTTAGCTTTTGGGCTGTTTATCTGGGCGGAACCCCTGTGCTGGGCTATAGGTGCGCGCGGTGCTGCCCTTGGACAGGCTGTACTGTATACGAAAGCGGTCGTACTGGGCGCGCCGGGGATGCTTCTCGTTTATGCGGCCAACGGCATATTCCGTGGCCTCCAGAAAGTACAGGTCACGTTATGGGCAGCAATCGCGGGCGCCGTGCTGAACACTGTTTTAGATTTTATGCTGATCTACGGCGCACATATGGGAATACTCGGGTCAGGTATCGCTACAGGCATTGCCCAGTGGGCCATGGGGGCGGCCCTCGCTGCGGCAGCCGCATGGCATGCCTGCCGCCATCATGTCAGCCTTCTGCCGTCAAAGGGAGGCCTTGCCCAAAATACTTCTGACGGGCTGCCGCTGTTCATCCGTACACTGGCTTTACGCATTGCAATGGTGTCTACTGTGGCTGCTGCCGCTTCAATGGGCACGTACGTTTTTGCAAGCTACCAGGCAGTGAATTCTGCATGGAATTTTGCCCTGAATGCCCTGGATTCAGTGGCGATTGCCGGCCAGGCGCTTGTAGGCGCTGCCCTGGGGGCAAAGGATATCGGGCAGGTGCGGTATCTGACACGTTTCATTGCGCGGTGCGGAGCTGAGCTCGGCGTTATTGCCGGGCTGGTTTTTGCAGCTCTGGGGATATGGGGGCCGGGGCTTTTCAGCCCTGATCCGCAGATACAGCATCTGATCAGCATTTCCATGCTTGTTGTAGCTGTTTTCTTCCCGCTTCAGGGCTGGATGTGGGCCCTTGACGGGATACTTATCGGGGCGGGAGATTTTGCTTATCTGGCCGCCGCATGTTCTGCAGCCGCTGCAGTATATATCGCCGTATTATGGGCGGCCGGGACCGCCTTATCCCTGCTGCATGCAAGTTCTGCAGATATAAAAATCGCTGTTTTATGGCTGGTGTTCAATATAGCCCTTATGGGGCTCCGCGGCCTTGCCAACGGCCTGCGGGCATACAGCGACAAATGGATTATCAAAGCTACGGCCCCGTGATCCGGGGATCGGAGCGGGCACCGGGATTTGCAGAGCCCGCCGGAGCTGAGGCGGTCAATCGCCGAGGATACCGTCTACAAAACCTTCGGGATCGAATGGGGCAAGGTCATCCGGCCCTTCACCCAGCCCGACAAGCTTAACGGGAACGCCTAAAGCTTTCTGGACGGAGATCACTATGCCGCCGCGTGCGGACCCGTCAAGCTTGGAGAGCACAACACCGGTTATGCCTATCGCCTCGGCAAACACCCGCGCCTGTTCCATACCGTTCTGGCCTGTTGTAGCATCAAGGACGAGCAGGACCTCATCTACAGGCATAGTCCGCTCTGTTACCCTTCGGATCTTCCCAAGCTCATCCATAAGGTTGGCCTTATTCTGCAGGCGGCCTGCAGTGTCAATAATAAGCACATCTGAACCGGTTTCCTGTGCTTTTTGCGCTGCATCAAAAGCGACTGACGCAGGGTCGCCGCCTTCCTGGCTGCTGCGGATAACAGGAACGTCAACACGGCTCCCCCATGTTTCCAACTGGTCTGCTGCTGCAGCACGGAAGGTATCAGCCGCTCCCAGGACAACGGATTTCCCTTCAGACACGAACAGCCGAGCCAGTTTTCCCGCTGTAGTCGTCTTGCCGGAACCATTGACGCCGACCATAATTATTGCAGACGTCCTGCCTGAGTTGCTGTCCCGTTCAGCAGCGAGGGAACGGTCAAGGCCGGGATCGACCATTTCCAGCAGCTTGGTGCGGAGCATCTCATGGACTGCCGCAGGGTCTTTCTTCCCCTGGACGCGGGCATCAGTGCGGAGCTCATTGACCAGCTGTTCACTGGTCTCGGCACCGACATCAGCAAGGATCAGGGTATCTTCAACATCATCCCAGTCTGATTTGGTCAGCGTATCCTGCGACAGGATAGTGAACAGTGCCCGGCCAAATGGGTTGCTGGTTTTAGCAAGCCTGGCACGCAGGCGGACCAGCCGGGACTGTTTGGATTCAGGCTCATCGCGTTTGCCGCCAGTTTCACTGCCTGCAGAAGACCCGACAGAAGTCTCTGCCGTCGCATGGTCCTCGACGGCAGACGGGAACCCTGCTTCGGAAGGTGCAGGACCGGCAGCAGGCTCGCTTTCAGTACCGGCATCGCCGGGCGTATCAGAAAGCCCTGATGGGGATGTACTTACAGCAGTGCCTGTACCGGTGCCCTCATCATGTTTCCTGCGGGACCTGATAAAAATAAAGATCCCTGCTGCCGCAGCCGCTATTACGGCCACAGCAACGCATATACCAATCACTGCCAAAGAATTCATAACTCTTCCTTACGTTAAACCTGTTTTAACCATCAGCCCGCACGATACGGTCAAACGTACTGTCCGCATCATCGTCCAATGTCTTCTCTGCCTTACTAGTATCAGCAGCCTCCACAGGTCCCGCTTCCGGTTCGGCACTGTCCAGTGCCGGCCCTTCTGCATTCGCTGTGTTCCTATCAGGACTATTATACCCCCTGCCGCCTTCACGGGGCTGTACTGCACGTACTGCAACAGCAGTCGAGCCTTTCCCCAGATACACGGGTGATTCCATCGTAGATTCCGTCGAAGCCTCTTCACGCTCCTGCCGGGCGCGTTCACCGATATCCGGCTGCGGGGAAAACGACATAGGCCTGTGTCCTGTCATACGGTTTGCCTGAGGCCTTGTATCCTTCTCATCGTCAGCGGTAGCGTCATCATGCTCGACTGAACTGATACCGCTGAACATGCCTGTACGCTTGGAATCACCCTGGACCCGCCACAGGATAAACCCGAACGCCGCTATAACAACCAGCGCCCAGAAAAGAATAATCACCAAGCCAACACTCATGGTTCTTATTGTACCCATCTGTACGTGAAAAAATAAACATGGCGCCCAACACGCCATAAGCTATGCCGTACAGACGTTACATAATTACATAACCATTACATAACACCGCTTGATGCGCCCAGGTCCATCAGCCACTGGCGTATATCGTTGCATTCGTCAAGGCTGACAGCATGATCCAGAGGGGCGTATTCGCACAGCTTCAGAAAAGTCTTCTCCTCGAGGAAAGCAGCAAGTGCTGAAGATTCAAACCGGGCAATCATATCGTCCCGAAGCCCATAGCCATAGAAAACAGGCGGAGCGATCTGCGCAAGCCTTGCATCTGCAGGGGCAACCCCGGGGACAACAGCGGGGGCAAGGAAACCTGACAGGCAGACAGCGCCTTTATACCGTTCAGGGCGCATCCGCAGCATATGGACTGCCAGCGCGCCGCCCTGCGAAAAACCGAACAGGACAATATCACGTTCCTGCGGGACTGACTCCTCTATCCACCGGTCTACTGCGCGTGCAGCCTGATATATGTCACGGTCAAGGTCATCCCCGTGCGGGACCGGATCATGGAACCATGTGTATGCGCCAGGCCCTCCGTCCGCACCCGCATCCTGCGGGCCGGCCAGGGCCAGCGGGGCGCGGAGTGAAACATAGTCGCTGAAGGGCGATACGTAGCTTCCGAAGAATCCGGCGATATCCTCCTCGTTGGAACCCCACCCGTGCAGAAGCACAAAAAGCGGCCGCCGGGGGCTGTTCATGCCGCGCCCCCGCGAAAACAGTGCTTCACTGACCCTTACGGGGTCCCCAAAATGCCCCTGTACAACACCTGATTCCCGCCCTATGCCAATATCCGTAAAGCCTGCCATACCTTTACGATAGCAGCGAGTATGCCAAATACTCCATGGAAATGACATACTTCACAGTTACACTGGATATGTAGGATGTACACCAGATACACTGGGTATTTGTACCACCTTTAGAAACGAAGGATGTTTATGCTTCTGAGCGATCGCGATATCAGGAAGGCTTATGCCGGCGGGCGCATCAGCCTGGACCCGTGGGACAGCACCATGGTCCAGCCTGCATCTGTTGATGTCCGTTTAGACCGGTTTTTCAGGGTTTTCAATAACTATAAATATACTTATGTTGACCCTGCGGAGAACCAGGGCGACCTTACGCAGCAGTTTGAAGTCGCAGCTGACGAACCGTGGATCCTGCATCCCGGGGAGTTCATTCTGGGGTCTACCTGGGAATACGTAAAGCTTGATTCGACGATTGCCGCACGCCTGGAAGGGAAAAGCTCACTAGGACGCCTGGGTATCCTCACCCATTCGACTGCCGGGTTCGTTGACCCTGGTTTTGAAGGGCATATCACTTTGGAGCTGTCCAACGTCAGCAATCTTCCGGTCAAACTGTGGCCGGGGATGAAAATAGGGCAGATGTGCTTCTTCGATCTGTCATCAGAAGCTGAATTCCCTTACGGCAGCGGTAAGAATGGGTCCCATTACCAGGGGCAGCGCGGCCCAACACCGTCGCGCTCTTACGAGAATTTCTACCGTGCCGATGTCAGCGGGCAGGACGGGAAGGCCGGCAGCTAGTAACACGCCCGTGCAATACTAGGTAATATGACAGAACGAATCCACTACACTGCAACGCGGGCGAAATACCCTTCATCGGTGCACCCTGTGCGCACGGCCCTCCCCCTTTTCTTTCTTGCAGCCGGAGGGCTGGTTGCGGTAATTGACACCATACTTATTTTTACACATGCGTCCCAGGGGATTGATAGTACTGTTTTAGCAACGATGGTAGCTTTCCGGTTCAACGCCCTGGTGAAAGTCGCACAGGCTTTTACTGCTGTGGGTTCGATTAAGGTCACTATTGCCCTGGTTGCTGTGGCTGCTGTGGCTTTGTGGTTTACCAAACACCGCACCCAGGCATACGTCCTTGCGGGGGCCGTAGCAACTTCTGCTGCTTTCACATGGGCCGTCAAGATTTTTGTACACCGTGGGCGGCCTGATCTCCAGTACCGCATTGGGCAGGTAGAGGACCCCTACTCCTTCCCTTCCGGGCATTCGCTTAATTCAACTGTTTTCTACGGGACGCTTGCAGTGATTGCCCTGTATTCTGCTATTTCTATGGCTAAAAAAACCGTTATAACTATCCTATGTACCCTCATGCCCCTGCTTATCGGCATCGGCCGTCTGTATCTGGCGCACCACTGGTTTACCGATGTGCTCGCCGGCTGGGCTGTTGGTATTGCATGGGTAGGGATAGTCGGGCTTGTGTATGCACGGCTTGAACAGCGTGCATATAAACGCAGCCAGCCCGTGGGCGCACAAACACAGCAGGCTTCCCATGCCGTACATACGCCGCAGCCAAAACATCAGGTGCAGGCACAGACACAGGCACAAATGGCGAACCGCCCCCGGCCGCAGACCTCTGCGCATCCGGGAAGCTCTGCCCAAGTAGAGGTACACAGGTATCCTCAACATCAGCCGCAGCAATCGGAGCAGTCCCGTCAGGTCCAGCGTTTCCCTGCGCACAACGAACCGGCTAATGGCCCCGCATCATACCCGCCGTCTTATCCGCCGCAATCTAAAAATTAAAATACCTAATTTACGCCTGTGCGCCACACTACCTCAGGCTTAAGAAGCCTATGCCATTTTTCATCGGCGGTGACAGCCTGGCCGTTAGCCATATCAAGGATCATCCGGATAAGCAGCTGCGATACTTCACCCAAAGGCTGCCGTACTGACGGTATAGAAAATGCACGGGCAAGGGCAGAATCATCAAAACCGGTCACAGTAGCTGCCTGAAGGCTTGGGATGGAGGGGATACCGCCATCTATATTAAGCGACAGCTCCTTATCGGAGAACCTGCTCATAGTCCAGATCACCCCAACAGCCAGTGTGTCTGAAGCGCAGACCACAGCATCTATATTATCGTGGCGCGAGAAAAGCTCAATTGAAGCATGCGAACCCGCATCGATTGACTCCTGCGTCCCGATAGACCATGAATCAAGGTCTTCCGTATCGGCTGCAAGATTGGCTTCAAGCATAGCATCCCGCCAGCCGCTTTCCCTGTCCTGCGCGGTGCCGGTACCCGAATCCCAGCCGATGAAGCCTATACGCCGATGCCCTGAGGAAATCAGGCGGGACGTTACTGCCTTGATCCCTGCATATCCGTCAACATCTACCCAGGGTATATGTTCTGCTGTTTCCGCCGGGATATTCCATGGACGCCCAAACAGCACAAACGGCTGATGATGGTCAAGCATCCACTGCGGCCTGCCGTCATACTTTTCAAGTTCGTTAATAATAATGGCGTCAACATCGGACTGTTCACGCAGGCTGGCAATATGCGCCAGCTCACTCTGCTCATCTTTGCGCGCATACAGGACGATCTGCTTGTTGAGGTCATTCGCATGCTCTGCCAGGAGATGCAGGAATGCGTCGAAAATCGGTGATGGTGCACGGTTTTCGCCAATGGAGATACCAAGTGCAACTGTGTCCGACTGCCCTGACCTCAGCCTCCGGGCTGAAGCGTTAGGACGGTATCCAAGCTGTTTGATCGCTGCCTTGATGCGCTTGCGCGTACCGTCTGAAACCATATCAGGCGAATTGATGGCGTTGGATACGGTTTGATGGGACACCCCTGCTACACGCGCAACATCGCGTATACTGACCACGGCCCCCCTTTTTTATTAATATGTAATCATATTGTTTTGTTTATATTTTGGTTTTGTTTATATTTTGTTGTCCAATCATTTTGAATCCATATAACTAACAGCCAAAATGCCTGCTGATGACTCCGTCGCCTCGTTATATGAACTTGGAAATGGTTCCTGAGAGCTATCTTAGCAATAATTATGAGCATACGGAATACGGCGTTTCTCATATTCTCATAACACCGGGGCATGGAATGTATTCCGGTCTTTCAGAACCTCGCCCGGGCTCAGGAATTTATAAAAGCACCTGCCCCTTTTTACTGAAATTTTTGCTGAAAACGCGGACGGCAAGTTTATACAGCTCGGAGGCGGCCAGCACGCAGGCTGCCAGTGCTATTGCTTCAAACCACTGGTGCCAGTGGAGAGGCGTTGTCCCGAAAGCTGTATTCAGCACGGGTATGTAGATCACCGCAAGCTGCAGCACTACCGACAGTGCAATAGCGCCCCACAGCCAGCGGTTGGTGAACATGCCGCTGAATGCAGATTTCACGGCGGACCGCGAAGCCAGGGCATTAAACAGCTGGGCAAAAACGAGGATCGTGAACCCCATCGTGCGTGCCATGACCATCTGCTGCTCGTGGGAATGCCCGGCTGCGGCAGCAAGCGCAGGAGTATCAGTAAAAAGCCCGCCAGGCAGGTACAGGTCCATGCCGATAAGTGTTACAGCAGCCATCACTATGCCGATAAAAGCGATGTTGCCCCACATTGCCGCATCGATCACACGCTCGGTTGTTTTGCGCGGCCTGCGCGACATAACATCATCAGTCTGCCCGTCAACGCCCATGGCAAGCGCGGGCGCCGCGTCGGTAAGGAGGTTGATCCACAGGAGCTGTGTTGCCAGAAGCGGCACAACGACACCGGAGGAATCCCCGGACGTGATCCCCAGGAACCCTGCGAAAATGACCCCGAAGAAAACTGTGAATACTTCGCCGACATTCGAGCTGAGCAGGTAGCGCAGGAATTTACGGATATTGTCAAATATCACGCGGCCTTCACGCACTGCAGCCACGATAGTAGCAAAATTATCGTCGGCAAGGATCATTTTGGCTGATTCTTTGGTGACTTCGGTCCCTGTGATACCCATTGCTACACCGATATCAGCTGTTTTTACTGCCGGGGCATCATTAACCCCGTCGCCTGTCATTGCAGCGATATTACCCTGCTTTTGAAGGGATTTGACGATGCGGAGCTTATGCTCGGGAGACACCCGCGCATACACGGAAACTTCATTGACTGCCTTATCAAGCTCAGCTGTATCCATGGCGTCAAGCTGGCCGCCGGTGAGGGCGTGCGCCCCTTCTTTGGGGATGACCCCAAGATCGGTGGCGATCCGCGTAGCTGTCAGCGGGTGGTCGCCTGTGATCATAATAGTCCGGATACCCGCACGATGGGCCTCAGCAATAGAACCTGCCACTTCAGTCCGCGGCGGGTCAATAATGCCTACCATGCCTGTCCAGATATATCCCTGTTCAATGGTGTCAGCCTGCAGCGAGATATCAGGCACGTTACCTGATGCATCAGTGCGCACGCCCTCCACATCGCCAAGTGCGCGCACGTGCAGCGGCCTGTAAGCCTGCCCGAGCGTACGGTATGCCTGCAAAGAAAGGCGCTCCACATCGGCCAGGATATCCTGGCGGTCCCCTTCGGTCAGCCTGCGCACAGCACTGCCAACGAGTATCTGGGTGCAGTGCGCGAGCAGCACATCGGGAGCGCCTTTCGCGAGCGCGGAGAGCTCGTTATTATTTGATTTGTCCCTGAAAATCACGGTCTGCATTTTCCGCTCAGATGTAAAGGGGATCTCTCCTACGCGCTCGTATCCCTGGAACCGGTCGAGCGCGCGCACTTTCCGCGCCGCTACGATCATCGCCGCTTCCGTCGGATCCCCTATGATCTCCCACTCATCCCCGCTCTCCCTGCCTTTCCCATCATGGGTACTGTTCCCCATGTTCCCAACTCTGCGCAGGTCTGCATTATTGGCCAGCGCCCCGTCAGCCAGTGCGGTAATGATCTCATGATGGAGGTCTGACCCCTCTTCGATCTGGGAACCGTCTGCTGCAGCCAGATGCCCTACGGGAGTATAGCCGGATCCGGTGAGGGCCACTTCCCCGCTGGGGGTGACGACTGTCTGCACAGTCATTTCGTTGCGCGTCAACGTGCCGGTCTTATCTGAACAGATGACCGATGCCGAGCCCAGTGTTTCTACGGAGCTCAGTTTTTTAACGATCGCATGGTGTTTCGCCATCCGCTGCACCCCCAGGGCAAGCACAACAGTCATGATGGCGGCAAGGCCTTCCGGCACGGCTGCTACGGCAAGGGATACTGCCAGCAGCAGGGAATCGATGATATCTTTGCCGGAATGGAACCCTTCTGTGAGCCACAGGGCAAGCACAACAATAACAGCAATGGCGATGACCGCGATGCCGAGCATTTTGGTTACTTTATCCATTTCTTTCTGCAGAGGGGTAGCATCTTCTTCTGTTTTCGACAGCATATCTGCAATCTTGCCGACCTGGGTGCGCATACCTGTACTTGTGACTATAGCCCGGCCTGTGCCCTGTGTAACGGATGTACCGTTGAAAACCATGTTAGCCCTGTCTCCCAGGGCTTTCGTCATTTCCAGGGTCGCAGGGTCTTTAGCTATGGGGAGGGATTCACCGGTAAGGGATGCTTCAGCGACCCGCAGGCTTGCGGCAGCAAACAGGCGCCCGTCAGCAGATACGGTATCGCCTTCGCCTAAAACAAGCACATCGCCGGGCACTATATCCGCCGTACTGACAGTTATGACGCGCCCATCGCGCAGGACTGCAGACTGCGGGGCCGTCATTTTTGCCAGCGCTTCCACTGACTGCTCCGCCCTGGCCTCCTGGACGTATCCCAGAATAGCGTTGATAATAAGGATCAGTACTATAACGATGCAGTCAAAAGGTGCGCTTTCAGCAGCCTGCGGGCTTGTGGACTTCTCAACAGCCCATGCGATAAAAGAAATCACCGTTGCTGCAAGAAGCAGATAGACCAGCGGATCTTGGAACTGCTGCAGGAACTTCTTCCATGCAGGGTCTTTGGGCGCGCTTTCCAGCTCGTTCTTCCCGAACTTTTCAAGCCTCCGGGCTGCTTCTGCAGAGCTCAGCCCTTGCCGCATATCTGTATTAAGCTCTTTTTCGACGGCTTCCGCACTGGCAAGCGATGGATCCGGGCCGTCCTGGCCCCAATCCCCTTTACGCATCTCCCCTTCAGTAGCCTGTGGAGCATTGGTGCTGTTGAGCGTACCCGACATCATTTCTCCTGATCATGCCGCGGAGTAGTCAGCATGCAGAGCCGCCGCATGCTGCGCGGATATGGATAACGTAATTGCCAATCTTATATAATTGCGTTGACTGCTGCAGCAACACCAACAGCTCAGTTTTCCGGCTTTTCACAGCTGTTCCCCAGCTGTCGGTCTGTTTCCTGATATGTAGCCGGTATATTGTTACAATACAAAGAAGAAAAGAGGAACGTTATGACACAGATGCACCCACAATCCCATATACCGCAGGAAAATCCGCAGCAGGAACGCGATGGTGAAACCGGCAAAACACTGCCGGCGTATATCCGGCAGGGGCAGCACCTGCCGCCGTCAGAACAGCAGGGCTCAGCCTGGTATCAGCCGGCACCGCAGGCCGGGCAGGGGAGGCAGTCAGCGCCTGCAGCCGCACCACAGGCACAGTACAGTCAGTATTCCGGCCAATCCGCGGCACCGCAGGCTGATGAATCGCAGACGCCTTCTGCGGGTTACGTGCCGCAGACAGGGCAGCGGACGTTCGCTGCGGGCTACACTGCCGTCCAGCCGCAGCAGGCCCCTCAGCCGCAGGCCCAGGAGCACCACGGGATGCAGGCGCCATCAGCACCTTCCCCCTACCAGGCTCCGCCATCCCCGTATCAGACAGCTTCTGCCCCTGCGGTCGGCGCTGCTTTCCAGCCGGCACCGCAGGCAGCCCGGGGTTTAACCCCGCCATTTGCGCAAAAGCCTGATAAAAACCGCCTTCCACGCGATTTCGGATTCTTCCACTTTACCGATGCGGTCAGTTATCTCCGCGAAATAGCGGGATACCAATGGTGGCGCCCCCTTTTCACACTCCTTATCGTACTCGGATGGATAGGGGTGTTCGAGCTTGCTGCCGTACTCACACTGCGCAGCATCATAAGGGAGCTGGTATACGGCGGCGCGATCCGCTACCTGGCAGCTATGGAAGGGTCTGTTCCTCTGTGGCTCTATATACTTATCAACTTCGGGATAACGGCCGTTATTTTCCTGCCGCCGACCCTTATCGGGACTGTCATGGCTGACGGAAGGCCTATCAGCACACTTACCAACCGTTACGGCAAAATGCGGTGGAAAACACTTGCATGGTGCACAGGCGTTGCATTCTTCTGGGCGTTCCTCATCATACTTCTTCCGAAGATAATAGCCGACCCTGATTTCCTTATTTCCAGGCTTGATACCAGCGGTTTTCTTGTCAATTTCATTGTCGTGATAACCGTTATCCCCGTACAATGCGCTGCCGAAGAATACCTTTTCCGCGGCGTTGTCCTCCAGGCTTTCGGACGCTGGATACCTCCGCGTTACGTCCTTACCGCACCTGTTATCCCGGCAGTAATATTTGCTTCACTGCATACCCAGTATGGGTTCTGGGGAAAGTTTGTAGTCTTCATTATGGGGTTATGCACAGGTTACCTGGTGCTGTTCACGGGCGGGCTGGAGGCCGGCATAGCAATACATACCGCTAATAACTGCACTATCGGCCTCGCACTCATTCTGGGCCTCACCAACCGCAGCGGGAGCGGAGCGCTGAGCGAACCCGTAAGCATAACCTTGGATATCCTTATGGAAGTGCTTTTCTTTGTGACTGTCCTTGCCCTTGGGCACCGTTTCAAATGGTTCGCCGGCACCCCGGTGCCTCCCTACGCTATGCGCAATTTCAGGAAGCCTGTACGGCCAGCCTTCATAGGCGGGCAGGTGCCGTATCCCCTGCAGCAGACGCTGTGGCAGGGGCAGCAGTTTGGTGCGCAGCCTCAGCCCGCATATGCGTATCCATCTGCACCATTTGCAGCGAACGCTCCAGCCCAGTACGGCTATCCGGCTGCCAGACAGGACCAGAGGGCAGGGATACTGGCAGGTACAGGCGCGGCAGGGCCATCGGCACCGTACCAGCCGTACCAGCCGCAGCAGCCAACCCCTTTACCGGCACCGCGGCCCTATTATCCGCAACAATAACTGATAACGTCCGGGCAGATCCACACAGCCAGGGCCTGCCCGGACAGCCGTTTGAAAGGCTCCATAAAGTGCTCCCTATTATTTAACGAAGTCATACAGGATCACATTACAGGGTCCGCAATCCTCACAGAGCCCGTGTGCCCTGACTGCGGTGTGCCGGACAAACGCCTGGCCGGCAGCAGCGGTTTCCCTTGCCCCCGCCCGGGTTGCTACGTCCGGGTATTATAAACAGTTATGGTTTCAAAAAAAGGCCCTGCTAAAGGTTCGGGCGGCAAACACCGCAGCAAGCTTCGCGGGCATGGCCCCACTCCGAAGGCTGAAGATCGCGTATATCACAAGGCGTACCGTGAGAAAAAAGCGGCTGAACGCAGGAAAATTTCTGACCCTCGCCTCGCTGCCCGCCGGCGTGCGGCAAAATTTGTATCTGACTCTGACGAGCTGGTCATCGGCAGGAATTCGGCACTGGAAGCGCTGCGCGCGCATGTGCCGTCTACAGTGCTCTACATACTGAACCGTATTGAGCATGATGGCCGTACCCGCGAAATAATACGCCTTGCAGGGCTTGAAGGCTTGAAAATACTGGAAGCTGACAGGTTCGAGATGGACCGGATAGCGCATACAGGAAACCATCAGGGTGTAATCGTCAAGGCTGCCCCCTACCGATACCATTCGCTTCTGGAGCTTGCAGACCGCGCAGAAACGAAGGCGCGTGCCATGGAATCCGCCCCTGCAGGTGCGCGCGCCCTGGCACGTCCGCTGTTCATTGCCCTTGACGGCGTCACTGACCCTCAGAACCTGGGGGCGGTTATCCGTTCCGCCGCCGCATTCGGCGCAAATGGCGTCATTCTGCCGGAGCGCCGGAGCGCCTCTGTGACCGCTGCTGCGTGGAAAGTGTCTGCCGGTGCTGCTGCGCACCTTCCCGTTGCGCGCGTAGTCAACCTGACTAAGGCGATCGAAAGCCTTAAAGAGCGGGGATACTATGCTATAGGCCTTGACGGCGGCGGAACGGCCCAGGTGGGAAGCAGCGGTTTCGAGACAGACCCCCTGGTCGTTGTTTTGGGTTCAGAAGGCAAAGGGATCAGTAGGCTTGTCCGCGAACAGTGCGATGCTGTCGTGTCTATCCCCATGACCGCTATGGTGGAATCCCTTAACGCTTCTGTTGCGGCGGGTATCGCCCTTTACAGCGTGCATGCCGCCCGCAGGGCTGCTGAAGAGGGGTAGCCGGACCCGAGGAAAGAGGGAAAGCGGATGCCCAGTTACCCGCCGCTGCCCGGTTATCCTGCTGCCCACACAGCGGCATCAGGATCATCTTCCGGATCGTAGGGCCGGTCATCCATCCCTCCGGCATGCGCAGGGTCATCAGCATCATAACTCTCACGGTCATCAACGACCCCTGAATCCTGTTCTTCAACAATGGCTTTCATAACCTGGGTATCTATTCTGTAATCGGGGAGATACTCTTCAATATAACTCTGCACCGCGGCGCCCATCGGGACGTCATGCCCTGCCGCTTCAGCCAGATACCAGCGGTGGGTAAGCACTTCATGGAAGAACTGGGCGGGTTCGATCTGATTGTGGTATTCAGGCGGGATCATGCGCACGGTCGGTTCAAAGACTTCCCGCATCCAGTCTGTTGCCACGATCTCCAGAGGCTCATCCTGCCGCCATGCGGATGCGCGGTACGCATCCAGATCGTTGAGCAGGCGGCGGGCCTGGTTCTCCTGCACGTCCAGCCCGGTAAGGCGCAGCAGCTTGCGCGATGCGTACCCCGCATCCACGACCTGCGGCCGTACATGGATATGCGCCCCGTCTTCATCTGTATTGACAGCAAGCTCATCGACGTAAAAGCCAAGCTCATTAAGCTCATTGACACGCTTTTCGATTTTCCACATCTCGTCAGGCGTAAATGTATCTGTCCCTGTCAATGCTTCCCACAGTGAATGGTAGCGATCTGCCAGGCGGTTGCCGACTTCGACCTCATCCACTTCGCTGGGCAGCAGCGCACCCGCCTGCAGATCCATCAGTTCACCGATGATGTTGGTCCGCGCCAGATCAATATCATATTCACGCTGACCGTCGCTCAGGTTGGCATATAATGCGCCGGTCTCCGCATCTACAAGCACGGCAGTAAAGGAATCGGCATCGCGCAGGAAAAGGACGTTCGACAGCGACACGTCCCCCCAGTAGAACCCCTGCAAATGCAGCCTGACCATAAGCACCGCCAGGGCATCGATAAGGCGCTCCGCCGTATCTTCGCGGATATTGCGCGCAAACAGTGCGCGGTACGGCAGGGAGAACTTCAGCTGCTCAGTCACGAGGATCGATTCAAGCGAGTCCCCCTGAGGGTCATGCCTGCCGGAAACTACGGCAACAGGTTTGACTGCCGGAAGATCAAGCTTTTCAAGGCTTCGCAGGAGTTCATATTCCCTTTCCGCCACCTGAATATTGATCTCTTTCATTGCCATAATGGAATCGCCAACGCGCACGAACCGCACGACATGCCTGGAAATACCGCGCGGCAGGTTGACCAGGAGGTCTTCGGGCCATTTGGCGAGGGGAAGGTACCACGGCAGGGTGAACATACGCGGGTTCGATGTTGCCGCAGTGATTGTCAGAGCTTTAGGTTCTGCCGAGGGTACGGCTTCCCCTTTCGGCGGCGCATCAACGAGTGCTCCGCTTGCCTTCACAGACGTAGCATTCCTTAAACGGGGATCCAGTGAGCTGTCCATATATACCATGCTACCTGCCCTCCGCCCTATAACACTCGCGGCGCATTAAAAAGCCCCGGCCGGCAAAGAGTCAGCCAGGACGATAGTAATAAATAATAATCCGATCAGGGATAGGCCTGAAACTAGTTCAGGCGCATCTCAGTTGCCGGGGAGAACAGATGCATCTTCGTCGGATCGATATGGATACGTACAGTATCACCAACCTTCGGAAGCTGGCGCGGGTTCACGCGGACAGTTGTCATCTTGTTCTGGTCAGACATCATCGTATCCTGCGATGAATCACTGTCACCGGTCACAATGTTACCGTAAATGTAACCATCCGAGCCAAGATCTTCAACATTGAGAACATCAAGCTTGAATGCATCCGGATCAGCATCGGAAGCAAGGGAAGCATCCTCCGGACGGAACCCGAGGACGATCTTGCCGCCGTCTTCTGCAGTGAGCTTATCAACGACTTCAGTTGGAAGCGTGATAGTATCATCACCGATCTTTGCCTTGCCGTCCACTACCGGATAGGTATTGATATTCATGGAAGGCGAACCGATGAATCCGGCAACGAACACATTCGCAGGACGGTCATACAGCTCAGTCGGTGCACCGACCTGCTGCAGGACGCCGAGCTTGATAACAGCAATACGGTCGCCCATCGTCAGGGCTTCTGTCTGATCGTGGGTCACATACAGTGTGGTGACTCCGAGCTGACGCTGCAGTGCTGCGATCTGTGTACGTGTCTGGACACGAAGCTTTGCATCCAAGTTTGACAAAGGCTCATCCATAAGGAATACCTTCGGCTTGCGGACGATTGCACGGCCCATAGCTACACGCTGGCGCTGGCCGCCGGACAGTGCCTTTGGCTTGCGGTCCAGATACTCGGTCAGATCGAGGATCTTAGCCGCCTCTTCCACGCGCTTGCGGATCTCAGCCTTAGGAGTACCGGCAATCTTCAGAGCGAAGCCCATATTGTCTGCAACAGTCATATGCGGATACAATGCATAGTTCTGGAAAACCATTGCAATATCACGGTCTTTTGGCTGCATATTGGTGACGTCGGTATCACCGATCATGATGCTGCCCTGATTGACTTCTTCCAGGCCGGCAAGCATACGAAGCGTTGTAGACTTACCGCATCCAGATGGACCAACGAGGACGAGGAACTCGCCATCCTTAATTTCCATATTCAGGTCATCGACTGATGGCTCTGTGTTGCCCGGATAGATTCGGGTGACATGATCGAATTTTACTTCTGCCATAACTTTCCTTTCATAGGCAGGTACGTGCCTAACGATCCGTTGTGAGAGGTTTCTTTTTATTTGTCAGGCCTTGGCATACCCGTCCTGTCGTCGGAGCACGCCGATGGTCCGATGGTTCTCGAAAGTAACTCTTCCTTGAGCCATGTATTAACTCTACACGATAGTACAGATAATTACAAATATGGCGGGATACCGGGCCGGAGGGGATTGGATGCCTTCATAGCCCGGGCAGGGGCGGGCCGGTCAGATGTGAAGCCTAAGATAGAACCATTATGTCGGATATGAATACTCTGGACCTTGAACCCGGAAATATCGTTGGCGGGTATACACTCGTATCGCGGCTTGGCGGCGGGGCTATGGGGACAGTATGGCGCGTAAAGGATGACGGCGGCCAGATCTACGCTATGAAGATCCTCAGGGATTCCTTTGCTGAGGAGGATGCCGGGGATCCGGGCTCTGCCGAATCGCGCGAACGTGCGACTGCCCGCGAAAGATTCCGCCGTGAAGGCCTGGCGCTGAAGCGCATTGACCATCCGGGCGTATGCCAGATCGTTGATATGGAGCTGGACGATTCCCTTGCGTTTATTGTTACGGAGCTTGTCAATGGGCTCAATCTGCGCGATGATGTGCGCGACAACGGGCCGTACGTCGGGGAAGATCTCGCCCGGCTGGCTGAAAAGCTGATCGACGCTGTGGATGCTGTGCACGCTGCGGGGATTATCCACCGCGACATCAAACCGACAAATGTCATGATTTCCGCGCGCGGACCGATCCTTGTAGATTTCGGCATTGCAATGGGCGAAGGCGAATCCCATGTTACCCGTACCGGCCTTGTTATGGGGACACCGGGGTTCATTGCGCCTGAGATCATTGACGGTGCAGAATCCGATGAAGCGACGGACTGGTGGAGTGTTGCCAGCGTCCTTGGTTTCGCAGCAATGGGCGAACCTGTATACGGCACAAAACCGATGATGGCGGTTCTTGAACGTGAAGCCGCCGGCAACGCGAACCTGTCCGGCCTTCCTCCCCGGACAACATACATGCTGCGGGAGGCGCTTGACCCTGACCGCATGAAACGCTGCAGTGCGCAGGAACTCCTCCATACGATCAGGCAGGATGCTATGGAAGGCGCGTGGGAAGAAAGCGCCAGTGCTCCGGACACAGACGAGGTGGTGCCCCCTTTTTACAGTAGCTCCGCGGGGCCAGCAAATCCGCGGAAGCTGTGGACAGACCCTGTTGCAGCCCCTGCCGGCGGCACTCCTGCTGCAGATGGCACCCCCGGCAATGCAGACGGTCACGACGGCCGTACACGTATTCTGGCGTCGCACCGGTATCCTCTGATACATGACGTACATGACGGCAGTACCGAAGCCCTGTCATCAGCATCCATGCCCAGCGAAACACAGATCATACAGCCGGATACCCCTGCAGCAGGCAGGGAAAGCAGATCTTCATCTTCCTATTCCGGGGATCCCATGAAGGAAGATACATATGTTTCACCCACGCGGGTATACCGGCCGGATACACCAGATATATCCGCCCCCCGGACAGAATTATATCCTCAGGGTTACGCGCAAGTTCCCCCGCCATTCCCTGCAATGATGCCGGTACAGGCTGCCCAGCCGGCATACAGCCAGATGCAGATGGGCCAGCCGCTGCTGCAGCCAGCCTCCACAACACCGCCGGCCATGCAGCAGAACCCTGTTATCCCTGCCGAACAGGTGATGTGGTGGTACCGCCGGCACAGCCTTCTGCCGATCGTTATAACGGCTGCCCCGCTTACCCTGCTTGCCGCGGCTGCCCCGTGCATATCATTCATTTTCGTGTTCCTCATTCTCTGGGGCATGGCTGCAGCAGGCTACGCTGCGCAGGCGCGCGAACGCCGCCGCGAAAATAACGGGGGCGTATTCAAACGCAGTGACAGCGCACGCACTCTTATCGGGCTCCCGTGGAACGCCGCAAAAGGGCTTATCCCTGCCGCAGGGGCAGCCGCTATTGGCTGGGCGGGCTGGGCAGCAGCCCTGGCCTTATTTTCCCTTGTGTGCAACGCCGCCTCCGGCTATACGCATGTATCCCTGAAACTGGGCTCCGAGCCCAGCACACTTTTTATCCCCCTGCCGGCAGGCCGTCTGGCTTCTGTGTCCGGCGGCATCCTAATCCTGTCGTTCCTTGCAGGATGGACGTGTGCACTGGCCAGCCGTCCTGCGCTGATCATCAGATGCGGATTCGGAGCAGTGCGGAACGCTGATATCCCAGGCTACCCTCAAAACATCCATCTTCAGGGCAGCCGGGACAGCACAGGCGGCTATTACCCTCAGAGCATAGGAGGCAGCAGCCCCGGCCAGGGCAAAGCCCTCGGCATCAGGCACAAAACACTGGTATCAGCTATTATCTGGCTTATTGCTGTGCTGATTGCTGCAGGCTACATCCTGCCCGGCATAATCGACTGGGCACCGCTTGTGGTCAGTTATGCCGGATAGGGCTGTTATAATAGCAGGCGATAAATATGCCGCAAGCATACGGCAAGGAGAACTATGGCACAGCCTAAACAGTCTAAAAACAGCGCGAAAGACTCACGGCAGCAGGGACGTATCCGTGCCCGGCAGAAACGGCGTGAGGCGCAGCTCGAAGAAGAACGGATACTGCAGGAGCAGCGCACCCTGGAGCGCAGGCAGCAGACGGTCATCGGCGCTGTAACCGCTGCCATCATTATTATCGCCATTGCTGTTATCGCAGGGACTGTTATTTATAACAATATCAGGAACAGTAAAGCCGGTATCAGGGATTCTGCCTATGCGGCCATGCAGGCTGTAAAAAATAAGCCGTCCTACGCAAACAGCGAGGGCGGGTTCGTTTTCTCCAAAAACGGGATTGGCAAAAAAGTCAAAGGCGCCCCAACTGTTGAAGACTACATGGATTTCATCTGTCCTGCATGCGGCAGTGCGAACCGTGCACTTGATGCCACTTTTATCAAAATGGTTGATTCAGGCCAGCTCAATCTGGAAGTCTATCCTGAAGGGTTCCTTGATGCGTCATCGACGGATAACTACTCCACCCGGGCTGCTGCCGCAACCATCTATGTCATCCAGAATGACCCTAACCATGCGCTGCAGTTCATTTCCAAAATGTTCAGCACCGAGAACCAGCCTCAGGAAGCATCCGGCTATGTCCCTGTGACAAATGCCAGGATACAGCAGATCGCAAAGGATGCAGGGGTAGACGCAGATGTTGCGAAGAAATGTACGGACGGCACCTACACTGAATGGGTCAGGGCAGCTGCAAAGTACACCCCATACCGTTCTGAACTCTGGAACGTATCGGGCTCCAATAAAGGCTCAATGACCACGCCTACGTTCCGTATCAACGGCCATTACTGGGATTTCTCACGGGCAACGGGCCCGGACTGGCAGACAAACCTGCTCAGGGCAATAGGCATGAAAAAAGCCGATATCGGTATCACTGGAAAGATGCCGTCCATCGGCTCAGATAAGGGCCCGATCTACTAGACCCGGGCCACTTTCACTTCTAGGTATTCTCAACAATGACCTGTCCTGCGGGGCGGTTTCTCCTCACACGTCGTCAACTATATCCCGGTACACCACTGTGGAATCATACAACGTAAAGTACTTACAGCGTTTAACCTTGATTTTCCAGCAGCGTTGAAACATGGGGGATGCCGTCCAGAAGGAAAACATCTGAGACTGCCCGGAAGCCAAATGATCCATAGAAAGCCCGCACATAGTCCTGCGCTTCAATCTGCACATTTTTGCCTGGGAATAAAGCTTGTGCCCGTGCGATAGTAGTGCCTACAAGCTGATGCCCATAATGGTGCTTACGGTATTCCTGAGGGACGAAGACCCTTCCAAAAGTTACATAATCGCCCTTGTCAATGATCCGCGCATATCCTACGAAATTTCCAGTATCATCGGAAAGGGTCACATGATAGGCACAATAGTCTTCTGAATCAATCTCCTGATAAGCGCACTTCTGCTCAACAACGAAAACACGTGTCCGTTCCTCAGCAATTTTACAAAATTCCTGGGCCGTCAGCTCCTGCAAAGTTTTAACAGCAGCCTTCATATCTGCCATCCTTTCAGAGGACTGGAGTTTTAAGACTTTTATTAAGCCTTTACACTGTATACCTGATTCACCCTACGCCGCGCATGGGTAATACGCATATTGCCGGCGTGTTATCCAACCGTTCGGCTATTGTGTATTAGGTCGCAGCAAGCTGCGAGTGCCCCCCTAGCTCAGCTGGCTAGAGCAGCTGATTTGTAATCAGCAGGTCGACGGTTCGAATCCGCCGGGGGGCTCTGCTGATACACAGTCTGGGAGAAAGGGAGTATGGGAATGAAAAAATACAATAAGAGCTATATCGGTTCCCTGCTTGGCTTAGTGCCGTCGCTTATCCTGATCGTATTCGATATATGGTTCACCCTATGGTTCAATCCCTCCATTATCTCAGAACATAACTTTGATGCAATCGGAGCCAACCAGGCTTACGGCTGGATGATGCTTTTTATACATTTTTTTGCTATACCTATATGCTTGGGAGGAGCAGTTATTGCGCTTATTTTCTCTATTTTAGGAAAGCAGAGGCAGGAACTGAACAAGCCTCTGCAATTAAGTAATATTATTTCTGCCGCAGCGATTATTGCTGCAATAGCATGGGTATTTGCCGGTGCGGAATTGCCTGACAGTTTATCAGGCTACATGCGTGCAGTTATACTGATCTTCTCTCTAAATACGATATCCGGGATAATATCGTCAATAGTGCTCCTTACTCCGCGATCGGGAGGGGTACGGTTCGGCCGTATCTGGCTTATTATCACTGCCATCATTATTATCGCGCCTATTGCCGCAGACACCATACAAAACGCTGTCCTGCAGCAATAAATAATAAAGCAGCTTGCCGAGCCCACAGAACGGAATAAAAGCGGAACTGTATGGGAAAGGGGACCAATCCAGCCTGCTTCAATACACCGTCCGGAAGCCCGGCAAGCTTTGCTGCTACTGGGATATTCAATTATGAGCCTGAAACTCCGGGCCGCATATCCTGCAGCCGGTGTTTACAGCCGTCTCAGGGTTATCGTGCTGCTTCAGTTACCTGTTTGGTAATGCCTATCATCCATTCTGAAAGCGTCGAATACTGGGAAGGCATTGATTCGGTAATATGGACTATCGACACCTTCGCAGAATCTGCTGCTTTAGTGATCGTTTCAGTTGTAGAATCGGTCTCCTGATCGTTGACGAAAAGGAAGGATACTTTCTTCTGCGACAGGATATCCGTGAACTCCTTGATATCGTTTGCTGAAGGTTCACTTTCGTTAGCCGCAGCATTCGCATATCCGGAAGGGGTAGAATCTTCCAGGCCGAGATCGGAAGCCAGATAGCTTGCCACCGATTCAGTTGCTGCGTACTTTTTGCCTTCTATGCTCTTTTTAGCTTCCGCAGCTGCCTGGGTGAATTTCTCTTCAGATTTCTTCCACGCATTATACTGGCTGTCAAAGTAAGCGCTGTCGGATGGCCTGGCTTTCTTGAAAGCTTCTGCCAGTTTCTTGGCAGCGGTTTCACGCGCTTTTGCCATAAACCAGATATGAGGGTTCCCGCCTTCCTTGACGCCGGCCTCCTCGGCAACATCAATGACTGTTGCTTTGGTGCCTTTGGCAGCTTTGGCTGCCCATGGGTCATAATCAGCACCGTTATAAATAGTGACGTCGGTTTTGGAGAATTGCGCAACATCATTAGCCTTCGGCTCGAATTCATGTGCCTCAACATTGGGGTTGCTCAAAATACTGGTAACTTTTACCTTGTTCCCGCCGATCTCTTTAGCCAGCGATCCCCACTGGTTTATGCTGGACACCACATTGATAGCCGATCCTCGGGTACCGGAACCGCTGCCCTGCTGGGATGCATTACTCCCGCAGGCACCTGCCGCAATAATCATGCTTAGCCCTGCAGCAAGTGCGAATGCGCTGCGGATGGTTTTCTTTCCTGCAAACATAGTATTCTCCTGATAGTTCGTATACCTTGCCTGTATTCTGCTGCCTGCGGATGTTCCAAAGCATCGGGTACCCGCCGGCTTTTCTCTTATGTGTTATTAATAATAATTCTCATTACCGACATAAACGGATAATCCGGCCCTGTCGGCGATTCGCCCCGACAGGCAAACAGGCCGGGAAGCCGGACGCGCTGTATTCCTGGCAATATGCCACACTTCCGGATATGCGCCCGGGCTATAGTTCCGGGGTTCAGACTTTCGCTTCTTTCGGCAGACGGTGAAGGTTCTTCTCAGTCCATGAAAACTGGGAAACGTACGGGTTGCCGGCAATAACGAAACGACGGAGACGGCTGACTTCCTTGGAGATGCCTATACGGACAGTTGCGGCCGCACGCTCCCTTTTACCCAGCTCGGCATACGCAAGGCGCAGCGGCTCCTGCGACAGATCATGACCGTAAAGGGCCTTATCAATATCCAACGCCTTGCACAGCTTTGCCGGACCGTTAGTCAGCTCATACCCTTTTCTGCTGCGGCGTTCCTCCATAAACCCGATTCCGCTCACAGGCTCGACCGCACGAATAAGGGCCCCTGCGCCGAATCCGTCATCATTGCATGCGATATTCATACAGAAATGTATGCCATGGATCTGATACACATAAGCATGCCCGGCGGGCCCGAACAGCGCCTTATTCCTCTCACTCTTACCGTGATATGCATGGCTCGCCTGGTCATTTTCGTCATAGGCCTCAGTCTCGACGATCCGCACAGCAGATCGCCCCTCATACTTGCCTTCGGCATCATAAAAGTCGCGGATGAGGAGGCAGCCTAACAGGCGCACCGCAACATAATCCGCAGTCCCGCCCAGGAAATCAGGGAATACCAGGCCACCGGACGCCCGGTCCCTGCATTCAATATCCGAGATCTTAGTATCCTTATCTGCCATTGCTGCCCTCGCTTTCTTGGCTTTATCTCCTGCTGTCAGTTTTCTGGCCCCCTTTAGCGCTTTAGTTCAGTTGAACCCGACAAAATGGTTGGCGATCGCATACACACGCCTGACAAGCGCACGCCCCACGGGGCTTGGCATATTGACCGCCCTGCATAATGTAGTTTTCCGGACATCGTGGCTTATCTGCGGGGAATATTCATACAGGTCATCCCACATATGCGATTTCCGTACGTAATTCTCCTTCTTTTTCGACAGGATAAGGAAGATCGACACTACTACGCAGTTGATCGACAGATAGTGGATCATATATTTATAAAGCCCGTAAGGGACTGTAGACGCATCAGGCGTTGCATGTACCATGAACGAATTGACCTTCAGCAGCTCGTCCACACGCCGGATCATCGTCTCTTTCGCTACGGACTGACCCTCACGCCCAATAAAATACCTGTAGAAATCTACATCAAGGTATGTCATCGTTTTGACATACGGCAAAGGCTGATATGCATAAATAAAATCCACATAAAATGTTTTCTCGGGGAGACGCATTCGTGATTCCCTGAGTACGGAAGCCCTGTATATGATTGAGTGCATAAGAAGATACTGGTTGATATAGAACGTCCTCAGATCATCCCAGGTCAGGACGCGCCCTGTGGGGATAGCGTGCTTATAGTTAATGACTGTCTGGATATTCTCTGCCTTTTTCTCATAAACATAGTTTGTGACAACCATATCTACCGGCATCGTATTCATGGCCTGCAGACGCAGGAACCTCAGGACTTTTGCATACGCACCGGAATCAAGCCAGTCATCAGCATCAACGATTTTGATATACATACCCTGGGCAGCATCTATCCCGGCGTTTACAGCACCACCATGGCCTCTGTTCTCCTGATGTATGACACGGACGACCCCCTGGGAGCCTTGTGCCAGTTCGTCTGCAAGCGCAGGGGTGGAATCCGTGGAGCCGTCGTCAACAATAACTATGTCTATATCGGCAGTACTGTCACAGTTAAGCAGGGAGTTGACGCATCGGCGCAGGCATTGCTCAACGTTATACGAGGGCACAACAATAGTCAGGGTCTTCTGCCGCACTGCAGGTATTGCGGGATGAGGGGCAAGGCCCGTACCGGCATTTTCAGGTATATCCGGATTCTCGTCATCCGACGGACCTGCTGTGCCTGCCTTATCCCTCAGATCCATAATTATCCTTTCCCCGCATACACCTGCCACTTTCCAGCTTCAGCAGCAGGTATCTGCTCAAAACCGCGAATATCCCTTTATATTTTACACGTGATGCATTATCGCCAGAAAACGTTTCACGTGGAACATTTCCTGCCATACTTACAGCCTGTTGTCTTTCCAGGATGTAGGTACCTTATCCGATCCACCAGCACATATAGATCATGCCCGGGAAGCTTCCTGCCGGGCCCTTCTGATCTCCTCCTCATGCTTTTTGCTCTTCGGCATAATCCACCATTTGAGCAGCGGATAGCTGACAATGACAGCCAGAAGGGTGTTGACAACAGAAGCGACTGTTGCTGCAACCTGGTCATTCCAGCCCCAGCTATGGCACAGGCTGGTGACCCATGGAGGAAGCACAAGGTTGACAATAACAATGATTACAGCCAGGATAATATATTTCCATGCAGCATTTTTGAAGCTCGAATCAGATTTGAATACCCATTTCATCTGGACAAAGAAGTTGACCACCTGGGCTATGGCTTCCGCCATAAGGAATGTCAGGAACCCGCCCAAGCCATTGGATTTGGGAGAACTGTAATTGAAGATAAGGAAGCTGAACGGCTGCGTTATATGTAAGGCATTGACAAAAACAAAAAAAGTATTAGAATGTTTGGAAACATGATATGGAGGTATACATTTGAAAAGTAGACAGGAACTGGAGCAGTTATTATTTTCAATAAACGGTCAGGGATATGGTGCATATAAATCTATAAAGGGAGAGTACAACTTCGGGAAATATATTCTTTCCATTGACCATGTACAAGTTGACCCATATGCACCGCCATCAAAAGTGCGGATTATTATGAACAGGAAAGTAACAGGTATCCCTGATGAATTACTTGATTCAAAAAGTAAAATTATTGCCGTTTCGGATTTTTTAACAAGGGAGTTTTATAAAAAAGCTGAAATTTACAGTCAGAAAATAAATGCTACAGGTGGTAGCGGTATGATTGTAATTGACAGATGCGGACAGGAGATGTTGGAGAGAACTTCCGTTTTGATTAAGGACAACAGAGTTGAGGTAAGATTTGAGATAGGGCTTCCGGCAGCCGGCAGACGCGTTTTAGGAAAAGAAGCCAATCAGATTTTTTCACAAACTCTTGTAAAAATTATGGATGCGGCATTATTGTATGAAAATATTGATCATAATGAATTGAAAAATCAGATTTCTTTAATGATCGACCAAGAGTATATAAGGGAGGAATTAAAGCGAAGGAATTTGGTTGCATTTGTTGCCAACGGATCTGTTTTGCCACGTGAGAGCGGTGTTTCAGATAAGCCTTTGCGTGACGGTATTCCTTTTAAGAGTCCAAAAAGTTTTGAAACGGATATGGATCTTCCAAGCGGAAAGCATATATCCGGGATGGGAATTGAAAAGGGCATTACATTGATTGTAGGTGGAGGCTACCATGGTAAGTCAACACTACTGAAAGCACTTGAACGTGGAGTATATAATCATATTTCAGGTGACGGGCGTGAAATGGTGATTACATGTTTTGATGCGGTCAAGATTCGTGCAGAGGATGGAAGAAATGTTGAAAAAGTAAATATAAGTGCTTTTATAAATAATCTGCCGGGAAACAAGGATACACATTTATTTTCTACGGAAAATGCCAGCGGAAGCACATCACAGGCGGCAAATGTAATGGAAGCGTTAGAATCCGGAACTTCACTTATCTTGATTGATGAAGATACTTCCGCCACCAATTTTATGATATGTGACGGTCGTATGCAAAAGCTGATTGCAAGACAAAAAGAGCCTATAACACCTTTTATTGATAAAGTAAAACCTTTATATAAAGATTTGGGAGTTTCCACCATACTCATAGTGGGAGGTTGCGGAGATTATTTTGATGTTGCCGACAGAGTTATAATGATGGATGAGTATATTCCAAAGGATGTCACCGACAGAGCAAAGGAAATAGCGTCTACCAACGGATATAAAAGAGAATTTTTATCAGATAATGTTTTTGGTAAAGTAACACATCGTGTTCCTTTGAAAAAAGGATTCTCTTTGTCAGGTAAAGAAGATCGCCTGAAAGCCAAAGGCAAATATACTATTTTGTATGGATGGAACAATATAGATATTTCAGGGCTGGAGCAGCTTGTTGATGAAAGTCAGACAAATTGTATCGCCGTTATGATCGGGTTTTTAAAGAATAAAGTGATTGATGAAAAGAAGACAATTGAACAGGCACTGGAGCAGATGTACAGACATATTGAAAGGTTCGGATTGGATTCTATATCACCATATACAGGTCATCCCGGTAATCTTGCAATGCCAAGAAAACAGGAAGTTTTTGCGGCTATCAGCAGATATAGAGGGCTGGTTGTAAAAGGATAAACACTAACTTATACTTATTCCTAATCATCTGACCGATATAAAAACTTTGAAAAAGTTTTCACTTCTTTCATTGAAGCTTACTTTCCAAAATGTTATAATCCTCTTATAACTTATATAACTATTTTATCTCTTTACAGGAGATTTCTGATTTAGAAATATACTATAAAACAAAACCTGTAAGTCAAGTTTAGTACTTGATTCTACAGGTTTTTTCTTTTGCTGTTTTTAGGATTTGGAGGTTTTGATATGGCAAACAGAGTAAGAACTCATGGCATTTATTTAATGCTTTCAGATGATGAACTAAAGGTTTTGGGGAAAAAATATAGGCTCTCCGGTTGCAAAACTTTGCGTCAGTTTATTATGAAATGCATCCTTGGTAAGGATATTTTCGTATTGGATATGACAGCTTTTAGGGAACTTTCCGCAAGTATAGGTAGAATAACCGGTAGTATCAATCAGATTGCAAAGCGGGTAAATTCCACCGCAGCTATCTATAAAGATGACATCCTTGATATACAGGAGCTACTAAAAAAGCAGGGAAAAGATATTTACTCTCTGCGAAAAAAACTATATGACCTTGGAAATTTAGAAAGTATAAATACGGAGGAAGTCTGATGGCTGTTACAAAGATTCATCCCATAAAAAAAACTTTGCACTTAGCCCTAAACTACATCACGAATGCTGATAAAACTGATGAAAAAATCCTTATTTCCTCTTTTAACTGCAATCCTAAGCTGGCTCATCTTGAGTTTGAGCAGACAAAAAGAGAATGTAATTCCAAGGCAAAAATATTGGCAAGGCATTTAATTCAATCTTTTGCTCCCGGAGAAACCACTCCTGAACAGGCACACAAAATAGGTCTTGAACTATGTGAAAAGGTCTTTCAAGGAAAGTATGAGTATGTACTCACTACCCACATAGATAAGGGGCATCTTCATAATCATATTTTATTTAATAATGTAAATAGATTGTTGTTAATTGTGCCTTTTTGGTTCGCTTTTATATAGATATTTTCTTGGACAATTAAATAATGCAATAACAATAAAAGCTAATTCAATTGTTATTTCCGGAGGACTTTTTACGCCAAAGTGTAGAAGTCCTCCTTTTTTATTCTCAAAAAGCAAAACAGAGAACATAAAAAGGAGGATAACACAATGGCTAAAGAATATTACATCTATGTCAAAGGGAACGCCATACCCGTAAGTGAAGAAGCCTATAAAGCCTACTGGAAGATAACAGAGCATGAAAAATATCTTTACATGATAGATAGAGAACACTGCGTATTACCATTTTCTTCTTTTGATTATGATGGACATTATGCAGACAATATCGTCGATGAAAGTGTTGATGTAGCAAGAATTGTGGAAACACAAATGATGATTGAATCATTGAGATATGCTATATCAAAACTGAACGACGAAGAAAGGGACATCATAGAGCGTTTGTACTTCAATGATGAAACTGTTCGTTCGGTAGCAAAATTAAAAGATATTACACATCCGGCTTTAATCAAAAGAAGAAACAAAATTCTTGAAAAGCTGAAGAAACTTATCGAAGATTTATAAACTTCGGTAACCAAGGGGGTCAAACTTTCCTTATATAAAGTGAAGGGGAGTTTGACCTCCGTTACTTTATATAAGAGATATAGCCTATTTATGGCAAACAGGAAGATGTAAAGAAAATCCCTTTCAAATATTTGTTCTTTGACAACTGAATAGACCAAGACGGGACTTTTAATTACTTAGTGAGCGTAAGAAATTTACGCCATAACTTTCCTGCTGAAGAAATTCGGTTTAAATGAACACTGTCAAAGACAAGGATATAAGGAAACGAGCGATAAATAAATTCTCTTAAAGCAAAGGACAAGGATAACTTTGTGAGCTATGACCTGAGTAATGATAATGATACTTCTTTAGTGAAAGTCGGCTCATCTTAACAGGGGCGGTGGTGAGATTCCAATGTTGCTGATCCAAAGCATCCGTCAATGTCATAAAACTTAAAAATGAATTTTAACGAGGAGGGTTTAGAATGAATAACAAATTATTAAAATATAGCCTCCAATTATCTATGCTATCTATCTTACTTTCCGAACATTTACTAAACGATATTGAATATAGAAAGATAAAGTTAAAACTAATGAAAAAGTATAACATTTCGACAGAATTATATTTATAATGTTTTGTAAGTGTGGTATAATTAAACTGCATAGAAAGATACAAATAAGGAGGCGGATGCAGTGAAGAAAGATGTAAAAGTTATTAAAGGTGATACCACACTGAAAAGAACTGCATCAGGCTGTGTTGAACGCTCAATAAAGCGAGTGGCAGCTTATTGCAGAGTTAGTACAGATACTGAAGATCAGATTAACAGCTATAATTCTCAAGTAGAACACTACACAGAATTTATAAAGAAAAATAAAGAGTGGACACTTGCAGGAATATATGCTGATGAAGCGATAACCGGTACACAGGTTGACAGAAGAATTGATTTTCAAAGACTAATCAATGATTGTATGAACGGCGATATAGACATGGTAATTACAAAATCTATATCAAGATTTGCAAGAAATACTTTAGATACTTTGAAATATGTTAGAAAGCTAAAGGAATATAATGTTGCAGTATTTTTTGAAGAAGAAAATATCAATACTTTAACGATGGATGGAGAGCTGCTTTTGACTATTTTGAGTTCAGTTGCTCAACAGGAAGTAGAAAATATTTCAGCCAATGTTAAAAAAGGCTTGAGAATGAAGATGGAAAGAGGAGAAATGGTCGGGTTTCAAGGTTGTTTAGGTTATGACTATGATCCGGAAACTAAGAGTATTTCCATCAATGAAAAAGAAGCTGAGATTGTACGATATATTTTCAGAAGATACCTTGAAGGCGTTGGAGGTATGGTTATTTCCAGAGAGCTTGAAGAACAAGGTTATTTATCGCCAAGAGGATATAAGAAATGGACTGAAACTACTGTTTTAGGAATCATTAAAAATGAAAAATATAAGGGCGATCTTCTCATGGGTAAAACATTCACTGTTGATCCTATTTCAAAAAGAAGATTAGATAACTTTGGGGAACAAGATAAATTTTATATTGAAAATCATCATGAGCCTATTATTTCCGAAGAAGATTTTGAAAAGGCTCAGGGAATTAGATTAAGAAGGGCAAAGAATAGAAATACAGTTGCTAATAATGGCGGTAAAAGAGAAAAGTATTCAAGGAAATATGCTTTCAGCAGTATGCTGGAATGCGGATTTTGCGGTCATATGCTTTCAAGAAGAAATTGGCATTCAAGTTCTGAATATAAAAAAGTAATTTGGCAATGTGTCAATGCCACTAAAAATGGAAAGAAGTATTGCCCACACAGCAAAGGCATTGAAGAAGAAGCCGCAGAAAAAGCATTTATGGAAAGCTATCGTCAGGTATGCCACAATAATGTAGAGATTACAAATGAGTTCTTAAAAACTGTGGAAGAAGAGCTGAAAGATAATAGCTTAGCAAAGGACTTGAAGGAGATTAGTAATCAACTTGATAAAATACTGAAGAAAGAGAAAGACCTTGTTGAATTAAGGCTTAATGAATCAATCAGTATGGACATATATCAAGAGAAATATAATGAAATTTCCATCAGTAAGGAGAAATTGCTTGAAGAAAAAAGAGCGTTAGAGATAACTTTGACCGATGAAAAAGCATTAAAGAAAAGACTTGAAGGATTTAAGAAGCTATTGGAATCGAATAAATATCTTGAAGAATTTGACAGAACTGTATTTGAAAGTATAGTAGACAAAATCATAATTGGTGGAACTAATGATGATGGGGAAATTGATCCTGCAATGATTACTATCATATACAAGACAGGGAAAAAAGACTCTCAAGATGGACGATTATTCAAGAGTAGAAGAAAAAATGCAAAAGCTACTGATGAAAATGACAGCAATAAATTGTATCCTCAATCAAGCAACGAGGTCAATAAATTGTATTCCTATCCAACAGACAACATAGCATGACCGAGGAAATACAATAAAACCCTGCTGCCTTCAGGCCGCAGGCAGCAGGGCAGAAAGGATAGAAAGGGCAGAAGAGTATTTCAGGCTGCAGGGATGCCCTGAGGATACCCCTTAGAAATGCCCGTTAAGCCGATAATACACATCGCTGAGCTGAAGCCCTTTCTCGAAGCCAGCAGCGGATGTATCCTCATCAATAACAGCAAGCTCTACACCGGCTATGCGTGCAAAATCTTCCCAGGCCTCACGGCCGGCAGCGGTAGTCATGCATGTATGGTGGGCGGCACCCGCAAGAAGCCAGCACTGGACAGATGTTTTCAGCGACGGTTTAGGCTCCCACAATGCACGTGCGGTAGGAAGCTTGGGAAGCTCCCGGTCCGGCTGCACAACGTCCACCACATTCATAACAAGACGGAACCGCTCGCGCATATCGGCGAGGGAAACAACAACGGCGTCTTTCTTAGGTGTAGCGGTAAAAACCAGACGCACCGGATCTTCTTTCCCGCCAATACCAAGCGGGTGTATCTCAAGGCTGGCCCTGCCGTCAGTTTTCAGCGTTGGCGAAACTTCCAGCATATGGGCTCCCAGTATTTTTTCTTTTCCGGAAACGAAATTATAGGAATAATCTTCCATCAGCGAGCAGCCGCCTTCAAGGCCATACCCCATAACATTCCCTATGCGCACGAGTACGGAAGTTTTCCAGTCTCCCTCTGCGCTGAAACCGTAACCGTCCGCCATCAGACGCTGTGCACCGACACCGGGAAGCTGCCTGAGCGGCCCGAGGTCTTCAAAATTATCTGTGGCTGCTGTTGCGCCAATATTATCAAGCATATTGCGCATGCCTGCTTCTTCCCGGGCAGCTGTAACCAGGGAATCATACCGTGAACCAAGAAGTTCAGGGGCTACATCATATTCACGCTTATAATCGTCGATGATCGCCCTGACCTGGTCATCGCCTGCCTTATCAACATATGCTGCCAGTTCATTGACCGGCCAGGTATTGACGGAAGTCCCGAATACACGCTCCGCTTCCGTTTTGTCGCCTTCAGTCACAGCGACATTGCGCATATTGTCGCCCCAGCGGCAGACCTTCATAGTGTTGGCGGCATTCCAGCCCGCACATGCCCGTGCCCACACGCCAATACGCTGTGCAACATCAGGGTCGGTGTAGTGTCCCGCAACGATTTTACGCGGTATCCCAAGGCGGGTGACAATATAGCCAAATTCGCGGTCGCCATGGGCAGCCTGGTTAAGGTTCATGAAGTCCATATCCATGGTATCCCAAGGGATCTCAAGGTGATGCTGGGTATTGAGCTGGAGCAGCGGCTTATGGAGTTCGTTCAGGCCGCGTATCCACATTTTTGCCGGGCTGAATGTGTGCATCCATGCAATCACACCAATACATTCCGGGTGCGATGAAGTATCGATCATGAAATTCCTTATGGAATCGGAATCTTTCAGCGTCGGTTTCAGGACCAGCTTCACGGGGATATCCGGAGAGGCATCCAGCGTTTCCACAATATCATGGGACTGCCTGGCTACCTGCTGCAGGGCTTCTTCACCATACAGATCCTGCGATCCGACTGCAAACCAGATCTCTTTGCCCTCAAACGGGTTTTCCATTGCCATAATTACTCCTTGGTTATTAACTATTTGCCTTGCTGGCCGTATACATTCTGATAACGGTCATTGAGTCTGTCGATATCTTCCTGCGGGATAGGGATCACTCCCCCTATCATCTGCGCTGCCCACACTGTATGGGCAACTTCTTCCGTCATAGCTGCAGCCTTGACTGCTGCTTCAGCACTCCTACCGATAGTGAACGGGCCATGGTTCTGCATGATGACAGCGGGGGATTTCGGATATTTTTTCAGTGTTTCGACCACACCTTCGCCGATAGCTTCAGAGCCGATAAGCCGGAATGGCCCTACCGGGACTTCTCCGCCAAATTCATCACCCATCATAGTGAGTACGCAGGGGATATTCTTCCCTGTCGCTGCCCAGGCCGTGGCATATGTGGAATGGGTATGGACGACACCGTATACTTCCGGCATCATGCGGTAGATATATGCGTGGGAAGCAGTGTCGGAAGATGGTGCTGCCGCGCCATCTACCACATTCCCTTCCAAATCGCACACCACCATAGATTCCGGCGTAAGGTTTTCATACCTTATGCCCGAAGGTTTGATAACCATGAGGTCCGCGGAATGCAGGCGCTGTGATACATTCCCGGCAGTCCATACTACAAGGTTCCATGCAATCAGCTGCTGGTGGAGGTCTGACACTTCTTTCCGCACGCGCATGACTTCGCTGCGGGTTTCCTGAGAATAATCATTGAGAGTTGGCATATTGCTCCTGTCTGTTTGTTTGTTTTCCCGATAGTTACGGCATCGTGGTTTCCACTGCTGCCGGTTTCCGGCGTTCCTCGCATTTCACTGGTGCTGTGCGGTGTTTTCATCGGCACTGTCATCACTGATAGTCCTGACGGCTTCCTTTTCCACAGGAAGGGCTGCGGTAAAACGCCTGAAGAACTTCTTAAAACCTTCAACGTCGTCAGGGCGGGGCTGCTCTGTGGATGGCTGGGCAGCAGCGAATACTTCCGTATCAAGGAAATCCGCAAGATCCTGCGTTTTCCCGGCTCCCGCGCAGCGCAGCAGATATGCTGCAAGGACTGCCATGCCCCAGGCACCGCCTTCAGAAGCAGTGGGCATTACTGTGACAGGAACGTTGAATGCTGCGGCAAGTATGCGCTGCGCGACTACAGGGGTGGTGAATATACCGCCATGGCCGACCAGGGTATCTATAGCCACATGCTCATCTTTCGCCATAATATCCATGCCGATTTTCACCGGACTGAATGCAGAGAACAGCTGCGCCCGCATAAAATTCCCCAAAGTCATGCGGCTGTGCGGGCCGCGGGCAAATACAGGCCGCCCTTCTTCCAGGCCGGCGAGAAACTCCCCGGAATAGAAACAGTAGTTGATAAGCCCGCCCGCATCGGCATCCGCACTTATGCCGGACGGAAGCTGCGGACTGGAAGTGCCAGAAGGCCTGTCAGTAAGCGCAGCAGTGAACAGTGTGGAATACACGGTATCCATATCCATTACTATACCTGCAGCCTGTGCAAACTGGCTGAAAATACCCACCCACGCGTTGAGGTCCGAAGTAAAATTATTGGCGTGCGACATCCCCGCTAGATCCCCTGAAGGGGTAGCGACGATATCGATTTCCGGATGGAACCGTTCTAGCCTGTGTTCCAGGACGACTGTAGCAAATATCGATGTCCCTGCTGATACATTGCCTGTACGGGGACGTACTGAATTTGTCGCTACCATGCCGGTCCCCGCGTCGCCTTCCGGAGGCGCCATCGGGATGCCCGGGCGAAGCCTGCCGCTGGGATCAAGAAGCTGTACACCTTCCGCAGTCAGTGTCCCCGCATCTTCCCCTGCTGCAAGCGGCTGAGGCAGGATATCCCGGATATCCCAGGGCTGCTGCGATACTTCCGGCAGGCTGCTGAACCGGTCAAGGAAACCTTCTTCCCATGTATGTGTCTGAGGGTCTACGGGGAACATGCCCGATGCATCGCCAACCCCCAGGACTTTACGTCCGGTAAGTTTCCAGTGGACATATCCTGCAAGCGTAGTGAAATACGCCAGCTCAGGGACATGCTCTTCCTTGTTGAGTATCGCCTGGTACAGATGCGCGATAGACCAGCGTTCGGGGATATTGAACCGGAACAGGTCCGACAGCTTTTCGTGCGCTTCGCGGGTACTGGTATTGCGCCATGTGCGGAACGGTACGAGAAGTTTGCCATCTTTGTTAAAAGCCAGGTATCCGTGCATCATTGCAGAAAAACCGAGCGACCCGACAGCAGTAAGCTCTGCCCCGTATTTCCCTTTAAAATCATCAGCCAGGCTGGCATATGCATCCTGAAGGCCGGACCAGATATCATCCAGTGAATACGTCCACAGCCCGTTTTCCAGACGGTTTTCCCAGCCATGCTCCCCTGAAGCAAGAGTCTCATACCTGTTATTAATCAGGACAGCTTTGATCCGCGTGGAGCCAAACTCGATCCCCAGTGAAGTCCTGCCTTCGGCAACATCCTCGGCAGCACGCCCCGTATTCGGCAACATATGTGTTTCAGCTGCCATTCCCGCTGCTGTATCAGCTACTGTGCCAGCCATGCGGCACCACCTTTCGCGTATCCGGCCCGCAGCACTGTAAATGCGGACCCGTCCAGTAGTCCAGTACCCCTTAGTACTGTTTTTGGAACCGTCTCACCGTTCCCGTCTGTGGAAACATTACGGATGGATTCTGTTTCTGCTTTTCTTTTCCGTATTTATATGTGAGCGCTCACACATCAAGTATAGCACTAAAGGGATTCTATACACGCGCCGTATTGTCTATTCCACTATCTTTACAGGTACTTTTACAGGCTTTCCCGTCGGATAAACTGTGCAGGGACCTGGATAACACCGTGCCGCTGAGGCAATACAGCAGCATCCCTGTTCCCTGTGAGGCCTTTCTTCCAGCCCTTTATCCCATTCCCTGCTTCTGCGCCACTGGATACATCCCCTGCAGTTTCTTCCGGACCTTCTGCGCTTCCGGGATCCTCAACAGCATTAAGGAGTATCTCCATAGCCGTTGATCCGAGCATCCCAAAATCCGGTTTTACTGTGCTCAACGGCGGGCATGTACTGTCTGACCCGGGCATATCATCATATCCGGCGATTTTTACCAGCCTCCGGCCCGTATCCCTGTTATCTATATCCAGGCCCGGGTATTCGCCTAAAGCGCGTAAAGCACCAAAGGCAAGCAGGTCATTGGCACAGACAACTGCGATATTACGGCCTTCACGGAACTTGCCGCTTTCAGGCCCTTTGTCCCCGAAAGCTTCTCCCAGTATGGCCTCTACTGCCGAATACCCTGCCTGGGCATCCCATGAGTCCGCGTCAATAACAGTGCTCTCCATCCCGAGTTCCGTACACGCTGCTTCCCATGCTGCACGCCGGGTATACGCATCGCGCCACTGCAGGGGTCCTGCAAGATAATAGGCCGCATTATCCATGGATCCTGCGGCTGCGGAACCCGAATCCTTAGCCCCCTGATGCCTGAAACAGTCAGAATATACTGTTTCTGCAATACAGCCCACTGCATCCCATTGGTCAATACTCACAGCATACACGGTACTGTTTGCCTCAAGATACCCTTCAATATCCTCATCCCCATCCGATCCGGTAATGATCACACAGGGGACATCAAACCGCACCTGCTTAACGGCATGGAGCATGGCATCAGTCGGAGCAACGATCACATATGCCTCGGCACCAAGCTGGGAGAAACCCTGCATAATAGAGGAAAATTCAGTATCTGACAGCCCCCGTTCGTCAACATTGGCCAGGGAAATAAAATATCCGCGGGCACGGGCCGTCTGTTCCAGTGCTGATATCGTAGATAATGGCCCAAAATAATTGATGCCGCCTGCTATGACTGCGATCATCCGCGAATGCCGTGTTGCAAGTGCACGGGCAGACTGGGAAGGCTGATAATGCAAATGCCTGATGGCATCTTCAACTTTCATCCGCGTCTGTTCAGCTACATATCCGGAATTATTGATTACACGGGAGACTGTCTGCCGGGAAACACCGGATGCATATGCCACATCATCAATCGACGCACGCCTGTTGCCTGACGGATTATCACGTTCCATAGGACCCGCCTTTACCTGCTGTTTCCAGCCTGGTATAACCGGGTACTCGGACCTGGTCTGTTAATCATCACCAAGCGTTACGTGGATCCCGCCTACAAGGCGGCTGGAAACATTGTACAGAAGTGCCCCAATTGCTGCCATCACGCAAATAATAACGATTTCGAATACCGACAGGATCGTTATTGCACCAATAACCCGTGGAAGGCTGAGGATATCTGTCAGATTGAATGAAGAGCTGATCCTGGTACCAAGTTCGTTGACAACATCAAACAGGCCTACCGCATCTACAATAAACCAGATAAGGGTTACGGCAACAAGCTGGATTATGGCTCCAGCAATAGAAAGCATGAACGCCATTTTGGTGACAGACCATGGATCCACCCGGGTTATTGACAGGTTCATCCGGCGGGCGCGGGGCACACCTGAGCCTGTACCGGCTGAGGAAGAGCTTCCGGCACGGCTGGTATCCCCCGGCTGCTGGGAAGTTCTCGCGTGACCTCCGGAATTTGCTGCCGGACGGACAGCAGACCTTGCCGCAACCTCCTGGGCATCACGTGTAGTGTACTGTGTTTCGGCATTAGGATCCGCCATCTGCTGGGCAGATGCGTCCTGCCGGGCGTCGTACCGTGGATCCTGCGGCTGCGGAGTTTCTGCCGTCATAATACCCTCCTACTCAGCTGAGCTTGTGCCCGCTGCGCTATCGGTTGTTATTCCTTGTTCAACTGTACTCCTGGTGCTGCCATCCCGGTCCGCAGCGTCAGAGTTATTTACTGAATCTTCAGTATTCTGTCCGTCACCAGTTTCATCATCTTTTTCAGCATTCCGGGCGATAGACAGGATCTCATCATCCTTACCGGTTTTCGCTAGGGTCACACCCTGTGTATTCCTGCCGGTACGTTTGATCTCCGAAACATCCGAACGGATGACCTTGCCTGATTTCATAATGGCCATCACCTGGTCATCTTCATGGACTACCATAGCGCCGACAAGAGATCCCCGGTCCTCCACAAGATTGATGGCTTTAACTCCATAACCGTTGCGCCCCTGCAGACGGTATTCGCTTAACGCAGTACGCTTGGCAAAACCCTCATTGGTAACTACAAGAAGGTCTGAATCCGAATCAGCCGGGATAACGTCCATGCTCAGCAGGAGGTCATTGCCGGGCTCTCCGCGGAATTTCATCGCCTGGACACCTGCAGTCTGGCGTCCCATAGGGCGCAGGGTCTGGTCATCTGCCTGGAACTTAACGCTCATGCCTTTCCGCGAAACAACAATGATTTCATCATCACTGTTGCATAGTGCGGCACCGATAAGTTCATCAACGACCGCTACCTTCTTGCCGTCGGCATCAGTCCTGTAAGCACCTTCGATCTCGCGCAGACGTACGGCGATCAGGCCTCCCTGGCGGGCAGAATCATATTCTGAGAGATGGGTTTTCTTGACTTTGCCGCTGCGGGTTGCAAGGACCAGATACTGTGCTGCGGAATAATCCCTGATAGAGAGGACCTGCTGTATTTTCTCATCAGGCCCCAGCTGCAGGAGGTTAGCAACGTGCTGGCCTTTGGAATCGCGGGAACCTTCCGGGACCTCATAGCCCTTGATACGGTATACCCTGCCCTGGTTGGTAAAGAACAGCAGCCAGTTATGGGTACTGGTAAGGAAGAAATGGTCCACAACATCATCTTCACGCAGCCGGGTCCCTTTGATCCCTTTGCCGCCCCGATGCTGAGCCCGGTATTCATCAGCTTTTGTACGTTTGATATAGCCGGAATGCGTTACTGTTACAACAACATTCTCCTCAGCTATAAGGTCCTCAACATTGACTTCGCCGGAGAACGGGAGTATCTGTGTGCGGCGCTCATCACCGTATTTGTCAACGATTTCATCCATTTCATCGCCGACAATGGCGCGCTGGCGCTCCGGGCTGGCAAGGATATCATTATAGTCAGCGATCCGGCGCATCAGCTCATCGTGCTCATCAATGATCTTCTGCCTTTCCAGTGCAGCCAGCCTGCGCAACTGCATGGCAAGGATGGCGTCCGCCTGTACCTGGTCAACATCAAGCAACCGCATCAGGCCCGCACGGGCCTCATCTACATCCGGCGACCTACGGATAAGCGCTATGACTTCCTCGATCATATCCAGCGCTTTCAGATACCCCTGGAGGATATGGTCGCGCTCCTCCGCCTCACGCTTCAGATACCTGGTGCGCCGTTCCACAACATCAAGCTGATGCGATACCCAGTGACGGATGAATGCGTCAAGGCTGAGCGTACGCGGCACGCCGTCCACCAGGGCAAGCATATTGGCGCCGAATGTCTGCTGCAGCTGGGTGTGCTTATAAAGATTGTTGAGCACTACCTTCGGGACAGCGTCACGTTTAAGGACGAGTACCAGACGCTGGCCTGTACGCCCGGAAGTCTCGTCGCGCATATCAGCGATACCCTGGATCTTCCCGTCACGCACTGCTTCCCGTATTGAAGATGCCAGCCGGTCAGGGTTCACCTGGTAAGGGAGTTCAGTCACCACCAGACACAGGCGGCCGTTGATCTCTTCAGTATTGACTACGGCACGCATAGTGATCAGGCCGCGCCCGGTACGGTACGCCTGCTCAATGCCTCTGTGGCCGAGGATCGTTGCTCCTGTTGGGAAGTCAGGCCCCTTAATAATGGCGATCAGATTGTTGAGGAGCTCTTCACGGCTGGCATTCGGATGGTCCAGCGCCCAGTGGACCCCCTGCGCGACTTCACGCATATTATGAGGGGGGATATTCGTCGCCATGCCTACAGCAATACCTGCCGAACCGTTCACCAGAAGGTTGGGGAACCGGCTTGGCAGCACTGTAGGTTCCTGGGTCTTGCCGTCGTAGTTGGGGACAAAATCGACGGTATCTTTATCAATATCACGTACAAGCTCCATAGCCAGCGGTGCCATACGGCACTCTGTATATCGCATGGCAGCTGCAGGATCATCTCCAGGAGACCCGAAATTGCCCTGGCCGTCCACAAGCAGATACCGCATCGACCACGGCTGTGCCATACGTACCAGCGTGTCATAGATAGCAGCATCGCCGTGGGGATGGTATTTACCCATCACATCACCGACAACGCGGGAACATTTGTTATAGCCGCGGTCCGGCCGGTATCCCCCGTCGTACATCGCGTAGATCACACGGCGGTGTACAGGCTTCATGCCGTCGCGGACATCGGGCAGTGCGCGTTCAACGATTACCGAAAGGGCATATGCAAGGTATGATTCCCGCATTTCCTGCTGCAGGTCCATTGCCCTGATACGGGTGCCTTTCAGCAGTCCGAAATCTTCGTCGCCTGCCTGAGGGCTTACAGGTTCAAGCGAATTATCCGCACCGTCTGCCGGTTCTTCGCTGCCGAGGTCTGTCTCATTATCGTCTGCCACGGTTCTTCCTTACCTTTGATGTTCCTGTTCCTGTTGATATCTGCACTATAGGGATTGGCTATGCATCTATGAAGCGTGCATCACGGGCATTACGCTGGATGAACAGGCGGCGCGGCTCCACATCCTCACCCATCAGCATGGAGAATGTCTCATCCGCCTGTGCAGCATCCTCAATATGTATCTGCTTCAAAATGCGGTGTTCAGGGTCCATTGTGGTTTCCCATAATTCCTGATATGTCATTTCACCCAGGCCCTTGTACCGCTGGATACCTTCGCCTTTAGGGAGCTGCCTGCCGGAAGCCCGCCCTTCCTCCAGCATACGGTCACGCTCAGCGTCGGTATAGACGAAATCGTGCGCGCCTTTCGTCCATTTCAGCCTGTACAGCGGAGGCATTGCAACATATACATAGCCTTCAGTGATCATAGGCCGCATATAGCGGAAGAATAATGTCAGGTTCAATGTTGCAATATGGGCGCCGTCAACATCAGCATCAGCCATAATGATGATCTTATGGTAGCGTACCTTGCTCACGTCGAAATCTTCCCCATATCCTCCGCCAACTGCGGTAATAAGGGATTCAATGGTATCTGACTTCATCATACGGTCGAGTGAGGCACGTTCTGTATTGAGGATCTTCCCCCGCAGAGGAAGGATAGCCTGGGTTATCGGGTTGCGCCCCTGGATAGCGGAACCGCCTGCCGAATCACCTTCCACAATGAACAGCTCGCATTCTGCAGGGTCTGAAGACTGGCAGTCTTTCAGCTTATCAGGCATCCCGGCTGATTCAAAGATCGACTTGCGCCTTGTCGATTCACGCGCTTTTTTGGCTGCCAGGCGTGCCCGTGCAGCTTCCATACCTTTCTGGATGATCGATTTCGCTTCGCTCGGATGGGCATCAAACCAGTCGGCCATCCGTTCCGTCATAACGCGCTGGACGAAGGTCTTAGCGATCGCATTGCCGAGCTTGGTTTTCGTCTGCCCTTCGAACTGCGGGACTGTCAGCTTAACGGAAATCACCGCCACAAGCCCTTCACGCACATCATCACCGGAGAGGTTTTCATCTTTATCTTTAAGGATGCCTTTTTCACGGGCATACCGGTTAACAAGGCCGGTAAGCGCGGCGCGGAAACCTTCTTCATGGGTCCCGCCTTCAGTTGTTGAGATCGTATTGGCAAAAGTGTGGACGGATTCAGAATACCCTGAAGTCCACTGCATGGCGATCTCAGCAGAAATACCCTGCTGCGTATCTTCTGCATCAATATCAATGATATCTTCTTCGATCACAGCGGATTTTTTGGCTTTGACCAGATAATCGACATAATCCTTAATGCCGTTGACGTACTGGTACGTAACCGTACGATGCCCGTTTCCAGAAGGATTATTATCCTCTGAGGCAACTTCATCTACAGCTTCATCTACTGTGCGCAGATCAGTCAGGGATATTTTCAGCCCTTTATTCAGGAAGGCCATCTGCTGGAAACGTGCGCGGAGGGTCTCGAAATCATATTCTGTTGCATCAAATATCTGAGGGTCTGCCCAGAAAGTTACAGAAGTACCCGTGCTTTCGCCCTCATCCATAGCCCTGCCTTTTTTTAACGGGGCTGATGGCCTCTGATCAATATACGTCTGGGTCCAGTGGAATCCCTGGCGGCGCACTTCAATATCCACTCTGGTGGAAAGCGCATTCACAACAGAAATACCTACGCCATGGAGGCCGCCGGATACAGCGTAGCCGCCGCCGCCAAATTTGCCTCCTGCATGCAGTTTGGTCATAACCGTTTCCACACCGGACCGGCCTTCTCCCGGAACTTCATCAACAGGGATTCCGCGGCCGTCATCTATTACCTGCACACCATTATCCGGCAAGATCGTCACTTCAATATGCGAAGCATACCCCGCAAGCGCTTCATCAACTGAATTGTCAACTATTTCATAAACCAGATGATGGAGCCCCCGCGGGCCTGTAGACCCTATATACATTCCCGGACGGATACGTACAGCTTCAAGCCCTTCAAGGACTCTGAGATCGCTCGCATCATAATGGTCCGGTTTCATATCGTCGTCAAGCTGCTCGCCGTTGCCCTCACGCTGAGTTTCCTTCTGCACCTGTCCATTTTCTTCACTGCCAGCCAAGCTGTCCTCCTTAAACCCCAATATCGCCTTTGCCACATAAGCAATTTCGGAGTACTTTCCGCAAGTACTTCACGCTAAAAAGCACAGAAACGGCTCTTAAACGCATTCACACATGATATACATAGGGTACCAAAAGAAGTAGACGTTATGCTACTGAGAAGCCTTCAGCGGATTATTTCGATGTCAGCAGCAGGTTACAGCCCCCGCCGAATTCCTCGATATTTTTTTGCCGAAGATTGCGGACCGGTCACACGGATCTGGGTTACAGGAAGCCCCTGAAGCCTTTGTGATATTACTTTTTTCAGCTGCGGCACCATATATGTCAGCTGGGTAGCCCACACAGGGGAATCTGCTGTAATAACCAGAAGTCCGTCCGAATACGATCCCACACTCGTGTGCTGCGCAATATGGTTTCCGACAACGCTTCCCCACTGCGTCTGCAGTTTGGCAAGCATAAGGTTCTTTTTCCATACGCCGCTGCCCGAAGCAAACAGTTTTTCCAGAGCTGTATCAAGATCCTTGGGGTCGCGCCCTTTTTTGCCGAAGCTGTCCCTGGCCTTTTCATTCATCAGGGCGTAATCACGCTTCTGAGTAAACAGTTTTCTATACCGTTTAAATATCTGCGCAGGAAGCTTTTTCTGCGGCAGCCCGAGCCGCTCTGCTACGGGTGTTACAGATTCCCGGTTATTTTCTGCCATCAACCGCCCCATATATCATCAGTATTGTCCCTGACTTTTTCAACATTAATAAGCTTTACGCCGGCACGCGGATCAGCATTCCCGGAAATAAATTCATCAGGTATATCGCTCTGTGATGCAGCAGTAATGATAACCTGCCCCTGACCTGCAGCAAAATCAACGATTTTTGTGCGTCTGTATGTATCAAGCTGGGAGAAGACATCATCAAGGATAAGGATAGGCTTGTTCCTGATCCCGTGAAAATTATTGCCGGAGTCGGACAGTGTATTTCCGGTATCATTATCATTATGGCGTTCATTATGCCCGGCAGCCATTTTCTCTGATAATACTTCAAACAGAGCCATTTTCAATGCTAAAGCCAGGGTCCATAATTCACCGTTTGACGCATATTCGCGTGCCGGCATTGAATTGAGGAAAAAGCCTATATCGTCGCGATGCGGTCCTATCAAGTTCCGTGCCTGGGCGGCCTCCCCTTCAAACAGCCGCTGGAAATGGCTGCTTATAGCGGAAAATGGATCATCAGGAAAATCATACACTTCCGTAAAAGACGGGGAATATTCCAGCGTTGCTTTCTGGCTGTCCCCTGCAATATGGGAATAGATCCGCGAAAACGGCCCTTCCAGCTGATCACAGATACTGGCCCTTAACCGGGTCAGCTCTATACCTGTGCTGATCAGCTGCCCGGTCCATACTTCCAAACTCGAATAATCCTGAGCGATACTCTGGCTATCATACCCCTGGCTGCTATATCCGCTGTACCGGCCATCGCCTTCAGGACCATAAGTACTGCTGCCCATATCCCTTCTGTTCGCAATGTTCTTCAGAAGTGCTGACCTCTGCTTTGAGACATGGGCATACTTCTGCAAGACCCTAAAATAATCCCGTATTACCTGTGACCCTGCACTATCAAGGAAACTGCGCCGCCTTGTCGGATCAAGGGAAATAAGCCATTGGTCTTCAGGGGTAAAAGAAACAGTTTTGATATTCCCCACTATATCGCGCAGATAAAGTGCAGGGCCGTTGTTGATGCGGGCACGGTTTGCACCTTTTGCAGGGATAGTTACCGTATACTGATCAGGTTTTGTTCCCGTCTTTTTTTCAGAGCCGGAAATATCAGGATCAGAAACATCTCGGCCTGATTCCACATTTGCCCGTATAACTGCACTTTTCTGCCCATGCTGTATAAGCGGCTGTGATGAGCCCGCCCTGTGGCTGGACCCTGTTGAGAGGAACTCTACTGCCTCAGCAATATTTGTTTTGCCCAGGCCGTTATGCCCAAAAAGTACATTGACATGGCTGCCCAGATCAAGGACACAGTGGTCCCACGACCTGAAATAGTCAAGGGCAAGCCGCGAAATATACACAGAATACTCTTTACTTTGGTTCAATAAGCCCGAGATGGTCAGTCAACAAACCGTACCGGGACCAGAAGATACCGGTAATCCAGCGATTCATTGCCGTCCTGCTCCTGCTGCCCGTTAAATTCCACTGCCTTTATAGGAGAGACCATCTTTACGCGGACATACGGTTCATAAATTGCCCCCAGGCCTTCGAGAAGGTAATTAGGGTTGAAAGCGATCGTAATGGGATCTCCATCCATATCAACCGGGATCACTTCTGTTGCCTGGGATTCGTCAGCCGATCCTGCAGACAGAGTCACTTCGTTATTATCGAAAACCATACGGATAGGGGCATTCCGTTCTGCTACAAGGGATACACGCCGGATAGCATCAATAAGGGCATTTTTGTCAATAACCGCCTGGATCGGGTATTCAGAAACAAAAAGGCGGTCAACTGACGGGAACTCGCCATCAATAAGCTGAGTCGTTGAAACTTTCCCAGCGTTGGTAAAACTTACCAGTGTCGGCGACTCGCTGTTGAACCCAAGAACAACGTTCTGCGCAGTATCCAGGGAGCGTGAAATATCACGCAGGAGGTTTCCCCGCACAAGCAATGCTGTATCAGTATCATCCTGCGCAGGAGACCACGTAAAGGTTGACCGTGACAGACGGAAACGGTCTGTTGCAGTCATTTGCACTTTATCACCAGAAAAGGCTACACGGACCCCGGTAAGCACAGGCCTTGATTCTTCACGGGAAATAGCAACAGCTGCCTGGGCGATAGCGTGCGAGAAAGTATCTCCGTCTATAGCGCCTAAAGAGGAAGGTATTTCAGGAAGTTCAGGATAATCGGATTCAGGCATCAGCTGGAGGGAGAAGGTGGATTTTCCTCCTGAAACTGTTAATTTTGAGCCATTTGTTGATAAGTAGGTCTTCCCGCTCGGCAGGGCTTTAGCTATATCTGCAAGGAGCTTTCCCTGTACTACAACAGTGCCGTCTTCATCGATTCCTGCTTCAATGTGATGGCGCGCAGAAATTTCATAATCAAATGCTGAGAGCTGGAGGGTACCGTCAGCTGCTTCGAGCTTTACACCTGTAAGGATAGGTGTCGCAGGCCTGGCAGGGATAATACGGGTAGTCCATGATACAGCCTCTGAAAAAGCAGAGGAATCAATCTCAACCTTCATTAGTACCTCAGTTCGTAGTCTGGCAAACTTTAAGTCTTATGAGTCTATTGTAACGGGCGAACGAACATATACGAAACGGGATGGTGCATGCGGTTATGGCTAAAAGGGCAAGTATATAAATTAGATAGTAGTCGTAGTAGAGGCTGTGGAAGATGTGGAAATGGTGTATGAACCGCATGATATCAATTGTGAAGGCAACGGTTGCATGTGGAAAATCAGTTTAGAAAATGTGGATAACTTTGATGTTACTCACATGCAATATGTTATGGATTTTTTATCCTCAAAAATGTTAATTTTATTAACGTTTTTTGCCCATGTTTTCCACGCCAATATCTTACTTATCCTCAGGGTTATCATATATCTGTGGAAAGTATTGTGGATAAGTTTCTTCACAAAATGGAGAGGATGTAAAGGGAGGAAGCAGAAAAATAAAGCAAAATAGAAGCACAGTATATTTCTGTGAAAAGACGTAACAGGGAATTATTAATGAGGAAACCGTATAATCTATATATTTCAGGGATCGGCAGAATAGGCAGAACTGTACTGTTACATCCATATCCGAATATCTGATCCGCGTGAATACCGGTCAATTACGGGAAACAGGGCTGATTGAATCTTTCTGTTTGATATACATAGTGATTTCATTGACGTTATTGTAGAGGGCGCGTTTTTTGCCCATCTCATTGGCAATCTTTTTGCAGGCATGCATGACTGTGGAGTGGTCGCGCCCTCCGAATATTTCGCCGATATCAACAAGAGAAAGGCTTGTCATTTCCCGAATAAGATACATGGATACCTGCCGGGCTTCGGCAACGTTTTTTGTACGTGAGGGCCCGACGATATCGTCAAAAGTAAGTGTATAGTGATGCGCTACATTGGTGATAATGCTTGTAGGCGTAACTTCCACGTCGGAATTGAAAAAATCGTGGAGGGTCTGCTCTGCTAAAGTACGGCTCACCGGCTGGTCATTAAGCGTTGCTATAGCTGTGACGCGGGTAAGCGCCCCCTCAAGCTCACGGACACTGTCTGTGATTTTGTCGGCGATATAATCGAGGACATCATTAGGGACAGGGACAATACTGTTGGAGACCTTCAGCCGCAGTATTGCCAGCCGTGTCTCTTTTTCCGGCGGTGCAACATCAACAACAAGCCCTTTGTTGAAGCGTGTCCTCAGCCTTTCATTGAAGCCTTTGAGATTATTAGGTGCAACATCGGACGCAATGACTATCTGCTTGCCTGTACTGGTCAGTTCATTGAACGTGTGGAAGAACTGTTCCATTGTTTCAGTACCGCGGAAAAACTGGATATCATCAAGCAGCAGGACGTCAACATTCCTGTATTTCTTGGTAAAATTAGCTAAAGCTGCCTGTTTCCTTGCCCCTGCAGCAAGAGCACTGACGAAGTCATTGACGAATTCTTCTGCGGTAACATACCGCACTGTTGCTTTAGGGTCCTGTCTGAGCACATAATTGCCGACAGCATTGAGCAGATGGGTCTTCCCCAGACCTGAACCGCCATAAATAAATAATGGGTTATAGTCTGCAGTTCCCGGAGCCTCAGCAACTATTACTGCTGCTGATTTTGCAAAGCGGTTTGATGTCCCCTGGACGAAAGTATCAAAAGTCGCGTAAGGGTTAAGGTGGGTGACGGCATTCCTCGATATCTGGGTTTTAGGGAGATGTGGCTGATTTTGTATATTATCGGCCGGCTGAGGTTCCCTGCCGCCTTTATATATCGGGTCATGGAACGGTGCATCCTTATGCTCTGCGGACGGTTCACTGCGTAAAACTTCAGATGCGTGCTGCCCGTAGTGGGCAGGTGTGTACGGCTCTGTGTAGCCTTTTGTTTTTGTTTTACGCGGTGCAAAAGTGCTGCTGGTCCCGGTCCCTTCCGGGTTTTCCACATTTCCGATGAGGCCCGGATCAATACCGATATTTTCCGATATGCTCAGGTCCGGCTCATAAGGGTTTATCCCTGTTTCGGTTCCCAGTTCCGCATATCCGCTGCCGCCGTTATCTTTATACCCTACATTGTTTCTGTTGATATCGCTGTCCGCAGTATTTGCAGTATCCGTATAGGGATTGTTCGGGGTATTGACTTTGACAATGAAAGTCATGGGTTTGTCAGACACAGTTGACAGGCATTCGTTGATATCATCATGGAGCTTGTTTTCCAGAGTAGAACGGAGTGAATCTGCGTCAACTGAGAGGATAATCATATTATCGAATACACCCAGTGCGCTTACTTCGCTAACGAGGTTTGTATCACGGGGGCTCAGATACCCCTGGTCCTTCATATAATTCCGGGTCCGCGACCATAGCTGTTGAGCGGTAGGCTCAGTATTGCTATGATGTAAGGCCAT